>NZ_BOMB01000017.1 GCF_016861975.1 Actinocatenispora rupis | reverse complement strand
ACGGCGACGGCGACGGCGACGGCGACGGCGACGGCGACGGCGACGGCGACGGCGACGGCGACGGCGACGGCGACGGCGACGGCGACGGCGAGGACAGTACGCCGGCCGCGGCGGCGACGGCGAGTACGGCGCCGAGCGGGGACAGCAGCGGGTACCCGAAGCAGGTCAGGGCCGTGGTGAACCGGGCGATGTCGTGCGGGCTTTCCGGCAACCCCGTAACGCCGCCGCGCGACAGCCCGAACACGATGCCCGACTGTGCGCGGCGACGAACGCCACGTCCGAATCCCGCCAGCCGTACGGTTCGTCGCGCGCAACGCTGGAAGCATGTACATCCGGCATCGTGGTATGGAACCCCAGGTCCATCCGGATGCGTACGTCGCGCCCAACGCGACGCTGGTCGGTGACGTACGCGTCGGCCCGCACGCCCGCGTCATGTACGGCGCGGTGCTCGATGCGGAGGGGTCACGCGTCGACGTGGGTGCGACGACGATCGTGGCCGAACACGCCGTGCTGCGCGCCACCGCGGTGACCGGCACGGACCTCCCCGTACTCGTCGGCGACCACGCGTTCGTCGGGCCGCACGCCACCGTGCTCGGCGCGGAGATCGGTCGGTGCACCTACCTCGCGGCGCACACGACCGTACTGCACGGCGCGGTGCTCAGGCCGGGCGCGTCGATCGCCGTCGGCGCGCTCGTGCACGCCGGAACCGTGGTACCGGAAGGGTTTTTCGTGCCGCCGCACACGACGGCGGTCGGCTCGCCGGTCCGCGTGCTGACCCCGGACCAGCTCGACGAGGTACCCGACGCGATCCGCGCCACGAACTTCGCCGCCCGCGCGTTCGGTGTCGACGCCGACTGGGACGACCGCGCGGCACGCTACGCCCGGGCGACGGAGGTACGCTCCGCCGAGTTCGCCGAGCACCGCGACGACACCGTCACCTGACCCGTACCGGGGGCAGGCCACCGGTGCTGCGCGCCGGCGGCGTCTGACCTCGCGTTCCCCAACGACGGCCGCAGATCGTCGGCGCCGGCCAGGCCGGGCGAGGATCCGCCACACACCGCGGGCTCCCCCTGACGGTCACGCCGATTGCGTTGCCGCACAAGCATTCCCGAGTACCCGGCCGGGAACGCGCGGCCGACGCGGACGAGTACCGCGATGGTCAGCAGTGAGGTCCGGCAGGTCCCCGATGAACGGTGGGCCGCCCATGACGCCGGCCCAGCCGCGGCGCGGACACCTCGGCGGCGGGACCGGGCTCGGTGCCGGGAATCCCGCTCGCCGGCGCATCGGAGGGTCGACGCGGAACCCGACACCGAGCCGCGACCGCTATCCCCACTGGCCGGGCGTGTAGTCGCCGGCCGGCTGCTGCGAGATGACGTTCAACCGGTTGAACGCGTTGATCGTGGCGACGGTGCAGACCAGCGCGGCAAGCTGGCCGTCGTCGTAGTGCTTGCGGGCGTTGGCCCACACCTCGTCGCTGACCCCGCCCGCCGCGTCGGCGATCCGGGTACCTTCCTCGGCGAGTTCGAGGGCGGCGCGTTCCGCCTCGCTGAAGACGGTCGCCTCGCGCCAGGCGGCGACGAGGTGCAGTCGGGTGGTGTCCTCACCGGCCGCCGCGGCGTCCTTGGTGTGCATGTCGAGGCAGCCGCTGCAGCCGTTGATCTGACTGGCCCGGATCTCCACCAGCTGCGCGGTCGAGGCCGGCAGCCCGGACCCGGTGACGGACCTCGCCGCGGACACCAGACCCTTCACGAACTTGGCGGCGACGGGGTTCTCGACGTAGTTCAGTCGTGCTTCCACGGTTCTGCTCCTCGCTCGCGGCTCGGTTGCCTGCACCGTGTTGACACCTGGGCACCCGGAAACGTAACAGCCGGCGAGGTGACCCCGGTCACGGTGACAGCAGCCGCGTACGGCGGTCGTGCAGCCACGCCGCCTCCGCGTCGAGTTCGGCGAGATCCCCGCGCCCCAGGAACCCCGCGTACGGCTCGACCCCCGCAGTACCGAGGTCGAGGGTGCGGGCGCGTTCGGTGGCCTGGAGCCGGACGAGGGCGTCCAGTACGGCGGCCGGGTCGGCGCCGGCGGCGCGGCAGAGTACGTCAAGGCGGTGGCGGTGGTCGGGTTCGGCCGTGAAGCCCGAGACCTGCCAGCCCTTGTCGCCGCCGCGCAACGGCACCGCGTACCACGCGGCCTGCGCGACATCCCACAGCGGCGGGGCCGGCTCGGCGAAGTCCCAGTCGAGCAGGCCCACCAGGCGGTCCCCGCGCCACAGCGTGTTCCACGGCGCCAGGTCACCGTGCCGCAGCAGCAGACCGGGCCGCCACGCCACACCGCTGCGCCACCGGGCGTACGGCGACGGCACGAACGTCGCGACCGCCGCGCGCAACCGCCGTACCAGGGCGCCGATCTGGCGCAGGCCGTCGTCGGCGCGCAACACCGCCGGCCACGGGCGCGTCGCGGACACCCCGTCGAGGTACGACAGCACCTCGCGGCCCCGGTCGTCCATGCCCAACACCCGGGGCGAGTACGGGAAGCCGACGGTCTCCAGGTGGCGCAGCAGCTCGTGCACGGCGGGGGTCCACGGTCCGGCGGAGCGGCGCACCGTGTCGCCGACTCGTACGACGTCGTTGACGAAGCCGCCGGTCAGCCGTACCTCTTCCAGGTCCTCGTCCACCGGCCCGAGGATGCCACGGCCGTCGCCGCGGGGTGGCGTGGCGCGCGCGGTCAGGATCCGTCGGTACCGCGGATGCGTTGCGGCGTCAACGATCGCGGCGCGCCGTGCGGTACCACGGAGACGGGCGGCTCGGGCCGCGGAGCGATGTCGTCCGAGTCGGCGGGGAGCCGGTCGCGGCGGTGGTGGACGACGCCCACGGTGGCGACGACGGCGATGCTCAGCATGAGGAGCGCGGCGAGCGCCGCGATGCCGAACCACCACCACATCGGTGCCATGTCGCCATCGTGCAGCGCACGCAGCGTGGCGTACCTCGGGCGAACCGGCACGACGTGGGCACGTTCGTCGTGCTGTCCTGACCGGACGACCGATCACCCTCCCGGAGCCCTCCCGTCCGACGTTCCCGCAGGTCACGCACGGTAATCCGAGCAATCCTCAAGTACGTCCCGGAGCGGTGCCGGGTACCACGGCCGGCCGTACGCGGAGCGCGTCATCCGCCCGGGTGGTCACGGAGGGACACCACCGCCGAACGAGGCAGCAACCGGACGGCGCGTACCGGGCGGACGCTGCCAGCTCCAGTGATCATGAGCGTCGTCGAACGACCCGTACCGGATGCGCCACGATCCGCACCGCGCCCCAGATCGTCAGGAGGCGCTGAGGTTGGCGGTGAGGCGGCGCAGGATCCGCCGGGCCTGCTGGACCTCCTGCGCGGACAGCGCCGCCGCGGCGCCGATCGCGCAGGGCACCGACCGCGCCCTGCGTTCCAGGTCGGTGCCCTGCGCGGTGAGGCTGACCTGGACCGAACGCTCGTCGTCCGGCCGCCGTTCGCGCCGGACGAGGTTCGCCGCCTCCAGTCGCTTGACCAGCGGGCTGAGGGTGCCGTAGTCCAGGTGCAGGGCACCGCCGATGTCCTTCATCGACATGGTGCCGCGCTCCCACAGCACGAGCATCACCAGGTACTGCGGGTACGTCAGGCCCAGCTCGTCGAGCAGCGGCCGGTACCGCTGGGTCATGGCCCGGGAGGCGGCGTAGAGGTCGAAGCAGAGCTGGTCGTCGAGCAGCAGGGAGACCTGTGCCTGGTCCTTGCCGCGTCCGGCGCCCATCCGACCCGCCCTCCCCCCGTACGTCCGTCGGATCGAGCCTACAGTCGCGGACGGAGCAACCTCAACGTGAGCGTTTGGATTGCCCACAATGCGATTCACGCCATGCCCTTCGACACCTCCCCGCGGGAGGCCGACCTGGTACCCGACGGGGGTGCAGCGGACGCTGGGGCGGGCCGGTGCGCCCTGCGCTACCAGGGCATCGTGCACGACGTCGTGATGCTCAACGGGCGGCACCGCGCCGCCGGACCCGCCATCGGCCAAGCCGGCACGTGCTCCGCGCCGCCCGCAACCCCGCCGCCCGGCCACTGCGACCCGCGACAAGGATCCCAGCACCCACCGACGCTGGATCCGTTACGTACCAACGGTTCCGCTGTGGGGGCGCCGAGCGCGGTGCGGGCGTGGTCGCCACCTCGTCGAGGTCGGGGCCAACGGCGCGGGGATCGCCACCGGCCGTCTCGCCGTTGCTGCCGGCTCACCGTGGACCGGACTGCGCATCCGCCGACCCGTCCCGTGCTGCGTACGGCGCTGCTCGGGGGCTCCGCCACGACGGCGGTGGGCGCCTGGTGCGACAAGTACCACATGATTGAACGCACGACACAGCATGTGGTGCCACCGAGCCGTCAGCGCGCCCGTATATGGTGTTGCCTGCAGCTGGTTCGGCTTCCGCTTCGGCGGTGGCCGAGGCAAGAGGGAACCCGGTGCGATTCCGGGACTGTCCCGCAGCGGTGAGTGGGAACGACCGCCGTCACACAGCACTGGACCCCGGTCCGGGAAGCGACGGCCAGTAGGCACGAGCACGACGCCCACGAGTCCGAAGACCTGCCAGCAGCGCCGTACGCGTGGCGTGCGGCGGTCGACGGTCGCGTGGGACGACCAACGCCGTGAGCCGGGCATCGACATCGTCGACGGCCGGTGGGCGTCCCCACGCGCCCGGCAGACCTTCGGGGTCGTGCGCGAGGAGGGGACGTGACTGCGGTACAGGAACAGGCGGCGCCGGGCGAGGCAGGCCCGGAGCAGCGCCGGCACGTGATGCGGGTCAGCAAACGCAACGGCGCCACCGAGGCGGTGGACGTCAACAAGATCGTCCGGGCGGTCGAGCGCTGGGTCTCCGACCTGGACGAGGTCGATCCGCTGCGGGTCGCGACCAAGACGATCAGCGGCCTGTACGACGGGGCGACCACCGCCGAGCTGGACAGGCTGTCGATCCAGACGGCGGCCGAGCTGATCGGCGAGGAGCCGCAGTACTCGAAGCTCGCGGCGCGGCTGCTGGCCGCGTTCGTGGACAAGGAGGTGCGCGGCCAGGGGGTGGCGAGCTTCAGCCAGTCCATCCGGTACGCGCACGGGCTGGGGCTGATCGGCGACGGTACCGCGGAGTTCGTGGCGCGCAACGCCCGCAAGCTCGACGACGCGGTGGACGTCGACGGTGACCGGCGGTTCGAGTACTTCGGCCTGCGTACGGTCGCGGACCGGTACCTGTTGCGGCATCCGGACTCGCGGCTCGTCGTGGAGACGCCGCAGTACTGGCTGCTGCGGGTGGCGTGCGGGCTGTCGCAGACGCCGGGCGAGGCGATCGACTTCTACCGGCTCATGTCGAGCCTGGCGTACCTGCCGAGTTCGCCGACGCTGTTCAACTCGGGGACCAGGCACACGCAGATGTCGTCGTGCTTCCTGGTGGACTCGCCGCGCGACGAGCTCGACTCGATCTACGAGCGCTACCACCAGGTGGCACGGCTGTCGAAGTTCTCCGGCGGCATCGGCATCGCCTGGTCCCGGGTACGCGGGCGCGGCGCCCTGATCCGCGGTACGAACGGCCGCTCGAACGGGATCGTGCCGTTCCTGAAGACCCTCGACGCGGGCGTGGCGGCGGTGAACCAGGGCGGCCGGCGCAAGGGCGCGGCCTGCGTCTACCTGGAGCCGTGGCACCCGGACGTCGAGGAGTTCCTCGAACTGCGGGACAACACCGGCGAGGACTCCCGGCGTACGCACAACCTGAACCTGGCCAACTGGATCCCGGACGAGTTCATGCGCCGGGTCGAGGCGGACGAGGAGTGGTCGCTGATCGACCCGTCGGACGCGCCGGAGCTGCCCGACCTGTACGGCGCGGAGTTCGACGCCGCGTACCGGGCGGCGGAGAAGAAGGCCGTGCGTACCGTGCAGGCCCGCGACCTGTACGGCCGGATGATGCGGACCCTCGCGCAGACCGGCAACGGGTGGATGACGTTCAAGGACACCTCGAACCGGCTGGGCAACCAGACCGGCAGGCCGGGCAACACCATCCACCTGTCGAACCTCTGCACCGAGATCCTTGAGGTCAACAACGACGCCGAGACCGCCGTGTGCAACCTGGGCTCGATCAACCTCGGCGCGCACGTCACCGCCGCCGGCGTCGACTGGGACACGCTGCGCTCGACGGTACGTACGGCCGTGGTGTTCCTCGATCGCGTCATCGACATCAACTACTACCCGGCGGAGCAGGCCGCGGCGTCCAACCCGCGCTGGCGTCCGATCGGGCTCGGGTTGATGGGGTTGCAGGACGCGTTCTTCGCGCTGCGGCTGCCGTTCGACTCGGCGGAAGCCAGGGAACTGTCGACCCGCGTACAGGAGGAGATCTTCCTGACCGCGCTCGAAACGTCCGCCGGGCTCGCCGAGCGGTTCGGCCCGCACCCCGCGTACGCGGAGACGCGGGCGGCGCGCGGCGACCTGCACCCCGACCTGTGGGGTGCCGAGCCGGCCCAGGCCGAGCGGTGGGCCGAGCTGCGTACCGCGGTCGCGGCGCACGGTCTGCGCAACTCGCTGCTCGTGGCGATCGCGCCGACCGCGACGATCGCGTCCATCGCCGGCTGCTACGAGTGCATCGAACCGCAGGTCTCCAACCTGTTCAAGCGCGAGACGATGTCCGGCGAGTTCCTCCAGATCAACACCTACCTGGTACGCGAGCTGAAGAAGCTCGGGCGGTGGACGCCCGAGGTCCGCGAGCAGATCAAGCGGGCCGAGGGGTCGGTGCAGGCCGTCGCGGAGCTGCCGGGCGACGTCCGCGACCTGTTCCGTACCGCGTGGGAACTGCCGCAGCGGGCGCTGATCGATCTGGCCGCGGCGCGGGCACCGTACGTCGACCAGTCGCAGTCGCTGAACCTGTTCCTGAGCGCGCCGACCATCGGCAAGCTCTCCTCGATGTACCTGCACGCCTGGAAGTCCGGCCTCAAGACCACGTACTACCTGCGGTCGCGTCCGGCGACCCGCATCCAGCAGGCGACCGTCGCCGTCACCCCGGCCGCGGCGAACCCGACCGCCGAGCCGGTGAGCGACGCCGAGGCGCTGGCCTGCTCCCTGGAGAACCCCGAAAGCTGCGAGGCATGCCAATGACCACACGTACCGAAGCCGGCGAACGGCACCTGCTGCTCGACCCGGGCATGGACCTGACCCTGCGGCCGATGCGCTACCCGCAGTTCTTCGACCGGTTCAAGAACGCGATCAAGAACACCTGGACCGTCGAGGAGGTCGACCTGCACTCCGACCTCGCCGACCTGGCCAAGCTCTCCCCCGCCGAGCAGCACCTGGTGTCCCGGCTGGTCGCGTTCTTCGCCACCGGCGACACGATCGTCGCGAACAACCTCGTACTGAACCTGTACCAGCACGTCAACTCCCCGGAGGGCCGGCTCTACCTGTCCCGGCAACTGTTCGAGGAGGCCGTGCACGTCCAGTTCTATCTGAACCTCCTCGACACGTACGTGCCGGACGAGAAGGAGCGGTTCGAGGCGTTCTCGGCGGTGGAGAACATCCCGTCGATCGCGCGCAAGGCCGAGTTCTGCTTCCGGTGGATCGACTCCCTGTTCGAGACCCGCGAGCTGCGGACCCGCGACGACCGGCGGGCGTTCCTGCTCAACCTGATCTGCTTCGCCGCCTGCATCGAGGGCCTGTTCTTCTACGGCGCCTTCGCCTACGTGTACTACCTGCGTTCGCGCGGCCTGCTGCACGGGCTGGCGTCCGGTACCAACTGGGTGTTCCGCGACGAGTCGATGCACATGGCGTTCGCGTTCGACGTGGTCGACACGGTCCGTGCCGAGGAGCCGGACCTGTTCGACGACGAGATGGCGCAGCAGGTGCGGAACATGCTGGCCGAGGCCGTGGAGTGCGAGGTGCAGTTCGCCGCGGACCTGCTCGAACAGGGCGTCTCGGGAATGTCGCTGGCCGACATGCGCGAGTACCTCCAGCACGTCGCGGACCGGCGGCTGGCCACGCTCGGCATCGAGCCGATGTACGGCAGCCGCAACCCGTTCGCGTTCATGGAGTTGCAGGACGTCCAGGAGCTGTCGAACTTCTTCGAGCGCCGGGTCTCGGCGTACCAGGTGGGCGTGACCGGGTCGGTCACCTTCGACGACGAGTTCTGACCGTCGCCGGACGGCCGCTGCCCGCGCAGACAGCCCGGGCAGCGGCCGCCGCCGGCGCCGTGAACGGGCAGTACCAGAGGTTCGGCACGACGCCGAACGCGCGCAGGGCATCGGCCTCACCCGTGTCGGCACCCGACCGACGCGGCGCGGCTGGGCGGGGCCGGTGTGCGGCCGATGACTCTGCGGCTCAGTTCTTGACGGCGCCGGCGATGCCTTCGACGAAGTAGCGCTGGAGTACGAAGAACAGGATGATCACGGGCGCCAGCGAGATCGCGGCACCGGCCGCCATGCCGGGCCAGTCGGTCGAGTACTCGCCGGAGAACGCGAGCATGCCGACGCTGACGGTACGCAGGTCGGGGCGGGAGAACGTGAACACGAGCGGCAGGAAGAACGCGTTCCAGGTGTTGAGGAACGTCAGCAGCGTCGCGGACGCGGTGACCGGAGTCGCCAGCGGCAGCATGATCCGGAAGAACGTCGTCAGGAACCCGGCGCCGTCGAGCTGCGCCGACTCGAACAGTTCGGTTGGTATGCGGCGGAAGTAGCCCATGTACAGCAGGGTCAGCGCGACGTGCGCGCCGCCGGACAGCGCGATGACCATGCCGGTCAGCGAGTTGAGCAGGTGCAGCCGCTGCGCGATGTCGACCACCGGGATGATCGTGTACCCGGTCGGCACGAGCAGCGTCGCGACGAGGACGACGAGCACGACGCGCCGGCCGCGGAACCGGTAGCGGCCGAGGACGTAGCCGGCCATCGCGGACCGTACGACGACGATGATCACGGTTGCCACGGTCACGATCACCGTGTTCCGCAGGTACTCGCCGAAGTGCGCGTCGTTCCAGGCGCGGCCGTAGTTTACCCACACGGGTGACTTGGGGATCACGTCGAGGCCGTCGCTGAAGATCTCCGGCGCGGTCTTCAGCGACGCGCCGATCGTCCAGAGGAACGGGTAGATCCACAGGAAGCATCCGCCGGCGAGCAGCAGCGCCGCGATCCACCACGGCAGCCGGCGCAGCAGCCGGGACGCGCGGGACCGCTGCCGGGCGGAATCCGGTGCGGTACGGGCGATCGAGGTCATGAGCCGACTCCCGTCCGCCGGGCCGCCCGGACGCCGAGAAGCTGGAGGATCCCGATCACGAACACGAACAGTCCGAAGATGACCGCGGCAGCCGACGCGTATCCCAGGCGCGGGACGGTCGCGCCGAACGCCCAGCGGTAGATGTAGATTTCGAGTACTTCGCTGGAGTAGAAGGGGCCGCCGCCGGTCATCGTCTGGATCAGGTCGAACACGTGCAGGCTGGCCTCCAGCGACAGCAGCGTGATGATGATCGTGAACGGTTTGAGCAGCGGCACGGTGATGTGCCGGAACAGCTGCACGGGGCCGGCGCCGTCGATGCTGCCCGCCTCGTACAGGTCCCTGGGTACGGTCTGGAGCGCGGCGAGCCAGTAGATGAGGGTGATGCCGAGCCACTTCCAGACGTACACGGCCATCGCGGTCCAGAGGGACGTGTGCGAGGAGCCGAGGAAGTTGATGCCGCCGTCGAACCCCAGCTTCTGCACGAACAGGTTCACCGGGCCGTTCGCGGGGTCGAAGATCGACTGCATGACGATGCCGACGATCGCCGTGGTCGTCGCGACCGGCAGGAACAGCGCGGTCCGGAACACCCGCGACAGCGGCATCTTCGGCGAGTTCAGCAGGATCGCGGCGAGCAGCGACAGGATCACCTGCGCCGGCACGGTCACCAGCATGAACAGCAACGTGTGCCAGAACGCCTGCCAGAACAGCGGATCGTGCCACACCTCGCGGTAGTTGGCGAGGCCGACGAACGTCTTCGTCGTCGTGAAGCCGTCCCAGTCGAGCAGCGAGTACCAGTAGCTGCCGACGATCGGGTAGACGGTGAACACGCCGTAGAGCACCACGGTCGGGGCGAGGAACAGCCACACCCACATCGTGGTACGCCGGCGTCGGCCACCGCGGCGGCGTGGCGGTCGCGCGGTCGTCGCGGCCTCGGTGAGAACGGCGCCGGTCATCGCGGCGCCCCGACGGTCCAGTTGTGCGGCGCGCGTTTCGGCGTGTAGTGCGCCACCGGCAGGTCGTCCGCGGTACGCACGCACCAGCCGAGGAGTTCGGCGAGCAGCGCGGCGCGCACGTCGGCGAGGGCCGGATCGTCGTACCGGTTGGTGAGTTCGGCGGGGTCGGTGGCGAGGTCGTACAGTTCGCCGCGGTCCTGCGAGTCGTACAGCAGCTTCCAGCGATCGCGCCGCAGCATCCTGGTGTTCCCGCTCTGCGTCACGGTGTTGAGTTCGTCGAACTGCCGCCCCTCGTACGGGAAGTGCAGCGGCGGGCGCTCGTCGGCGCCGTAGAACAGCCCGCCGAAGCCGGACTCGCCGTACATGCTGGCGAACTGCTCCGCCGGGTACTCCGCGCCGGTGAGCAGCGGCCACAGGCTCCGCCCCTGCACGCCGAGCGGGATCGGCGCGCCGATCGCCTCGCACAGCGTCGGCAGCACGTCGACCAGCGAGACGAAGTCCCGGTCGTTGTCGGCGACACCGATGCCCGGACCCGCCAGTACGAACGGGATGCGCATCAGGCACTCCGGCATCCCCGCGCCCTTGCGCTGGAGGCCGTAGTCCCCGACGTAGTCGCCGTGGTCGGCGAGGAACACGAACAGCGTGTCGTCGGCGTGCCCGCGCTCGCGCAGGTGCGTCACGAACCGCCGGAGCTGGTCGTCGATCAGCCGCAGCATCCCGCAGTAGTTGGCGCGGTAGCGCCGCCATTCGTCGTCGTACCCGGGGCGCTTCTCCTCGACGAGCCGCCGCAGCCACCGCCAGGCGCCGCCCTTGGCCTCCGCGGCCTCCGGCCCGCACATCCGCTCCGGCACGTCGTCCTCGCCGAACATCCCGAAGTACGGCTCCGGCACCTGGTACGGGTTGTGCGGCTCGGGGAACGACAGCCACGTGCAGAACGGCCGGTCGCGCGGCGCGGAGTCCACCGCGTCGATCGCGCCCGACACGATCCGGTACGGGAATTGGCACTCGACCCCGAACGGCGTCGGCCGGTCCGCCACCTCGTGCCCGAACCGCGTCAGCCACTCCTCGAACTCCGCCTCCTCGCCCGTCGCCAGCCCGTCCGGGCCGCTGAGGTGCCCGTACGGCGCGGCGAACGTGTCGAAGTCCGCGGCGGACCGGTAGAAGTGCGTCTTGCCAGCCATGTGCACCGAGTACCCGGCGGCGCGGACCACGTCGATCAGGTCGTCACCGCGGAGTACGTGCCGGGCCGCGCTGTTCTGCCGGACCCGGGTGGCGCTCGGGAAGCGGCCGGTGAGCAGGCTGCACCGCGCGGGTACGCACTGCGGCGCGGTCGTGTACGCGCGGTGGAAGCGTGCGCCGGTGCGCGCGACCGAGTCGAGGAACGGCATGGTGTCCAGCGCGAATCCGGAACCGGCGGTGAAGCCGGCCCGCTGCTGATCGGTCATCACCAGCACGATGTTCGGCAGCCTGCTCATGGTCCTCGTCTCGTCGGTCCGGCGGGCGGATTCCGTTGTGGCGCAATCGATGCCCACACCTCACCCGTGGTACCGGTCGCTCGTGAAGTCCGTGCCGGGCCGCCAGTTCGGGAAGGCGTAGTCGTCGAGGCTCACCTTGGCGCCCCGCGCCCTGGCGGTCCGCACCGCGTTCTCCCGGGCGGCGCTGGCCTTGTCGGACAGGTCCTTGAGCGCGCGCCGGACGTTCGTGACGTCGCCGGACAGCGCGCCCTGCACGATGTCGCCGAGCCCGGGCTTGACGTCGTTGCTCTCCGCCTCGGCCTTGGTGACCTCGATGTTACCCACCACCGGGCTCGGCGCGAGGAACACCTGCTTCGCCATCCAGCCCACCAGCTTCTTCCACGACGGGTACGCCGTGGACTTGTCCACCGCGGACAGGTCGAGCGGCGGCTGCGGCATCCACCCCGCCAGGTCCACGAAGTACTCCTTCGTGGTGAAGTAGTCGCCGAGCAGCGTGTTGGCCGCCTTCCGCTGCTTGGGCGCGGCGGTCGGCGACAGCCAGAACGTGCCGCCCTGCGGCGGCGCGTAGCAGCGGATGGTTCCCTTCTGCGGCAACAGGATCGGGCCGACCCCGAGCGAGTCGGCGAACGTCGGGAAGCTCTGCCGGATGACGCCGGGGCACCACGGCCCGTCGATGAAGTAGCCGGCGGATCCGGCCGCCCAGCGGGACCGCGCGATCTCGTCGTTCAGCGTCGTGGCGCCGGGCATGAGCATTCTGTCGCGGGACATGGCCACCAGGAACTCGATCGCCGTCACGTACGGGTCGGCGTGGTAGGCGATCTCGCCGGTGCGGTACAGCGTCCCGCCGCCGCCCTCGAACCCGGCGGCCTGGGCGAGCATGTTGACCTGGTCCTCCATCCGCTCGGTCATGCCGCCGTTCCACACCCAGCCGTACACGCCGCCGCCGGACCGGCCCACTTTCCTTACCGCGGCACGGAACTCGTCGTACGTGGTCGGCGGCTGGTCCGGGTCGAGGCCCGCCTTCGCCACCAGCTTTCTGTTGAACCAGGTGGCCGCCGAGTACGTGCGGAAGTTGAACTGGGGGAAGCTGTAGACCTTGCCGTCGAACACGTGCACGCCGTCGAGCAGGCTCGACCTGATGCGCGCCGTGGCGGCGTCGTCGAGGTCGAGCGGCGCGACCCAGCCCGCCTTGATCAGTTCGGGTACCGGGATGGCCAGGCCGGCGTTGGTGTGCACGTCGGGCAGCTGGTTGGACTGCTTCGCCAGTTGCAGCGCCTGCCCCATCTTCTCCGCGTTGCGCGGGGTGTACTGCACCTTCATCCCGCCGGACGACCGGGCGAACGCGGTGAAGATCTTGTTGTGCAGGGACTTCTGGTTGCCCTGGTGGTCCCACCAGGTCAGGTAGTTGCGCGCGGCGGAGTCGCCCGAGCTTCCGCACGCACCGAGGGCCGCGAGCCCGGCCAGCGAGCCGGACACCTGCAGGAAACGACGGCGGTTCAACTCGACCATGGCTGACACCATTCCTCGTCGGCTGCTTGTCACAGACCCGGGCGAGGGGCTCGCCCGGCGTCGTCTGACCTGTCCATGGCGATGGCGTTTGACGGAGGTTACAGCGCTGTATTCAGCGCTGTCAATCGTCCCGTCCCGGCACCCGGACAGCGCCGACCGAGCGACGTCACGGCGCGGTTCGACAGCCGGATCCCTTGTACGACAAGGAAATCGCGCGCGGCCCGCAGGCCGTCGTCAGTGCCGCGGGCGGCGTGCGGTGCCCCCCGGGTCCACCGTCCGACCACTCGTGCTCTCGCGTACGACGAGGTCGAAGTCGACGAGCGTGCTGCGCGGGGACGGCCGGCCGCGGGCGCTCAGGCGCTGCGCGAGCAGGTCCACGGCGATGCGGGCGATCTCCCGTTTGTCCGGCGCGATCGTGGTGATGGACGGCGTCGCGACCCGGCCGTACGGGATGTCGTCGAAGCCGACCACGGCGATGTCCTCGGGCACCCGTACGCCGTGGTTGTGCAGCGCGCGCAGGACGCCGAGCGCCACCCAGTCGGTGAAACAGAAGATGCCGTCGGGCGGCTTTGGCAGTCGCAGCAACGCTTCCGCGGCCCGTTCGCCCTCCTCGCCGCGGAACGAGCCCGCCGGCCGGACGAGCTTCGGCTCGACGGGCAGGCCGGCGGCGCGCAACGCCTGCCGGTAGCCGGTGAGCCGCTCCCGGGTCGTGCCGGACTGCCGCTCGCGCCGCACGCCGACGGCCGCGATGCGCCGCTTGCCGACCGCCACCAGGTGTTCGGTCGCGGTACGGGCCGCCGCCACGTTGTCGATCGACACGTGGTCGAAGCGCTCGTCGTACAGGTTCTCGCCGAGCAGCACGATGGGGGTGTCCGCGGCGACCTGCTCCAGCGAACTCTCCCCCGCCAGGCCCGGACTGTAGATCAGCCCGTCGATGCGCCGGAACAGGTCGTCGAGCACGGCGCCGTTCTGCCACTCGGGGCGGCCGGCGGTCTGCTCGACCAGCACGATCCACGAGTGCGCGTCGGCCGCCTCGATGACGTACCGGGCCATCTCCGCGACGTACGGCATGTCCAGCCGCGGTACGGCGAGCGCGATGATCCCGGTACGCCCGCGGGCCAGGTTGCGCGCGGACACGTTGGGGCGGTAGCCGAGCGCGTCGATCGCCTCCTGGACGCGCTGCCGCGTCGCGTCGCTGACGTGCGGGAAGTCGTTCACGACGTTGGACGCCGTCTTGAGCGACACGCCCGCCCGTTCCGCCACGTCCTTGAGGCGAGGTCGGTCCACCGTTCCTCCTGACACCGTGTGACGACAGCCTACGGGGCGCCACGGCGGCGCACCCGGCCATCGTCGGGAGCCGCAGCGTACAGCGCTGTAACGCTGTGCCCCCTCACCGGTACGGCCCGGCCACGCTCAGCGCGGGTCGAAGCGCAGCATCGTGACGCTGTGCGGCGGGAAGTCGTACCGGCCCGGCTCGGTGCCCGTCGGGTCGGGCGTCCGCGGGGCAACCGTGTCCGCTGTGCTCAGCGTGTTCGTCGCGAACAGGTCGGTGGCGTCCGCGCCGAAAGACCACACCCGCGCGACCGGCGGCAGGCTCCCCGTACTGTCGTCCAACCGGATCGCCGCCCGCACCGTACGGTCCGCGGAACGGTTGATGACCGCGAGCGTGAGACCGCCGTCGTCGGTACCGGCGGCGCTGGCGTCGAGCAGGCCGACCGCCGTGGTCCGCGTCGTCCCCACCCCGAACCGGTCGGTACGTTCCGCGCCGAGCCGTACGGCCCGCACCACCGCCGGCGTCGACACCCGTACCGGGAGGGCGCGCCGGCCGAAGTGGTTCTGGTACAGGTCCCAGACGTGGAAGACGGGGGTGCGCAGCACGCCGCCCGGGCGTACCTGGAGGATTCCGTTGGCGTTGACCAGGTTCACCGTGTTCGCCATGGTCACCGGCACCTCGTGACCGGCGGCCCGGTGGATCGCGTGGAACACCCCCGCGTACATCAGCGCGTCGGCCAGGGTGCGCGTGCTGTGCCGGTTGACGCGCACCCGGGTCCGCTCCCCCGCCGGCGTGTCGCGGGCCGCGGTGCCGCCGTCGTCGCCGGGCCGCGGCTCGGGCCAGCCCGACGGTTCCAGGTGCCGGTTGTTCCACTCGTCCAGCGCGATGCCAGGCGGCCGGTCCAGGTGCGACGCCGTTGCCACCGCGGCGATCTCGTCCGCGTACTCGCCGATCGCGTGCTCGAAGTACACCGACTGCGACACCACCGCGTCGTACTCGTCGACCGTGGGTGTCGTCAGGTGGTGGTCGACGCCGTACAGGTGCAGGGAGAACGCGTCGACGCGGTCACCGAGCCCGGCCACCACCGCCTCCGTCCACTGCTGCCGCGGCGATCCGCACGCCACGAACCGCAGGCCGGGATCGACCTGGCGCATGAACCGGACGTGCTCGCGCGCGTCGGCCACGTACCGCTCCACCGGCCGGTGTCCCATCTGCCACGGGCCGTACACCTCGTTGCCGACACCCCACCACCGCACCCGGTACGGCTCGGCGTGGCCGTCGGCGGCGCGCTGCCGGGTCAGCGTCGTGTCGCCCGCGTAGTTCGTGTACTCGACCCACCGCACCGCGTCCTCCACGCTGCGCGCGCCGTGACACAGGTACGCCTCGGTCCGGACCGCGTCGGTGCGCACCGCCCCGATCCACGCCAGGAACTCCGGGGTACCGAACCGGTTGCTCTCCTCCGAACCCCACGCCAGTTCCAGCCGGCGCGGCCGTTCGTCTCGCGGCCCCGTCCCGTCCCGCCACCAGTACGCGGAGGCGAAGTTGCCGCCGGGCCACCGTACGACGGGCAGGCCCAGCTCGCGGCAGGCGTCGATCACGTCGCGGCGGCACCCGTCGAGCGCGCCCGCCCCGGACACCGCGAGCGGCGACCCCTCGTCGAACACCCCGCCCTCGATGTTGCCGAAGAACGCCGACTCCAGGAAGTGGCCGTACACCAACGGATCGATCCGCGCCGACGGGCGGCTGCCGATCGCGATCTCGGCATCGGTGGTGGTCACGGACTCCCCCTCGCTGGTGGACGCCGCCGGTCGGCGGTGGTCAGTGGCTCGCCTCGCGCGACGGCAGCGGGTCGACCGTCCACGCCATCCGGTCATAGGTGCAGCCGCGGCGCCAGATCGGCCGGTACGGTCACTGCGGCGCCCTCGCCGTCGGTGTCGCGCAGCCTCGCCCGCAGCCGGTACACGCACCCGTGGTTCGCGTACTCCGTCGACTGCTTGCCGCGCGCCTGCGGACCGCGCGGGTTGTCCCGGATGCGCACCACCACGACCGACTCCTCGCCGGGGCGTTCCACGTCGGTCAGGTCGGCGGTGAACGGCGTGAAACCACCGCTGTGCCGCGCGACCTCCCGCCCGTCGACCCAGACGGTCGCGTCGTGGTCCACCGCACGGCGGTACCAGACGGCCGGGTGGAAGTCGGTGTCGCCGATGCCGGACAGCTCGGACTCGGGGCAGAACGGCACGGTGATGCGGTCGGGCAGCTCGGCCTCGACCAGCCCGCGTTCCCGCCCGCTGTCGCCGGGGTCGAACGCGAACTGCCAGCTCCCGTTGAGGGTGAGCCACTCGTCCCGCACGAAGCTAGGGCGCGGGTACTCCGGGCGCGGGGTCGGCCCGATGGAGCCGTTCCGGGACGGGTCGGGCTCGGCCATCGGGTCACCTCGATCGGGTCGGTGTGCGCGGCCGTCAACTTACAGCGCTGGAAATTTGCTGCCAAGGGTGTCGCGGAAACTTCTCGTCCGGCGCCGGTGACCGGCCGCTCCCGGCGGCGGAGTCTCGCGCGCGGTGGTCGACAGCGCCGCTTTCGCTTGCTACAACAGCTCACGGGCCGTGGGCCCGGGCGCACCTGCTCCGAGCACCTGTGCGCATCATGACCGGTGATGCGTGTCGGTAAGCAGAGCAGGCTCCGAGCACCCATACGCCTCGCCGGCGCGGTCGCCCGCTACCCCCTGGTCGCCGCGGCGCAGCACCGGCCGGCCAGCGATCCCGATCCGAGGGTGGGCGATGACCAACATCCTGTTCCTGATGACCGACCAGCACTCGGTGTCGACACTCGGTTGCTACGGCAACCCGACCGTGTCCACCCCCGTACTCGACGGGCTCGCGGCCAGCGGCACCCGGTTCACGAACGCGTTCACACCGACGGCGATCTGCACTCCCGCGCGGGCGAGCCTGCTGACCGGCGCGGCACCGTTCCGGCACAGGTTGCTGGCGAACTACGAGCGCAACGTCGGGTACCAGGAGGACCTCCCCGACGGCCAGTTCACGTTCGCCGAGGCGCTGGCGGCGGCCGGCTGGCGGCTCGGGCTGGTCGGCAAGTGGCACGGCGGCGTGCGCCGGACGGCGGCCAGCTACGGCTTCGAGGGGCCGACGCTGGGCGGCTGGCACAACCCCGTCGACCACCCCGACTACCTGGCCTACCTGCGCGAACACGACCTGCCCGGGTACCGGATCAGCGACAAGGTGCGCGGGACGGCGCCGAACGGCGGGCCGGGCAACCTGATGGCGGCGCGGCTGCACCAGCCGGTCGAGGCCACGTTCGAGCACTACCTGGCGACCCGCACGATCGAGATGATGGAACGCTTCGCGGCCGACCCCGCGCGGCGCCCGTTCTTCCTGGCGACCCACTTCTTCGGCCCGCACCTGCCCTACATCCTGCCCGACACCCACCTCGACCGGTACGACCCGGCGACGGTGCCGCTGCCGCCGTCGGTGGCCGAGACGTTCGACGGAAAGCCACCGGTGCAACGGAACTACAGCGCGCACTGGGCGTACGACACGCTCGACGAGCGCACCAGTCGCCGGCTCGTCGCCGCGTACTGGGGGTACGTGGAGCTGATCGACCAGGAGGCCGGCCGCATCCTGGAAGCGATGGCACGGCTCGGGTTGGCGGACGACACGGCCGTGGTGATGACCGCCGACCACGGCGAGTTCACCGGCGCGCACCGGCTCCACGACAAGGGGCCCGCCATGTACGACGACATCTACCGCATCCCGGCGCTGGTCCGGGTGCCGGGGATGCCGGCGGGGCAGCGGCGGGACGAGTTCGTGACCTTGATGGACCTCACCGCGAGCATCCTCGACCTCGCCGGGCTGCCCACCACCGACGCCGTCGACGGCCACAGCCTGTTGCCGCTGGTCGCCGGCGACACGCCACCGTGGCGTACGACGATGCTCGCCGAGTTCCACGGGCACCACTTCCCGTACCCGCAACGGATGCTGCGCACCGCCACGCACAAGCTCGTCGTCAACCCCGAGTCCGTCAACGAGTTGTACGACCTGCGCGCCGATCCGTACGAGCTGACCAACCGGATCGACGACCCCGCCCTCGCCGGCGTCCAGCGCGCCCTGACCACCGAGCTGCACCGCCAACTCCGCGCCCGCGGCGACAACTTCCACCACTGGATGACGTCGATGTTCGACGTCGGCGGCGCCGACTACGACACCACCCTCAGCTCCTTCGAGACCTGATCCCCTTGTACCGCAACGGTTCCGTCACGGTGTCAGCAGTCGGTCGGCGAGAGCGGCGAGCTGGTCCGGGGTGACCCCGTGCCGCTCCAGGTACGCGCGCGACCCACCCCACCGGCGGTCCAGGTGCCGCAGGGTGTCCGCCATCGTCCCCGGTTCGGGTACGGAAACGGTGGCGGGGTCCACGCCGTCGAGGTGGTCGTGGCTGCGGTCGTAGTCGCGCACGATGGCGGGGCGCCGGACGCCGAGCGTGTCCAGCAGCAGCGCCACCAGCATGCCGGTCCGGTCGACCCCGGACAGGCAGTGCACGACCACGACACCCGGTGGCGCACCGGCGATCGCGCGCACCACGGCGGCGACGCACCGGCCGTTCCGGTCGAGGCTGCCACGGTAGAGATCCGCCCGGGTACGTTCGCTGGCGCGGTCGCGTTCGTGGTCGCGGTCCGCGTCGATGAACGGGATCCACCGGAAACAGGGGTCGTCGGCGAACGGGTGCGGCGCCGCGCCGGGCAGCTCCCACGGCGAGCGCAGGTCGACGACCAGACCGGTCCCGGCGGCACGGACGGCGGCCACTCCGGTGTCGTTGAGCCGATCGAGCGCGTCCGCGCGTACCAGACGTCCGCTCCTCGTGGTACGCCCGTCGACGGTGGGCAGGCCGCCGACGTCCCGTACGTTGCGGCAGTCCGGCCACCGCAGGCCCTCGTACCTCCGCGGTCCGGTGTCGGTCACGCTGGCCTCCGGCGTCCTGCTCGGCGCTCGACGGGAGGCGCCAGCATACGCCTCCGGCCGTGTGTCCCTTGTGGACAGAGACAGGGCCGACAGCTCAGGTGAAGGTCCAGCGGGTGTGGCTGGGCGTACTCTTGCCGAACCCGTACGCGGTCTCCGGCGCGATGCGGAACGCGACCGCGGCGCCACCGCCGGCGTGGTGCAGCTGCCCGTCGCGCGCGGTGAAGCTCCAGTCCTCCCCGTACTTGTCGTGGTACGCCGCGGCGATCCGGGCCAGCTCGGCGTCGTCGACGACCCGCCGCGCCACCCCCTCGACGACCACGTCGTACCCGGAGTTGAGGGTGTTGGTGCCGGTGGTCACGGCGCAGCGCGGGTCGGCGGCGATGTTGCGCGCCTTCTGCTCGTGCGCGCCGGTGCACACGTGCAGTGCGCCGTCCAGCCACACGCCGATCAGCGGCGTCACGTGCGGCCGACCGTCCGGCCGGACCGTCGTCAACCAGTACAGTTCGGCTTGGCTGAGCCGTTCCCGGGCCTGCGCCCAGTCGGCGGCGGTCGCGTCGGGCGCGCTGTACCGCGCGTCGAGTACGCCGGGAGGTTCCTGCTCGGTCATGTCCGTTCCCCCTCGTGTCGGACGAGGAGAACAGTCTGCCCGCTGCGCGCCACCGGCGCCGCCCGTACGAGTGGAAGGCGGGCTCAGCGGCGGTGGTCGAGGACGTCGTCGCCGAAGGACGCGGTGAGCGCCTGCGCGATCAGCTCGGGCAGCGCGCTGCGGCCGTCGTCCTCCGCCCAGCGGACGAGCGCCGTGTGCAGGGCGGCCAGGCAGGCGCTGGTGGCCGCCTGCGCGCGGAACACCGCGTCCGGATCGGCCACGTCGTCGCCGAGCGCGTCGACCACGGCCCGCTGCAACAGGTACTGGTTGTCGAGGTGCCGCGCCCGGAGCGCCGGCGTCGAGATCATCAGCTGGGTACGCGCCAGCAGGAACTTCCCCTCCGACTCGGGGTCCTCGCCGGTCAGCGCGGTGGCCGCGTCGACGAGGGCGCCGCCGATGCGACCGACCAGCGTACGGGTCGCGGGCGAGGCGGCGATCCGGTCGGCGACGAGCGCGCCGATCTGGTCGACGAGGACGAGGTCCTCCTTCGTCGGGAAGTGCCGGTACACCGTCATCGGCGACACGCCGGCGGCGTCGGCGACGTCGGCGACGGTCGTGGCGTCGTACCCGCGCTCGCGGAACAGGCGGACCGCGTGGGTCTGGATCGCGTGCTGCGTCTCGGCTCGCCGTTGCGCGCGCAGCGTCGGCTGCTGACCGGCCATGCGGTAGACACTACCAGTGTGTTAGCGTCTACCAACTTGGTAGTCACTAACATTTGGAGCGGGACATGACCGACCTGACCGGACGAACGGCCCTGGTGACCGGAGCGTCCCGCGGCATCGGACAGGCCATCGCGGTACGGCTCGCCGAGCGCGGCGCCGCCCTCCTCGTCCACTTCGGTACGGACCGGGCCGGCGCGGCGGCGACCGTCGAGCGGATCGGACGCGCCGGCGGCACCGCCCACGCCGTACGGGCGGAGCTGGGGGTGGACGGCGACGTCGAGACGCTGTTCGCCGGCGTCGAGGCCGTACTCGACGGGCGCCCGCTCGACATCCTCGTCAACAACGCCGCGGCCGCGCCCGCCGGACCGCTCGGCACCACCACCCCCGCCGAGTTCGACCACCTGTACGCCGTGAACGTGCGCGCGCCGTACTTCATCGTCCAGCGGGCGCTGCCGCTGCTGCGCGACGGCGGCCGCATCGTCACGGTCTCGTCGGTGGCGACCCGGATGGCCAACCCGGCGCAGACGTCGTTCGCGATGACCAAGGGCGCGGTCGAGACGATGAGCCGGACCCTGGCCGTCCAGCTCGGCCCGCGCGCGATCACGGTGAACGCGGTCGCGCCTGGCGCCACCCGTACGGCGGCCAACGGGGCGGTGTTCGACGTACCCGGGCTCGCCGAGCAGATCGCGGGACTGACCGCGCTGGACCGGCTCGGCGACGCGGACGACGTCGCCGAGATCGTCGCGTTCCTCGCCTCGGACGCCGGGCGCTGGATCACCGGTCAGGTCGTCGACGCCAGCGGCGGCCTGTTCCTCGGCCCCCGCGTCTGAGGCGTACCGGTTGCGGTGGGAGACAACTCTCACCGGCCCCGTACGACCACGACCGGCGTACGACGCGTGCACGGTAGGGTCCGCCGCATGAGTGGGCTCGACCTGGCGGCGGTCACGGCCGCGAACGACGGGTGGGTGTTGGAGCCGGACGGCTCGGAGGTCGTGGAGACCGCGGAGTACCGGCTGGTGCGGTTCCCGGAGGCGTTCCCGGATCCGCTGCAACTCCAGTGGGTGCGCTCCACCCGCCCGGCCGAGGCAGTACTCGCGGACGTGGTCGCGCGGGCCGCCGCCTTCGGCCTGCCGGAGGCGTACGTCTACGCGAAGCTCAGCGCGCCCGACGGCTTCGACGACGCGCTGCTGCGACGGGGCGCCCAGCTCGTCGACACCTGCGACGTACTCGCCCTGGCGTTGCCGGCGGACCTCGCCGCGCCCGACCTGTCCGGCCTCGACGTACGGTGGCGGACCACGCTGGCGACCGCGCGCGACGCCAACACCATCGGGATCGCCGCGTTCGGCGGGGAACCGGCCTCCGACGAGGTACTCACCGGCCGGGTGGCGGCCGACCGCGACACGGTCGCCGCGGGCACCGGTGGCGTGGCCGTCGCGTACCTCGACGGCACGCCGGTCGCCGTCGCCGGGCTGGAGATCGTCGACCGCGTGGCCCGGCTGTGGGGCGGCACCGTACTGCCCGAGTACCGGGGGCGTGGGCTCTACCGCGCGCTGGTCGCCCACCGCGCCGCGTACGCCGCCCGGCACGGCGCCACGATGGCGTTCACCCAGGGCCGCATCAGCACCAGTTCACCGATCCTGCAACGCCTCGGCTTCACCGCGTACGGTCAGGAGCGCTGCTACCGGCTCCCGCTCGCGTCGTGACGAGCGCCAGCCACGACCCGCACGTCGCCGGCGCGGATGTCGGGAACGGTCGGGGCGGGGGTGTCGAAGGTCTGCACAGCGCCCAACTCCCGCGTCTCGGTGCCGGCCTCTGTGTCACCACCCTCGCGGCCGGCCACCGCGCCGACGCACCTTGACACCGCCCGCCCCCGCCGGTCACGCCGCCGGCTGGCGGTACTTCGCCACCATCCCCGTGTACTCGTACAGCGACTGCGGGACGCCGCTGCACGTGTCGGCCGGGTCGGAACCGTCGGCCTGGCACTGCCGGTCGCGGTTGACGTTCCAGAACGTGAGCCGCCCGATCCGGTGCTGGTGGGCGTACGTGAGCACCTGCTGGAAGTCCTGGAGCGTGATGACCTCCCCCGGGTCCTCGTTGACCCCGGCGAGACTGGACAGCCCGACGTGCCGGTACGCGTCGCGGTCGCTCATCCCGTACGCGTCGCGGACGACGGTCTGCATCCCGTTCATCGCCCGGATCGACGCGTCGCCCATGTCGATGGCGCCCTTGCCGAACCAGAACGCCATGCCCGCCCACGCGGTCACGTCCAGCCCGGCCGCCTCCGCCTCGTTCACCAGGGCGACGCCCTTGCTGCTGAAGCCGGTGTCGAGCACCGGCACGGTGACATACACCTTGAGGCCGGGGTTGTTGTCCTGCAACAGCTTCAGCGCGGCGACGTTGCGTTGCCGGGCCGCCGCGTCGGCGAACTCGGCACCCTCGATGTCGAGGTCCACGGCCGTCAACCGGTACGCGTCCACCACCTTCTGGTACGCGCCGGCCAGGGCGTCGGCGCTGCCGCAGACCTGCCCCAGCTTGGTCACGCCACCGCCGCCGAGGGACGGGATCACGTCGCCGCCGGCCGCGCGGATCGCGCCGATCGCCTTGCTGGGAGCCGAATCCGCGTCGAGCGTGCCGCCGCCGTCCCATTGCGGGGCGCAGGTGTCGGCGTCCGGCGCGACCACGAACGCCAGCGTGAACCAGCGCGCGCCCGTCCGCCGCATGATGTCCACCGGATCCGGCCGGTTGTACGAATCGAGGTAGTAGTACGGCGCCGCGGCGATGGATCCGGGCGGGGTGGCCGACGCCGCGGGTACGACCGGGGTGGTCGCGTGCGCGGCGCCGGCCGTGGCCGGGAGTACGGACGCGACGGCGGTCGCCAGGACGGCGAGACGCCGCAGCGTCCGGGTACGGAACCGCGTGCGGGGGGTGGGGATGCTCAACGCTCACCGTCCAGTTCGTCGGTCTGTCGGGTGAGCGCAGCTTACGGGCCCGCGCAAGGCCCACACGGGCTCCCGCGGGCGGATCCGGCCGTCAGGCTGGCGTTCCCGCGGCGACGGCGTCGCGGAGCCGGCCGATCAGCGCGTCACCGACCCGGGCCGTCTCCCTCCGGTACGGCGTGTCGGACAGGATGAAGTGCCGGACGCCCAGCTCCGCGTACGCGTGCAGGGCGGCGCTGACGTCGTCGGGCGAGCCGACCAACCACGTCGTACCGGCGCCGCCGCCCCCGTACCGGCCGGGCGCGGTGTAGAGGCAGCTGTCGAGTACGTCGGCGCGGGTGGCCAGGTCGAGGAGGCGCTGCTGGCCGACGGCGGGGCCGCGGAGCCGGTCGGTCCGGTGCTGTTGAGCCATCGCGGCGACCTTCGCCTCGGCGTCGCGCCACGCCTCCTCGGTCGTGTCACGGACCAGCGTGGTGATGCGCAACCCGAACTCCAGCGGCGGCAGGTCCCGGTCCAGCTCGGCGCTGAGCCGGCGGAGCCGCTCGACGCGTTCGGCGATGCCGGACAGCGGTTCGCCCCAGAACAGCTGGACGTCCGCCTCGGTGGCGGAGACGCGTTCCGCGGCCGGCGAGGCGCCGCCGAAGTACAGGAGGGGGCCGGTGGTGTACGGGCGTGGCGTGACGGTGGAGTCGGTGACGCGGAAGTACTCGCCGGTGTGGGTGACGCGCTCCTCGGTCCACAGCCGCCGGGTGATGCGCATGAACTCCTTGGTCCGTGCGTACCGCTGGGCCTGGTCGCCCTCGACGTCGCCGTACGCGGCGAGGTTGTCCTGCCCGCTGACGATGTTGACCAGCAGCCGGCCGCCGCTGAGCTGGTCGAGCGTGGCGGCCGCGCTGGCGAAGTGCGCGGGCTGCCAGTACCCGGGGCGGATCGCGGCCAGCGGCCGGAAACTGGTGGTACGGGCCGCGACGGCGGTCGCGACGGTCAGCGTGTCCGGGCGCCCCCAGCCGGTGCCGATCAGCGCGCCGGACCACCCGTGCCCCTCCGCGGTACGCGCCAGGTCGGTGAGGTGGTCGAGCGTGCCGTAGCCCGCGACGGCGTCGTCACCGCGGTGCCCCGGCTCGACGGTGTTCGGCAGGTACCACAGGAATGTCAGGCTCATGCCGTCTCCCGATCTGTCACGTCGGCGTACTGGTCGGCCGGCCGGGCCAGGCCGTAGTGCTCGCGCAGCGTCCGCCCCCGGTACCCGGTCCGGAACCGGCCGCGTTCCTGCAGGATCGGCACGACCCGGTCGACGAACGCGGTCAGCCCGGACGGCAGCACGGCCGGCATGATGTTGAAGCCGTCGGCGGCGCCGTGGTCGAACCAGTCCTCGATCGCGTCGGCGACCTGCACCGGCGTACCGGTGAACGTGCGGTGCCCGCGACCGCCGCCCAGCCGCGCGATCAGCTGCCGTACGGTCAGGTGCTCGCGGCGGGCCAGGTCGACGATGAGGGTGTAGCGGCTCTTCGCGCCCTCGATCTCGGCCTCCGCCGGCAGGTCGTCCGGCAGCGGCCCGTCCAGGTCGAGGGTGTCGGGGTCGAGCCGGAACCGCGCGGCCAACTGCCGCTTGGCGTACTCGGGCAGGATCAGCCGTTCCAGCTCCGCGTCCAGTTCGCGCGCCTCGGCCTCGGTGTCGCCGAGGATCGGGACGATGCCGGGCAGGACCTTGATCCCGTCCGGGTCGCGGCCCAGCGCGGCCGCCCGCCGCTTCAGGTCGCGGTAGAACGCCTGCGCCTCCGCCAGCGTCTGCTGCGCGGTGAACACCGCCTCGGCGTGGCGCGCCGCGAACCGCCTGCCGTCCTCCGAGGACCCCGCCTGTACCAGCAGCGGGTACCCCTGCGGCGAGCGCGGCACGTTCAGCGGCCCGTCGACCCGGAAGTACCGGCCGCGGTGGTGGATCGCGCGGACCTTCGCCGGGTCGGCGTGGACGCCGGCCGCCTTGTCGGCGACGACGGCGTCGTCGGCCCAGCTGTCCCACAGCTTCCTGGACACCTCGACGAACTCCGCGGCCCGCTCGTACCGCTCGTGGTGCGGCGGCACGTCGTCGAGGCCGAAGTTGCGGGCCGCGTCGGCGCCCGCGGTCGTCACGATGTTCCACCCGGCGCGCCCGCCGCTGACATGGTCCAGCGACGCGAACCGCCGCGCCAGGTTGTACGGCTCGTTGTACGACGTGGACGCGGTGGCGATCAGTCCGATGTGCTCGGTGACGCCGGCCAGCGCGGTGAGCAGTACGGTCGGCTCCAGCTTGCCGGTGGGCCGCTGCCCCGGGTCTCCCTGCTGGACGGGACTGTCGGCGAGAAACAGCGAGTCGAGCTTGCCGCGCTCGGCGATACGCGCCAGGTTGCGGTAGTGCGCGACGTCCCACCCGGCGTACGGATCGCTCTCCGGCAGCCGCCAGGACGCCTCGTGGTGCCCCACGCTCATCAGGAATGCGTTGAGGTGCAACGGTTTCGGGTTTCGGCTCATGGTCACGCCGCCGCCCGCCGGCCCGCCGGTACGTCCTCGTCGTGCACGCCGAGCCGGTCGAGCAGGTACGCCCGCAGCTCGGCGAAGGCCGGGTCGGCGGGTGACCGGTGCGGCAGCTCGACCCGTACGTCGGTGTGCACGACACCGTCGTCGAGCAGGATCACCCGGTCGGCGAGCACGATCGCCTCGTCCACGTCGTGCGTGACCAGCAGTACCGCGGGGCGGTGGGTCTCGCACAGCCGGCGCAGCAGGGCGTGCATCCGGATGCGGGTCAGCGCGTCGAGCGCGCCGAACGGTTCGTCCGCCAGTAGCAGCTCCGGCTGGCGTACCAGGGAACGGGCCAGCGAGGCGCGCTGCTGTTCACCGCCGGACAGTTCGTGCGGCCAGGCACGTTCGCGGCCGGCCAGACCGACCTCCGCCAGCGCCCGCTCCCCGCGTACGACCGCGTCGGGTGCGCGCGACCCGAACACGACGTTCGGCAGGATCCGCTTCCACGGCAACAGTCTGGAGTCCTGGAACACCACCGAGACGGAGTCCGGGACCGTCACCTCGCCGTGCCCCGCCACGTCCCGGTCGAGGCCGGCGAGCGCCCGCAGCAGCGTGCTCTTTCCCGTACCGGAGCGCCCGATCAGCGCCACGAACTCGCCGGGCGCGACGTCCAGGTCCAACCCCCGCAACACGGTACGGCCCGGGCCGAAGTCCCGGTACAGGTCCCGCACGCGTACCGCCGGGGGTGTGCCGGTCAGCCGTCCAGTGTCCGCCGCCATGTCAGCACCTTCCTTTCCGTGAGCCGTACCGTGGCGTCGGCGAGGAAGCCGAAGACGCCGTAGATCACCAGCCCGACCACGAGCACGTCGGTCTGGCCGTACTGCTCGGCGAGCGTCATCATGTGCCCGACGCCGCTCGTCGCGTTGTACTGCTCCACCACCACGAGTCCGAGCAGCGACGAGGTCACCGCGAACCGCAGCCCGAGCAGGAATCCCGGCAGCGCGCCCGGCAGTACCACGTGGCGGACGAACTCGCCGCGCCCGATCGCCAGCGTCTCCGCCAGTTCGGCGTACCTGCCGTCGATGCCGCGCAGGCCGTTGTGGGTGTTGACGTAGATCGGGATCATGCTGATCAGCGCGATGGTCACGACCTTCATCTCCTGGCCGATCCCGAACCAGGCGATGAACAGCGGGATCAGCGCGAGCGTCGGTACCGAACGCTTGATCTGGATCGGCCCGTCGATCAGCGACTCGCCCCAGCGCGACAGCCCGGAGACCACCGCGAGTACGGTTCCGGCGAGCGCGCCGAACGCCAGCCCGAGGCCGGCGCGCGCCAGCGAGGCGAGGACGTTGCCGAGCAGGTCGTGCTCGACCCACTGGTCCCGGAACGCCGTCAGCACGTCCCACGGCGCCGTCAGGATCGCCGGGCTGATCACGCCGAACGCCGAGCCGAGTGCCCAGACCGCCAGCAGCAGCACCGGACCGACCCAGAACGCCAGCCTGATCCGCCGGCCCGGCCCCAGCCGCCGTCGTACGACCCGGGTGTCGACCGCGGCGGTCATGACGCGTCACCGGTGACCGCGCGCGACCCGGCGGCCGCGGCCTCGACCTTCTCGTACCGGCGGTCGACGAGCGTGGACACGTCGAGCTTCGGGTGATGCTGCTCCCGAGCCAGCAGGTCGGCGGTCCGCTGCAGCCGGGTGACGGCGTTGTCCCAGTTCGCCGGGATGCCCGTCGTCCCGTCGTCGGCGATGACGGCCCGCGCGTCCGCGGCGCTGAGCCCCTGCGTCCCCTCCAGGTACGCCTTCGCGTACTGGTCGGGGTGGGTGTTCTTCCACAGCAACGCGCGCGCCCGGACCGCCACGTACACCTTGAGCGCGGCGGCCTTCCCGGCGTCGCGCACCGCGCTGGTCAGGCAGTACAGGGTGGCGGCGTCGTCGCGGATGCCGGTCGGCACCGCACCGCCCCGCGGGTACTTCGCCCGGTAGATCCGGACGTTGGACGCGCCCAGCGGCGCCACGTCCACGGCCCCGCTGCCCAGCGCCGTCACGTACGAGTCGCCCGTACTTGTCAGGTCGACCAGCGTGACGTCCTTGCGGGACAACCCGGCCTTCTGCAGTACCCGCAGGACGAGCGCGCCCTGCGCCTGCCCGGCGCTGTACGCGATGCGCTTGCCCCGCAGGTCCGCCAGCGACCGGACCGTCGTGCCGGGCGCCGTGCCCAGCTCGTACGTGGGGTGCCGCAACGGATCCACCGTCACGGACTGGAACACGATCCTGGTCGACGTACCGGTCCAGGCGGCGAACAGCGACGGGATGTCGGCGACGGACGAGCAGTCGAGCTGGTCGCCGCGGAACGCCTGGATGCTCTGCGGGCCGCCGGTGATGTTGGCCCACTGGACGTCCACGCCCGCATCGGTGAGCTGCTTGCCCAGCCCCGAGGCGTCGAGGATCGCCTGCACGGACGGGTCACCGATCCGGATCTGCGTGCCGCTCGGCACGGTGTCCGGCAGCGGAGCGCTCAGCTTCAGGGACTCGCCCGACCCGCCACCGCAGCCCGCGAGTACGGGCAGCAGGACGGCGGCGAGCACCGCGGTACGACGACGGTGTGTTCTGGGGGTGGTTGTGGTCATGACCCTCGTTCCTCGCGGGATTCTGGGGGCGGATGCGCCGGAGGGGCCCGGCCGTACGGCGGGCGGCGTCGACGGGTGCCGACGGGCGCGGCAGGCGACGGGTGCGGTGACAGCGGCGACGGTGTCAGCGACAGCAGGACGCGCCGGGACACGCCAGGTCCGAGGTCGGACCGCAGAGGGGCGTGATCATCGTCGGCACCCATCCATACTATCCCTATCGGATTGGTAGACAACTCCATGGCGGGACCAATCTGCGCGACCGACCGTGTGAGCTCACGCACGACACGACACGGCTGGCGCTCGTCGTCTGACTCCTGAAGGCCACACCAACTCCGCGGGCCGAGCCGGAACCGTCGTACCGCGCCGAGCGGAACTCGAACACACGACCCGGCGGACGCAGTTCGCGCGATCGGCTGATGGCCACCGCGCCGGTCCCGCACGATGGGCAGGGAGGTGTCGAGATGAGCATCGTGACGCCCGGCTTCCACGGGCGCGGCCGACCCGCGGCGGACCTGCCGCCGGGCCAGTACCTGACGGAGGACTTTCCGGTGCTGTCGGCGGGACCGACACCGCGCGTACCGACCGGTTCGTGGACGTTCACGGTGACCACGGAGACGGGGCGGGAGTACCGGTGGACGTGGGCGGAGCTGCTCGCACTGCCCGCCGAGACGGTCACCGTCGACCTGCACTGCGTGACGAAGTGGTCGAAGCTGCGCACCACCTGGCGCGGCGTACCGCTGGACACGCTGCTGGCCGACGTCGAGACGGCCGCCGACTTCGCCGTCGCCGAGTCGTACGGCGGGTACACGACGAACCTGCCGCTGGCCGACCTGCTCGACGGCCAGGCCTGGATCGCCTACTCCTACGAGGGCGAGGACCTCACGGCCGAGCACGGCGGACCGGCGCGACTGCTCGTCCCCCACCTGTACCTGTGGAAGTCGGCGAAGTGGGTCAGCGGAATCCGGCTGTCGCACGACGACGAGCCGGGCTTCTGGGAGACGCTCGGCTACCACGAGTACGGCGACCCGTGGCGCGAGCAGCGCTACCAGGGTGACTGACGTGGCCGGCGGGACGGTCCGGCGCCTCGCCTGGCGCGTCGCCACGCTCGTCGACGGCACGCCCGAGACCGCGTCGGCCCGGACGATGACGTTCCACGTACCGGACTGGCCGGGGCACCTCGCCGGGCAGCACGTCGACCTGCGCCTCACCGCCGAGGACGGGTACCAGGCCCAGCGCAGCTACTCGCTCGCCGCACCCGCCGACGCCGACCGCATCACCCTCACGATCCAGCGGGTACCGGACGGCGAGGTCTCGCCGTACCTGACGGACACGATGAAACCCGGCGACCCCGTCGAGGTACGCGGACCGGTCGGCGGCTGGTTCGTCTGGCGCCCCGACTCCACGGCACCGGTACTCCTGGTCGCCGGCGGCTCCGGCGTCGTCCCGCTCGCGGCGATGATCCGGGCGCGCCGCGCCGCCGGCAGCCGCGTCCCGTTCCGGCTGCTCTACTCCGTCCGCACCCCCGCCGACCGGTACTACAGCGCCGATCTCGCCGGACCGCTCGACGGCGTCGACGTGACCTACGCGTACACGAGGGCGGTGCCGGACGGGTGGCCACGGCCGCCGGGACGGATCGGGGTGGCCGACGTCAACACCCACGGCTGGCCCGCGGACCTCGCGCCGGAATGCTTCGTGTGCGGGCCGACCGGCTTCGTCGAGGCCGTCGCGGACATCCTCGTCGCGCTCGGCCACGACCCCCGCCGGATCAAGACCGAACGCTTCGGCCCCACCGGAGGCTGACATGACCCACACGTACGTCGACGGCAACGCGCTCGCCGGCCCGCTCGCCGACCTGTTCGCCGTCGACCTCACGACCGCCGTACTGCGCTGCGCCGGCTGCGGCCGCACCGGACCGCTCGCCGGACTCCACGTGTACCAGAAGGCGCCCGGACTCGTCGCCCGCTGCCCCGGCTGCCAGGCCGTGATGGTACGGCTGGCGCGTACCCCGACGCGGGTGCACCTGGACCTGCACGGCACCCTCGCCCTCGCCGTATCCCTGCCGTCCTGACCCCGCGATCCCCCGCCAGCACGCCGATCCGGTCGGGTACTCCCCTGTCGCGCGCGGACGCCTGCGCCGAGTACCTGGGCACGATCGGCCGCCGCGCGGTCAGCCACGGCCCGGGGTCGGGCACTCGATGTCGGCGGACGCGCGGTCTGCTGGGGTCACGCCGTCGCGGACGCGCATCGGGCAGGGAGGCGGCGCGGCGGTGCGGCGAGTCGGAGCGGACGCTGGCGTACCCGGGGAACTCGCCGGCGACGCGGGTGGCGGTGCCCCGCCGTTCACGCTCCACGTGAGCGCGGTGAGGTGTTCGACCATCGACCGGTCACCGTCTCGTCCAGTCGGTCGGGTGCGCCGCCCGGTGCTGCCAGCGTCCGCGCACCCGTCCCGCGCGGGCGGGTACACCAGCCAGAGTCCGGACAGGCGCGGCCACATCACCGGATATGTTCGATTATTGTCGAATCTGTCGGTGGAGGTGGGCATGACCGGGGTGCACGTGCGGGAGTGGGGCGACGGGGACCGCGTCGCGGTGCTGGTGCACGGGATGACCACCGACTCCGGCTCGTACTGGCGGGTCGGGCCGGCGCTGGCCGCGCGCGGGTACCGCGTCCTCGCGCCCGACCTGCCCGGGCATGGCCGGAGCGAACGCCGCGACCGATACACGCTGGCGGACCTGGGCAGTGCCGTGGCCGGCGTGACCGGCGTCCGGCCCGCGCTGGCGGTCAGGCACTCGCTGGGCGGTCTCGTCCTGGCCACGATCGTCGACACGCTCCGGCCCGACCGCGCCGTCTACGTGGATCCGCCGTGGGGTGTGCCGCCGGGCCCGGAGGTGGCGGCTTTCCTTCGTACGCAACGGGAGTGGCCGGTCGAGCGGCTCGCGGCGTTCCATCCGCGGTGGCCCCCGAGTCGGTACCCGAGAAGCACGCGGCGCTGTCCCGCTGGGATCCGCGCACCCTGGACCTCGTCCGCGAGTACCCGGGGCCGCGGACGGCGCCGCCGACCGTACCGTCGCTCGTGGTCGTCGGCGACACCATGCCGATGGTCGACGACACCCTGGCCGACCGACTGTCCGGCGAAGGCTTCGACGTACGGCGGGTTCCGGGCACCGGCCACGTCGTCCACAACGACGACGCCGACGCCTTCCTCGCCGTACTCGACGGCTGGCTCTGACCGCCGCTCTCCCCCGTGAGCAGCTCGCGGAGGCGCGCACCGAGGCCGCCGCGATCCGGGACGAGGCTCGCGCCGACTCCGCGGCGATCGCAATCGCCCCTGTACCAAGGGACACGACCGACCGTCGCGCCGGCGGTCGCGCGCCGCCCACCCCTCCGCACCGTTGCCCGCCGGCAGCCGGCACGGCTCCGTGACAGCCGCTCCCGCCGCCAGCTCGCACCCTGACCGCGCCACGCCTGATACGCGACCAGGGGTCTCGCCGTTCGACCCGAGGCAGGGGTCGCGGACGGCGCGTCCCGGCGATCGAGCCGCACAGCCGGGCCGGCGGCGGTGACGGGAGCGGAACGCGGACGGCGCCCGGGATCCCCGAACGGGGTCGAACCGCACGCCGTCCGCCACCACCCGCCGGGATCCGCCGACTTCGGTTTATTTTGAAATTCGTATGATACGGTTCAGATGTTGTACGGGTTTCGTCGAGTGTCGGTACCGCTCGGCGCGTGGACGACGAGGAGTCGTGATGTTGTTGATCACCGGTGCGACCGGGGCGCTGGGGCGCCACCTGGTCGACACGCTGTTGACCGGCGGGGCCGAGATCCGTGCCGTGTCACGGGATCCCGCGGCGGCGCGGTTGCCGGCCGGGGTCGAGGTCGTGGCGGCGGACCCGTCGCGTCCGGACACGATGGACGGTGCGCTCGCGGGCGTCACCGGGATGTTCCTGCACCCGCGCGCGGTCGGCGACGCGGCGTACGGGATCGTTGCGGCGGCGCGGAAGTACGGGGTGGCGAAGGTGGTGGCGCTGTCGGCGATCAACGTCGACGACGACGATGCCGAGCAGCCGTCGCGGTACCGCGGGGATCGGAACCGGGAGGCCGAGGAGGCCGCGGCCGGCAGCGGGCTGGCGTGGACGAGCCTGCGGGCCGGGGCGTTCGCGAGCAACGCGGCGCAGGCGTGGGGTGCGCAGATCCGCGCCGGTGACGTGGTGCGCTATCCGTACGCGGGATTCGAGGAGTGTCCGGTCGACGAGCGGGACCTGGCGGAGGTGGCGGCCCGCGCGCTGCTGACCGACGAGCTGGTGGGGCGGCGGTTGTCGCTGACCGGGCCGGCGTCGATCACGCACGCGGACATGGTCGCCACGATCGGCGCCGCGCTCGGCCGACCGCTGCGGTACGAGGAGGTGCCGCCCGATCTGGCCCTGCGCGGGATGGTCGCGGCCGGGCTGCCGGAGCCGTTCGTGGCCGCGCTCCTCCGTCGGTACGCGCAGGCGCCGCGGCAGCTGCCGACCGACGACGTACGACGGGCGCTCGGGCGGCCGGCCCGGACGTTCGCCGACTGGGTCGCCGACCACACCGACGCGTTCCGTACCGGACCGGCACGAACCGGCGCCGTGCCTGCGGTGTGAGATGCCGACCGTCTCGACACGGACGGCGCAGGCCCGTGAGATCGTGCTGCTCGATGGATTCCCCGCCGTGCTCCTCCGCGAGTTCGTCGCGGAGTGGCGCGAGGGCACGAGAATCCCTGCGCTGCAAGGGTTCCGGCGAGTACCGGGACCTTCACGGCGGCCGCGCCGCGGATACCCGCAGCCCGTCCGGCAGTGCCGTGCGTCGCCTGCGGTGTGGGCGCCCGGACCCGCGGCCACGGCGTCACGGAGGATGGGGAGATGCCAACCTCCGTCGTCGTCGCCCAGGTCCCCGTCAGCTGGGACACCGCCACCAACCGGACCACGTTCCGGGAGGTACTCGACGAGACCCGCCCGGGTGAGGTCGTCGTCCTGCCCGAGGGTCTGTTGTCGGGGTACGGGGACGACCTGTCGCCGCTCGACTCGCTCGACCCTGACGAGGTGACCGACGCGGTCCGGTACGCGGCCGGGTTGGCGGAGCGGAAGCAGGTGGACGTCTTCTGCGGCACGCTGCTGCCCGTACCGGGTGGCTGGTGCAACGCCGGCCTGTACTTCCCCGCGCGCGGCGCGTACCAGGAGTACCGGAAGGTGAACCTGGCGGTGCACGAGCGCGGCCGGTTGGTCGCCGGCGACCGGCTGCCGACGTACGACGTGGCCGGCGCCGGCACGGTCGGAATGCAGCTGTGCCGGGAGATCCGCTTCCCGGAGCAGTGGCAGCACCTGGCCGCGGCCGGCGCGCAGCTGTTCGTCTACCTGACGAACGCGGCCAACAGCCGCGAACCGGCCGGTGTCTGGCGCAGCCACCTGATCAGCCGCGCGGCGGAGAACCAGCGGTTCCTGGTGTCCGCGAACATCGCACACCCCGACCAGCACTGCCCCAGCCTCGTACTCTCCCCCCGCGGCGAGGTACTCGGTGAGCTGCCCGCCGGCCGACCCGGTCTGCTGCGGCACACGCTGGACCTGACCGAGGCCGGGGACTGGTACCTCGGGCAACGCCGGCGGGACGTCGTCGCCGTGACCTACCAGGCGTCCCCGGACCGCGCCACGCCGGGAGAGGGCTGACCCGAGCATCGCCGAGAAGTACGAGCCGGGCCTTGCGGAAACCGCGCCGTAGAGCCGAACGGTGCGGGCGAATGCCGACGGTACGGCGGACTCCCGGCCACCGGCGGCACCGTGCGCAGCGGGCCGGGGGCGCGATCGCCGACCTAGACTGGATGCAGGGACTCGGCCACGATGCCGCGAGGAGCCGCTGGGTCCGACAGGCGACCGTCACCGCCGTGCCGGATGCGTACCGGGGCTTCGCGAATCGTCCGCGGGGAAAGGAAGTGGGCGGTCGTGAGTATCACCCGCCGACTGGCGATGCTGTTCCACATCAAGACGAACAAGATGCTCGACAGGGCCGAGGATCCGCGCGAGGTCCTGGACTACTCGTACGAGCGGCAGATGGAGATGTTGACGCAGCTTCGCCGCGGCCTGGCCGACGTGGCCACCAGCCGCAAGCGGCTCGATCTGCAGGCGACGCAGTTGCAGGACTCCGTCGACCGGCTCGGTGACCAGGCGCGGCAGGCGGTGGCGGCCGGTTCGGACGGGTTGGCGCGGGAGGCGCTCACCCGGCGGCAGGCCGCCCAGGCGCAGCTCGCGGATCTGGCTCAACAGCGCGAATCCCTGATCGCCGAGCAGGACAAGCTGACGCTCGGCGCGCAGCGGCTGGAGGCCAAGATCGAGGTGTTCCGGACGCGCAAGGAGACGATCAAGGCCACGTACACGGCGGCGGAGGCGCAGACCCGGATCAACGAGGCGGTCTCCGGCATCTCGGAGGAGATGGGCGACGTGGGCATGGCGATGCAGCGCGCGGAGGACAGGACCGCGCAGATGACCGCCCGCGCCGGCGCCCTCGACGACCTGCTCGCCTCCGGCGCGCTGGAGGACGCGACCCGGCCCGCCGGCCGCGACGACATCCAGGCCCGGCTGGACGCACTGACGACCGGCGACTCGGTGGAGCGCGACCTGGCCGCGCTGAAGGCCGGTACGGCGCTGCCCGCTCCGCCCGAGCCGAAGGCCATCACCGACCGCGCCGACCGCCGGGAGCGCCCGTCATGATCGTCCGTATCCTCGGCGAGGGCCAGTACGATGTGCCGCCGGTGGCGCTGGACGAGCTGAACGTGCACGACGACGCCGTACAGGAGGCTGCGGACGCGGGCGACGAGGGCGCGTTCACCGCCGCGCTGGCCAGCCTGCTCGACACGGTCCGCGCCCGGGGCACCGCGCTCGACGCGTCGGCGCTCGTACCGTCGGAACTGATCCTGCCCGCCCCGGACGCCCCGATGGCCGAAGTCCAGGCCATGCTCGGCGACGAGGGCCTCATCCCGGGTTGATCCGATGCGCACCCGGTTCCGGCCCGATCGGCAGTTGACCGCCCGCATGGTCCTGACCGCGTTCCTGCTCGGCCTGCTGTACGTGGCGTTCGTCGCGGTCCTGGTCGTTCTCATCCGGTCCGTCGTGGTGATCGTACTGATCGCCGGCGGACTGCTCGTCGCGCAGTTCTTCTTCTCCGACCGGATCGCCCTGCTGGCGATGCGCGCCCAGGTCGTCACTCCCGAGCAGGAGCCGCGGCTGCACGGGATCCTGGATCGGTTGTGCGCCAACGCCGACATGGCCAAGCCGCGGCTGGCGGTCGCCGACACCGACCTGCCCAACGCGTTCGCCACCGGCCGCAACACCCGGCACGCGGTCGTCTGCGTGACCACCGGACTCACCCGGCGCCTCGACACCACCGAACTCGAAGGCGTGCTCTCCCACGAACTCTCGCACATCGCGCACCGCGACGTCGTCGTCATGACCGTCGCGTCCTTCCTCGGCGTACTCGCCGGTCTGGTCACCCGCTTCGCGTTCTACTCCGAACTGTTCGGCGGCCGCCGGCGCACCGACCAGAACACCGCCCTCGTACTGGCGCTCGTGATGCTGGTGTCCGCGGTCGTGTACGCGGTGAGCTTCCTGCTGATCCGGGCCCTGTCCCGCTACCGGGAGCTGGCCGCCGACCGCGCCGGCGTGATGCTGACCGGTCAGCCGTCAGCGCTCGCGTCCGCGCTGACCAAGATCAGCGGCGACATGAGCCGCATCCCCAAGGACGACCTGCGGACGGCGCAGGCGTTCAACGCGTTCTTCTTCACCCCGGCGGTACGCTCCGGCTCCGGCCTCGCCGCGATCCTCTCCACCCACCCCACCCTGGAACGCCGGCTCGACCAGCTCGCCCAGCTCTCCCAGCAGCTCGGGACGGCCGGCCGATGAGATTCCTCGACGTACTGCTCGGGCGGAGCAGGCCGGCCACGCCGAACCTCGACGTGCTCTTCGCCGTACCGGCCGCGGCGACCACGCTGGACGCCGCGCTCGACCTGGTACCCACCGGCACCGGTTCGGTGTGCTTCAGTACCGCCGAGGGGTCCGCCGGGGCGCGAGCGCAGACCGACGCGCTGGCCCTGCTGCGTACCGAGAACACGGCCGACACGACCGTCAGCCGGGACGAGTACGGGTACACGTGGATCACCCGGCGGCGGCCCGACGCCGACGTCGCCGCGCTCGTCACCGACCTGCACGCGGTCAACACCACCCTGGTCGACGCCGGACTCGGCTCCGCGCTGCTGTGCACCGTCATCGGCTTCAGCAGCGGCGTACGGCGGCTCGGGCTGGTGTACCTGTTCAAGCGCGGCACGCTCTACCCGTTCGCGCCGACCGGCGGGCAGACCCGCGACACCGCACTGGAGATGCAGGTACGCGCGCAGCTGACCGGCGAGCTGCCCGTCGAGGCCGACCTGAGCCGCTGGTTCCCCATCTGGGGGGCGCCCACCCCCTGACCCCCTTGCCCACCAACGCATCCCGCACACCCGCTGCCCGGCGCCCGGTACGCCAGCCGCGGGCGTACGGCTCCACCGGTTCGTCCAGCCCCCGGGATCCGCTGCACACCGATCGCCGTACGCCGGATCCGCGCCGCCCTGCGGTGGCCCTCGGTGCACCAACGGTTCGCCGGCCGCTCGGGTCGGGACCGACGGCACGGCATGTCCGGGGCGAACGGCACCGGACAACCACCCGCCCGGGTGCCAGGCTGTAGGCACACCACGGCGTCGCACGACGGCGGAGCACGTCGGGTATCCGACGGCCCGGGACGTGGCGGCGCAGTACCGGTGCTGCCGACCGGCGGGAGGCGGCGTCATGAACGACGCGCGGGCACGCAGACCCCTCACCGCGGTACGCGCCGCACGGACCGTCGAGGAGTCCACGCAGCGGCTCGGGCACACTATCGCCGCCGCGTACCCGGCGGGAATCGGGCCGGGCGACATCTGGACCATCCTGGGCGAACTGCGCGCCGCCACGACCGAGATCGCCCGGATCACCGCGGCGCTCGCCGGAACCCTCGAAACCGACCTGCTCGACGGGCGGCTGTCGGTCGACACCGGCCAGCACGCCGGCGACCCGGTCGGCGCCGTCAGCGCCACCACGGCCGCGCTCGACTCGGCGCAGAAGGACTGCCGGCGCGCCGGCGAGGCCATCCGCATCGGTCAGACCCACTGCTCCGAACTGACCCCCACCGACCCGACCACGGCAGGACGCCACAGGTGACAGGCGGCTCGCGGCCAACGGTGCGCTGGTCGCCGTGCACGACGGGGGAACGAGGAGTCGGCGACCGTACGGCGGATCAAGGCGGTTGGGCGTTCACCGTCGCCGCCCGCTTCGGTACGGACGGCGCGGTGGACCGGTTGTTCGACGAACTGATCGGCTCGACACGTGGTCGCGGGGCAGGGTCGGCACGTGGTCGGGGGTCGGGTTCGGCACGTGGTCGCGGGGCGGATCGGCACGTGGCCGTGGAGCCGGGTCGCAGGTGGTCGCGGGGCGGGTCGGCACGTGGTCGCGGGGCCGGGTCGCGCTCCTCGGCGACGCCGCGTACTGCCCGTCGTCGCCGTCCGACATGGCACCGGACTCGTCCTCGTCTGCGCGTACGTGCTCGCCGGTGAACTCGCCGCCGCCCGCGGCGGCCACCGCGTCCGCGTTCCCCGCGTACCAGAAGGGGCTGCGGGAGTACGCGGACGGGTGTGGGGGTGGGCCTGATGGTCCTGGGCAGCCGACTGCTCGCCACCCTCCTCCACCGGTACCCACCTGCCCGGCCGCGGCGGCGCCGGGCGGATGGCTGCCGCTCCGTCGCGAACGTCACCCCGCGAACTGGAGCGCCGACGACGCGGGTGGCGCGATTCGTACCGATGGGTAACGATGGGCCTCCCTACAGATCCCCTGTCCCAAGGAGACCGTCATGGTCGATGGATCATCGTTCGCCCCGGATCGCCGGAGATTCCTGCGGGGCGCCGCCGTCGGAGCACTCGCCGTCGGCGTCGGCGCCGTCGCGGGCAGCGCGCTCGCCGCCCCCGCGCAGGCGTACCCGTGGGGCGGCACCCTGCGCACGGGTGCCACCGGCAACGCCGTCCGGGAACTCCAGATCCGCGTCGCCGGCTGGGCCGCCTCGCACGCACAGCAGGTGTACGTCACGATCGACGGCGTGTTCGGACCGGGCACATTCGGTGCGGTACAACGGTTCCAGGGCGCGTACGGGCTGGCCGCCGACGGCATCGCCGGCCCCAACACGCAGGCCGCACTCGACGCGCTGACCAAGAGCGACGGCTCCACCGCGCACTTCGCGTGGAGCGAGATGTGGGACAGCTACACCGGCGGCTTCGGCGGCGGCGCCGTCACCGCGGCCGCCGCCCAGGAGAACGTCCGCCGCCTCATGTACAAGCTGGAGGCCCTGCGTGTGAAGATCGGCAACCGGCCGATCCACATCACCTCCGCGTTCCGCGGCACCCAGCACAACGCCGACGTCGGCGGCATCCCCAACAGCATGCACCTGTACGGCGCCGCCGCCGACATGTACGTCTCCGGCCTCGCCAACCGCGTCATCTACCAGCACGCCGAAACCTGCGGCTTCTCCGGACTGGAGCGCTACACCATCGACCACCAACACGTGGACTGCCAGGCCGAGTTCGGCCGGAACTGGTGGTGGGAGTCCGGCGTCATCTGACCCGGATCCGTTGCGCCGCAACGGACTCCACAGTGGACGCGACGGCCGGCGGCGCGCCGTTGGCGTACCGCCGGCCCGGTGGCCAGACACGGGCGCACCGCCAGCCAGGCGAGCGGTCCGACCAATTATTGTTCAATTGTCTCATTGTCCAATTGTTGAACTGTTGAACAATGAGACAATTGGACAATCGATTGCGCGGAAAATCGGCACTCGAACTCAGGGCCCGACCGCACGGCCGCGTACGGCGCCCAGTCCTCGAGTCGGGAGTCCTCCCAGCCCGGGCACTGGAACCTCAGGCGGGCAACGGATCCGGCGGCTGCCACCCGGTCGCCGTCGCCCACCGTTCGGCGGCGGCCATCAGGATGTCGCTGGCCGGATCCTTGATCTGGCCGTACGTGGGCAGGTCCGGGGCCGCGAGCGCGAGTCGCCGCTTGAACAGTGCCCACGACGCGCACGCGCCACGGTCGTCGGTCAGGAAGTCCCGGAACAGCAGGGCGTACCGCTCGTTCGGACGACCGGCGACCCGCACGTGCACGTTGCCCGGCCGGGTACCCGCCGGCGGACGGAACACGGCCTTGTCCCACGCACCCGGATCACCCCGCCAACTCTCCGGTACGTGGTCGCGCAGCTCGTGCGCGCCCGGCGACCGCGTGAATCCCGCCGCCAGCAGGCCGTCCGCGAGTTCCGGGTCGGGCAGGTTGCGCACGATCACCTGCACGTCGATGACGTCCTTCGCGGCCATCCCCGGTACGGACGTCGACCCGATGTGGTCGACCCGTACGATGCGCGCGCCGGCGGCGTTCGTGATGCGCTCCGCGAGTGCGGCGAAGTCCGTCGCCCAGTGCGGTTGCCATTCCGTCAGTGCCACGTCCACGATGCGTCTCCCGTCTGCCGACCGGCGTGCGAGCCTGCCAGCTCACGGTCCGACCCACAACTCGGTTCGCGAACGTCTGGTGGCAGGGGTTCGAAACCGGAGAGCACGCCGGCCATGAGTCCCACGAACACTCCACACTGCGCCATCCAGCCAGGTCGTACGCCGCGGACCGGACCGGCGGAACGGAACCGTTGCGTACCAAAGGTTTCCGCGTCACGGACATCAGCGCACGCAACGTGGATCGAACCCGCACGGCGGTACTCTGTCCGCTGAGCTACGTGTGCATCCGACCGCAGCCGTGGCCGGAGTCGTCGAGCGGACAGCGGGACTCGAACCCGCACCCTGAGCGTGGAAGGCTCGCATGCTGCCGTTGACACCATGTCCGCATCGGCCGCCGTGTCGCGGCCTCGTCCGGACGGCAGGACTCGAACCTGCATGCCTGCCGTACCCTTCCGACTCATCGGGTGTCCGGAGGGAGTCGAACCCGTCTCCTCCAGAGTCACAGTCTGGTGTGCACGACCGGTACACCACGGACACCATGTACGGGCCGGTGTGGCCCGTGTTGCAGCCCCGACGGGACTCGAACCCGCTCTGCCAGGGTGAAAACCTGGCGGCCTAACCCATAGCCGACGGGGCCGTGGCGCGCGCGGGAGCCGAACCCGCGGCCGCCGGAGCGAACCTCCGGCGTCCTGTCCTTCTGGACCGACGCGCCCTCCATGCCGGTCGCCGCACCGCACCCCCATGCGGGCGGAACCGGGGCAGTGTCCCCGGACACCGGCCGTGCCCCCGGCTGGATTCGAACCAGCGGCCTTCCGTTTAAGAGACGGCAGCTCTGACCATCTGAGCTACGGAGGCGTGTGTCGTCAGGCGCCGGCACGCGGCCGGTCGCCTGGGTTTCGCGTCCACTGTGGAGTTCTCATGGATCGGGCACCGTCGGGTGCTCGCACGGGCGGGAGGAGTCGAACCCCCTGGTCTCGGGTTTCGAGTCCGGGCCGCTGCCGCAGCTCGCCCGCATGTGTTGTGGTTGCCGGGAAACGTCGAAGGGCCGCCTCCCGGAGTCCGGTGGAGGCGGCCCTTCGACGGGTACGCGTCGTGCGCTACGTCGAAGTACCACCGCCGCCGGGCTTCCCGCTCCGCCCGTCCGGGCAGGCGCGCGCCGTGGCGCCGCTGACGCGGTCCACATGCTGCGTTTTCTGCCACGAGTGCACGGTGCCGTCCTTCGCCGTCGGTGTCGTACCGCATCGATGGTGGACCTGGTTCCGTTCGGTGGCAACGGATTATCCGCCGTACGATGGTGGGACGGTCCGCGATGCGTTGTGGGGGAAGCGATGCCCGGGTACGACTGGGAACCGACGGGGCGGCCCGGCAACGTCGGCCCGCTCGGCCCGTGGACACTGGAGCGGACCGAGTACGTCGGGCGCTGCGGGACGGCCACCTGATCGGCCACCTCTGGGGGTCGGAGCGCGAGGACGCCGCCGGTTTCTTTCCCCGCGCGCACCTCGGCCCCCTCGGGTACGACGCCGGCGGCCGGTACGATCGCGGGCCGATCGCTGACGTACCAAGGGATTTGGGTGTCAGTGGTGGAGGTCGAGGGGGTGCCGGTCGAGTGCGGTGCGGATCTGGTCGAGCCACCCCGCGGCGAGCCGGCGACCGTCGGGGAGCTGGTCGTCGCGATCCCAGCGCCAGGTCGTGACGATCGCCAGGACGAGGGTCCGGCAGTCGCGCAGCAGCTCCTGGTCCAGGCCCGGGTAGTGGTCGCCGACCCCCTCGGGCGCGTGCGCGACGTCGAACTCGACCGGGCCGCGGCAGCACGTTTCGAGGTCGATGAACAGCGGCCCGTCGGTCGTGGCGAGCAGGTTGCCGGGGTGCGGTTCGCCGTGCAGCAGCTGCTCGGCGGCGCCGCGCCCGGTGATCCTGTCCCGAAGCGTACGCAGGAGGGCGCCGAGCAGGTCCCGCTCGGGGTCGGCGAGGTCGGGCGTCAGCTCGGGCCGCGCGATGAGGTGCTGCGCGGACGCGACGCGCTCGGTGAAGTGCGGCGTGGGCACGTGCACGGTGCGCATGCCGGCGTGCAACCGTTCCAGCGCGTTGGCGTACGCGCCGGGCGTCAGCGGCGCGGTCGCCGGCTCGTAGTAGGTCCAGAAGGTGACGACGAAGCCGTCCCGCTCGTACGCGAGGGGCTCGACGCGCGGGTCGAGGAGCGCGACCGGACTGCCGGCCGCGGCGAGCCGTTGCGCCAGCTCGATCTCGAACGGTGCGGCCTCGTGCCGCACGTGCGCCACCCGGACGAGTACGTCGCAGGGCAGCAGGCGCATCGTGATCCGGTTCGAGTCCTGCAGGACGACCGTGTCGTCGACGGCGAGGCCGGCCTCGGTGGCGGTGGCGACGGCCGCCGCCACGGCACGGGGAATGTCTGACGCGTTCATCGTCGTGTCGTCTCCCTGCACGCGATCCGGCCGAGGCCCGTCACCGTATCGCGCCCCGCCGCCGACCGGCACCGACTTTCGCGCGCCCGGCAGGGTCAGGGCGGGGTGACGGCGAGCCGGGCGTCGGTCACGTTGTCGAAGCGGGCGTCGCCACCGCGGACGAGGACGTAGTGCTTCGTGACCGTCGCCTGGTACACGACCAGCGGGCCGTCCGGGTGGAGGTCCGCGGGCTCCAGGCGCTGGCGTTCCGGCAGATCCCCGTTCAGTACGGCAAGGGCGGCGGCGCACGCGTCGGCCGGCACATGTCCGGCGGTCGCCTCCAGGTACAGCGCCTCGGCGCCACCGACTGGGGCGTGCGAGTCGAAGACGGTGATCGCCACCTCCGGGCGCGCGGCGATGTTGCGCGAGTGCCGGCTGTCGGGCGCGGACACCCACACGACCCGGTCGGTACCATCGGCCGCGTAGTACACGGGGGTGGCCCATGGGTGGCCGTCGGCGTCGGCGGTGCCGAGCACGAGGTAGCGGTTGGCGGCGAGCAGCCGCGGTACGACGGCCCACATCGCGCTCATGCCACCCGGTACGCCGGGGCCGATCCCGGTCAGTTCGCTGGCCATCGGCCGCTCCGTTCGTCGGGGCGTCGTCATCGACGCCGGGCACCATTCTCCAACCGGAGCGGGCGCTGCGGGCGGCAACGCGGCCGCTGTCCTGCGCACCGGGCCGCGGTCGTGGTTCCCGGGGTTGGGCCAACCGGTTCTCGGCGAACCACGTCGGTGCGGTGGCGAGACTCCGCCAGCAAGGCCGGCCTGGCGGACGTGACCAGCCAGCTGGAGAAGCTCGATCGCGCGGCCGACCCCCCGCACCCCGTGCGCGCGACGGGCGACAGCTCCTCGGCGGTCGTGCGGCCGCGACCCGCATCCGACCGCGACCCGCTACCCGCGTCCGGTGGACCTCCGACACCTCTTCTTCTCGGTCTTCGCCTCGGGCTTGCCGGCGTCCGTCAGGCCACCGGCAGCCTTGGCCTCCTCCTCGTACCGCGCCTGGCGGTCGCGCTTCGGCGCGGCCACCTTCAGCGGCTCCCGTGAGACAGGCGTCGCGGCAAGGGTTTCCGCACCCCGCGGCGACCGCGTGCGATCCGGGCCGGCGTACCGGAAAGGTCGATGAACGTCCACAGTGGACCGCCGGCACCGGGGGCGCGAACGCCTGCGGTGACGGGCATCGGCGGGTGTGATGCGCGGGCGAAGTGGGTATCCGGTGCCGCATGAACTCAGTCATCGTGGTGCTGCTGGTCGCGTCCGTCCTGTTCCTGGTACTCGCCGCGGTCAACCATGGCAAGTCGCGGACGGTCCGGTGGGAATGGCTCGGCATCGCGTGCTTCGTGGCCACGCTGCTGGTCGGGCGGCTCGCCGCGCTGCTCTGAGCGGGCGCCCACCGACGACGATCCCCATGCTGTTCGTTCTCGATCAGGACGCCGGATCCGCGGACGACGGGCCGCCGCGCTCGTCGGTGCGACGCTCCTGGAGCGGGAACCCGTGACGACCGGGACGTGGTCGTCGCCGGTGGTGACGGTTCGCTGCACGCGCTGCACCACCGCGACGAGCTGGGTACGCGTCGGGTCGGGCCGATCCCGCTGGTTGCCGGGCACGACGTCGCGCGGGGCAGCGGCCTGCCGACCGAGCCCGGCGACGCGGCCGCGGTCGTACGGGACGGGTCGAACGACCTGATCGTCGACGGCACCGGCGACGTGGTGGTGAACGCCGCGCACGTCGGGGTGGCCGCCGACGCCGCCGACTCGGCAGTGTCGGAGTACACGGATGTGGCGACCATCGGGGCCGGACCGCACAGGCTCGCCGCCGCGGCGCACCCGCGGCGAGCGGATCGCAGTTCCTGACGCGGCTGGGCGGTGCCGGGCAGTCCGGCAGCCAGCCGTTCAAGCCGCGGCTGGGTCGGCGGCGTTCCGATCGGCACGCTGCTGGCGTACGCCCCGGAACCGGCTGACGGTGGTCGTGGACGGCCGCACCATCACCCATCCGCGGCGCCGCAGCCTGACGGTCGCCGTGTCCACAGCGGCCGGGATCGCCGGCTTCGCGGCACTCTGCTTCGTCCGCGGGCTGCAACACCGCTGACGGTCACCGATCCCCCGTCAGCGCCGCACGGTACGCAGCACACACGTCCGCATCGGCAGGACGAACTCGCCGACCGCGGTCTCCGCCCGGCCCGCCAGGTACGCGCGGCTGCGGTCCAGCGCCGCGTCCCGCTCCCGCTCGGGCAGTACCAGCATCCCCGCCTTCGTGGCCAGCGTCGCGACGAGCGACTTCGCCGTACGCCGCTGGCCGTGCGGGAACTCCGCGCGCCGCGGCATACCGAACGGCAGGCCCGGGTCGAGCAGGTCGGCGGTCTGCGCGCGCCAGCCGGCGGGAGTGTCGCGCGGGCCGATCGCCTCGCTGCCGCTGACCTCGGCGAGGCCGGCGACCCAGTCGACCCGGTCGTCCAGCACGTTCCACAGGCCCGCCAGGACGCCGCCCGGCGCGAGTACGCGGGCGATCTCGGGGCCTGCCACGGCCATGTCGAACCAGTGCATGGCGTTGCCGGACAGCACCGCGTCGACCGTACCGTCCGGCAGCGGGATGCCCTCGGCGCTGCCCGGCAGGGCCCGGACGGCCGGCAGCGTACGGCGCAGTTCGGCCAGCATCGCCGGGTCCGGCTCGACCGCGACGACCTCGACACCCGACGCGGCCAGCACGCCGGTGAGCTTGCCCGTGCCGGCACCCAGATCGAGTACGCGGGGGCCGGGGGCGGGGTCCAGTGCCCAGCGCACCGCGGCCTCCGCATAGTCCGGGCGGTGCGCGGCGTACTCCACCGCCGCCGCACCGAACGACGACCGCAACAGTCCCTGCTCGTCCTGGCTCACAACACCACGGTACGGGTCAGCCCGGCACGCTGGCGCCGTCGGAGTCGGGCTCCTGCCGTACGAATCCCCCGGCGGACCCGCGCGCGGCCGCCTGACCGGGGCCGATGCGTACCGGAAGCGGGTCGCGGGCCCGGGATGTAGCGGCCGTGTGGCGGCGCAGGGAAGGATCTGTGCCCGTACCGGTCGGGCGCGAACTGCGGCCGGTGCCGGCCGTACCCACGCGGCGTGTGGGCGGGCCGCCTGAGATCACGACGATGCGAGGAGGTTCCATGGGCAGAACGCACCGGACCGGCCGACGTCGGGTCGCGCTGTTCGGCGGCATTGCCGTCGCGGTGACGGTCGTCTCCGCGCTGTTCGCCACCCAGGCGATGGCGGCGACGGCGACCGTCCACACCAGTTCGGGTGCCTCGTTGGCGGTGCACGCCGGACCGCACACCAGCTCGAAGGTCGTGGGGTCGGTGCGCAGCGGCGCCGCGGTGACGATCCGCTGCCAGACGTCGGGTGACACGGTCACCGGCAAGTACGGCACGAGCAGGCTGTGGGACCGGATCCCCGCCGGCTACATCACCGACACGTACGTCTACACCGGCTCGGACAAGCGGGTCGCGCCGGCGTGCGCGACGTCGTCGGCGACCGCGTGCTCGACCGCCGGTACCGGTGACCCGCGCTCCTGCGCGAAGGCCGTGGCGTGGGCGAAGTCGCACGAGACGAGGACGTACCACAAGGACTACTACCGCCGGTGCGACCACATCATGGGCCTGGCGTACGGGTTCGGCGCGTCGGGCTCGGAGACCGCGTACGTGCACTGGAAGCAGGTGCCGGCCAGGTTCAAGCACGCGGGCAGTACGAGCGTGCCGGCCGGTGGGCTGGCGTTCTTCTCGGGCGGCGCGGGGCACGTGATGATCTCGATCGGCGGCGGCAAGTTCGTCTCGAACGACATCCACGGCAACGGCACCCTGACCGTCACCACCATCGGCGAGATCAAGTCGAAGTGGGGCAAGCCGTACCTGGGGTGGACGCAGCCCTGGTTCAAGGCCAACCACTGACCGCGCGCCCCGCGCGTGGTGCCGTCCGCCGGTGCCACGCGCGGGGTTCGTGTCGTCAGTCGCGGAGCCAGAAGTCGTACGGGTGGCGGCCCGGCCGGAACCCGTGCGCCTCGGCCATCGCCGCCGCCTCCCGGAACCCGCGGCCCACCACCGCCGGTACGTGCGCGTCACTGCCGAACGTCACCGCCTCTCCGCCCTCCTCGTACCACCAGGTGACGATGGTCGGGTCGAGCGGCAGCCGGGTGTTGATCTCCAGCGCCCGGCCGGACCGCGCCGTCGACCGCAGCGCCACCCGGAACTCCTCCTCGAACGCCGCCGGCTCGAACCGCCCGTCCGGCCACGTACGCACCGGGTAGTCGATGTGCGCCAGCACCGCGAACGCGCCGTCGGCGGCCACCAACCGCACCACCTCCCCCAGGTACTCCCGGACGACCTCGTCCGCCGGCCGGTGCGGGTAGATCCCCCACGGCTCGGCGAACCCGTCCCCGTCCGGCAGGCAGTGCAGCGACCCCAGCACCCGGTCGAACGTGCCCGCACCGAGTACGGTCGCGCAGGCGTCGGCGTGCCAGTGCGGTTCGCCCAACTCCAGCCCGCTGAGTACGCGGAGGTCGGGGAAGCGGTCGCGGCAGGTCTCGATCGCCGCGAGGTAGCCCGCCGCGTCGAACGGCGGCGGCACCAGCAACCCGTCCGGCGACGCCATGGCGGTCAGGTGCTCGGTGGCGTACGGGCCGTCGACCGCGACCGGCCACACGGTGTGGTCGAGATGCTCGGTGAAGGCGACCGCCGGCAGCCCGATCCGCACTGCCTGCGCGCACGTACGCTCCATCGACGCCAGCGGCGCGTCCCAGGACCACTCGCTGTGTACGTGACTGTCGGCGGGCAACGACACGACTCACCGCCTTTCTCATCCGGCCCGCCAACCCTAGCCCGGCGGATGCGGACGGGCGATCAGGCCGACCTCCGACCGCACGTCCGGCGGGGTGCCGGCGTTGCCCGGCCAGCCGGTACGCGTCCGGTCCACGTGGCGTACGGCGCGCGTTCCGGCCGAGCGCCGTCGCCCGACAGTCCACTGTGGACGGTACTGAACCCGTTGCGGCTACCCGGATTCTCGGGTGTGCGGCAACGGTGCCGTCCGCGGGCGTACCGGAGCGAGGGTGCCGCGCCGCTCGCGGCGTGCGTGGCGGACGCCGACGGTTCGAGCGGGCACCGACCGTCGCGACGGGGGGAGACTCCGGCCGATCGCTGTCGGCCGGATCACGCTTGAGGTTGCCCCAGGGGCAGGGTGGAGCCTCCTCGCAGCGACCGACGCCCACCGGGGCGCGGCGGGGCCGCGAGGAGCGACGATGACCACCACCGACAGGCCGGAGTTGCAGCGGGCGATCGAGGAGACGGCCGCGTCCGGCTTCCTCGGCGTACAGCTGCGGGTGCACGACGAGCACGGCGATTGGGTCGGCTCCGCCGGCGTACGCGAGCTGGGCGGTGCACCGGCGTTGCGCGACGGGCACTTCCGCATCGGCAGCAGTACCAAGAGTTTCGTGGCGACGTCGGTGCTGCTGCTGGTGGCCGACGGCCGGATCGGCCTGGACGCGCCGGTCGACGGGTTCCTGCCGGAGTTCGGGCTGGACCGGCGGATCACGGTACGGATGCTGTTGCAGCACACCAGCGGGATCTTCAGCCACACCGGCGAGATGTACCCGGACGGCACGGTCGTGCCCGGGATCCCGTGGCAGGGAAGGGAATGGGTCGACAACCGGTTCCGCACGTACCGGCCGGAGGAGCTGGTGCGGCTGTCGTTGTCGCGGCCGCCGCGGTTCGAGCCGGGCACGGGCTGGAGCTACGCCAACACCAACTTCGTCCTCGCCCGGCTGGTGGTCGAGCGGGTCGCGGGCCGCCCGTACGCGGCGGAGTTGCGGCGGGGGATCCTGGCGCCGCTGGGACTCACCGGCACCGTCGCCCCCCGGTACGTCCGCGGAGGTCCCGGAACCGCACCACCACGGCTACTACCGGTACGCCGACGGCACGACGGAACGCACGGTCGACGTGACGCGGCACGACCCGTCCTGGGTGTCCGCCGGCGGCGACATGATCTCGACAACCCGCGACCTGCAGACGTACTTCGCCGCGCTGCTCGGCGGCGCGCTCCTGCCGGCCGACCTGCTCGCCGAGATGTGCACGCCGCACCCGACAGGCATCCCCGGGACGGGGTACGGCCTCGGCATCTTCGTCCAGGACGCGGGGCCGCACGGCATCCTGCTGCACCACAACGGCGCCACGATCGGCTCCGCAGCCCTGATGTACGGCACGCCCGGCGGCGGTACGACACTGACCGCCGGCCTGAACCACGTGGACGACGCCGAGATGACCGTCGCGGCGGCGTTCCAGCGCGCGCAGCAGCGGCTCGTCGACGCCGTGTTCGCCCCGGCGCCGACCCGATCGCCGCAGTGAAGCCGGATGCGAGCCGATCGGCGCAGAGAAGGCAGGTGCGGGCCTCGTTGGCGGGGCCGGGCCCGCGGTTGGTCCGCTCGGCGCGGCCCCGGGCATGCGGCGCCCGCGGCACCACGATCGGGAGGCCGGGCGCACACCGTACGCGGGGACTGGGCAGGCTGGGCGGATGACCAACGGAGTCACGATCGGCGAGGCGGCGGCGTTCGTCGGCGTCACCGTGAAGACGGTGCGGCACTACCACAAGCTCGGGCTGGTGGCCGAGCCGCACCGCGACCCCTCCGGCTACCGGCGGTACGGGTCGGACGAGCTGCTGCGGCTCGTGCAGGCCCGGACGCTGGCCGCAGCCGGGGTTCCGCTGGCCGAGATCGGGCCGCTGCTCGACGCCGACGCGGGGCGGTTCGCCGCCGCCCTCGCGGACGGCGAGCGGCGGCTCACCGCACGGATCGCCGACCTGACCGCCCGCCGCGACACGCTCCACCGCCTGACCGACGGCGACCGGGCGCTGCTGCCGGACCAGGCCTGCGCGATCCTGGACCGGATGCCCGGCCTCGGTTTCGGCCCCGACTACGTCGCCGCGCAACGCGAGGCCCTGGTACTGGCCCGCGCGCTCGTACCGGACGGCTTCGACGGTTTCGTCGCGCAGCTCGACCGGCGGCTCGACGATCCGGGGTACGTCGAGTTGGCGAAGCGCGGCTGGGCGGCCGAGTCCTGGGCGCCGGACGACCCGCGGATCGAGGAGCTGGCGACCGCGATGGCCGACCACTACCTCGCACACCCGGAACTGTTGGGGAACCCGGCGAGTACGCGGGCCTGGGCGAACGCGGCGGCGCAGTACCGGCTGATCAACAACCACCGCGGGGAACGGGCGCCGAACTCGGCCCGGCTGACCGCGCTCACCGAGGCGAGGCTGCGGGCGGCGGGCGTACCGATCCCGCGGCCGTGACGGTCACCCGGTCACCGCGGTGGGCCGGTCGGTGCGGCCCCGGACCCAGCCCATCGTGCCCGGCTCCCGCGCCTCCAGCCTGATCCGCTTCGCCACCACGAACCGGCCGGTCACCTCCTTGATCACGGCGCCGAGCCGACCACCGACGTACGCGCGGACCGCGGTGTCGTCCTTGCGCGCGAGCTGCCGTACGCCGGCGCGGCGGCCGAGGCTGACGTACGCCCCGGTGAAGGCCAGGTCGATCGGCGCCGGCGCCGTCCCGGCGATGCGGTCCAGTACGGTGTCGGCGGCCTGCGCGCCGAGCGGCCCAGCCGCGGCCGCAGACGAGGGTGACGGCGCGGCCGCGTTCGGCGAGTTCGGCGGCGGTCTCGATGCCGGTGAACCCGCCGCCGACGACGGTGACCGGCGCGTCGGCCGGCAGCTCGTCCAGCCGGGCCCGCAACCGTTGCGCCGACTCGTACTCGGCGATGTCGTGCGCGTGCTCGGCCACCCCGGGCACCGCCGGCGCCGCCGCCGCGGTGCTCCCCACCGCGTAGATCACGTGGTCGTACGCGAGCGCGCGCCCGGACGCCAGCAGTACCTGCCGGGTGCTGGTGTCGATGCGGGTGGCGCCGTCCACCACCAACCGCACCGCACGCCTCGTGTCGCCGGAAGTCCTTGCCGCGCAAGGCATTCCGCCCGAACACCGGGTGCCGGTTCGACGCGGACGGGGTTGGCGGACTTGACGGCGACACCTATTGAGAGGACTGTATCAATACAGTTCTCTCAACGGAGGTGCCGTGGCGAACCGGTTGGGCGACGTCGAACTCGACGCGCGGGGCATGCGGGCGCTGGCGCATCCGGTGCGGCTGGCGATCATGCGGGAGCTGCGGGAGCAGGGGCCGTCCACGGCGACCCGGCTCGCGCCGCGGGTGGGCGCCACCCCGTCGGTCACCAGCTGGCACCTGCGCCACCTCGCCGAACACGGGCTCGTCGAGGACGCCCCGCACGAGGGCGGCGGACGCAGCCGGTGGTGGCGGATGGTCGGCCGCGGCGTACGGTTCGAGGTCGACCCGGCCGACCCGGAGGCGTCCAACCAGTTGCGCGACGCGATGGAGGCGGCCGAGGGCGACGTCGTCGGCAGGTGGACCCGGGAGGTACGCCCGCGCCTGGACACCACCTGGCTCGCCACCGCCACCCGGCGGAGTACCGGGGTGGTGGCGACGCCGGAGGAGTTGCGCGCGCTGGACGACGCGATCGAACGGCTGCTCGTCCCGCTCGTCAACCGGCCCGCGGACGAGGCGCCGCCGGACGCGCGCAGGACCCGGCTGCTGCTCTACCTGATGCCCTCCGCCGACCCCGCCGACCGGCCGTGAGCGGCCACGGAAGCGTTGCGGGCACGGCGAAAGCGGTCCGCGCCGACCAGCCGGTCCGACGCAACGGCCGCTTCCTCCGGTACTGGTTCGGCCACGCGACCTCGGCGTTCGGCGACCAGGTCTCCACTCTGGCGATGCCGCTGATCGCCGCGACCACGCTGCACGCCGGCCCCGGGCAGCTCGGCCTGCTCACCGCGGTCCTGTGGACGCCGCAGCTGCTGTCCCTGCTGGTCGGCACCGGCGTCGACCGCCTCCACCGGGTACGTCCCCCGCTGATCGTCGCGAACCTCGTCCAGTGCCTGGCCGTCGCCGTCGTACCGGTCGCCGCGGTGTTCGGCGCGCTGTCGATGCCCCTGCTGTACGCGGTGGGTCTCGTGCTCGGCGTCGGCGAGGTGCTCTACGGCACCTCCTACCCCCGCTTCTTCGTACGGATCGTGCCGCGCGCGCAGTACGTGGCGGCCAACTCGCTGCTGTCGACGACGACGTCGGCGTCGAACATCGCCGGGCCGGCGCTCGGCGGTGCGCTGATCCAGCTGCTGACCGCGCCGGTCGCGATGCTCGCCGACGCGCTGACGTTCCTGGTGTCCGCGGCCGCGATCCGTTCCGTACCAGTCGATCCGGCCGACGGCGCCGCGGCCGAACCGTACCTGCTCCGGCTCCGCTCCGGGGTGCGCTACCTGCGCGGCCACCGGTACCTGCGGGCCAGCCTCGGCTGCTCCACGACGATGAACCTCGCCGCGTTCATGGTGCAGGCCCTGCTCGTCCTGTACGCGACGCGCGAGCTGCGCCTCGGCGCCGGCCAGATCGGCGTGGCGCTGGGCGTCGGCGCCGTCGGCGGGCTGGTCGGCGCGACGGTCGCCGGCCGGATCGCGCGGCTGATCGGCACCGGCCGTACGATCGCCGCCGGCGCGGTGCTCTACTGCCTGCCGTCCGCCGGCCTCGCGCTCGCCACCCCCGGCCACCCCGGCATGGTCGTACTCGCCAGTGTCGAGGCACTGTCCGGTTTCGGCGTGATGCTGTTCGACATCAACAACAACGCGATGCGCGCGGCGGCCACCCGCGACGACATGCGCGCCCGCGTCTCCGGCGCGTACTCGACGGTCAACTACGGGGTACGCCCGCTCGGCGCGCTCGTCGGCGGTGTCGTCGCGGCCCGCACCTGCATCACCCCGGTGCTCGTCGCCGCCGCACTGCTCGGTTCGCTGTCGCTGCTGTGGCTGGCCGCGTCCCCCGTGATCCGCCTGCGTACGGTGACCGACCTCGTACCCTGATTGCGGCGGATCCGTTGTCGCGCAACGAATCCCGCGCCCCGACGACCCGGGCACGACCGCCGCCGCCCGCGTGCCCGCACACCCCGGATGACAGCGGAGAGTGATGCGTTGATAACCTCAAGTGACCTCCCGTGGTCGAACGATTCGGTGGTACGCCATGCGCACATCCCTGGTACGACTCGCCGCACTGTTCGCGGCGGTACTGATCGGCGCGCTCGCCGTCGCCGCGCCCGCCGCCGCGCGGTTCCACGTCGGCGGACGGGCCGGGCCGGCGAACCCGAACGCGAGCATGGTCATCGCGGCGACGACCGGCCCCGGCCAGACGTTCGGCGGGTTGCGGGCACCGGCCGGGTTCGACCCGCTGTCCGGCTACCCCGCCTCCGGGTACGACACGACCGGCTTCACCCCGGTCGCCAGCGGGTTCGGCGGCGTCATCCACGGCACCACACCCGACGGCGAAACCCTCCAGCTGTACTGCATCGACCAGCACACCAGCACCTCCAACGGCATCCCGTACGACCCGAGCACGTGGGACGCCACCAAGGTGCCCCACCTCGGGTACGTGCTGCGCATCCTCACCGACTACTACCCGGCGACCGGGCTGCCCACCAGCGCGACCAGCGACGCCCAGCGCGCCGCCGCCGTACAGGCCGCGATCTGGTTCTTCACCGACGACTTCGTACTCGCCACGGGCGATGCGCGGTACGCACTCACCGCGCGGATCGTCACCGACGTCCTCGCTGCCGGACCACTGCCCGAGCCCGTACCCAGCCTGACGATCGCCGGCCCCGGCACCGGTACCAGCGGGCAGCTCGTCGGCCCGTTCGTGGTCCACGGCAACGCCACCACCGCCACCCTCACCGCCACCGGCGCCTCCCTGTACTCCGACGAGGCGGGCACGCAGCCGATCGCCGACGGGTCCGCGTACCCGGTGGGGCAGCGGTTCTGGCTGCGCAGCAACGATCCCGGCACCGCCACGGTCGAGGCGACGGCCGTCGCGCGCACCGCCATCGGGCGCGCCTTCCTGTACGCACCGGCCGATCCCGACGACCCCGACCCGGCCGACGCGCAGCGGCTCATCCTCGCCCAGCCCGGCCACGTCCGTACCACCGCGGTCGCGCACGTCGACGTGACCGGACCGTCGGCGAGCCCGTCCACGTCGGCGTCGGCGTCGGCGAGCGCGAGCGGCCCGGCGAGCACCACGCCCAGCGCGAGCGGAACGTCCGGTGGCGGCAGCCTTCCGGTCACCGGTACCCGACTGTTCGTCCTGCCGGCCGTTGCCGCCGGACTCCTGGTACTCGGTCTCGCCACGGTACTGATGGCTCGGCGCCGCCGCGACCGCGGCCAGTGACCGACCGGGCGTGGGCGCATCCCGCCCACGCCCACCGCTCCCCCACCCGAGCAGTGACCCTGTCCCCTGTGGACGAAGGCTCAGCGCCTCGGGTCGCGAACCGCGCCACCGATCGGGCCGGCGCGCCATGCTGGCCCGAGTCCGCCGTCCTGCCCACCCGAACACGCGGAATGGGACCGGCGATCCACCATGCGTCGGCCGCGCCCAGCGACGCGCCACGGGCGATGCCCGGGCTGTGCGCGACCCCCGCTCCGCTCAACAGAGCCGCCTGCGGCATCGCGGCGCACCGGCGACCGACCGCCTCGACAACCGCTGGACGCCGCTCGTCCGTCGCGTGTGACGAGCGCGACGAACCGTTCGGATCACTAACGACCGTGGTACCGTTCGATCAGTAAACGTTAGTGAGTCGAACGTTCATCGTGCAGGAGGCAGGACCATGATCGAGCCGTTCCGCATCGACGTACCGCAGGCAGACCTCGACGACCTGGCCGACCGGCTCGCGCGTACCCGGTGGCCCAACGAGGTCGCCGACGCCGGGTCGGACTACGGGTTCCCGCTGGCGCGGCTGAAGGAGCTGGCCGAGTACTGGCGCACCGGGTACGACTGGCGCAAGCACGAGGCGGCGCTGAACGAGCTGCCGCACTTCCGTACCGAGATCGACGGGCAGAACATCCACTTCGTCCACGTACGCTCGGCGAAGCCGGACGCGCTGGCGCTGGTGCTCACGCACGGCTGGCCCGGCTCGTTCCTGGAGTTCCTGGACGTGATCGAGCCGCTGTCGCAGGACTTCCACCTGGTCGTCCCGTCGATCCCGGGGTTCGGTTTCTCCGGGCCGACCCACGAGCGCGGCTGGGGCGTCACGCGGATCGCCCGCGCCTGGGCCGAACTGATGCGCCGCCTCGGGTACGAGCGCTACGGCGCGCAGGGCGGCGACTTCGGCTCGGGCATCTCGCTGTCGCTCGGCGCGGTGGCACCCGAGCACGTGGTCGGCGTCCACGTCAACTACCTGCCGACGCGGCCCGACCCGGACGCCGACGTCGTACTGTCCGATGTGGACGAAGCCCGGTTGGAGAAGGTGCGCCGGCTGATGGCGAACCGCCCACCGTTCCAGGCGTTGCAGGCGCTCACCCCGCAGACCATCGGGTACGCGCTGACCGACTCGCCGGTCGGTCAGCTCGCCTGGATCGCCGAGCGGTTCGCGGAGTGGACCGATCCGCGGTCACCGATCGGCGACGACCGGATGCTCACCGACATCTCCCTGTACTGGCTGACCGCGACCGCGGCGTCGTCGGCACGGCTGCACCACGACGCGCCCCGCGGGTTCGCGCCCTGCCCGGTGCCCGTCGGCGTCGCGGTGCTCCCGCACGACATCACCCAGTCGGTACGGCCGCTCACCGAGCTGCGCTACGACGTCCGGCACTGGTCGGAGTTCGAGCGCGGTGGCCACTTCGCCGCGATGGAGGTACCGGACCTGCTGGCGCGCGACGTCCGCGACTTCTTCCGTACCGTCGCGTGAGGTCGGGGCGGGCGCGGCATCCCGGGTGCCGCGCCCGGCCGTCACGTTCCCCGACGGCGGATCGTCCTGTACGCATGAACATCACACTCTGGCTCATCCAGGCCGTACTCGCGGCGACGTTCCTGGTCTCCGGTACGGCGAAGTCGACCCTGTCCCGCGAACGGCTCGTCGCGTCCGGCCAGACCGGGGTGGCGGTCTTCCCCCGCCCCGTCGTACGCGTCACCGCCGTCGCCGAACTCCTCGGCGTACTCGGGATCACGCTGCCCTGGGCGACGGGCGTGGCCCGGGTGCTGACGCCGTTGGCCGCGGTGGGGTTCGCCGCCGTGATGGTCGGCGCGGTCACCGCCCACGTACGCCTGCGCGAGGTCCGCAACACCCTCGCCACGTCGCTGCTGTTCCTGTTGTCGGTGACCGTCGCGGTCGCCCGCTTCGCCCAGCTCTGAACCCGCCCGGTACGTTCGCCCCGCGCGTTCCCCATCGGCGGGCCACACCGTGCCGGCGCGCGAACGCCGATCCGGGACACGCAACCGAATGATCGCCTGGCCGACCGCGAACGCGAGCACACCGTCCGCCCTCGCCCCGCGGATTGGCCGCCCGGGATGCCTAGAGCGGCAAGGGAAGTTGTAGCGGCGCGGGGACCGGGCCGGCGCCGTCGGCGGTGTCGTCCGGGCGGAGTCTGAGACAGCGACGGCAGGTCACCCGCTGCGTGGACGGCTCCAGCGCGGACAGGTCCCAGCCGCCGATCCCGACGTGGCACGCGGGCGCCGGCACCTCCACCCCGCCGACCCACCGGACGAGCCGCACCGCGTGCACGGCGGCCCCCGTACTCCGGCCGACGCGGCAGTTGCGCAGCTCGAACCGTCGCCGGTACGCCGCGGCGGTGCCGGCGAGGACCTGCCCGAGCGGGTCGGGATCGGGGGCGTTCGGTGCGGCCATGCCGGCAGCGTACGCGGAACCCCCGACAGGATCGGCCGGTCCGCGGTCAGGAGCCGGCGGGATGGCGCCGCTGCCACTGCTCCGTCGCGTGCCGGAGGGCGGCACTGATCAGCCCCAGGTACTCGGCGGACGTGCCGAAGCGGGCGCCGGCGCGGGTGTCGGCCCCGAGTACCTCGGCGCCGCGCCGGGAGGCGTCCGCGAGTACCTGGTTCATGTCCAGGGCCGCCTGGGTGGACCGGAGCCAGATCTCGTTGTCGACGACGTACCGTTCGCGGCGCTCGCCGGGCACCCGCTCGCGCTCGACCAGCCCCTGCCGTTCCAGGTACGTCACGGCGTGCGAGACGGACGCCGGGCTGACGCGGAGCCGCGCGACGAGCTCGGCGGCGGTGAGCGCGCCCGCGTCCGTGACGTACAGGCAGGTCAGGACCCTGGCTTCCATCCTCGGCAGGCCCTGCTGAACGAGCAGCCCGGTGAACGACTCGGCGAAGTCCTCGACCGCCCGCGGGTCGCGCCCGTGGCCGGCGTCGGCGGGCGGCGCGGCCGGCCGGCGGCCCGGCGTACGGCGGCGGGCACGCTGCCGGGTGGCGCGCTGCGCCCGGTCCGCGGCGTACCCGTCGGGGCCGCCGTTGCGGGTGACCTCACGCAGGACGGTCGAGGCGGGGCGACCGAGCCGCCGGCCGATCTCCGCGTACCCGAGCCCGTCGGCCAGCCCGGCGGCGATGTGTCGGCGGTCCTCGTCGGTCAGCCTGCCTCCGGGCACCGGTCGCCTCCCCCACCTGTACGCCGGGCCTGGCCCGCGGCGTCTGCCGCCCAGTATCGCCGCGGAACAAGCCCATTGCAACGAACGAGCGGGGCGACACCCCTTGCGTTCAGCTCCACTGTCATTGCAATAAGAGCCCAGCAAACCCGGTTTGTACTGGGGATCTCGCCGCACGAGAAACGTTGACGAGATACTGAACGCAATGTAGCGTTCGCGGGCGTTCAGGGATTTCCGAAGGTTGCGACGCGGGGAGATGCGGGATGTGTCAGGACGACGGCGGCTTCTCCGGTACGGGGCAGCGCAGGGTACGCGAGGTGCTGGCGCGGCACGTCGAGTCGGGGCGGATCCCCGGCGTCGTCGCCCTGTACAGCCGGGGCGACGAGACGCACGTCGAGACCGTGGGCACGATGGAGCACGAGGGCGGCGCGCCGATGCGCCGGGACACCATCTTCCGGATGGCGTCCACGTCGAAGCCGGTGTCGATCGCGGCGGCGATGGTCCTGCTCGACGAGTGCCGGCTGCGGCTGGACGATCCGGTCGAGCCGTGGCTGCCGGAGCTGGCGAACCGGCAGGTGCTGCGCCGGATCGACAGCCCGCTGGACGACACCGTCCCGGCGCGCCGGCCGATCACCGTACGGGACGTGCTGACGTCCACGTTCGGGCTCGGCATGGACATGACCGTGATCGGTACGCCGATCATGAACCGGATCTTCGAGCAGGGCATCACGCCGAACCTGCCCGAGCCGATGCCCGGGCCGGACGAGTGGATGCGGCGCCTCGGCGAACTGCCGCTGATGCACCAGCCCGGCGAGCGCTGGCAGTACCAGATCGCCAGTGACCTGGCGGGCGTGCTGGTGTCGCGGGTGACCGGCCAGCCGTTCGGGGACTTCCTGCAGGAGCGGATCTTCGGGCCGCTGGGCATGACCGACACCGGCTTCCACGTGCCCGACCACAAGATCGACCGGATGCCCACCCTGTACGCGCCGGACCCGCAGAGCGGCGAGTTCCACGTGTGGGACGCGGCGAAGGGCGGGCGGTGGCACCAGCCGCCGGCGTTCCAGGGTGGCGGCGGCGGGCTCGTGTCCACCGCCGACGACTACCACGCGTACTTCCGGATGCTGCTCAACGGCGGAACGCACGGCGGCGAGCGGATCCTGTCCCGACCGGCCGTCGAACTGATGACCAGCAACCGGCTCACGCCGGAGCAGCAGGCCGCCCGCGACACGATGGCCCGCGACAACGTGCACATCTCGTTCGGGCAGGGGCAGCACGGCGGCTGGGGCTTCGGCATGGCGGTGCGCACGTACCGGGGCGACTACGCGCCGGTCGGCCAGTTCGGGTGGGACGGCGGCAGCGGCACCTCGACGTACGCCGACCCGACGAACCGGCTCACCGGCATCCTGCTCACCCAGGTCGGCGCGTCGGTGCCGAGCTCGATCCAGCTCATGCACGACTTCTGGACCACCCTGTACCAGGCGATCGACTGACCGTGGCGGGTGTGCGCGCTGTGCGCGGCGCGCACACCCGTCCGATCGCGCGGCGAACTCCTCCGTACGGGTTGTCGATTCCGGCCCGCGGCACTCGACCTACCAGTGAAGGTTGACCGAGTACGGCTCACGAAGGGAACCGCCGACATGGACTTCCGCCTCGAACTGGTACCGCTGCCCGTCACCGACGTCGACCGCGCCAAGGCGTTCTACGTCGACCGGCTCGGCTTCGGCGTCGACGTCGACTTCAGCCCGACCGACGAGTTCCGGGTCGTGCAGGTGACGCCGCCGGGGTCGGCCTGCTCCGTCGCGTTCGGCCGCGGCGTCGTCGGCACCGCGCCGGGATCGGTACAGGGACTGCACCTCGTGGTCGACGACATCCACGCCGCGCGCGCCGAACTCGCCGGCCGCGGCGTCGACGTCGCCGAGGTGACCGAGATGTCCGCGCCGGGCAAGCCGACCGTCTCGTACGCGGCGTTCACGGACCCGGACGGCAACGGCTGGACCCTCCAGCAGCTCGCCCGCTGACCCCCGGGTACGCCGGCGTCAGTCCGGCTTCTGGACGTGGGTCGTGGTGCTACGCAAGGGATTGCCGGCGCGGTCGCGGGGCCGCAGCGGCGGTACGACGGCGCCGTGCTGGTCGACGAGTACGGAGCGGGGCTCGTCGGCGGCGAAGGCGTGCCGTTCGCCCCACTGGCGGAGCGCGACGACGGCGGTGAACAGGTCGCGACCCGCCGCGGTGAGCGCGTACGTCTGGCGCTTGCCGGACGGGGCGGTGTCGCGGGTGAGGATGCCGTGGTCGACGAGGCGGCGCAGCCGGTCGGTGAGGATGTTGCGGGCGATGCCGAGCCGGCGGTGGAAGTCGGTGAAGCCGGTCGCACCGTCCATCGCGTCGCGGACGATGAGCAGGCTCCAGCGGTCGCCGACGAGGTCCAGGGCGCGGGCGACCGGGCAGGTCGGGTCGGTCCAGTGCTCGGCCGTGAGCGCCTCGGGTCGGTCGGTCGCCACCGCCACACCTCCAATGAGTTGCGATCTGAAACCATTCTTGCATACGGTGAATCGGTTGCACACTGCTACCGATTGGATTCGTGATGACCGGTGCGTCCTGGACGGCCCGGCGGCTGCTGCTCGCGACGGTGTGCGCGGTCGCCGTGGCCGGCATCTACGCCGCCCAACCCCTCGTCCGTGCCGCCGGCGCCGACCTCGGGTTGCCGCCCGGCGCGACCGGCTGGCTGGTCGCCGCCGGCCAGATCGGCTACCTCGTCGGCCTGCTCATCCTGGTACCGCTGGGCGATCTCACCGACCGGCGCCGGCTCGTCGCCGCCCACCTCGCCCTCGGCGCGGTCGGTACTGCTGCCGTCGCCGTCGCGCCCACCCCCGCCCTGGTACTCGTCGGGCTCGGGGTCGCGGGGCTGTTCGCGGTCGTCGTCCAGATCGCCGTCGCGTACGCCGCGGCCGTGGCACCGCCCGCCGAACGTGGCCGCACGATCGGCGTGGTCACCTCCGGCGTCGTACTCGGGATCCTCGGTGCCCGTACGGTCGCCGGCTACCTGTCGGGCGTCGCCGGCTGGCGCGGCGTGTACGTGCTGCTCGCCGCCGCGTCACTGCTGCTGGCCCTGGTCGTCCTGGCGGCGCTGCCGCCCGACCCGCGACCCACCGGCGGCGCCGCACGGTACCGGGAGAGTCTGGTCGCGATGGGGCGCCTGGTGCGCGGCGACCGGGTGTTCCGCGGGCGGGCGCTGATCACGCTGCTGCTGTTCGCGTCGTTCGGGACGCTGTGGAGCGGTGTCGCGCTGCCGCTCGGCGCCGCACCCTGGCACCTGTCCCCCGCCCGGATCGGCCTGCTCGGGCTCGCCGGACTCGCCGGCGCGCTCGCCGCCGCCCACGCGGGCCGCTGGGCCGACCGCGGTCGCGCCGACACCGTCACCGGCTGGTCGCTCCTGCTCCTGATCGTCTCGTGGGCGGCGAGCGCACTGCTCGGCCGCTCCCTGTGGCCGCTGGTGGTCGGCGTCGTACTGCTCGACTTCGCGGTACAGGCCGTGCACGTCAGCAGCCAGCACCTCATCACCGCCCGGCACCCGGCGCACGCCAGCCGTACGATCGGCGCCTACATGGTCTTCTACTCCGTCGGCTCCGCGCTCGGCGCCGTCACCACGACCGCCGCGTACGGCGTGGCCGGGTGGCCGGGGTCGGCGCTGCTGGGCGCGGGGTACGCGGGCGCCGCGCTCGTCGCCTGGCTCGTACCCCGTGGTGCGTTGGATGCCGTGCGCCGCAACGGTTCCGCCGACCCGGCCGCAGCCAGCGAGCCCTGCCCGGACCGTACCTGACGTGCTGGCGACACCGGGTTGCGGGCGTTCAGCGGTCGTCGCCGCTGCCGCGCAGTACGCCACGGCGCTGCCGGCTGGCGAGCTTGGCCAGGTTGACCGCCGCGACCTCGTCCAGCGACAGGTCGAGGTGGTCGGCGAGGACCGCCACGTACCAGAGGACGTCGCCGAGTTCCTTGGCGATGTCGGCCCGGTCGATCCGCGACTCGTCGCTGTCGAGGTCCCGGATCCACTTCTTGAACTTCTCGGCGATCTCGCCGGACTCGCCGACCAGCCCGAGTACCAGGTGGATCAGCTCGTTGTGCTTGTCGCGCGGCGCCGCGGTACGCAGGGCGCCGCGCTGGTACTCGTCCAGGTCCATGTCGGAGAAGTATGGTCGCGGTCCCGGCCACGGGTGGTGGCCGGGACCGACGACTCAGCCGAAGCTCACGGACACGTGCGCGACGCGGCCACCCCAGCCGTCCTGCGGGAAGCTGTCCGCCACCCGTACGTAGACGGCCTTGTCCGGGCCGAGGTACGGCGTCAGGTCGACCGTACGGTCGGCGCGGTTCGACCCGTCGTGGATCTCGCGGTCCTCCCGCAGCACCGTGCTCCACGACGTACCGTCGGGGCCGGCCTGTACCAGGAACTCGTTGTCGATGGCGAGCGTGACGCTCGCGTGCGCGGTGTCGGCCGGCAACGGGAACCGGTAGACGATGTAGTGGTCGTTGTCGGCGAACCGGTTCTGCACGCCGTTGCTCTGCGACCCGTCGGCGTCGGCGATCCACGTCTGCTCCGCCGGAGTACCGGTGTCGAAGTCGATCGTGTGCGTGACGAGGATGTCCGCCGTCGCCTGGAAGCTCAGGTCGGGGTCCGCGCCGACGGTGGCGTTGACCGTGTGGTGGCCGTCCGCCGCGTCCGCCGGTACCTGCACGCGCACCGGCACCGTACCGGTGGCGGGGGTGGCGCTTCCGTTGGGGCGCAAGGAGACCGAGCGCCGCGCGGCCGTCACCGTCCAGCCGTCCGGTCCGGTGACGCCGACCGTCGCGGTCATCGGTACCGGGCCGGGCGAGGTCGCCGCGACCGACAGGTCCAGGTCCACCGTGGTGGGCCCGCCGCTCGCGGGGATGACCACCGGGGTCGCCGGCGACAGGGTGGCCGACAGCGACCAGCGCGGCGCGGGCGTCGGTACCGCGGCGATCAGGGCGCTGAGCGCGCTCGCCTGGGTACGCCAGTCGAACGTGTTCGGCGAGGTGGCACTGGTCGCGCCGGCCCAGCGTTCGCCGAGCTGGCCGCCCGCGTTCCGGTCGGTGGCCCAGATGCTCGCCGCCTGCCGCGCCACGAACCCGGTGTACCGCGGGTCGTGCGTGGTGTCCGCGACGTCCATCAGGTACCGCAGGAACACGCCCTTGAACTGCTTCGCGTTGTCGTCGCAGGTACTGCCGAGCGGGTCGCACGACTCGCGCAAGACACCGTTGTCATTGAGCGCCGACGAGGTGATCCCGGCGTCCGCGAGACGCAACGCGGTCGCCCGTACGGACGGGTCGTGGGTCGCCCGCCACAGCTCCATGCCCGCGCCGATGGCGAGCCCCTGGTTGTAGCTCCACACCGTCTGCCCGTTGCTCGCGCAGGCGCTGGTGAGCCCGTCGTTGACCAGGCCGGACGAGTTGATCAGCCCGCTCGCGGTGAACCAGTGCCACGCCGTCGTCGCCCGCGACAACCACGTACGGTCGCCCGGGATCCGGTTGTGCAGCTCCGCCGTCAGCCGGATGAACAGACCGTTGGTCACCGCGTTCTTGTACGTCTTCTCGGCGTCCCACCACACGCCGCCGCCGCACGTACCGGGATCCCAGTAGCCGTAGGCGTACGTCGCGATCGTCTCGGCCATGTCCAGGTACTTCCGGTTCCCGGTCAGGTCGTACGCCTGGACCCAGGTCAGGCCCCACCACTCGGAGTCGTCGATCGCGCGGCTGGTGAAGTTGCCCAGCAACGGATCCCCGGACAGCACGCCCGGCGGGAACACGCCCTTGTCCTTCTCGAACGTGTTGTCCAACTGCCCCACGTACCGGCGGTCGCCCGTGCGCTGCATGTAGTCGCCGATCGTCTGCAGGGCGACCGCGGAGTTCCACCAACTCGACGGCCACCACGCCTTGACCGGATCGTACGAGTGCATGAGGACGTCGGCGGCGACCCGGGCCCGGGCCACGTCGGTCGAACCCGAACCGTCGTCAGTCGCCGACGCCGCCGTCGCACCCGCCGACACGGCCGCCACCACCATCAGCCCGGCCAGCAGCCGGCCGACATGACGCATCGCGAGTCTTCGCATGCGGTTCCCCTTCGGTGAAGGAACGGGACACGGACGTGCCCCCGGTCATCCTTCGGAGCACGTGCCGCCACCGCAACACCGTCCCGGAATCCGGCCGGTACGCCTCGCGACCGCTCGCCGCGCGAGACGGCCGCCGCTCAGAGACGCGTGGCGGTACGGACGAGGGCGGCGAGCGCGCGGGACCGGCTGTGCGGCGGCCACGCGATCATGGTCGTCACCTCGGGCGCGTCGAGCACCGGTACGGCGGCGAGGCCCTCGTGCAGGTGCACGCGCACCGACTCGGGGAGTACCGCGACGGTGCGGCCGAGCGCGATCAGTTGCAGCAATTGGGCGTTGTCGCGTACGGGCGGGCCGGGGCCGTCCGGGTACCCGCCGTCGGGGTCGGGCCAGCGCGGCAGCGGCAGGTCGGGCAGCGCGGTGACCTCCGCCAGGCGTACGTGCGGGCGGGTGGTCAGCGGGTGCCCGGCCGGCAGCAGTACGACCTGCCCCTCGGTGCGCAGGTCCTCGGTGTCGAACCCGACCGCCGAGTCGTACGGCCGGTGCAGCAGCGCCACGTCGGCCCGGCCGTCGCGCAGCAGCCGTTCCTGTTCCGCGGGGCCGCACAGCTGGACGTCGACGGCGACCGCGTCCGGCTCCGTGGCGTACGCGTCGAGCAGCTTGGCGAGCAGTTCGCTGGAGGCGCCGGCCTTCGTGACGAGCACCAGCCCGGGGCGGCCGGTCGCGGCGCGTCGGGTACGGCGGTCGGCGGCGGCGACGGCGTCCAGCGCGGCGCGCCCCTCGCGCAGCAGTACCTCGCCGGCGTCGGTGAGGGTGACGGCGCGGCTGCTGCGTTCGAAGAGGGTGACGCCGAGGCGCCGTTCGAGCTGGCGGATCGCGCGCGACAGCGGCGGCTGGGCGATCCCCAACCGCTGCGCGGCCCGCCCGAAGTGCAGTTCCTCGGCGACGGCGACGAAGTAGCGCAGCTCCCGCGTCTCCATGGAGCCACCGTACCGCGGAGCTGATACCTGTCGGGTATCACCGGCGACCCAGCCGGTGTTGGCGCCCGCGCCCCGCGGCGGACAGCATCGAAGGCATGAGCGAACAGACGATCGCGCTGGTCAGCGGCGCAAACAAGGGCATCGGGTACGAGATCGCGCTGGGCCTCGGGCGGCTCGGCTGGAGCGTCGGGGTCGGCGCCCGGGACGGCACGCGCCGGGAGGCCGCGGTGGCGAAGCTGCGCGCCGAGGGCGTCGACGCGTTCGGCGTACCGCTGGACGTGACCGACGACGCGAGCGTCACCGCCGCCGCCGAACTGATCGACGGGCGGGCCGGCCACCTCGACGTACTCGTCAACAACGCCGGCGTCACCGGTGGCATGCCGCAGGACCCGATCGGCGCCGACCTCGACACCGTACGGACCGCGGTGGAGACCAACGTGCTCGGCGTCATCCGCCTCACCAACGCGATGCTGCCGCTGCTGCGCCGGTCCGGCTCCCCGCGCATCGTCAACATGTCCAGTACCGTCGGGTCGCTCATGCGGCAGAGCACGCCGGGCGCGCAGACCGGACCGATCTCCGTCGCGTACGCCCCGTCGAAGACGTTCCTGAACGCCGTGACCCTCCAGTACGCCAAGCAGTTGAGCGACACGAACATCCTGATCAACGCCGGCTGCCCCGGGTTCTGCGCGACCGACCTCAACGGCTTCCGCGGCGTGCGTACGCCCGAGCAGGGTGCGGCGATCGCGATCCGGCTCGCGACCCTGCCCGACGACGGCCCGACCGGCGGCTTCTTCGACGACGACGGCGTCGTGCCCTGGTGACCCCCGCGCCGCGTCCGCCCACGTGACGGACGGGCGCGGCGCCTCAGCCGGCGGTGGTCCCGGTGCTGTCGCGCTTGCCGAGGCGCAGGTGCTCGACGTGGTAGATGGCCTCGTCGAGCAGCTGCGCGACGTGGTTGTCGAACAGCGCGTAGACGATGCGGCGGCCGGAGCGGGTGCCGGCGACGAGGCCGAGTGCGCGCAGCAGGCGCAGCTGGTGGGAGACCGCGGACTGTTCCATGCCGACCGCTTCGGCGAGCTCGCCGACCGGGCACGGGCTCTCCCGCAGGCGCGTGAGGATCAGCAGGCGGCTGGGGGTGGCGAGCGCCTGCAAGGTCGCGGCCACGGTGGCCGCGGTGTCGGCGTCGAGGGTGCCGGCGGTACCGGCCCTGCCCTGTGGTCCGTGCCCCATGCCGGCCATCGTAGCCGTGCCCAGAACACATGAATACATCTTCATGTGTTCTGGTATCGTGGCCGTCCGCACGCCCGACCCACACAGCCGAGGGAGCAGCCGTGAGCGGCCCGACCACCATCCCCGCACCGGCGCCCGTACGCGACACGCTGCGGGTGCGGCGTACCAGGGTGTTCGCGCTGCCCGAGGCACGGTGGGCCGCCGCCGCGCTGGTGCTGTTCCTGCTGGGCCTCGCGGTGCAGTTCCTCGGCGCACCCACCTGGGCGTACTGGACGCTCTACCTGGCGTGCTACGTCGCCGGCGGCTGGGAACCGGCGCTCGCCGGGCTGCGCGCGCTGGCGAGCCGGACCCTGGACGTGGACCTGCTGATGGTCGTGGCCGCGATCGGCGCCGCGACCATCGGACAGGTACTCGACGGCGCGCTGCTGATCGTCATCTTCGCGACGTCGGGCGCGCTGGAGGCACTGGCGACGGCGCGTACCGAGGACAGCGTGCGGGGGCTGCTGGACCTCGCGCCCGACACCGCCACCCGCCTCGACCCCGGCGGCGGCGAGACCACGGTGCCGGTGGCCGCGCTCGCCGTCGGCGACGTGATCCTCGTACGACCCGGCGAGCGGATCGGCGCCGACGGTTCCGTCGTGGACGGCGCCAGCGACGTCGACCAGGCGACCATCACCGGTGAACCCCTGCCGGTCGACCGTACGGTCGGCGACGAGGTGTTCGCCGGCACCCTCAACGGCACCGGCGCCCTGACCGTTCGGGTGGACCGCCCGGCCGGCGGGTCGGTCGTGGCACGCATCGCCGCCCTGGTCGAGGAGGCCGCGCGTACCAAGGCGAAGACCCAGCTGTTCGTCGAGAAGATCGAGCAGCGGTACTCGGTGGGCATGGTCCTCGCCACCGTCCTGCTGTTCGCCGTACCGCTGGCCTTCGGCGAGTCGGTACGGGACTCGCTGCTGCGCGCGATGACGTTCATGATCGTGGCCTCGCCGTGCGCGGTGGTCCTGGCGACCATGCCGCCGCTGCTGGCCGCGATCGCCAACGCCGGCCGGCACGGCGTACTGGTCAAGTCCGCCGTCGTGATGGAACGTCTCGGCACCACCACCCGCGTGGCGTTCGACAAGACCGGCACGCTGACCCGCGGCGTGCCCCGGGTCGCCGAGATCCACCCCCTCCCCGGGTACGCCGAGCACGACGTACTGCGCCTCGCGGCCGGCGCCGAACACCCCAGCGAACACCCGCTCGGCGCCGCCGTCGTACGGGCCGCCCGGGAACGCGGGCTGTCGCCGACCGCGGCGGACGACTTCGAGGCGCGACCCGGCCGGGGTGTCACGGCCCGGGTCGGCGACCGGCTCGTCGAGGTCGGATCCCCGGGAGCGCTGCTGCCGCCCGGTCGTACCGACGGGGCCTTCGTCGACGCCCGCACGGTCGCCGACGACCTGGCAGGGAGCGGATGGACGGCCGTGGTGGTCCTGGTCGACGACCGGCCGGCCGGCATCCTCGGCATCACCGACCAGCTCCGCGCCGACGCGCGCGACGCGGTCGCCGCCGTCACGGACCTGACCGGCCACCAACCTGTCCTGCTCACCGGCGACAACCCGTACGCCGCCCGGCATCTCGCCGACCAGATCGGCATCGACGACGTACGGGCCGGGCTGCTGCCCGACGGCAAGGTCGCCGCGGTGCGCGCGTACGAGAGGGCGGGTGACCGGGTCACGGTCGTCGGTGACGGCATCAACGACGCGCCCGCGCTGGCCGCCGCGCACACCGGTATCGCCATGGGCGGCGCCGGATCCGACCTGACGCTCCAGACCGCGGACGCCGTGGTCGTGCGGGACGAGCTGACCGCGGTACCCGCGGCGATGGCCCTGTCCCGCCGGGCCCGCCGCGTCGTGGTCGCCAACCTGGTCGTCGCCGCGGCGTTCATCGCCGCACTGGTCACCTGGGACCTCGCCGGGCACCTGCCGTTGCCGCTCGGCGTCGCCGGGCACGAGGGATCCACCGTCATCGTCGGTCTCAACGGGCTCCGCCTGCTCCGCGACGCCGCCTGGAACCGCGCCACCCGCCGCGCGGTCCGAGCTCACTCGTGACGATGAGCGGCTGTTACGTTCAGCGGATGGGTCACGGGCCGGGGGTGCAGTGGGTGGTGCCGATCGTGCGGGCGCAGCCGTACCGGCACCGGGTGGCCGGGTGGGTCGACGCGCCGTCGCCCGGTCCGGGCATCTGGGCGGTACCGGGCGTACCGGTCTTCGCCGACGGCGTCCGGCGCCCTGTCGACCTGGCCGGACGCGCGGCCGACGACCTCCTGGTACTCCAGGCGACGGGGCGGCGGCCGCGGGACGCCGGGCGGTTCGGGGCGCTGTGCACCGCGGCCCGCCAGAAGGATTGGGCGGAGTTCGACGCCGACTGCGGCACGTACCCGGCGGAGTCGGACGAGGAGATCGCGACGGCCACGTTCACCCCTGCCGAGCTGGCGGAGGAACGGTTGCGGCGCTGGCACCGCGGCGTCCGGGCGCACGACGTGTTCGGCGCCCCGGGCGGCAGGGACGCCGAGTGCGTACGGCGTCGTGCGGACCACGGCGAGCGCACCGTCGCCCACCTGCACGCCTTCGCCGACGACGAGCACCCGCGGTGAACGCGACCCGGTCCCGGATGTGGCCGCTGTACGCCGCCGGCTTCACCACCGCGTTCGGCGCGCACGGCATCGCCGCGAACCTCGGCGCCGGCGGCCCCGGCCTCGTCCGTTCGGTGCTGTACCTGGGCGTTCTGCTCGCCCTGTACGACGGCGCCGAGGTCGTCCTCAAACCCGTCTTCGGTACGCTCGCCGACCGGGTCGGCGCCCGTCCCGTACTGCTGGGCGGGCTGGTCGGGTTCGCCGCCGCCTCCGCCGTGTTCGTCGCGGTCCGCGACCCCGGCTGGCTGTGGGCCGCCCGGCTCGGGCAGGGCGCCGCCGCCTCCGCGTTCTCCCCCGCCGCGTCCGCCCTGGTGGCCCGGCTCAACCCGCGGACCTCGCACGGCCGCGCGTTCGGCTCGTACGGGTTCACCAAGAGCATCGGCTACACCGCCGGCCCGCTGCTCGGCGGCGTACTGGTCTGGGCCGGCGGGCTGACGCTGCTGTTCACCGTACTGATGGCGCTCGCCGCGGCCGTCGCGGTGTGGGCGGCGGTCGCGGTCCCGGCAGTACCGCCGCTGCCGAAGGCGCGGCAGACGCTGCTGGGGCTCGCGCGCCGGCTGACCGACGGCGGCTTCCTGCGCCCGGTCGTCGCCCTGGCCGCCGCCACCGCCGCGCTGTCGGTCGGGGTCGGCTTCCTGCCCCGGTCCGGTGCCGCCGACGGACTGTCGCCGCTGGCCACCGGGGCCGCCGTCGCCGTCCTGGCGCTCTGCTCGGCGCTCACCCAGCCGTGGGCCGGACGCGCGCTGGACGCCGGCCGGCTCACCACCCGTACCGGGCTGGCGGTGGGACTCACCGTCACCGCCGCCGGCCTCACCGCCGCGGCCGTACTCCCCGGCGTGCCCGGACTGCTCACCGCCGCCGTCCTCACCGGCGCCGGTACCGGCGTGATCACCCCGCTCGGGTTCGCCGCGCTCGCCGCCGCCACCCCCGCCGAACGCATCGGCCAGACCATGGGCGCCGCCGAACTCGGCCGCGAGCTCGGCGACGCCGGCGGTCCGCTGCTCGTCGCCGGCGTCGCCGCCGCCACCACCCTCGCCTGGGGGTACGCCGCGCTCGCCGTCCTGGTCCTCCTCGTACCGCTGGGTCTCGCCGCCCGCCGCCGGCCCCGCTGACCCGGATCCGTTCCGTACCAACGGAACGAGCGGATCCGGCACCGCGCGCCGCCGGCTCTGTCGGACCCCTCCCGTACGGTGGGGCGATGAGCGCGCACCAGCTGTCCCGGACCGACGCGCGGCGGATCGCGGTGCGGGCGCAGGCGTTGACCGCCGACCGCCCCGGCGACCTGCACGACGTCGTACGGCGGCTGACGCTGCTGCAACTGGACCCGACCGCGGTGATCGCGCCGAGCGCCGACCTGGTGGCGTTCAGCCGGCTCGGCCCGGCGTACCGGCGGAGTGAGCTGGCGGACGCGCTCGCCGCGCGCAGCCTGGTGGAGCTGCGGGCGACGGTGCGGCCGGCGGAGGACCTGGCGCTGTACCGGGCGGACATGGCGGCGTGGCCCGGCGCTCCGCCGCTGCGCGACTGGCAGGTGTTCCGGCGCGACTGGGTGACGGCGAACGACGCGTGCCGGCGCGACATCCTCGCCCGCCTCGGGGCGTACGGTCCGCTGGTGTCGCGGGAGCTGCCGGACACCTGCGCGGTGCCGTGGGAGTCGACCGGCTGGACGAACGACCGCAACGTGACCCTGCTGCTGGAGATGATGGTGTCGCGCGGCGAGGTCGCGGTGGCCGGCCGGCAGGGCCGGGAACGCCTGTGGGACCTGGCGGAGCGGGTGTACCGGGACGATCCGGTGGTGCCCGCGGCAAAGGCGGCGCGGGTCCGCGACGGACGGCGGCTGGCCGCGCCCGGTCCCGCGGCACGGCGGTCCCGATCGAGCCGGTCGGCGTCGGCGACGCGGGCGAGCCGGCCGTGGTCGAGGGCGTACGCGGGGTGTGGCGGGTCGACCCGGCGCAGCTCGGTCAGCCGTTCACCGGGCGGGCCGCGCTGCTGTCCCCGTTCGACCGGCTGGTGCACGACCGGAAGCGCACCGCCGAGCTGTTCGGCTTCGAGTACCAGCTGGAGATGTACAAGCCGGTGGCGAAGCGCCGCTGGGGCTACTACGCCCTGCCGATCCTGTACGCGGACCGGCTGGTGGGCAAGCTCGACGCGGCGGCCGACACCGACGCGGGCGTACTGCGGATCGCGGCGATCCACCAGGACGAGCCGTTCGGCCGGGCGGTGACCACGGCGGTCCGCGCGGAGATCAGTGATCTCGCCGACTGGCTCGGGCTGCGCGCCGCCTGGCCCCGCTGACGCCCCTGGTGATGACCGCGGCCAGTACTCTCGGCGCGTGGCGATTCCGGAATGGTTGCAGGGCAAGGCGGACGAGGACGTGCGCGCCGCGCTGCGCGAGCAGGTCGACGGCGAGCACGACCGGTTGGCGGACGGCGAGAAGCTGGCGTTCTTCGTCGAGCTGGGCGACGGGCCGGCCGACGACCCGGCCGCCGAGTGGGACCGGTACGTGCGGCATGCGGCGCAGGTCGACGAGCGGGTGGCCGCGCTCCGGTCTGCGGCGCTGGACCGGTTCGACCGGGAGGTGGCCGCGTTGCCGCCCGCCGAGGCCGCCGACGTCGTGTACGGCGACGACGCCTTATGGTCCCCCGGATTCGTCGCCGAACGGCGCCGCGCCGCGCAGTACCCGGACGAGGAGCCGACGGCCGAGGAGCGGCTGGCGCACGCCATCGACGGCACCGGGCCGGTCCGCCGGCACGACCGCGCCGGTGCCCGTCGGCAGGCCGCCCGGGACGCCGCCGACCAGCGGGACTACGCCGCCTGGCGCGAAGCCCACCCGCACCCCGACCCGGCGGTACTGGCGGCAGCGGCGGCGCGCGTCGACCGGGACCGCGCCGCGATCGAGCGCCGGTTCGCCGACGACTGGGGCATCGACCTGCCCGACGGCATCTTCCGGTACTGGCAGTTCCAGCTGTCGCTCGGCCCGGCCGAGCGGCGCGCGCTCAACGACCTGGACCTGGAGCCGTACGGGATCATGGACCTGTTCGACGATCCGGGACGCCGGCCGCGCGACGGCGTCGACGTGCGCGTGCACGGCCGCTACTACCGCGATCCGCCCGAGTTCCTGACGTTCATGCACGGCGGCAGCGACGGACTGCACTTCGGCCTCTGGTACGACGACGGTCGCACCTGCGCCGGCGTCACCTGCTACTACAACAACGACGGCGGTGGCGTCGGACTGCCGTTCGGCACCCCGCTGGCCGCGGTACGCGAGCAGATCGAGTGGAGCCAGGTGCACCTCGACCGCGAGGCCGGCGACGGCGCCACCCCCGCCGAGGATGACGTTGTGGCGCAACGGTTCGGGCTGCGGGCGTTGCGCGAGCTGCTGACCCGGTTCGAGACCGGCGACCGGCCCGAGCAGGGCGCCGCCTACCACGACACGTACCGGCCGGCGGCGGAGCTGTTCGCGCACGGCGACCCGGCCCGCTGGGAGACCCTGGACGGCGGCGGCGCGCTGGCCGACGGCGAACCGGTCGTGCCGCGCGGACACCAGCGCCCGTACGACGGGTACGAGTGGTGCCGCACCACGTACCGGCAGCTGACCGAGGAACCGGACACCCTCGCCGGCTGGACCGCCGAGGCCGAGAAGCGTTGCGCGGCAGGCGATCCGACCGGCGCGCTCGCCCTCGGCCGCGACCTGCACTGGATCAGCCAGGGCGACGCCGACCGCGAACGCCGGGCGAACGCGCTGCTCGTCGCCGCGTACCGGGCGCTCGGCCGGGACGCGCTCGCCGGCATCGCCGACGCGCACCACCGGCACCGCAACCTCCCCCAGGTCACCGTCCTCGACCGCTGACCGCACCAGGTGGGCTACGTGGACCCGGCGGCGGGGCGGAGGCCGGCGCGGCGGAGGATCGCGACGATCGCCGCGGCCTTACGGTTGTTGTACCCGGACATCGACAGCGGGCTGTCGGCGGCGGCGTGGCAGTCGCGGTCGTCCGGGTGCGCGCTCAACCGTTCGCGGCACACCCGGTGCCGGGTCACCAGTACTGGTGCTGGACGCCGTCGGTGTCAGTGACGTAGACGACCGCGTCGGCGCCGTCGAGTACCGCCGGAGTGAGGGGGATGTGGCTGCGCACCATCGGGGTGTCGACGGCGATCGTCGGAGGCAGCGCGGCGCGGACGGCCCGCGCCGGGAACAGCGCGCGCCGGTCGGTCGCGGCGGCGAGCGCACCCTGGAGGGTGGCCGGATCGCTGTCGACCTTGCCGTCCATCGCGACGAACACGTAGCGGTCGCCGAGGGTGGCGGCGGCGAGCGCGCCGGCGCTCCCCCAGCTCACCTCGTCCGGCCCCATCGCCATGCGCGACGGGGTGCGTTGCAGGTGCACGTTCTCCGCGTACACGAGGCTCGGGCCGCGGTGTCGCTCCTGTTCGACGGTGGCGAGGAGGTTGTCGGCCATCATCTCGGCGCGCAGGCTCAGCAGCGTACCGATCCGGTCGGGCGCCGGGTGCGCCATCGCCGCGTGGTAGCGCAGCAACCCGAGCGCGGTCCGCGCGTACGCGGTGGCGCGGTCGTGGCCGGTCGGGTCGGCCTGGCGCAGCGTGGGTGCCGCGCGGCGCAGGGCGCTGGCGAGGTCGTCGGCCACCACCCGCAACGCGCGGGCGCGGTCGGAGCCGCCGACCGACGCGGCCGGATCGTACATGGCGGCCTCGTTCGTCCAGTCGGTGTCGGCGCCGAGCAGCGCGTCCATTCCGCGTACCGACGGGGGCAGCAGCGCGGCGGGCAGGTACTCGGCGACCGCGGTCAGCGCCTCGCGCGGGCCCGGCGCGGCGGCGAACTCCACCGGCGGGTCGAACCCGAGGAACCGTACGCGGTCCCCGTCCGCTCGGCCGGCGTTGTACTCGCGGAGCCACTCGACGAGTTCCCGGTTGCCCGGCACGGCGCCGAATCCGTGGCTGAACCCGGTCGCGAGCACCGTGTCGAGGTCCCCGGCCGCCCCCGCCACGTACGCGTCGACCACGGAGGCGGCGAACACGTCGGTCTCCAGCACGATCGACCGGTACCCGCGTTCGACGAGGTGGCCGAGGAGTTCGTTGCGCAGCAACGGAAACGCCTCGACCCCGTGGGTCGGTTCGCCGAGCGCGAGCAGGGCCGGCGGCTCGGCCCGCGCGGCGAGCAGGTCGTCGAACGCGCGGCCCAGGCTCGCCGCGTCGGCAACCTCACGACCGACGGACGACGGTACGGCAGTGGACATGGAGCACCCCTTCCGGAAAGTTCCTGCCCTCGACGCTATCGTTGAAGGTTCGAGTGAACGTTGCGCCCACAGTTCCGGGGATCCAGCGCGCAAAGTCTCAAACGGGGGTAGACACTGCGACCCATCGACCTCGCCCGCGAGCACGGACTCTCCGCCCAGGCGATCCGCAACTACGACGATGCGGGCGTGCTCCCGCCGACCCCGCGCAGCGCCACCGGCTACCGGCGTTACACGGCGCGGCACGCCCAGGCCCTGCGCGCGTTCCTCGCCCTGCGCCGCGGCCACGGACACCAGCAGGCGGTGGAGATCATGCGCGCGATCCACCGCGGCGACACCGACTCCGCGTACCGGATGGTCGACGCCGCGCACGTCGCGCTGCACGCCGAACGCGACACCCGTACCGAGGTGGCGGCGGCGCTCGGCGCGCTGTCCGCCACCACACCGCCACCGCCGCGCGGCGCGCCCCTGACCGTCGGTGAGCTGGCGCGCCGCCTCGGCGTACATCCGGCGACGCTGCGCACCTGGGAGACGGCGGGCATCCTGCACCCGGATCGCGACCGCAGCACCGGATACCGCCACTACGACCCCACCTGCGTACGGGACGCCGAGGTCGCGCGCCAGCTCCGCCGCGGCGGGTACCCGTTGGGCCAGGTCGCACGGTTCGTCGGGGCGCTGCGCGAGGCGGGTGGCGAGGCGGCGCTGCGCGAGTTCCTCGACTCCTGGCAGGACCGGATCACCGCGCGCAGCCGCCACCTGCTCGCCGGCGCCGCCCAGCTCGACGCCTACCTCACCCTGCTCGACGGTTCCTGAAACCGTTGGTACGACGGCGATCTCGCCGATCGGCGGGACCGTCACTCGCCGCACACCCGTACCGGCGCGTCGGACGAGTCCACAGCGGGGAGATCGTCGAGGTGTTCCGGCGACTCCTCCCGCTGCGGCGTCAACTCCCGGCGATCGACCCCGGTACGCCCGACTCGGCGTGCACCGCGTCGAACGCCTGCGGCGGGATCACGCTCCTGAGCCGCGCCCCGGCCCGCACCATCTGCCGCGGCACCCGGGACGTTGAGCCATCCCGGACCGTCAGCGGCGGGAGAGTACGGCGATCTCGGTGCCGAAGCCGACGACCAGCGGGCCGCCCGGCGCCACCGCGACCGCGTGTACGTCCGCGGGAAAGGTCAGCGGCGGGCCGGCCGGACCGCCGGTGGCGAGGTCCCAGACGCGGACGGTGCGGTCGGTGTGGGCGACGACGGCGACGGTCCGGGCGTCGAGTACGGCGGTGGCGATGGCCGTCACCGCACCTTTTCCGGCCAGGTGTACGCCGAGGCGACGGCCGGTGGGCAGGTCCCACAGCAGCGTGCAGCCGTGCTCGTCGCCGGTGACGGCGATCGGGCGGCCGTCGAGTACGGCGGTGGCCGCGGCGACGACGGGGGCGCGGTGTGCCTTGCGCGGCCGGCCGATCGGGCGGCCGGCGCCGAGGTCCCAGAGGCGTACGGACCGGTCCGCGCCACCGGTGACGGCGACCGACCGACCGCCGACCGCCGCGGTGGCGACGGCGCAGACGTGGCCGGCGTGGCCGGTGAGGGGTGCGCCGACGGGCCGGCCGGTGGCCATGTCCCAGATCCGTACGGTCGCGTCGGCGCCGCCGGTGACCGCCACGGTCCGACCGCCGAAGACCGCGGTCGCCACGGCCCACACCTCGTCGCGGTGGCCGGTCGGTCGCGCCCCGACGGGCCGCCCGGCGAGCGGCTCCCACAGCCGTACGTTGCCGGTGGTGACGCCACCGGTCACCGCGGCCACGAGCCGGCCGTCCAGTACGGCGGTGGCCATGGCCTCGACCGCGCGGGTACCGGTCAGGGGGGCGCCGACGGGGTCGCCGGTGGCGAGGTCCCACACCCACACCGCCCCGTCGTACCCGCCGGTGACGGCGACGGGACGACCGTCGAGTACGGCGGTGGTGGCGGACCGTACGTCGTCGGTGTGGCCGGGGCGGCACCGGTCGGTCGGCACGTCGGTCGCCGGTTCCCACACCCGTACGGTGCGGTCGTCCTCGCCGGTCACCACGACGGGCCGGCCGGCCACGACAGTCGCGGCGATCCGGGTGATCCCGGCCGGGCAGGTGACGGGCCGACCGTACGGCCGGCCGGTGGCGAGATCGACGAGGCGGACGGTCCGGTCCGCGTCGCCGGCGACCGCGACGGCGCGGCCGGCGAGAACCGTGGCCGCGAGTACCCGGTGGGGGATGTGGCGGGGGGCGCCGGTCGGGTGTCCGGTGGCGAGATCCCAGCAGCGGAGCGCGTTCCCGTCACCGGTGACGAGGACGGGGCGGCCGGCGAGCACGGTCGTCGCGACCGACGTGGCGCCGTCGAGGTCGTGCCACGCGCCGTACTGCTCGCCCGTGGCCAGGTCCCACCCGCGTACGCGCCCGTCGGTGCCGAGGGTGACGGCGAGCGGGTGGCCGCCGACGACCGCGGTGACGGCGGTCCCGACCCGACCGTCGTGGGCCTTCCGGGGAGCGCCGATCGGTTGCCCGGCACCGAGATCCCACGCCTGGACCACGCCCCCGGTACTCCCGGTCAGGGCGACGAGCCGGCCGTCCACCACGCCCGCGGTCACCGCCTCGATCCGGTACTGGACGGTCACCTCCGCGCCGAGCCGCCGACCGGTGCCGAGGTCCCAGGCGCGTACCGCACCGTCCGAGCCGCCGGTGACCGCGACGGTGCGGCCGGGCACGACGACGGTCGCAACGGTACGCACCCGGCCGGTCCAGCCGACGTGTCCGCTGAGGCCGTCGCCCACCGGGTCGCCGGTGGCGAGGTCCCAGACCTGCACCCGGCCGTCGGCCGCGGTGAGGACGACGGGGCGGCCGCCGACCGTCGCCGTGCGTACGTCCTCGATCCAGGAGCGGTGACCGGAGAGCGCGTGCCGCAGGGCGGACGCCACCATCCGGCCGGTCGCCCAGTCGACGCGCCACGGCGCCGGCTCGCCCGCCACCCGTACCGCGGCGAAGCGGGCGGCCAGCTCGCGGTCGCCGAACCGGGCCGCGTCCACCGCCAGCAGCTGCCGTCGTACGGCGGGGTCGGCGCTGCGGTGTGCCCGCTCCGACACCCGGTACACCGCCGCGGCGTGCCGTTGCGCCGGGCCGGTCGCGCGGGCGAGCGCCGCCGCCACCCGAGCCGGATCGGTGTGTACCAACCAGTCGGGGTCGGTCAGGTGCCCGCCGTCGGAACCGCCCTGCGTATCGCCCATGATCCGCACAGTAGCCGCCGGAACGGCATGAAAGTGTCAGATCGCCTATTTGCCACCAAGATTGGGCAGTTGTCCCCACAGCCGGGCCGGTGCACCGTGACATCTGTCAGAACGAGCCGGTGACCGCCGTGACTACCGGCGGCGCGTACCGGTCGGCGATGCTCGACGGCATGAGGACGAACGACGAACGCGCCTGGTACGCCGGGGCGTGGCTGGGTTCCGGCATCGGCGCGCTGTTCGCGCTGGCCTGGTGCTGGTTCCTCGGCGCCGGTTCGCTGCCCGGCGCGCCCGCGGTCCGGATGGCCGGCGTGGCCGTCACCCTCGGCGTCCTCACCGGCAGCTGGTGGCTGCGCCGCCGGTACGCCACCGGATCGCGCGGCGGCGCACCGTTCGGCCGGTGGTACTGGATCGCGGTCGTCGGCATGGTCGTGGCGATCGTGCTCGGCAACCTCGTACTCCGGCTGGTGCTGCACCGGCCCGAGGCGGTTCCCGCGTACATCCTGCTGGTCGTCGGGCTGCACTTCGTTCCCTTTGGTACCAGCATGTTCCGGTGGTTGGCGGGTGCGCTCGCGGCGGTGGCGGTGGTGGCCGCGGGGCTGGGTCTGTCCGGTGTGGACGCCGGCTGGACCACGGTGGTCGGGCTCGGCGGCGCGGTCGTACTGTGGTCGTTCAGCGCCGCCGGCCTCGTCCGCGCGCACCGTGTCCTCGCCACGGTCTGACCGGGATCCCTGTCAGGGTACGGAAACCGCCGTGGACAGGGCGGTGACCGTGCCTGCTCCGTTCGCCGCGGTCACCAGGCAGGCGACCCAGGTACCGGACAGGTCCGGCTCGACGGTGAGGTCCGGCCCTTCCGCGCCGGCGATCGGCGTCGGGATCGTGAACGGTCCGGCGGTGGTCACCGTCGCCCAGGAGTACCGGATGGTGGTGGGGTTGCCGCCGCGGGCCCGGTTCCAGGCGGGTGCGGTGCAGTGCAGCGTGCCCCCGACGGCCGGGCTGCCCGTGACGGTCGGCGCCCCACCCGGGTACGGCTCCCGCGGCAGCGCCGGCGCGTACGCCCAGGCCCGGAACGCCGCGGGATCGGCGAAGTACGCCGCGGACGGCTCGCCGCAACTCCTGCCGGCGGTCTCGCCGCCGAAGCTGAACACCCCGACCAGCGCGCCCCCCTGTACCAGCGGGCTGCCGCTGTCCTGGAAGCAGCCGGTGACCGTCGCGCCGCCGGAACCGTTGCTGTCGCGGGCACACAGCACCGAGGCGGTGTCCACTGTGGCCGGTGTACCGGCGGTGCAGGCGCCCGCGTCCAGCGTCGTGAGCTCGCCGCGATGCAGGACGTCGTCGCGCCAGTCCGGGGTGTGGCCGGTCGTACCGTGCGCGAAGAACGACACCGCGGTACCGGCGGCCGGGCGGTGCCGCGCGACCGGCAGCGGCGCGACGTCGGTGACCGGACGGTCGAGCAGCACGACCGCGAGATCGTTCGCGGCGCTCGCGTCGTTCGGGTCGTCGGGGTTCGCCGGGGACGGGATGATCCGGTAGCCCGGAAGTACGCTCACGCCACGAATCCCGCGGACCTCACCGGGGTCCTTGGACAGCGTCCGCGCGTCGACGTGCACCTCCTGCCGGCTCGGATCCACACCGTCCAGGCAGTGCGCCGCGGTCAGGACCCGGTCCGGGGCGATCAGGGCGCCGCCGCACCCGGCCCGTTGCAGCAGCCCGCCGTCGCCCCGCAACGCCAGCGTCGCCACCCACGGCGCGGTACCCGGATCGGTGACGGGCTGCCCGCCGGACATGGCGGCCGCGGGTACGGCGGCCACGAGGGCACCGGCCGTGCCGAGTACGGCGGCGGCGACCCGAAGTCGTGTGATCGTCATGGCTCCGGACCCTACGAACGCACCGGCCCCGGGCGCGTCGGCCCGGAGACGGAACCGGCACGCGACCCGCGGCGTACGGCGGAGCCCCTAGGTGGACGCCCGGGACTTGACCTAGATCGGGCTCTAGCTCCTAGGGTTCGCCGTGCGAGGCGGCGCACCCGTCGCGCCGCACCGAACCGTTCACCCGCACGAGGAGCACCACTCCATGCGCTACCGCACCCTTGGCCGTACCGGGATCGAGGTCAGTGTCCACTGCCTCGGCACGATGATGTTCCAGGACGGCTGCAACTCCGACCACGACGACTGCGCCCGCATCATCCACGCCGCGCTCGACCGCGGCGTCAACTTCGTCGACACCGCCGACATGTACGGGCAGGGCGAGACCGAGGAGATCGTCGGGAAGGCGCTGCACGGCCGCCGCGACGACGTGGTCCTCGCCACCAAGGTGCACTTCCCGATGGGGGAAGGCCCCAACCGCGGCGGGAACTCCCGACGCTGGATCGTCCGGGCGGTCGAGGACAGCCTGCGGCGCCTGCGTACCGACTGGATCGACCTGTACCAGATCCACCGGCCCGACCCCGCGACCGACATCGAGGAGACCCTCGCCGTCCTCACCGACCTGCAACGGCAGGGCAAGATCCGCACGTTCGGCTGCTCGACCTTCCCGGCCGACGAGATCGTCGAGGCGCAGCACGTCTCCGAACGGCGCAACCTCGGACGCTTCCGTACCGAACAGCCGCCGTACTCGATCCTCGCCCGCGGCATCGAGTCCGCCCTGCTCCCCGTCTGCCAGCGGTACGGAATGGGCGTCCTGGTGTGGAGCCCGCTCGCGTTCGGCTTCCTGACCGGAAAGTACCGGAAGGACCGGGCGGTGGACCTGACCACCGGGCGCGCGGCGATGCGGCCGGCGAACTTCGACCCCACCGTCCCGCGGAACGCCGCCAAGCTCGACGTGGTCGAACAGCTCGTCACCCTCGCCGACGAGATCGGCTGCACCCTGCCGCAGCTGGCGGTCGCGTTCACCGTCGCCCACCCGGCGGTCACCTCGGCCATCATCGGGCCACGCACCATGCAGCAGCTCGACGACCTGCTCGACGGCGCACCGCTCACCCTCGACGACGCCGTACTCGACCGGATCGACGAGATCGTACCGCCCGGCGAGAACCGCTACGACCCGAACGCGTTGAAGCCGCCGCTCTCGCTCACCGACCCCGCGCTGCGCCGCCGACCGCTGGCCGACCGCTCCGCCGCCTGACCGGCGGCCGTGGACGGGCTGGATGCCTTGTGCGCCAGCCACTTCCAATCGCGTACGGCCCGGCCGGTCACCTGCGAACTGCGCGCGTCCACCGGCGGGTCCACCCGTGATCGGAGCGTCACGCGAGGGCACCTCCGCCAACGATCCGGCGCCAGCACAGATCGCCGTCAGGAGGTGGTTCGGTGGGCGAGGATGTCGCGCAACTGGGCGTCGGCGCGGGCACGGAGGGTCGGCGAGACGGTGTCGTCGGCGGCGAGGCGGGCCAGGATCTCGCGGCTGCGCGGGACGTCGCGATGCCAGCCCAGCAGGTCCACGGCCTGCCGCTCCGCCAGACCCGCTCGCGCGTACTGCTCGGCCCGGTCCATCGCCCACGGGGTGACGAGGGTCGAGTCGTCGACGTACATGCCGAGCCAGCGGAAGACCTGCGCGACGATCCAGCCTTCGATCCACCCTACCCAACGCCGGACGAACTCCGCCGGATCCCTTGGTACGCACGGCATGCCGAGCAGTGTGCACTCGTCCAGTACCTCGACGAGGCGTTCGCGGGTGACCTGCCGGGCGTGCGGCATCATCCGCCGCATGACCGAGCGGATCTCCAGCCAGGGCGGGTCCTCGTCGTCCACGACGTGGTCGTCGGGGGTCGGCGACAGGTCCGGGGCGGGGTCGGTGACCGGGCCATCGGGCGCGCACGCCGCCAGGATCGCGCGGGCGAGCCCGACGTTCTCCGCGGTCTCCGGCAGGTCGTACGGCCACTCGAACCCCACGTCCCACCCGAACGGCAGCGCCCGCACGGCGGGTGGCAGCAGCGGTTCCTCGTCGAGCTCCGGTTCCCTTGCGGCACAGGCATCGTAGCCCGGCCGTCGCAGGGTGACGAGCCCGCGCCGCGCCAGGGCACGACTGCTCTCGTCCACCCGTTCGTCCCGAACCAGCCGCAGCAGCGCCTCCTCACCGTACGGCGCGCCCAGCGCGTCCAGCAGCGTCACGGCCTCCCGGGTGGCGAGCCCGGAAACCGCGCAGCGTTGCGCGACGGGGGCGATGCGCCGAGCGTCGCCGGGCGTACGCGCCAGCCACCGCAGCACCTCGTACGCCCAGGCCGCCAGCGTGGTGCGCGCCCAGATCGCCGCCACCTGGCCGGAGTACCGTTCTGCCTGGCGGGCCGGTACCGGTGGATCGGCGGTCGCGGCCCACGCGCGCAGCAGCGCGGTGACGGTCTCTCGGGTGGCCAGGTCGGGCCAGCGGCTCAGCCGCGCGAGCCGGCGCTCGCCCCCGTCGAACCGCCGGAACAGCGCCTCGGCCGCCTCGTCCACGGACGGCGGCGGGAGATCGGCCAGCGCCGCGGTGAGCGCGGCCAGCGCGTCCCGTTCGGTGGAATCGTTGTGCGGCAGGCGTTCCAGCGTCCCATGCCGGACCGCGGTCAGGTCCCGCCACGGCCACGTGCACTCCCCTAACGCCGTCGGCAGCAGCGGGTGGTGCCGGCGGACCCGCAGGAACCGGGTCAGCAGGTCGCGGTCGGCGGGATCCAGTTCGCGCCAGCCGATCGCGGCCAACGCTTCCAGCGCGGCGCGACGTACCGGTGCCGGGGACGTGCGCCGCGCCGTTCGCAGCACGCCCGCCGCGCCGGCGCCGAGGTCGGCCAGCGCCGCCACCGCACGGCGGCGTACCGGGGCGTGCCGGCTGCCGAGCAACGCGACCAGCGCCGGGAGGCGCCAGCACCGGGTCGCCGACACCGTCCGCGAGGCGTCCCCCGGTACGTCCGAGGTGCAGCGCAGGCACACCACGGACGCGTCGCGGCCGGCCTGCTCGACTGTGAACCGCGACAGCTCGCCCCGGCCCGGCAGACCCAGCGCGATCGCGAGCCGCTCCCCCAGCCCGACCGACCTCGGCCTCGCCAGCACGTCCACCAGCAGCTCGAACTGGTCGCCCGGCGCCAGCGCGCCGAGTACGTCGACGCAGCCGGGCCAGGCGTCGGCGGCGGACTCGTCGAGCAGCAGCTCCAGTACGACATGGACGTGCGCAGCCAGGTCGCCCCACAGCTCGGCGCCGCGCACCGCCTCCGCGCGGCTCCGTACCGCCGGGTCGGGGTCGGCGAGCGCGGCGGCCAGCTCCCGCGGCGCCTCGACCGCACCGTCCAGCACGCCGGAAACCGGCAACAGGGCCAACATCCGCGCCGTCCACCGGGCGTCCGGGTCGGCCAACATCGCTCGGAACTCGCCGGCGGACACGGTGATCATGCCCGGCACCGTACAAGCCGGCCGCGACCCGTCGCGCAGACGGTCCGCCGCGTCACGCCCGCCAGTGCGGACCGTCGGTTCGCGTGCGGCCAGCGCCGCGACCCGGCGGCGGACGTACCGGCGACGCCGTGCTCGGCGATGCACTTGACGGCCGCGTCGACGATCCGGTCGCGGCGCCGCGGATCGTACCGGCGGGCCAGCACGGGCTCCGCTGTACACGAGCGGGTCTGCCAGCTCGGTGTACGCATCGGCCACCGCACGCCGGTCGGATGACCCGATCCGCCGCCGGTGTGCTGCTGGTTCCCTTGCGGGACAGCAGTTCCCGGGCTGGGCCGTGGCCCGGCCGGGCTCGGCGGGTGGTCCGGCCGTGGGGCATCGGAGGTGGTGCCAACCGGATCCGCTGTCACCGGTGTGCGGGGTCAGGAGGCGCCGCGCGCGGTGAGGTCGATCCAGTACCGGCGGGTGCGGCCGCGTTCGGTGTCGTGGACGCCGTCGAGTACGCCGCCGTTGCGTTGGATGGCGCGGGCGGAGGCATGGTTGGTGTCGGCGCAGGTGACCAACAGCCGGTCGATCCCCCGCCCACGCGCCTCCGGCAGGACGGCGCCCAGCGCCCAGGTCGCGAGGCCGCGGCCGCGCGCCGACGGGCGTACACCGTAGCCGACGTGCCCGCCGACCCGCCGCAGGAAGTCGTTCAGCCGGTACCGCAGGCTGATCGCGCCGAGGCAGTCGTCGCCGTCCACGATCCACCAGTACGAGGCGTGCACCCGGCCGTCCGGGAGCGGTGTCGACGCGTCCGACTGGCTGTGCAGCCAGCCGACCCACCGGGCGAACCCGGCGGCGCTGTCGACCTCGTCGGTCTCGTGCAGCCCGCTGCCGTCCTGGTGTACGCCCCGGCCCCAGTCGTCGCGTGCCGCGAGCCAGGACGCGTGCAACCGTACGGTGGGCGCGATCAGTTCGGGCATCCCGCGACGGTACTGCGACCGCATCCAGGCGTACCAACGGGTTGGGAATGCCTCGCTCGGATCGGACGTCCCCGGACCGGCACACCGCGGTCGCCGTGGCCCGGTCGTGTGCGGGGACTGTGCCGGGTCGCAGAGCCGCGCCGGTACGGACCGGTCGTTCCGTCCACTGCGGACGGTCGACCTACGGAGGAGGAGCACCGTCATGCGTAACTGGATCCCGCGTTCCTGACCATTGCCCCCCCGGCGCGCGCCCCGGTCCGGGCGCCGGCGCGGATCGACGGCCGTTGGCGCGGTCCCGGCCGCGCCAACGGCCACGTACGTCCCGGGTCAGCCGAGCGCGGTGACGGTCACCGCGTCGTCGTACACGACGACCGGCGGACCACCCGTCGGGTACGGGATGCCCTTGGCGGGGTTCCAGTTCGGCCGGTAGATGCCGAGCTTGAAGTACGGTTCCTGGTTCTGGTGGTAGTTGTTGACGCCGTCGTAGCTGGCGACCTGGTTGTCGTTGAGCCAGATCCGGAGGCTGCCCGGGGTGTCCGGGGTGGACCAGGTGACGTCGATCCGCCAGCGGTTCCACGCGCCGAAGGTGACGTCCGGCAGGCTGAGCGTGGTCTCCTGCACCGCGCCGGTGTCGTCCAGCCAGTGGACCTTGAACTGCCAGTACGTCTCCTTGACGATCAGCGAGAGCGGCGGGTTGGTGTCGCTGCCGTCCGCCAGCGGGTACCCGTGCCACTGCGCCAGGATCGTCCCGTACTGGTAGGTCACCCAGTCGCTCGGCACCAGGTCCGCGAACTCGTAGGAGTACGAGCCGAAGCCGAACGCGTCGTGCGCCACCTCCGACCGGTACGACACGCCGTCGTTGGGGACGGTGAACCGGGCCGACTGTGCGCCGGCGAGTACCGGATCGGTGACGAGGTCCATGGCGCCGTTGCCGTCGATGCGCTGCCGGGTCCACGCGCCGAAGTCGGTGCCCTCGAATCCGTCGGCGAACACGGTCGTGTCCGCCGAGGCCGCCCCGGCGGGCAGTGCCGCGGCGCCGAGCGTGCCCGCCGCCAGCGCCGCGCCGTACGCCAGGATCCTTCTCCTCGATGCCATTCCGCGCCTCCCGGTCAGGACTTCGCCAGTGCCTTCTCGTACTCGTCGCGCATCTTGTCGCCGCCCTGCGCGCGCCACTGCTTGACCATGGCGTCGTACGCGCTCATCGGTTTGCGGCCGGCGATGATCGAGGTGCAGGTGTCCATGATGTTCTGTGTCAACGTTTCGCCGACCGTCGCGTCCGTCGCCGAGTACTGTCCCGCGGTCGGATCCTTCACCGTGTACGGCGACAGGTCCTTCACCCCCTCGTACCGGTACTTCACGGTGTCCGGGTTGGCCGCGTCGAACAGTTCCATCGGGCCGTTGACGATGAATCCCCACGGGATGGCCGAATCGTTCTCGTGCCCGGCGGTCAGGACCGGCGTTCCCTTGTCGTCGAAGCGGAACGTCTCGCCCTCCACTCCGTACGTCAGGAGTTGCTGTTCCTGCGATCCGATCGGCGCGGCGAGGAAGTCGGCCACCCGCAACAGTTCCTTCAGCCGCTTCTCGTCGCCCTTCTTCAGTACGGCGAAGCTGTTGATGAGGAAGTCGAGGTACACGATGCCGCGGCTGCCGTCGTGCGCCAGTGCCTTGAGTGCCCGCGGCTGGAACTTCGGGTTCACCTTGGCCTGGTTCTTGACCGCGCCGAGCAGGCCGGTGACGGTGTCGGTCGAGACCGCCGCGCTGCCGTTGTTGAAGATGTTCTTGGTGCGGTTGTTCGGCGCGTTCGAGTCGGGGTGGAACACGCCCGCCGCGTACAGCTTGCGCAGGTAGGCGACGGCCTCCTTGTGCGCGTCGGTCTCGATGTCCTTGGTGAGCTTGCCACCCGACAACTGCCAGTTGAACGGCACCTTGAACAGCATCAGCGCCGTTTTCAGGCTGTACGCGCTGCCCTGGTGCCCGACGATCCCCCACCGGTTCTGCTTCGGCCGGGTCAGTTCCTTGACGAACGTGAAGAACTCGTCGGCGTCCTTCGGGTAGCCGCCGACCTCGTCGAACATCTCCTTGTGGTACAGCCCCGGGCCCTGCATTCCGTTGCGGCACAACGGAAGCCCGTAGAGCTTGTTGCCGACGGCGGCCTGCTGCCAGCACACCGTCGGGATGTTCGCCAGATTCGGGTACTCGTGGACCGCGTCACCGCCGAGCAGCGGCGTCAGGTCGGCGAACTTCGCCTGGAGCAGCTGCGCGTAGTTCGCGATCTTCTGGAACAGCATGAAGTCGGGCAGGTCGCCGCCGGCGATCGTGGTGGTGAACCGCTGCTTGTAGTCCGACTGCGTGATCATGGTCAGGTTCATCCGCGCGCCGATGCGCTTCTCGGCGGCCTGCCAGATCCGGTTCTGGTCGTGCGGGGTGGGCGGCGGCGCGGTGATCGCGACCAGGGCGCTGATCGTACCGCCGGACGCCGGGGTCTTCGCCACCGAGCGGAACCGCGCCTTCGGGTACCGGTAGTAGCCGGTGACGCCGCAGGGCGGGATCGACGGCAGGTCCGGGTGCGACCTCGTGATCGGCTGGTACGACGGCAGTGTCGCCTTGCCGTTGGCGAGATCCTGCGCCGATCCGCCGTTGCCGCAGGCGGTCAGCGACCCGGCGGCGGTGACGGCCAGGGCACCTGCGCCGGCACCGGCGAGCAGCGTACGGCGGCTCAGCCGCGGTGAGTTGGACATCTCCTGGCTCTCCTTTGTGGACGGTCAGCCCTTGATGGCGCCGGTGAGAACGCCCTTGGTGAAGTACCGCTGGAGGAACGGGTAGACGAGCAGGATCGGCACGACGGCCACGATCACGACGGCCATCTGGATGCCCTCCTGCGGCGGCAGGCTGTCGGACATCGCGTTCATCGAGCCGGTCGTCGGCTGCCCCTGCAACACGTACGCGCGCAGGATCAGCGCGAGCGGCCACTTCGACGTGTCGCTCAGGTACAGCAGCGCGTGGAAGAACGCGTTCCAGTACTCGACGGCGTAGAACAGCGCGATGACCGCGAGTACCGCCTTGGACAGGGGAAGTACGAGGCGGACCAGGATGGCGAGGTCGCCGGCCCCGTCGATGCGCGCGCTGTCGATCAGTTCCTGCGGGATGTTGACGAAGAAGTTCCGCAGCACCACCAGGTTGAACGCGCTCACCAGCACCGGTACGACGAGCGACGCGTAGCTGTTGAGCAGGCCGAGCTGCTTGACGACGAGGAAGTTCGGGATGATGCCGGCCGAGAACAGCATCGTGAACAGCGCGACGAGCAGGATCGGTCGCCCGCCGATCATGTCCTTCCGGGACAGCCCGTACGCCATCATGATCGTGGCGACCATGCTCGCGAGCGTCCCCAGCACGGTGACGCCGATGCTGACGACCAGCGCCTTCGTGACCACCCCACCCGAGAAGATCGTCCGGTACGCCTCCAGCGTCGGGTCGTCGGGCCAGATGACGAGGCCGCCCTTGCGGGAGATCTCGCCCTGGGTGGCGAGGCTCGTCGACAGCACCGCCAGGAACGGGTAGACGACCAGGGTCAGGATGATCGCGACGGCGAGGGCCTTGACGATCCGGCCGGCCAGGCTGGGGCGTTCCAGCCACGCGGGCCGTGCGGTGGGTGCGGTCATCGGCGGTACACACCTTCCTGGCCGAGCACGTGGGCGAGCTTGTTCGCGCCGAGGATCAGCGCGGTACCGATGAGTCCCTTGACCAGGCCGACCGCCGCCGACGGCCCCCACTGGCCGTCGACGATGCCGTGGAAGTACACGTAGGTGTCGAGTACCTCGCCGGCGTCGGCGCCGACGTTGTCGCGCTGCAACAGGATCTGCTCGAAGCCGACCGACAGGATGCTGCCCAGGTTGAGGATCAGCAGCAGGATCGTCACCGGCATCAGGCCCGGCAGCGTCACGTGCCACAGCCGGCGCCACCGGTTCGCGCCGTCCACGGCGGCCGCCTCGTACAGCTGCTGGTCGATGCCGACCAGGGCGGCGAGGTAGATGATCGTGCCCCAGCCGGTGTTCTTCCAGATCACCTGGAGCGTCACCAGGAACGGGAAGAACGCCGGGTTGTTCGTCAGGTCCGCGTTGTGCACGCCGACCGCGTCGAGCAGGTGCGTGACCACGCCGGTACCGCCGAGCAGTTCCTGCGAGATCGACACGATGATGACCCAGCCGATGAAGTGCGGCAGGTACACGACGCTCTGCACGAAGCGGCGGAGCTTGCTCGACAGCATGCTGTTCAGCAGCAGCGCGAGCGCGATCGGCGCCGGGAAGAAGAACACCAGTTGCAGCAACGTGATCTTCAGCGTGTTCAGCGTCGCGGACCAGAACGCCGGGTCGCCGAACGTGGTGGCGAAGTTCGCCAGACCCACCCACGGGCTCTGCGTGAAGCCCAGGAACGGTTGGTAGCTCTGGAAGGCCACCACGTAGCCGAGCAGCGGCACGTAGTGGAAGACCAGGAAGAACAGCAGGCCGGGCACGGTCAGCAGCAGCATCGTCCGGTCCCGCCGCAACCGCTGCCACACGGTACGACGCCGGACCGGTGGCGCCTGCGGTTCGGCCGGTGCCGGTTGCCCGGCCGTGCGGTCGGCCTCGATCGGCCGGACGTCGGTCATGGCGATCCTCCCGGCGCGGCGCCGTAGGCTTATGTATCAGATAGAGGTAAAGCCCAGTCTGCGTAGCCGCCATGAGGCTGTCAAGACTTCGCCGCCCACGACCTTGCGTACCCGGTTCGTGGCCGGGATCCCTGTGCACGAACGAGCCTGGCCGTGGCAGAGTCGGCGCACGGGTTGTGAATCGCTGTGATCAGAACAGTCCTCCACCGAAGGAGACCAGGGTGCTCACCGCCGCGTACGCGATGGATCCCGCCCGCTACGACCGGGTGTACGACCGGGCCGCCCGGGACCGCATCGAGCGACTGGCCACGCCACTGTGGGGCCCGCGCGACGAGCCGGCCGTACGTGCCGATCCGGCGGCGCTGACCGACGTCGACGTACTGTGCACGGGCTGGGGTGCGCCCGTGTTGTCCGCCGACCTGCTCGACGCGGCGCCGCGGCTGCGCCTCGTCCTGTACGCGGCGGGCTCGATCCGGCGCATCGCGACCGACGCGTTCTGGGACCGCGGTATCCCGATCGTGTCGGCGTTCCACGTGAACGCGCGGCCCGTCGCGGAGTTCACCGTGGCCCAGATCTGCTACGCGCTCAAGCGCGGCTGGCAGCACGTCCTCGCCGCGCGTACGGCCGGGCGCGCGCTGCCCCGGATGCGGGTGCCCGGCGCGTACGGCTCGACGGTGGGGTTGCTGTCGCTCGGCGCGATCGGCCGGATGGTCGCCGAACGCCTCCGCGTACTGGACGTCACGGTGCTCGCGCACGACCCGTACGTCGACCCGGCCGTCGCGGCGGACCTCGGCGTCACCACGGTCGGCCTCACCGAGCTGTTCGAACGGTCCGACGTGCTCAGCGTGCACACCCCGCTGCTGCCGGCCACGCGCGGGCTCGTCGGCCGGGATCTGTTGCGCGCCATGCCATCTGGCGCGACCCTCGTCAACACCTCGCGCGGCGCGGTACTCGACGAGCCGGCCCTGGTCGAGGTACTGACCGAGCGGCCGGACCTGTTCGCGGCGCTGGACGTGACCGACCCGGAGCCGCCCGTACCGGGATCGCCGCTGTTCACGCTGCCGAACGTGGTGGTCACGCCGCACATCGCCGGCAGTGTCGACCGCGAGTGCGGCCGGCTCGGTGCCCTGGTCGCCGACGAGCTGGAACGGTACGCGGCCGGCGAGCCGCTGCGGTGGTCGGTCGACCGCGCCGCCGCCGCCAGGATGGCGTGAGGCGCTTGACACGGTGGCGCAACGGGTCCAGAGTTCCATCTCGATATGAGCTAAAAGCGAGAGGACGCCGTCGTGCCCCCGGTCATCACCGATCTCGGCCCGGCCAACGACCTGATGTACTGCCTGATGAGCGGCATCCAGGTGGGCGACACGCTCTACATCGGCTCCCGCAACCTCGCCCCCGCGCAGGTGCTCGCGTACCACGCGCCGACGCGACGGGTGGTCGGCCGGCGGCTGCTCGGACCCGGCAAGTTCGTGCAGGCGCTCGCCGCGGACGGCCACCGCGCCCTGTACGCCGGGATCGTCTCCGCGCACGAGACCGGCCCCGGCGAGCATCCGAACCTGTACCGCTGGGACCTCACCGATCCGACACCGCGGCCCGACATCCCCGGTGTGGCAACCATTCCCGGGCTCGACGTCCGCGCGCTCGCGGTCGCCCCCGACGGCGTCGTGTACGCCGTGGGCAAGCAACCCGAGCCGGGACTCTGGGAGTACCGGCCGGACACGGGTGCGGTGCGGTTGGTCGCCGTACCCGATCCGGCGACGACCCAGGCGCGCGGTGTCGCCGCCACCGACACCCACGTGTACTACGGGTCCGGCAGCAACCTGCTCGGCGGCGCCGGCGCCAGCCGCGCCGGGCTGTACGCCGTCGACCGGGAATCCGGTGCGGTCACGGACATCCTGCCGCCCGCGCTCGCCGCTGATCCCGCGGTCAAGACGGTCGCGGTCATCGGCGACCACCTCTTCGTCGGCACGCAGGGCAGCCCGCACGGCCACGTCGCCGTGCTGCGCCTCGACGACCCCGCCGACCATCGGGTGCTCACCGTCGACGCCGGGTCGGCAGGCAGCTTCCTCGCCGGCCCCGACGGCGTGTACCTCGACGCCGGCCGCATCCTCCGGTACGCCGACGGCACGCTCACCCCCGTCGCGGACCTCGGCGACGGGGAACGGTGGGGCATCGGCGCTCTCGGCCGCGGTGGCCGGTGGGGCCTCGGGTACTCCCGCGGCGAACTGCTCGCCGTCTCCGCGTACGGCGCGGTCGACCACCACGACCTCGCCACCGGCGTGACCGTACACCGGGATCTGGTGGAGGCGGGTGCGCCGGCCGAACCGCAACTCGGCATGTCGCTCGCCGCCGGCGACGGCCGCGTGTACGTGGGCGGCAACGGCGGCGTGGTCGAACACGACCTGACCACCGGTACCCGGCGGCGCCTGCTCGTACCGGGAGAGGCCAAGAGCATGCGCGTCGTCGACGGCACCCTGCATCTCAGTGTCTACAATGGACAGGGCATCTGGCGGCACCGGCCGGGCGGCGTGCCGGAGCGGGCCGTTGCTCTGCCCGCCGGGCAGAACCGGCCGCAGGGATCGGCCTGGGACGCCACGACCGGCACGCTGCTGGTCGCCACCCAGAACGACACGTCCGGCGGTGGCGCGCTCAGCCTGTACCGGCCCGGCGACGGAACTCTGACCGCACACGTCGACCCGTTCGACCCGTACCAGATGGTTCGGGCGGTGGCGGCGGCCGACGGCGTGGCGTACCTGGGCGGCTGGAACCGGTACCCGGTCGGGCCGCGCGGCGAGCTGCTCGCCCTCGACATCGCGACCGGCGAACGGCGCTGGCGCACCGATCCCGCGCTGGGCTCCGGGATCTCGACGCTCGCCACCCACCGCGGCCGGCTGTACGGGATCACCATGGCCGGCACGCTGTTCGTGGTGTCCACATCGGACGGTGAGCTGCTGCACTCGGCGCCGCTGGGCGCGCTGGTCGTCGGCATGGCCCGGCTCCTCGTCACCCACGGCACCGTGTACGGCGGGTCGTCGGCCGCGCTGTTCCGCGTCGACCCCGACACGTACGCGGTGTCCACAGTGGTCGGTGACCTCGACGGCCAGTGGTACAGCGGGGCGACGCTCGCGGCCGACGAGTCCGGCGCGCTCTACACCCTTCGCGGCCGCCACCTCCTGCGCGTCGTACCCTGACGGCGGCACCGTGCCGCCCGAGTTCCGGGCGGCACGGTGTGCCTCAGCGGAACGGGGCGTCCGCGGCGGGGACGAAGCGGGTGAAGCGGTCGCCGATCCCGGCGGCGTGCGCGGCCAGCCGGCGGCGGTGGTCGGCCAGCACCCCCGCGTACGAGCCGACCGGAGCGAGGTTGGTCTGCTCCCCCGGATCGGCGTGCAGGTCGTACAGCTGCTCGCGGTGCCGGCCCCAGGCGTAGCAGACGTACCGGAAGCGGTCGGTGCGTACCATCCGGCCGGTCAGGTGCTGCACGCCCGGCACCTCCCACTCGGTCTCCGCGTACACGGTGTCGCGCCAGCCGTCCGGCGTGCCGGCGGTGACGACCGGGCGCAGGCTGCGACCCGGGATCCCTTGCGGGGGACCGATTCCCGCGTAGTCGCAGAGGGTCGGGAGCAGGTCGAGTCCGACCGAGACGAGGGCGTCACTGGTGGCGCCGCGGCGACCGTCGGGCGCGGCGACGATGAGCGGAACCTCGACGGATTCGGCGTGCAGCACCCATTTCTGGTTCCAGCGGTGTGCGCCGGCCTGGTCGCCGTGGTCGGCGCTGAACACCACCACGGTGTCCTCGTCGACGAGTTCCAGCAGCCGCCCCACCTGCGCGTCGGCCCGCTCGCACAGCCGGTGGTACGCGAACCGGTAGCGTCGCCACCGGTCCTCGTCCCACCCCGCCGTCGGGTACGAGTGCGGCGAGCGGGCCTGCGCGATGCGCGGCAGTTCCGCGTCGTAGCCGCCGATCGCGAAGTTCGGTGGCAGCGGCGGCCAACCGGCACTGTCCACATCGGACACGTCGCCGGACGGCGGGGTCTGGCCGCGGGCCCACTGGCAGATGCCGTGCGGCTCGGTGAGCGACGCGACCAGCAGGTACGGCCGGTCCCGCGGCTCGGCGAGAAACGCCGCACAGTCCGCGACGAGCCCGTCCTCGCTCTCCCCGTGCACCCGCCGGAACCCCACACCCGCCGGTACGGCCAGCTCCGGCACGTGCCACTTCCCCGCGTACCCGCAGTCGTAGCCGGCCGCGGTGAAGACGCGGCCGAGCTGCTGTTCGGCAGGTACGCCGGTGAGGCGGCCGGCGTTCACGGTGACGCCGAGTTCGGTGGGCATCCGGCCGGTCAGCATCGACGCCCGCGACGGCGTACACAGCGGTTGGGTGCAGTGCGCGCGGGTGAAGCGGGTGCCGCGCGCGGCGAGCGCGTCCAGCGCCGGCGTCGCCAGGTACGGGTTGCCGGCGCAGCTCATCGCGGTCGCGGCCTGCTGGTCGGTGAGGACGACCAGCACGTTCGGCGTCACGGTCGGGGCACGCGGGCCAGGCGCAGCTCGTGCGCACCGTCCGCGCGGGTCGCCTCGAAGTACACGAACCACTCGTCGCCGACGACCGCGACGTCCACGTACCGGAGGGAGCCGGTGCCGTGCGGCGAGGTGTACCGCGGGCCGGTCGGGGTGGTCTTGAGCCACCGCGTCAGGTCGGTGGAGACGGCGACGCCGCAGCGCTCCTCGTAGTTCTCGTGGTACGAGGCGGATCCGTCGTACAGGCCGAGGTACCCGTCGCCGGTGGGCACCACGCAGGTGAGCCGCGATTCGTAGGCGTCCCAACCGTTTCCGGTCGGCAGTACCTCGCCGAGCAGGTCGAAGCGGGTACCGTCCTGGCTGATCGCGGCGACGGTCGGCTGCGTGGTGAGCCCGGTGTTGTGGATGTCCGCGGTGGCGTGCGCGAGGTCGCGCTCGGCGGCGGTGAACTCCCGCGACCGCGACACCACCGCGTACATCAGCACCGAGCCGCCCACCACCAGCGTGTACGGATCCTTGATGCCCTCGGTACCGGTCGACGCGGCCGTGAACACCTCGGTACGCCGCGCGATGTCGAACCCGGCGGGGTCGCCAGCGCGCAGCACGTCGATGCGCCACCGGTTGTCCGCCGGATCGACGTAGCTGAGGTAGGCGAGCCAGTCGCCGTCCGGTTCCTGCCGGACGAGGCTCATCCGCTCCATCGACGGCGATGCGAGTTCGTCCTTGTGGACCTCCCACAGATCACGGAACTCCACCCCGTCGGTACTCTCGGCGACCGCGCACCGCCACCCGCGTTCGGGTTCGACGCCACGCGGATGCCGCTCGCGGTACGTCAGCAGGAAGCGGTTCCCGTCGTGACGCACGCTGGGGCAGCCCGCCCAGTAGCCGGGCTCGTCCTTCTCCGGCGCGCGGACCAGGACGCTGTCCGCCATCCGGATCCGCGGCGGGTCGATCAGGCTCTGCACGACTCGTGTCCCCTCCCGCGGGTACGCGTGGCAGGAGCCACGGCACCCTTCATCGTTCATATGACTAAGAAGTCGCCCCAGCCTGTCCTTCCCGGTACTCCCGTGTCAAGAGCGCCGTTTCGTCCCTCAGCCCTGCCCGCATCGACACTGGCGGGCATTGACGCCAGGCGCCGCTCCGGGCGATTATTGTTCTTACTGATAAAGAAGTGGCTGCCCGGCTGGAGGACCGTTGCTGGACACACAACCGCCGACCGACACCGTGCTGGGCGTCGACATCGGCGGCACCAAGGTGCGCGCCGCGCTCGCCACCCCCGACGGCCGCGTACTCGCCGAGGACACCGTCGCCAGCGACCGGGCCGGCGTCGGGCTCATCGACCAGGTGGGCCGGATCGCCGACACGCTCGTCGGCCGGGCCGGCGCGACGCCACGGCACGCCGTCCTCGGCGTACCCGGAACGCCCGATGCGGCGAGCGGTCGGGTGCTGCGCTGCCCCGCGTTCCCCGGACTCGCCGAACTCGACGCGCGCGGCGCCTTCACGTCCCGGCTCGGCTGCCCGGTGACGCTCGACAACGACGTCAACCTCGCCGCGTACGCCGAGGCCACGCGCGGTGGCCACGCCGCCCGCACGCTCGCCGTACTGGCGCTGGGGACCGGGGTCGGGCTCGGCATCACGAGCGGCGGGGCCGTCCTCGCCGGTGACCACCTCGCCGCCGGTGAGGTCGCCGAACTGCCGCTGCCGGACGCCGGCGCCCTGGAGTCCGTCGTCAGCGTCGCCGGCCTGCGCGCCGGGTACGACGCGGCCGGCGGGCGACGCGACGCGGACGTACCGGAGATCGTCGCGGCGGCCCGGCGCGCCGAGCCCGCCGCACTCCGCGCACTCGACCGCTACTGCCGGGCCGTCGCGTACTGCCTCGGCGCGGTGATCACCATCGTCGACCCGGGCGCGATCGTTCTCACCGGCGGAATCGGCGCAGCGGAGCCGATCGCCGCGACCGTCGTCGACCGGCTCCGCGAGCTGGGCGGCTGGACGGTGCCGGTCGTGGTGTCCGCGTTCGGCGAGCGAGCCCCGCTCGTCGGCGCGCTGCACGCCGCCGCGTCGACCGCGGACGGCGTCAGGACTGGGAGGTGAGGTAGACGGGGTGCTCGGACGACTCGACCGCGAGCTGGGCGGCGCCGCGCAGCTCACCGTCCGGCACCTCGGCCGCCACCAGCTTCGGTACCAACGGGATCCGGCCGGCCAGGCGCGCCCGTACGGCCGGGAGAAGCAGGTCGGCCGCGGCGTCACCGACACCGCCCGCGAGGATGATCGCCTCCGGGTTGAGAACCACTGCCAGGTTCGCCACCGCCATCGCCACCTCGTCCACGACCGCCCGGAACACCTCGTTCGCGGTACGGTCGCCGGCGCGTACCCGGGCAAGCACACGCTCGGCGTCCAGGCCGCCCTTCGGCTCGGCGAGGCCGGCGTCCGCGGCGCGGCGGGCGAGCGCCGGGCCACCGATCCGCGACTCCAGATCCCCGAAACCGGGCCAGGGCCGGGCCACCGACGACCGGTCGAGCAGCATGTACCCGATCTCGCCGGCACCGCCCTGCGCCCCGCGGAACAGCTCGCCGCCGATCACCAGCCCGGCGCCGACCCCGGTACCGACGGCGACGACCGCCATGCTCGCCATGCCGCGACCCGCGCCCAGCCGGTGCTCGGCCACCGCCCGCAGGTTGACGTCGTTCTCGACCACGACGGGGACGCCGAGCCGTTCGGTGAGCAGCTCCGCCAGCGGCATGTCCCACCAGCGCAGCGACGGCGCGAACTCGACCATGCCGGTGTCGGTACGCACGGTGCCGGGCACGCCGACCGCCACCGCGCGGGCCGGGCTGCCCTGCTCGACGCCGGTGGCGACCAGCCGCTCGGCCAGTTCCGCCACCCGGTCGAACACGCCCGGACCGCTGGCCGCGTCGCTGTCGGCCCCGGTGTCGACGGTACGGACGGCCAGCGCCGCACCGGACAGGTCGTACAGCACGCCCTTGATGGTGCGGGCGCCGAGATCGACGGCGATCACCGACGAGGCGCGCGCGTTGTACCCGATCAGGCGGGGTGGGCGGCCGCCGGTGGAGACGCCGACACCGACGTCGACGATCAGCCCGTCCCGCCGCATCGCGTCGACGAGCCGGTTGACCGTCGCCGGGCTCAGGCCGGTGGACGACTGGAGGTCCTGCAACGTCATCGGACCGCCCGAGCGCAGCGCCTCCAGCAACGCAGTCCGGTTGACCTGCGACACCGCCCTCGTGGTCGCCGTGCTGGTGCGCCCGGCCATCCCCGCTCCCTTCCCCGTCGGTCTTTCAGCTTACGCCGCAACGAAGTCGACCCGGCGGCGCCGGTCCCGGCCGCCCGGAGGATCACACCAGTCGGTGAATCACACCCAGTCGGTCGATCACATCCAGTCGGTGAATCACACCAGTCAGCCAATCGCACCAGGAGGAGGTAGAGCATGACCGTCGTCGATCTCGGCCCGGCCAACGTCGGGTACCCGCTGATGAGCGGGCTCGTCGTCGGTGACGTCTGCCGCGTCGGCTCGCGCAACCTGTCCCCGGCCCGGATCGCCGGGTACGACCTGCGCACCGGCACCGTGACGTCCACCGTACTGTTGCCGACCGGCAACTTCGTGCAGGCGCTCGCACCGGCACCCGACGGCGGCGTGTACGCCGGGGTCACCAAGGCCGCCGACGCGGTCAACATCTACCACTGCACCGAACGGACCGCCACACCGGTCGCGGCCGTACCGGGGATGTTCGTGCGGACGATCGCGGTGGCGCCCGACGGCACGGTGTACGTCGCCGGCCGGGAACCCCGTCGCGGCCGCGGGACCGCCGTCTACTCCTGCTGTCCCGCAACGGAAACCGTCACCGAGCTGGCCGTACCGGATGCGGCGGCGACGCAGACGCTCGCGCTGCTGGCCACCGACGACGTCGTGTACGCCGGCACCGGCAGCAGCCTGGCCGGCGGCAACGGGGCGGCCCATGCCGGGGTCGCCGCGATCGACCGCCGTACCGGAGCGGTCACCCCGCTCGGCGGTGACGTGCTCGGCGCCGACCCGACCGTACGGGCGTTGGCGCGGCAGGGCGACACGCTGATCGTCGGTACCGAGGGGGATCCGGCGCGGCTGGTGCTGATCGACCTCGCCGATCCGGGGCGTACCACCGTGATCCCCGTGCCGGACACGAAGGCGGTGACGAACCTGCTCGTCGTCGGCGACGACCTGTACCTGGCCTGCGCGCAGCGCAGCGCCCTGCTGCGGTACCGGAACGGCAGCCTGACCGAGCTGGCGGTGCCGGTGCCGGACGGCGAGACGTGGGGGCTGTCGGCGTACCGCGGTGCGCTGGTGGGCGTGTCGTCCGGCGGATACCTGTGGACGTACGCGGACGGGACGGTCGAGGTGCGGCAGCTCGCCGAGCACGGTGCCCCGGCCGGGCCGCAGCTCGGCATGTCGGTCGGCGCGGTCGGCGACGAGGTGCTCGTCGGCGGGAACTTCTCGATGACCCGGCACCGGCCCGCGTCCGGCACGCGCGAGCTGGTGCCGATGCCCGGCGAGGTCAAGGACACCGTCACCGTGGACGACACGCTCTACCTCGCCGCGTACAACTCGCAGGGGCTGTTCCGCTACCGGCCGGGCCGCGACGACGCGCCGCACCGGGTCGCGCGCCTGCCGGTCGAACAGAACCGTCCACACTGCATCCGGTACTCCCCCGACCACGACCTCGTACTCGTCGGCGTGCAGGCCGACACCACCGGCGGTGGCTGCCTCGCCACGTACCGGCCGGCGGACGGATCGCTTGCGGTACATGCCGATCCGCTCGGCACGCAGATGCTCAGGGCGGTGGCGGTCGGCGGCGCCGTCGCGTACCTCGGTGGCGACAGCCCGGACGGCCCCGCCGGCGACCTCGCCGCGATCGACCCGGCCACCGGCGTCGTCTCCTGGCGCCGATCCACCGGTACGGTCGGCATCAGCGGGCTGGCCGTCCTCGGCGACCGGCTGTACGCGCTCACGCTGCGCGGCCGGCTCCTCGTACTGCCCGCGACGCCGGGGCCGGACGCGCCCGACATCCTCGCCGAGGCGGACCTGTCCGCGGTCGCGCCGGACCGGGGCCGGCTGTACCCGGTCGACGGCACCCTTTACTGCGTTGCGGCGCGCGCACTGTCCACCATCGACCCCCGCACCCTCACCGCCACGGTACGCAGCGAGCTGGCCGGCGAATGGTACAGCGGGGCACGGCTCGCGGCCGGACCGAGCGGTCGGCTCTACACGCTGCGCGGTCGCAACCTCGTGCAGATCGGTTGACCCGCAACGGATCCGCGCGGTTCCCGGAGCTGATCCGGTCGGCCGGAATTCGTTGCACCGCGACAACCGCCCCGGATCGGTTCTGCCGGCGGCGCCCTCCGTTCCGGGACGGAGGGCGCATCGCCCGTGCCGCAACGGATCGACGCCGCGGCGGGCGGGTCAGCCGGCGGCGACCCAGGTCGGCGAGCTCCACGCCCACTCGTCGTTCACCTGCCGCACGCGCACGTGGTACCAGTCGCGCCGGTCACCGGGGCGTTCCTCGACCAGCTCGGCCTCCACAGTGGACAGCGAGTCCGGTACGGCCCGGTGGAACTGGTACGCGCCGGAGACGAAGCCGCCGGTGTAGCCGGTACGCGGGCCGGCGAGCAGTTCGGCGAGGGTGTGTTCGGCGGTCACGCCGTTGGCCTCGGCGACGACCCGGGTCGAGCGGTCGCCGCGGATACGCAGCGCGATGCCCTGCGTCGCATCGGTACGCACGGTCGGGTTGCCCCTCGTCAGCGTACGCAGCCGGACCGCGTGGGTGCCCTCGCGGCCCCAGTCGGAGAAGCTGAACCGGTCGGGCTCGGACTCGGCCGGGGCCACGATGTCCTCGCCGCGCAGCCGGGGTTCCACGCCGAGCAACTGTCCACCGTGGACGGTCAGCCGGACGTCCCACTCCACCGGTACGCCGAGCTGCCCCCACCCGACGCTGAACGCGACGGTACCGAGGAAGTCGGCCTCCTCGACCGGACGCGGGCGTACCCGGTGGACGACCTCGCCGTTGCGGACGATCTCCAGGTAGTCGATCTCGTCGCCGCCCGCGGCGCGCGCCCACACCCGGCGTTCGCGTGCGGCGGGCGCGACCTCGCCCATCAGCGCGTCGTTGACCCCGGTCGCCAGCGTGATCCGGTCACCGGTCAGCGCGTACGTCCGGCGGGCGGTGATCGCGTCCCAGATCCCTTGTCGCGTCAGCGAATCCGCCCACACCGCCAGCCGGCCGTACCCGTGGCTGCCGGGGTGCGCGCTGTGGTGGTCGGTCGAGCCGATGAAGCCGAACAGGTGCCCGCGCTCCAACCCGTGGTACGCGGTCGATCCCTCGTCCCGCGGCCCCATCGTGTGCAGGTACGGCCGGGGCGCGCGGTCGGACTCGCCGCAACCGTGCATCGACATCATCTCGACCACCGGCGCGAACTCCGGCGTGTACGTGTCCCAGTTGACGCCGCGCCAACCCTTCTGGTACCCGATGTGGTGCGGCAGCGCGAGCGCGGGCAGCCCGCCGGCGGTCAACCGGCGCAGTTCGTCGCGCAGTTCCGGCAGGCTGCCCGAACGCAGGATCGGCCCGTGGTCGCCGCGGTAGTAGACGCAGTGGTCGCCGTAGGTCATGGAGTGCCACTCGAACGACAGCAGCGACACGAACCGGCCGTCCTCGTGCACGTCCGCGGTCACCTGCTGCACGTGGTCCCAGCAGTCGGCGAGCCGCCGGAACCCCGTCTCGTGGTACTCCCGGACGCGCGCGATGCGGTCGTCGCCCTCGGGCATGTCGTGCCAGTGCGCGTGACCGGTCACGCTGGCGAAGTCGAGTTGCAGCCGCGCGTTGCGGTACGCGTCGGAGATGCTGCCGTGGCCGTAGCTGATGCCGCAGTGGTTGTGGATGTCGCCCACGTACACGGACCGGCCCTGGTACCGCTCGTCGGTGGCGTCGCGCATCGCCCCTCCGGTTCGCTTTTCTATCTCATCGGAATAAAGTCGGAGCCTATCCCCTGACCGCCCTCGCGCCAAGAGGAGTGGAGATGTTGACCCGACGTACCGTGCTGCGCGGAGCCCTCGCCGCCACAGCCGCCGCGGCCGGCGCCACCGCCGGTGCCGCCCACCCCGGACCGTCCGCCACCGCCGCGCCCGTACCGACCAGTGACGTCGGTGACGCCGCGTTCTTCGGCGCCTGGGACGCCGGCGCCTGGACCACCGCACCCGCCCTCGACTACGCCGGTACGCCCGCGCTGGCCGACGTCGAGAGTGCCGCGAAGGCCGGCGACTACCCGGCCGCCGGCGACGCGCTCCTCGCGTACTGCCGGAGCCGGCCGGCGCGCACCACGCCGGACTGGAGCTACAACGGCGTGTACGTACCCGGTCTGGTGCCGCTGTTCCTCGACACGATCTGGACGCTCGGCAAGGGCGAGATCTACCGGTCGACGCTGCACGTGACCGGCACCGACACCGCGGTGACCACCGACGTGACCGACCTCGTCGGCCCGGCGCGTACGGCCGGCGGGCTGGGCTTCATGCTCATGGCGCGAACAAAGTCCGCCCGGACGATCGAGTTCCACAGCGCGCAGGCAGCGCAGGACGGCCCGACGCTCACGCTGCGGATGCCGGACGGTACGACGCGCACGCTGACCCCGAGCCAGGACACGTACATCGCGAACGGGGCGGACGCGACGACGTCCTTCGGCGACAGCGCCGTCCTCCAGGTCCGCGACGAGGGCACCGGACCGTACTCGGCGACCACGCGCAAGGCGTACCTGTGGTTCGACCTGACCGGGCTGGGCGCCGATCCGGCGGCGGCGAGCCTGCGGCTGGTCGGCCGCGACACGTCCGGCGACGGCGCGGACGTCCTGCTGTACCAGGAGAAGGAGGGGTTCGACGCGGCCACGCGGACCTGGTCGAACACCGTGCAGAACACGTTCTCCTGGCAGGGCGACCCGGGCGGGTTCGACTGGAAGAAGCCGGCCGGCGCCGACAACGAGTACGGCTACCAGCTGCCGCGCTTCTACTTCGCCGGCCCGGTCGCCGACGCGTACGCGGACTCGCGCGACGAAAGTGACGCGGCCGGGCTCATCGGGCTGATGCTCGACTTCGTCGCCGACGCCGACTCCTACGGTGGGGCCGCGGGCGCGGGCAGCTTCCCCCGCAACCTCGACGCCGCCGCGCGCTTCCAGAACTGGACCTACGCGTACGAGATCCTGCGCACGAGCCCGTCGCTGACCGCCGCGGCCAACACGGCGATCCTCAAGACCGTCACCAAGGCCGGCCGGTTCTTCACCACGACCACCTCGACCACCCCGAACTGGATGGTCACCATCAAGTCCACGCTGCTGTACCTCGGGGTCTGCTTCGCCGAGTTCAGCGCCGCGGCGGGCTGGCGCGACAACGCGCAGGACTACCTGACCCGCGTCCTCACCGACGCGCTGTACCCGGACGGCGGGTACGTGGAGGCCAGCTCGTCGTACGCGATGGGGGTGGCGCAGGACTTCGTCGGCGACGCCACGGTGTGCCAGGCGAACGGGTTCGCGTTCGAGGCCGCGGGGGCGCTGCGGTCGCTGGCGTGGTTCCTCGCCGACCAGACGTACCCGAACGGGTTCGACCCCGCGTACGGCGACTCCAGCTACGGCGACCAGCGCGGGAAGCTCGGCACGCTCGCCGAACTGCTCGACGACGACGCCCTGCGGTACGTGGCGACCGGCGGGGCGCACGGCACCGCGCCGGACCACACCTCGGTCGGCTACCCGGACACCCGGGTCGCCGTGCAGCGCACCGGATGGCGCGGCGACGACTGGTACCTGCGGCTCAACGCCGACCGCGGCGCGCACTCGCACCCCGACGAGCTGGCCGTCCAGGTGTACGTCGCGGACCGGCCGCTGCTGCCCGCGATGGGCGCCTTCACGTACTCCGACGACCCGAAGTCGGCGTGGCTGCGCGGGCGTACGCAGGCGAACAACACGGTCGAGATCGACGGCAGGGCACAGGATTCCACCGCGCCCGGCGCCCTGACGACCGCGTTCGCGAGCCCGTGGGTCGACCTCGCCGCCGGCTGGACCGACGGTACGCCGGGCGTGCGGCACACCCGCACGGTACTGTTCGTCCACAAGGGACTGTGGCTGGTCACCGACGATCTCGTGCCCACCGACGGCGGCGAGCACGGCTACGAGCAGACGTGGCACCTGCTCCCGGACGCGGATCCGGTGCTGGACAACGGAACCGCGACGACCCGGTTCGCCTCCGGTACCAACCTGCGGATCGTGCCGGCGCGCCCGGACCGGCTCACCGCCACCCTCCCCACCGGCCTGTACTCCCGCGTCACGTACGAGGTCACCGACGCCCGGTACGTCTCGTACGCCACGCGGGCGACCGGTCCGCTCACCCTCGACACCGTGCTCCTCCCGGTACTCCCGGGCCAGCCGCGGAACGCCCGCGTGACCCCGACCGGCGCCGGGCTGCGCGTCGACGTCACCGGCACCGCGCCCGCCACCGGCTACCTGCTGCGACCGGGCACGACGGGCGGGTACCGGCTCACCGGCACCCTCGGGTACGCGGAGGCGAACGGCCCGCGGCACCGCCTGCTCCTCGCCGGAACCGCCCTGTACCAGGACGACACGGCGCTGCTCGCCACCGACCGGCCGCAGACCGTCGCGGTACGACTCGACCCGGCCGCCGGTACGGTCGCTGTCGACGGCGCCAGCGCCGAGCTGCGGATCGCCGCGCCGTGGGCGAGTCGGGTGACGGTCGACGGCGTGGCGACCGCGTTCACCCGGTCCGGCACCACCATCACCGTGCACCCCTGACCGCTACCGGCCGGTCGGGACGCGTCAGGTGCGTCCGCGACCGGCCCGGCCCCACGAGACGAGACGGCCGGTCCCGCTGTGGCATCGGGCCGCGCGCCGGGCTCAGCTCGCCGAGGCCATCCCGGTACGGTCGGCCGCCAGCTCGGTACGGGCGAGGGACGCGGCGCCGAGCGCGACCGCGTCGCTGCCGAGCCGGGCGTGCAGCAGCCGGACGGGACGGCCGCTGACGGGCGGTTCGGCGGTGAGGGCGCGCCGGATCGCGGGTTCCAGCAGCGACCAGGCGCGGCTCACCCCGCCGCCCACGACGACCGTGGTGACGTCGAGGACGCCGGCGGTGACCAGCGCGGCGCGGGCGATGCCGGCGGCGGCCGCGTCGTACACGGCGATCGCGTCCGGGTCGCCGCGTCCCGCCGCGTCGGCCACGTCGCGGGCGGTGGCGTCGCGTCCGGTGCGCTCGGCGTACCGGGTGGCGATGGACCGGCCGGAAGCGAGCGTCTCCAGGTGCCCGCGCCCGCCGCAGGTGCACGGCAGCTCGCCGAACCCGGGTACGTGGCCGATCTCGCCGGCGGCGCCGTTCGGGCCCTCGTAGAGCGCGCCGTCGAGCCAGAGCGCGCCGCCGACGCCGGTACCGAGGGCGATGCCGAGCAGGTCCGGTTCGCCGGCACCCGCCCCGCACGCGACCTCGCCGCGCAGGAACGCGTTGACGTCGTTGTCCAGGTACGCCGGGACGTCCAGCGCGGCCCCGATCGTCGCCGTCACCGGGTATCCGGACCAGTCGTGGAACGAGTCGCTCGCCACGACGATCCGTCCGGTGCCGGTGTCGACCACGCCGGCCGCGCCGACACCCACCCCGAGCAGCCGGCCGTACCCGCGGGTGAGCAGCAGCCGCAACGCGTCCAGCGCGGCGCCCATCATGGCGTGCCCACCGGCGGCGGCCGGCGTCGGCACCTCCGCCCGGTCGAGTACGGACAGGTCCGGTGTGCAGAGCAGGACCTGGGTGGTGGTGCCGCCGATGTCGATCCCGGCGTACACCTCGGCTGCGCTCATGCCGACGGTCCGGCGGACGCGGCGAGGCGGTCGGCGCGGCGCTGCCGCTGGAGTACCGGATCGGGCACGGGGACGGCGGCGAGCAGGCGGCGCGTGTAGTCGGTTTCGGGGCGCCGCAACGTGGACCCGGTACTGCCCTGCTCCTCGATGCGCCCGTTCCGCAGGACCACGACGCGCTGCGCGAACTGCTGCACCACGGCGAGGTCGTGCGAGACGAACAGGCAGGCGAAGCCGAGTTCCCCTTGCAGGTCGGTGATCACGTCGAGGACGGTCTTCTGCACGCTCACGTCCAGCGCGCTGGTCGGCTCGTCGGCGACCAGCAGCCGCGGTTCGAGTACCAGGGCGCGGGCGAGGCTGACGCGCTGCCGTTGCCCGCCGGACAGTTCGCGCGGGGCCCGGTCGGCGAGCGCGCGCGGCAGCCGTACCCGTTCGAGGGCGTCGGCGACGCGGTCGCGGCGTTCGCGGGCGGACAGGCCGCGGCGGTGGATGAGCAGCGGCTCGGCCACGCACTGCGCGACGCTCATCCGGGCGTCCAGCGACGCGACCGGATCCTGGAGTACGACGCCGATTCCGGCGCGGAGGGCGCGGCGCGCGCGGGACCGGGCACGCCGCAGGTCCGTACCGAACAGCGACACGGTGCCGGCGCTCGGCGCCACGAGCCCGAGCGCGACCCGGGCCGCGGTCGACTTGCCGGAGCCGGACTCGCCGACCAGCCCGACCGTCTCCCCCGGGTGTACGGCGATGGACACGTCGTCGAGTGCGCGGACGGCGCGCCGGCCACGGCCGAACACCACGGACACGCCGCGCAGGTCGACCACCGGTTCGGTGCCAACAGCGGCGGATCCGTTGGGGTGAGCCGGATCCGGCTCGTCCACGACCAGTCGCGGGACCGCGCCGAGCAGCCGCCGGGTGTACTCGTGCCCGGGCCGCAGCAGGACCTTCTCCACGTCGCCGGTCTCGACGATCTCGCCGCGCAGCATGACCGCCACCCGGTCGGCGAAGTCGGCCACCACGCCCATGTTGTGCGTGACGAGCAGGACCCCGGTACCGGACTCGGCGGCGAGCCGGCGCAGCAGGTCCAGGATCTCCGCCTGTACGGTCACGTCCAGCGCGGTGGTCGGCTCGTCGGCGATGAGCAGCGCCGGCTCGTTCGCGATCGCCATCGCGATGACGACGCGCTGCCGCTGCCCGCCCGACAGCTGGAACGGGTACGCCGACGCGCGCCGTTCCGGGTCGGGGATGCCGACCCGGCGCAGCAGCTCGACGGCCTCCCGGCGGGCGTCGGCGGCCGACACCCGGCGGTGGTTCCGGATCACCTCGGCGACCTGGGAACCGATGCGGGTCAACGGATCCAGCGCCGTCGCCGGCTCCTGGAACACCATCGACACGGTACGCCCGCGCAGCCCGGCGAGCGTGCCGTCGGACGCGCCGACCACCTCGGTACCGGCGATCGTGGCGCTGCCGCTCGCGCGGGCGTTGCCCGGCAGCAGGCCCATCGCGGCGAGCGCCACGGTCGACTTGCCCGACCCGGACTCGCCGACCAGCGCCAGCGTCTCCCCCGGCCGTACGGCGAGCGACACTCCCCGTACGGCGGCGACGTCACCGGTGTCGGTGCCGAACGTGACGCCGAGATCGGTCACGTCCAGGATCGGTGCGCCCACCTCCGGGCCTCCCTTGGCACTCATGCCCGCCCCCGTACGTCGAACGCGTCGCGCAGCCCGTCACCGATCGCGTTGAACGCGCAGACCACGAGGATGACCGCGACGCCCGGCGGGACGATCAGCCACCAGCGCCCCGAGTACGCGGCGGTCAGGCCGGCGGACAGCATCCCGCCCCAGTCGGTGGCCGGCGGCCTGATCCCCAGCCCCAGGTACGACACGTACGCGACGAGCATGATCGCGTCGGCGATCTGGAACGTCGTCGCCACGACGATCGTGGACACCGAGTTCGGCAGTACGTGCCGGGTGATGGCGCGGGCGTGCGTACCGCCGATCGCGCGCAACGTCAGCACGTAGTCCCGGTTCTTCAGGGTCAGCGTCTCGGCCCGGATGAGCCGGGACGGCACCAGCCACGACACGCAGCCCAGGATCGCGATCATCCCCCAGATGCCGGGGCTGAGGATCGCGGAGACGACCAGCAGGACGAACAGCGCCGGGATCGCGATGCCCGCGTCGACCACGCGCATCATCACCGAGTCGGTCCAGCCGCCCGCGTACCCGGCGACGGCGCCCCACGCCATCCCGATCACCGTGGCCAGCGCGCCCGCGGCGAGACCGACCAGCAGCGACACCTTCCCGCCGTACATCAGGCGACCCAGCTCGTCGTGCCCGACCGCGTCCGTACCGAGCAGGTGCGCGGCGCTCGGCGGCAGGTTCACCGCGTGCAGCGCCGTGTGCGTCTGGTCCGTCGGGTACAGGACCGGGCCGACGAAGCAGAACAGCACGAACAGTACGACCACGCCGAGGCCCACCACGGCCAACCGGTTGCGCCGGAACCGCCGTACCGCCAGGCGAAGCCCGGTGACGCCGGCGGGCTCCCCCACCTCGATCTGGCCCGGTGACAACACCGCGCTCATCGTTGCTCCTTCCGGGGCGTCACGACCGGCCACCCGCCACCCGCGGGTCGATGACCCGCTGCAGGATGTCGGCGAGCAGGGTGCCGACGACGGTCGCCACCGAGATCACCAGGACGCAGCCCAGGAGTACCGGGTAGTCGGAGGACTGCGCGGCACTCCAGAACAGCAGGCCCATGCCGGGGTAGTTGAACAGCTGCTCGACCACCAGCGCGCCGCCGAACAGCACCGGCACGTAGTAGCCGAGCATGGCGGTGACCGGGGTCAGCGAGTTGCGGAACACGTGCCGCCAGAGGATCGCGCGACGCCGGGTACCCCCGGCCCGCGCGGTCCGTACGTAGTCCTCGGACAGGTTCTCCAGCGTCGCCGCCCGCATGTACCGGCTGAACACGGCCACCATCGACGCGGCCCCGGCGATCACCGGCAGGACCAGCCCGGCCGGGTCGGACAGCACCTGGCCGAGCGTGTCGCCCTGCGGCGCCTGCGCCGGGAACCACGGCAGCACCTGGCTGAACAGCAGCACCAGCAACAGACCCAGGAAGTACACCGGGGTCGCGTACGCGACGAAGCTCAGCGTCGTGATCGCGTAGTCGAACGGCTTGTTGCGGCGGACCGCCTGCCACATGCCGAGCGGGATCGCCAGCAGCAGCCCGACGATCGCCGACAGCACGGTCAGCACCAGCGTCTTCGGCAGCCGCTGCACGATCAGCGTCGACACCGGCTCGTTCAGCGTGTACGACGTGCCGAGGTCACCGGAGGCCAGCGTGCGCAGGTAGTACAGGTACTGCGCGGGCAGCGGCTTGTCGAGCCCCTGCTCGTGGTTGAACTGCGCGATCTGCTGTGCCGTGGCCTGCGCGCCGAGGATCCCGCGCGCAGGCCCGCCGGGCAGCGCGTGCAGCAGGCAGAAGACCACCACCGTGACGATGAGGATCACGAGTACCGCCTGCAGCACGCGCCGGGCCAGATACATGAGCGTGCTCATGGACCGTCCGTTCCGTTCCGACTCACTTGCCGGTCCACGCCCACTGGGCGGGGTGGAAGTTCGCCAGCGAGTCCTGCGAGAACCCGCCGAGGCCGTTCTTCACGACCGAGATCTGGTAGTCGGGCTCCGGCAGCCAGATCACCGGCAGGTCCTTGGCCAGCGCGGCGCTGTAGTCCTGCATGGCGGTCTGCGAGTTGGCCGTGGTCGTCGCCGTGATGAGCTTGTCCACGTCCGGGTTGGAGTAGTTGCCGAAGTTCGAGCCGCCCTTGCTCTGGAACAGCGAGTCGCCGGTCGGGAACGCCGGGAAGTACCAGCTGCCCGCGGTGCCGAAGAACGACAGCTGCCACTTGCAGATCGGCTGGTCTGACGTGCACTGCGGGGTCTGCGACAGGACCGAGTTGACCGGCGCGGTCTTGATGGAGAAGCCGATGCCGGACTTCGCCAGCGACGACTGGATCGCGCTCATCATGTTGTCGGTCACCGCCGAGCCGGACTGCGACAGCACCTCCAGCTGGAACTTGGTACCCGCCTTGACACCGGCGCCGCACTGGCTGGCCGACGTACCGGGCCTGGTGCAGACCATGACGCCGTGCTGCTTGGTCCAGCCGTGGCTCTGCAGCAGCGCGGACGCCTTCGCCGTCGAGAACGGGTACGGGTTGTTCTGCTGCGCGTCGGACACGAAGTTCGACTGCTGCGCCTGCGGGACCGGGCCGTACCCGGGGACCGCGGTGCCGTTGAAGATGGCCTTGACGAGGCCGTCCTGGTCGACGGACATCTGCACGGCCTGCCGGGCGTACAGCTGCTTGAAGACCGGGCCCATCGTCGGGTTGTTGAAGTTGTACGGCATGTACGTGATGGCCCAGCCCGTCCACGGCTTCACCGCGTACCCGCGGTTGGTGAACGAGTCCTTCTGGTCCAGGTCCGTCGCGTCGATGTAGCCGTAGTCGACCGAACCGGCACGCAGCGCGTTCTCCTCCGCCGCGGTCGTCGTGAACGGCATCAGGTTGACGGTCTTGATGTGCGCCTTCTCGCCACCGTCGTACGTGCCGTTCGCGCGCAGCACGACCTTGCCGGCCGTCGAGAACGACTTCACCGTGTACGGCCCGCTCACGGTCTTCCACAGCGGGTTCGACGCGTACGAGCCGATGTCCTTGGCGGCGGTGTTGAGGTAGGTCCACACCTTCTGCGCGCCCGCGGTCGTACGGTCCGCGTCCGACACGGCGGCCGACGCGCCCGTCTTGTCCCACACGTGCTGCGGCAGCGGCGTGATCAGGCTCAGCTCGTTCGCGAGCATCCACTGGCTGTTGTACGCCTTGTCGAACGTGATCGTGAGGTGCCGGGCGTCCGTGGCCTTCAGCGAGGTCCAGTTGTCCGGCGCCTTGCCCGGGCTGTAGCCCGCCCACGCCTTCTTGTTGCCGCGGATCAGGTTGTACCAGAACTCGACGTCGCGGGAGGTCAGCGCCTTGCCGTCGCTCCAGTGCCGGTCGCCGAGCGTGATCGTGACGCTCTTGCCGTCACCGGCGAAGTCGGCGGCGGAGGCGATCGACGCCTTCTTGTTCCAGCCGATCGAACCGGTCGACCCGTCGTACGCGACGAGCGGCTCCCACAGCGTCGCGGCGATCGACACGTTGTTGGTGTTCAGGTGCGCGGCCGTACCGATCGGGAGGATCCAGTTCGGCGTGAAGTTCGCCGGCAGCGCGTAGTTGATCGAGTCGGACGAGGCGGACGACGAGCCGCTCGTTCCGGTACATCCGGCGAGCAGCGCGCCCGCCGACACGGCGGCGCCCGCGACGAGCGCCCAGCGGCGCCGCGCGGCCGTACGGACAGGGGACATGACTCTCCTCGGGGGGGCCTGAGCGATCGCGAGCCAGTCAACGACGCCGTCCTCCGAAAAAACAGAGGGGCCACCGTAACAACTCGGTTTCTGCCGATCGGAAAAAAGCCGGAGCCCCCTTCAGCACCCGACCGATGGGCTCTGATGTGCTGTTTTGCACGCGCAAGGAAGTTCGGCGAGGGCGCCGACCGCCTTGTCCCGGCACCGCCGCCCGGCGTACTCTCGCCGTCGCCACCGCGTCTCTGGAGAAGTTAGCGACACGATGCCTGAAAAAAGCACCCGGCCCCGCGCGGGCGCCCCCGCCGCCCCGACGCTCGCCGCCCGCGTGCTCGAACTGGTCGCCTCCGGGCAGGCCACCTCGCGCACCGAACTGGCCGACCTGCTCGGTGCCGCGCCGTCCACCATCTCCACCGCCGTCGGGCAGCTCGTCGAGCGCGGCCTGGTCGCGGAGTACGGGACGCAGTCGTCCACCGGCGGCCGGCCGCGCAAGGTACTCCGGCTCGGCGGTACCGACGAGTTCGCCGTGGCGGCCGACGTCGGTGGCCGGCACGCGCGCATCGGCGTCGTACTCTCCGGCGGCGCGATCGCCGACGTGTCAACGGTTCCGTTCGCCGTCGGCGACGGCCCCGAGGTGGCGCTCCCCCGGCTCGCCGACACGCTGGAGGCGCTCGCCGAACAGCGCGGCCGGGCCCACCTGCGCGGCGTCGGCCTCTCGCTGCCCGGCCCCGTCGACGTCGCCGCCGGTACGGTCACGCTGCCGTCGCGGATGCCCGGCTGGAACGAGTTCCCCGTCGCCGCCTGGCTGGAGGAGCGGTTCGGCCTGCCCGCCGCGGTCGACAACGACGCGAACTGCATGGCCGTCGGCGAGCACGCCGCCCGGCCGGCCGAGCACCGGCAGTCGATCACCGTCAAGATCGGCTCGGCGATCGGCGCCGGCGTCATCGCCGACGGCCGGCTCTACCGCGGCGCGACCGGCGCGGCCGGCGACATCACCCACGTCCGCATCGACGCCGCCGTCGACATCCCCTGCTCCTGCGGCAACACCGGCTGCCTGGAGACCGTCGCGTCCGGTGCCTCGCTCGTCCGCGAACTTGCCGCCACCAACCCCACCGTACGGTCCACCGAGGACGTGGTCCGGCTCGCCACCGAGGCCGACCCGGACGCCACCGGCGCGGTCCGCCGGGCCGGGAAGTACCTGGGGATGGTGTTGTCGGCGAACGTCAACTTCTTCAACCCCGACGCCGTGTACCTCGGCGGCATCCTGTCCACGCTCGAACCGTTCGTCGCCGCCGTCCGCAGCCAGCTGTACGAGGGCTGCCACCCGCTCGTCACCAAGCACCTGGTGATCGAACGTGTCCGGCTCGGCGCCGACGCCGGTCTGGTCGGCGCCGGCCAGTTCGCGCTGCAACGCGCACTGGACCGCGCCCTGGAGGCCGTCACCGGCGGCGGCCGGACCCTGTCGCGCTGACCGCATCCCTTGTCCCGCAACCCGTACGAGGAGCCATGCCGCAAGACCGCACCCCCCTCTCCCGCCCCGTCATCGCGATCGCCGGGCTCGGGATCGAGTCGTCGACGTTCTCCCCGGCCCGTACCGAGGCGCCGGCGTTCCACCCGCAGCGCGGCGAGGAGGTCCTGACCCGGTACCCGTTCCTCGCCGCCGGCGAGCCGTTGCGCGCCGCCGCGGACTGGCGTGGCGCGCTGGTCGGCAAGTCGCTGCCGGGCGGGATGGCCACCGCCGCCGCGTTCGCCGAACTGGCCGACGACCTGGTCGCCCGGCTCGCCGCGATGCCGCACCTCGACGGCCTCTGGTACGACATCCACGGCGCGATGAGCGTCGAGGGCATCGACGACGCCGAGGCGCTGCTGCTGGACCGGATCCGTACCGTGATCGGGCCGGACGTGCTCGTGTCCACCTCGATGGACCTGCACGGCAACGTCTCCCGCCGGCTCGCCCACCAGAGCGACCTGATCACCTGCTACCGGATGGCGCCGCACGAGGACTACCTGGAGACCAAGGAGCGCGCCGCCCGCAACCTGGTGCAGCTACTGGAAAGTGGCGCGCCGCGGCCGGTGAAGGCGTGGGTGCCGGTGCCGGTCCTGCTGGCCGGCGAGCAGACCTCCACCCGCATCGAGCCCGCCAAGAGCGTGTACGCGGCGGTCGAGGAGGTCGAGGCCACCGACGGCGTCATCGACGCCGCCATCTGGGTCGGGTACGCCTGGGCCGACGAGCCGCGCAACCGCGCCACCGTCGTCGTGACCGGCGAGTCTGAGCAGGCTGTCGCCGCCGGTGCGGAACGGCTCGCCCGCGGGTTCTGGGACGCGCGCCGCGACTTCGCGTTCGTCGCGCCGACCGGGACGCTCGACGAGTGCCTCGACGCCGCGCTCGGCTCCACCGCCCGGCCGTACCTGATCAGCGACACCGGCGACAATCCCACCGCGGGTGGCGCCGGCGACGTGACCTGGGGGCTGACGCAGGTCCTCGCCCGGCCCGAGTTCCGCGACCCCGACGGCCCGATCGTCATCTACGCCTCGGTACCGGGGCCCGCCGCCGTCGACGCCGCCGTACGCGCCGGGATCGGTGCGACGGTCACCGTCACCGCGGGCGCCGAGGTGGACGACCGGCACGCCGGGCCGATCACCCTCACCGGCGTCGTGCACGCCGTACGGCACGGCGACCGGGACGCCGAGACCGAGGTCGTCCTGCGCGTCGGCAGCGTGTACGTGATCCTCACCCGGCTGCGCAAGCCGTACCACCACGAGCACGACTTCACCGACCTGTCGCTCGACCCGCGCGGCGCCGACATCGTCCTGGTCAAGATCGGCTACCTGGAACCGGAACTGTTCGACCTGGCCGCCGACTGGAAGATGGCGCTCACCCCCGGCGGCGTCGACCAGGACCTCGTACGCCTCGGGCACCGCCGGATCCGGCGGCCGATGTTCCCGTTCGACCCGGACATGGCCGATCCGGACCTGTCGGCCCGGATCATCCCCGCCTCCACCGCGCCGCTCACCGGCGCCGACGAGTAGCCCCGACACCGCGGCGGGCCACACCCGGCTCCGGCCCGCCGCGGCACGCACGTGTCGGCACGGCCCGCCGCGGCACGTCCGGCACGGCACCGGGCTTCCGGTACGGCACGCCGCGGGGTTCGGGCACGTTCGGGCCGGCGTACGGGGACGGATCGGGCACCCGGGCCGGCACATCGGGTGCCACCGCGGTCTGATCGGTCAGATCGTCGCCGAGCGCCCGGTGCGGCCACCGCCGCCGGAGGTAGCGTGCCGCCGGGTCGCCGATGGCTCGGGGTGGTTGCCGATGGCACGAACGGACACCACAGGCGCGACGGTACGGAGACTGGCGGTCGTCGTGGCCGCCGCCGGTGTCGTCGGCTGCGCCCTGTTCCTGTACGGCCTGTGGCACACCCCGAACTACGCGCAGTCGCTGTTCGGCCGTACCGGGTCGGACTCGTTCGCGCTCAAGTCGCAGCTCGCCACCGCGGTCCTGGTACTCGCCGGCGTCCAGGTGCTGCTGGCGCTGTGGATGTACCGGCGGCTGCCCGGCAGGCCCGCCGTACCCCGGCCGGTACCGGTCACGCACCGCGTCGTCGGCGCGGCCCTGTTCGTCCTGAGCCTCCCGATCGCCGTGCACTGCATCCTGGCGTACGGCGTGCGGCTCGGCGATCCGCGCACCGCCGTGCACTCCGTCGCCGGATGCGTGTTCTACGGCGCGTTCACCGCGAAGGTCCTCGTCGTACGCAGCCGGCGCCTCCCGTCGTGGACGCTGCCGGTCGCCGGCGCCCTGCTCGCCATCACCATCGTCGTCCTCTGGTACACCAGCGCCCTCTGGTACTACAACGGTTTCCGGGTGCCGCTGCTGAGCTGACCGCCGCGGGCGTCAGTGCCGCCAGGTGTGCCGATCGGGCACCGCACGACCCGAGCGCCCGGACGACCGGGACCGGCTGACGGCCGTACGGATGTCCTCGTTCCAGTGCAGGAGGCGCTCGATCCGCCAGCGGCGCAGCGCGGCGGCGATCCGGCCCAGCAGACCGCTCATCCGTGCCTCACACCACGCGGAACGACGGAACACGAGCGCATGGCCGACCCCCGGCTGTACGTGCGGTCCACCGGGCGCGCGGGGTCCGGGCGTGGTCGCCGCGGTGCGAGATCCTGCTGCCGCAAGCGTAGTGCCGCAGCTCGGCGGACCGCGGCACAATGCCGGCGCTTCCCCCGTCCCGTCCCCCGTCCGGAGCGCGGCGGGCGACGTCCCGGACGTTCGGGCCCTGTCCGGCACGACCGGGTACGGGCGGCGAACGGCGGCCGACCGCGCCCCGACGCACCGGTACCACGCGGCCCCCGGATCCGTTGGTACGACGGGGAAAGCGCGGTCAGCCGACGCGGACGCCGGACCGGTAGACGGCCCGTACGGCGTGCAGCGCGGCCGGGTCGGTGAGCGGGTCGCCGGCCACCGCGAGCAGATCCGCGTCGTACCCGGGGGCGAGGCGGCCGGCGCGGTCGGCGAGGCCGCACAGCGCCGCGGGCAGCGCGGTCAGCGCCCGCAGAGTGTCCACAGTGGACCAACCGCACCGGCCGACCGCGACGTCCATCGCGTACGGCAGGACGCCGTGCGGCTTCGCCGGCCCGATACCCGCGTCGCTGCTGCACACCAGCGGTACGCCGGCGTCGCGCAGCCGGCCGACCTGCCGCATCAGCCCGGTCAGCCGCGCCGCGATCCCCGGCGGCACACCGCCCCGGTCGAACCGCGTCGCGATCGTCGCCGACACCGTCGTACCGGCGGCGGCCAGCGCGGCGATCACGTCCGGCCGCTCGGCCACCCCGTCCGCGGCGAGGAACGAGCAGTGCTCCACCACGTCCGCGCCCGCGGCGAGCGCGTTCTCCACCGCCGTACAGGCGTGCGCGTGCACCGCCACCGGCAGCCCGTACCGGTGCGCCTCGTCGACGACCACCCGCAGCTCCGCCACCGAGTACTGCGGCTCGTACGATCGGGTGCCCGGGGTCAGCTCACCGCCACTCGCCATCACCTTCACCACATCGACACCGCGCCCGGCCCGCTCCCGTACCGCGTCGCGCAGCCCGGCGGCACCGTCCGCCACACCACCCAGGTACCAGCAGTGCCCGCCGGCGGTGGTGATCGGCGGCCCGGCGGCCAGGATCCGCGGCCCGGCGGCCGGCCGGTCCGCCAGCTCGTCCCGCAACCGAAGCGCCAGGTACCTGCGGTCGCCCAGGTCGCGCACCGTGGTGACACCGGCGGTCAGCGACACCCGGGCCGCCGCGCGCATACCGTCGAGTACCCGGGAATCGGGCGCGCCGTCGATCGCACCGACCGGATCCGGCCCACCGTCGAACGCCAGGTGCACGTGCGCGTCGACCAGGCCCGGCAGCAGCGTCACGGCACCGAGATCCACCAGCCGCGCATCCGCCGGTACGGCCGGGCCCGGCACGACCGCGACGATCCGCCCGTCCCGTACCAGAACGGTCGGCTCCGGTACGGCGACCCGACGCTCACCGTCGAACAGCCGCGCACCGCGGATCGCCAGCATCCCGGCCTCCGAACCCCCCGGCAACGGGGCCCCGGCCTGCGTCTGCGCGGGGCCCCGCCGGGTGCACGTCCGCCACTGCACCCCACCCGTCGCCCTGGGGTCCGAACCACCAGACGGACACTCGGGGGCGGTGGGTCACCGACACGCTACATCCGGGCCGAAGCGGCGGCCGAGAGCCGAACGGGCAGCAACACCCGACCGTCCGCCCCCGGTACGCGCCCGACAGGCCACCCCCGATGCGCCACTCGTACCGCCGGGCGGCCACCGTCCCGTTCCGGCCCGACCGTGCCGCGCTGGCCGATGCCACCCGCGTACTGCGCCGGCTGAGTGCCGGCTGCCCGTGACGCGGTGTCGCCCTCGACACCGCCCGTACGCTGCTCGTCGCCGGCGCCCGGCCCTGGCCCGCTCTGGCGCGTCGAAGTCGCCACCGCGCTGCCGAATAGGCCGACGGTTCGCGGGTGCGCAGCACGGTCCGCGGGGTGAGTCGGCGCCCACGGCTCGCCAGACAGGTGTGCTGGGACCGTGGGCCGAGCCGACCGGGGAACACGTCGAGTCAGTCCGGTTTCGGGGACTCGGCGAGCGTGCGCAGGGTGTCCAGCGAACGCGACCAGTACGCCTCGTACTTCGCCAGCCAGGGGCCGAGCGCACGCGCGAAGCCGTCCCCGTCGATGCGGTACAGCTGGGTCCGGCCCTCGCGCGTCGCGCGCACCAGTCCCGCCGCCCGCAACGCCATCAGGTGTTTGGAGATCCCCGACGCGACCAGGTCCGGGAACTCGGCGGCCAGCTCGCTCACCGTGCGGACCTCGTGCTCGGCGAGCAGGTCGAGGATGCGCCGCCGGGTCGGATCGGCCAGCACCCGGAACACGTCCTCGCCCGCGTCAGGCACCCGCGGTCACCACCGCGGCGAGCTGGTCGAGCACCTTGTGCTGGTCCGCGCCCCGCTCGTACGCCTCGGCCGTGCCGCGCCAGCCCGCAGTACCGATCCCGGCGAAGCCGTCGTGCGTCAGCGTCACGCGGGTGCCCGGCGCGATCGGCGCCAGCTCGATCACCAGCCGGCCGGGATGCGACCAGCCGGCGTCCTCCTCCAGCCAGGACAACACGAGCCGCCCCTCCGGTACGAGGTCGAGCACGGTCCCGCTGATGCGCGTCTCCCCGTCGGGCCCCGTCGCCCGGTACGCCCCGCCGACGGTCAGGTCGATGTCCAGATCGGGCAGCAACCACCGGCGCAACGCCTCCTGCGAGGTGAACCACCGCCACACCACGCTCGGCGGCGCCGCGATCTCCAGTGCACGAACGACCTCGGGCATCTGCCAACCTCCTCAACGCCTTACCAATCAGTAAACTTTACTCTATAGTAAGTCGTTGTCTCCCGTCAACAGGACGGCGCGGTCCGGCGGCTACGATGCCGTCGTGCGAGCCAAGGGAACGTTCGAGGTCGTGGAGTTCGTGCCGGCGGAAGGCATCGGCGAGTCGCCCGTCCGCACCGGCGTACCGGTCGGCGTGGCGCGGATGACCAAGCAGTACGCGGGCGGCGTCACCGGCCGGTCGGCCACCCTGTTCACCGCCGCGTTCGACCAGGACACCGGCGTCGGCACGTACGTGGCGATGGAGTCGTTCGAGGGGACGCTCGGCGGACGGCAGGGCGCGTTCAACTTCGCCCACTCCGCCACGACCACCGGCAGCACCCGGCAGGCCGAGTTCTGCACCGTCGTGCCGGGCAGCGGCACCGGCGACCTCTCCGGCATCACCGGTGGCGGCGGCCTCGCGATCGACACCGACGGCACGCACCGGATCTGGTTCGACTACGAGCTTCCCGGCTCGTAGCCCCACCGACTTCCCGGCTTGTGGTCCCGCCGGCCGCGCGGCCGTCACAGCGGATCACCCAGCGGACCGAACTCGCCTTCGAGCGCCTCCGCCCAGTACGCCGGGAAATCCGGGCGGGTGCCGTCCGCGTCGGTGAACCCGTACTCCCGGTGCAGCTCGCCGGTGGACAGCGCGCGCCCGGACCGGGCCAGCACGTCCGGGTCCGTCGCCAGCGCCACCACCGCCCGCCCCAGGTACGCCGGGGACTCGGAGTGCGCGAAGTGCGGATCCGTTGCGGTACGCCAGGTCTGCTCGGTGACACCGAAGTGCTCCAGCACCGCCTCCGACCGCAGGAAGCCCGGCGTGAGCGCGACCGCGGCGATCCCGTGCGGACGCAGCTCGGCGGCCTGCGCGACGGCGAGCCGGATGACCGTGGACTTGGCCAGGTCGTAGAAGAAGGAGCCGCGGTAGCGGGCCGTGTTGCCGTCGGTCACCTCGACCACGAGCCCGCGCCCGCGCGCGATCAGCAGCGGCACCGCGAACCGGCTCGTCACCACGTGCGTCTCCACCGCGTTGCGGAACATCCGCAGGCCGGTGTCGAGATCCTGCTCCCACAACGGATGCGCCCAGTCGGTCGACGGGTCGCCGCCCCACACCCCGTTGACCAGCAGGTCGAGACCGCCGTGTTCGGCGTCGATCCGCTCGGTCAGGGCCCGGACCTCGGCGGGCACCGCGTGGTCGACCCGCACCGGGATGCCCAGTCCGCCGGCCGCGGTGACCCGCTCGGCGGTGCCCTCGATGGTCTCCGGCCGGTCGAGCGGCGACCGACCGCCCCGGGTGCTGCGCCCCGTCACGTACACCGTGGCGCCGGCGGCGCCCAGCTCGACGGCGACGCCACGTCCGCCGCCCCGCGTCCCACCGGCGACGAGCGCCACCCGGCCCCGCAACCCGCCCTCCGTACCGCTGGTCCGCCCTGCACTGCTGGTCCGCACTGCGATCCCCCCTCGACGCCGTTAGTAAATCACTGTTCATTTACTTTCGGCTAGGCTGTGTGCGTGAGCCCACGTCCCCTCGCGTTCACCGACGAACAGTTCCTCGCCGCCGCGGCCGCCGCGATCGCCGACGTCGGCCCCGCCCGGCTGACCCTCGCCGAGGTCGCCGGCCGGGTCGGCGCGGCGCCGGCCACCCTGGTCAAACGGTTCGGGTCCAAGCACGGCCTGCTGGTCGCGCTCGCCGCGCACGGCGCCGCCTCCATCGAGGCGTCGATCGGCCGCCCGGCCGACGACCGGCCCGCGCTCGACCAGCTCGTCGAGCGCATCGCCGGGCTCGGCGCCGGCATCCTGCACTCGGAGATGGCCCACCACGTGGCGTTCCTCCAGCTCGACGTCGCCGACGAGGAACTGCGCCGACACGCCGCCGCGTTCGCCCGACAGCTCACCGTCGGCGTGCGGCGCTACCTGACCGCGGCACACCGGCGCGGCGAGCTGTCCTGCCCGGACCTCACGCGGCTGGCGCGCGCCGTGGTCACCACGTACAACGGGGTCATGATCACGTGGGCACTGGACGGCGCCGGCACCCTGCCGCACCGACTCACCGACGAGGTCGACTTCCTGCTCACGCCGTACCGGACGGGTTGAGCGCGCCCCGTCCACGTGGGCCGACGCGATCGCCGTACGCCGTCGACACCGGCCCGGGTCGTGCTCGCCGACGCCGCGCTGTCGTGTCGTCGGCGGGGCCGTCAGTCCGGGCCACCGGTGCCCGCCAGCTCCGTGAGCCGGCGTTCGAGGAAGCGTCGTTTCCGCGCCGTCGTCGGTGAGCCGCCGCGCACACCGGTACCCGGCACGCGCCTCGTCGGTACGCCCGAGTCGCCGCAGGAGTTCGGCCCTCGTCGAGTGCAGGTACCGGACGTCGTGCAGATCGAGGCGATCGACCAGGCGCAGGCCCGCCTCGGCACCGTCGACCACGGCAACGACGATGGCGGCCAGCCAGATCGCCTCGGCCGCCAGCTCGTCGCGCCCGCCGTACCCCTCGTTGAAGATCGGATGGACCGCGGCGAGCACCGCGTCGAGCCGGTCCCGGAGCAGGTGCGCCGGCGGTACGCGGAACGGGATGCCCGCCGCCTTGATCTTGCGTTTCGCAGACCGAACTTCGCCGCGAGGGTACGGTCGCGGCGGAGCCGGTCCATCGCCTGGTTGCGCGCCGTGGTGATCAACCAGGCACGCGGGTTGCTGGGCACGCCGTCGCGCGGCCACCGGTCGGCAGCCGGCGCGAACGCCTCCTGCGCGGCCTCCTCGGCGAGGTCGAAGTCGCCGAGGAGGCCGACCAGTGACGCCGGACGCCTGTCATGGCCGCACGATCGTCGACGTGACGCGACCCGGACACAGGTCACTGGACGGTCCGCCCGCATGGTCGTTCGCTGGCTGCCCCGCTCACCCAGGTACGACGACCATGGACCGTTTGGCCGACTGCACCACGCCGACCGGTCGTGGCCGTGGATCGGGCGGCGTGCTCAGTCCTTCCCGACCCGGTCGATCCAGCTCATGGTCAGTCCGTGCGGATCACATACCTCGATGAACTCGTCGAGCGCGTCCAGCGTCGGCATCGTCCAGGTCGAGACGTCGACCCGGAGCTGGCTGTGCCCGGCGTACTCGACGATCTCGATCCCGGTACGCTCCGGCAGTGCCGCGGCGGCCGCCCGGCAGGACCGGTGGTCGGCGGAGTCCGCGAGCGCCAGTACCGGCAGCTCCTGGTACGGCGTCATGTCGGTGCCCACCTGCACGCTGTCGGGCAGCCCGAACGTCCGGGGCAACGAACCCCTGAGCTCGACCGTTCTGAGCGCGGCCGGCCCGTCGAGCGTGACGTCGAGGGTCCAGATCCGCTGGACCCGGCTCGCCCAGGACTCCGCGAAGGGGTTCCCGCTGTAGTAGGGGCTGACGAACTCTCGGAGCCGCCACCCCCGCACGTCTGCTCGGATCCCGCACGCGGCGGCGCAGAACCGCGCAAGGTCGCCGTCCTGGGGTTCCAGCGGGATCGCGTCACCGCGGGCGACGAGATCCAAGGACACGGTGTGCGCGCTCGCCCGGTTCATGATGCGGGGAGTGAAGACCTCGAACTCGTACCACGGCAGATCCATGCGACGTCCGTTCGCCTCGTCTCGGCCCATCGGGGACACGGTGATCATGGTCGTGCCCGGCAAGTCGCTCAACCGGTACGCCCATGGCGTGCCCGGCTCCGGCGTGTCATCGGCATTGCCCGCCCGCGACGCCGGCCAGTTCTCGGCACCTGCAACGCACCGGATGCGTCCGCCGTGGCAACCAAGGACCGCTGGCCTCCGGTCTGCCGGGCACGCAGCGACATGAGCGGCGCGTACCGATGGAGCCGAACGCCACCACCGGCTCGGGCATGCCGGATCATCCTCGTCGGGCGGACCCATGAACCGGCCATGCTGCTCGCACGGGCGATTCCCATGCGTGCCCCGGCGATGGGGCTGGAGACCCGCGGCAGCGCGTCAAGATCGCGTTGCCGGTCGTGACTGGTGACCCCGTTCGCGTGCCGGCTTGGTGCCGATGACGGCGTCCACTGTGGATGGTCGAAAACCCCCTGTGCCCGCCTGCCGAACTGACGATCGGGCGTTGACCGGTGCTTCTAGCCTCTCCGGTATGTCTCTGACTCGGCGCGGTGTGGTGTTCGGCTCGGCCGCTGTGGCGCTCGGCCTGGCCACGAGTTCGTGCGGCCTGGGTCCGCACAGCGGACAGCGCACCGGCTTCCCCGGTACGGAGGAGGTCACCGACGCCCTGCACGCCCTGGTGAAGAAGGCCGGACGGGACACCTTCCAGGAGGTGGACGTGTCGTCCGACGGGCTGCTGGGGGCCCGGCTGCTGCTGCCCGACGGCAGCGTGCAGACGTACTCCTTCACCGAGGGCTGGTCGAAGGAAGGCAGGGAGGGGAAGTCGGAGTTCACGTCGCCGGTGTCGGTGCGGCTGCGCGATCTGCCGCTGCGTCACCTCGCCAGGTTCGCGCACGTCCTGAAGACGGAGACGATGACCGTACGGATGGACGTCGACTACGTCGGGAAGATCCGCGTGAAGGCGGAGCCGAAGAAGTCGGCCGACGCGGTCGGCCTCAAGCTCGACGGTACGGGCAGGCTCCCCGAAGCCGATCCCGGGACGGTGTCCGGGGTCCGGTCGGCCGTCGCCGAGATCGTCGCCGCCTACGGCAGGAAGGCCGAGCGGATCGGCTCCTTCAACGGGTTCGTACACATCGACGCCAACGTGGCCGGCTGCCGCGCCGGCGTACGCATCGTCCGGGAGCCGCTGCTGGCGGCGCAGGCGAACCTCGCCCAGGAGACGCCGTTCGACCCGAGCCGGCTCTTCGATCCGAGCGGCTTCGACCCGACGATGGCCGTGACCCGCAAGGCGACGATCGCCAAGGAAGCCGGCGTCGACGGGAAGGTCTGGGACTGGGAGTACCGGCGCCCGGCGCAGGGCAGGGCGCCGCAGCTGTCGTACGGGATCGGGGGGAGCGGCCCGGACACCCGGGTGTGGCTGGACGAGAAGGGCACGATCGTGTCCCGCGGCGAGTGCCCGAAGAACACAGCCTGGTGCCCGGCCTGACGACCCGGCCGGTCGTCACCGCGGATCGCGCGCCCCTGGACCGCGACCGGTCCGGCCCGCGGTGAAACCCGCTACCGGCCGGGACGAGGGCGTGCGAGAGTGGCGCGCGTGGACGACGCCGAGACCTGGATCCGCCGGTACGTGGAGCCGGTCGGTCCGATCGAGACGACCCACGTACGTCCATGGTCGACGGTGCGTCGCGTACCGCTCGCGGACGGCGTCGCGTGGTTCAAGGCGTGCGCGCCGGTCCAGGGGTTCGAGCCGCGACTCAGCGCGCACCTGTACCGGCGCTGGCCGGACCGGGTCGCCGAGGTGCTCGCCCACGACGAGGACCGGGCCTGGCTGCTGCTCGCGGACGCCGGCGATCCCGTTGGTACCACAGGGAATCCGCCCGAGGCGTGGCTCGCCGCCCTCCCTCGCTACGCCGAGCTGCAGCGCGGCGAGACCGGGTACGCCGACGAGCACGTGGCGCACGGCGTACCGGCGCTTCCCGTCGCGCAGTTGCCGGACCGCTTCGCCGACCTGGTCGCTCGCGATCTGCCGGTGGACCGCGCGGAGCACGACCGGCTCGCCGCGTTCGCCCCCGGGTACGCGCGGATGTGTGCGGAACTGGCGGCGGACCGGCGGCTCGGCCCGACCGTGCAGCACGACGACCTGCACATGACCAACCTGTACGGGCGGGCGCGGGTGCTCGACTGGGGCGACGCGTCGGTGTCGCATCCGTTCTTCTCGCTGGTGGTGACGTTCCGGTTCCTGGAGGAGCGGACCGGGCTGCCACTCGACGACCCGTGGTACGCGCGGCTGCGCGACGCGTACCTGGAGCCGTGGGGTGGCGACTTCCGCGACACGTTCGAGCTGGCGTTGCGGGTCGGCGCGGTCGCGCACGCGATCGCCTGGACCCGGCAGCGCGACTTCCTGCCGCCGGCCGAGTTGCCCGGCTTCGACGAGGGTTTCGCGCACATCCTCCGCCGCGCGCTCCGGGTCGTACCCGGGCACTGAGCGACGCCCGCCGCCACGGGATCCACCGTTCCGGTCGCTCGCCTTCGCCCGGCGTCCGCGCCGGCGGCGGTGAGGACGGTCATGCCCGTGCGCCCGGACGCTAGGGTGACGAACCAGCCGACACGCCGTGGAGATCACCAGATGACGCATGCCGCGAGAAGCACACGCCCCACGAGAGCGGGAGCCGCCGGCGCGCTCACCGGACACCTGGCGGACGAGTCGTCGGTGGTGACAGCCCTCCGACTGCTCACGCAGGTGGACGGTTCGTGCCGGGTCGTCGTTCGGCAGCCGACGTTCGACCGGCGGACGAAGGCGAGGCAGCCGGCCTTCTTCGTCATCGACGACCTTCGCCCGTACCTCGACTCGCCGAGCGGCGAGCTGGATCCACGGCTCGTCAACGCCAAGAAGGTCACCGCGGTGCTGATGCTCAACGACGGTGGGATCGTCGAGATCGACCTGACCGACCGGAAGTGGACGTGCCCGGCCCCGAGCGACGGGGTGCGCGAGCTGCTCACCGAACTCGACCGGGCACTGCGAGACGGTGCGCGTGCCAGGGCGACGTTCGGTCCGCTGCGCGTCCTCGCGTTCTGGTGGTACCCGCTGCTCGCGTTCGTTCTGGCCGAGGTCGACGCGAGCACGAACCCGCACCTGGCGCACCAGTTCCAGGAACGGAGCGCGCAGCTCGACTACTCGCCGTGGCTGATCCACCTGGCGTGGGGTGCGCTGCCCTGGTGGATCCTCTCCACGGCCGCCGCCCTGGTTCTCACCATCTTCAGGTCCCGTTCCGGCGCGCTGCGCATCTGGCCGGCATCGATCCTGAGCGTGTCCCCGGCCGAGATCGGGTACCGGATCTGGTCGAACGCGAAGCTGTGGGACTTCGTCCGGATGGCGCTCATCGCCATCCTCGGCGCGGTCGCCGGAACCCTGCTCACCCGCTGGAAGTGACGGGAGCGAGGCTCTTTCGGTACGTGCGCGTCGCCGCTCACTCGGCGGTGAGCCGGCCTCGGTTCGGTGCCGCCTCGTTGCCGACGAGCAGGCTGAAGGCGGGGCCGGGCGACGTGGGTGTCCAACCGCCGGCCAGTGCGGTCCGGATCGCTGCCGCAACGTCCGCGGGGAGGACGGGCTTCGCCGGCAGTGCCATCCAGTTCCCGGGGTGCGCGTGCCGCGTTCGCACGACCATTACGGCTCCCGGCGGGTCGGCGAGTTCCACCGCGAACGTCAGCGGGGTTTCGGCCAAGCCCTGACCGTACGAGGGCCGGTTCCGGACCCGTCAGCGGTAGCGCGCGCCGTCGACGGTGATGATGCGCGAGCCCTTCCTCACCAGCGACACGGCGCACCCCTGCCCACGATCGACCACGCGGCACGATCCAGGCCCGCCCGACCCTCGGGTCCGGGCGGGCCTGGATCCGTTTCAGGACAACGGAAGTGGGGCGTCCTGCTCGTCGGGTACCGCGGCGGCGGCCGGCCGGCGGGCGGGCACCGCGAGGGTGACGAGGACGGCGGCGAACGCGAAGCCGGCCGCGACCCGGAGCGACGTCGCGTACCCGTCGCGCAGGGCGGGCAGCGCGGCGGCGCCGCCGGCGAGCCGGCCGTGGGTGGTGGCGGCAGCGAGCCCGGCCAGTACGGCGAGGCCGACGGCGGCGCCGGCCTGCTGCGCGGTGTTGGTCAGGCCGGAGGCGAGCCCGCCGTCCGCCGGCGCGGCGGAGGACATGGCCAGGACCATCGCGGCCGGTACGGCGAGGCCCATGCCGAGACCCATCACGACGAGCGCGGGCAGTACGTCGACGGCGTACGTGCCGTGCACGGGGGCGCGGCCGAGTACGAGGAGGCCGGTGCCGAGGGTGGCCAGGCCGGCGGCGAGGACGGGGCGGGCGCCGTACCGGGTGACGAGGCGGCCGGCGGCGAGCAGGGAGACGCCGCCGAGCGTGACCGGCGCGGGCACGAACGCGAGGCCGGTGTGCAGCGCGTCGAGGCCGAGGATGCGTTGCAGGTACAGGGCGGTGACGAACTGGAATCCGAACCCGGCCGCGAACACCAGGACCACCACCAGGTTCGCCAGCGCGGCGGTACGGTCGCGCAGCAGTCGCGGCGGGAGCAGCGGATCGGCGGCGGTCGCCTGGCGTACGGCGAAGGCGGCGAGCAGGGCGACGGCGGCGGCACCGAGTACGAGGGTCGGGGCGGTGGCCGCGGCGGGGTCGGCGACGCGGACGATGGCGTACACGGCGAGGGACAGGCCGGCGGTGACGAGCACGGCGCCGGGCACGTCGGCGCGCTGGCCGCGGGTGCCGCGGTCGGCCGGGACCAGGCGCAGCGCCAGCAGCAGGGTCGCCACCCCGATCGGTACGTTGACGCCGAACGCGCCGCGCCAGCCGAGCGTCTCGGTGAGTACGCCGCCGGCGACCAGGCCGAGGACGCCGCCGCCGGCCGAGACCACGCTGTACACGCCCATCGCGGTGGCTCGGCCGCGTGGCTCGGGGTAGAGCGCGACGACCATGCCGAGGATGACCGCGGAGGCCAGCGCGCCGCCGACGCCCTGCACGAACCGCCCCGCGACCAGCATCGCCGGGTCGACGGCCGCGCCGCACACGACCGAGGCGGCCGTGAACGCGACCAGCCCGGCCAGGAACACCCGCCGCCGACCGAGCAGGTCGCCGAGCCGGCCGGACAGCAGGAGCAGGCCCGCGAACGCGACCAGGTAGCCGTTCACCACCCACGCCAGGCCGGACGGCGAGAACCCGAGCCGGTCCTGGATCGTCGGCAGCGCGACCGTCACGACCGTGCCGTCCAGGACCACCATCACCTGCATCGCCAGCAGTACGGCCAGGGCCGCCGCCCGCCGTCGCGTTCCCACCATCGTGTCCTCCGTCGTACGCGAGGGCCGGTGACCGGCCCGTTCCGGATCGACGCTAGGCGGACGGTACGAGACGAACCATGTCCCAGGAGATCGATTCGATGTCCCGTCGTCTCATTCGGCTAGGGTGCACGGCGTGGACGTCCTCAGCGACACCATCGCCGCGCTGCGCACCGGGCGGCCCGGCTCCGGCCTGACCGTCCGGCACGCGCCGTGGGGCCGGGAGTACCGGTCGGTGTCCGGCGCCGGCTTCCACCTGGTACTCGACGGCTCGTGCTGGCTCGTACCGCGGCGGTCCGAGCCGGTGCCGCTCGCGGTGGGCGACGTCGTCCTGCTGTACCGGGACGTCGGGCACGGTCTCGCCGACCGTCCCGACACGCCGCTGTCCGAGGTGGCCGCGCCCGGCGAGCCGACCGTCGTGGCGGGCCCCGGCGCGCGCACCGCCCTGCTCTGCGGCGTGTACGAGTTCGCCCACGACTGGACGCATCCGCTGCTCGACGGGCTGCCCGACGTGGTGCACGTACCAGCCGGCACGGATCCGCAGGTCACGGCCACCGTTGGGCTGCTCACCGCCGAACTCGCCGCGGACGCCGACCGCCGGCCCGGTGCCGACGCGCTCACCCCGGCGCTGCTCGACGCGCTGCTCGTGTACGTGCTGCGCGCCTGGCTGGCCGCGCACGCCGACCACGGCTGGGGCACCGCGCTGCACGACCCGGCCATGGCCCGCGCGCTCGACACCATGCACGCCGAGCCCGCACACCCGTGGACCGTCGGGGAACTCGGCGCCGCCGCCGGCATGTCCCGCGCCACGTTCGCCCGGCGTTTCACCGGGAGCGTGGGCGAGCCGCCGCTGGCGTACCTGACGCGGTGGCGCATGATCACGGCGGCGCGGGCGCTGCGCGACACCGACGCGCCGCTCGCCGCGATCGCCCGCACCGTCGGCTACTCCTCCGAGTACGCGTTCGCGAAGGCGTTCAAGCGCGCGCACGGCACCGCGCCGGGCCAGTACCGCCGGCGGGGGTGAGGTCCGTTCCGCACCGACACTGCGACTGCTGCGCGCGGCGACCAGATCCGCTGCCTGGTCGGAGCGAACGCGGCGCTCGACGCGATGGCCCGCGGCCGCCGGAACCAGGTCGGTCATCGCCGTCCGCAGACGGTGGGCGTCAGGCGGGACCGGGGTCGTCGGTCGGTTCCTCGCCCGCCTCGACGGTACGGCGATCGGGAGTGACCCGGTCCGCGCCGCCCAGCTGCTGCACCAGCCAGTCGTCGACCTGGGTGCAGGCGTGCGTCCAGTTGACCGTGGCCACCCGGAAGTGGTCCCGGCCCACGCCGACGCCGATCGACATCTGCGCCTCGCCGATGAGCCGGACGACACCGTCGTCGGTGGTGAAGCTGTAGAGCTTCGGCCACAGGGTCCGCCGGTTCCAGTCGTCGGCGACCTCCAGCAGCCGCGGCTTCATCTCGATCGGGTACGCGCGGTCGTAGAACGCGCGCACGGAGAACGTCCGATCCGTGTCCTCCCCGCGGAACATGAAGTACGTGCGGAAGTGCTCGAACGGCGCGGCGAGATCGCCGTCCTCGTCCACGACGTACGAGAGTTCCATCTCGTCGAGCAGGTGCTCGACGAACCGCCGGTCCGGTACGACGATCTCGTCGCCGGGGGCCGGGGTCGAGGACGGGTCCGTGGTCACCTGATCGTTCCCTTCGTACGGTTGGTCCCATCCTCCGGCATCACGGGTACGCCGACCGGCCGGGGTGCGGCGTACCCGGTGCCGCGGGGACGGCGTTACCGTTCGGCGCGGCGGGCGGCGCGGGCCACGGCGTCCGCGTGCGCGGCGCGCAGCAGGTCCGGGATCAGGTCGGCGGTGCGCGGGCCGGGGTTGACCACCGCGACCCACCCCATCCGCCCGTACACCGGGTGCGGCAGTACGACGTCGGTGGCGGCAAAGTCCACATCGGGCTCGTCGCGCGCCGGGGCACCGGTGAGCCGCTCGTACGCGGTGCGGCCGACGTGGATGTTGAGGCGCCAGCGGCCGGGACCGTCGAGGGCGGACCGCTCGTCGTCGGGATAGTTCTTCGTCACGACCGTCGCGTACGGCTGGGTGTTGGTGGGGATCCGGCCGTCCGGCGCGTAGTAGCAGAAGTGGTCGCCCCAGGCGAGTTCGGGGAAGCCGTCGCCCTCGGCCGGGGAGACGACGAGGGCGCCGTCGAGGGACCGGACCGTGCCGACGATCTGTTCGATGTTCATACTTCAACTGTATGGTTCAAGTGCTTATGGAGGGTTCGTGAGCGACGGGACGCCGCACCTCCGGACGGCCGGGCTCGCGGCCGCGTCCGGCTACTCCGTGCAGCAGGTCCGCGACCTCGAACGGCTCGGCGTCATCCCGCCCGCCGACCGCGCGGCGAACAACTACCGGCGGTTCACCGAGCGGCACCTGCTGGCGCTGCGGGCGTACCGGGGGCTGGCGGTGGCGGTGGGGCCCGTCGTCGCGCGCCGCGTCCTGCGCGACGCCTGGACGCTGCCGCTCGCCGAGGCCGCCGCGGCGGTCAGCGCGCTGCACGTGACCCTGGCGAAGGAACGCGACGACGCGCTCGCCGCGCTGTCCGCGCTGCGCGCCATCCAGGCCGAGGCCGGCGGCCAGCCCGGGACCGACGACGACGCCATGTCCATCACGCAGCTCGCCGACGCGCTCGGCGTACGGGCGTCGACGCTGCGGTACTGGGAACAGGAGGGGCTGGTCGCGCCGGACCGCGTCACGTCGTACGCGGCGCGGCACTATCCGCCGGGCGCCATCCGGGAAGCGCGCATCACCGCCGCCCTGCGCGCCGCCGGCTACCGGATCCCCGACGTACGCCGGACCATCGACGCGGTACGCCGGCTCGACGACCTCGCCGACCCGGTGGACGCGCTCCGCGGCCGGCTGGACGCCATCGCCCGGCGTACGGTCGCGTTGCTCGACGCGGGGGCGGACCTCACCCGGCTGCTGACCGGCGGGCGGTGACCGCGGCGGAAATCGGTTCGACGGCACGGGACCGCGCTGGCACAGTGGCGCACCATGACCGACTCCGAACCGTTGACCGCCGCCGACATCCCGCTCCTGCAGGACCTGGCGCAGCGCGTCACGGCGGTGCGGCCGGACCACGTCAGCGCCGGCGCCTCGTACGGTGAGCTGGCCTGGACGTGGGGCAAGGGGTGCGCGACAGACGCTCCGACCTGGCGACGCCACCTCTGGTACTCGGCCGGCACGCTCGTCGCGTGGGGTTGGGTGTTCCTGCCGCGGCGGGTGCGGCGCAACGACGGCTCGGTCACCGACGTCACCGGCGCGTCGCTGAGCTACCAGATCCATCCCGACCACACCGGCCTCGCCGACGACGTCATCGACTGGTACGACGCCGTCGCGGCCGGACTCGAACGCACCGCGTACCCGACGGACGCGGAGGAGTACGCGCTGGCGCGGTGGGCGGCGCACGGCTACCGGCCCGACGCCGCGGCGCTCGCCGACGACGGCGACTGGACCCAGCTCAACCAGCGGGATCTCGCCGAGATCGAGCCGCCGACGCTGCCCGCCGGATACCGGTTCCGTACCGCGGACGAGGCCGGGCCGGAGGCCGCCGTACGGGCACACCTCGACGCCTGGCCACGCTCGACGTACACCGCGCAGGGCTACACGGACGTGCGCGCGACCGCCGCGTACCGGGGGGATCTGCACCTCCTGGTGGAGGCGCCGGACGGCACCATGGCGGCGTCCACCATCATGTGGTACGACCCGGCGAACCGGACCGTCGAGTTCGAGCCGGTCGGCACGCATCCGGGGCACCGGCGGCTCGGGCTGGCGCGTTCGATGATGCTGTACGGCATGCACCTGGCGCGCAACGCCGGTGCCACGCACGCGACCGTCGTCTGCGTCGGCGCGCCCGCGCATCCCGCCGCGCGCACCCTCTACCACGGCCTCGGGTTCCGCGAACTCTCCCGCGACGTGCCGGTCGTCAAACCCGCGCCCTGACCCGCTTCCCTTGTCCCCCAACCGATCCCGGGCGGTACGCCATCCGGAGCGGTACCTGGCGACGAGGCTCGGCGCGCCGGGCCCGACGACGAGCGCACCGGTCCCGTCCCAACCGAACCACCCGTAGCACCGTCGGGCGCGTGGCCGGCGAGCGGCACGGCACCGTCGCGCGGACCCGCCGGTACCCGGTGAGGTCGACGCTCGGCGAGCACGTCACCGACCGCGACGGCACCGGTGACCGCGCCTTCGCCGTACATCGACAGCACCGCCGCGGTCGGCAGCACCCCGCACCCGCGGACGTGGGGACCGCTCCTCACCCGCTCCGCCACGCAGCGGCCGGAGGGCCGACTCGACGTCCACTTCCCTGACGGCGCAAGGCTTTCCGCCGCCGCGCCCGACCTCCACGACCGGCCCTGGCGAGCTGCCCGGCCACCCCGTCACCCGGTCCGACAAGCCCCCGAACACGGCGTACTCGAACGCGCGGTGCCCCGGGGGTACGTTGCCGCCGGTCGTGTCGGCGGCGTACGAGGCGGTCGACAGCGCCAGGGCGAAGCCGGCGGCGACGGCAACGCGACGGTGCGCCGGCGGCGGCGCGGACCGCATCCCCGGTCCTGACATCGGCCCGCTCCCCTACGCGTCCCCGCACCCGGCCCGGTACGCCTCGCCGACCCCGTCCACGTGGCATGACCCGGCGGCCCGGAATCCCTTGCACACCACCGTTCCGGGCTACCCCGCGGATACGATCCGGCCGACGGCCCGGCGTACCTCGGCCGCGCTGCCACACCGGACGACCGTGTCGGCGGCGGGCCGGAGGAAGGCCGCCAGCGTCCGGCTGCCGTTCGCGGAGTCCCGCGCGCGCAGTTCGTCGGCGGTACCGACCGGACGGCTCCGGTAGCTCCGCGCGCCCCGGGCGACGCGCCACACCGAGCGCAGATCCCAGTCCCGACCACCCCGACAGCGGTGTGCGACCGCGCGGCGCAGTACCCGGCACAGCGCGACGCGAGCGGGCGGATCGAGCCAGACGATCAGGTCGGCGGCGTCGCGCAGCGGCCCGGTCCAGCCGGCGTAGAGACCGTCCGCCACCCACCCCTCCGTCGCGGCGATGTCCGCAGCCGACGCCCGGCGTACGTCGTCGCCGACCCGTACCCGGTCGTGGAACGGCGCGTCGGGCGCACCGGCGCGGTAGGCCACCCGGTCGAGATCGTGATGCGGTACGCCGAGCGCCGTCGCGAGCGTGCGCGCCAGCGTGGTCTTCCCGCTTCCCGGGCCACCGACGACGAGCACCCTCCGCACCAGCGCAGCCTACCGACGGCGGTCCGGCCAGTGCCCGGACCGGGCTGATCGCGGTCGCTGCCACCCGGTTCGCCGATCTCGCCCGCGCCGACGACCGGGACATCCTGCTGCCGCCGCGAACGGTGCGGGCGGTGATCCGCGTCCGGTCCGTGCCGATCGGCGGGATCGCGTACCTGCTGGTCGGCCGGCGTCGCCGCCGAGCGCGCCGTCAGGGCGTGCGGCTGGTGGCGCGGGCCAACTCGACGGCGGCGAGCGCCTGGCTCAGCTCGTACGCGGCGTTGGTGGTGTCCTCGCCCCGGCGGGCGAGCAGGTCGAACCGGGCCCGCGCATGCTCCAGACGCCGCAGCGCAGGCGACGACGAAGTGCTGTCGGTCGGTGTCATGCACCTGACAGTACGTGTCCCGACCCCCGGACGCCTCGGACGTTCGGGCATGATCCACGACACTCCTCCTGCCCGCCCACCCGCAGGGTGACGGCCGGCGACACCGACTCCGCAGGTCAACGGAACACCGCGGCCGTACGACCGGGTGGCTGCCTGCCGGCCGGCGCCCAGACTGCGCCAGAATCACCGGCGAGTCCCGGCCCGGGCTGTCAGTCGGGCGGACCGGGGTCGGCGAGGTGCAGGTCGACGAACGGCACCGTGTCGCCGTCGAGCAGGTAGCGGTCGTGCTCGACGAACCCGTGCGCCGCAGCGAACGCCAGCCCGTCGGTGTTCGAGGCGAGTACGACGGTCTCGATGCGGCCGGCGCCCGTCGCGCGGGCCGCGGCCAGCTCGGACCGCAGGTACCGGGTGCCGTGGCCGCGGCGCCGGTACGCGGGGAGGATCCGGACGATCACGGTCGCCACCGCACCGGGCCCGGACGGCGGGCGCACCGTGGCGTTCCCGACGAGTTCGCCGAACGCGTACGCGAGGGTCAGGCGGTTCCGGCCGGAGCGCTCGGCGACCTCGCCGGCGGACAGCGGTGCGGTCGGCACGATCTCGTTGTGGATCGCCCGCCAGTCGGTGAGCAGCGGTCCGGTCGCCGGCACGATGTCCCACCGCACGTCGCCGCGCACGGCTCAGCCCCGCCCTTCGTTCGCGGGGCTGAGCAGCGGCGACAGCCGGGTGATCATCTCGTCCAGCAGGTCGCCGAGTTCCGGCTCGCCGTCGTGGTCCGTCCAGTACCGGAGGGTCTCGGTGACGGCGGCCCCGAACGCGGCGACCGCGAGCCGCACCGGGTACGAGTCCGGTTCGGCGTGCAGCCACCGCCCGAGCAGTACGGCCGCCTCGCCACGACCCTCGTGCTGGTGCCGCTGGAACGCCGCCCACAGCTCCGGTACGGAGAAGATCAGCGTGTACCGGGCGAGCATCCCGGTACGGTCGGCCGCCATGGCGGCCACGGACCGGCGTACCACCGACCGCAGCGCCGCGGTGACGTCGGTCGCGGCGGTGAGTTCGGCGAGGAGGTCCTCGGCGCCGTCGAGCGGTTCGCCGCCACCGGCGAGGACGACGTCCTCCTTCGACGAGTAGTACCGGTAGAAGGTCGTGGTGGAGATCTCGGCGGCGGCGGCGATCTGTTCGACCGTCGTCGCCGCGTACCCGTGCTCGTCGAACAGCCGGAACGCCTCCCGCTGCACCGACTGCCGCAGTTTGTTCTTCTTCCGTTCGCGCAGGCCGCCCACGCCGTCCATGGTCTCAGCCCGAGCGGACCGCACCGTCGGCCGCATAGCCCGGGAGTACGAGGGCGGACTTGACGCGGGTGACCCGGCCGCCGAGACCGCCCAGCCGGGCGAGCAGCGGCGCGGCACGCATCGTCTGGTGGCGCAGCCACACGCCGCGCCGGGTCGCGGGCGCGACGGCCACCCCGCCGCCGTCCGCGAGCGCCTGGTTCGCCTCGGCGAACGGCCGCATCCGCTGCTCGTACGCGGCGAACGCGGCGCGGTGGTCGCTCGTCGCCGCCAGCTCGCCGGCGAGCAGGTACGCCCCGACCAGCGCGATGCTCGACCCCTGCCCGGACAGGAACGACGGCGCGTACGCCGCGTCGCCGACCAGCGCGACCCGCCCCCGCGACCAGGCCGGCATCCGGATCTGGCTCACCACGTCGAAGAACAGGTCGTCCGCGGTACGCATCGCGGCGATCATCCGCGGCACCTCCCAGCCGCCGCCCGCGAACACCGACGCGACCAGCTCGCGCTGTGCCGCCGGATCGGCGAACGCTCCGTACGGCGGCTCGGCGCGCCCGAAACTCAGGAACGCGTGCACCCGGTCGGGATTCCCCGCCGCGTAGAGCACCGCCGTACGCCCCGGCGCCGTGCTGATCACACCCTCGCGGTCCAGCCCGAGACGGTTCGGCATCTCGAACCCGGCGAAGCAGTGCCCGAGGTACCGGTGGAACCGTTCCTCCGGGCCGAACACCAGCCGCCGGGTGGTCGAGTGCAGCCCGTCCGCCGCCAGCACCACGTCGTACTCGGCCGCGTCGCCGCTCGCGAACCGTACGCCGACGCCGCCCGCGCGGTCGTCCAGTTCGGCGATCGAGTCACCGAACCGGAGGTCGACGTCGTCCCGGACCGCCTCGTACAGCAGCTCGGTGAGCGCGCCGCGGGGCAGTTCGGTGTCGCCGCCGCCGGCGCCGCCGAGCCGGTCCAGCCGTACCGAGGTGACGCGCCGGCCGTCGTCGCGCAGGAACGTCATCCGACCCATGTGCAGGTGCGCCGCGCGCAGCTGCTCGTACCGGCCCATCCGGCGGATCACCTCGACCGCGGTGCCGCGCACGTCGATCGGGTACCCGCCGCCGCGGACCGCAGGCGCCTTCTCCACCACCGTGACCGCGAAGCCGTACCGGTTCAGCCAGTACGCCAGCGCGGGCCCGGCGATGCTCGCCCCGGACACCAGTGCCGTCCTCGTCATCGCCCTCTCCCCTCGCCCGACCCAAATTCGGGTCGTCAGCCCTTTCGGGTCACTGTACCACTTTGGCTAGTGACCCGTTTTAGCCTCGGTTCGTGCACCACCGGGAAACGTGCGGTGGCCTGCAATCACGGGGAACCGCCCAGCGCGGGCGCGACAGCACAGGGGGCACGACGTGACCGACGAGACCGGGCCACCCGCCGCGGAACCGAACCCGACCATCGGCGCGGCGCTCGACCGCGCCGCCGCCTGCATCGAACGCCTCGCGGCCAGCCCGGACGAGCCCTGGCCCGGGGTTCGGCCCGTCGCCGGCACGGGCGACCGACGACGACCGGCTCGCCGAGATCCTGATCATGTACGCGCGCAACACCGGCGATCGACCGGTCGCGGCTCTGTGCCGCCACGGGTGGCGGTCGGCACGTCGCGCCCCGGTACGGGAGGAGGCGGACGTTCCGGGCAGAGCGTGCCGAACGCCGCGGGACGGTACCCGGGGCCGCCGGACGGGCAGGGCCGGGCGTTCGTTCGGCGATCCCCCGGGCGGCCCCGGCAGGCGTAGCGTCGGAGAGTGCATCCGTTGCGCCGAACGGGATCTACCACTCTCCCCCGGCCGCGGAGTGCCGACCGTCCGCAGCGGTCGGCGGCGCGACGAAGGGGGTCGCCCGTGGCTTATACCGTACGGACCGGGTGCCCTTCCGGTGCGAACGCCGAGGCACGCCGCGGGTCGACGGATCCGGCTCCACTGAGCCATCCGCGCGCACCGGCGTCGCCCCACGACGAGCCCCGCGGACACCGCGGGTCGACGGATCCGGCTCCACTGAGCCATCCGCGCGCACCGGCGTCGCCCCACGACAAGCCCATCGGACGCCGCGCGGCGGGGCGGTGGTCGCGGTGACGCGCCAGGCCGAGCACGGGTCACCGGGCGGCGAACCCGCGCAGTCGTGGGCGGGCCGGCAGATCACCGGCGCGTCGCAGGGCCGCACCGCCGACGGCGTGTACGGCGTGATCGTCAGTTCGGCCGTGATGGCGACCTCGCACGGCGCGTCCGTGATCACCGTGATCGTCACGGTCCTCGTCACCCTCGTCGTGTACTGGGCGGCCGAACGCTACGCGCGTCTCGTCGCCGAACGGATCCACACCGGCCGGCGACTCGGCTGGCCGGACATCCGGCGCGAGCTGACCGCACGGTGGGAGATCGTCACGGCGTCCGCCATCCCCCTCGCGGTACTCGCGGTCCTCGGCCTGCTCGGCGTGTACGTGACCGTCGCGGTACTCGCGGCGCTGGGCGTCAGTACGTTGCTGTTGTGCGTGGCGGGTTGGGAGATCGGCCGCGGTGGGCGGCTCAGCCGGCTCGAACGCCTCGGTTCGGCGGCCGTCACGGGAGCGTTCGGCGCGGCGATGATCCTCCTCAAGGCCCTGCTCCACTGAGCGCGCTCTGCTCACCCGTCGGCGGCGGGCAGGGTGATCACGAAGGTCGCGCCGGAACCGTTGCGGCCACCCGGATCGGCGAGGGTGAGGTCACCGTCGGCGGCGCGGGCCAGCCGGCGCGCGAGGGCGAGTCCGAGGCCGGCGCCGGGGTGCCCGTCCGCCGGATCGGCGCGGCGGCCCGGCTCGAACACCGCCGCGCCGACCGTACCGGGAATGCCGGGTCCGTCGTCGGTGACGGTCAGCGTGCAGCGGCCGGAGTCGTACGCGCAGGCGACGGTGACGCGTGAGCGGGCGTACCGGGTGGCGTTGTCGAGGAGCGGGGCGAGGATGCGGCGCAGCAGTTCCGTTGGTACGCCGGCGTTCGCGGCACCGGTGACGGTGGTCGGCGGCAGGGCGGGGCGGAGTTCGGCGGCGAGTTCGCGTGCCACGGCGGCGGTGTCGCACCGGTCCCGGCCACGTACGGTGCGGGCGCGCGCGTCGGTGAGCAGGGTGTCGCAGATGCGCCACATGGCGGCGGCGCTGTCGCCGATCGCGGTGTGCGCCGCCGCCTGTTCGGTGCCGGTACGGGGTCGCGCGGTGAGCCAGTCCGTCTCGGCGATGATCCGCGCGAGCGGCGTACGCAGTTCGTGCGACAGTTCGGCGGTGAGCCGCTGCTCGTGACGCAGCGCCGCGGCGAGGGCGTCGAGCAGCTGGTCGAGGTTGCCGGCCAGGTCGGTCAGCTCGGCCGGTCGGCGGGCGGTACCGAACCGGCGCGGCGCCGCGTCGGTGCTCCACCGCGCCGCCTGCGCGCTCATCCGGTGCACGGGGCGCAGCGCGCGACCCACCGCGGCTCGCGTCATCAGGTACGCGCCGGTGAGGGCGAACAGCGCCAGTCCGACGGAGCCGACCAGCGCGGCGTGCGCCGTGCCCGCGTACGGTGCCAGCGCGACGAACGCGACGACGGTGCCGACCTGCCGGCCACCGGCCGACACGGGCAGCGCGTACAGCCGGGCGGGGTGCTCGCCCGTGGTGTCGGCGTACCCGCCGTGGTGGCCGGCGAGCCGGTCCGCGGCGCGGCGCGTACCGTCGCTGGCCGGTGGTCGTTCGATCGCCGCGGATCCCTGGTATATCCAGATTCCGACGTCCAGCGCCGCGTCGTCCGCCGGTTCGCGTACGGTGAGGCGCCCGTCCGCGCCGGCCTGTACGGTCGCGGCGACGGCCGTGGCCCGGGTCCGCAGCAGCTCGTCGGCCTGGCCGCGCAGCCGGGCCGCCAGCGCCACGTTGAACGCCACGGCGAGCACCGTCAACCACACCGCCGTGGCCCCGAGTACGACGAGGGCGAGCCGGCCGCGCAGCGTCGTCGCCCTCACCGGAACCGGTACCCGACGCCGCGTACCGTGTCGATCCGCGCGCCGAGGTCGTTCACCTTGCGCCGCAACCGAAGCAGGTACTGGTCGAGCGTGTTCGCGCTGACCTGCGCGCCGGCCGGCCAGCCCGCGGCGACGAGCGCGTGCCGGCGTACCGCGGCGCCGGGTTCGGCCATCAGACAGGCCAGCAACCGGAACTCGGTGGGCGTCAGCGGCACCGCGACCCCACCGGTACGGACCTCGTGCCGGACCGGGTCGAGGCGCAGCCCGTCGACCGCGATCCCCGCCGTACGGCCGGACCGTCGCAGCGCGGCCCGGATCCGCGCCGCCAGTTCCGCGACGTGGAACGGCTTGGGCAGGTAGTCGTCGCCGCCGGCGGAGAAGCCGGACAGCCGGTCGGGCAGCGTGTCGCGGGCGGTCAGGAACACCACGGGCAGGTCCAGCCCGTCGGCGCGCATCGCCGCGCACACGTCGCGGCCGTCGGCGTCGGGCAGCCCGATGTCGAGGACGGCGGCGTCGACCCGACCGTCCACCGTACGCAGCGCGCCGGCCCCGTCCGCGGCGGTGACGACGTCGAACCGTTCGTCGCGCAGCCCGCGGGCGAGGACGTCGCGCAGCCCGTGGTCGTCCTCGACGACCAGTACCCGATGGCCCGTCATCCGGCCAGTATCACCGGGCCACGCGGTCAGGTTGCGTTCAGGCCGGCCGTGCCAGCGTGCCCCGCATGACTGTGACCTCCGAACGACACGGCGCCGGCACCGCGCGCGCCGCCCTGAGCAAGGTCCCGCAGGTGACCCTGTACTTCTGGATCATCAAGGTGCTGTGCACCACCGTCGGCGAGACCGCGGCCGACCTGCTCAACGACAACGTGGGACTGGGCCTGACCGCCACGACGCTGCTGATGACCGCACTGTTCGTCGTCGTCCTGGTCGTCCAGTTCCTGGTCCGCCGGTACGTTCCGGTCGTGTACTGGCTGACCGTCGTGCTCATCAGCGTCGTCGGCACCCTGATCACCGACAACCTCACCGACAACCTCGGCGTCTCCCTCGTCCTCACCACGGCGGTGTTCGCCGTCGCGCTCGCCGCCACCTTCGCCGTCTGGTACGCGGTGGAGCGGACCCTGTCGATCCACAGCATCCGCACCGTACGGCGGGAGGCGTTCTACTGGCTGGCGATCCTGTTCACCTTCGCCCTCGGCACCGCCGCCGGTGACCTCACCGCCGAACGCCTCGACCTCGGGTACTGGGTGTCCGCGGTGCTGTTCGCCGGACTCATCGCCGTCGTCGCGGTCGCCCGGTACGGTGCCCGCGCCAACGCGGTCGTCACGTTCTGGATCGCGTACGTGCTGACCCGGCCGCTCGGTGCGTCGCTCGGCGACTTCCTGTCCCAGCCGCGGCACGGCGGCGGGCTCGGGCTCGGCACCGTCGCCACCAGCGGCGTGTTCCTCGGCGCGATCCTGCTCCTCGTCGCGTACCTGACGCTCAGCCGCCGGGACCAGGACCGTACGACCTGATCAGGCGGTGATGTGCGCGCTGTCCCCCGCCGTGACGGCGAACGACGCGCCGCTCACCATGCGCGCCTGGTCCGACGCCAGGAACGCCACGACCGGTGCGATGTCGGCCGGATCGATCCACGGCACCCCGAGCGGGCTGCCCGCGGCGAGCAACGTCTCCGCGGTCCGCTCGTCGGTGCCGCGATCCCCGCTCGGCTCCCGAGATCGCCTGCCTCGTACCGGTCCTGGTGGCGGGATCGTGTCGATCAGCCCCGGGACGCGTCAGGGCGTGCCGGCGCGCGTGACCCAGTCGTCGACCAGGTCCGCCATGGTGTCCAGCGGCACCGACCCCTCGGCGAGCAGGACGTGGTGGAAGTCGCGGATGTCGAACGCGTAGCCGAGCCGCCGCTGCGCCCGCTCCCGCAGCTCGTCGATCCGGACCCGCCCGATCATGTACGCCAGCGCCTGGCCCGGCGCCGCGACGTACCGGTCGATCTCGTTGTCGATCTCGATCAGCGGCAGCGCCGTGTTGTCCCGCATGAACTCGACGGCCCGGTCGCGCGACCAGCCGTGGTGGTGCAGCCCGGTGTCGACGACGAGCCGGGCCGCCCGCCACGCGGCGCTGGACAGCATCCCGAGCCGGTCCACGTCGGTGCTGTACAGGCCCATCTCGTCGGCGAGATGTTCGACGTACAGCCCCCAGCCCTCGGAGTGCGCGGCGCACCGCCGGTACCGGCGGAAGTCGGGCAGCGCGAGGCCACGGCTCACCGCCGCCTGCAGGTGGTGCCCCGGCACCCCCTCGTGGAACGTCAGCACCTCGTACGCGGTGCGGCTGCGCTCGCGCGGCCGGTCGGTGTTGACCCACAGCGATCCCGGCCGCTGTCCGTCCACAGACGGCCACATGTAGTACGCCGCGATGCCGCCGCGGGCCTGGATCGGCTCCATCTCGTCGATCGTGCACGTCGGCACCGGGTACGCCCGGAACCGGTCCGGCAGCGCCGCGAGCGCCCGCTCGTACGCGGCGGCGGTGCGCCCGGTGATCTGTGCGGCGCTGTCGCAGCGCAGCGCGGGATCCTCGCGGAGCCGCCGGAACGTGCCGGCGAGGTCGGTCGTGCCCAGCGCCCGCGCGCCGGCGGCGGTGATCTCGTCGCGCAGTGTGGCCAGCAGGTCGAGCCCGGCCCGGTGGATGCCGTCCGCGGACATGCCCGTCGTCGTGTAGAGCCGGACCATCGCGTCGTACCCCGCGGCGCCGCCCGGTACGTGGCAGACGCCGACGTGCCGATCGTCGCGCGCGCCCGGCAGCAGCTCCTCGACCAGGGTCGTACGCAACCGGCGCAGGGCGGGCCGGATCGCCGTCGTGGCAACGTCTTCCGCCCGGGAGCGCCACCGTTCGGCGTCGAGCCCGCCGGTCGGTGTGGGACGCAGCAGCGGGTCGTCGGCGGGCCCGCCGGCCAGGTAGTCGTCGAGCTGCCGGACGGCCTGCCGGATCCCCGTGGCCGTCGGGTACCGGCCGTCCCGCGCGGCTGCCACGTGCCGCTCGCGGACCGCGTCGAAGTAGCCGCCCAGCCCACCCAGCCGCCGCAGGTACGCCTCGGCCCGGTCCGCGTCGCCCAGCGCGACGCGCGGCACGGTCGACAGGATCATCGACAGCGTGCCGGCCACGCTCGCGGACACGCTGACCTCGGACAGCCCGGCGGTCTCGGCGGCGCGCTCGTCGGCCAACCGCCGGACCAGCACCGCGTACGTGGTGCGGTCGGTGCCGGTGAGCGCCGCGCGGTCCACGGTGGCGAGCCGGTCCGCGAGCCCGCGCAGCGCCGCGACGTGCCGGGCGGACGCGGCACGGGACGGGTCGGTCACGTCGCCGAGATGGTCGACCATGCCGAGCGTCGTGGCGCTGATCGGGTCGTGCGCCAGGTACTCCGCGAAGTAGGCGGTGGCGATCCTGTCCAGCTCGGCACTGGCCTCGGACATCGGCATCTCTCCCTCGTCACACGGCCCGCACACGCGCCGGGCGCCGCGAGCGTACGCGGGCGGTACGACGGTTCCGTGGTCCCGCGGGTGCCGGTGTCCGGTCTCACTTGGCGACCGACCGGTGCCCGAAAAGTAGACGGCACGACCGCTCTGAGCGATCCTGGTGGTATGTCTGACGCAGTTCCGTACCGGCGGTGACGATGGTCGCTGCCGACGAGTCGGTCGGACGGCTCATATCCCGGCGTCGGCAGGAGCTCGGTCTCTCGCAGGCCGCACTCGCCCGCCGACTCGCCGCCGATTCCGGTCGTTCACTCAGTCGTAAACGGGTGAGCGACTGGGAACACGAGCGTGTCATAGTCGGGCCTTCCTGGTTACCTTTTCTGGCCGCCGTACTCGACGTTTCCGTGAGCACGCTGGCCGCCGCCGCGGCGGTTGCGCGATACCGCGACCGATTCGGTGACTGACGTCATACCCGGCTGGGGGGCCTCAATTTTTGAGGTCTTCCGGGAATCACCGCGACGGGGGACGATCGAGCCACCATTGGTGTCCGTGTGCGATCTGCGGAGCCCGGCGGTGGTGTCGTGGCAAATCGGGGGTGTCAACGGCAGTGACAAGAACGGAGGCTCCACCACCGTGGCGTACCAACGGGCGGCCGTGAAGGTCCGGCACCGCCCACCGAGCTGCGACCATGCCCCAGACCCCGGCTGCCAGGTCGCCGCTTAAGACCTATTCTTCCCCGCCGTACCAGTAATGCCCGGTTGCGTACCGCTCGCGGACGAAATCGCGCGTTTGCCGCCATTGGCGCACTGTCGTTCCGGGCGGACAACGCGTCGCGCGCCGGTCCGCAGCACGCCGTGGGTTGTCCATTCTGAGGGACGGGGGAAATAGTGTCCGAGGAGCCCGGTCAGTACGAATCCGAGACGGTCGCGGACGTGATTCGGGCCGTTCGCCGGAGCCGCGGCCTCAGCCAGGCAAAGTTGGCCGAGCAGCTCGCCGTCGTATCCAGTCGGCACACCGTGACACGGGGACTCGTGGCCCGGTGGGAACGGGGTCAGATACCGCGCGCCGAATACCGGCAATGGCTCTCCCTGGCGCTCGGTCTACCACCGGACCGGCTGAACCGCGCCGCCGACGTACGGCATCAGGAATCGCACCGGAACCATCGCGTACGCGGGGCCGGTGGTACCGAACGGCAGGGTCCGCCGGCGTTGTTGCCGATTCTGCGTTCGCGGGTGCAGGCGGCGATCCTGGCGACCGCGCTGCTCAACCCGGACGAGTGGTTCAGCCTGTCCCAGCTGGCGCGGCGGGTGCGGTGCAGCGTCACGGCCGTACACAAGGAGATCCGGCCGCTGCTGGAGATGCACGTGCTCGTCGACCGCGCGGACGGCGCCATGCGGCTGTTCCAGGCCGCGACCGCCTCGCCGCTGGTCGCGCCGCTGACCGAGCTGATGCTCCAGACGTACGGCGTGCCCGAGGTCGTGCGCGCCGAACTGTCCCGGGTACGCGGCGTGCACCGGGCGGTCGTCGGCGGCCCGTGGCGGCAGCGCCGCTCCGGTACGCCCGGCGAGTTCCCGGACGTCGTGCAGGTGACGCTGACCAGTACGGGGGCGGTCGACCGCGACGCGCTCGACCGCGCGGTGCGGCGGATCGAGTACCGGCTGAGACGGCCGGTGTCGCTGCGCGGCGTCGCGGACCCGGCGCCGGTCGGGCGGGACCTGTCACGGCAGGTCCCGCCCGGCCCCGCCGTGCCCCGGCAGCGGCGCCGCGCGGTGGCCGCCCCGGAACCGGCGGCTCCGACGGCGGCGTTCCGGCCGGCGCAGGCGCTCATCGCCGACCTGCTCGCCTCCGGCCGGCTCGAACTCGCGCCGACCACCGCGGTGGACAGCCGTACCCTGTTCGCGTTCGCGGACCGGCACCTGCAGGCGGCCGAGACGACCGAGGCGGCGTTCCCGGACGCCGCGTTCTGGCTGATCGCGGAGGCGGTGGCGCTGGTGGGGCGGGCGCTGCTGCGGGTGCAGGGGCTGGCGCCGGGCCCGACGGCGGACGACGCGCGCACCTGCGCCCAGGTACTCACCGCCCAGTTCGGCGACCGCTTCGTGCATGTCGAACGGTTGCGGCGGCGGGCGCGCACCCTGCACCACGCCGGGAACCACGTCACGACGGCGGAGGCCGCGGCGGCCCTGCGTACGGCGCGGGCGTTGCTGGCGAGCGCGGTGGACGACGCCACGCGCGCCACGCCGTACGTGGGTGCGCCGGAGACGCCGTCATGACCACGACCGACGACCGGCCGGTACGGGTCGGCGACACCGAGGTGCACCCGATGCGCGTGACGGACGCGTACGTGTTCACGCCGACGGCGTACCCGGACGACCGGGGGAGCTTCCACGCGCCGTACCAGGCGGCGGTGGTGGCCGCGGCGGTCGGGCATCCGCTGACGCTGGCGCAGGTCAACCAGAGCGTGTCGCGGCGCGGCACGATCCGCGGCGTGCACTTCGCGGACACGCCGCCGGGGCAGGCGAAGTTCGTGTTCTGCAGCCGGGGTTCGGTGCTCGACGTCGTCGTGGACCTGCGGGTCGGCTCGCCGTCGTTCGGTACGCACGACGCGGTCGAACTCACCGCCGGCAACCGGCGCGCGCTGTACGTGGCGGAGGGTCTCGGGCACGCGTTCCTGTCCCTGGCGGACGGCACGGTGCTCACCTACCTGTGCTCCACCGGGTACGACCCGGCGCACGAGCACGGCGTCGACCCGCTGGACCCGGCGCTCGGCCTGCCGTGGCCGCAGGTGGCGCCGCTGCTGTCGGCGAAGGACGCGGCGGCGCCGACCCTGGACGAGGCGCTCCGGTCCGGCCTGCTGCCGCGGATGGCCGACTGCCGGCGCCGCTACGAGGCGCTGCGCGAGGCGTGAACCGGCCGCGGTGACCCGAGCCGGCAGCCCAGCTCGGTACGGCCGGGCGCCAGGTCGGCGGCGGTGCCGTCCGGCAGCCGCACCGTGCACGAGGTACCGGGTGGCACCGTCACCGCGAGGTCGAACCGGTCGCCGTCGGCACGCCACGCCGACTCGATCCGCCCGTACGGGCAGTCGAGGACGCCGCGCGCGGAGGTGAGCCCGCCGCCGGGGCACGGCTCCACCCGGAACCTGCGGTACGCCGGCGCACCGTCCACCGGGCGGATGCCGGCCACGTACCGGTGCAGGAAGGTGGCCACGGCGCCCTTGCTGTAGTGGTTGAGGGAGCCGTGCGCGACGCCGTGGTCGTCGACGCCGTCCCAGTGTTCCCACATGGTCGTCGCGCCCCGGTCGAGCATCGCCAGCCACGACGGCGGTGTCTCGGCCAGCAGCAGCTCGTACGCGAGGTCGAGGGCACCGTGGTCGGCGAGCACCGGCAGCAGGTACGGCGTGGCGAGGAAGCCGGTGCCGAGGTGCGTGCCGGCCCGGCGTACGGCGCGGACCAGGTGCCGGGTGGCGTCCGCCCGCAGCGCCTCCGGCACCAGCCCGAACGCCAGCGCCCGCACGTACGTGGCCTGCCGGTCCGGGGTGACGGTGCCGTCGGGCCGCAGGAACTCCTGCTGCCAGGCGTACCGGGTGGCGTCGGCGAGCCCGGCGTACCGGGCGGGGTCGCGGCCGAGTACGGCGGCGGCGCGGGCCAGCAGCGACGCCGACCGGTGCAGGTACGCGGTGGCGAGGCTGCCGTGGTCGGCGGTGGCGAGCGCGGCGACGAACGCACGCTCGCCCGCGGGGTCGGACGGGGAGTCGGGCTCGCGCCACTCGCCCCAGTGGAAGCCCGTGTCCCACAGGAACTCCTCGTACGGGGCGGGCTCCGGGCGGCGGGCGGCGCGGTCCGGGTGCCGGCGGTGCCGCGCCACCGCCGCGGCGTACTCCACCCACGAGGTCATCGACTCCCACTGCTCGGCGAGCAGCTCCCGGTCGCCGTACGCCCGGTACAGCTCCCAGGGCACGATGACGGCGGCGTCGGCGAACCCGGCGCAGCCCGGCGGGATGTTCGCCGCCACGTGCATGCCCAGCGGCAGGAACTCCGGCGCGCAGTGCCGCACCAGCCCGTCCGGGCGCTGGTCGGCCGCCAGGTCCCGCAACCACTTGGTACCGAACCCGGCGACGTCGTACAGGTAGGCGGCGGTGGGCAGGATGACCTGCCAGTCGCCGGTCCAGCCGGCGCGTTCCCTGGTGGGACAGTCGGTCGGGACGTCGCACACGTTGCCGCGCAGGCTCCACACGACCGCCTCGTGCAGCCGGTCGAGCCGCGGGTCGCTGCACTCGAACCAGCCGGTACGCCGCAGGTCGGTGTGCACGACCACGGCTTCCACGTCGTCGGCGGCGACCTCGGCGCAGCGCCCCTCGATCCGCACGTACCGGAAGCCGTGCGTGGCGTGGCGCGGTTCGTACCGGTCGCCGGGGTGGCCGGCGGAGACCACCACGTCGCGCTGGAACGGTCCGCGTTCGTGCGCGGCGGCGCCCCACAGGTGGTCGACGGTCACGTCACCGGCGGCGTCCAGCGCCTCCCCGTGCAGCAGCGTCGTCCGGGTACCGGCGGGGCCGAGGTCGGCGAGCCGTACCCAGCCGTTGAGGTTCTGGCCGAAGTCGACGACCTGCCGGTCCGGGCGCGGACGCCACGTCGCCACCGGGCGCAGCACCTCGACCCGGCGTACCGGTGGGGCCGGGGATGCGCTCAACCGCACCGGATCGACGTCGCGTACGGCGACCGCGCGCCACGGCCCGGTGTCCCGGCGCAGGTCGGTCACCTGGCCCTGGCGCAGCTCCGCGGACCGGACCGGCCCGGTGGCCACCCGCCAGTCCGCCCCGGTACGCGCCAGCGTGGTGCTGCCGTCCGGGCCGGTCGCGTCGAGCTGCGCGAGCAGGCCGAGCGGAAGCCCCGCGTACAGCGGCGCCCAGCCGACCCAGCCGCCGGACAGTACGGCGCCGAGCCGGTTGCGCCCCGGCCGCAGCAACGCCGTCACGTCGTACGTCTGGACCTGGAGGCGCGTGCCGTAACTGGTGAAGCCGGGCGTCAGTTCCGCGTCGCCGACCCTGGCCCCGTTCACGAAGAACTCGTAGACGCCGTACGCGGTCACGTACAACCGGGCCCGGTCGGGTACGGCGGCCAGGTCGCACCCGCCGGCCAGGTACCACACCGGATGCGGCTCGGGGCCGGGGTCCGGCGGCCCGATCCAGCGGGCGGTCCACGCGTCCGGGTCGAGCAGCCCCGTCTCCCACCAGCCCGGCGGTGCCCAGCCGCTCACGCCGGCGTCCGTCCACACCCGTACGGTCCAGTCGACGCGCTGGCCCGACCGCAGCGCCGGCCCCGCGTACGGCACCAGCAGCGACTGCGGCGAGGTGACCCGCCCGGAATCCCAGTCCCCGGCGACGATCCGGTAGCCGAGCTGCCGTCGCGTACCCGGGGGCAGCTGCCAGGACAGCCGCGGCGCCGGCGTGGTCAGGCCGAGCGGTTCGTCCAGGTGTTCCACCCGCAACCCGCTCGGCGCCGTGACGTACGCCGCGCCGGGACGCATCAGCCGCTCCCCCACGCGGCGTCCGCGACCGTACCCGGGGCCGGCGGCGGCAGCGTCGTCCGTACCGTCTCCGGGTTGGCGACGGTCGGGTCGCCGGGGTCCACGACCGGCAGCACGGCCCCGAGCAGCGACCGCGTGTACGGGTGCCGCGGCGTACGCGTGACGGTGGCGGCGCGGCCCTGCTCGACCAGCCGGCCGCCGAGGAGTACCGCGATCCGGTGGGACATGTGCCGGACGACGTCGATGTCGTGCGAGATGAACAGGTAGCTCATGCCGTGCTCGCGTTGCAGGTCCAGCAGCAGGTTGAGGATCTGCGCCTGGACGGACAGGTCGAGCGCGCTGGTCGGCTCGTCGCACACCACCAGCCGCGGTTCGAGGACGAACGCGCGGGCGATCGCGATGCGCTGGCGCTGGCCGCCGGAGAACTCCGCCGGGTAGCGCCCGACCGCGTCGGCGGGCAGGCCCACCTGCCGCAGCATGTCGCGTACCCGGGCGTCCGCGACGCGCCGCGGGAGCCGGTGCGCGTGCCGGAGCGGTTCGCCGAGCGTCTGCCCGATGGTCCGGGACGGGTTCAGCGAGCTGTACGGGTCCTGGAACACGACCTGGATGACCCGCCCGAGTTCCCGGCGGCGCCCCGGCGGGAGCCGCGAGATGTTCTCGCCGCGGAACCAGACGCTGCCGGAGGTGGGCCGCACCAGCCCGAGTACGGCGTTGCCGATGGTCGACTTGCCGGATCCGGACTCCCCCACCAGGCCCAGCGTCTCGCCCTCGTCCACGGACAGGCTGACCCCGTCGACGGCGGTGACGACCGTACGCCGGCCCCGCACCCGGCCAGGGAACCGGACACGCAGGTCGCGGATGTCGAGCAGCGGGCCGGTCATGCGCGCCCCCCGGAGAGTTCGTCGAAGTGCAGGCACCGGGTACGCCGCGGCGGACGCAACCGCGCGACCGGTACCGGCGCGGCGCGGCACTCGTCGGTCGCCAGCAGGCAGCGCGCCGCAAAGTGGCAGCCGACCGGCCACGACCCCGGCGGCGGGACCGTACCGGGGATCGCGGTGAGGTGTTCGCCCGGCGTGGCCCGGCGCGGCGCCGACCGCAGCAACCCGTCCGTGTACGGGTGCGCCGGGTTGCGGAACATCCCGGCCACGTCACCGGACTCCACCACGTGCCCGGCGTACATGACGTACGCGCGGTCGCACATCGTGGCGATGATCCGCAGGTCGTGGCTGATCAGCAGGATCGCCATGTCGTTGTCGCGCTGGAGATCCCGCAGCAGGCCGAGGATGCCGGCCTGCACGGTGACGTCGAGCGCGGTGGTCGGCTCGTCGGCGATCAGCAGCCGGGGCTCGCCGGCCAGCGCCATCGCGATCGCGACCCGCTGAGCCATCCCGCCGGACAGCTGGTGCGGGTACCGGCCGGCGACCTGCTCCGGCTCGGGGAAGCCGACCGACCGCAGCAGCTCCATCGTGCGCGCGCGTACCCGGGCGCGGGATCCGCCGTGGTGCCGGCGGACGAGTTCGGCGACGTGCCGGCCCGCCGTCACGACCGGATCCAGGCTGGTACCGGGATCCTGGAACACCATGGCGATCCGCGTACCGCGCAGCCCGGTGAGAGTCGCGCGCGACGCCGTCGCCAGGTCGACGCCGTCGAAGCGGATGCTGCCGGCCGTGACGGCCGCGCCGGGCGGTAGCAGGCCGAGTACGGACCGGGCGGTGATCGTCTTGCCGCACCCGGTTTCGCCGACCAGCCCGACGCACTCCCCCGGCCCGATGTCGAGGTCGAGGCCCTCCACCACGCGTACCGGCGCATCCGGCCCGGGTACGGAGATGGTGACGTTGCGGGCGGACAGCAGCGCGGTCGTCGGCTCGACCACCTTCCGCCCGGTGACGGGTACTGGTCGCGCCGGCGCCAGCCGGCGTGTCGTACGCTCCGCGCTGGTGTCCCGCAGCACGTCGCCGAGCAACCCGAACGCCAGGATCGCCAACCCCAGCACCACACCCGGCGGTACGAGCAGCCACGGTTGCCGGTCGATCACGCCGGCCGCCTCGGAGATCATGTTGCCCCAGGTGGGTGCCGGCGGGCGGGCGCCGAGCCCCAGGTAGCTCAGGCCGGCGTCCATCAGCAGCGCCCCGCCGGCCAGCAGCGACGCCTGCACGAGTACGGGACCGGCGACGCGCGGCAGCACGTGCCGTACGACGATGTGCCGGTGCGGGAGGCCGCTGACCCGGGCCGCCGAGATGTACAGCTCGTTGCGTACCGCGAGGGTGGCGCCGCGGACGACGCGGGCGATGCCGGGCGCGACGAGAACGCCGAGCGCGATCATCGCCGCGCTCATCGAGTTGCCGATGACGGCGAGGACCGCGAGCAGCGTGACGATCACCGGGATCGCGAGCATGACGTCGACCAGCCAGGTGAACCCGCGGTCCAGCCAGCCGCCGAAGTAGCCGGCGAGCAGCCCGGCGGCCAGCGCCACGGCCATCCCGACGCCGACCGCGAGCGCCGCGTCCACCAGGCTGGTACGCCCGCCGTACAGCAGGCGGCTCAGCACGTCGCGGCCGAGCGCGTCGGTACCGAGCGGGTGGGCTCCGCTGGGCAGCGACAGGATGTGGTCCAGGTCGGTCGCGGTCGGCCGGTACGGCGCGAGCACCGGCGCCAGCGCCGAGCACACCACCAGCAGCGCCAGGTACGCGACGGCCACCCGGCCGAGCGGCCGCGCCAGCGCCGTACGCCAGGCGCCGTGCGGGTGCGCAGCCCGGCCGGGGCGTGCGGTACGCGCGGCACCGGCGGCCGACTCCTCCAGCGCGGTCACGACACACGCACCTTCGGGTTCAGCCACCCGTACGCCAGGTCGACGGCCAGGTTGACCAGTACCACGATGACGGTGAACACGACGACGACGCCCTGGATGGTGGGCAGGTCGTGACTGGTCGTCGCCTGGACGGCCAGCCCGCCGAGCCCGGGCATCGCGAACACGCTCTCGATGAACACGGTGCCGCTGAACAGCCCGATGAACGTCAGCCCGGCGACGGTGACGGTCGGGATCGCCGCGTTGCGCAGCGCGTGCCGGAACACGATGGACCGCTCGGGGATGCCGTTGGCCCGCAGCATCGTCACGAAGTCGCGGGACAGTACGTCGCGCATCGAGTCGCGGGTGTGCCGGGCGAACACCGCGACCCCCTGCAACACCAGCGTCGTCACCGGCAGGATCAGGTACGCGAGCCACCTGCCCGGACCGCTCGACAGCGGGACGTACCCGGTGGCGGGCAGCAGCGGGATCGTCACGGCGAACACGGTCACCAGGACCAGGGCGAGCCAGAAGTTCGGCAGCGCGTACCCGCCGAGGGAGAGCACGTCGACGAGCCGGGCGGTGCCGCGACCCCGCACCGCACCGAGTACGCCGAGGCCGACGCCGACCAGCGCGGTGACCGCGGTGGCGAGTACCACCAGCGACAGGGTGACCGGCAGCCGCTTGAGGATCTCCGAGGCGACCGACACCCCGCTGATGGGCGAGGTGCCGAGGTCACCGTGCAGCGCGTTGCCGAGCCAGTGCACGTACTGCACGAGGACCGGCTGGTCCAGGCCCAGCCGCGCCCGCAGCTCGTGGTACGCCTCGGGCGTGTAGTTGTACCCGAGGATCATCCGCGCGGTGTCGCCCGGCGTCACCGCCTGCAACAGGAACGTCAGGAACGACACGACGAACACCAGCAGCGCGGAGACGAGCAGACGCCGGCCGATGAACCGCCACATGCTTCCACCTCCCGTCGCCCCACGCGGCGCGCGTCCGGTCGCACCGCGCGGGGCGCTCGCCGTGCCGGGGCGCCGGCCGCGTCAGCCGGAGTGCTGCCACGCGTACACCGAGGGCAGCGGTTCGCCCTTCTCGGCACCGGTGTGCACGCTGGTACGGGTGAACAGGAACTGCGGGCTCAGCACCACCGGTACGAACCAGGCCAGGTCCACCAGCCGCCGTACGATCTGCCGGTCCAGGCTCGCCTGCGCCTCCCCGTGCGCCGCGGTCGCCTGCCGGTCGAGCCGTTCGACGGTGGGATCGGTGCTGTGGAAGGGATTCATGCCCACCGCGTCGCGCAGCCACAGGTTGCGGCCCATGAAGTAGATCGGCGCGACACCCCACCCCATGATCGACGCCGGGTACTTGTCCAGGCTGGGGAAGAACTGCGCCTGCACCTTCGTCTGGATCGACAGCTTCACCCCGACCTTGGCGAACTGCTCGCCCATGGCCTGCAACAGGTTCGTGCCGTACGGGTTGCCGCTGGAGATCACGACCGGCAGCGTGAACCCGCCCGCGTACCCGGCGGCGGAGAGCAGATGCCTGGCCTGCGCCGGATCGTAGTGGTAGACCGTCGAGTCGTTGTACCCGTCCTGCCCCGGCGCCGCCGGCTGCTCCGTCGCGATCCCGTACTGCCCGAACAGCGCCTTGGCGAGCTTCGCCCGGTCCACCGCGTAGTTGAGCGCCTGGCGTACCCGGACGTCGGCGAGCGGCCGGCTCAGCGTGCCGCCCCGGTCGTTGAGCTGGATGCCCATCACGATGCTCGGGCTCGCCGCGACCGTCAGGCTGGCCGACTTCGCCGCGTCGGCGATCGCGTAGCTGCCGTGCACCGCGTCGACCTGGCCGGTCTTCAACGCCGCCAGCGCGGTGTTCTCGTTCGGCAGGACCTTCACGACCACCTTCTCGTACTGCACCTGGCCGGGCTGCCAGTACTTGCCGTTCTTCACGTACGTGTAGTGGTCGCCGGTGGTCGTCTGCCCGCTGGACAGCACGTACTGACCGGCCCCGTACGTGTTCTTGGCGAGCTTGTCGGGCGTCGCGATGGCCTTGGGGCTGATCATGTTGCCCGCGAAGTACTGCTGGGAGAACAGCAACGGCAGCAGCGGGTGCGACTCCGACAGGTGCAGTTGCACCGTGTGGTCGTCGACCGCGCTGACCGTCGAGATCGTCGTCATGAACGGCGAGACCTGCGTCCCCGCCGACTTCGCGTACTCGATGTTGGCCTTGACCGCGGCGGCGTTCAACGGCGCGCCGTCGCTGAACACGACCCCCTTGCGCAGGGTCATCTCGAACGACCGGTTCGTCGAGTCGAGGTACTTCCACGACGTCGCCAGCCGCGGCTTCAGGCTGCCGTCACCGGCCAGGTAGATGAGCGGATCGTAGGCGGGCTCGAAGAACGTCTTCGACTCGCCACCGCCCTTGGTCGGGTCGATGCTCGTCGGTGCGGACGTCTCCCCGACGTCCAGTGCGCCGGACGGTGTACTCGAACTGCTGCCGCCGCCCCCGCCGCCGAAGTCGCAGCCGCCGACGGCCAGGCCACCGGCGGTCATCAGTACGCCGACGGTGAACGTGCGACGGGACAGTCCCGACGTACTGCGGGGTGCGGGCCCCTGGGCGCCATCATGATCGCTCATCGCTACCGATCCTTCGGTCAGATCCGCGCTGGGATCCTCCGCCTGCTGGAGGCGTTGTCGTTGCGAACCGAAAGTGGTCCTTCCATCCTCCCTGGCCGGCGTGGAGCGACGGTCCGAATCGGACGTGGCAGCCAAGTGGGGGGACGGGAGGCGCCGCCGGAAACGGGCGATCAGCTTCACGACCTCTGGGGTGGTGCGGACACGATCTGAAATCGTGTTCACCCGCGACTGTCCCACATGAACTCTGTGTACGCAACAGGTTTCCGGAGAGTGTCACCCGCGGTAGAGTCAAGTTCTTGAAATCGTGTGCAGACGGGGTGCGCCGTGCAGGTGACGATGAAGGACGTGGCCCGCGAGGCCGGGGTCTCCGCCTCGACGGTCAGCCGCGTCCTGACCGGCGCGACGCGGGTCGTCCCCGCCAAACGCGCCGCCGTCGAACGTGCCTGCAAGAAGCTCGGGTACCACCCGGACGGGCTCGCCGCCGCCCTCCGCAACCGATCCTCCCAGTCCGTCGGGATCCTCGTCCCGGACATCGAGAACCCGATCTTCCCCGCCGTCATCCGGGCCGCCGAGCACGAGCTGGCGCTGGCCGCCGTCGACGTGGTGCTGTGCGACGCCGACAACGACGTGGCGGTCGAGGCGCGGCGGCTCGACACGCTGCTCCGGCGCCGGGTCGACGGGCTGCTCGTCTGCCCCGTCCACCGCGAACACAGCGCGCCGGCGCTGCGGGCCGCCGCCCTGCGCGTCCCGACCGTCCAGCTCGACCGGTACGCGCTGACCGACGTCGACTTCGTCGGTACCGACCAGGATTCGGGGATGCGGCAGGTGGTCGAGCACCTCCGGGACCGCGGCGCCCGTACGGCGGTGTTCGTCGGCGGGTACCGCGGGATGTCGAGCCTGACCGAACGGGCCCAGGCGTTCGAACGGGCCTGCGCGGAGCACGGCATCGCCGCCCGCCCCACCGTGGACGTCCGGTTCCCGGACGCGGACAACGGCCGGCGGCACGCCCGGGACCTGCTCGCCCGGGGCGGCCTGCCCGACGCGATCGCCTGCGCCAGCGACGAACTGGCGTTCGGGCTGCTGGTGGAGCTGCGGGCGGCCGGGGTCCGGTGCCCGGAGGACGTGCTCGTCACCGGGCACGACGACATCCCGGCCGCCGGGTACATGGAGCTGACCTCCGTCAACCAGTCGCTGCCGGACAAGGGCCGGGAGGCCGCCCGGTTGCTGCGACACCAGAGCAGCTCACCCCGTCAGGTACGGCTGACGCCGACGCTGGTGGCTCGGACGAGCACGGCCCGCCCGAGCCCGGCGTACGCGGCGGCCGGTCCCGCGGCAGAAGGGAGCCACGGATGAGCGCCAGCAGCACCGCCCCGGCGGTGGTCCCCGACCGTTTCGCCGGACGGTACGTCCTGGTCACCGGCGCGGGCAGCGGGATCGGGGCCGCCACCGCCCGGCAGTTCGTCGCCGAGGGCGCGTACGTCACGGGCGTCGACGTCAACGCCGACGGCCTCCGTACCGTCGAAAGGAGCCTGGACGGCTCGGCCGGCCGGCTGACCACCGTGGTCGCCGACATCACCGCCGACGGCGCCGCCGACGAGCTGGTCGCGGCCGCCGCGGGCCCGGACGGCGCCCTCGACGTACTCGTCAACAACGCGGCGGTGTTCCTGCTCGCCGGCGTCGACGCGACCGACGAGCAGTGGCAGCGCACCCTGGACGTCAACCTGCTCGCCCCGGCCCGGCTGGTCGCCGCCGCCGTCAAGGCACTCGCGCGATCGACCTCCCCCGCCGTCGTCAACGTCGCCAGCATCTCGGGCCACATCTCGCAGGCCGGCCGCTGGACGTACAACGCGAGCAAGGGTGGGGTGCTGGAGCTGACCCGGTGCCAGGCGCTCGACCTGGCCCCGGACGGCATCCGCGTGAACAGCGTCAGCCCCGGGTACATCTGGACCGAGGTGCTGGACCGCGCGGCCGACGGCGACCGGGAGCGGTGGGAGCCGGTGTGGGGCGGCGCCTGCCCGCTCGACCGCTGCGGCGAGCCGGCCGAGGTGGCGAGCGTCATCGGCTTCCTCGCCTCGCCGGCCGCGTCGTACGTCACCGGCACGGACGTGCTCGTGGACGGCGGGCTGGTGTCGATGAGCCCGGACGGGCGCAGCAGCTACGGTTTCCGGTCATGACGCCGGGCGCCGTGGTGGACGCCCACATGCACCTGTGGGACCTGTCGCGGTTCCGGTACCCGTGGCTGGGTGACGACGGCAGCGCCGCGCTCCGGCACGACTACCTGGTGGCGGACTGGCGGCGCGACACCGACGGCGTGGACCTGGCCGGCGTCGTCCACGTCCAGGCCGAGCTCGACCACACCCTCGATCCGGTACTCGAAACGGCGTGGCTGGATTCGTTGGTACGCAACGGTTCTGGCGTCCCCACCGTCTGCGTCGGGTACGCCGACCTGCGCGCGCCGGACCTCGACGACGTGCTGGACCGGCACCAGGAGTACGGGATGTTCCGGGGGATCCGGCAGCAGGCCTGGTACGACCCGGGCTCGGTGCGCGCCGACGTGCCGCGGGACAACCTGCTGGACGACGACCGGTTCGGCGCCGGGCTGGACCGGCTGGCCGCCCGCGGACTCAGCTTCGACCTGCAGGTGTGGCCGCACCAGCTGGCGCAGGCGACCGCGGTGTGCCGGGCCCGCCCCGAGCTGACCGTCGTCCTCGAACACACTGGGCTGCCGCCCACCGACCCGGCGGATCGCGACGGGTGGCGCGCCGGGCTGCGCCGCTTCGCCCGCGAGGTACCGCGCTCGGTACTGAAGATCTCGGGGCTGCGGTTCGTCTCCCCGGACTGGGACCTGCGCGTACTGCGGCCGGTCGTGGACGACGCGGTCGCGGCGTTCGGACCCGACCGGTGCATGTTCGGCAGCAACTTCCCGGTCGACCGGCTCAGTACCGGATACCGGGCGCTGTGGCGCTCGTACGACGCGATGACGGGCGCCTACCGGCCGCACGAGCGCGACCAGCTGCTGCGCGGCACGGCCAGCCGTACCTACCGGATCGGCGACGCCACCGGCTGAAGGGAACCACCGATGAGTACGACGATCGTCCGCCTGGACACCCACGACCTGCGGTTCCCGACGTCACGGTGGCTCGACGGGTCCGACGCGATGAACCCCGACCCGGACTACTCGGCCGCGCACGTCGTCGTGCACACCGACGCCGACGACGGGTACGAGGGCCACGGGTACGTGTTCACGATCGGGCGCGGCAACGACGTGCAGACCGCGGCGATCGCGGCGCTGGCACCGCTGGTGGTGGGGCTGCCGCTGGCCGACACCCTGGCGGACATGGCCGCGCTCTCCCGGCGCCTCGTGCACGACTCGCAGTTCCGGTGGCTGGGGCCGGAGAAGGGCGTCATGCACATGGCGATCGGCGCGGTCGTCAACGCCCTGTGGGACCTGAAGGCCAAGCGCGCCGGGAAGCCGCTGTGGCGGCTGCTCGCGGAACTCACGCCGGAGCAGATCGTCGACCTGGTCGACTTCCGCTACCTCACCGACGTACTCGACCGGGACCAGGCGCTGGACATCCTGCGGGCCGCCGTACCGGGGCGCGCCGAGCGGACCGCGCGGCTGCTCGCCGACGGCTATCCCGCCTACACCACCAGCCCCGGCTGGCTCGGGTACGACGACGCGAAGCTCGCGCGCCTGTGCCGGGAGGCGATGGACAGCGGGTTCACGCACCTGAAGCTGAAGGTCGGCGCGGACCTGGCCGACGACGTACGCCGGCTCGGGCTGGCGCGCAGCACCTGCGGCCGCGACGTACGGATCGCCGTGGACGCCAACCAGCGCTGGGACACCGGTACCGCGATCCGGTGGATCCAGGCGCTGTCCGAGTTCGATCCGGCGTGGGTGGAGGAGCCCACCAGCCCGGACGACGTACTGGCGCACGCGGCCATCGCGCGGGCCGTCGCCCCGATCCGGATCGCCACCGGCGAACACCTCGCCAACCGCGTCGTGGCCAAGCAACTGCTCCAGGCGAAGGCCGTCGACATCCTGCAGATCGACGCGACCCGGGTCGCCGGCGTCAACGAGAACGTCGCCAACCTGCTGCTCGCCGCGCGCTTCGGAGTACCGGTGTGCCCGCACGGCGGCGGCGTCGGCCTCTGCGAACTGGTACAGCACCTGGCGATGTTCGACTACGTCGCGGTCAGCGGCAGCCTGGACGGGCGGGTGATCGAGCACGTCGAGCACCTGCACGAGCACTTCGTCGACCCGGTGGTGGTGCGCTCCGGCCGGTACCGGGCGCCGACCGCCCCCGGTTTCAGCTCCACCCTGCGTCCCGACTCCGTACGCGCGCACGCCTTCCCGTACGGGCCGGTGTGGGCGGCGGACCGCTGAGCGGTGCCCGCGCGGGCAGCGGCGTACGGCCGAGCAGGCACACCGCGACGAGCGCCACCACCGCGACCCCCGCCATCACCGCGAACACCGTCCCCGTCGCCGATCCGTACGCGCGCGGCGTCGCCGCGGCGGTGCGCGTCGCGTACACGGAGCCGAGGAGGGACAGGCCGGCGGCGCCGCCGAGCAGGTGGAAGAACGTGAGCGTGGCCGTACCGGCGCCGAGGTCGCGGCGGTCCAGCGAGTGCAGCGCGACGACGACGATGTTCTGGCTGCACGCGCCGGTACCGAGGCCGACCAGGACGGTGCCGGCGGCGACCAGCTGCAGCGGCGTCGACGCGCCGATCGTGCCGAGCAGGGCCAGACCGGCGACGAGCAGGCTCGCGCCGACGACCAGCGGCGGCCGGCACCGTCCGGTACGGCGCACGATCCGGCCGCACACCGCTGTCGCCACCACGACCGCCAGCACCATCGGTACGGTGAGCAGCCCGGAGCCGGCGGGACCGTACCCGCGGGCGGTCTGGAGGTAGCGGGCGAGGAACACCGGCGCGGCGATCATCGGTACGCCGACCGCGACCCAGGCCACGAGGGACAGCACCATCGTCGGCCGGCGTACGAGGCGGGGCGGGACGATCGGGTCCGCGCCGCGGCGTTCGACCCGGACGGCGGCGGCGACGAGCGCGGCGCTCACCGCGAGCAGCGCCAGACTCGGCCAGGACAGCCACCCGGACATCGGCCCGGCGACGCCGAACCAGAGCAGCAGCGCGGCAATGCCGCCCGGGATGAGCAGCGCGCCCCACCAGTCGACGGTACCGGTGCCGCGGGCGTGTCCCGGCTCGTGCAGGGTCCGCCGCACCAGCACGTACGCCAGCGCCGCGACCGGTACGCCCACCCAGAAGCACGCCCGCCACCCCACGTACGGCGTGCCGACGAGCAGGCCGCCGAGCGGTGGCGCGCCGATCGACGCGACACCACCGGCCGCGGTGAAGTACGCCATGTAGCGGCCCTGCTCGCGAGGGGCCACGAGCGCCGCGATCAGCGTCTGGGCCAGCGACACCAGGCCGCCCGCGCCGACGCCCTCCACCACCCGCAGCGCGATCAGGACGCCGGTGTCCGGGGCGAACCCGGCCAGCGCCGTACCGAGCCCCAGCAACGCGATCGCCGCCTGTACCAACGGTTTCCGCCGGGTACGGTCGGCGAGCTTGCCCCAGACCGGCCCGCTGGCGGTGGCGGCGAGCAGCGACGAGGTGACGATCCAGGTGTACCCGGCGGCGCTGCCGTGCAGGTCGCGGACGATCGCCGGCAGCGCGTTCGCGACGATGGTGCTCGACAGGCCCGCCACGAACACCGCCAGGATCAGCCCGGACAGTGCCGCGACGAGCCGCCGGTGGTTCACCCCGGCTGCCCCACCGACGTACCGGCGCGCAACGGTTCCCACCACTGCCGGTGCGTAGCGTACCAGTCGAGGGTGCGGACCAGGCCGTCCTCCATCCCGACCGTCGGCCGGTACCCGAGCCGGCGGATCTTCCCGGTGTCCAGCGCGTACCGGCGGTCGTGGGCCTTGCGGTCGGGCACGTACCGGACGCGGTCCCAGCCGGCGCCGGTCGCCATCAGCAGTCGTGCCAACAGATCCCGGTTGGTCAGCGCGGTGCCGCCGCCGATGTTGTAGATCTCGCCGGGGCGGCCGCGCTCGGCGACGAGCTGGATGCCGCGGCAGTGGTCGTCGACGTACAGCCACTCGCGGACGTGCCGGCCGTCGCCGTACAGCGGGACGGTGCCGCCGCCGAGCAGCGTGCAGACCGCCATCGGGACGAACTTCTCCGGGTGCTGGTACGGGCCGTAGTTGTTGGAACAGCGGGTGACCAGCACCGGCAGCCTGTGCGTGACGAAGTACGAGCGGGCGATCAGGTCGGCGGCCGCCTTCGACGCGGCGTACGGGGAGTTCGGTCCGAGCGGGTGCGTCTCGGGCCACGCGCCGTGCTCGACCGAGCCGTACACCTCGTCGGTGGACACGTGCACGAAGCGCCGCACCCCGGCCGCCAGCGCCGCGGCCAGCAGGCAGTGCGTGCCGACCACGTTGGTACGCACGAACTCCGCCGAGCCGGCGATCGATCTGTCCACATGGGACTCCGCGGCGAAGTGCACGACCGTGTCGGTGCCGGCCATGACCTCCTCGACCGCGCCGACGTCCGCGATGTCGCCGGCCACCACACGCAGCCGCGGATCGTCGGCCACCGGCGCCAGGTTCGCCCGGTTCCCCGCGTACGTGAAGCTGTCCAGTATCACCACCTCGTCCGGTACGGCGTCGGTGAGCCGCCCGGTGAGCAGGCTCCGTACGTAGGTCGAGCCGATGAACCCGGCGCCGCCGGTGACCAGGACCCTCATCGCACGACCTCCCGCAGGCCGGCCCGCTGCACCGCGCTCGCCACGTCCATCACGTACCGGCCGTACGCGGTGCGGCCCAGCTGCTCGCCCAGCCGGTAGCAGTCCGCGGCGCTGATGAACCCCATCCGCAGCGCGATCTCCTCCAGGCACGCGATCCGGATGCCCTGCCGTTCCTCCAACGTCCGCACGTACTCGCTCGCCGCCAGCAGCGACTCGTGCGTGCCCGCGTCCAGCCACGCGAACCCGCGCCCCAGGTTCACCACCCGCGCCTCCCCCAGCTCCAGGTACAACCGGTTCAGGTCGGTGATCTCCAGCTCGCCGCGCGCCGACGGGGTCAGCCGCAGCGCCATGTCCACCGCGCGCCCGTCGTACAGGTAGAGGCCGGTGACGGCGAGGTTCGAGGTCGGCTCCGCGGGCTTCTCCACCAGTCCGCGCAGCACGCCGTCGGCGTCCACCTCGGCGATGCCGTACCGCTGCGGGTCGGCGACCGGGTAGCCGAACAGGACGGCGCCGGTCAGTTCGGCGACGGCCCGGCGCAGCAGCCGGGACATGCCGGGGCCGTGGAAGATGTTGTCCCCCAACACGAGTGCCACCGGCTCGCCGTCGACGTGGTCGGCGCCGACGATCAGCGCGTCGGCGATGCCGCGCGGCGCGGACTGGATCGCGTAGCTCAGCCGCAGCCCCCACTGCCCGCCGTCGCCCAGCAGCCGCCGGAACCCGGTGATGTCCTCCAGCGTCGTGACGATCAGGATCTCCCGGATGCCGGCCAGCATGAGCACCGACAGCGGGTAGTAGATCATCGGCTTGTTGTAGACCGGAACGAGTTGCTTCGACATCGACAGGGTCACCGGGTGCAGCCGCGTCCCGGTGCCTCCCGCCAGTACGATTCCCTTCACCGTCACTCCGTTTCTCGTTGTCTGACCGCGACGCGGCTCAGCGCGCCGCGCACCGCGGTGCCCGCCGCCACCTTCTCCAGGACGTCCACCGCGGCCTCCGCACCGCGTTCGGCTCGGATGTCGGTACCGAGTTCCGTTGCCCGCGCGGCGTACCGCGGATCGCCCAGCACCTCGCGTACGGCGTGGACGAGGCCGTCCCCGGTGAGACGGCGGCGGGCCAACGGTTCCGGCGCGACCCCCAGCTCGTGCAGCCGCCGGGCGTTGAACCACTGGTCCGGAAACGACGGGCACACGACCTGCGGCCTGCCGGTCGCCATCGCGGTCGCGAGCGTGCCGAGCCCGCCATGGTGGACGACGGCCGACACCCGCGGGAACAGCCAGTCGAACGGCACGTCGTCGACGAGGATCGTGTCGGGGCCGAGGTCGTCGGGCCGCATCCCGGTCCAGCCACCCACCACGACCGCGCGCGCCCCGGCCTCGCGTACGGCGGCGCCGACGAGGTGGCCGAGCGCGCCCGGCTCCGCGGTCACCGAACTGGCGAAGCCGACGTACAGCGGCGGCGGGCCGGCGGAGAGGAAACGGGCGAGCGCGCGGTCCGGGCGCCAGCCGTCGGCGAGCGGCAGCGTCCAGAACCCGGTCGTGTGCACGTCGTCGGGATAGTGCATGCCGTCCGGCAACAACAGCCGGCTGAACGCGTTGAGCACGGTCGTCGGCGACCCGTCCACCTGCCGCAGCTTCCCGTACGGGCGGTGCCGCAGGCCGAGCTGCCGGCGCCGCCACCCGGCACTGCCACCCGCGTACGTCCACAGGATCGCCGGGCTGGCGACGTACGTGGCGCGGTTGCACACCCGCGGCACCCGGAACGGGAACGACGGGTCGGGGAACGTGCCGTTGGGCACCCAGTACGCCTGCGGGCACATCAGTACGCTGGGCGCGCCGAGGTAGTCCGCGAGGTGGTGGCCGGGCACGCTCGCGTGGTAGAGCACCACGTCCGGGATCTCGTTGCGGCGCCGCAGATCCGCGACCAGATCGGCCAGGTCGGCGCGGAACAGCGCGACCAGCCGCCGCGTCTTGCGCGCCGACTGCAGCAGCTGCGCCTTGCCCCGCACCCCGCGGAACTTCTGCTCCAGCCCGCGTACCACGGTGGTGTCGGTGGCGAGCACGTTCGGCCCGTCGTGGATGCGCACCAGCTCCGCGCAGTACGGCTCGGCGAGGCCGGCGGTGGCGGCCGGCGCGGCGAGTACGACATGGTGGCCGCGGGCGGCGGCGGCGCGCGCGGCGGCGGCGAACGGCTGCACGTCGCCGCGGCTGCCGTGGGTGATCATCAGGATCCTCATGCCGGCAGCCCATCCCGTCCGTACGACCTGTGGCGTTCCATGGGCCGACCGTGACACGGCGGGCAGCCGGCACACAGGGGGCGGTTTCAAGCGCGACACGCACCCCACCGGCGCTCACGGTTGAAAACGCCCCCGGGCGTACGGACCGGTCCCGGTGGTGCAATGGGCGCGCGACGCATCGGGGCCGGGCGCCGCCGGTCCGCGCCGCGGGAAGGGAGTCAGCCCGATGGCCGACCGTCCACGACCGTTCCGCTTCGGCGTCTACCTGACCGACGTGACCACGCGCGCCGAGTTCGTCGAACGCTGCCGCCGCGCCGAACGCTACGGCTACGACACCATCGGCGTCGCCGACCACCTCTCGATGTGGGGCCCGCTGCCGGCCGTCATGGCCGCGGCCGCCGCGACCGACCGGGTGCGGCTCACCACCGCGCTGCTCAACACCGGCTTCCACAACCCGACGCTGCTCGCGCGCGACGTGGCGACCGTCGACCGGCTCACCGACGGGCGGTTCGACCTCGGTCTCGGCACCGGCTACGAACGCCACGAGTTCGACACCGCCGGACTGCCCTGGCCCGGCGCCCGCGCCCGCGTCGACCACCTCGCCCGTACCGTGGCCCGGCTCCGCGAACTGTTCGCCGACGGGACGTACCAGCCGGCGCCGGTGCAGCGACCCGGGCCGCCGCTGTGGATCGGCGGGCGCGGCGACCGGGTGCTCGCGCTGGCCGCCGAGTACGCGGACATCGTGGGGTTCACCGGGTTCGCCGCGACACCGGACGGCCGCAAGGGCGACCTGTCCCCCGTCGACGGCATCGCCGAACGCATCGCGTACGTCCGCGGCCGGGCCGGCGACCGCTTCCCCGCACTGGAACTGAACGTCCTCGTGTGGCGCGTCGTCGTCACCACCGACCGGACCGCCGCCGCGGCACGGCTCGGCCCGGTACGCGGGCTCTCGCCGGACCAGCTGCTCGACGTGCCCACCGTACTGATCGGCAGCGTGCCGCAGATCGCCGCACAACTGCGGGAGTTCCGGGACCGGCTCGGGTTGAGCTACTTCACCGTCCGGGACTGCAATCTCGACGCGTTCGGCCCGGTGATCGCGCTCCTGCGCTGAGCGCCCGCGCGCGGCTCAGTGGACGCGGTGGCCGCCCCGGCCGGTCAGCGACAGTACGACCTGCATCCGGGTCGGGTCGAGGCCGGTGGTGGTGGTGAACCGCGTCAACGACTCCGTCACGTACGACTGGAGCCGGGTGACGTCGCACTCGTCGCTGAGTTCGAGGCGGGCGTGGATGCGCGGATCGGCGCGGTCCCCGCTGATGTCCACGCGCACCCGCCGTACCTTCGGGTGCCGGGCGAGGTCGCGCTCGATGCTGTGCACGACCGCCGCCGACCGTACGCGGGTGCGGCCGGGGTGCGTCTCCTCGTCGTCCGGGCCGCCGAACAGCAGGTCCGAGATCTGCTGCCCGGCGCGCGGCAGCAACTGCGCGCGGATCAGCAGGAACGCCAGTACGGCGAGGACCAGGCCGGCGGCGGCGACCACGAGCCAGGCGGCCGTACCCCAGTCGTGCCAACGGTTCCGTACGATGGGCGGCAGCAGGGTCGTCGCCGCGTCGACGCGCGGCACCCGGCCGAGACTGACGAGCGTGCCGGCGGCGCCGATCACCACCAGCAGTACGCCGAGGACGATGAACAGGCCGCGGTTGAACCCGTCCATCACGCCACCCGCTTCGGCCGGCGCAGCGCGACGCGGACCCGGACGGCGCCGGGCGCGGCGACCCGGTCGAGTACCGCGGCGACGGTGCGGTCCACGTCGGGGCGGGCGTCGTTCCGGCCCCGCGGCCGGACGACCAGGCGCCAGCGCTGGTCCCGGCCGCGCAGCCGGGTGTGCGTCTCGGACAGCCCGGGAACCCCGTCGCAGGCCGCCGACACCTGCCGTTCCACCGATCTGCGGAGTACCCACCAGGTGAGCGGGCGCGGGTCGTCGGCGCGCCGGATGCCCAGCCGGACCGGCGCCCACGGCCGGAGTTCCAGCAGCAGCACCAGAATCCCGAGGACGCCGATGCCGATCGACACCCCGAGTACGACCGACGAACTCAGCGGCGTCCGCGTCAACGGCCCGTACCAGCGGGCGAAGTCCACGGGCCACGGCCGGCGCCCGGCGGCGGCGAGTACGCCCTCGACGAGCGCGAGCAGACCACCCGCCAGCAGGACGAGACCGAGCAGCAGCGCGGCCAACCTGTTGACGACCCGCATCACCGCACCTCCCCGCCATCGGCACCACGGCGCAGGGCCGACTCGACCGCCTCGTCCACCACGTCCTCGACGACGACCTCCACCCGCCGCTCGTCGCCCGCATCCGCCAGTACGGTGGCGACGGCCGCGGCCACCCCGGTGACGACCGGTTCGAGCGGAAGCCGGTCGATCACGACGTGCACGGACACGGCCGACCCGCCGAGCGCCACGCCCACGATCGCGTCACCCGGCACCTGCGTGACCGCCGGCACGCCACCGCCCGGTACCAGCGCAGCGACCCCCTGCGCGGCGCCGGCGGCGGCCGCGACCGCGCGGGCCAGTACGCCTCGGTCCAGGACCGTCACCCCCTCCGCGGCCACCGGCGGCGTGCTGCCGACGCATCCCGGAGCTGCCCGCCGCTACTGGACCCGCGACTCCTTGGACTCGGACTCCTCGCCCTCGACGTAGATGTCGTCGACGCTGATGTTGACCTCCACCACGTGCAGCCCGGTCATGCCCTCGACCCGCTGGATCACGTTGGCGCGCACGGCATCCGACACCTCGACGATGCTCTGCCCGTACCAGGTGACGACGTCCAGGTCGACCGCGGCCTCCCGCTCGCCGACCTCCACGCCGACCCCCTGACTCGCCGACGACGTGTCGGTACCGCCCGGCACCAGGGACCGGATCTGCCCCATCCGGCGCGCCAGGCCGGTACCCATCGAGTACACGCCGGGGATCTCGCGGGCCGCCATGCCGGCGATCTTCGCGACGACACCGTCGGCGATCCGCGTCTGGCCGTGCTCGCTGCTCAGCGACGCGTGCGTACCGGCCGAGCCGACCGGGCGGCTCGGCCCGTTCGGCGCCGACTGGCCGCGCTCCCCCGTACCCGTCGATCCGGCCCTGGCAGCCTCGTTACCGGCATCCGCAGCCATAGTTCGTACTCCTTCGCTGTTTGCGACCGGCGATCCGTCACCGCTTCGTCGACGTGAACCGTTCGGTCACGTCCGCCCACTTGATGTCGCCTTCCAGGACGCGGACGACCCCGTAGCCGACCAGGCCGGCGGCCGCGGCCCCCAACGCGATCAGGAACCCGAGGCTCGCCCACAGCCACACGATCAGGAGACCGACGAGAAAGCCGAACTGACGGTGGGACATGGCGCCTCCTCAAGCCCCGTTTTGCGCTGCCCGCGCGCGCAGCTGCCCGGCCAACGGGTCCGCGTACCGTCCGGCCCGGCCCGGCAACCGGTTCCGGGGCCGCTGCCCCCAGGATGAACCCCGTACGGCTCTGCGCGGACCATATCGAACAATCCCGTGTTCGCCCCGTTCTGGGCGGAAAGGTCCCGCCGCGGCGCCGTCCGTCACGGTCGCCGGGCGCGCGTCGTGCCGATCGCGTTTCACCCGGGCCGGCTCTCGACCCCACACCAAGGTGTACGACGATGCCCCGCCGGCAGCCCGGCACCCGCTGCGCGTCGGAACGCTCCGGGAAGTGGGTTTCCTTGCGGGGCAGGCGGATCCGGCGGTCAGGTCGCGGCGGCAGCGGCGTGCAGCGCTGGCGCGGCGTCGCGCGCGATCGGCTCGCCGTGGCCGAACAGCGCGGTGTCCGCGTCGAGCGCCGCCAACCGGTGCAGCGACCGTACGGCGCGGGCCCGGTCGGTGTTGAAGACGCCCAGCATCGTCCGGCCGACGTTGGCGACGGCGTCGCCGGTGAACAGCACCCGCGGGCCGGGCAGGTGGACGGCGATCGACCCGTCGGTGTGCCCGGGTACGGCGACCACCACCGCACCGCCGCCGAACGCCAGCGTGTCCCCGTCCCCGACCTCCCGGTCGACCCGGCAGGGCGGGGCGGGCGGCAGCGCCGGAACCGCCGCGCGGATCGGCACCTCGAACGGCTCCAGTACGGGCGGCGCGCCGGCCCGGTCGCCGCGGATCACCGGCGCCTCCAGGCGGTGCGCGACGACCTCCGCGCCGTACCGGTCGGCGAGGTCGGCGGCGGATCCGGTGTGGTCCTCGTGCCAGTGCGTCAGGACGATCCGGCGCAGCTCACCGTCCAGCGCGGCGGCGATCTCGGCGGCGGAGCCGACCGGGCCGGTGTCGACGAGCGTCAGCTCGGTGCCGTCGCGCCACAGGTACGCGCTGCCGACGGCGAAGCGCAGCATCCGCAGGGACGGCAGGACGTCGAGGATCTCCATGCGTACCAGGGTGTCAGGTGGGGCGGCGGGTCGTCGTGCCTGTTCGCGCACAGCGGACGGCGGCCGGTGTCGGATCGCGCCAAGAGTCGCCGACCCGACGGCGGGCGCGCGGATCCCCTGTCACCATGGCGGTTTCCGTGAACGGGGAACGGAGGAAGGACCGTGCGAAGACTCGCAACCGTCGTCACCGCCGCCGTACTCGGCGGGCTCGCCGTCGCGGCGCCGGCCGCACCCGCCGCCGCGCGTACGGCGTGCACCGTGCACAGCAACCTGATCGGCGCCGTGGACCAGAACCACGGGCGCGTGCTCATCCTGCGCCAGGACGTGGACTGGCGCCGTACCAACCCGATCTGCTGGCAGCGGACGCTCGGCGGCGGCCGCTGGGGCCACCTCACCGACGTCAAGTTCCGCCGGTACGGGAGCCAGTGGGACGTGCTCGTCTCCGCGGGCAACGGCAACGTCGGCATCTTCGCGTACCCGTCGGGTCGGCGGATCTGGTCGGCCACGGTGCCGAATCCCAGGCAGGGCACCAGAAACCCGCACTCGATCGAACTGCTGCCCAACGGCGGCGTCGCGGTCGCGGACAGTACCGGGGTCGCGTGCGGCGGCTGCGGGGAGGGGCGACTTCTCTACTACCCCAAGGGTTCCCGTTCGCCGAAGGTCTACCGGCAGCCGTCCGCGCACGGCGTCCTGTACAGCGACGGCCGGCTCTGGGCGGTCGGCGGCAGCACGCTCTACCAGTACGACATCGGTCGTGGAAACCTCACCCGGCACGGCGGCAACCTGAACGTGGGCCGGGGACGGGTCACCGGGGCGCACGACCTGTCGCCGATGACCGGCAGCGCCCGGCACCGGATGTGGATCGCCGGCAACGCCGTCTACCACTACGACAAGTACTCCGGCCGGCCGCCGACACGGTGGAGCGTGCCCGCGAGTCGCAGCTGCGTCAAGGCGTTCGGCACCCAGCGGGACGGCAGGATCGTCGAAGCGTGGAAGAACCACTGCACGGGCAGCAACTACCTGTCCGACACCGTCTACCTCTTCCGGTACGACGGCACGCATCCGACGGCACTGCGACTCCCCGGCGCCGGATTCTACAAGGCCCGCCCGGTCACCTGGTCGTACTACTGAAGCGGCGCGGCCGGGCGGGTGTCGTCGCGCCCGCCCGGCCGTACCGGTGTCCACAGTGGATGGTCAGTCCACCGGAACCGGTTGCAGCGCACCGGATTCCATCGCCACCCAGATCCGACCGTCCGGGCCCACCGCGAGCCCGTGCGGTTCCGCACCCGCCAGCGGGTACCCGGTGATCGTGCCGGAGGTGGTGATGCGGCCGAGCCGGCAGCCGGCCCACTCGGTGAACCAGAGGGCGCCGTCCGGCCCGGCGACGACCGCGTGCGGGCGCGCGGCACGGTCCGGCAGCGGATACTCGGTGACCGTGCCGGTCACGTCGATGCGGCCGATCTGGCCGGCCCCGATCTCCACGAACCACAGCGCGCCGTCCGGCCCTGCGCAGATGCCGACCGGCGCGGAACCCTTGGTGGGCAAGGGATGCAGCGTGATCTCGCCGGCGACGGTGAGTCGGCCGATCGCGTCGCCCTGGTTGAGGGTGAACCACAGCGCACCGTCCGGGCCGGCCGTGATCGCCGACGGCATGGCGTTCTCGGTGGGCAGGTCGAACGTTTCGATCGCGCCCGTGGCGTCGATCCGGCCGATCCGGTCGCCCTGCAACTGGGTGAACCACACCGCCCCGTCCGGACCCGCCGCGATCCCGTACGGCGCGGCCACCTCGTACGCGGTGAGGGTGCCGTCGACGGTGATCCGGCCGACCCGACCCCCGGCGTACTCGGTGAACCAGAGCGCGCCGTCCGGGCCGACGGTGATGACGGTCGGTTGGCCGTCGGCCGGATCCAGCGGGAACAGCGTCGGCTCGGCACCCGGTACGACTCGGCCGATGCGACCGTCCAGCAGGGTGAACCACAGCGCGCCGTCCGGACCGGTGACGACACCGTACGGGGAACCGTCGATCAGCACAGGCATCCCTCCGAGAGCGTGATCCGTCGACCGGTGAAGCGCCGTCGCAGCGCCCGGTCGTGGCTGGCGACGACGAGCGCGCCGCGGTAGCCGTCGAGGGCCCGTTCCAGCTCCTCGACCAGGGTCAGTGACAGGTGGTTGGTGGGTTCGTCGAGCAGCAGCACCTCGTACTCCCCCGTCAGCAGCACGGCCAGCGCGAGCCGGCGCCGCTGCCCCACCGACAGCGCCGCCACGTCGGAGTCCAGCGCGTCGTCCCGGAAGAGTCCGGTCGCCAGCAACTCGGCCACCTCACCCGGGTACGACTCGGCCACCGTACGGCCCGGCGCGAACTCCACCTCCTGCGCCAGGTACCCGGCGCGCGGCCCGGCCGCCGTACGGATCGCGCGCAGCAGCGTGGACTTGCCCGCGCCGTTGCCGCCGTCCACGAGCAGCCGGTCCCCCGCCCCGATCCGCAGCTCCGGTACGCGCAGCCGGTCGGCGACCCGCACGTCGCGCAGCTCCACCACGGTGCGCCCGGACGGCGCCGCGGTCGCGAACGTCCCCCGGAACCGCAACGGTTCCGGCGGGCACGGCACCGGGTCGGCGTGCAGCCGGCGCAACCGTTCCTGCGCCTGGCGTACGCGGGAGGCGACGGAACTCTGTACCCGGCCGGCGTTCCGGTCGTACGCCATCTTGTTGTTGTCGGTCATCGCGCGGCCGGTGGCGACCCGGTGCGCGGTGGTCGCGGCGAAGTCGGTGACCCGCCGGACCTCCGCCCGCCAGTCCGCGTACGCCTGCGCCCAGCGCTGCCGGGCCGCCGCCTTCGCCGCCAGGAACCCGCTGTACCCGCCGCCGAAGCGGGTCGCGACGCCGTCCTCGACCTCCACGATCGCGGTCGCCACCCGGTCCAGGAAGATCCGGTCGTGCGAGACGACCACGACGGTGCCGCGGTGCGCGCGCAGCCGGTCCTCCAGCCAGGTCGTCGCGGCCTCGTCGAGGTGGTTGGTCGGCTCGTCCAGCAGCAGTACCTCGGGCGCGGCGGCCAGCAGGCAGGCGAGCGCGAGCCGGGCGCGCTCGCCGCCGGACAGCGCGGACAGCGGCCGACCCCGCCCGACGTACGCCAGCCCGAGGGCGTGCAGCGCCGCGTCCACCCGGGAGTCGGCCTCCCACCCGTCGCGCGCTTCGAACGCGCCGAGCAGCTCGCCGTACGCGGTCATGTCCTGGGTCTCGGCGGCGCGCTGCATGTCGCGTTCCAGCGCGCGCAGGTCGGCCAACGCGGCGTCGACGGCGCCCTGCACCGTGGTGTCGCCGGGCAGGTCGAGCGTCTGGGCGAGGTGGCCGACGCCGCCCGCGGCCTGCACGGTGATCTCACCGTCGTCCGGTACGTCCGCGCCGGCGATCAGCCGCAGCAGCGTGGACTTGCCCGAACCGTTCTCGCCGACGATGCCGACGCGCTCGCCGGGGCGGACGCTGACGGTGAGCCGGTCGAGGACGAGGCGCGCACCGTACGACCGGGTGACGTTCTTGAGGGACAGCTGAGTGGTCAGGATGGAACTCCAATCGCAACTTCGGTAGCGTTAACCTAGCACGAGTCCGATCCTTAACGCAACTGGAGGAGACTTTGGAGAAGCGTCCCGGTGGCCGCAGCGCCCGCGTACGCGACGCCGTACGGCAGGCCACCCTCGCCGAACTCGCCGCGCACGGCTACCGCGGCCTCACCGTCGACAACGTGGCCACCCGGTCCGGCGTCCACAAGACCAGCGTGTACCGGCGGTGGACCAACGCCGACGGGCTGATCGCCGACGCGCTGGAACTCGCCCGGAACGAACCGTGGCCGATCCCCGACACCGGGTCCGTCGACGACGACCTGCGCCGCATCGTCCGCCTCGTCCGGCACGGCTTCGCCGATCCCGACGAGGGACCGGTCGCGCGCGCGTTCGTCGCCGCGGCCGTACAGAGCGACGACGCCGCCCGCGCGCTGCACGAGTTCTTCGCCGCCCGCCACGACCAGTCCGCCGTCGTCGTACGCCGCGGCGTCGAGCGCGGCGAGCTGCCCGCCGGTACGGACGCCACCGAGGTGATCCGGGTGGCCGTCGCCCCCGTGTACTACCGGCTGTTCGTCACGCACGAGCCGGTACGCGACCGCGACGCCGACCGGGCCGCCGACGCCGCACTCGCCGCCGCCCGCGCCGGAATCCTCTGACCGCACCGCTGTCCGCGGCGGGCATCCGCCGATACGCTGGGCCCACCATGATCGCATCGAGCACGGACACCCACCCCCACCTGCCCGTACGGCTGGACGTGTCGTGGCTCGGCGTCGTCCGCCACGGCCAGTCCACCGCGAACGTCGCCTGGGCCGACGCGGTCGCCGCCGGCCGCCACCACGCCGGGATCGACCACCGCGACGCCGACGTCACCCTCACCGCCACCGGACGGGAACACGCCGCGGGAGTGGGCCGCTGGCTCGCCGGACTCGACGCCGCCACCGCACCGCAGATCGTCGTGGTCTCGCCGTACCGGCGCTGCCAGCAGACCCTCGACATCGCCCTGGCCACCCCCGGCGCGCCCGCACCCGAGCTGGTCGTCACCGACGAGCGCCTCCGCGACCAGGAACTCGGCGTACTCGAATGGCTCACCGACGACGGCATCACCGCCCGGTACCCGGAGGAGGCCGAACGCCGCGCCCGTACCGGCCGGCTCTACCACCGGCCGCCGGGCGGCGAGTCCTGGGCCGACGTGGCGCTGCGGCTCCGGTCGCTGTTCGCCGACATCACCGACCGCTGGCCCGGCCGACGCGTCCTGCTCGTCGGGCACGACCTCACCGCGCGGCTCGCCCGGTACCTGGTCGAGGGGCTCAGCGAGGCGGACCTGATGGCGTCGACCGCATCCGACCCCGTCGCGAACGGTTCACTGACCGCCTGGGACCGGCGCGACGGCCACCTCACCCTGGTCGCCCGCCACACCACCGACCACCTGGCCTGACGTACCATGGAAGCGTTGTCGCGCAACGGATCCCGCACAGCGCGATCGCCGCGTGCCCGGCAGCGGACACGCGGCGATCATGGTCTACCAGCGCCGGGGAGTCCCCGGCCCCGGGGCTACTCCCACCAGTCGAACCAGTAGCCGTTGCAGTCGTGGCCGGGGATGCAGGTGTTGTCGGTGCCGGCCCAGTACAGCGGGCCCACCTGGTAGCCGTAGTGGCGGAACGTGTTCTGGGACTGGACGCAGGTGTCGTAGTCGAACCCGCACCACTTCGTGCCCGACGCCATCGGCCGGACCGTACCGGCGTGGGCGGCGGCGACCGCGTGCGTCGCGGGCGCCGCGTGCGTCGTCGACGCGGCGGCGGTCCCGGTCCAGGCGGCGGCCAGCAGCACGCCCGCGCCGAGGGCGACGCCGACCCGGCGCGCCACAGCGGACATCATCATCGATGTTCCCCTTCGATGTCGGTACTCCAGCGGAATGCGCGGCCAGCGTATGGGACCGGACCGGCGCCGACCGTTCCGTTCGCTGTCACCCGGCTGTCACGCCGCTGTCACCCGCTCCGAACCACGGAATCCGTTGTGGCACAGCCATCTCCGCGCGCACCGTGGACATCGCGTACGCCCCGCCGACCGTTACGGCGCGCCGTCCGTTACGGGGCCGCCTGGACGACGGTGCACGGGGTGGGTGTGGTCGGCCCGGACGCCGGCGCCGGTCCGCAACCGGACACCCGCGACGATCGGAGAGCCCCCGTCCGGGCCGCGCCCGACCGCGACGACGAGGACCCCGGTCCCTTGCCCGCCCGGGAGTTCAGGTGTCGCGGGTGGGTCGGCTGCCGGTGATCGTCCGGCCGGCCGGTCACCTCCTCCAGGTGGCGCATCGACCGGGTCGACACCTTCGGTACGAAGCAGTCCTCGCCGGTGACGTGGTGCGCCTCCACGATCTCCGGCGTACTGTCCAGCAACGCGTGGAACGGCCGGTCGTTGCCGTGCGGGTACCGCAGGCGGACGAACGCCAGGACGGTCAACCCGAGCCGTTCCGGGTCGACGACGGCGGTGTAGCCGGAGACGACGCCGGCGCCCATGGTTGCTGACACCGGATCCGTTGGCGGACAACGCTTCCCGCGGCCGTCGACGCCCGGCACCGGATCCGTTGGCGGGCAACGGATCCCGCGCGGGCAACCGACCGGGTGGGCACGAACAGGGTTCCGGGACACGATCCTCCGGTACCGGGCGGTCGGGTGCGAACCGGGTCGCCCGACGGTGGGCGGCCGTTAGGGTGGCGGCATGAGCTGGGAGTTCGCGACGGCCCCCGCGCGCTGCGCGCCGGGGATCGTGTCGATGGTGGGGTACCGGGCGTTCGACGTGCCCGACACGGTGCACCGGGGCCTGCCGTCGTCGCTGCTCACGTTCATCGTCGCGCTCGACGACGGGGTACGGGCCGCGCCGACCGTCGCCGAGCTGCCCGACGCGCGCCCGGCCCCGGTCGTACTGGGCGGGCTGCACGTCGCGGCCAGTCAGGTACGGCAGCAGCCCGGTCAGGCCGGCATCCAGATGGCCGTGCACCCGCTGGCCGCACGCGCCCTGTTCGGGCTCCCCAGCGCCGAGCTGAGCGTCACCGACTTCGACGCCACCGCCGTACTCGGCAGGCGCGTCGTCGAGCTGCGCGACCGGCTCGCCGAGGCGCCCGGCTGGCGCGAGGCGTTCGCGCTGACCGCCCGCCACCTGGTCGGGCTACACGGATCGCGGCGCACCCCGTCCGTCCGCCCCGACCTCGCGTACGCCTGGCACCTGCTGGAAACCAGCCGCGGCCGGATGCCCGTCGCCGCCGTCGCCGACCGCGTCGGGCTCAGTGCGCGACACCTCGCGACCCTGTTCGAACGGGAGGTCGGCCGCACCCCGAAGACCGTCGCCATGCTCATGCGCTTCGAGTACGCCAGCGCCGCGATCGCCCGCGCCGCACGCGGTCCCGGCCGCCTCGACCTCGCCGGCATCGCCGCCACCGCCGGCTACTGCGACCAGGCGCACCTCAGCCGCGACTTCGTCCGGTTCACCGGCGTACCGCCGCGGGTGTGGCTGGCGGAGGAGTTCGGAAACATCCAAGACGGCGGCCACTCCGGACGGTCAGAGTGGAGCCATGACTGGCTCGAATCCGACGGTGTTCATGACGCTCCAGGCCACTGACGCCCCGGCGCTGATCGACTTCTACGTCGACACGTTCGGGTTCGTCGTGGCCGCACGCTACGGCGACGGCGACACCGTCCACCACGCGCAACTCAACTGGCCCGACGGCGCCGGCGGCATCATGCTCGGCACCCACCGACCCGGCGCCGCCTGGTCCCGGCAGCCCGGCACCGCCGGCGCGTACGTCGTCACCACCGACCCCGACACCCTGTACGAACGCGTCCTGCAACACGGCGCCGACGTCGTGCGGCCGCTCGCGAAGACCGACTACGGCGCTCGCGAGTTCGCCGTACGCGACCCGGAGGGCAACCTGTGGTCCTTCGGCGACCACGCCGGCGAACCCACCCCGACCTGACACCCGATCCGTTGCCCCCCAACAGATTCCGGGTACTCGGCGCGGCGGCTCCGTGCGGTGCCGCCGCGTCGCTCAGTCCGCGAACAGCCGGCGGTGCCACCACGGCCGGCCCGGATCGGCGTACGGATCCGGCAGGCTCCGCCGCAGGAGTTCCTCGTCGACCTCGCCGACCCGGCGCCGCAGCGCGCCGGCAGCACGCGGCGGCAGCGTACGGATCGCCTCGGCGAGCAGGTCACGCTCGTACGTGACGTCGCAGCACGGACAGTCCGGCTGCGGCAGGTACACCCAGCGGCCCGGCCGGCGGAGCACCTGCCGGTACCGCAGCAACGCGCGGCGGATCTCGCGGGTGGTGAGCGGAGTGGCGCGGAGCGCGCCCGGCGGCCTACGCGGCATCGCCCTCTCTGGTCGTCATGCGCGCCATCCTGCCACGCCCCGCACCCGCCCCACCACGCGAAAACGGCGCCACCGCCCACATCGCCGGCCCCCGCAGCGGGTGTCCGTCCCTCCGGGCCCCCCGGCCCGCCGGACGCGCCCAGGACGACCGGTCGGTGTCCGGCCGCCCCGCGACGTGGAACGGGCGCGGCCCGGGTCGCGTGAGGTGGCCCGCCACCGCATCCGCCCCGCACCCGACGCGCCGGGATCTGTTGTGGCACAACCGAATCCGCTGACCTGGACGTCGTGACGACGCGGCCGTTCACACACCCCGGGAACGGCGGCGGATCCGCGCCGCGGTACGAGATCCGGCGCGGGCTCGGGTACGGCGTGCCGCGCCGCCGACCGGTACGATCCGCGCCGGGGCGGCGGAACCGCCGCGCTGACACGGCGACAAGGGGGCTGCGGTGCAGGTCTTCACGTTCGACCGGGCGGAACACGAGGTGACCGGCGACGGCAGCGTGAGCCTGCACGCCACGCGGATCGCGCAGTTCGCCGAGCAGGCGCGAGCGACCTGCCTGGCGGTGGCGCCGGGCGGCGTCATCGGCACCCATCCCGCCGTCTCCCACCAGGTACTCCTGATCGTCGCCGGCGCGGGCTGGGTGGCCGGCGAGGACGGGGCACCGGTTCCGGTGACCGCCGGGCAGGCCGCGTACTGGGCGCCCGGCGAGCGGCACACCACCGGCAGCGACACCGGCCTGACCGCGATCGCGCTCGAAGGCGGCCCGGTCACCATCTTCGCGCCCGAGACCGCCTGACCCACCCGCGCGATCCGCACACCTTCCGGCGGCCGCGCCGACCCCGAGGTCAGCGGGTACGGAGGAGGTGGTGGACGGCCTGGACGAGTGCGAGCAGGGCCGGGTCCGGCGCATCCGGGCGGGACGCGAGGCGGAAACGCAGCGGCGGTGGTGGGTCGGCGAGCGGCACGAACCGTACGTCGGGGCGGCGGACGGTGTCGGCGAGCAGCGACGGGAGCGGGAGTACGGCGTTGCCCGCGGCGACGAGGTCGAGCGCGGCGAGGTCGTCGGGGTCGGGCCCGACGGACCACGCGGTACCGGTGGGCAGCGCGGCGACCAGCGCCGGCCACGGTCCGCCGGGCGGCCGCTCGCCGGGGACGAGGACGCGGCGGCCGGTCAGCGCGCCGAGCCGTACGGTGCGGTGACCGCCGAGCGGGTCCGCGGCCGGTACGGCGAGGCGGTCGATCGCCACGGTGAACAGCGGGACGCCGGCGAGCCCGGCGGGGACGGGTGCGGCGAGGATCGCGGCGCCGACCTCCCCCGCGGCGACCGCCTCGGCCGCGGCGCGCTGGCCGGCGGCGCGCAGTACGACCTCGACGCCGGTGTCGCGGCCGGCCATCCGGCGCGCGAGCCGTGCGGCGAACGTACCGAGGAGGGTTGGATAAGCAAGCGTGATGGTCGGCCGGGTCGCCGCCGTCGCCCGCCCGGCTGCCTCGGCGAACGCGGCGGCCTCGGCCAGCAGCGCCTCCGCCCGCGGCAGCAGCGTCCGTCCCACGGCGGACAGTCGTACGTCCCGGCTGGACCGCTCGAACAGGCGGTGCCCGACGGCGCGTTCGAGTCGCCCGATCGCCTGGCTGACCGCCGGTTGGGAGAGCCGGAGCGTCCGCGCGGCGCGGGAGAAGCTGCGGTGTTCGGCGACCACGGCGAAGCAGCGCACGTCGCGCAGCGCCGGCATGCCGTCCATCGCTCCCCCCGGTTCCATCCGACGATAAGCATGCCGAATGCATGGCGGGCGTGCGCCGGCGGGACGGCTAACGTGCCGGGACCGGACAACCGCCGCGACCAGGGAGATGCCATGCCGACCACCCCGTTCCCCGACTCGACGATCCTCGGGTACCCGCGGATCGGCCCGCGCCGCGAGCTGAAGCGCGCGCTGGAGTCGTACTGGGACGGCCGGTCCGGGCTGGCCGAGCTGCGGGCCACGGGGCGCCGGCTGCGCGCCGACACCTGGACCGACCTGCGGCGACGCGGGCTCGCCGGCCCGGTGTCCAACACCTTCTCCAGCTACGACCAGGTACTCGACGCGGCGCTGGCGCTCGGCGCGGTGCCGGCCCGGTACGTGCGGGACACGCCCGAGGACACCGTGTTCGCCGCGGCGCGCGGCGCGGACGGGCTGCCGCCGCTGCGGATGACGAAGTGGTTCGACACGAACTACCACTACCTCGTACCGGAGATCGGGCCGGACACGACGTTCCGGGCGGATCCCGGCAAGCCGGTCGCCGAGGTACGCGAGGCGCGCGAGCTGGGCATCGAGACCCGACCGGTACTCCTCGGCCCGGTCACGTTCCTGCTCCTGGCCGAGGCGGCCCCGGGCGCGCCGGACGGTTTCGCGCCGCTCGACCGGCTGCCGGACGTGCTCACCGCGTACGAGGAGCTGCTGGGGGCGCTCGCCGACGAGGGCGTGGCGTGGGTGCAGCTGGACGAGCCGGCACTGGTCGCCGACCGTACGCCGGCGGAACTGGCCGCGACGGCCGCGGCGTACGAGCGGCTGGGTGGGCTGACACGACGCCCGGCACTGTTCGTCGCCTCGTACTTCGGCGGGTTGGGCGAGGCGCTGCCCGTACTGGCCGACAGCCCGGTCGAGGCGATCGGCGTGGACCTGGTGCGCGGGGACGTACCGGAGGCGCTGCCGGGGCTGCGGGACAAGGTGCTCGTCGCCGGGGTGGTGTCCGGCCGGGACGTGTGGCGCACCGATCCGGTCGCGGCCACCGCCCTGCTCGACCGAGTACGCGGCATCGCGGGCCAGGTCGCGGTCGCCACGTCGTGCTCGCTGTTGCACGTCCCGTACGACCTGGCGGTGGAGCCGGACCTGCCGGCGGAGCTGACCGGCCGGCTGGCGTTCGCGGCGCAGAAGGTGGACGAGGTGGTGGCGCTGGCCGCCGGTACCGCCGGGTCGGTGCCGGCCGCCCCGACACCGACTCGGCCCGTGGAGCCGCCACCGGTCGTGTCCCGCGCGCCGTACGCGGTGCGTGCCGCGGCGCAGGCGGCCCGGCTCGGGCTGCCCGAGCTGCCGGTGACCACGATCGGGTCGTTCCCGCAGACCGCCGAGCTGCGTACGACCCGCGCCGACCTGGCGGCCGGCCGCGTCGGCGCCGCCGAGTACGACGGGCTGATCCGCGCGGAGATCGAGCGGGTGGTGCGGTTGCAGGAGCGGCTCGGCGTCGACGTGCTCGTGCACGGCGAACCCGAACGCAACGACATGGTCCAGTACTTCGCGGAGCACCTCGACGGGTTCGCCGTCACCCGGCACGGCTGGGTCCAGTCGTACGGGTCGCGCTGCACCCGGCCGCCGATCCTGCACGGTGACGTACGCCGGGCGGCGCCGATCACCGTGGGCTGGTCGACGTACGCGCAGTCGCTGACCGACCGTCCGGTGAAGGGCATGCTGACCGGGCCGGTGACGATCGTCGCGTGGTCGTTCGTCCGGACCGACCTGCCGCTGCCGGCGGTCGTCCACCAGGTCGCGGACGCGATCCGCGGCGAGGTGGCCGACCTGGAGGCGGCCGGCATCGGCATCGTCCAGGTCGACGAGCCCGCGCTGCGCGAACTGTTGCCGTTGCGCGGCGCCGAGCGCGCGGCGTACCTGGACTGGGCGGTCGCCGCGTACCGGCAGGCCACGTCCGGCGCCGGCGACGCCACGCAGATCCACACCCACCTGTGCTACTCGGACGCCGACGAGATCCTCACCGCGATCGACGCGCTCGACGCCGACGTGACGAGCATCGAGTCGGCCCGCTCGCACGGCCGCATCCTCGGCGAGCCGGCCGTACGCGACTTCGCCCGCGGGCTCGGCCCCGGCGTGTACGACATCCACTCCCGACGGGTGCCGTCCACCGACGAGATCGTCGCGCAGCTGCGCGCGGCGACCACCGCCCTGCCCACCGGCCGGGTCTGGGTGAACCCGGACTGCGGTCTCAAGACCCGCGCGTACCCGGAGGTCACCGCCGCGCTGACGAACCTGGTCGCCGCGGCCCGCACGCTCCGCGCCGGCTGACGCACCGGCGCGGGCCCGGCCCGTCCCGACGCCGTACCGATGCGGCGCCGGGCGGGCCGGTGACGTCCCGGACCACGAAACGGTATCAGTGGGTGGGAGCCTGTAACACCCGGACCCGTTTGTACGAAAAGCGCACGAGCAATTCGCGTCGCGTTTCAGCGAGCCATTCTCCCGTTTACCCGCAGTGACTCCGACGGTTCACAAAGTACCGCGGCGATATGACGGGAAGGCAGGGTTTCGCCCGTCCGCCGGCACAACTACACTGCCGCGCATGTCCTACGACCAGTACCACCGGAACGGACCCCAGCAGGGATATCCCGGCCCCCAGCCGTATGACCAGCCGCCCGCCCGCGCGCCGCGCCAGCGTGGCGAGGGAGCGGCCCTGGTCGCCCGCATCGTCGTGGGCGTGACCTGCGCCGTCGCCGTGATCTTCGCCCTGCACGTGTTCCTGACGTTGGCCGGCGCCAATCAGGGAAACGGCTTCGTGCAGTTCGTGTACACCCTTGCGAAGGTGTTGGTCCTCGGCTTCGGCGACGTATTCACACCGAACGACGCGAAGATCGGCCTGGTGCTCAATTACGGCCTCGCCGCGCTCATATACATCGTCATCGGTCAATTTGTTGCGCGGCTTCTCCGGCGCTGACCGGGGAATCATTCACCGATCACGCCACGCCGGCCAGCTTCGCGTCGAGCGTGGCGAGATCGGGGACGAACCACACGTGGTCGGCGCGATTCGACTCGTGTACCAGCGCGCGCAGCGCCGCGCTGTCAGCGAGCTGCCGGGAGATGTCGCCGACCACGGCCAGCCGCAGCCGGTAGTTGACGAACTTCTGCATGACCTCGCCGGCGAACCGGGTACCGAGCGCGAAGAAGTCGTCGGACAGCCGGTCGGCCGGTACGGCGACCACCTCGGCCCCGAGGAACGCCGCGCCGATCAGGTCGAGCGCGTCGTTCGTGGTGGCGATCCGGGGCCCGTCGTACATGAGCACCGGCACGCCGGCGCGCCGCACCAGTTCGTCAGCCACGGCGTACCTCCGGCACGGGGCCGTCGCCGCCGAGTACGCCGTCGAGCAGGCGCAGCAGGTCGGCGGTGGCGGCGGCGTCGCCGAGCACCACGATCTTCATCCGGTTCCTCTCCTCGTCGTGGATCGTCTGGACCCGCAGCGGGTGCGCGGGGTCGTGCCCGGTGTTCACCCCGGCCAGCACGAACGTGCCCAGCCGGTCGGCCGTCGCCCGGTCCACACCGTCGATCTGCACGATGCTCGACACCTCCACCGTCGCCGGCCCGGCCGGCTCCGCGGGCTCGGTACGGCCGGCCAGCGCCGCCGCGTCCGCACGGGCGATCCGGTACTGCTTGCCGATCCGTACGGCGGGCAGCCGGCCGGAACGGATGTAGCCGCGCACGGTCTTCACGTGCAGCCCGAGCCAGTCCGCGACCTGCTCCACCGAGTACATGTCGTCCTTCATCGCGTCCTAACGTACCTTGAGAAGGGAAGGACAGGGAAGGTTGTGTGCCGGTGGCCACCGCAAAATCGGCTGCCGCGGCCGACCCGGGACGTGAGAATCGCGGCATGAGCCAACCCACCCTCCGCACCGCCCGCCTGGTGCTCGAACCGCTGTCCGACGAACACCTCGACGACGAGGTCGAACTCGACGCCGACCCCGAGGTGATGCGCTACCTCGGCCCCCCGCGTACCCGCGAGCAGGTGGTGACGCAGCACCGGCACCGGCTGTCCGTCGCCGACCGCGTCGCGGGGCTCGGGTTCTGGGCGGGACGCGTCGACGGGCGGTTCGTCGGCTGGTGGATCCTCGAACCGCCGGACCGCCCCGACCAGGGCCCGGTCGAGGGCCAGGCCGAGCTGGGCTACCGGCTGCTGCGCCGGTACTGGCGGCAGGGCCTCGCCAGCGAGGGCTCCCGCGAACTCCTCCGGTACGGGTTCGCCGACCTCGGCCTGGACCGCATCTTCGCCGAGACCATGGCCGTCAACGCCGGCTCCCGCGCCACCATGCGCTCCGTCGGCATGCGCCACGTCCGCACGTTCGAGCTGCCGTTCGACGAACCACTTCCCGGTACCGAGCACGGCGAGGTCGAGTACGCGGTGACCCGGGAGGAGTGGCTGGCCCGTACCCACTGAGCCGCACCGGTAGCGCCGGAAATCGTTGCGCCCACTGGTTTTCGTGCCACCGGCGCGTCCCGCGTCGCTCGGCGGCCCAGCGTTCCCGGCGCCGTGTCCCGGCATCGACTCGTTCGGTCGCGCTGTTCGACGGCGGGGTGATGCGAGAGCTCTGCCTACCCATACCCCGGCACGCCTCCCGACCAGGCGTTCCCGAGGCGGCGGAGCGGAAACAGCGCCTCGGCTGCCGACGGTCGGGCCACCCCGCGACAGAGCGGCCCGACCGGACGGGGCGCGCCCCGAGGACGCCCCGCGAAGCTCAGCCGTGCGTCACTTGCCCAGCGCGAACGAGAGGACGATCAGGATCGCCGCGGTGCCGTTGACCGCGGCACCGAGGATGATGCCGGTGATCGCGAGAGCGCGCCCGCGACCGCCGTCCTGCTTGATCTGCTTCAGCGCCGGCACACCCGCGACGATGCCGAACAGCGACAGGCAGCCGGTCAGGCCGAACACGAGGCTGACCACGGCCATCGGATTGATCTTGTCGTTCACCGGCTCGGCCGGCGCCCCGTACGTCTGCTCGCCCTGACTCGGGTCACTCGTACCGGACGACGCGGGCTGTGGGGGGTAGGTCATGAAAGAGAACACCTTAGGTTGTTGTGACAGGAATCCCGGGCAGCGTAGACGAGGCGCGCCAGCACGAAGCGCGGCGAAACGACGGCGGTGCGTCGCCGCCGCAGGGGACCTCCGCGACACGGATCCCCGGCGTACGACGGGATCGCGGGCGCTGTGGGTAATTCTGCCGCCGGAGCCGCTGGCTACGATGCCGCGGTGAACCTGCTCGCGGTGGATCTCGGTACCAGTCACACGGTCGCGGTGGTCGCCCGGGACGGGCAGGCGCCGCGACCGGTGCTGTTCGACTCGTCCCCGCTGCTGCCCTCCGGCGTGTACCGGCAGGACGACGGCACGCTCGCCGTCGGCCGGGACGCGCAACGGCTCGCGGTCGCCGCGCCCGACCGGTACGAGCCGCATCCGAAGCGGCGCATCGACGAGGGTTCCGTACTGCTGGGCGACACCGCCGTACCGGTGGTGTCGCTGCTCGCCGCGCCGTTGCGCCGGATCGTCGCGGAGACCGGCGTCCCCGACGCCACGGTGCTGTGCTGCCCGGCCGACTGGGGCGGCCCGCGCCGGGAGCTGCTGCGGGCCGCGGCACGCGAGGCGGGTCTCGGCGACGTACGGCTCGTCGAGGAGCCGGTCGCCGCCGCCACCTACTACACCCGCGTACTGGGCCAGGCCGTACCGCCGGGCGGTGCGTTGCTGGTGTTCGACTTCGGCGGCGGCACCGTGGACGTCGCCGCGGTGGACGGCAGTTCGGTGGTCGCCGTCGGCGGCCTCGACGACCTGGGCGGTGTCGACGTGGACGCGGCGCTCGTCGGCCACCTCGGCGCGCTCGTGTCGTACCGCGATCCCGAGCTGTGGCAACGACTCTCGGACGGTGCCGCGGGTGGACGCGACCGGCAGGCGTTCTGGGCCGAGGTACGCCAGGCCAAGGAGATGCTGTCGCGTACGCCGACCGCGCCGGTGTCCGTACCGGGTGGCAGTGAGCTGCACCTGACCCGTACCGAGCTGGAACGGGTCGCCGGCCCGCTGGTGGACCGCGCCGTGGACGAGGCGCGCCGGGTCGCGGACCGTTCCGGCCGACCGGTCGCGGGCATCCTGCTGGTCGGCGGATCGTCCCGGATCCCTTTGGTGGCAACGAGACTGCACGCCCGGCTCGGCGTCGCACCGGCCACCCCGGAGCAGCCCGAGCTGCCCGTCGCCCTCGGCGCCGTCCTGTCGGTCCAGCCGTCACGACCGTCCACACCGAACAGTCCACAGTGGAGCGGACCGGCCGCCGCGGCGTACCAGGGGCCGACGAGCCCGGCGGGTCCGACCACGACGGGACCGCGGCCGTTCCCGGTCCCGGTGCCCGCGGGTGGCCCGAACCAGCCGGGCCCCGGCGCGACCTCGTCGTGGGCGCCGCCGCCGGCGTGGGCTCCCCCGCCGCGGCGCGGCGGCCCCGGACACAAGGCGTGGATCCTGCCGGTGGTCGCCGCGACGCTCGTCGTCGCGCTGGTCGGCGGCGGGCTGTGGTGGGCGTCCGGCAAGGTCGGCGGCCTGCTCGACGCCGGCACGGGCAACGGCACCGACGCCGCCGGGTCGGGCGACGCCGGCACCCTCGCGCTGGTCGGCGACAAACCGGTCACCCTCGGCGGTACCGGCAAGACGGCGGTCGCGGCCGGCGGCGGCGCGTTCTACTACGCCGTCGGCGGTACCGAGAACACGGTGGTGCGCGCGGTCGGCCAGGCGGACGGCAGGCAGCGCTGGACCACCACGGTCAAGGTCGCGCCGGCCGACCTCGCGGTCACCGCCGTCGACACCGTCGTCGTACTCGACGCCAAGCGGTCGGCGACCAACTCCGGCAAGGACATGCGCGTCGTACTCGATGCGCGCAGCGGCACGCGGCTCTGGTCCGGCGACTGGAGCGACCACACCGACGTGACGTACATCGGGCACGAGGTGGTCGCGACCGTACGGGCGGACTTCCACGACCACCCGGCCCGCTTCGACCTGCGTACCGGGAAACGGAAGTGGTCGGGGTCGGCCACCGACACGGTCGTCGGCCTGGGCCACGGCGCCGTCCCGGTACTGCGCTGGCCGACCGCGAGCGGAAGGCACGGCGTACCGGTGTGGCCGTCCGCGCTGGCCGAGTCGCTGACCACCGACGCCTCGCGGTTCGTCACCGCACACGACGGCGAGGGTGCGGTGATCGACGCCGCGACCGGCAAGGCGACGGTCACCGGCGCGCTGCCCGTCGACGCCGAACACTGGATCGCGTACGACGGGCTGGTGGTCGGCGAGCTCACCGACTCGGCGTCACCCGGCCAACCCGCGGTCGCCGCGTACCGGTTGACGGATCTGCACAAGGCGTGGGTGTACCGGCTGGCGCCCGGCGAGTCGGTCAAGGACGTGCACCCGTGCGGCGAGCACGTCGTGTGCGTGTCCGCGGACGGCAGCGACGACAACACGATGATGGGCGTACGGACCGCGGACGGGAAGGCGGCATGGGCCCGGCCGATCACCGTGAAGTTCTCCGTCGACCCGGGCTGCCGCGTGTTCGGCACGGTGCCGGTGTGCGGCAACAGCACGTTCGACGACCTGCTCGGCGGCCCCGGCGACACCAACTACGTCCTCGACCCGCGTACCGGGCGGAAGGCGCGCGACCTCGGCTCCCCGTACCTGATGGCCGCGAACGGGTCGCACGCCCTCCAGATCATCCCGGACAACGGAAAGTGGCAGGCCCGCGTGGTCGACCTGACGTCCGGCGCCACCACCTCCTCGGTACGCATGGACACCGCTGACCTGCCCGTGTCGTGCACGGTCGACGGCACGCACCTCGCCGTCCTCACCAAGAACCGCCTGCTGTACCTGGCCACCAAGCGCTGACCCGGCATCGAACTCGCCGCGCTGAGCGTGTCGTGGTCGACCGGGTCGGCCGCCTGGCACTCCCCGGCGCGGCCATGCCGCCGCTCGCCGACGGCGGCCAGGAAGTCCCGCGCCACCTGCTTGTTCGTCCTGTCCGCGGCTCCGCCGCCCGGCGTACGCGTAGGTCGGCCACCGGCGTGTCCCATTCACTGACATCGCGAGGTAAGGGGTGTGCCGCGCCCGGTGCGCCGGCCGGTACGTCTTGACACATTCGACCGGTAGGGCCTAGCTTCGGCCGACGGAAATCGATTTCTCAGTACCGCAGCGCAAGGGCCCGCGGACGGTCGCCCCGCCGTTCGCTCCTCCCCCGAGGAGGCACACGATGTCCTTCACCCGCCGTACCGTCGGATCCGCCGTGGCCGTGCTGTTGGCGGTCACCGCGCTCGTTCCCGCCGCCGCGCACGCGGCGCCCGCGCCCACCGTGTCCCCGCACGCCGCCGGGCCCGGTCCCGTCGGCTGGGACACCTACCGCCATCCGGAACGCCTGGCCGAACTCGCCGACGGCAGCCGTACCCGGCAGTACTCCAGCTTCGACCGTACGGGCGGCAACGACGACGGCTTCGGCGGCGCGTACTCCTGCCTGCGGACGACCGGCGGACGGTGCGTCATCGCCGAACGCACCGGCGCGGGCGAGATCGACTCCATCTGGTTCACGCGCGACGGCGGCGACGTCAGCGCGACCGGCACCATCACCGTCACGCTCGACGGGCACGACGTGGTGCACGCGCCGCTGCAGGACCTCGTCGACGGCAAGCTCGGCGCGCCGTTCGTGTACCCGCTGGTCGCCAACGCCGACCAGAGTTCCGGCGGGGTGTACGTCAAGGTGCCGATGCCGTTCGCGCACTCGATGGTCGTCACGACCGACGCCAACCCGGTCTTCTACCACGTGACGTACCGGCAGTTCGCGGACGCGACGGGGGTGCGCACGTTCGACCCGACCGACCCGGCGACCGACGTGCTCGACGTCCTCAAGCGCGCCGGTACGGCCGATCCGAAGCCGGCGCAGCCCGGCGCGACCACCGGTACCACCGCCGTGGACGTACCGGCGGGCGGCAGAGCGACGCTGGCCTCGCGTACCGGGCCGGGTGCGGTGAGCGCGCTGTCGTTGACGCTGCCGGACCTGACCGCGCCGGGCGGCGACCCGGCCGCGGTCGCCGCCACCGACCGGATCTTCGCCGGCGCGCGCATCCAGGTCACCGCCGACGGGCAGCGCACCGTGGACGCCCCGCTCGGCGAGTTCTTCGGTACCGGACTGGGCCTGTACCCGGTGAGGTCCCTGTACTTCGCGGTCGACCCGGCGAGCCACACGCTCACCGCGTGGTGGCTGATGCCGTACCGGAGGTCGGTGGAGGTCGCGCTGGTGAACGGCTCGGACACGGCGATCCACGCCGGGCACGCCGCTGTCACCGCGGCACCGGCCGCGCACTGGGCCGCCGACCTCGCCCCCGGCGGACCCGACGGGTACTTCCGGGCCACGGCGGACCGCGCGGCCACCGTCGACGGCGCCGACCACACGTTCCTCGCGGCGGACGGGCGCGGCCGGCTGCTCGGCGTCAGCCACACCATGACCGGCCGCATCCCGTCCGGGGAACCAGCGCGACTACCTGGAGGGCGACGAGCGGCTGTACGTCGACGGCAGCGCCAGCCCCGACATGCACGGCACCGGCACCGAGGACTTCTACGAGAGTGGCTGGTACTTCAACCGCGGCACGTACACGAACCCGTTCAACGGCAACACGGCGCACGAGACGGGCACGGCGGACTGCGCCGACGACTGCACGAGCGCGTACCGGCTGATGCTCGGTGAGGGGATCGACTTCGGCTCGTCGATCCGGTTCGGCATCGAGCACGGGCCCGGCGACCACGACCCGGCGGTGTACGGCTCGACCGCCTTCTGGTACGGGCAGCCGACGGACGCGCTGCGCTGGACCGACAGCCTGACCGTCGGCGACACCGGCAGCGAGTCCGCGCACGGGTACGCCTCGGACGACCCGGGTACGGCGCGCACGCTGACCGCGACGTACGAGGGGAACGACGGGACGCCGACGCCGGTCACCGCGACCGTGCGGGACACCACGGCGGCGGTCACGTTCCGGCTCGCGGTGGACCCGGACAACCGCGGCGTGCAGCTGCGGCGTACCGGGGACCAGACGGGGGCGTACCAGGCGGCGGCGGTGAGCGTGGACGGCCAGGACGCCGGCACCTGGACCGAACCGCTCGGCAACGCGACGCACCGCTGGCTGGACGACACGTACGCGCTGCCCACGGCGCTGACCGCCGGCCGCAGCCGGATCACGGTCACGCTGCGGCCGACCGGACCGGCGTGGAGCGCCGCGGCGTACCAGGCGCTGTCGGTGGTGGCACCGTTCACCGACCGCGGTACGCCGGGCGCGGTGACAGGGCTGTCCGCCACCGGTGGGTCGGGCGCGGTCGCGCTGTCCTGGGCGCCGGCCCGCGACGACGTCTACCAACCGCACTACCAGGTGTACGCGTCGACCACGGACGGCTTCACCCCCGGCCCCGACACCCTCGTCGGTACGACGGACCTGCCGTCGTTCGCGCACACCGGCCTCGGCGTCCACCAGCACTGGTACTACCGGGTCCGTGCGGTGGACGCGACCGGCCACAGTGGACGGTTCGCCGGCCAGGTGGACGCGACGACCACGAACACGCTGCGGATCGAGGCGGAGTCGCTGCTGCCGCCGGTGTCGTCGACGGCCGACGCGGTCGCCCAGTCCGACTGCTGCGGCGTGCACTGGTCCGGTACGGCGCAGCTGTGGTTCACGCCGACCGCGGCGGGCAAGACGGTACGGGTCCGCTTCACCGTCCCGACCGCCGGCACGTACGCGCTGAGTACGGTGCAGACGCTCGCGCCGGACTACGGCGTCACCAGCCTCGCCGTGGACGGCACGACCGCCGGCGACCCGTTCGACGGGTACCACGCGGGCGAGGTGGCGGTCAGCGGTCCGATCGACGCCGGCACCCGGCAGCTGACCGCCGGCGCGCACACCCTCGACCTGACCGTCACCGGCAAGAACCCGGACGCGTCGAACTACTACGCCGGCGTCGACTACCTGACGCTGACCCTGGTCGGGTGACGCGGATGCCCGACGGGACACCACTTCTCGCGATGCGCGGCATCGGCAAGAGCTTCCCCGGCGTACGTGCGCTGGCCGGCGTACGGCTGGACGTGCACGCCGGGGAGGTGCACGCGCTGCTCGGCGAGAACGGTGCCGGCAAGTCGACCCTGTGCAACGTGCTGTCCGGCGCGTTCGGCTCGTACGAGGGGAGCGTCGAACTGGCCGGCGAGCCCGTCGCGCTGCACTCCCCCGGCCACGCGCGCCGCCTCGGCATCGGCATGATCCACCAGGAACTCACCCTCGTACCGGACATGTCGGTGGCCGACAACATCCTGCTCGGCGCCGAACCGCGGACCCGGCTCGGCCGCGTCGACGCCCGCCGGATGCGCGACCGGGCCGCGACCCTGCTCGCCGACGTCGGCCTGCGCCTCGACCCGCGCCAACCGGTACGGCAGTGCCGGATCGCCGAACAGCAGCTCATCGAACTCGCCAAGGCACTGTCCGGCGACCTGCGCGTGCTCATCATGGACGAACCGACGTCCGCGCTCGCCGACGCCGAGGTACGCCGGTTGTTCGCGGTGATCCGGACGCTCACCGCGCGCGGCGTCGCCGTCGTGTACATCTCGCACCGGTTGGAGGAACTGGAGGAGATCGCCGACACCGTCACCGTGCTGCGCGACGGCGGCTACGTCGGTACCCGGGCGATGGCCGGCGCCGACCGCGCCGAACTGATCGGCATGATGGTCGGCCGCCCCCTCGGCGAGCTGTACCCGCGGCCCGCGTCCGTCGCCGCCGACGCACCGGTACGGCTGCGCGCCGAGCGGCTGACGCTCACCGGCGACACGCGCACCGGGCGTACCGCGCTGCACGACGTGGACGTGCACGTACGCGCCGGGGAGATCGTGGGGCTCGCCGGGCTGATGGGCGCCGGCCGCACCGAGGTGCTGGAGTCGGTGTACGGCGCGCACGGCCCGCGCGCGGTCACCGGCCGCGTCACGCTCGACGGCGTACCGTACCGGCCGCGGTCGCCGCGGTGGGCGATCCGGCACGGCCTCGCGATGGTCGCCGAGGACCGCAAGGCGCAGAGCCTGGTACTCGGCAACACGGTGCGGTTCAACGCGAGTCTCGCCGCGCTGGCCCGGTTCCGCCGGTACGGCCGGGTCGACCGGCGCGCCGAGGGCCGGGCCGTGGACGAACAGGTCGCGGCGCTGCGCGTGCGTACGCCGGGGACGCAGGCGGTGGTCGGCACCCTGTCCGGCGGCAACCAGCAGAAGGTCGTGCTCGCCAAGTGCCTGCTCACCCGGCCGAGCGTGCTGCTGCTCGACGAACCGACCCGCGGCGTCGACGTCGGCGCGAAGGCGGAGATCTACGCGATCTGCCACCGGCTCGCCGAGCAGGGCACCGCGATCCTGATGGTCTCCTCCGAGCTGCCCGAACTGCTCGCCCTGTGCGACCGGATCGTCGTGCTGTGCGAGGGCCGCGTCACCGCGGAACTGGACCGCGCCGAGGCGACCCAGGAACGCATCCTCACCGCCGCGATGGCCCGCGGCACCGTCCTGACCCGCACCGCGGCGGGTCGTACCGAGGAGGAAGTCCATGACCGGTGACGCGACGACGGCGACCGCCGAGGGGCCGACCCGCCTGGTCGGCTGGCGCCGCGCGGTGTCGCTGCTGGGGTCGTTGCAGGGCTACATCGGCCTGGTACTGGTGCTGGCGTTCGGGATCGTCACCCGCGGCGGCACGTTCCTCAGCCAGTCGAACCTGACCAACGCGGTCGGCGCGTTCGCCTCCCGCGGCATCCTCGCCGTCGGCGAGACGCTGGTCATCCTCACCGCCGGCATCGACCTGTCGGTCGGCTCGATGCTGGGGCTCGCGTCGATGGTGTCGGCGATGCTGCTGGTGAACCAGAACCTGCCGCCGTGGGTGATCCTGCCCGCCTGCATGCTGTGCGGCGCGGTGATGGGCCTCGCCAACGGCATCGGTACGACGTGGCTGCGGATCCAGCCGTTCGTGATGACGCTCGCGACGCTGTCGGTGTTCCGCGGCATCGACCGGCAGCTGTCCGACAACGTCAGCGTCGGTACGCAGGTGGCCGGCGCGGACGGGAAGCTCACCGGCAACGCCGACTCCTTCCAGCTCTTCGGTACGCCGGGGCACAACCTGTTCACCGGCGTCGTCGGCGCCGGCGTGTACTACCCGGTGCTGGCGTTCGTCGTGGTCTGCGTGGTCGGGCAGCTCGCGCTGTCGCAGACCCGTTTCGGCCGGCACGTGTACGCGGTCGGCGGCAACGAGGCCGCCGCCCGGCTGTCCGGCGTGAACACCGACCGGGTGAAGATCGCCGTGTTCACCCTGTGCGGCCTGCTCGCCGGGTTCGCCGGGCCGATCGACGCGGCGTACAGCGCCTCGGCCGATCCGCTCGCCGGCACCTCGTACGAGCTGGACGCCATCGCGGCGGCGGTCATCGGCGGGGCCAGCCTCGCCGGCGGGCGCGGCTCCATCGTCGGCACGTTCGTCGGCGCGCTCATCCTCACGCTGCTGGACAACGTCCTCGGTCTCAACGCCGTCTCGGACAACCTCCAGCTCATCATCAAGGGCTGCATCGTGGTGGTCGCGGTCGTACTCCAGCGGCCGGACCTGCTGCGCGGCGCGGCCGACTTCGTCCGGCGGGTGGCCCGGCGCGGTGCCCCCGCCAGTACCGGGAGGTCGTCATGAGACTCCGTACGCTCGCGTCGCTCGCGGCGCTCGTCCTGGCCGGCGCGGTACCGGCCGGGTGCGCCTCGACCGCCTCGCCGACCACCGGCGGCGGTGGCTCCGGCGGGCACTTCGTCGTCGCGTACTCGCAGTCCAACAACGCCGAGCCGTACCGGGCGCAGCTCAACATCCAGCTCCAGTACTTCATGAAGAAGTACAAGGACGTGACGCTGCTGCCGATCGCGGACGCCAAGCAGAGCTCGGCGACGCAGGTGTCGCAGGTGCAGCAGTTCGTCCAGCGCAAGGTGAACGCGCTGATCGTCTCGCCGAACGAGCCGGCGCCGCTGACGGCCGCGGTGAAGCAGGCATGCCAGGCGAAGATCCCGGTCGTGATCCTCGACCGCTCGGTCAACACCGACTGCTACTCGGCGTTCATCGGCGGGGACAACTACGTGGCCGGCAAGAAGGCCGGCGAACTCGCGGTCAAGCTCCTGCCGAACGGCGGTACGGTCGGCGAACTCCAGGGCATCCTGTCCGACCAGCCGCAGATCGACCGGGACCGCGGCTTCCGCGACGCGGTGAAGGCCAACCCGAAGATCAGGATCTCGGTACACCGGGAAGCCAAGTGGCTCAAGGACGACGCCACCCGCATCACCGGCCAGTGGCTCGCCCAGGGCCAGCACCTCGACCTCGTGTACGCGCAGAACGACCCGATGGCGCTCGGCGCGTACCTGGCGGCGTCGTCGGCGGGCAAGGAGAAGTCGATGAAGTTCATCGGCACCGACGGGCTCGCCATCCCCGACGGCGGGATCCGCGCCGTACAGCAGGGTCAGCTCGCCGGCACGTTCATCTACCCGACCTGCGCCAAGCAGGCCGCCGAAACCGTGAACGCGTTGCTGCACCACAGGAAGGTCGCCAAGAAGACCACCCTCGACATCGTCGCGGTCACCCCGGACAACGCCGCCCAGATGTACCGCGACAACGACTTCAGCAAGTTCCGGTGAGGAGGCCGACGATGCGACGCAGGACGATCATGACCGCGGCCGCGGCGGTGACCATCGGTGCCGCCGCGCTGCCGGTACGGGCCGCGGCGGCCCCCGGCGGCGGCGAGGTGCACGCCGGTACGTTCGAGAAGATCTACGACCCGAGCGTCGGCCAGCCCGAACAGTGGTACGTCAACGACCACACCATCGTGCGCGGCGACGACGGGACCTGGCACCTGTTCGGCATCACGCACCCGGAGCCCGCCGACCCCGAGAACGAGCGCCACTTCGCGCACGCCACCGCCCCGGCCCTGCACGGCCCCTGGACCCGCCGGCCGTACGCGCTGGACTACGACCCGGCCGTCGGCGAGACGCACCTGTGGGCACCGTACGTGCTGAAGCACGCCGGGCTCTGGTACATGTTCTACTCGTCCGGCGGGCCCAGCGAGTCCTCGCACCTGTCGGTCGCCACCTCGCCCGACCTGTGGACCTGGACCCGCGTCGGCACCGGCATCCTGTTCACCGACGGGTACGACACGCGCGACCCGTTCGTGCTGCGCCTCGACGGCCGCTGGATCCTGTACTACACCGCCAACAGCACACCGGCCGGCGGCAACCACATCGTCGCGTACCGGGAGAGCACCGACCTGGTGCACTGGGGCGACAAGCACGTCGCGTACACCGATCCGGAGAGCGGCACGTTCGGCGGCCCCACCGAGTCGCCGTACGTGGTGCACCACGCCGGCCGCTGGTACCTGTTCACCGGGCCGCGGCCCGACTACGTCGGTACCGACGTGTTCGTCAGCGACGACCCGCTGCACTTCGACGTTGCGGACAAGGTCGGCCACATCGCCTCGCACGCCGCGGAGGTGGTCCGCGACGTCGACGGTTCCTGGTGGGTCACGCACGCCGGCTGGGGCCAGGGCGGCGTCTACCTCGCCCCGCTCCACTGGCGCTGACACCACGACGCGGGGCCCGGTCCGGCGCACCGGACCGGGCCCCGCCTCCGGTACGGCCGCCGGGGCGCGTCGTAGGGTCGCGGGATGTCCGTTCGCGAGCTGGTCGTCCTGGGTACCGCGAGCCAGGTGCCGACCCGTACCCGGAACCACAACGGCTACCTGCTGCGGTGGGACGGCGAGGGGTTCCTGTTCGACCCGGGCGACGGCAGCCAGCGCCAGCTCGCGTTCGCGGGGCTCGCCGCGTCGGACGTCACCCGGCTGTGCCTCACGCACTTCCACGGCGACCACTGCCTCGGCGTACCGGGGGTGGTGCAGCGGTTGTCGCTGGACCGCGTCCGCCACCCGGTGTACGCGCACTACCCGGACTCGGGGCGGGAGTACTTCGCCCGCCTGCGGTACGCGTCGGTGTACCACGAGGCGGCCGACCTGCGGGAGGAGCCGGTCACGGCCGACGGCGCGGTGGCCACCGGCGCGTTCGGCACGCTGTCGGCGCGCCGGCTCGACCACGGCGTCGAGTCGTACGGGTACCGCATCGTGGAGCCGGACGGGCGCCGCATGCTGCCCGACCGGCTCGCCGAGTACGGCGTGACCGGGCCGCGGATCCGGCAGTTGCAGGCGGACGGGCGCATCGTCCTCGACGGGCGGACCGTCACCGTCGAGGAGGTGAGCGAGCACCGGCCCGGCCAGCGGTTCGCGTTCGTGATGGACACCCGGCTCTGCGACGCCGTTCCCGCGCTGCTCGACGGCGCCGACCTGGCCGTCGTCGAGTCGACGTTCCTCGACGCGGACGCCGACCTGGCCGCCGCGTACGGTCACCTCACCGCGGCGCAGGCCGCCCGGGCCGCCGCCGACGCGGGCGTCCGCACGCTCGTCCTGACGCACTTCTCCCAGCGGTACGACGACCCCACGGCCTTCGCCACCGAGGCCGCCCGGTACTTCGACGGCACCCTCGTCGTCGCCGCCGACCTCGACCGGGTACCGGTGCCGCCGCGCCGCTGAGGGGGCTCAGCCCCCGCCGTGGCCGACGATCTCGGCGATCTCCTGCACCCGGGCGAGCGTGACGCCGGTGCGCTGCTCCACCGCGAGCGGATGGTCGGTCGGCTCCAGCTCCACCAGCGGACGCGCGCCCACCGGTTCGGTGTGCACGTGCGTGGCGAGGTTGAGCGTGCCCGGCTCGTACCCGGGCAGCGCGGTGGATAGCCAGCCGAAGTACGGCGGCTCGTCGACGCGGCCGGGCTCCTCCCACATCCGTACGGCGCGCTGGAAGTTCTCCGTACTCAGCGACACCCACACACCCCAGTCGAACTCGGTACCCGGCTCGGCGTCCAGTACCGGGAGGACGAGGCGCGCGCGGATGAAGAAGTGCTCGCCGCCGACGATGCACAGCTCCTCGGTCAGCGCGCTGTCCTCGTCGTCGGCGAGCGCCGGATCCCAGTGCGCCGGCGCGGCCGCCCCGTACGACAGGGCGGGGCCGGGATGTTCGAGGCCGCAGCAGCGGCACAGGTAGGTCGTCGACACCGCGCGAGGCTACAACGCCGCAGATCGGGCGCGCTCGGCGCGGTGGCCGCGCACCGGCCGTTTCTGGCCGGTGGACAACGAGCGCGGAGCAGCGGTGGCAGGGCCGCGGAATGGTTGAATGAGGACAATCGGTCATTGCAGGAAACGAGGTGCAGCATGGCCGCATACGGCCCAGCTGGTCCGCCACCGTACAGACCAGCCCCGGTCCCGGCTCCGGTACGGCGGGGCCGCCGGTTCTGGGCCGGGATCGCCGCGGGCGTCGCGCTCGGCGTGTTCGCCGCCGCGGGCGTCATCGGTGTCGCCGTGCGGTTCACCGCCAGCCCGGAGCACAGGTCGCCGGGCGCCGCGCTCGCCGCCGCCCCCTCGGTACGGCTGCACGTCGCGCTCGCGGACGCCGGTGGCGGGATGGTCGACGCGAACCTCACCGTCGCCGAGTCCGGGTACGCCACGGGAACGCTGCGCGACTACGGCGGCGGTACGGCGGAGCTGCGGGCCACCGCGAAGGCCACGGCGCTCCGCGGCGACCGGCTCTGGTGGCTCAACCACGCCCCCGGCCAGGTCAGCGTACTGACCGGCCGGTGGATCCGCCCCGGCCAGGACGCGGGCGTACCGGTGGACGTGGTCGCCGCGTTCCGGCCGACCGCGCTGGCCCGGCTGGTCGACTCGGTCGTCGCACACAGCACCGTCGACCCGTACTCGGACCTGCCGCGGATCACGGCGGCTGCCGGCGGCTGGCGGGTGCAGTTCGACTGGCGTACCGGCGACGTCGTCACGCTGTCCGGGCCGATCACCGACCGGGGTCTGCGGCCCGCGGCGTACACCGGGGGCGGTCGGGTGGTGACCGCGGAGAACGTCGGGCCCGGCACGGTCACGCCGGTCGACGACACCGGCGGCGGATCGGTCGCCGCCGCGCCCGAGCCGGGTGACGACGGCGACGCGGCGAAGGCGAAGAAGGACGCCGACTCGGTCCTGCCCGACCCGGGCAAGTCCGGCTCGGGTTCCGCGGCGGCCCAGCCACCGGAGCCACCCGCGCAGGAGAGCCAGCAGCCGAAGGAAGCCGCCTTCGAGACGACGATCAACGCCGCCGCGGTGTGCTCGACCCCGACGTGCAGCTTCACCGCCACGGTGCACAACACCGGTGACGCGCCCGGCAGCGCCGTGGTCGTCGGCGGCGTCACGCCCGTCGCACCCGCCCTCGGCGAGCAGGTCGTCGGCCCGGTCTCACCGGGCGGCAGCGCCACCACCCCACCCTTCAGTACGGCGAACGTGGCGCCGCCGGGCGGCGAGATCCAGGTCCAGTACAACGCCGCGACGTTCGCCGTACCGGTCGCGTCGGCCGCCGGAACCCCCGGCACGGGCTCGCCCGGCAAGGGCTCGCCGAACAAGGGCAAGGGCTCCGCCGGCCGCGGATCCTCCGGTACTCCGGGCTCCGGCTCCCCCGGCGACGCGTCCGGCTCCCCGGGCTCCGGCTCGGGTTCGTCCGGCTCGGGCTCGTCCGGGTCAGGTTCGTCCGGCTCGGGCAAGGCTGACCCGGGATCCGGTTCGGGCTCCGGGGCGCCCGGCTCGTCGGCGTCGGGCGGGCCGGCCGCGGGGTCGGCGGTGCCGAGTACTCCGGCGGACCTCAAAGCCTTGTACACCAACCTGGTCAAGCGCGGGCTCGACCTCAGCAAGGAGCCCGCGTTCACGAAGGTCGAGGTGCCGCTGCAGCCGGCCGTCGCGAGCGCGATGAAGTCGCTGCTGGACGCGAAGGTCACGCCGGAGGTCGCGAAGGAGACCCTGCAGTACGCGGTGGACAAGAAGCTGCTGGGGCCGCTCGTGACCTTCGCGGAGACCGGTGGTCTGCAGAACTGGGACGAGATCCCGAAGCAGTACAAGAACGCGGCGGGCGAGCAGATCGACAAGGACTGGCCGAAGCGCATCGGCATCACCCGGCAGCTGGAGTTCGCGCAGGACATCCTGAAGCGTGATCCCGACGCGAAGGTGATCGTGGACGGGCAGTACAAGGGCTGCATGGCGGACGTGTTCGACCTGACGCGGCACGAGGCGTACCAGTTGAAGTCGATGCCCGGCCGCGCGCGGAACCTGCGGGAGACGACGAAGGAGAGCATCAAGCAGCTCAACGGCCAGAACGGCCGGAACAGCGATGGCACCATCGACTGCACGCCACCGGGATTCTCGCGGATCTCGGTGGTACGGATCGAGCAGACCAGCCCGCTCTACTCGGTGGATCGCGACGAGGTCCTGAAGAACCTGCCACGGATGAAGGAGTACCTGTGCGACGGGTCGACGCCGAAGCTGGAGCTGCTCCGCGTCATCAACCAGCTCGGCACGTACGAGTGGAACCCGGGTGGGTTCGGTGACTTCGGCGCCGACTGCTGACACGTGGAGCGCCGTCGCCGGCGACGTGTACGAGGCGGCCGCGCTGCTGGACCTCGCGCTCGGGCCGGCGGCGATCCGCGGCTTCCACGACGCGGTCGTACGCGCGGGTGAGCGGCACGACGTGTTCGTCGTCGACCGGGTGCCGCGCCTCGCGTACCGGCGGGACCGGGACGGGCCGGTGCTCGACCACCTGCGCCGCGATCCCGGTGCGGTGGCGGCGATCCGGGACCTGTCGCGGATCGACCGGGACCGCCGGCTGCCGGACGGGTTCCTGCTCGGCGTCGACGAACCCGAGTACGTCGAGCCGGTGACGCGCCTCGCGTACGTGGACCGCACGGGTCGGTGGCGCGACGAGTACGTGCGGGACATCGCCGACGCGGCGGAGGCGGCCGGCGTCGCATGGGCGCACCGCGGGCCGCCGGTCCGGGTCTCCGCGATCTGCCCGCCGGCCGCCGACCACGTCGAGGTGGCCTGCTGGCTGGCGTCCGACATCTGGTTCCCCTGGACCTTCCCGTACGAGGGCGACGGCGCCGCGTACCGCGACAACCGGGCGCTGGCGCGGCTCAACGGCGGGCGGTTCAACGACTTCCTCACCGACGTCCGTGCCGCGTGCGCGGCGGCCGGCGGGCGCTTCGAGGCGTACGTCAGCGCCGGCACCGACGCGGACGGGTTCATCGACCTCGACGCCGAACGCCCCGCGCCCTGACCACCGGCTGCCGGGGTGCCGACACGGCTCGACCGGGCAACGCGCCAGGGGAGGCACGTCGCCCGGCGGAGGCCGGGTGGCGTCCGCCGGGCGGGTCGCAGCCGTCAGCGGGCGGCTTCGGGCACCGCACCCTGCGGTACGGCCGAGCCACCGGGGCGGGCGGCGGCGCGGCACCGTGGCAGGAACGCGGCGACGAGGACGGCGGCCAGCGCCGAGCCGACGCGATCGCGAGTACCAGACGGAACGCGCCCTGCGACGGGACGACCGCCGGCCCGAACCGGACCGTCAGGTGCGCCAGTACGACGCCGGACACGGCGCTGGACACCGACGTACCGATGGCGCGCATGAGGGTGTTGAGGCTGTTCGCGACGGCGGTCTCGGCGACCGGTACGGCACCCATGATCAGCGCCGGCATCGCCCCGTACGCCAGGCCGATGCCGGCGCCGATCAGGCTGGACACGAGGACTGGCTGCCAGATCTCGGCCAGCAGCACGACACCCAGCCCGTACCCGGCGGCGACCACGAGCGCGCCGGCCGTCAGCGTCACCTTCGGCCCTCGGTACCGGTGATGCGGGCGGAGACCGGCGCCATCGCCAGCCCGGACGGCGCGAGTTCTCCAGATCGTCCGGGCCGGTTTCAGTCACTTGACTTAGAGTGCGTGTTGCGTGTTGACTGATTCGCGAAGGCCAGCCCGGTTTGTCAGGAGGACGCGATGGTGCAGGACGGCGCGACGCCGGTGGCGAGCTACCCGTTCGTGAGCAGGGAACCGCTGGAACCACCCGCGGAGTGGGCCCAACTGCGCCGCACCTGCCCCGTCTCCCGCGTCACCCTGCCGAGCGGCGACGAGATGGCACTCGTCACCCGGTACGACGACGTCCGCCGGGTCCTGTCCGACCCGCGCTTCCCCCGCCCCACCGGCGAGGACAGCGCACGGGTCGCCGCCACCGAGTCCGGCGGCCTGTTCCGCAGCGCCATGGCCCAGGCCATCCCGCAGGTCGGCGAGGCGCACCTGCGCTGGCGGCGAATGATCACGAAGTGGTTCACCGCCAAGCGGATGGCGGCGCTGCGGCCCGGCATCGAGGCGATGGCCGACCAGCTCGTCGACGGCATGGTCGCCGCGGGCGCGCCGGCCGACCTCAAGGCGCACCTCGGCTTCCCGCTGCCCGTCTGGGTCATCTGCGACATGCTCGGCGTCCCCGAGTCCGACCGCGACCGCTTCTCGTACTGGTCGGACTCGATGCTCAACCTCACCCGGTCCACGCAGGCGGAGATGGACGCGGCGCAGGACGAGTTCGTCGAGTACCTGCGGGGGCACGTCGCGGCGAAGCGTGCCGCGCCCGGCGACGACCTGCTCAGCGACCTGATCACCGGTACCGATTCCGACGGCGGCACGCTGTCCGAGCCGACGCTGGTGGCCACCGGTCAGGGGCTGCTGGTCGCCGGGCACGAGACCACCGCGAACATGATCGCCAAGATGGTCGCGATGCTGCTGTCCGACCGGAGCCGGTGGGAGCGGCTGCTCGCCGACCCGTCGCTGGTGCGTACGACGGTGGAGGAGGCGCTGCGCTTCGACGCCGACCCGGGCATCGGGATGCCGCGGCACCTGACCGAGGACCTCGACGTCGGCGGTACGACGGTGCCCGGTGGTACCACGGTGATGTGCAGCATGGGCGCGGCGAACCGGGACGACGAGGCGTTCGCCGACGCCGGTGAGATGGACCTGGGCCGCTCCCCCAACCCGCACCTGGCGTTCGGCGCCGGCCCGCACTCGTGCCTCGGTCAGGCCCTGGCCCGCACCGAGCTGCAGGTCGTCCTCGCGGTACTGCTGCGCCGGCTCCCCGCGCTGCGGCTCGCGGTGGATCCCGCGCGGCTGCAACGGGTCGAGGGGTTGGCCGTGGGCGGGCTGCGCGAGCTGCCGGTGCGGTGGTGACGATGGCGCGCGACTCCGCACCCACCGCCCGCGCCGCCGCGACGCGCGAGCAGATCCTCGTCGCGGCGGAGCGGCTGTTCGCCGAGCACGGCGTGTCCGCGGTCTCCAACCGGCAGGTCAGCGAGGCCGCGGGGCAGGGCAACAACTTCGCCGTCGGGTACCACTTCGGAACGAAGACCGATCTGGTACGCGCTATCGTGCGGCGGCACCAGGGGCCGATCGACGGGACCCGTACCCGGATGGTGGACGCGATCGAGGGGGACGGTGACGTCCGCGACTGGGTGGCGTGCCTGGTCCGGCCGGTCACCGAACACCTCGACGCGCTCGGCCGGCCCACCTGGTACGGGCGGTTCGGCGCGCAGGTGATGACCGATCCGTTGCTGCGGGTCATCATGATCGACGATGCGCTGACGCAACCGCTCATGCAGCGCGTACTCGCCGGGCTCGGGCGCTGCCTGCCGGACCTGCCGGACGAGGTGGCCCGCGAACGGGCCGACATGACACGGCTGCTCATGGTGCACGTGGTCGGCGAACGGGAGCGCGCGCTCGCGGACGGCACCCGTACCCGGCGGTCGTCGTGGGAGGAGGCGGCCACCGGCCTGATCGACGCGATCGTCGGCCTGTGGCTCGCCCCGGTCGGCGGTGACCGGTGAGCGCCGGCAGCGTCCTGGTGGTGGGCGCGTCGGCCGCCGGGCTGGCCACCGCGGAAGCGTTGCGGCGCAAGGGATTCACCGGGCGGCTGACGCTGCTGGACGCCGAGCCGCACCGGCCGTACGACCGGCCGCCGCTGTCGAAGCAGTACCTGGCGGGCGACTGGGACGCCGACCGGATCCGGCTGCGTACGTCCACTGTGGACGATGCGCTGGTGGTCGGGGAGGCGGCGGTCGGCCTGGACGCCGCCACCCGCACCGTCCGCACGGCCACCCGTCGTACCCTCACCGCGGACGCGGTCGTGGTGGCGACCGGCCTGCGCCCGCGGACCCTGCCCGGCCGGCCCGACCTCGCCGGCGTACGGGTGCTGCGCAGCCTGGACGACGCGACCGCGTTGCGCGCCGAGCTGGCCGCCGCGCGCCGCGTCGTGGTCGTCGGCGACGGCGTACTCGCGGCCGAGATCGCCGCCACCGCAAGGAGATCCGGCGCCGAGGTGACGATGGCGGGGCCGCAGCCGGCGCCGCTCGCCGACCAGCTCGGCCCGCTCGCCGCCGGCCTGCTCGCCGACCTGCACACCGCCCGGGGCGTACGGCTGCGGCTCGGTACGGCCGTGGCCGAGGTGGTCGCCGACCGCGGCCGGGCCACCGGCGTACGGCTGGCGGACGGGGAGACGCTGCCGGCGGACCTGGTCGTCGTGGCGATCGGCGCGCTGCCGGCGACGGACTGGCTCGCCGGCAGCGGCCTGCGGATCGACGACGGCGTCGTCTGCGACGAGCGATGCGTTGCGGCACCGGGGATCTACGCCGCCGGCGACGTCGCCCGCTGGTACCACCCGGGGCTGGGTCGCCTGGTACGGCTGGAGAACCGGACCAACGCCACCGAGCAGGGGATCGCCGTGGCCGGCGCGATCCTCGGCGCCGACCGGCCGTACGCGCCGGTGCCGTACATGTGGACCGACCAGTACGACGCGCGGATCCAGGTGCACGGCCGGCCCGCCGCGGACGCCGAGGTGACGGTGACCGACGGCGCGGTCGCGGACGGCCGCTTCGTCGCCGTGTACCGCCACGCCGGCCGACCGTCCGCGGTACTCGGCTGGAACATGCCCAGGCAGGCCCGGCTGCGCCGCGCGGACGTCGCCGCCGCGTACGCCGGGGAATCCCGTCCGGAGGGAGCACGATGACCACGACGCACGAGGCGCCGTTGCCGGAGTACCCGATGACGCGGGCGCGCGGGTGCCCGTTCGATCCGCCGCCGGATCTCGCCGCGCTGCAACGGGAAGCGCCGCTGACCCGGGTACGGCTGTGGGACGGCAGTACCCCGTGGCTGGTCACCCGGTACGCCGAGCAGCGGGCGCTGCTGGCCGATCCGCGGATCAGCGCCGACGTGACGCGGCCCGGTTACCCGATGCCGGCGCCGGCGCGGGAGAGGCAGGTCGACGACGACGGCACCGAACGCCGGCCGTCGCTCAGCTTCATCCTGATGGACGACCCGGAACACGCGCGGCAGCGGCGGATGGTCACCGCGGCGTTCACGGTCAAGCGGGTCGCGGCGATGCGGCCGGCGGTCCAGACGATCGTGGACGAGCTGATCGACCGGCTGCTCGCCGGACCGAAGCCGGTGGACCTGGTGGAGGCGTTCGCGCTGCCGGTCCCGTCGCTGGTGATCTGCCAGCTGCTCGGCGTCCCGTACGACGACCACGACTTCTTCCAGGTCAACAGCCGCACCATCATCCGCCGTACGGCGACGGTCGAGGAACGGACCGCGGCGGTCGGCGCGCTCGTCGGGTACCTGGACGAACTGATGGCGCGCAAGCTCGTCGAACCCGGCGACGGCCTGCTGTCCCGGCTCGCCGACCGGATCCGGGACGGCGAGCTGACCCGGCGCGACGCCGCCGAGATGGGCGTACTGCTGCTCATCGCCGGCCACGAGACCACCGCGAACATGATCGCGCTGGGCACGCTGGCGCTGCTGGAACACCCCGACCAGCTCGACGCCCTGCGTACGGCGGAGGACCCGGCCGTCGTCGCCGCCGCCGTCGAGGAACTGTTGCGGTACCTGCACATCACGCACAACGGGCGGCGCAGGGTCGCACTGGCCGACATCCAGGTCGGCGACCGTAGGGTCCGCGCCGGTGACGGCCTGATCATGGCCAACGACATCGGCAACCGGGATCCCGACGCGTTCCCCGAGCCGGACCGGCTGGACCTCGGCCGCGACGCCCGGCACCACGTGGCGTTCGGGTTCGGGGTGCACCAGTGCCTCGGCCAGCCGCTCGCCCGGATGGAACTCCAGGTCGTCTACGGCACGCTCTACCGCCGCATCCCGACCCTGCGACTGGCGGCCCCGCTCGACGAGATCCCGTTCAAACACGACGGATCCGTGTACGGCGTCTACGAACTCCCCGTCACCTGGTGACACCACCGCGAGAGAGTGAGGAACGGATGAAGGTACTCCTCGACCAGGACAGCTGCGTCGCGTCGGGCCAGTGCGTGATGGCCGCGCCCGACGTGTTCGACCAGCGCGACGAGGACGGCATCGCGGTCCTGCTGGACGACACGCCCGGCGCCGACGCCGCCGACGGCGTACGCCAGGCCGCGGCGATCTGCCCGGCGCTGGCCATCGCGGTCCAGGACTGACCCCGGCATCCGTTGCGCGGCAAGCGATCCGGTGTCAGCGGCGGAACTGCCAGATGTCGCCGAGCGGGCGCAGTCCGAGACTCCGGGCCACCCCCGCCGACGCCCGGTTGTCCGCGGACGTCGAGTAGAACAGCACCGGGTACTCGCGGCGCGCGGTGACCGCCCACGCGGCCGTCACCGCCCCGGCGTACCCGCGGCGACGGTGGTCGGGGTGGGTCCAGACGCCCGCCTCGGCGTACCGGCCGGACGCCCGCGGGGTGTGGCAGAGCGCGCGCACGTGCCCGTCCGCGACGAGCATCGCCCACGGGCCGAGCGCGCCGGCGAGCAGGTCGGCCCACTCCCCCGGCTGCCACCAGCGCACCGGCCGCGCCGGGACGAGCGCCGGCGGTACCGGGGCGTCGGAGCGCAGCAGGCCCGGCGTGTCCGGCAGGGTCGCGTGCTCCACCAGGAAGCTGGGGCCGCTGGTCACCGTGGCACCGGCACCGAGTACCCGGCGCGCGCGGTCGAGTACGTCGGTGGCCGTGCCGTCGGCGGTGATCCGGGCGCGCACCCCGGCCGGCAGGCGTACGTCGGCCCGCACGGTCACCCCGTCGCGCGCCACGGCGACGGCCACGTCCGGCGCGGGCTCGTGCCGCCCGTACGCGTCGACGCCCCACAGCGTGGCCATCTCGTGCCGCAGCAGTACCAGGTCGTCCATGGCTGGCACCGTAGTCGGCTCCGTTCGGTGACCCTGTGACCTCCGGCGCCGGTCAGCGCGAGTAGTACTCGACGACGAGGTGTTCGTCGCAGCGCACCGGGATCTCGCGGCGCTCGGGCTGGCGTTCGACCCGGACGGTCAGCCCGCTGAGGTCGGCCACCAGGTACGGCACCGGCTCGCCCGCGGGCGCGTTGGCGCCGGCCGCCGCCACCACGAACGGGTCCAGCCCGCGGCTCCGCCCGGCGACCGCGACGACGTCACCGGGCCGCGTCCGGTACGAGGGGCGGTCGACGCGCCGGCCGTTGACCGTGATGTGGCGGTGCGTCACGAACTGGCGAGCCTGGTAGATGGTGCGGGCGACCCCCGGCGCGCAGGACGACGGCGTCCAGCCGGAGTTCGAGCAGCGCGACGAGGATCTCGCCGGTCTTGCCGCGCCGCCGGTCCGCCTCCGCGAACGCCCGGGCGAGCTGCGTCTCGCGCAGGTCGTACTGGAGGCGCAGGCGCTGCTTCTCCAGGAGCCGGACCTGGTAGTCGCTGGCGTTGACGCGCCGGCGACCGTGCACGCCGGGCGGGTACGGCCGCCGCTCGAACGGGGCGACGCAGCTGCGGGTCAGCGGGAAGCCGATCGCCCGGGACAGCCTGGCCTTGGGCCGGGACCGGTTCACACACACCTCCGAAATGAGTTAGGTTGACCTTAGTAAGGCTAACCTAACTGATGGAGATGCCATGCGCCCGTCCCCCGCCGAGGTGGTCCGCACCCTGGTCGCCGCCCGCGGCACCGGCCAGCTCCACCTGCCCGAGACCACCTGGCCGGTACCGGTCGCACACGCCGCCGACCCCGACGGGGCGCCGCTGCTGGTGGTCGACGACGCCGACCCCGGCGCCGCCGCACTGCCCGCCGACGCCGCCGCCGACGACGCCGCGGCGCTGCTCTCGGTACCGGACGAGGCCCCGTACCCGGCGGCGCCGTCCGCGGGCGAGGCGGCGCTGCTCGGCTGGGTCGCCCCGGTGACCGGCGACGAGCTGCGGACCGCGGTGGACACGTTCGCCGCGGCGTACCCGCTGCCGGCGCTGCTCGACGTCGGCCGCGGCCACACCCTCTACCGCCTCGAACTCGCCGAGGTACGGCTGGACGGCGAGGACCGCAGCGTCGCCGTCGACCTCGACACGTACCGGCGGGCGCGGCCCGACGCGCTGCGCGCACGGGAGGGCGAGCTGCTCGCCGACCTCAACGACCACCACCCGGAGATCACGGCCGCGCTGCTGCGGCACGTGCGCGCCGTCGTACCGGACGCGGAGGCGACGCTGGCGGTCCGCGTCGACCGGCACGGCCTCGTCCTGCGGGTACTCGCCGGCGGCGACCTGCGGCACCTGCGCCTGACGTTCCGGCGGCCGGTGGCCGACCTCGGCGGGCTGGCGGCCGCGCTGCGCACCCTGTGCTGCCGCGACTGCGCGGGCGCGCACACCGCGGACGCGCAGCAGCACGGCCGCACCTGATCCGTCGTCCCCCTGCCCCGGTACGCGCCGCGCGGCGCATTCGACGACCGCGCACGACCGCGGCGCCGAGGGCGTACTTCGCGGCGGCGGGCGGACGACCGCACGGCGACACCGGCCGGCGCCGCGGCGTACGAACGCGGGTCGTCGTGCCTGACGAAACCGCCATTCGCTTGTCCACCAACGGAATCCGGGAGCACCATGGCGCTCGCCGCCACCCGTACGCACGCGCCGGTTCGACGTGGTGGTGACCCGAGTCCGGACGCCCAGCTCCGCGACGACGGGCCCGACCAGCGGTGCACGCCGTTGCTGCCGCACCCCGGGCAGGACCGGCCGCCACGGGCGGAGGCCGACGCGGGTGATCGGTACGCCGTTCGCTATCGTCAGAGCCGCCCGGACGCTGCCCCCGCGACAGTGGAGGACCGATGATCGTCGCCGAAGGATTCCCGCCCGGAGTCCAGGACTTCGACTTCCAGAGTCTGGTGCCGCCGCTCGGCCAGGCGATCACGAAGATCACGCTGCTGGCCTGGCTCGCCGCCGCGATCATCATCGTCTTCTTCCTCGTGGCGTACCGGAAGCCGAAGCTGGTGCCGACGAAGTCGCAGTGGCTGGCCGAGTCGATCTATGGCTTCATCCGGGACGGCGTGTCCCGCGAGGTGATCGGCGCGAAGGACGGGCTGCGGTTCGCGCCCTACCTGGCGACGCTGTTCCTGTTCATCATCGTGATGAACGTCTTCGGCATCGTGCCGTTCATCCAGATCTCGCCGAACTCGCACATCGCGTTCCCCGCGTTCCTCGCGATCGTCACGTACGTGATGTTCCTGTACCTGGGGATCCGCAAGCACGGCTTCTTCGGGTACATCAAGCACACGCTGATCCTGCCGGGCGTGCCGTGGCCGATGCACCTGCTGCTGGTGCCGATCGAGTTCGTGCAGAACTTCCTGACCCGGCCGGTCACGCTGGCGGTCCGGCTGTTCGCCAACATGTTCGCCGGGCACCTGCTGCTGCTGGTGTTCACGCTCGGCGGCGTCGCCCTGATGAACGCGCAGACCCTCTGGTTCCGGCCGCTGTCGGTGGTGTCCTGGGCGATGGCGATCATCATGACGTTCTTCGAGCTGATCGTCGCCGCCCTCCAGGCGTACGTGTTCGTCGTGCTGACCGCGAGCTACGTGCAGAGTTCGCTGGCCGAGGACCACTGAGTCAGCCGGCCAGCAGCTCGGTGACCGGGCCGTCGACCACCAGTACGTCGCCGTCGCGCAGCGCCCAGTGCGGCCGGCCGGCGGCGGCGTACGCGGCGGCCAGGGCGTCGCAGTCGGCGCTCTCCGGATGCTCCGGCGTCCGCACGTGCGGCACGAACGCCCGGTCGAGCAGCCCCAGCCCGGTCCGTACCGGCGGGTCGCCCGGGTCGTCCACCCGCTCCAGCCCGCTCAGGTCGTCGGCCAGCACGCAGCAGCCGGCGCTGTACCCGCCGTACGCCACGGTGTCACGGCGCAGCAGGTCCACCAGGACGGTGTCGGCGCCGGTGTCGGCCAGCGCACGGCGGAGCGTGAAGACGTTGCCGCCGCGTACCCAGAGCAGGTCGTAGCCGGCGAGCGCGCCGACCGCTCCCGGCTCGCGCAGATCCACCGGGTACGGGTCGAGCCCGAGCGCGGCCAGCTCACCGACCTCCCGCCGTACCGCGGCGTCGCGTACCTCCGGGGGCGCGTCGTCCAGCGCGTGCGTCAGCACCGCCGTCCGCGGGCCGCCGGCGAGTGCGAGCAGCCGCGCCGGGTGCGCACCGGTACGGAACGAGGACAGGTAGAGGCGCATCCGCCCAGTATCGCGGGGCTGTGGGTACTTGTAGCGATGCCGGGTGGCGCGCCCGCCGCTAGCGTGCGGTGGGTGGGGGCGGACATCACGGGGGGACGGATGGGGCTGGCGGAACGCCGTGCGGTGCAACGGTTCCGGGACGACGACTACCCCGGCTGGCTGGCGCGGATCGAGGAGGCGGCCGGCTTCCCGGTGCCGGTCGACGTCTCGTGGGACGAGCTCGCCGTCGCCGGCCACGCCGACGACTACGCCGAGTTCTTCCCCCTCGTGTACTTCGCACCCCTGGTGAACGCGCTGCGCGCGGTCGCGGTCGACGACCTCGGCCGCCAGGCGCTGCGCGACGGGCTGCGTACCATCGTCGTCCGCAACACCGGCGAGTACTTCAGCGCCGCGGGGATGACGTTCGCCGACGGGGTTCTGACGTTCGACCACCGCTCGCAGACCAACCTCGACTTCGGCGCCGAACGCGCCGACGCCCTCCGCCGCCTGCTCGAATCGGCTCTGTAGCAAGCGTTCCGGCGCTGGAGACGGCGCGACCGGCCGGCGTGCCGGGCACCGCCGGCCGACCCCCGTCGCGCGGCCGCTCAGGCCCGCAGCAGCCGCGCGGTGTACGGATTCAGCTCGTCCGGACCGTCCGGGCCGATGAGTACGGTGCCGCCGAGGTTCACCGCGCGACCGTCGACGACGGCGTTCGGCTCGAACGAGAGCGTCATGCCCGGCGCCAGCGGCATCTCGCCGCCCATCGTCGGCAGTTCGAACAGCCGGCCGTACCGCTTGGCCTCGGGCAGCCGGCGCAGCCCGTGGCCGAACCCACACACCGGCCCGTACGGGTTCATCAGGTGGCACATCGGGTGGATGTTCCAGGAGTCGTGGGCGTGCAGCGGCGCGAGCATCGCCTCGGCCAGTTCGCCGAACGTGGTGCCGGGGCGGGCGACCGCGAGGCCGGCCTCGTAGCACTCGCGGGCGACCGCGGCGGCGGCCGTGACGTCGGGATGCGGCTCGCCGACCGCGATCGCCACCTGGTGCTGCGTCTCCTTGCCGCCGAAGCGGTTGAACACCTCGGCCAGCACCACGTCCCCGTCGGCGAGCGTCCGCGGCGCCTGCGGCCGGTACGACCAGGCCGGCGGGCCCCAGGCGACGAAGCCCGGCCCGGACCACAGCAGCATGTCGGGGGCGGCGCAGCCACGCCGGAACGCGGCGGCCATGCCGGTCGCGTACAGGTCGGCCTCGGTGGCGCCCGGCACCGCGGCCCGTACCATCGCGGCGGCCATCGCGTCGCCGACCTCCGCGGAGTACCGGAGGACGGCCTGTTCCTCGGTGGACAGCCGGGCGGTGGCGAACACGAACGCCGGGCCGACGTTCGTGAACTCGGCGTCGGGCAGCTCCGCCACCACCTGCCGCCACACCTGGTACGGCATGATCGGGTTGATGTGGAACGGCGGGTACGGGTCGAGCCCGAGCACGCCGATCCGGCCGCGCTCCAGCCCGTAGTCGCGGAGTACCTCGACGATGCCGGCGCCGTTGCGGCCGGGCTGGAAGCCGCTGCCGGCGCGGATCCGTTCCGGGGCGATCCACAGCTCGTCGCCGCGCTTGGCGGCCTCCAGGTGGTCCTGGATCGGCATGTTGCACCAGACGAGCTGGACCGGTTCGGCGTCGCCGCAGAACACGACGACCGAACCGGGCCGGTCGTTGCTGAAGTACTGGTCGGGCGCGAACGGCGCCAGGTCGGCGCACTCGTGCTCGCCGTACGCGATCAGCGCGTCGACGCCCTCGGTCGCCATCAGCCGCCGGGCGAGCGCCCAGCGGCGGTCCCGTTCGGCCAGCGTGTAGGTGGGTACTGTCCGGCTCATTCGGCTTCCCTTTCCGCTCCGCCAGATACGCCGCGACGCTAGGCGCGCCGGCCACCGCGGCGAATCCGTCGACGTACCGGTATCGGCCGGGCGCGGTTAGGTCGTCGGTGCGGGCGGGGTGCACAGCCGCGGCAGCTCGGCCCGGGAACTCACGCCCAGCTTCGGGAACGCCTTGTACAGGTGGTATCCGACGGTGCGCGGGCTGAGGAACAGCTGCGCGCCGATCTCGCGGTTCGAGGCGCCGGTCGCGGCCAGCCGTACCACCTGCGCCTCCTGCGCGGTCAGCGCGGCGAGCGGGTCCGCCGCCGCCCGCCGCCCCGGTACGGCACCGACCGCGCGCAGTTCGGCCGCGGCGCGCTCGTACCAGGCGGGGGTGCCGAGGCGGTCGAACGTGTCGGCCGCGTCGGCGAGCTGGTCGCGGGCCTCCGTGCGGCGCTTCCGCCGGCGCAGCCATTCGCCGTACAGCAGCCGGGTACGGGCGGCTTCGAGGGAGGTGCCGGGCAGCAGCGCGATCGCCCGCAGGTAGCCGGATTCGGCCTCGTCGCCGGTCGCGAGCAGCGCCGCCGACCGCTCGGCCAGCGCCCGGATCCGGTCCTGCCCGGTCGCCTCGGCCCACCGCACGAGCCGACCCGACGGGTACTCCGCGGCGTCCGGTCGGCCGGCGCGTACCGCGGCCTCGACCTGGTCGGCGCACACGTACAGCAGGCCGAACGAGTGGCGTACCGGGCCGGTGTCCAACGCGCGCAACGCGTCCAGTGCCGCCTCGTACCGGCCGAGGGAAAGGTCCAGGCGCGCCTCGGCGAGCCCGGCCCACGCGTACGGCTGGACGACCGTGCCACCGGCCGCGTCCCGAGCCCGTACGGCCAGCGCACGGCACGCCGGCTCGTCGCCCCGCGCGGCGGCCAGCCACGCGTCCAGCCCGTCGAGGTACCCGGACCAGGAGTCCTGGCCGGTGTCGGTGGCGACCCGCCGGCCCTCGGCGACGGCGGCTGCCAGCTCGGCGTACTCACCGGCCAGCGCGTACCCGCCGGCGAGCAGGGTCAGCAGCTGCGGCAGCCGGCCGACCATCCCCGCCGCGCGGGCCTCCACCACCAGCGCCTCCCCCGTCGCCCGCAACGCCACCAGATCCCCGCGTACGAAGTCCAGGTAGAGGTGCAGCATCCGGACCGCGAACGGCAGCCCGGCGACGTCGGCGTACGGCGGGCGGGGCATCGCGACGTGCGCCGGGGAATCGCCGGACAGCAGCCATTCCACGCCCTCGACGAGGTCCACCACCGCGCGCAGCGCCGGCCCCGCCCGACCGGCCATCGAGCGGGCGGCGGCCGCGATCCGCTGCGCCAGGTCCGCCTGACCGGGCCGCCAGGTCGCCGACCACACGTGCACGCTCGCGTCGCACAGCATCGTCTCGGCGGTGACCGGATCGGTGCCGGACAGCGCGACCGCACCGGCCAGCAGGATCCGGGCCGCGTCCACCGGCTGCCGCCGTTCTCGCGCCACCGCGGCGCGTACCCGGGCCAGTCCGGCGGCGAGCGCCGGGTCCGTGGGGTGCCCGAGCGCCCGGTCGGCCAGCTGCCCGGCGCGGCCGAGCTGCCCGGCGTCCGCGGCCGCCGTCGCCGCCGACACCAGCCGGCGTACCCGGGGCTCCGGCTCGCCGGACAGTTCCGCGGCACGCTCGTACGCGGCGGAGGCGGCTGCGAGACCGCCCCGTTCGACGGCGCGCCGGCCCGCGTCGGCCAGGTCCGCGGCGACCGACTCGTCCGGCCCGACCGTGACCGCCGCGCGATGCCACGCCCGCTGATCCCCCTCGTACGCCTCGGCCAGGGCGCGGTGCGCGGCGATGCGCTCGCCGATGTCGGACGCACCGCGCGCCGCCGTGCGTACCAGCGGGTGGTGGAAGACCACGCCGGCGCGGGTGACGCGCAGCAGCCCGGCCCGTTCGGCGGGGGCGAGGGCGGCGAGCGACCCGCCCAGCGCGCGGCTCAGCCCGTCCGGATCGCCGGCGCCGTCGAGCGCGGCGACCAGTACGGCGTGGCGGGTGTCGGCGGGGAGCGCGGCGAGCCGGTCGACGAACGCGGACCGTACCCGGCTGGTCGGCGATCCGTTGGTGGGTATGCCGAGCGGGCCGAGGAAGCCGGCGCGCTGGCGTTCGGTCAGGCCGCGGGACAGTTCGACGAGGGCCAGCGGGTTGCCCGCCGCCTCCGCCACCACCCGGTCCCGTACGGCCAGCGCCAGGCCCGGGGCCGCGGCGACCACCACCTCGGCCGCCGCCGTACCGTCGAGGCCGCCGAGTGGCAGGACCGGGAGGCCCGGCGCGGCGAACGCCGGATCCTCGTCGCGGGCGGCGAACAGCACCACGACCGGCTCGGCGTACAGCCGGCGTACCGCGAACAGGAGGGTGTCGGCCGACTCCCGGTCGAGCCACTGCGCGTCGTCGACCAGGCACAGCAGCGGCCGGTCCGGGGACAGGTCGGCGAGCAGGCCCAGCGTGCCCAGCCCGACCAGGAACCGGTCCCCGCCGGCGCGCTCGCCCATCCGGAACGCCCCGCGTACCGCCTCGGCCTGCGGCGCCGGCAGCCCGTCGACGGCGCCGAGTGCGGGCCGCAGCAACGCGTGCAGCGCCGCGTACGGCAGCGCGGCCTCCGACTCGATCCCGGTGATCCGGAGTACCCGGGCCGGGGTGTCGGGGTCGTCGGCGGCGAGCCGGCCGGCGTGGTCGAGCAGCGCGGACTTGCCGACGCCGGCCGGGCCGCGGACCACGAGCGCGCCGGCCCGCCCGTGCCGCGCACCGTCCACGAGCCGCGCGATCCGCGCCAGCTCCGCGCCCCGCCCGTACAGGGTGGTTGGTCCGGATCCGGTGGTGTACAAGCGAACCCGTGCTAGCGCCGGCGGCCGCGGGCGGGCCGGCCGAGGGTGTCGAGGCCGTCGAGGACGAGGTCGACGGCGTGCCGGGCGGCCGCGCGGACCGCGTCCTCGTCGTCGCCGGCGGCCCGGGCGGTGGCCGCGGCGATCGTGACCGCACCGACCATCGCGCCGACCGCGGCGGCCGCGTCCACCAGGTCGAGCCCCGGGTACGCCCCGTGCAGCGCGTGCGCGAGTTCCCGCTGGGTGGCGAACAGCAGGTGCAGCTCGCGCGCCTGGAGCGCCGGTTCGGCGTTGACGAGGGCGGTACGGGTGGTCGCGAGTTCGGCGGCGAGCTGGTTGTCGGCCGACTCGGCGAGCACGCTGTCGAGCAGCGCCCGGCGCAGCAGCCGGGCCGGCGCCTCGTCCGGCCGCGGCTCGGCCAGGATCGCCAGCGCCCGCGCCATCCGCGTCTCGTGGTCGAAGAAGAGCACGTCCTCCTTGGTACGGAAGTAGCTGAAGAACGTACGCGGGGAGATCTCGGCGGCGGTGGAGATCTCGGCGATGGTGGTCGCCTCGTACCCCTGCTCGGTGAACAGCCGCACGGCGTGCTGGATCAGTGCGTGCCGGGTGCGCTGCTTCTTGGTCTCGCGCCAGCCAGGTGTCCCGCCCATGCCCGGCAGCGTACTGCACCGGGCGAGTAAATGCAGCGGTTGCATTTTTGCAGTGAGTGCGGTTTTATCGGGGATGGCCGCCGCGACAACGAAAGGACCACACCGTGACCGCCGTGGACGCGATGCCCCAGCACCGACCCGACCCGTTCGACCCACCCGCCGACCTCACCGACCCGGAACGCGACCCCGTCCGCCGCATGCGGTACGCCGACGGTCACCTCGGCTGGCTCGTCACCGGGTACGAGCAGGCCCGCGCCGTACTCGCCGACCCGCGGATGAGCGTGCGGCCCGAACTGGCGCACCAACCCGACTCCCAGCCCACCAACCTCACCGTGCCCGCCGGGTTCTTCCTGCGCATGGACCCGCCACAGCACGAGCGGTACCGGCGGCTGCTGACCGGCCGCTTCACCGTGCGGCGGATCCGCGCGCTCGAACCCGGCATCACGGCGATCGTCGACGAGGCGCTCGACTCGCTCGCCGCCGCCGGCTCCCCCGCCGACCTCGTCAGCACGTACGCGCTGCCCATCCCGTCGCTGGTGATCTGCGAACTGCTCGGCGTGCCGTACGCCGACCGGGGCGGGTTCCAGCGCGACAGCGCGCGGATGCTCAACCTCCAGGCGCCGGCCGCCGACCGGAACGCCGCCGTCGGCTCGCTGCTGGCGTACCTGTCGGAGCTGGTGGCCGACAAGCGCCGTACGAAGCCCGACGACCTGCTCGGCGACCTGGCCGCGAGCGGGGCGGTCACCGACGAGGAACTCGCCGGCATCGCGCTGCTGCTGCTCCTCGCCGGCCACGAGACGACGGCGAACATGATCGCGCACGCCACGTTCGCGTTGCTGCAACGGCCGGAACAGCTCGCCCTGCTGCGCGACGACCCGGACCGGGCGGCCGGCGCCGCGGACGAACTGCTCCGCCACCTGAGCGTGCTGTACCTGGTGCTGCGGACGGCGACCGCGGACCTCGAACTGGACGGCCACGCGATCCGGGCGGGCGAGACCGTCACGGTGTCGCTGGCCGCCGCGAACCGGGACGCCGGACGGTTCCCCGGGCCCGACGCGCTGCGCCTCGACCGGGACGCCACCGGCCACCTCGCCTTCGGCCACGGCATCCACCAGTGCCTCGGCCAGCAACTCGCGCGTACCGAGCTGCGCATCGCGCTTCCCGCACTGCTGCGGCGATTCCCCGGCCTGCGCCTCGCGGTGCCCGCCGAGGACGTGCCGATGCGCACCGAGATGGCCGTGTACGGCGTGCACCGGCTGCCGGTCGCCTGGTAACGGAGGAGAACGGACATGCGCGTCACCGTGGACGTCGACCGCTGCTGCGCCAGCGGCCAGTGCGTCGAAGCCGCCCCGGACGTCTTCGACCAGGACGACGACACCGGCCTCGTCGTACTGCGGGCCGAGCGGCCCACCGCCGCCCAGCTCCCGGGCGTACGGCGGGCCGTGGCGGTCTGCCCCACCGGCTGCCTCGGACTGGCGGACCGGTGAGCCTCCGCCGGGTCGTGATCGTCGGCGCCGGTGCGGCCGGGATCGCCGCCGCGCAGGCGCTCCGCGGCGACGGGTACGACGGCGCGTTGACCATGGTCGGCGACGAGCCGCACCCGCCGTACGATCGGCCGCCGCTGGCCAAGGACGTCCTCGCCGGCAGCCGTCCGGTCGCCGACCTGACCCTGTGCGACGCCGGCCGCACCACCGACCTCGGCCTCGACCTCCGCCCCGGTACGGCCGCGGTCGGGCTCGACGTGGCCGCCCGGCGGGTACAGCTCGCCGACGGCGGGACGCTGCCGTACGACGGGGTGCTCGTCACCACCGGAGTACGGCCGCGGCAGCTGCCCGGCACCCGGCACCTCGGCAACGTGCACGTCCTGCGCACCGTCGACGACGCGCAACGGCTGCGTGCCGCCCTCGTACCGGGGGCGCGGCTGGTCGTCGTCGGCGCCGGGTACCTGGGCTGCGAGGCGGCCGCGGTCGCCGCGACGGCCGGCGTGCACGTGACGCTGGTCGAGCCCGGACCGACCCCGCTGCCCGGACTCGGCGGCCCCGTCGGCGCGCTGCTCGCGTCCCTGCACCGGACGCACGGCGTCGACCTGCGTACCGGCGGCGCGGTGCGGGCGGTGCGGTCCCGGGGCAACCGCGCCGTCGGGGTGACCCTCGCCGACGGCGCCGCGCTCGACGCCGACGCGGTACTGCTCGCGCTCGGCTCGACGCCGGCGACCGGCTGGCTCGCCGGCAGCGGCCTCACCACCACCGGCGGCGTACGTTGCGACGCCTACTGCGCCGCCGCTCCCGGCGTCTACGCGGCCGGCGACGTCGCCCGGTGGTGGCACCCCGCCGCGGGCCGGTACGTGCGGGTCGAGCACCGTACGAACGCCACCGCGCAGGGCATCGCCGCCGCCCACAACCTGCTCGCCGCCGCGACGGGCGGCGCGCCGCGGCCGTACGAACCCGTCGCCTACGCCTGGTCCGACCAGTACGGCAGGCGGATCCAGATCCTCGGCGACCTCACCGGGCACGACGGGCAGCGCGTGGTGGACGACCCCGGCGACGGGCACCTGGTCGTCGCGTACCGGAGGGCGGGTCGGGTCGCCGGCGTCGTCGCCGTCGACCGGCCGCGCGTGCTCCGCGACTGGCGACCACTCGTCGACCGACCCTGGCCCGACACCGTCCCACCGACCTGATCTCCTTGGTACCCAAGGGAACCAGGTCGGCGGGGTCAGCAGAACACGAGGGCGCGGCCGCTCGCGATGCTGGCGATGCACTGCTCGTGCAGCGTCAACCACACCATCGTCTCGGTGCTGAACGGGTCGTCCTCGGGCAGCTCGTACACCCGGTCGGCCTCGGCGTCCGACAGCGCGCCGTCCGGCCCCAGCCGGATGCCGATCGCCGGCGCGCAGATCCGCAACTCCGCGAGCAGCGCCTGGCAGGACCCCACCATCCCGCCGCCCGCCACCCGGTCCGGCGGCAGGAACAGCGGATCGTCGAACTCCGCCGGCACGTAGTAACCCTCGCAGTCGGAGTGGTTGAGCAGGTGCGACTCGAACATCAGGCTCACCGACTCCACCACCTCCGCGTCGTCCTCCGCCGTGTCGGCGGCGGCCGGCGTGACCGGCCGACCCTCGTCGAGCAGCGCGTACACCCGGCGCAGGGTGTGCAGGCACGAGTACGAGAACGAGCCGACGTGCGCGCGGGTCGCGGGCACCCGGCCCCGCTCCGGCTCCCGCCACCGCACCCCCTCCATCGCCAGCTCGACAGCCAACGCGTCGGCCTCCGCGCGCCGCTCGGCGCGCTCCTCGGCGTCCGTCTCCTCGTCGGGCACGATGCCCACCGCCACAGCCAGTCCCATGCGCCGCAGGATAACCACCCGGTACGACACTCCCCGCCCGCGCACGTCACGGCACGCGGATCCCTTGCGTACCAACGGATCGGCCAGGCAGCCGTCAGCTCGCCGGGTCGACGGGGCCCTCGATCGCGCGGACCGTTCCGGGCGTTACCGCACGGCGTTGCTGGTCCTGGATCATCCACGCCCGCATCTCCACCAACCAGCGCTGCTTCGCCACGCGCTCCCGGTACGCGGACTCGTCGCCGGAGTGCCAGGCAAGTCCGACGACGAGCTGGATCAGCCAGGTCAGGCCGAAGGTGACGAAGCCGGCCAGGCCCATCAGGACGTGGAACACCGTGTGGTTGGGCTTGAGACGTACGGGCGGCAGCTGGACGGCCCACAGTTCACGCAACGACGGCATCGGCGGCGCGGCCGGAAAACGTTGCGGCTGAGCCACATAGTCGGCGTACGTGAGGAACTTGTGGGTCTCGGCCGTCACCGGCACGAGTGGATGTCCCATGCTCGACCACCCCCGTACGGGCGTCGGCCTCCGGCCCGCGACGCCCATCCATGACGACCCAGTGTGCCGGCAAGGTCGCCCGTTGTCCTGACCCGAACGGTTCGAACCGGCCGGGGCCGTTCGGCGGATGCGGGGATCGGTGTGCTGCAACGTATCCAGGGGTCAGGCGGGCGGGGTGAGGAGGTGGAGGTCGGCGGGGAGCAGGGTGGCGCTTCGCAGAAGGGCCTGGATGAGGTTGTGGTTCAGGGTGTTGCCGACGGGTTCGCCGACGCCGTCGTCGCGCAGGACGCCGGGCACGGTGGCCGCCAACCGTTCGCGTACCCGGCCGACGACGTGTTCGGCGGCCTTCCGGGTCCAGGTACGCCCGGGGGTGGCGGCGTTGAGGTCGTCGGCGACCTGCTTCCAGCTCACGGGCTGCGGGTAGCGCTCCTGCCGCAGGTACCGCTGGGCGAGGGCGGCGAGGACGAGCCGTTCGACGGGGCTGAGGTCGTGCCCGTCGGGCGAGCGGGTGGGGGTGCGCGGGCCGACGGCGGCGTCGACCGCGGCGGGCGCGACGACGTGCACCTCCAGCAGGTGGGTACGCCGGCGCGGGGAGCCGATGAGCAGCGGCGTGTACCCGGGGTCCATCAGCAGCTCGTGGCCGGACAGCAGCAGCGAGTCGCCCGGCAGCTGGATCGGCAGCCGTCCCTCGTTGCGTACCCACCAGTCGTGCCCGTCGCAGACGAGCCGACCCTGCAAGCGGCTCACGTACGGGTCGTCGCCGCCGACGGTCACGTGCACGTCGTCGGTGCCACGCCCGAAGTACAGGCTGAACCGGCGCGGCGGCACCGCGTACCCGCCGTCGGCGCCGAGGACGAAGATGGTGCCGGGCGGCGCGGTCGGGACGCCGTGCGCCAGGCTGGGCGTCGACGCCGGCAGTACCTGCGGGATGAAGTCGCTGTCCCCCATGCCGTGCACGGTACCGGCGGTGCGGCGGGGACCGGTCCCCGCCGGAGGCTGCTGCGATGATGGCCGGGACGACGGCGGGAGGGCCTTGCGGTGACGCACGATCCGCGTTCCGGCGGCACGGCCCGGACGGTGCGCCGGTGAGCGCGACGGTGCGGTTGACGCTGGTCGAGGGCCGCCTCACGACCCGGGAGTACGTGTTCGACGAGCGCGGCACGTGCATCCTCGGCCGCGCCGCCGACTGCCGGCCGCGGCTGCCCGACGACGAGCACCACCGCACCGTGTCGCGGCATCACTGCCTGCTCGACGTGAACCCGCCGGACGTACGGATCCGCGACTTCGGCAGCCTCAACGGCACGTACGTGAACGGGCGCGCCATCGGGCGGCGCGCGGCGGGCGTGGCGCCGGACGAGGCGGAGCCGTCGCCGGAGTACGACCTGGTCGACGGGGACCTGATCCGCCTGGGCCGCACCGTGTTCCGGGTCGACGTGCGGGTCGACGCCGACGACGGCACGCTGGAACCCGCGCTGTGCGCCCGGTGCGGGCGGGAGGTCGGCGCCGAGATCGGCGACCGCACCGGGGAGTACGTCTGCGCCGGGTGCCGCGAGCGTCCCGCCGAGCTGGCGGAGCGGATCCTGGCCGGTACCAAGGAAACCAGGAGGTACCGGCTGGTGCGCGAGCTGGGGCGCGGCGGCATGGGGGCGGTGTTCCTGGCGCGGCACGAGGACACCGGCGGCGAGCTGGCGCTGAAGCTGATGCTGCCGGCGGTCGCGGCCGACCCCATGGCGCGGCGCCGGTTCCTGCGCGAGGTCGAGCTCACCCGGGCGCTGCGCCACCCGCACCTCGTCCCCCTGTACGACGCGGGCACCGTCGACGGCGCCTTCTGGTTCACCTCCGAGTACTGCGCGGGCGGGAGCCTGGACGGGGTGCTGCGCCGCCGGGGCGGGCGGCTGCCGGAACGGGAGGCGGTCCGGCTGGCCGTGCAGGCACTCGACGGCCTGGCGTACGCGCACGCCAGCGGCGTCGTGCACCGCGACCTGAGCCCGCACAACATCCTGCTCGCGGCCGGCGACGGCCCGGCGCCGGTGGCGCGGATCGGCGACTTCGGCCTGGCGAAGGCGTTCGACCGGGCCGGGCTGAGCGGCCTGACCCGCTCCGGCACCACCGCCGGCAAGCCCTGGTACATGCCGCGCCAGCAGGTGCTCGAGTTCCGGGACGTGACGCCCGCGGTCGACGTGTGGGCCCTCGCCGCCTGCCTGTACGAGGCGCTCACCGGCCGGTTCCCGCGCCGTTTCGTCCGGGGCGTGGACCCGTGGCAGACGGTGCTGCAGGTGCCGGCGACGCCGGTCCGGCGGTACCGGCCGGACCTGCGGCCCGCGCTGGCCGACGCGCTCGACCACGCCCTCACCGAACGGCCCGCGATCGGCTTCGGTACCGCCGGCGAGCTGCGCGCCGCCCTCCTCGCCGCCTGCCCGCCCGACTGACGACGGCTCACGGCACCGGACGCTCGGCCATCCGGTACGCGTGGCCGCGGACGGCGTCGGCGCGCAGCCAGCCGTACCCGGCGTGCCGCAGCAGGCGCAGCAACGCCTCGACGTCGTCGGCGGTGAACTCGTCGCGCCCGTACCGGTCGAGGAACGCCGCCAGGTACGGTGTCGCGCCGTCGTCCCAGTCGGCGGGTTCGCGCGCGTCGAGGTCCCAGTCGAGTTCCCACAGTTGGGCGCCCTCGGCGTTCCACCACAGTACGACCCGCCCGTCGCCGGACACGGCCACGCCGCGCGGCTCGCTGCGGTTGGTGTCGAGCGTGCGCAGGATGGTCCCGGTGGCGACGTCCCAGACGCGGATGCGGCCCTGCTCGTCCGCGGACACGGCGAACCGGCCGTCGGCCGTCCACCGCACCGTCCGCGTCGACAGCGCCTGCTCCCAGTCGAACACCCGCAGGCAGCTCCCGGTGGCGACGTCCCACAGCTGGATGAACCGGTCGAACGACTCGCCTCCCACGGTCAGCAGGCGCCGGCCGTCCGTGGCGAGAGCGACCGCCACGACGTGCGGCTGACCGGTCTCGACGGTGTGCAGCACCCGCCCGGCCCGCACGTCCACCACCCGCACGATCCCCTGGTACCACACGGCGGCGGCGCGGTCGCCCGCCGAGACGGACACGTCGGCGACGCCGGACCCGTCGGGGCTGTCGAGGGTCCACAGCGGCCGGCCCGCCGCCGCGTCCCAGGCCCGCAGTACGCCGCCGCGGGTGCCGACCAGCGCCGTGCCGCCGTGGGCGAGTCGTACGGACCGGAGATCGTCGCCGCCGACGGTGGTGCCGCCGAGCCGGGCGCCGTCGGCCACCGACCACAGGCGGAGGCCGCCACCCCGGCCCACGGACGCGACCGTACGGGCGTCGGCGTCGAGGCCGACCGCGACCGTCACGTCCGGCGCCACGTGGGCGGGCGGCGACGGCGGCGCCAGCTCCCGGACCCGCTCGCCGGTGACGGCGTCCCACACCCCCACCACCCCGCCGTGCCCGCCGGTGACGACGGTGCGGCCGTCCGCGGACAGGTCCGCCGCGTACAGGTCGCCGGTGTCGAGGGTCGCGGTACGCCAGGCGTCCCGCGGCGCGACCCGTACCGAGACGGCGGTGAGGTCACGCCAGGCGGACAGCACCCGCGGCGCCCGCTCGTACCCGGGGACGGCGCGGACGGCGGTCAACGCCGCGTGCGCCGCGGGGTACCGGCCGGCGGCCAGCGCGCGGGCGGCGTCGGCGAGTCCGGACTCGGCGGCGGCGTGCGTGCCGGCGACCTCCACGGGCGGGCGCGGCCGGCTCAACCGCGGCGCCGCGACGTGGCTGTCGGTGGGCAGCCGCCAGCGACGCAGCACGCCCTCGCCGCCGGCCGTGACCGCGGTGTCGCCGTCGATCCGCAGGTCCCACACCGACAGCCCGTCCGCCGGCCACGGGTACGTGCGCAGGCAGCGGCCGGTCGCCAGCGTCCAGCACCGGATCGCGTCGCCCTCGGCGGACACCAGCCGCGTCCCGTCGGAACTGAACGCGAGCCGGTCGACCGGCTCCTCGTGCCCGGTGAGTACCCGGGTGCACCGGCCCGCGCGCAGGTCCCACAGCCGGACCGCGCCCCGGTCGGTACCGATCGCCGCGTACCGGCCGTCGGCGCTGAGCCGGAGTGCGACCGCGCTGCCGGGCATGTCGCGTTCGGGGTGGCGCCACGAGCGGTCCGCCGTCAGGTCCCACACCCGCACCTCGTCGTACTCGACGAGCGCCGCGTACCGGCCGTCCGGGGTGACGTCGACCGCGATCCCGCCGTACCCGCGGTGCAGGGTGCGGCGCGTCCCGTCGCGTACGTCCCACAGTTCGACCGTGGTGCCGGCGGACCACAGTACGAACCGGGCGCCGGCGGTGAGGCGGACCGTGTGCCGGTGGTGGTGTTGCGGCGGCCGGGGCGCCGGCGCGGTCAGCGTCCGTACCCGGGTGCCGTCGGTGAGGTCCCAGACGATCACCGTGCCGGACTCGTCGGCGGACACCCCGTACCGGCCGTCGGCGGTGACGTCGACGGCGCGGACCGCGACGGCGTGCCCGGTGAGGGTACGGCGGCAGGCCCGCTCCGCCAGGTCCCACAGCCGTACCGTCCGGTCCGCGTCGGCGACGAGCGCCACGTCCTCCTCCGCCGCGAACCGGAACGGACGGCCGCGGCCGAGCAGGTCGAGTACGGATCCGCCCGGTACAGGCGGGAGCCGCCACTCGTCGACCCGGCGCGCGTCGGCGATCCGGCCGGAGCGCAGCACGTCCAGCGCGGCGCGTACCTCGGGGCGGTCCTCGTCGGGAGTGAGCAGGGCGCGCGCCGCGTCGAGGTCGCCGCGTTCCAGGTGCACCTGGGCCAGCAGGTACCGCTCCTGCGGCGAGCCGTCGTCGGCGCCGGTCAGCCGCGCGACGAGGTCGGTGTCGCCGGTCGCGCCGGTCCGCCACCGCACCAACCCCAGGTTGTACGCCGCGGCCAGGTGCTGCGGGTCCGCCGCGAGCGCCGCCGCGAACGCCTCCTCGGCGGGCCCGCTCCGGCCCAGGTCGGCCAGCGACAGCGCGCGGTTGTTCAGCTCGTCGGCCCGCAGGTCCGCCGCCGCCGGCCGGACCCGCGGGTACGGGCGGCCGACGAGCCGCGCGTACAGGTCGGTCAGGTCGGCGGCGACGACGTCCATCGAGGCCGGGCGCCGCTCGGGGTCGGGGTCGAGGCAGCGGCGCAGCAGGTCGGCCAGCTCCGGCGGCGGCGCGACCCGCCCGTCCCGTACGGTGTCGAGCACGTCGCGCGCGGCGGAGCCGGCCAGCCATCGGACCTCCCCGACGCACAGCTCCAGTACGGAGACGGCGAAGCTGTACACGTCGGCGCGGCGGCCGACGGGACGACCGGCGGCCTGCTCGGGCGCCGCGTACACCCGGGTGCCGCCACCGCCGGGCACCGGTACGCTCGCGCCCGGCGCGCCGTCCGGGCCCGGCGCCGGCGCGGCCGGGCGTACCCGGGCGAGGCCGAAGTCGGCCAGCTTCGCCACCCCGTCGACGTCGAGCAGAACGTTGGCAGGCTTGACATCCCGGTGCACCAGCCCGCGGTCGTGCGCGTACGCCAGCCCCCAGGCGACCTGTACCGCCACGTCGAGGACGGTCGCCAGCGGCGCGGGCCCCGCGTACAGGGTGCGGTCGGCGACGCGGTCGGCGAGGCTGCCACCCGGCACGTACTCGGCGAACAGCCGCGGGACGCCGTCCAGGGTGCGCACGTAGTGGCAGCAGCAGACGTGCGGGTGCAGGCCGAGCGACACCCACGCCTCCGCCTCGGCCACGAACCGGTCCCGCAGGTCGGCCCGCCGGGACAGGTCCGGCCGCAGGCTCTTCACCGCGAGGTCCACACCCCACTCCCGGTGCCGTACCCGGTGCACGACGCCCATGCCGCCGCGCCCGGCGACGCCGAGCACCTCGTACCGGTCGTCGACGACGTCGCCGACCCGCCACCCGTCAGCCACGTCCGTCTCCCGCCGCGAGCGCCCAGTCCAGTTCCCACACCCGTGCACCGTCGTGGTGGCACCAGCTCAGCACGTACCGGAGGGTGTCGTCGACGGCGAGGCGTTCGACGGGCTGGTCGTGCCGGCCGACCACCCCCAGGCACCCGCCGGTACGGACGTCCCAGAGGTGGACGGTGCAGTCGCGGCCGGTGCCCACCGCGTACCGGGGGTCGGCGGTGAACCGTACGCCGCACGGCTGGTGCCCGGGCTCCGCCGCGAGCTGGCGTACCAGCTCGCCGCTCGCCGTGTCCCACAGCCGTACCGTCTCGTCGCCGAACCGGCCGCCGCTCGTCAGCAGCGACCGCCCGTCCGGGGTCAGGCTCACCGCGCCGACCCGCTGGGAGTGCGCCTCGATCCGGCGTACCAGCGCGCCGTCCAGCCCGGTCAGCCACACCACGCCGTCGACCATGGACGCGGCGAGCAGCGGCCCGTCCGGACGGTCCCAGGCGACCGCGTCCGCGCGCAGCGGCGCCACCAGCTCGCCGGTCGCCAGCTCCCACAGCTCGTCCGGGCCACCCCACCGCCGCACGTACGCCCGGGCCCCGTCGGCGGTGAACTCCACCGCCCGCACCGTCCCGTCGTACCGGCCGATCGCGCGCAGGCACTCGCCGGTGTCCACCGACCAGAGCCGTACCGTGTCGTCCTCGCCGGTCAGCAGGCGGCGGCCGTCCGGGCTCAACGCCACCACGATCGGGTGCGAGCGGCGTGGCCGGGCCGCGACCGTCCGGACGTGGCCGCCGCGCACGACGTCCCAGATTTGCACCGTCCCGTCGTACGCGCAGGTCGCGGCGACGTCGCCGGACCCCGCCAGGTCCGCGCCGGCCACCCGGCCCGTCGCCAGCGTCCGCGCCGGCCACGCCTCGCGCAGCCCGACCCGCGTCACCGCGCCGCCGAGCGCCCGCCACGCGGCCAACGCCCGCGGCGCCCGCTCGTACCCGGGCCGGGCCCGTACCCGGGTGAGCAGGTGCAGGGCGTCGGTGTCGCGGCCGGCCGCGGTGGCCCGTTCCGCCTCGGCGAGCCAGCCCGCCGCCTCGTCGTCCCGGCGTACGGCCGGCGCCCGGTACGGCGCCACGTACCCGCCGGTCGGCAGCCGCCGGGTCCGCACCGCGCCGCCCGCCCGCACCGACACCGCCGTACCCGGGTCGTCGCCGAACCGCGCCGCCACCACCCGGTCGTCGCGGAACGTCCGCAGGCAGCGCCCGCCGGCGAGCTCCCAGTACCGGAGGGTGTGCCCGCCGGCGGACAGCAGGAAGCGGCCGTCCTGGCTCAACGACACCGATCGCGCGACGTGCCCGCGCAGCGTCGCCACCCGCCGGCCGCTCGCCAGCTCCCACACCGTGACCGTCGCGGCGCCCGGTTCGGCCACCGCGGCGAGCCGGCCGTCCGCACCGAGCACCACCGCCACCGGCCCCGGCCCGTGCGGTACTCCCGGGATGCGCCGCGCCCGGCCGTCCTGCCAGACGCGCAGCCCGCCGTCGTCGGCGTACACGGCGAGCCGGCCGTCGGCGGACAGGTCCACGGCCTCCCCGTCGAACACCGCGCCCGCGTGCAGCAGGTCACTGTGGTCGTCGGTGGTGCGCCAGGAACGGACCGTGCCGTTGGCGGCCCACAGCACCGAACGCCCGTCCGCGCTCAACCGCACCGCATGCGTGTCCTCCAGCACGTGGCAGCCGGCGCTCTTGGCCGGTACCGGCGGGCGGTCGAGCGTGGCCAGGCAGCGGCCGTCGGCCAGGTCCCACACCCGGATCGCGCCGTCCGCGCACACCGCGGCGCCCCGCGTACCGTCGGCGCCGACCGCGACCGCGGGCACCGGGCGGTACCGGCGCCACCGTTCGCCGTGCAGTACCCGGGGCGCGCCGTCGGTCAGGTCCCACGCGGTGACGACGCCGTCCTCGTCGCCGGACAGCGCGACCGGTGCCGCCGCGGCGATCCGTACCGTCGACGACCGGAGCCGCAGCTTCACCTCGCCGAGCACCACCTCGGCGCCGCGCTCCCGCTCCACCTCCGCCACCAGAGCCCCGTCGGTACGGGCCGCGGCCAGCGCGCCGAGCACCTCGTCGTCGGTCGTCTCACCCCGCCGCCAGCGCAGCAGCCCGAGATCGTACGTCGCCGTCGGGTGCAGCGGATCGGCGAGCAGCGCAGCCCGCAACGCCTCCTCGGCCCGCGTCACCTCCCCGTCCGCCAGCAGGTCCACGGCACGGCCGGTCAACTCGTCGGCCGTCGCGTCCGGTCGGTCCACCGGGCACCCCTCCCCCTCGGTACGACGGCCCGAGAGTACGACCGGCGCGCCCGGGACCGGTCCCCGCGCGTCGACGGTGGGGACAGCCCCAGGGCGGGTCCGGGGGCGCCCGGCACTGACTTCCGGCTCGTCCGATGTGACCGTGATACGCGGGGCCGAACGGCCCGCCAGGGGGTGGAAAGGTGCCGACCGAACCGAACCGCGCGCACGCCGCACGTGCCGCACTCGTCCTCGTCGCCGTGGCCGCGGCGTGCATCGCGTTCCTGCACGCCGCGCTGCCCGACGATCCGGTACGCAAGATGGTCAGCGACTACGTGCACACGCCGCTCGGCTCCGTCGTGCTTCCGTTGGGGCTGCTGGCATTCGGGGCCGCGCTGGTGCTGCTCGCCCGCGGGTTGCACACCGCCGGCATCGGCGGCCGGCGCGTCACCGTACCGCTCGGGATCGCCACCGTCGGCCTCGTCCTCATCGCCGCCTGCCACGGCGACGCCGCCGGCACCGGTACGACACTGTCCGGGCTGGTACACAAGTTCGGCGGCGGGTTGCTGTTCGGCGGGCTGCCGGTGGCCGGGTGGGCGCTCGCCACCCGCTGCTCCGCGCACCCCACCTGGCACCGCCTGACCGTCCCGGTACGCCGGCTCGCCACCGCGGGCGCCGTCGTCCTGGTCCTGATGCTCGTCGGCTACCTGCCCGAGTTCGGCGTACCGCTGCCCGCCGCGGCATTGTTCACCGGCACGCACGGGCTCCTGGAGCGCGGCGTCCTCGTCGCCGAGGTCGCCATGGTCACCCTCGCCGCCGTACGCCTGGTCCGCCCGCCGCTCCCCGCCCGTCCCGTCGCCGTACCCGCCGTCGCGGCACCGGAACCCGTACGGTCCACAGTGGACAGTACCGCTGCCTGACCCGAGGCCAGGCCCGCGAACCCTTGACACCAAACCGATCCAGCGCGGCGATCCGGGGTGGGGTCAGTCGGGGGCGCCGAAGCGGGCGACGTGGTGCCAGACGCGTTTCAGGTCCTGCGGGTCGTACCGGCCGGACCGGGCGGCGTCGCCGAGTACGCGGGGGTCGAGGACGCCGTCGACGGCGATCGCCGCACCGAGCCCGACGTACTCCGGCCCGCGGTACTCCGGGTGGCGGCGCAGTTCGGCCACGGTGAGCCGGAAGCCGCCGTGCCACTCGACCGGGCAGGGCAGCTCGCGCGCCGCCGCCGCGACGTCGGTGCCGCGGTAGCAGGGGTCGAGGACGACCGCCTCGACGTCGTCGGCGAGCAGTACGGGGCCGTGCACCTGGGCCTCGATGTAGTCGTCGAGCGCGTCGCGCCGGTCGGCGGCGGCCAGTGCGAGCAACGACATCGCCGTGGCCGTACCGAAATCGGTGGGGTCGAAGACGCTGTCCGGGTAGCAGAACGTGGTGCGCGCGAGCGTCGCGGGGCGCAGCCGCAGGTGTGCCGAGCCGAACCGGGGCGCCGCGCCGACCGTACGGCCGCGCACGTTGAGCGCGCCGTACACGGGGCGAGCGTGCGGCGGCGCCTCGTCGTACGCGCCGCCGAAGATGCGGCTCTCCCACCGCCACCGGTCGCCGCCCGGGTACGCCGTGAGCCCGCCGTTGCTCACCCCCGTGACGAACTGCGAGCGGTACACGCCGTCGGTGGCGAGCGCGCGCAGCACCGGCACCCCGCGTACCGGACGGTCGGGGTGGAAGGCGAGGGTGACCCGCAGCGCGGGATCCAGCGGTGGGCCGGACGACACCGCCGCCACGTGCCGCAGCGCCCGCGCCACGGCCGCACCGTACGGGTCAGCGTGCGGCACGGGAGATCCGCGCCTTGACGTCGGTGAAGTGCCGGCGCATCGCGTCCTGCGCGGCGGCCGCGTCACCGGCGCGCAGGGCGGCCACGATCCGGTCGTGGTTGGCCTCGATCTCGGCGGCCCGGTCCTCCGGCGGCCCGAGCGTCGGCTCCACGTCGTGGTACACGTCCCAGAAGAGCTGGATCAGTTGCAGCACCAGCGCGTTGCCGGCCGACTCGTACAGCAGGGCGTGGAAGGCGCGGTCGGTCTCCGGGTCCTCGCCCATCCGCCGGACCAGCGCGTCGAGCGCGGCCAGCCGCGCGGCGCTCAACGTGCCGGCGACCTGGCCGATCAGCCCGACCTCCAACAGTTCGCGTACCTCGACCAGGTCGCGCAACGAGCCGACGTCGCCGCCGTCGCCCGCCCGGATCCGGAACGACAGCGACGGGGTCAGCACCGACAACGGCGCCTCGCCGACGAACATGCCGAGACCGCGCCGGATCTCCACGATGCCCAGCGCGCGCAGCGCCCGCACCGCCTCCCGTACGCTGTTGCGGCTGGCGCCGAGCAGGTCGACGAGCTGCGGTTCGGTGGGCAGCGGGGCGCCGGGGCCGAGCCCGCGGTCGTGGATCAGCCCGACGATCCGTGCCTGCAACGCCGCGTCCCGATCGGTCATCGCGCCCACCTCCCCGAGGTACCGGCGCGAGTCTAGCCCCGACGTCCCATGTCGTACCGGAGGGCGGGGCGGGCGAGTCCGCTCAACCAGGCCGAACCAGCCGAGACACCCGCCAATCCACCCGACCCCGATCCCCCGCGTACGCCCGGGCGACATCCCATGTCAGCGCCGCCGCCAGCCGGATCAGGCGTACCGGGCGGCGGTGGCGCGGGACTCGGCGGCGATCCAGTCCCGTACCTCGGGCGGGGCGAGCACCTCGACGCCCGCGCCGAGGCCGAGCAGCGCGCTGCGCGCCCACCGCACCCCCTCGAACGGGACCGTGACCTCGACCGGCCCGGTCGCCGTCAGGTCGATCCGGTCCTGCCCGCTGACGGCGACCAGCCGGCGCAACCGGGGCAGTACGTCCACCTCGGCGCGCACGGTGACCTCCATCAGCGTGTGCGAGTTCTCCAGCTCGACGCGCGCGGCGCGCCACTCGGCGGCCAGGTCGAACCCGGCCGGTCGCCGCGCCGGCTCGACGAGTACCTGCGCCACGGTCACCCGGGAGATCCGGTACGTCCGGCGCGCGCCGTCGCGCAACGCCACCAGGTACCAGTCGCCTGCGGCGAGTACCAGGCCGAGCGGGTCGAGCACCCGCTCCGTCGTACGCGCCCGGCTGGTGTACCGGATGCGGACCCGGCGGTCCGTCCACACCGCCTCGGCGAGCGTGGCGAGCTGCGGCGTCGGCTCGGCCGTCCCGTACCACCGGACGGGGTCGAGGTGGAAGCGCTGCGCGGACCGCTCGGCCCGGTCGCGCGCCTCCCCCGACAGCGCCGCCCACAGCTTGCGCTGCGCGGTGTCGAGCTGCCCGGTGAGGCCGAGTTCGTCGGCCGGCCCGGACAGTCCCAGGAACGCCAGCGCCTGCGCCTCGTCGACGCCGAGCCCGGTCAGCCGCGTCCGGTACCCGCCGGGCAGCGTGTACCCGCCGGCGGGGCCGCGCACCGACCGCACCGGTACGCCCGCGGCGGCCAGCGCCTCCATGTCGCGCTGCACGGTCCGCTCGCTGACCTCCAGCCGGGCGGCCAGCTCGCGGCCGCTGACCCGACCGCGTACCTGGAGGTAGAGCAGGAGGGAGAGGAGGCGGGAGGCGCGCATGGTCGAAAGTCTTCCACGTACCCGACAGGAACTGACGGGAACATGGTCCACGATGGTGCACATGACAGCGAACACGCAGGTCGCAAGCCTGATCATGATGAACCTCGACTGCTCGGACCCCGTCGCCCTCGCCGACTTCTACCACCACGTACTCGGCTGGGAGATCACCCACAGCCAACCCGAGTACGCGATGGTGTCGGACGGGCACACCTCGATCGGTTTCGGTCAGCTGGCGAACTACCGGGCGCCGGCGTGGCCGGACGAGTCCGGCGCCAAGCAGGTGCACCTCGACCTCGGGGTGAGCGACATCGACGCCGCCGAGAAGGAGTACGCGGCGCTCGGCGCGACGACGCCGGAGTTCCAGCCGGGTGAGACGTGGCGGGTCATGCTCGACCCGGCGGGCCACCCGTTCTGTCTCTGCCAGCGGTGAGCGGTCAGGCCGCGGCGGACGCCTCGGCCTGATCCTCGGCGGGTGCCTGGCTCGCCCAGCGTTGGGCGAGCCAGGCGCACACCATCAGCTGGATCTGGTGGAACAGCATGAGCGGCAGTACGGCCAGGCCGATCGCACCGGCCGGGAACAGTACGCTCGCCATCGGCAGGCCGGACGCGAGGCTCTTCTTCGACCCGCAGAACACGATCGTGATGCGGTCCGCCCGGCCGAACCGCAGCCGCCGCGACGCGACCGACGTGGCCACGAGTACGAGGGCGAGCAGGGCGCAGTCGACCGCGAGCAGCGCGCCGAGCCGGGGCAGCGAGAGCTGGTGCCAGATGCCGGCGACCACCCCGGCCGAGAACGCCGTGTACACCACCAGCAGGATCGACCCGCGGTCGACGAGCTTGAGCGCCTTGTCGTGCCGCTGTACGAATCCGCCGATCCAGCGGCGCAGCAGCTGGCCGGCGACGAACGGTACGAGCAGTTGCAGCAGGATCTGCTCGACCGAGCCCAGCGAGAAGCCGCTCGCGCCGTGCCCGGACAGCAGCGCCGCCACCAGCAGCGGCGTGATCACCACGCCGATCAGGTTCGAGAACGAGGCGGAGCAGATCGCGGCGGCCACGTTTCCCTTCGCGACGGCGGTGAACGCGATCGACGACTGCACCGTCGACGGCAGGCAGCACAGGAACAGGACCCCGACGTACAGCTGGGGGGTCAGGACGGTGGGCACGAGCACCCGCGCGGCGATCCCGAGTACCGGGAACAGCACGTACGTCGAGGCGAAGACGACCAGGTGCAGTCGCCAGTGCTTGGCGCCGGCGAGGGCGGTCTGCGCGGAGAGGCGCGCGCCGTACAGGAAGAACAGCAGGGCGATGGCGAGGTCGGTGACGTGACCGACGACGACGGCGCCGACACCGCGGGCGGGCAGCAGGGCGGCGAGGGCGACCGTACCGAGGATCGCCAGCAGGTACGGGTCGATGCGCAGGCGCGCGAGGATCCGGAGCATGGCCACCTTCCGCCGGACGTACGAGACGATTCTCCGCCGGGCTGACGTCATTGTGAACCGTGTTCACCGCGATGACTGTGAACGCCTATCGTGATGGGCATGTTCGACCCGGTACTCCTGCGGACGTTCCTCGCGGTCGTGCAGACCCGCAACTTCACCCAGGCCGGGCGCCGCCTCGGGGTGCGGCAGTCGACCGTGAGCCAACAGATCCGCCGCCTGGAAGCCGCCGCCGGCCGCCCACTGTTCGCCCGCGACACGCACTCGGTGGTCCTCACGACCGACGGCGCCGCGCTCGTCCCGCTCGCCGACAGCATCCTGTCCGCGCACCAGCGCGCCGAGCACTACTTCGCCGCCGCCGAGCTACGCGGGCGGGTCCGGTTCGGCGCGTCCGAGGACTTCGTGCTGACCCGGCTGCCCGAGATCCTCCGGAACTTCCGGTCCAGCCACCCGCACGTCGACCTGGAACTGACCGTCGGGCTCTCCGGCGTCCTGCACGAGCTGTACGACCGGCACGAGCTGGACCTGGTCTTCGCCAAGCGGCCCGCCGGCGAGACGCGCGGCCAGCTCGTGTGGCGGGAGCCGCTCGCCTGGATCGGCGGCGACGCGCCCGGCCCCGACCCCGGCAGTCCCGTGCCGCTCATCGTGTACCCGCCGCCGTCGATCACCCGCGCCCGCGCCATGGAGGTACTCGAACGGCACGGTCGCCGCTGGCGGGTCACCTGCACCAGCGGCAGCCTGTCCGGCGTACGTGCCGCGGCGGTGGCCGGGCTCGGGGTCACCGCACACGCGCGCAGCCTCGTACCACCGGGCCTGCGCGTACTGCCGGCGCAGCACCGGCTGCCGGACCTCGGCGACGTCGAGTTCGTCCTGCTCGGCGGTACCGACGAGGGCGGGCCGGTCACCGCGCTGCGGACCGCGCTGCTCGCCGCCGGCGACCGGCTGCACCGGCCGCTCTGACCGTCAGCCCGCGGCCACGTCCAGCAGCCCGCGCGGGACGAAACCGGCGTCGGCGAGGCGGACCCACAGCTCGTCCGGCACCGGCGTACGGAACGCGTCGGCGTTGTCGCGTACCTCCGCGGCGGACCGGCAGCCCACCACCACCGACCGTACGGCGGGGTGCAGGAACGGGAACTGGATCGCCGCCGCCGCCAACCCCACCCCGTACTCGGCGCAGATCGCACGGCACTGCCGTGCCCGCGCGAGCTGCTCGGCCGGCGCCGGCCGGTAGTTGAACATCGCGTCCGGCGCGGGGTCGGCGAGCAGCCCGGTGTTGAACACCCCGCCCACCACCACCGCGGTACCGGTGCGCGCGCACAGCGGCAGCAGCGTGTCCAGCGCGTCGTGGTCGAGCAGCGAGAACCGGCCGGCGATGAGCACCACGTCCGGCTCGTACTCCGCCACGTACGCGGCGAGCGGGGCGCTGTGGTTCATCCCGAAGCCGACGGCGCGCACCAGCCCCTCGTCCCGCAACCGCCGCACCGCCGGGTACGCGGTGGCCCGGACGGCGTCGGCCGCGTCGTCGGCGTCGTGCAGGTACAGGATGTCGACGGACTCGCGCCGGAGCCGGTCGAGGCTGGACTCCAGCGACGCGCGAACGCCGCGCTCGGACCAGTCGGGCACGACCGTACGGCCGGGGCGCAGCAGCCAGCCGGTCTTCGTCGACACCACCGCATCCGGTACTGCGGGCAGCGCCCGGCCCAGGCGCTCTTCGGCCTGACCGTGCCCGTACCGCGGGGCGGTGTCGAAGTACGTGACGCCGGCAGCGGCCGCGGCGGCCACCGTGTCGGCCGCGTCCTGCTCGGACACGTCGCGGAACAGCCCGCCGAGCGGCGCCGTACCGATGCCGAGGGGTGGCAGGTCCAGGCTCATCGCGCATCCTCCCGCCATGGCGCCCGGTACGTCGGGGCCCCGGCGCGCAGCTCCATCGTCAGCGTCAGCCGTACCCGGGTGGCGGCGGGCAGCCGCACCACCACGTACGGCCCGGTCGCGCGCTCCGGTGGCCCGTCGTCGACCGCGACCGTACGCACGGCGTGCTCCGCGTACGTGCCGGCCTGGACGACGAGCGAGCGCGCCGCGACGCCGACGTTCACCAGGTCCACGACGGTGTGGTCGGTACGGGTGTCGGACACCAGCGCGGCCACGTCGGCGGGCAGCCCCGGCCGGCGCAGCTCCCCGTCGTGGTACCGGAGGTGCAGCTGGGCCAGACCACCGTTGTACAGCACCTGCGGGGAGCCGGTCGTCAGGTGCAGCAACGCTTCCGTGACCACCGGGTTGCGTTCCTGCCAGTGGTGGATGTCCAGCGCGTCCGGGCCGACCGCGGGGTCGAGCGGGTCCGCGTCGATCGCCGCGACCCGCTCGGCGCACACCGCCAGCGCCGCGCGCAGCATCCGCTCCGGGTACTCGGGGTTGCGCCCGGCAAGGTACTCGTACCACGGCTCCTCGTGGCCGGCCTCCTCCTTGGTGCGCTGCACGTGCACGGCGCCCCAGTCCCAGCCGGCGCCGGCCCGCAGCGTCTCGACCCGGTCGCGGTCCTCGGGCTCGCGGCCGAGCTGCCACAGCGCCACCGGGATCTGCGTCGCCGGTACGGTGTGGTCGAACCAGCCGGAATCGTTGTGCCGCAACGGAACCATCAACGTACGGTCGCCCGGCATGGCGCGCAGGTGCGGACGCCAGCGGCGCCCGAGAGTACCGAGGTCGTGCTCGGTGAGCTGGCGGGCCTGCCGCAGGACCGCGTCGAGCGGGTTGCGGGCCAGGTCCAGGAAACCGCGGTCGCCGGTGACCAGCAGCGCGTTCGTCGCGCCGATCAGCGCCGCCGGCCCGACCGAGTGGAACCCGTGCGGCCACGACCAGCCGTAGTGCCCGCCGTACCAGCGGCCGTCGAGGTGTTCGCCGACCACGCCGTGCAGACCGGCGTTGTCCGGGAGTACCTCGTGGTCGGTGAGCCGGTCCCGCCACGCCCCCACGTACTCGGCGACCCAGTCGGCGTGGCGCCGGTCGCCGCCCGCCAGGTACGCGTTGGTGACGAGGCTGGTGGCGGCCAGGTTGACGACCGTGTCGCCGCGACCCATCCGCTCCCACATGGCCCGCCCGTACGCGTGGGCCCGCGCCGGCGACGCGACCAGCTCGTCGAACGGTGCCGCCTCGGCGATCCAGTCCAGCGGCAGCCCGTACGGGCACAGCGCGGTGCTCCACGGGAACAGCGTGTCGTGGTCGCTGAAGCCCCAGCGCGGGCCGTCGGCGCCGACGTGCGGCGCGCGGATCACGCGGTACTCCGGGTCGTAGTTCGGCCCGCCCGGCAGGTACGCGTCGGCGAAGCGCACCGCGGTCGCGCGCAGTTCCGCGTCGTCCGGCAGGGCCAGGCACAGCCCGTAGAACAGCAGCATGCCCTCGCCCTGGTGGAACCAGTCGTACCCGCGGTCCATCCCGTCGCGCAGCATCCCCATCTCGGTGAGCTGCGCGGTCACGCCCCGCCAGTGCCGGTACGCCGCGGTCAGGACGTCCACGCCGCCGCCGAGCAGATACAGCGTCGGCCAGGTGAAGAACGGCTCGTAGAAGTCGTCCACGCCGTCCCGGTCGTCGGTGCCGCGGCCGAGCATGTCCCGGAAGACGAGCCGCCCGTCGCCCTCCGTGTACTTCTCGGCGAAGGCCCGCCATGCCTTGTCCTGCCTGGCGAACAGCTCGCGTTCGAGGGTCGCCCACACCGGCGGAGTGGTCACCGGCCGCACCGCCCGTACCTCCGGCGTGCCGGCCGGTACGGGTGCGTCGTCGGCTCGCGCTGCGCTGACCATCGCGGATGACTCCCGGGTGATTGCTGATCGATAACCGATGGCTAGCATCATCCTGCCGCCCTGGCGTGTCAACACCCACCGCGGGAGGACGCGACCGTGATCGACTGCCACGCACACGTGTGGAACCCCGCCGACGGGTACCCGTGGATCCGGCCCGGATCACCGCACCACCGCGCGTACCGGGTGGCGGACCTGGCGCGGTCCGGCGCCGGGCTGGACGTGACCGGCACCGTACTGGTGGAGGCGTCCCGCGGCGACGCCGGCGAGACCGACACCCTGCGCGCCGCCCGCACCGCCCACCCCGACACCGTCGCCGGGTACGTCGGGAACCTGCACGTGTACGGCGACGCCGGGCCGGACCGGTTCCGCGCGCTGCTCGACGACCTCGCCGACGACCGGCCGAACGGGATGCGCCTCGGCGGCCGGACCTGGTCCGCCACACCGGAACCGGCCCGCGCCCTGCTCGACGTGCTCGCCGAGTACGGGATGGCGCTCGATCTCAACCTCGGCGCCGGCGCGCTGCGGACCGCGGCCGACGTCGCCGACCGGTACCCGGGGCTGACCGTGGTCGTCGACCACCTCGGCAACCCGGGCAACCTCACCACCGACGACCCGTCCGACTGGCTCCGCGACCTCGCGTACGCGGCGGGCCGGGCCGGCGTGGTGGTGAAGATCTCCGGACTGCTGACGCAGCAGCGCGGCGTACCGGCGGGGCGGGTGGCGGAACTGGTGCGGCGGGTGGTCGACGCGGTCGGCCCGGACCGCTGCGTCCTCGGCTCGGACTGGCCGATCTGCCTGCCGGCGGGCTCCCGCGCGGAGGCGTTGCGGCTGGCCGGATCGGGCCTCGCCGGCCTCACCGCGGCGGAGCGCCGGCGCGTGCGCCACGACACCCCGGTGCGGGTGTACCGGCTGCGTCGGTTGACAACGCTCACCCGGCCCTGCTGAACTGCCAACGTTGATCGATAGGCGATGATTCGCTCGACCCGACCGCGGAGACCCGACACCATGGCACAGTTCGACCTCCCCCTCGCCGAGCTGGAGCGCTACCTGCCCGATCTCGGCGAGCCGGCCGACTTCGACGAGTTCTGGGCCAAGACCCTCGCCGAGCACCGCGCGTCCGACGTGGCCGCCACGTTCGATCCGGTACCCAATGGGCTGGCCACCCTCGACACGCTCGACGTCACCTTCCGCGGGTACGGCGGGCACCCGGTACGGGCGTGGCTCCACCTGCCCGTCACCCGTACCGGTCCGCTGCCCGCGGTCATCGAGTACCTCGGGTACGGCAGCGGGCGCGGGGTGCCGCACGAGAAGCGGCTCTGGGCCGACGCCGGGTACGCGCACCTGGTGATGGACACCCGCGGGCAGGGCGCCGAGACGCCCGACCCCGACCCGGCCACCGGCGACGTCGCCGCGCCCGGCTTCCTCACCCGCGGCATCCTCGACCCGCACCGCCACTTCTACCGCCGGCTCTACACCGACGCGGTACGCGCGGTCGACGCCGTGCGTACGCATCCGGCGGTGGACCCGACGCGCGTCGCGGTGACCGGTACCAGCCAGGGCGGCGGGATCGCGCTCGCCGCCGCCGGTCTCGTACCGGACCTCGCGGCGGTGCTGCCCGACGTGCCGTTCCTGTGCCACTTCCCGCGCGCGACCACGATCACCGACCGCCCGCCGTACGTGGAGGTCACGCAGTACGTGAAGCTGCACCGGGAGCACGCGGACACGGTGGCCCGCACACTGTCCTATCTGGACGGTGCCGCGCACGCCCGGCGGGCGACCGCGCCGGCGCTGTTCTCGGTCGGCCTGATGGACCACATCTGCCCGCCCTCCACCGGGTACGCCGCGTACAACCACTACGGCGCGCTGACCGGGCTCGACCCGGCGCGCAAGCGGATCCGGGCGTACCCGTTCAACGACCACGAGGGCGGCGGTCCGGCGCACGAGGTCGTGAAGCTCGACTGGCTCGCCCGCCAGTGGGAAAAGGCGGCCGGATAAGGGAAACCGGGCCGGCGAGCCTATCGATACCGGTTAGGCGATCGGCGCGTATCATCGGGGTGGATCCGGTATCGCGTGATGGGGAATTCATGGCATCGAAACGAGAAACGACCGACGAGCCGAGCGGCTTCGCCTCCACGCTCGCGTCGAACAAGGACCGGCTCCGCAACACCCTCATCTCCGACCGGGTGTACGAACTGCTCCGGCAGGCCATCGTCGACGGCGAGCTGGCCCCCAATGAACGGGTGGTCGAATCGGAGATCGCGCGCCGGCTCGGCGTGAGCCAGGCTCCCGTACGGGAGGCCGTCAAGCAGCTCGCCCGCGAGGGCCTGCTCATGCACGTACCGCGGCGCGGGAACTTCGTCGTGGAGATCTCCAGCAAGGACGCCGAGCACGCCCGTCAGGTACGGGAACCGTTGGAGCGACTGGCCGCCGGGCTCGCCGCCGGCCAGCTCACCGACGAGCACCTGGCCGAGCTGGGCGAGCTGGTGGACCGGATGCACCGGGCGGTGGCGGTCAACGATCTCGGCAAGTTCCGGGACGCCGACATCGCGTTTCACACCCTGGTCTGCCGGATCGCCGGAAACCCGTTCCTGTACCGCATGTGGGAGGTTCTGGAACCGAGCCTGCGCGCGCTGCACGCCATCGCCGATCCGCTTTTCGAGGGCGACTGGCACGCGATGGCCGACGAGCACGGCCGGCTCGTTTCCCTGTTGCGGGACGGGGACGGCGAGAAGGCCGCGGAGGCGTTCGCGGCGCACGCCGCCGGGCGTTCGCCGGTGCCCGATGAGCGGAACGGGAAGAAGGCCGCCAAGGGCAGGGGTACGCGGCGGCGCTGACCATTTCCGTACGTGATTCTGCCCGGGCCGCAATTCCGGCCCGGGCAGAATTGTGTACGCCGGTCAGCGCCGCGCGCCGGCCGTCCACATCGGCGCACCGTACTGGTAGGCGCCGAGACTCGGTACGGCGTCGGTCGACCCGTCGGTGACGCCCGGTACCGGGATCGCCTGGTTGCGGGCGGGTGAGGCGGCCGTGAGCCGGTAGTCGTGCGCCGCCGGGTCGACGAACAGCGGGTCGACGTCGGCCGGCAGGTTGTTCGACAGCACCATGCCGCCGGCGGTGGCGCCGTCCAGCCCCCGGATCGGACCGATGTTGTTGTACACGGTGGTGCCGGTCGACTGGCCCGGTCCCTTGACGTAGAAGAGGGTCATGCCGCCGGTGTTGTTGTAGACCCGGTTGTCGTGCGAGCCGGAGCCGAGGCCGTTGAGCATCACGGTCCCCTCCAGGTTGTTCCAGCCGACGTTGTTCGCGATGAGCATGTTGCTCTGCCCGTTGTCCGCGTACACCCCGGCCACGGCGAACGGGTTGACGCCGGGTGTCGGCGTACCGTCGTGGAGGAGGTTGTGGTCGACGGACGTGCCGCGCATGTCGACGCCGCAGCAGGTGTAGATCGCGGCGGTGTCCAGGCTGAGCCGGGCGTACTGGGAGATGTCGTTGTACGCGATGCGGTCCGGGCCCGGCGTGTCGCCGTCGAGTTGCAGGTTGATGCCGCTGCGGCCGAGCCGGTACAGGGTGTTGTGGGTGACGGTCTGCGTGTTGCCCTGCACGGCGATGGCGGCGGCGTACGTGCCGAGGTAGTCGACGTCGTGGATGACGTTGTCGGTCGCGCTGTTTCCGTTGCCACGCAAGGCGATCCCGTTCCCCGCGCTGTACGCGAGGTCGCTGTGGACGATCCGGTTCCCGGTGCCGTCCAGCACGATGCCGGTGTCGGCGACGCCGCGCGTCACGGTACTGCCGCAGTCGGTGGCGCCGCGGGTGATGTCGGTGTAGTGCGACAGGTAGCGGCCGGTGATCCGGTCGAGCAGCACGCCGGTGCTGGCCGTACCGGTGCGGATGGTGGACGCGAACACGCCGATGCCGCGGACGGTCGTGTGGCTGGCGCCGGTCAGGTCGAACGCCAGCGGCCTGGTGCGCGCCTCGATGTCGTGCCCGGCGACGCCGTCCTCGCTGTAGACGTACAGGTCCCTGGATTCCTTGTCGTAGAACCATTCCCCGGGGTGCGCCAGCTCGCCGATCTTGCCGGCCAGCGCGTACCGGGTGTCGGTGGGCACGACCTTGTGCACGCACGGCGGCGCCGCGGCCAGCGTCACCGACCCCACCTGCGAGCTCTGTACGGTCGTCGTCGCGCTGACGTACCAGTAGCCGGTGAGGGCGCGGGCGCCGGTCCAGTAGCCGGCGGGGCGGGTCAGGCCGGCGTCGGCGATCGTGGCGCCGTCGCTGCCGGCACCGGCGTGTTCCAGGGTCGGTGTCAGCAGATCCAGCCCCGGGTACGGGAACTGCGCCTCCACGTCCATCCGGCCGTCGGTGAAGACCTGCACGGTCGTCACGTCCTCGCCGAGATCGGCGTGCGTCCGGTACACGTGGCCGGCGCCGACCGCCGCGCTGAACGCCGAGTCCGCCGCGTACGGGTCGGTCGCCGCGATGTCGGCGACGTCCGCGGCGGTCACCGCCGACCAGCCCGTCAGCCGTTCGGTACCGGTCAGCGTCACGTGCGCGCCCGGCGCCGCCTGGTACGTGATGGGCTTCGCGGCGGTACCGGAGTGCGCCGGTACCACGGTCTCGGCGTACGTGCCGGAAAGGATCTCGCAGGTGTCGCCGGCCACCATCACGTCGGCGCACTGCTGGACGTGCCGGAACGGCGCGGCGGCCGAGTGACCGCCGCCGGTCGCGTGGCCCCACGGGGCGACGTAGTAGGTGTGGCCGGCGTTCGGTGCGGCGGCGGCCGGTACGGTGGCGGCCACCGCGGACACGGCCGCCACCAGGACGGTGACGGCAGTCCGCAGGTACGGCGGGCGTTGGGTCATGCTCGGCGTCTCCCTTGGCGTTGGGGGCGGGGTCTCATCCCTTCACCGCGCCGACCGTGAGGCCGCTGACGATGTGGCGCTGCATGTAGATGAAGAAGACGATGACCGGTGCGACGGCCAGCAGCAGGTTGGGGAACACCTTCGTCAGGTCCGTCGAGTACTGGCTGATCCCGGCGTAGATCGCGGTGGTCACGGTGTAGTGGCCGGAGCCGGGGCTGAGCAGGATCTGCGGGCTGACGAAGTCGTTCCAGATGCCGATCGAGTTGAGGATCAGCACGGTGACGACCGCCGGCCGCATCAGCGGGAACACGATCCGCCAGAACGTGCGGTACCGTCCGGCGCCGTCGATCGCCGCCGCGTGGTCGATGTCGACGGGGATCGTACGGATGAAGCCGACGAACAGGAAGATGCTGACCGGCAGCGTCGACGCCACGTCGTGCGCCACCAGCCCGGTCACCGTGTTCGCCAGGCCGACCGCGCGCAGCACGTAGATGACCGGGATGACGACGGCGGCACCCGGGATGAACGTGCCGGCGAGGAAGTACAGCAGCAGCAGTTGGGTACGGCGCCGCAGGCTCCGCGCGATCACGTACGCGGCGGGGCCGGCGAGCGCGATGCACAGCACGTCGACCACGACCACCAGGAAGATCGTGAACCCGTAGCCACCGATCACGTTGTACTGCGGGCTGTGCACCGCGTCCGACAGGTACCGCAGGGTCAGCTCGCCCAGCGGGATGCCGAACGGGTTGTCCGCGATCGCCTGCTGTGGCTTGAAACTGTTCACCAGCAGCAGGTAGACCGGCACCGACATGACGACCGTCAGCAGCGCCAGCATGACCACCTTGACCACCGGTACCGACCGGCGCCGTGGCGCGCTCTCCGCCTTGCCCACCACCCGCTCCTATCCGGCCGCAGCCTGGTCTTGCCGGTTGCGCAGCGCGGTCACCAGCAGTGCCAGCGCGGCGGACACCACCATGAGGAACACCGCCTGCGCCGTGGCGTACCCGACCTTGGTGCCGGCGAACGACCGGGCGAGGATCAGGTACGAGAAGGTCTGCGTGGAGCCGGCCGGGCCGCCGCCGGTGAGGCTGACGATCAGGTCGTACGCGCGGACCAGGCCGACCAGGTTGAGCACGGTCGCCACGGTGACCACGGGCGCGATCATCGGGACGACCACGCGCCGGTTGGTCTGCCACGTCGAGGCGCCGTCGATCGCCGCCGCCTCCAGCAGTTCCGCCGGCACGGTCTGGAGCGCGGCGACGAACAGCACCACGTTGAACCCGAAGCCGGCCCACACGATCACCCAGATCACCGAGACCAGCGCGAGCTTCTCGTCGAACAGGAAGCCGATCGGCTCGCTCAGGCCGAACCGGTGCAGCGTACTGTTCACCGCGCCGTTCGTACCGAGGATCGCCGCCCACAGGTACCCGAGGATCAGCGCGCTGATCACGTGCGGGTAGTACGCGAGGGCGCGGAAGAACGCGTTGGTCCGGGACCGGCCCTTGAGCAGCAGCGCGTACGCCAGCCCGCCGCCGACCATCCCGACCGTGCCGACCACCGCGATCACGGCCGTGACGTACCACGACCGGGTGGAGGCGGGGTCGGCGAACAGGTGCCGGTAGTTGTCGAAACCGACGAACACCGCGGTGGAGAAGCCGTTCCAGTCGGTGAGGCTCAGGTAGATCGCGACACCGACCGGCACGACCGTCAGCACCGTGTACAGCGCGACCGCGGGGCCGACCATGCCGAGCGACACGGCCGCCGTACGCAACCGGGCGGACCGCCCGCCGACCGCCGGCCGCGGGGTGTCCGCGGCCGGCGCCGTACGGCGGTCACTCAGCTCTGCGAGTTCCACCATGTGTCCAGTCCCTTGGCGACCGTGGCGCCCGACGCACCCGAGTACAGCTTCTGGACGTCGGTGTTGAGTTCGTTGCTGTAGCCGTCGATCGGTTGCCGCGCACCGGCTTTCACGATCACCGACGGCGCGGCGTCGAGGACCTTCTGCACCTGCGTGCCGAGGCTCGACATCGGGTACGGCATGCCCTGCCGCAGGTTGCCGTCCGCGGCGAGCTGGCTCTTGACCGCGGCCGGGTCGGTCACCAGCCACCGGGTGAACTCGATCGCCGCCGCCTTGTGCCGCGAGGCGTTGACCACCACGTACGGGTCGGCGATGTTGCCGAACTGCCCGGACGGGTACGCGCCGTCGGTCGGCATCGTGAACACGCCGATCCCGTCACTCTTCTTCGCCAGGTCGGCGGCCGGCACGAAGAACGACCCCATCATGTACATCGCGGACCTGCCGTTGAGGAACGCGGTCTGCCCGTCGGCGTACGTCAGGCCGAGCGCGCTCTTCTGCAGGTACCCCGCGTCGATCCACTTCTTGTACAGCGTCAGGTAGTCCTGGTAGCCGCTGCCGGCGAAGGTGACCTTCCGGTCCTTGCGCTTGACCGTCCAGTCCGGGTCGGCGGTCAGTACGCCGGAGTCGGCCAGCAGCGAGAACTGCGCGCCCGGCACCCACTGCCCCGCGGTCTGCAACGGCACGTACCCGGCGGACCTGAGCTTCCCCATCGCCGCGGTGAGCTGCGCCAGCGTACGGATCTGCGCCGGGTCGAGCTTCGCCTTGGCGAACGCGGCCTTGTTGTAGAACACCAGCGACTGGATCTGCTCGCCGACACCGACGACGTACCGCTTGCCGTCCACCGCGTACTGGTCGGCCAGCGGCGTCTTCTTCGTCCACGCCTCGCCGGTCAGGTCGGCGAACAGGCTCGCCGTCTCGGCGGTGGGGGTGATCTGCTGGGCGATGTCCGGCGGGTCGCCGGCGGCGAGGTCCTGGTTGAGCTTGGCGCTCGCCGAGATCGTACCGGTCAGCTCCAGCTTCACCTTCACGCCGGGATGACTCTTCTCGTACTTGGCGAACAGCCCGTTCCAGTACTGCTGGGTCAGGTTGGGCGTGATGTTGACGATGATGCGCAACGTCGTCTGGCCGGGCGGGTCGTCGGAACCCGCGCCGCACGCGGCGGTCGATGCCAGCACCGCGGTGGCCGCGACCGCGGCCACACCGGCCCGGCGCCACAGTCGTCTCATCTCGACGACACCTCCGTTACGAAGCCATGAATAATCGATAGTCGAGATCAAAGCACGCGTGCCGGCCGGAGGTCAACAACTCCCCGGCCGGCACCCGCGCGCTCACCACGTGGCGCCGGGTACCCAGCGCACCGCCCCGTACTGGTAGGCGCCCAGGCTCGGGGTCGGATCCGTTGAGCCGTCGGTGATCCCGGGTATCGGCTCGGCCGCGTTCCGCGCCGGCGAGCCGGCCTGGAGCCGGTAGTCGTGCCCCGCCGCGTCGACGTACAGCGGGTCGGTCGCGGCCGGCAGGTTGTGCGAGATCGTGATCCCCGTACTCGCGTCCGGCGGGTTCGCCACGTCGCCGAGGTTGTTCACCACCCGGGTGCCCGCCGCGCTCGTGATACCCAGCAGGTACACGCCGCCGTCGTTGTCGTACACCAGGTTGTCGGTGCTGACGCCGGCCTGGCCGTGCAGCATCACCGTGCCGTGCAGGTTGTTCCAGCCGACGTTGTCGTAGAACGCGATGTCGCGCTGCCCGTTGTCGGCGTACGCGCCGGCCTCCGCGAACGGGTTGATCCCCGGGATGTTCGCCGCGTCGTGCAGCCAGTTGTGGTGCACGCTCGTACCGGCCATGTCGGCGTTGCAGCACAGGTAGACCGCCGCGCCGTCCGTACTCAGGTGGTCGTAGCCGGACAGGTCGTTGTACGCGACGGTCACCGGGCTGAACCCGCTCCCCCACACCACCGACACCGCGGCCCGGCCGACGTCGGACACCGTGTTGTGGGTGACGACGGCGCCGCTGCCGGTCACCGCGATGCCCGACGCGTACGTCCCCAGGTAGTCGACGTTGCTGACCTTGTTGTCGTCGGCGGTGTTCCCGGTGCCGGCCAACAGGATCCCGGTACCGGCGCTGCCGTCGACGCTGCTGTTGCGTACCACGTTGCCCGAACCGCGCAGCTGGATGCCGCTGGTGGTGACGCCGACGGACACGTTGCAGGCGCTGCCGGGCGCCGTGAGCTGGGTGTAGTGCGAGACGTAGCGGGCGTGCACGCCGTCGACGACGTTCCCCGTACCGGACGTCGCGATGGTCGAACCGAACAGGTCGATCCCCTGTACTGTCGTGTAACTCGCCGCCCGCAGGTCGAAGCCGTACGTCCGGGACTTGGCCAGAACCGTGTGCCCGGACGGGTTCCCGTACACGTAGAGGTGGCCGGTGGGCGGGTCGTAGTACCACTCGCCGGGGTGGGCCAGCTCGCCGAGCTTGCCGGACAGCGCGTACCGGGTGTCGCCGGCGTTGATCCCGGCGCAGCCCGCCGCCGACGCGAGCGTCACCGACCCCGGCGCGGAACTCGCCACCGTACCGGTCTGCGTCGCGTACCAGTAGCTCATCAGGACGGTCGCGCCGTCCCAGTACCCGGCGGGTCGGGTGAGGTTGGCGTCCGCGATGGTGGTGTTCGTCGTGCCGGCCTGGGTCAGTTCCACGGTGGGGTTGAGCAGATCCAGCCCCGGGTACGGCCACTGCGCCTGCACGTACATCTGGTCGTCGACGAAGATCTGGTCGAGGCTGGCGTCGGCGTTCAGCGACACGGTCGTGCGGTAGACCTGCCCGGCGCCGACCGCCGTCGCGAAACCGGACCCGGTCAGGTACGGGTCGTTGCCCTCCAGTCCGGCCAGGTCCGCGGCGGTGACCTGGGCGAAGCCGGTCACCGGGTCCGTGCCGTCCACCCGCACGCTGGCCCCCGGGTACGCCCGGTAGGTGATCGGCGCGCCCGACGTACCGGAGGCCGCGGGCGTCACCGTCTCCCGGTACGTACCGGACATGACCTCGCAGGTGTCCCCGGCGACGAGAACCTCCGCGCACCGCTGGATGTGTTGGAACGGCGCCGATGTGGTGGTGCCGGCGGCCGTGTCGTCGCCGGCGGGCGACACGTAGTAGGTGGTCGGGCCGGCCGCGGCGGCGACCCCGGACGAGGCCGGGACCGCGCCGACGGCCAGCGCGCCGAGCAGGGTGAGGATCCGGACAGTACGTCGCATCAGTCACCATCCCTAGCGTCTATCGATAACTGATGCTCTATGCGATTTCCGGTACGTGTCAAGGCCGGGTCGGACCGGTGTCACCGCGCCCCGACCTGGCCGGCGCCGGTGTCACCGGTCGTCCCGTACCACTACCGCGATCCGCCCCGCGGCGGCGTCCGCGACCGCCAGCGTCAACCGCGCCAGCCGCTGCCCCCAACTGCGTCGCAGCAACGGATCCGTCAGCTCCCGGTGGTCCACCGACGCGACCGCGGCGGCCGGATCCCAGGACAGCCGCAGCCGGCGCCCCGCCGTACCGGTGACCGTCGCCCAGCCGGCGCCGTGCTGGACCCGGCCCGCCAGGACGTGCCGGACCAGTACCGGATCGGCGGCGTCCACCCACTCGTCCACCACCTCCACGTACGCCCCGGGCCCGCGGACCAGCCGCACCGTGCGGATCCAGCGGGCCACCGAGCCGACCGGGTACGCGCCGGCCAGATCCGCGCGCAACGTCGCCGACCCGTCGTCGAGCGCCACCGCGACCCCGCGCGCCCCGTACTCCCGGCCAGGGCACTGCTCGGCCCCGGGTTCGGGCACCGTGTGCCAGGCGCTCCGGAACGGCCACCCGTCGTACCGGCGCGGTCCGAACGTCTCCGCCGTGTACGTCGGCCGCCCCACGTCCACCACCAGCGGCCGCCCGTCCACCGCCACCTGGTACGAGCCGACGTCGAGGTGGTTGTGGTGCTCGCCGTTGTGGCCGGCCTTCACCGCCAGCGCCAGACCCCGCGTCGTACCGGGAGTCTCGCGTGCCACGAGCACCCCCGTACTCGGCAGCCAGCAGGCGTCCGCCAGCCACGGCGCCGCGCCCGGCGGGAGGGGGGCCGCGACCGCGTCGCACCAGGCACGGTCGGCGAGCGCCGCGAGAGCCCTCCCCAGCCCGGTACCGGGGGCCACGGCGCGGCCGGACGCGCCCGACACCGCGTGCGCCGCCGTCTCCGGCTGACCCAGCCGCGCCGCCCACCGGTACGGCACCTGCCACGGCGGCTCGGCCGACAGCCGCGCCGACGCGTCGCCGACGTTGACGTACCAGTCGGCGCCGAGGTGCATCCGCTGCGGGAACCGCAGCAGCGGCGCGAGTACCGGCAGGTCGCGGGCGTCCAGCTCCGGGCCGCCGACCTCGGCCAGCAGGTCCAGCGCCTCCAGCAGCCGGCAGGGCCCCTGCCACCAGTACGCGATGCCCTCGTCGAGGCCGCCGTCGCCGGGCAGTACCGCGACGTAGTGGTCGAGGCCGGCGACGACGAGCCGGACCAGGCCCGCGCGGCGTACCGGGTCGTCGCAGAGCAGCAGCGCGGCGGTGAGTACGGCGCCGTGGATCCACGGGTTCCAGTTGTTCGCCGTACCGTCGGCGCCGATCCAGCGCCAGTCCCGGATCCGTTCGAACGGCCCCAGCACGCGGTCCCGCACCTCGCGCCGGATCCGCCGCCGCAGTCCCGGCATCCGCCGGTCGAGGTGCGGGCCGAGCACGTGGTCGGTCCACGCCAGCAGCGCCGCGACCTCCGCCGCGCCCAGATCCAGGTACGGCTCGCCCGGGTCCGGCACCGTCTCCCCGCGCGCCGCCGTACCGCGGTCGTGCGGCGCCCAGCACCACGTACTCGCCTCGGCCAGCAGTACCACCCCGTCCACCACGCCGTCCAGGTACGGGCAGGCGTCCGGTGCCGCGCTCGCGTCCGCCACGTCGCCGGTCACCACGGCGGCGAGTACCAGCCGGGTCACCCGCTCGCGCAACCGCCGCACCGCCGTCTCGTACGTGCCGCGGTCGCCGTCGCGGAAAGTGCGCGCCCAGTCCGACGCGAGCAGCCGCGGCGGCGGTTCGGTCAGGTCCGCGGCGGCGTCGGCGAGGACCGCGGTACGCACGGCCGGCGGTACCGAGGTCCACAGTGGACGGTCGGCGACGGTCGGCAGCGGCGCGGGACCGGCGAGCAGCCGCGCCAGTACGACGGGGTCGTGCAGCGCGGGGAGCCGGTCCGTCAGCGGGGCGCGCCCCGGCTCGGTCGGTACGGACGCCATGCGGTCGCCTCCTGGTCGGCCCGGGTTTCCTCTGCCATCGATAGACGATAATGTCAGGCGGAGGCGTGCCGTCCGGCGCGCGGGGAGGCGGCGGAATGAACGTGACGGACCAGCAGACCGCGGGCGAGACGTACGAGTCGATGCTGGCGCCGGTCCAGACGTCGACGTTCGTCCGCCCGACACCGCGCATGGTGAACGCGCTCGACGGAGTCAGCGCCGCCACCGCCTGCGCCAAGCTGCACCAGATGGGCATCACCCGCACCTTCATCGACGGGCCCGTACCGCTGCACCGCGAGCCCGACGTCCGCGTCGTCGGCGGCGCCGTCACCCTCCAGTTCCTGCCGCAGCGCGAAGACGTGTTCTCCGGCGCCGAACAGGAGGACGCCGAACGCAAGACCGCCCTCTGGCGGGTACTCGAATCCGTCCGCCCCGGCGACGTCCTCGTCGTCTCCGCGTACGCCAGCCACTTCACCGGCTGCCTCGGCGACATGCTCGTCCGGTACTTCAAGCTCCGCGGCGGCGCCGGCATCGTCGTCGACGGTCGCATCCGCGACGCGCCACGCGTCCGCGCCCTCGGCGTACCGGTCTGGTGCACCGGCGTCACCCCGCACTACGCGTCCCAGACCGAACTGTTCCCCGCCGCGTTCAACGTCCCCGTCGGCGCCGGCGGCGCGCTCGTCACACCCGGCGACCTCATCGTCGCCGACGAGGACGGCGCCGTCGTCGTACCGCAGACCCGCGCCGTCGCCATCGCCGAGGACGCGCTGCTGCACCAGGACCGCGAGGAGTACGCGCGACGCCGCCTCGACGAGGGCGGCCGCCTCTCCGACTACTACCCGCTCACCGGCGCCGGCCTCGACGAGTACCTGGCGCACCGCGACACGCAGTAGTCCGGGCGCCGCAGTTCCGTGGGCGGACCCGGCGCAGCGGCCGGCCCCGGGGCGGGTGACACCCGTTCGCCCACGAGATCCCTTGGTACGACGGCGATCGCGGGCCGGTGGCATCTCCGTGGACGCGCGCGGCCGTCGCCGGCGGCGGCCGGCGACTCGCGTCGCGTCCTCTGCCGCCCGGCGAGCGACCGCAGGTCGTGACGTGCTGCCGACACGCGACCGGGCGCGGGCGGCAGGGGCCTCCCCCCTCGCGGTGCCGGGACTGGGTTCAGGTGCGTGCGACCGGGCGCAGGTGCCGGACTCTGCGGGTCGCGACGGGTCGTGGCTGGTGGGCTCTGGCGCGCGACCGGGAGTGGGCGGCAGGTCCGGTCACGTCGCGACCGGACGCTTCTTGGACACCTATCGATTGTTCAACTGTCTCATTGTCCAATTGTTGAACAGTTAGCGCAGCCGGCGAGTTCTGGCGCCACCGACGGCAGCGGCGTGTCCGACCGAACGCGGGCGGCAGGTCCGGCCACCTCGCGACCGACCGCGGGGGGGGGGCGCGGTGGCGGGTCGTGGCGGACCGAGCGCCGAGTCACCCGTGTACGCCGGGCGTCCGCTAATCCTTTTGCCCGGAACGGCCGGGCCGGTTAGCGTCCGCTCCGTGAGACCAGCGACCGAACGTGAGATCCGGGCGTCCTTCGTCAACTGCACCAAGGGCGAGGCGACACGCCTGGCCGTACCGCGTGGTCTGGCGGACACGCCGTGGGACGACCTGGACTTCCTCGGCTGGCAGGACCCGGCCGCACCCGACCGGACGTACCTGGTGGCGGAGCGTGGGGACGGGTTCGTCGGGGTGGCGCTGCGCCGGTCCGCGGCCCGCGCGGGAATGTTGCGGCGGAGCATGTGTTCGCTGTGCCTGACCACGCATCCGAGCGGCGGCGTGTCGCTGATGACCGCGAAGCGCGCCGGCCGCGCCGGGCAGCAGGGCAACTCGGTCGGCATCTACCTGTGCACCGACCTGGCCTGCTCGCTGTACATGCGGGGCAAGAAGGAGGTGGGCGCCGGCAGCCGTCGGCTGGAGGAGTCGCTGACCCTCGACGAGAAGGTCGACCGGGCCGTCACCAACCTGTCCGGCTTCCTGTCCCGCGTCCTCGACTGACCCCCCGGTACGGTACGACGCCGGCCCACGCGGCGACGGGCGGACACTCGCGTTGGCGCGCGCACCGGGCCAGCGGCACCCGTTCCGCGGAAAAGGCGCCAGGTCAGCGGGCAGGCGGGCGGCGGCGGACGGTCAGAGGGCGACGGCGGCGTCGTACGCGGCGCGGGCGTCGGCCCGCTCGGCGGCACCGAGCGTCCGGCCGTACGGGTCGTGTGCGGCGGCGGCGTCGATGAGTCCTTCGCGTTCGGCGACCCACAGCATGCGCTGCACGTACCCGTCCATGGGGGCGCGGAAGATGCGGGCGGCGAACCGGTCCATCACCGTACTGGCGGCGAGGAAGCGCGCCGCGTCCCCGTCGAACCAGGCCCGTACGAGGGATCGGGAGAGGGCGGGCGCGGCGGCGGCCACGCCGACGAGTGCGGCGTCGGCGCCCCAGGTGAGGGAGGGGCCGAACATCCGGTCCTCGCCGGTGACGGCGAGTCCGCCGGCGGCGTGGATGGCGTCGACCGCGTCCTGGCAGTCGACGGCCTGGTACAGGGTGGCGAGCTTGACGCCGACCACGCCGGGTACGGCGACGAGCTCGCGCAGCAGGTCCGGGTCGTACCGCACGCCGCCGGCCTCCGGGTAGAGCAGGAAGCCGAGGACGGGCAGGCCGGTGGCGGCGACGACCGCCTCGTGTAGCCGGACGGTACGCGTGGCGCGGGTCTCGGCGGGCCGCAGCCCGGACGCCGGGTACACCATCAGCCCGTCGGCGCCGCCGGCCGCGGCCGCTTCCGCCATCCGTACGGTGGCGTCGAGTTGGGCGGGGAACGGCGCGTCGGCGGCGCCGGCGGGACCGACGCCGGCGAGTACCGGACCGGTGACGGCGGCGCGGAAGGTGTCCAGCACGAGCGCCCGGTCGGCGGCGGGGAGCGCGAGTCCGCGGCCGGTGTGCGCCCAGACGCAGACGCCGTCGGCCGCCGCGGCCAGCCCGGTGGCGTACTTCTCCAGCGCGGCCGGGTCGACGTGCCGGGTGGCGTCCATCGGCGTGGCCGGTGCCGCGACGAGCCGGCCGCGCAGCAGCGCGGCGAGTCTCTCGGTCCGCCTGCCCAGATCGTCGGCCACCTGCGCCCTCCCGGATACGGCTCCCCTGGCCCCGATCGTCGCACGCTGCCACCGCCCCGCCGGTGGCAACCCGGCCGGCGTCGACAATGCGGGAATCCCCTGTCATTGCGCGGTTCCGCGGTGTTTCGGCGTGAGATTCCCGGAACGGAACGGTCCCGCCCGGTGCCCCGGATGGTTGCCGGGTGTGACGGTCATTGCTCTCTTCGGCGTCGGTCTGTTCAGCGCGAGCGGCGGGGCGGATCATGAACGGGTGACGATGGGTGTCATTCCGCACGTCGGCCAGACGGTGTACCTCGGACCCGAGGCATCGCCACAGTTCCGCGCGAGGCCGATCCAGCTGCTCATCACCGCGCCGCCCCAGCCGTCGACGATCGACGCGGCCGAGCACCGCACGGCCAAGGAGGCCCGCTGGCTGCTGCTGACCGGCTGGGAGCTCGACCCGCGCGGCCAGCGCGTCCTGCACCGCACCGTGTCCGCGCGCACGTCCGGCATCGCGATCCTCCGCGACTGACCTTCCGGGTACGCCGGGCGCAGGTCACCGGTCGCCTGCCGCGCCGACGTTCGCCGACTGTCCACACTGGACGGTACGGCCCGGCGGTCAGTCCGGGCGGCGGTGCCGGGCGGTGGCGCGCCAGCGGCCGTCGGCGCGGGCGATCTCCACCGGGTGCCGGAACGCGGCGCTCACCAGCTCGCTGGTCAGTACGGTGTCGACCGGGCCGGCGGCGACGGTACGGCCGTCGCGCAGCAGCAGCGCGTGGCTGGTACTGCTCGGCAGTTCCTCCAGGTGGTGCGTGACCAGCACGCTCGCCAGCCCCGGGTACTCCCGGCGCAGCTCGTCGAGGCTGTCCAGGAGCTGTTCGCGGGCGGCCAGGTCGAGCCCGGTGGCGGGTTCGTCGAGCAGCAGCATTCGCGGCGCCGGCATGAGCGCGCGGGCGATCAGCGCCTTGCCCCGCTCGCCCTGCGACAGTACCGGCCAGGTGGCGCCGGCGCGGTGGGTCAGGCCGAGCAGGTCGATCAGCGCGTCGGCCCGCTTGAGCGCCGCATCGTCCGGGCGCCACCGCGGCACCGGCTCGACGCTGCCGGTACAGCCGGTCAGTACGACCTGGCGGACGGTCAGCGGGGACCGGACCGGGTGCCGCGGATCGACGTGACCGATGTGGCCGCGCAGTTCGCGGACGTCGACCCGGCCGAGGCGCCGGCCGAGTACGGTGGCGCCGCCGCGGGTGGGGTGCTGGTGCGCGCCGAGTACGGAGAGCAGGGTGGACTTGCCGGCACCGTTCGCGCCGAGCAGCGCCCAGTGTTCGCCGGGCCGTACGGTGAGGTCGATGTCGGCGAGCAGGGCGCGGCCGTCGCGGACGACGGTCACCCCGACCGCGGCGAGGACCGGGACGTCGGCGTCAGACACGGGCGGGCTCCTGGGTGGGAACACGGGGCTCGGGCAGCGTACGGGCGACCAGCCAGGCGGCCGCCGGCAGGGCCACCAGCGGCAGCAACGCCACGAGCAGCGAGTACGCGTCGGCCACGGCACCGATCAGCGGGCTGGCGACGCCGCCGACGCTGACCGCGAGGCCGAGCGTGACGCCGCTCGCGGTACCGACCCGGCTGGGCAGGTAGTCCTGGCCGAGGGTGACCTGCACGGAGAACGGCACGTACAGGGCGGCGGAGGTCAGCGCGACGAACGCGAAGCACGCCGGCCCGGGTACGAGCAGCACACCGGCGACGGCCGGCACGGCCACCGCGTACGACCGGCGGACGACGGCGACGCGGCCCCACGACTCGGCCAGCCGGCCGCCGAGGACGGTACCGACGGCGCCGCCGAGGTACAGGACGAACAGGGCGGCGGCGCCGACCGCGGGACCGCCGCCGACGCGCTGCCGCACGTACACGGCGAGGAAGGACGCGAGGCCGACGAACGCCACCGACCGCAGCCCGACCACCACCGCCAACCGTACGAACGAGGCGCGGTCGTCGACGCCGCCGGGGCGGACGGCCGCGGGACCGGCGGCGCGCGGTACCCGGGCGGCGGTCAGGCACAGCAGGACGCCGAGCGCCGCCGGCAGCGCCAGCAGCGGGGTCGCGGTCAGCCCGGCCGCGGCCACGACCGGGGTGACCAGCAGCGGCGCCGCGGCGAAGCCCAGGTTGCCGCCGAGCGAGAAGACCCCCATCGCGGTGTGCGAGCCGCCGCCGGCGATCCGCGCCACCCGCGCCGACTCCGGGTGGTACGCCGCGACGCCGATCCCGGACACCGCCACCGCCGCCAGGGTCGCCGGGTACGGCCCGGCCACGCCGCTCAGCGCGATCCCGGCACCGGCCGCCGCGGTACCGGCCGGCAGCAGCCACGGAGCCGGCCGCCGGTCGGTCAGCGCCCCGAACACCGGCTGCGCCACGCTCGACAGCAGCGACGCGGCAAGCACGACACCGGACGCCGCCGCGTACCCGTAATGCCGTTGTGCGACGAGGAACGGTACGAGCGCGGCGACCGCGCCCTGGTACACGTCGACGCAGCCGTGGCCGATCGACAGCGGGAGGATCCGACGGGGCATGTCGCCGATCATGACCCGCCGGGGCGGCGTCCCGCTTCCGATAAAGTGCCAGGTAATGCAGAATTTCCGCCAGGAGTCCGCGGCCCCGGCCAGCGTCCGCCCGCTGGCCGCCGGGGAGCGCATCGACCCGCACCGCCACGACGAACACCAGATCCTGTACGCGGGGCGCGGCGTGCTGTCCGTCCGTACCGACGGCGGGTTGTGGGTCGCCCCCGGTACGCACGCGCTGTGGATCCCGGCCGGCACGGTGCACGCGCACCACGCGCACGGCCGCCTCGACCTGCACTCCATCGGGCTGCCCGCCACCGACAACCCGCTGCGGCTCACCGCCCCGGCGGTCCTCGCCGTCGGTCCCCTCCTCCGCGAGCTGATCCTCGCGTACACCCGGGAGGTGGACGACGGGGCGGCCGAGCGGCGACGGCTGCGCGCGGTACTGCTCGACCGGCTGCGGCGGGCCGGCGCGGACCGGCCGGTCCACCTGCCGGAGCCGGCCGATCCGCGGCTGGCCGCGGTGTGCGAGCTGCTGCGCCGCGACCCCGCCGACCGCCGTACGCTGGCGGCGCTGGGTGCCGAGGTCGGCGCGAGCGAGCGGACCCTGACCCGGCTCTGCGCGGCCGAACTGGGTATGACGTTCCCGCAGTGGCGCGCCCGGCTGCGGCTCTACCACGCGCTGCTGCTGCTCGCCGAGCGGCAGCCGGTGACCACGGTGGCGCACCGCTGCGGCTGGTCGTCGGCCAGCGCGTTCATCGACGTGTTCCGCCGCGCGTTCGGGAGTACGCCCGGCGCGTACCGCTGAGGGGCTGGCGCAGAATGGCGGGGTGACCGACATCCGCGACGCCGCATGAGCCCGGCCACCACGATCGACGGGGTACGCGCGGCGCTCGGCCGCCGGACCGTACGGCAGCCGGACGGTGCCCGCAACGTCCGCGTCCTGCTCCTCGTCGGCGTCAGTACGGTGCTCGTCACCCGGGCGCTGCTCGCCGCCTCCGGGTACCCGCAGGTCGGCAACGGCACGCTGCACGTCGCCCACGCGCTGTGGGGCGGTCTGCTCATGCTGGTCGGCCTGATGCTGGGGCTGCTGGTGACCGGCGGGCCGGCGCGTGTCGGGACCGCGCTGGTCGGCGGCGTCGGCGTGGGCCTGTTCGTCGACGAGGTCGGCAAGTTCGTCACGCAGCACAACGACTACTTCTTCCGCCCCGCCGCCGGCATCATGTACTGCCTGTTCGCGGTGATGCTGCTGGCGGTGTCGCGGGCGTCGGCGGCACGGTGGCCGCGGGGCGGCGGCCCGGTCGCGGAGGCGGCGCTGATCGCGGCGGGCGGCCTCGCCGGCGGGCTGACCGCGCGGCAGCGGCGTACCGCGGAACGGTTGGTGTCCGGGCGCGACGACGAGGCCGCGGCGGCCGTACGCCGGTTGCTGGCCGCGACACCCGAACGCACCGCGCCCGAACGCCTGCGCCGACTCGTCCGCCGCCCGCTGGCCGCCGTACGGTGGCTGGTCGGCACACGCTGGCTGATGCCCGGACTGATCGGGTTGTTCACGGTCTCCCGGGTACTGGTCGCCGCGATCTTCCTCGGCCAGGCCCTGTCGGTCGCCGCCGGGCACCACCTCGACCCCGGCCAGGACACCACCGCCGTACTCGCCAGCGCCGTCGTACGCCCGCTGGAGGCGACGCTCGCCGTCACCGGCGCCGTACTGTGGCGACGCCGGCGGCGTACCGCGCTGACGCTGCTGTCCGCGTCCCTGTACCTGAACCTGTTCGTGACACAGCTGTTCAACTTCACCGACAGCCAGTTCGGCGCGCTGGCCGAGCTGCCGTACCAGCTGGTGATGCTGGCGATGGTGGCGCACCACCGGCGGCTCGCCGAGGCGGTCAGCCCGCCGGGGTAGCGGTCCAGCCGGCGTCGGCGGCGTGCGCGTGGAAGGCGCGCCACGCCTGCCACGCCCGGGTCGCACCGAACTGCCCCAGGTACGCCAGCGCCACCCGGACGTCGTCGACCGTGGCGCCGCCCCGCAGCGCCCGGTCGATGTGGATCCGGAACGTCTCGCCCAGCGTCTGGTAGTGCACGTCGACGCTCATCGTCGTGAACGCCCGCTCCCGTACGGTCAGCGTCCCCGGCCCGTCCGGCAGCCGCATCCGGGACTGGAGCTCGAAGTACGCCAGGAAGGCGGGGTCGAGGTCGGTGAGTGCGGCGCGGACCTGCTCGGGCAGCGGGCTGCGCGCGGCGTCGGGTCCGGTGGACACGAGCTCGTCGGCCAGCGGCTCGGCGTCCGGCCGGGGCAGGCCGAGGCGTTCCTCTACGTCCGCCAGCCGTTCGAGGGCGGCCAGCGCCGCGTGGTAACCGGTGTCGTACGAGATGAGGCGCAGCAGGGCGCGGACGTCGGCGGTGGAGACGCCCTGCCGGAGGCCGGCGCGCACGTGCAGTTCGAACGGCAGGCCGAGGCACTGCTGGCACACGTCGGCGGTGATGTGCAGGAACGTCTTCTCCCGGGCGGTCAGCGTGGGCAGGGCGTCGGCCTGGCCGACGGTGGCGGCGGCCATCTGCGCGAACACCGGGTCGAGCGCGGCGGGGTCCGGAACGGTTGGTGTGGTGGGAACTCCGGTCGTGACGGTCACGGTCGCTCCTTATTGGAAAACAGCTGTAGCGCGACGACTGTAGCGCAATAGGTGTCCAGTTACAATCGGCGGTCATGGACCAGACCCGGCGCCGGCCGAACGTGCGCGGACAGGGCGACCGCCTGCGCGACGAGATCGTCACCGCGGCCGTACGGATGCTCGACGAGCTCGCCGACGACGAGGCGCTGTCGCTGCGCGCCGTCGCGCGCGCCGTGCACATCGCCGCCACCTCGGTGTACCTGCACTTCCCCGACCGCGACGCGCTCGTCCTCGCCGCCATGCAGCGCTGCCACGAGGACCTGGTACGTGCCGGCGACGAGGCGTCCGCCGCGGAGAAGGGGCCCGGCGCGCGGCTACGGGCGCGGATCCTCGCCGGCGCGCGGTGGGCCGAGGAGCACCCGGGGCTCTACAAGGTGCTGCACGAGAGCACGGTGCACCGCCGGCTCGGCATGCCGTTCAAGGAGGTGATGGTGCAGCGCACCGTCGACGACGTGCGCGCGTGCATGGACGCCGGGGTCGCGCCGGCCGACGACCCGACGACGGTCGCGATCGACCTGCGTACCGCGGTGAACGGGATGCTGTCGCAGCGCATCAACGAACCGGACCTGCCGTGGCCGCCGGCCGAGGAGCAGCTCGACCGGTTCCTCACCAAGCTCGTCGGACTGCCCGCACCACGCCGACGCCGGCGGCACTGACGCCGGGATCCGCTTGCGTACCAACGGATCCCGGCGCCGTGGGTTACGGTCGGTCCAGCTCGGCGGCGAGGTCGTCCAGCTCCGCGCCACCGGCCATCAGCCGGGTCAGGTCGTCCCGGGACAGCTCGCCCTTCGCATGGTCGCCGAGACTGCGGCCACGCTTGAGGATCAGGAACCGGTCGCCGACCGGGTGCGCGTGGTGCGGGTTGTGCGTCACGAACACCACGGCGATCCCGCGGTCCCGGGCCGCGGCGATGTGCCGGAGCACGGTGCCGGCCTGCTTCACCCCGAGCGCCGAGGTCGGCTCGTCGAGGATGAGCACCCGGGCGCCGAGGTACACGGCGCGGGCGATGGCGACCGCCTGCCGCTCACCGCCGGACAGCGTACCGACCGGCTGGTCCACGTCCCGCAGGTCGATGCCCATCCCGGCCAGCTCGGTCCGGGTGGTCTCCCGCGCCGCCCGTACGTCGAGGCGCCGCAGCGGACCGAACCGGCGCGTCGGCTCCGCGCCCAGCACGAAGTTGCGCCACACCGACATCAGCGGCACCAACGCCAGATCCTGGTACACGGTCGCGATGCCGGCGGCGAGCGCGTCCCGCGGCCCGGCGAAGTCCACCGGTACGCCGGCGAGCCGGATCTCGCCCTCGTCCGGCCGGTGCACCCCGGACAGCAGCGAGATCACCGTGGACTTGCCCGCACCGTTGTCCCCGAGTACGCAGGTGACCTGGCCCGCGGCGACCGTGGTGGACACGTCGGCGAGCGCGATCACCGGGCCGAACCGCTTGCCGACCCCGCGTACCTCCAGCAGGGCAGTGTCGTCGCTCATGAGCGCCTCCGCCGTTCCGCGTAGCGGCGTACGAACTGGTTGGCGAAGACCGCCAGCAGCAGCATCGCGCCGAGGAAGAGCTTGTACCAGTCGGCGTCCCAGCCGGCGTACACGATGCCGACGGAGGTCATGCCGAAGATCAGCGCGCCCAGCGACGCGCCGACCGCCGAGCCGAACCCGCCGGTCAGCAGGCAGCCGCCGATCACCGCCGCGACGATGAACGTCAGCTCGTCGCCGACGCCGGCGTCGGCCTGCGCGGACGTGTTGCGCAGCGCGGTGATCGTGCCGACCAGCCAGGCCGCCGTTGCCGTCGTCGCGAACAGCGCCATGCTCGTCCGGGTCGCGGGCACGCCGACCTTGCGCGCCGCGTTCGCGTCCCCGCCGACCGCGAACACCCAGTTCCCGAACCGGGTACGCAGCAGCACCAGCGTCGCCAGCACGGTCAGCACCAGCCACCACACGATCGACACCTTGAAGTACGTGCCGCCGAGGACCACGGAGGACGCGAAGACCAGGTGCGCGCTGTCGAAACCGGACCGGCCGACCAGTCCGCCGACCAGTACGTTGCCGGTCAGCAGCTTCGTCACGCCGAGGTTCAGGCCCTGGAGTACGAGGAACATGCCGAGCGTGACGATGAAGCTGGGCAGCTTCGTCCGGGTCACCACGTACCCGTTGGCCAGGCCCACGGCGAGCGCCAGCACCAGCGACAGCAGCACCGCGAGCCACACGTTCAGCCCGAACCGGGTGGCGAGGATCGTCACGGCCAGCCCCGTCGTACCGGTGAGGACGCCGGCGGACAGGTCGAACTCGCCGCCGATCATCAGCAGCGCCACCGCGACCGCCATGATGCCCAGCGTCGAGGCGGGGTCCAGCCAGTTCGCCACGCCGTCCGCGGACCGGAACGTCGAGGACAGCAGCGCGAAGAACACGAACACCACGACCGCGCCGATCAGCGCGCCCAGCTCCGGCCGCACCAGCAGCCGCCGTACCGGGGAGACCGCGGCGACCCGTTCGTCGGGTACCGCCGGGGCGCTCATCGGTGTTCCTCCTTCGTCGCAACACCGATGAGGCACGACGCACGATGCTTCTGACTCGCTCGCTGACGCTCGCTCATCGGGTGCCCCGCTTGGCGAGCTCGGCGACCTTGGCGGCGTTCGCCTTCGTGACGAAGCCCGGCCCGGTCAGCACCGGCTGTCCGCCGCCCACCGTGTTGTCGTTGTCGTGGTACAGCCGCAGCATCTGCACCGGCAGGTACCCCTGGAGGTAGGGCTGCTGGTCGACGGCGAACTGGATCCGGCCCTGCTCGATCGCCGTCGTCACGTCACCGGACAGGTCGAACGTGGCGATCTTCGCCGACGACCCGCTGCCGGACTCGGCGGCCACCGCGGCGGTCGCGATCGCCGGGTTGAGCGTGAGTACGGCGCCGATCGAGTGGTCGGCGGTCAGCTTCGCCCGCAGCGTGGCCTGGGCCTGCGCCAGGTTGTTCACGTTGACCTGTACGGTGTCGAGCCGGCCGCCGAGCCCCTGCGCGGCACCCTGGCAGCGCTGCGTCAGTCCGATGTTGCCGGCCTCGTGGACGACGCAGATGGCGTGCTTCACACCCGCGTCGGCGAGCCGCTTCCCGGCGGCCCGGCCGGCGATCGTCTCGTCCTGACCGACGTGCGTGATCGCGCCGAACTGGACCGACTTGTCGCCGCCCGAGTTGATCGTGATCACCGGAATCCCGGCGTGTACGGCCCGCTCGACCGACGCCTTCAGCGCGTCCGGGTTGGCCATCGACACGACCAGGCCGTCCACGTGCTGGTTCACCGCCGCGTCGATGAACTGCGCCTGCGTCTGCGGCACCCCCGACCCCTGGTACGTCACCCGTACCTTGAGGTCCTTGCCGGCCTGGACCGCGCCGTTCTTCACGATCGACCAGAACGGGTCGCCCGCCGCGCCGTGCGTCACCACCGCGACGGTCAGCCGGCCGCCGGTCTTCGCCGCCGGCGTCGCGGCGGGCCCGGCGGCACCGATGTCCACCCGGTTCGAACAGCCGGCCGCGGCGAGGACGAGCAACACCGCCGCGGCACCCCACCACCGTCCACGTCGTCGGATCATGCGACCTCCTGTGTCCGGCCGGCGGCGTCGCCGACCCCGGCGTCGAATGCCCCATGATCCTGCCCGGTTTGCCACTGCCCGTCCAGAACCCTCCCGCCCTGCCGCGTGCCCGCGTGTCCGCACCCGCCCCCACCCACCGGCCACACCATCCGGGTACCTACCGGGCAAGCGGGCGGAAACGGTGCGGTTGAGCCGAGCCGGCACCGCCGCCACGGGTACGGCGGAGGTCAGTGGACGAAGGTGAACAGCCGGCGGCCCGGCACCAGCGGCGGGGTCGTGCCGGGCCAGCGCTGTACGCCGACCGAGAAGTGGGCGTCGTCCGGCGCCACGAACTCCAGCTCGTCGAAGCCGGCCGCGGCGAACCACCCGCGGATCGCGCCGGTACGGTCCGGCTCCCGCCGGTGCCGGGTCCAGAGCAGGGTGGCGCCGGTCGCGCAGAACGCCGGCAGAACCTCGACGGTACGGCGAATGTCGGGCTCGGCGACGTTGCCGAACACGCCGCAGCACAGCACCAGGTCCGCCGGCACGGCCCCCACGTACGCGTCGGTGGTGCCGGCGTCGGCGCACCGCACCTCCACGCCGGTCAGTCCGGCGGCGGCGAGACCGGCGCGCGCGTACGCCACGCTGGCCTCGTCGAGCTCCACCAGCCGACCCGAGATGTGTTGTGGTGCAACGGATCCAGTCAGTCCGGCGAGCACGTCCCGGCCCTGCCCCGCGCAGATCGACACCAGCCGGCGCGGCGCGGCACGGCGGACCCGGTCGGCCACCACCGCCAGCCGCCGCGACAGCTCCGAACCCGGGTCGTCGTACTCGCCGTGCCAGCCCTGCCAGTCCATGCCGCCTCCCGATGACGGAGATCACCGGGGCGGAATTGTACGGCGGGGCACCGACGTTCCTACACTGAGACACGTGGCCCCTGGTGGCCCGAGGCACCTCCCATTCCCTGATACGCCAACGGCTTTCGCCGCCGTTCCCCCCTGCCCGGGAAGGATCCGATGACACAGACCATGCCCCGTACCGGCCGCCGGGCCCGCTCCGTCTGGGAGCGGGTCAGGGAGCGTGCCGCCGGTCGGGCGTACGTCCACGACGAGCCGGACGAGGCGGCCGCGGCGGAGACGTACCGGGCGATGGATCTGGCGTTGCGGGTCGGCGAACTGCTGCTGGCGTCCGGCGAGGCGACGGAGAACGTCAGCGAGGCGATGCGCAGCCTGTCCGTGGCGTACGGGCTGCCCCGGTCCGAGGCGGCCGTCACGTTCACCGCGATCTCGCTGTCCTGCGTACCCACCGACGGCGCGCCGCCGGTCACCGGCGAGCGCTCGGTGCGGCGCCGGCTGCCCGACTACGAGCGGCTCGCCGCCACCCACCAGCTCGTCGAGCAGGCCGCGCTCGGGCTCGTCGACCTCGACGCCGCGTTCGACCGGCTGCGCGCGATCAAGCGCGCCCGCCCGCCGTACCCGGGGCTGTTGATCACGCTGTCGCTGCCGTTGATCTCCGCGTCGGCGTCGGTACTGTCCGGCGGTGGCGCGATGGTGGCCGGGATCGCGTTCGCCGCGACGCTGGTGGCCGACCGGGCAGGCGCGTGGCTGGGCCGGCGCGGCATCGCCGAGTTCTACCAGCTGGCCGTGGGCGCGGCGATCGGTTCGCTGATCGCGGTGCTGGTGATCGCGGCCGGTCTGCCGGTGCAGGCGTCCGCGGTGGTGGTCGGCGCGATCATGGCGCTGCTGCCCGGCCGGCCGCTGGTCGCCGCCGTCCAGGACGGCATCTCCGGCGCGATGGTGTCGGCCGGCGCCCGGCTGCTGGAGGTGTTCTTCATCGTCGCGGCGCTGGTCACCGGCGTCGGCCTGACCGTGTACGCGGCGATCCACCTCGGCCTGCCGCTGTCCGTGGAGGACCTGCCGACCTCGCTGCCGTCGGCCGGGCCGGTGCCGGTACTGGGCGCGGTGGCGATGTCGGTGACGTTCGCGATCTCGCTCGCCGTGCCGCGCCGCGCGCTGCTGACCGCCGGGATCGGCGGCGGCGCCATCTGGCTGCTGTACGTGGCACTCCGCACCGCGGACGTCATGCCGGTACTGGCCGCCGGCGTGTCCGCCGCCGTGGTCGGCCTCGTCGCGCACCTGATCGCCGCGCGGCACCGCTCCCCCGCCCTGCCGTACACGGTGCCGTTGATCGGTCCGCTGCTGCCCGGTACCCCGCTCTACCGCGGGCTGCTCCAGATCAGCCACAACGATCTCAACCAGGGGCTGCTCAGCCTGTTCACCGCGCTGGCGACGGCGTTCGCGCTGGCCGCGGGGATCAGCCTCGGCGGCGAGCTCGTCCGCGCGTTCCGCCGCGGCGGTACGGTCGGCACCAGCCCGCGCCGGCGCCCCGCCGCCCGCCGTACCCGGGGCTACTGACCGGACGAATCCCTTGCCGCCCAACGGATCCCGCGCACCCCGGTCGCGGGATCCGTTGCCGCGGCACGGATCCGAACGGCTGCACGGGCTCCGGAGAGTCGGGGTGACGGCCGGCGGATCCGGCGGCATGATGGGCGGATGACGGAGCCCTTCGACCTGATCGCCGAGCGGTACGACGAGTCGTTCCAGGACCGCACCGGGCAGCTCGCCGCCGGCCGGTGGCTGCTCGACGAGCTGCCGCGCCCGGCCCGGGTACTCGATCTCGGCTGCGGCTCCGGGCTGCCGACCGCGCGCCAGCTCACCGCCGGCGGGCTGGCCGTGGTCGGCGTGGACAGCTCGGCGCGGATGCTGGATCTGGCCCGCCGCAACGCACCGGACGCCGAGTACCACCTCGGCGACCTGCGCGCCGTGCCGGACGCGGTGGGCGAGATCGACGCGGTCGCCGCGTTCTTCTCGCTGCTGATGCTGCCGCGCGCCGCGTTCACGCCGACGCTGGCGGGGCTGCGCGACCGGCTGCGCGGCCCGCGGCTGCTCGCGCTCGGCATGGTCGACGGCGATCTCGACGACGTGCCGGTCGACTTCCTCGGCGTACCGGTGCGCGTGTCGGCGCTGCCCGCGGGCGCGCTGCGCGCCGCGGTCGAGGCCGCCGGCTTCACCGTCCGCGCCCTGCACCGGCGGACCACCGCGCTCGGCGACACCACCGAAACCCACCTCTTCCTGTACGCCAGCGCCTGACCCAACGCCCGGTGGACCCGCGCGTGACCGGGCGCCGGGTGGAGCCGCGCGGGCCCGCGCACCGACCGGCGCGGGGCCGTCAGAAGAACTCGTCGAGCAGGCGGTAGAACGCGGTCTTCGCCGGGTCGGGGGCGATCCCGTACCGGGCGAGGAAACGGTCGGCGGCGACCGGCCCGTACTGCGGGTTCAGGTCGGAGACGAGCGACCGGGTGGCGATGGCCAGGTCGAGCCAGCGGTCGGCGACGCCGAGACGCCCGGCGTCGATCAGCCCGGTCGGCCGCAGCGTCGCCGGATCGAACAGCACGTTCGGGACGCACGGGTCGCCGTGGCAGACCGCCAGGTCCTCGCGGTCCGGCCGGGTCGCGGTCAGTTCGGCGGCGAGCTCGTCGCGGGTCCGGCCGGTACGTTCGTCGTCGAGGTCGTCGAGGTCGACGGCCGCCGCCAGCGCCGCCGGTACGGTCACGGCCAGCCGGCGGTCGAACGGGCAGTCCGCGACGGGCAGCGAGTGCAGGGCGCGGAGTACGTCGGCGAGGCCGTCGACGATCCGGTCGCGCGCCGACGCGGGCCACTCCTCCGCGGCCGAGCGCCCCGGTACCTCCCGGGTGACGAGCAGGCCGGGCCGGCAGTCGAGGACCTCCGCGGCCGGGATGCCGTGCGCCCGCAGCCAGGTCAGCCGTTCGCCCTCGCCGACCAGGTCGTGGCGCGGATCGGCGGACTCCTTGCGGTACACGCCGTCGCGCCGGTGTACGGCCGCGCCGGACAGCCCGACGGTCACCCTCTCCCACACGGCGCTCAGGGTGCCGGCCGGACCGTCACCGCCGCAACAGCAATCCGCGCAGGTACGCCGCCTGGCCGGCGTGCTGCAGGTCGTCGGAGACCACGCTGACGAGCCGTACGCCGAGGCTCACCGGCGGATCCCAGCGCTCGTCGACGATCCGGTCCAGGTCCGCGTCCGTCAACCCCTCGACGTACGCGAGGGTCCGCTCGTGCACCGCCTCGTGGTACCCGACGAGCAGGTCGGCGTCCGCGCGCACGGCGGCGACGTCGGCCGCGGAGTGCCCGTACCCGGTGGCCGACGGGGCGAACGGCAACGCGAACCGCTCCGCCCACCCCTCGTGCCACACCTGCCCGGTGTCCGCGGCGTCGGCGACGTGGTCGTCCTGGATCCGGGTGAGATGCCAGACGAGCCAGGCGATCGAGTTGGCCTCGTCGTCGGGCCGCGCCGCGAGCTGGTCGGCGGACAGCCCGTCGACCGCGCCCCGGACGAGCCCCCGGATCCGGCCGAACGCGTCGGCCAGCAGCTCAGCACTTCGCATTCGGCCCAGTCTAGGCACCGGTGCCGGGAACGCGCGGGCTCTCGGGCTCCGTGGCGGGTCGACCGAGCCGTTCGGCCAGGAACTCCTCCCAGGTACGCGTCCCGACGGCGCGGTCCGCGTTCAGCACCGCACCGGCACGTACGGCGCGGGCCGCCCCGCCCGGCAGCGGCACCGACACGATCGGACGCCGCCGCCCCACCGCCGACAGGTACGCCCGCATCAGCTCGTCGACGCCGCACACCCGCGGACCCGCGAAGTCCGGTACCAGGCCGGCCGGGTCGGCCAGGGTCAGCTCGGCGAGCCGTTCGGCGACCTCGTCGGTCTCCACCGGCTGGAACCGGAACCCCGACGGCAGCGGCACCACGGGCATCTTCGCCAGCCCGCGCGCGACCGTGAGTACCAGGTCGTGGAACTGGGTGGCGCGCAGCGTGGTCCACGGCAGGCCGGAGTCGGCGACGAGCCGTTCGGTGGCGGCCTTCATGCCGAAGTAGCCGAACATCGCGCGGTCGGTGCCGCTGACGACCGGGACCGCGTCGGCGCCCACGACCGAGATGAACACCAGGTGCGGCGTACGGCCCGCGGTCTGCAGCGCGCGCAGCAGCCGCCGCGTCGTCGGCACGTCGTCCTTGCCGGTGCCGGCGCAGTGCACGACCACGTCCACGCCGTCGACCGCGGCCTCGACGCCCTCCCCCGTCGCCAGATCACCCACCGCGTACGCCACGTGCTCGGTGTCCGGGCGCGCGTGCCGGGTCAGCACCCGGACCGTACGACCGGCCACGGTGAGCCGCGGTACGAGCTGGCGCCCGAGCGTACCGGTGCCGCCGGTGACCAGAATGTCCGATGTCATGGCCACTGTCCCCTCGTCGTGGAACGCCTCTCCCGTCATGACACCGCAGCCCGCCGGAACGTGACGGCCGTTCAGCCGACGAGGGTCTTCACCGCGGCGGAAAGATCGGCCAACGCGGACTTCGCGTCGGCGAACAGCATCGAGGTGCGTTCCCCGGCGTACAGCTCGTTGTCGATGCCCGCGTACCCGTGGCCCATCGAACGCTTGATCACGATGACGCTGCGCGCCTTGTCGACGTCCAGGATCGGCATGCCGGACACCGGGTTGCCGGGGCGGCGCGCGGCCGGGTTGGTCACGTCGTTCGCCCCGACCACCAGCGCCACGTCCGCCAGCGGGAACTCCGGGTTGATCTCGTCCATCTCGCGCAACATCGGGTACGGCACGTTCGCCTCGGCGAGCAGCACGTTCATGTGGCCGGGCATCCGGCCGGCGACCGGATGGATCGCGTACCGCACGTCGACGCCGCGCCCGCCGAGCAGGTCGGCCAGCGCGCTCAGTTCGTGCTGCGCCTGCGCCGCGGCCAGCCCGTACCCGGGGACCACGATCACCTTCCGCGCGTACGCCAGCTGGATCGCGGCGTCGTCCACGGTGGTGCGGCGTACGGCGGTGGCGGCGACGGCGGCGGCCGGGCCGTCCCCGGTGCCGAACCCGCCGACCAGTACGGAGACGACGGAGCGGTTCATCGCGTCGGCCATCAGCTTGGTCAGGATGGTGCCGGACGCGCCGACCAGCGCGCCGGCGATGATCAGCGCGGTCGAGTCGAGAACGAAGCCGGCCATCGCCACCGCCGTCCCGGTGAACGCGTTCAGCAGCGAGATCACCACCGGCATGTCCGCGCCGCCGATCGGCAGCACCATCACCACCCCGAACGCCGCGGCCGCCACGATGACCACGACGAGTACGGCGACGCTGGGGGCGACGAACAGCCACACCGCTCCGGCGAGTACGACGGCGACGAGGGTGAGGCCGACGGCCCGGCGGCCGGGGAACAGCACCGGACTCCCGGTCACCCAGCCCTGCAACTTGCCGGCCGCCACCAGCGACCCGGTGAACGTGGTCGCGCCGATCACCACGTCCAGTACGGTCGTCAGCGTCGTCCGCACGCCCACCGGGCCGCCCGCCAGCCGGGCGTACTCGGCGACCGCGACCAGCGCCGCCGCCCCGCCGCCGACCGCGTTGAACAGGCTGACCAGCTGCGGCATCGCGGTCATCGCGACCCGCCGGGCGAGCAGCGCGCCGGCCACCCCGCCGACGAGCACGCCGGCCGCGAGTACCAGGGGGCCGGTCGCGCCGGGGCGGTCGGTCGCCAGGTGCCAGACGGTCAGGACGACGGCGAGCGCCATGCCGCCGGCCGACACGAGGTTGCCGCGGCGCGCCGTGGCCGGCGAGTTCATCAGGTGCAGGCCGAGTACGAAGGCCACCGCGGCGAGCAGGTAGCCGAGCCGGATCACCGTCTCCGTGGCCGTCATCGCCGGAACATCTCCAGCATCCGGTCGGTCACCAGGTAGCCGCCGACGACGTTCGCGGTGGCGAACGCGGCGGCCACCGCCACGAGCGCGTACTCGGGGACGGTCCTGGCCTCCCCCGCGATGATCATGACGCCGATCAGGATGATGCCGTGGATCGAGTTCGCCCCGGACATCAGCGGCGTGTGCAGCGTCGCCGGCACCTTGCTGATCACCTCGAAGCCGACCAGTACCGCGAGAACGAACACGGTCAGGTCGGTCAGCAGCGCCACGCTCATGAGCGTTCCCCCTTCGCCGGAACACTCATGAGGCACGACGCACGA
>NZ_BOMB01000016.1 GCF_016861975.1 Actinocatenispora rupis | reverse complement strand
TCCGGTCACCTCACTCCGTACCCGGCCGTCGTGCACCGCGAGCACGCCGGCGGTGATCTCGTCGTCGGGGTCGATGTGCAGGGCGCCGTCGGCGGTCAGGTGCGCCAGCAACGCCGTCACGTTCCGCGCGTACGCCGCGGACGCGGCCGGCGCCATCTGCGACGGCAGGTTCGGCGCACCGATCACCGTCACGCCGTTGTCGGTGCGCACCGTCTCCTCCGGTACGGACAGCGCCACGTTCCCGCCGTCCGGCGACGCCGCCAGGTCGACCACGACCGAACCCGGCCGCATCGCCTTGACCGCCTCCTCGGTGACCAGCAGCGGCGGCCGGCCGCCCGGCACCTGCGCCGTCGTCACCACCACGTCGTGCCGCGCCACGTGCGCCGCCAGCGCCTCCTGCTGGGACCGCTGCTCGTCGGCGCCGAGGGCGCGCGCGTACCCGCCGGTGCCGGCGCCGTCGACCGCCCCCGCCAGTTCCACGAACTCGGCGCCCACCGACTCGACCTCGCCCCGGCTCGCCGGCCGTACGTCGTAGGCGCGGACCACCGCGCCGAGCCGCCGTGCCGTACCGATGGCGGACAGTCCGGCGACGCCGGCGCCGAGGACGAGCACCTGCGCCGGTCGCGCGGTGCCCGCCGCCGTGATCAACATCGGGAAGTACCGCGGGTACGCCGAAGCGGCCACGAGTACGGCCTGGTAGCCGGCCACGTTCGCCTGCGAGGTCAGCGCGTCCATCGGCTGCGCCCGGCTGAGCGTCCGGGGCAGTCCGTCCAGGCTCACCACGGTGACGCCGGCGGCGGCCAGCGCGGCCATCAGCCCGGTACGCACCCGCGGCGCGTACAGGCCGACCAGGGTCTGTCCACTGTGGACGCTGTCGGCCAGGTCGTCCGGCGGCGCGCCGACCGACAGCACGACGTCCGCCTCGGCGTACAACGTGGGGCGGTCGACGAGGCGCGCCCCGGCCTGCACGTAGTCCGCGTCCGGGCAACACGCCGCCGCGCCGGCCCCGCGCTCGACCAGCACCTCGGCGCCCAACCGCGACACCGCCTCCGGTACGACCGCGACCCGGTTCTCCCCCGGACCCTCCCGCACCACACCGATCCGCACGGGGCCTCCCGACAGAACCGTCTTAACGGGACGCTTGTCACGCTATCCCTATCGAGACGGCCGCGCGAGCCCCGTCCACCTGCGGTGACGCCCACTTCAGGCGGGCGGGTTGAACAGCCAGACGACGTCCGTGGCGCCGTGGTGCCCGTGCACCGCCACGACCTCGTCCACCGAGTTCCACACCCCGAGCTGGTAGATCCCGGTGGTGACGCCACGCCAGCGCGTCACCACCGGTCCCCCGGGAAAGCTCAACCCGAACAACACCACGCCGGTACCGGACTGGCCCGTGAGGTCGCGGTGCCGCCAGAGTACGAACAGGCCCGGCAGCTCGGCACCGGTCACCGCGGGCAGCGCGGTCGCCGGTGCCGGCGACCCCCCTGCCCGCCCGTACGACCGGCACGCCTCGACCGTCGCCAGGTACGCAGGCTCCAGTACGGCACCGATCTGGTCCACCACGTCGGCCGGATCGCCGCCGGCACGTAACCGGGCGGCACCGGCCGTCGCGGCGAGCGCCAGTTGGTGCAGTCCGTCGGCGAGCGCGTCGATCTCGGGGCGGGCGGAGGGGTCCGCCAGCCTCACTCGACCAGCCCCGCACGCAACGCCAGGGCGACGGCCTGGGTACGCCGCCGCGCGCCGAGCTTGTCGTACAGCCGGCGCACGTGCGTCTTGACCGTGTCCGCGCCGATGCTCAGCTCCTCGGCGATCTCCTCGTTCGTCAGGCCCTCGCACAACGAACGGAGCACCTGCTGCTCCCGACCGGTCAGCCGGACGATCGGACCGGACGGGCGGCGCGCGGGAGGACGCAGCCCACCGCTGGCGGCGCCCGCGACGGCGGCCAGCAGCGCCTCGCCGTCGTACCCCACGTCCACCACGATCATCGTGGTACGCGGGGACCGCCGCGGCCCCAGTACGGAGATGGGGTCGCGGACGAAACGGCAGTCGACGAGGACGACGTCGGCCTGCTGCCGGGCGTACCCGGTGAGGGCCTGACGCGGGGTGGTGGCGAGGCGGACGAGATGGCCGCGGCCGAGGCCGCAGAGCCGCTCGGCGAGCAGCCGGGCAGCGGGTCCTGGTGGTACGCAGGCCAACACGGTACGGGTCGGTCCCGGGGCCGTGTCGGGTCGCGCCGGGAGCGTGGCAACGCTCATCGCATGTCCCTTCCGGTGACACGTCGGGTGTCGCCGCTTTCCGGGCGGGCGGTCCGTACCACCGTCACGTCCGACGGGCGTAGGTCAGATCAGTGACGCCGCCGCCGACGGTGATGGAACGGAAGATCTCCGCGATCAGCCCGGCCCGCGTGGCGCGCGTCCGCGCCGCCGCACGCTCGGGGGCGATCCGTGAGGTCTCCCGCCATACCCGTGCCTCCAACGCCTCGGCGGACAGCGGGACCATCCGGCAGCCGCACCTGCACGCGTACGACCGCGGCCCACCCACGGTCTGCAACGGCAGGACGGCCTCCCCGCAACCTGCACAACGCAACATTCCGCGCAGCAGATACGGGTCGGTGGCCCAGGAACCGGTCGGCTCGACCGTGACCGTACGCACCATCACGCGTCGCCCCCGAACGGGACGAACGCGTACCACCGGGGATCGTCGCCGAGAGCGGTGAGGACCTCGGCGGCGTGGCGGCGTGCGGTGCAGTCGCGTCGACCGCAGGCAGGACAGTGGCCCGACGTACCCGGACGATGCTTGTCGTACACCTCGACAGCCATCCGGTGGAGCCGGGCTCCGGTGCGCCGGACGACACGGTCGGCCGGCAGATGTGAAGGAATGGCCGCAAAGCGTCGGCGCACCCCGAACCGTCGAGGTGAGGAGCCGGATCGCGACCGCATGACAGAACCCCCGCAAGGGCAACACATGGTGCCTGAGCCGGTCGTGTGGAGCAGTACGGCCGGGTCGGCCGGACGTCGGATTCGACCGTCACGGTTCCCTTGACTGTCCAGACACTGCCACCAGTCGCAGTCGGTCGCAAGCGGATCGGCCGCGTTGCGCGGTCCTTGTCGCCACAAAGGGTGAACGGGCGGACACGCGGGGGTGGGAACCCGCACCCCACCCACCCCCTGACGCGTTACTTCTCGCCGAAGCTCCCCGCTCGTACGCCGCCGACGAAGGCATGCCACGACGCCTCCGCAACGGCAAGGACCGGCCCGCGCCGGTCCTTCGAGTCACGTACCCGGATCGTGCCGTCGCCCGTTGATCGGACCTCGACACAGTTCTGATCGGCGCTCCCGCTACGACTGGACGTGCGCCACTGGGTAGGCGTGCTCATCGACCCTGAGATCCTTTCCGCCGGCCCGACAGTCGCGTGCCGGCCGTGTGACCCGGTGCGACCCCCGTGTCGAACCGTCAGTCGATTCGAGCATTACCCACCGCGGTCACAACAGACAAGGGCGCCGATCCGACACCGACCGGCAGTACGCGGGAGACACCGGAGGCCGGCGACCAGAACGGTCGCCGGCCTCCCTGCCGTACTCGGGGAGTCAGCCGTCCAGGCGCCCCGACCGGACCTCCGCCACGAACGCCGCCCACGCGCCCGGTACGACCGCCAGCACCGGACCGGAGCGGTCCTTGCTGTCGCGTACGCCGACGGCGGCGGGGGCGCCCGCCACTTCGACGCAGTTGTCCGTCGTGTTGCCGCTGCGGGACGACTTCCGCCAGGTGCCGTAGCCGCTGACCAGATCAGCCATGTCGATCAACTCTTCCGCTCGGATGCCTTCGCGAAGTGCTCGGCCTGCTCGGCCAGGAACCTCGCGCTCTCGTCCACGGACAGCGCGGCCTTCTCCAGTCGGCTCCAGAGCTCCAGGTACGGCCGCACCTCGGACTCCTCGATGTAGACGTAGTCCTCGATCTCCGTGTCCACCACGGCGACCGTGGGGTCGCCGGGATCAGGGTACGTATAGAGCGAAAAGGGCGAGCGAGGCAACCACAAATCGCCCAGATCCGCAACGATCGGGAGTACCCTGACCGCGGTACGGCCGTCCGCCGTCGAGGCGTCCGCCAGCGTGCGCAGCTGGTGCGCCATCACCGTCGGCGAGGCCGCGGCACGCCGGATCACCAGCTCGTCCAGGATCGCGTGGTACGACGGGCCGCCCGGTCGGCGCAACACCTGCTGGCGCATCATCCGGGCGTTGACGCCACGGTCGATGTCGTACCGGCCCTTGCCGGACTGCTGCCACTGGTACGCGGTCAGCTCCCCGCGCGGCCGGATGTACTCCGGCGTCTGCAGCACCCCCGGCACCACGAACAGGTTGTACTCGCGCACCTCGGCGGCGCCCGACTCCAGGTTCACGTACACCATCTGGCGTTCGCCGAGACCCTCCCGGTACGACTCCCACCAGCCGGACTTGGTGGCCTCGTCGGCGATCTGGAAGAGTGCGTGCCAGTGCGGGTCGGGCAGTTCCAGCGCGGTCAGTACGGCGGCGACGTCCGCGACGTTGGTGAACGGGTGGCCGTTCTCCAGCATCGAGATCTTCTGCCGGTTGAGTTTGGCGCGCGCGGCGAGCTGACTCGACGACAGTCCCGCGTCGTCGCGCAGGCGGCGCAGTTCCTTCGCCAACCGCTTCCGCCGTACCAGCGGACTGATCATCCCGGCTCTCCTGACACAGGCGAATGCCTCACTGTCGTACGTCGTGCGACATGCTCCGCGCAACCGACACGCCCACGCAAGCCGCCCGCCCCCGAACGCGGGACACGCCGTACTCCTCCCGGTGGCGTGTCGCGGCCGGGGTCACTACGCTGCTGCCGACGACCAATTCGTCGGCAATGACGCCACGGAGGAGCACATGTCAAAGGACGCTCCGGTGCGGGTTCCCGGTCGGGAGAACCCGGACCGCGTGCCCACGACCGTCCTGGTCGCGGCCAACGACCGCCTCCAGGAACTCCGCAGCCTCCTCACCGCCACCGCCACCCCGTCGCGTACCGAACGGGAAGCGGAAGCCGCCGCCCCGCCGCGGTAGTACGGTGCGCGCGCGGCGATGTGTCATCGTTGCGGCGTGAGTGACGAGGCGGTACAGGCGGTGCGACTGCGGGCGCCGCGACACCGGGTCAGCCGACGCGCGATCGGATACTGGACGGTCCGGGCGGGTCTCGGCTGGCTGGTCCTGCTCGCCGCGCAGATCGTGGCGCTGGTACTCGGCTGGTCCTGGCTGCGCGACTGGTGGACCGTGACCGTGCCGGTGACCGTACTGCTGGCCGCGGTGCACCTGATCGTGATGCCGCAGTGGCGTTACCGGGTGCACCGGTGGGAGGTCACCACCGAGGCGGTGTACACGCAGGCCGGCTGGTTCAACCAGGAGCGGCGGATCGCGCCGGTGTCCCGGATCCAGACGGTGGACACCGACCGCGGACCGTTCGAGCAGGTGTTCCGGCTCAGCAACGTCACCGTCACGACCGCCTCGGCCGCCGGCCCGCTGCGTATCGACGGGCTCGACCGGGAGACCGCCGACCAGCTCGTCGAGCAGCTGACCGCCGACACCCAGGCCGAACGGGGCGACGCGACGTGACCCGCGCCGACGACGTACCGGAGTGGCGCCGGCTGAGTACGCGGATGCTGGTGATCCATCCGGTGCAGGCGCTGATCCAGTCCGTCCCGGCCCTCGCCGGCCTGCTCATCGCCGGTACCACCAGCGGAAACGGTCCGTTGTGGGGTGCGCTCGGCGCGGCCGCCGCGGTCGTACTGGGTCTGCTGCGCTGGTTCACCACCCGCTACCGGATCTCCCCCGAGCAGGTCCAGGTACGCCGCGGGCTGCTGCGCCGCCGCGTGGTGTCCGTACCGCGGGACCGGATCCGTACGGTGGACGTGACGGCGCCGCCGATGCACCGGCTGCTCGGCCTGGCCCGGGTGAGCGTGGGCACCGGGCGCTCCGACCGCGGTCGGTCGGACGAGTTGCGGCTCGACGCGCTGGCCGCCCCCGTCGCCGCCGAGCTGCGGGACGAGCTGCTGCACCGGCGTCCGGCCGCGCGTACCGGGGAGGTCGTGGCGGCGGCCGAGGCGCCCGCCGGGCCGCCGACCGGCACGGAGCTGGCGCGGCTGTCACCGCGCTGGATCGGGTACGGGCCGTTCACGCTGTCCGGGCTGGTCACCGTCGGTGTGGTCGCCGCGTTCCTGTCCCGGCTGGTCAACGAGTTCCACGTCGACCCGACGAAGTACGGGGCGACCCGCGAGGTGACCGACCGGGTGCTGCACACCCCCGTGCCGATCCTCGTCCTTGAGGTACTCGTGGTCCTGGTGGTGCTCGCCGCCGTCGCCGGCACCGCCGGGTACGTGCTGGCGTTCTGGAACTTCCGGCTCAGCCGGCTGCCCGGCGGCACCCTGCACATCACCCGCGGCCTGATCACCACCCGCGCCGTGACCCTGGAGGAACGCCGGCTGCGCGGCGTCGAGCTGAGCGAACCGATGCTGCTGCGCGCCGTACGCGGGGCTCGGTGCATCGCCATCGCCACCGGGCTGCGCGTCGGCCGCGGTGCGGAACGGGGCGGGTCACTGCTGCTGCCGTCCGCGCCGCGGGCCGAGGCGCACCGCGTCGCCGTCGCCGTACTCGGGCGTCCCGCGCCGTTCACGGTCCCGCTCACCCCGCACGGGCCGCGCGCCCGCCGCCGGCGGTACACCCGGGCGTTGTGGCCGTGCCTGGTGGTGGTCGCGGCGCTGGCGCTGCTGTGGCTGCTGGTCGGGCTGCCCGGCTGGGTGCCGCAGGCGTCCGTGGTGCTGCTGGTACTGGCGGCGCTGGTCGCGACCGACCGGTACCGGAGCCTGGGGCACGCGCTGGTCGACGGGACGCTCGTCACCGGGCGCGGCAGCCTGGTCCGGCGACGCTGCGCGCTGCCCACCGACGGGATCATCGGGTGGACCGTGCGGCGGTCGTTCTTCCAGCGGCGCGCCGGGCTGGCGACGCTGACGGCCACCACCGCCGGCGGCGAGCAGCGGTACCCGGTGCAGGACATCGCGCTGGACGACGCGACCGCGCTGGCCGACGCCGCGATCCCGGGACTGCTCACCCCGTTCCTGGAGACGGCCGCGGGGCCGGTCCGCAGCACCGTCGAGGCGTGAGCGGTCTCCGACCGGGGTCGTAGCGGGCTCGGACCCTGGTCCGAGGCGCCGCCGCGGGGCCGCCCGCTAGGGTCGGACCGCAGGTCGGGCGACGTCCCGCCGGCGGAACGAGGAGGCGACGGTGGGCGTACGGCGCCCGGTCGAGTGGATCCGGGGGCGGCACTGGACGGGCTGGGTGGGCACCGCGTGCGTGGTGGTGGCCCTGACCGCCGCCGTACTCGGGGCATCCGGGCCGGGACGTACGGCGGTGCTCGCGCTGGCCGCCGGTGCCGCGGTGGTGTGGGTGGTGCTGGTCGCCGACCGGTACCCGGGTGGCTGGCGGCACGTCACGCTGTGCGTGGCCCTCGCCGGTTGCGGTACGGCGATCAGCGCGGTGGCCCCGAACGGCCTCGGCTACCTGCTGGGGTACGTGGCGCTGGTACGGCTCGCGATGCGCAACCCGCACCGCGTCTCCGTACCGGTGGCGGCGGGTGTGCTGGCCGTGCAGGTCGCCGTACTCGCCGCGACGGGTTTCCCGGTGGCGGTCGCCGGCGTGATCGCGCTCGGCGCCGCGTTCGTGTACCTGGTGGGTGACCTGGCCGCGGTGAGCGTCGCGGCCCGCGCCCGCGCGGAGGAACTGCTGGCGCGGGAGGCGGCGGCGCGGGTGGCCGCCGAGCAGGCCGCCGTCCTGCGGGAACGCGGCGCGCTGGCGCGGGAGGTGCACGACATCGTGGCGCACACGTTCGCCGGGCTGGCGCTGCAACTGGAGACGGCGAAGGTGCTCGCGGACCGTACCGGGGCGGATCCTCGGCTGGTGGCGCAGCTGCACCAGGCGCACCGGCTGACCCGGTCCGGCATCGCCGACGCCCGGCGTGCGGTGACGGCGCTGCGCGGCGGCGCCCTGCCCGGTCCGGCGCTGCTGGACGAGCTGGTGGACCGCAGCCGGCGCGAGTTCGGGCTGCCCGTCGACCTCACCGTCACCGGTACGCCCCGGGCGGTCGGTCCGGAGGCCGGGCTGGCCGTGTACCGGACGGTGCAGGAGGCGTTGACGAACACGACGCGGCACGCCGGTCCGGACGCCCGCGCCCGGGTCGCCGTGCACTGGTCCGCCGACGCGCTCGCGGTCGAGGTCACCGACACCGGCGGCGCCCGCGTACGCGCGGACCGGTCCGGCGGGTTCGGCCTGGCCGGCATGGCGGAACGGGCCGAACTGCTCGGCGGGCACCTGTCCGCCGGCCCCGCCGACGACGGCTTCGCGGTACGCCTGCGGCTGCCGCTGCGCTCCCCCGCGCCGGAGGTGCCGGCATGACGCCGATCCGGGTACTCGTGGTCGACGACCAGCGGGTCGTACGCGACGGGCTGACGATGCTGCTCGGTCTGCTGCCGGGCATCGAGGTGGTGGGCACGGCGGTGGACGGCGACGACGCGCTGGCCCGTACGGGCGAGTGGGCGCCGGACGTGGTGCTGATGGACCTGTCCATGCCGCACTGCGACGGGCCGACCGCGACCCGGCGGATCCTCGCCGCGCACCCGCGTACCCGGGTCGTCGTGCTCACCACGTACTCCGACGACGACTGGGTGTTCGCCGCGCTCGACGCCGGTGCCCGCGGGTACGTGACGAAGGACGCCAGCGCGGAGGAGATCCGGCACGCGATCACGACGGTCGCGGCCGGACAGGCGCTGCTGGACCCGAGCGTGCAGCGGCGCCTGCTCGACGGGTACGCGCGCGCCACCCGGCCGCCGACCGACCTCGCCGGGCTGACCGGCCGGGAACTGGACGTGCTGCGGCGGATCGCCGCCGGGCTGTCCAACGCCGAGATCGCCGCCGACCTGGTCATCTCGGAGGCCACCGTCAAGACGCACATCACGCACCTGCTCGCCAAGACCGGCTGCCGGGACCGCGCGCAGCTCGTCGCGCTGGCGTACCGGAGCGGGCTCGCCTGAGCGCTCCGACCCCGGTCGTACGGGGATCTCGGAGCGCGCTCCGACGCGACCGGCACCGCCCGGACCGTACGTTCGCCGGCGGGGTTGTCGGCGAAGGAGGCCGGCGGGGTTGTCGGCGAAGGAGGCGTGGTGCGGCAGGACATGGTCACCGTGGCGATCGTGGTACTCGCGGTCGGCTTCGTACTGGTGCGGCAGTTCACGGTGCGGCGCGTGACGGCGGCACAGTTCCTGTGGGTGGTGGTGTTGCTCGGGATCGGTTTCGTACCACCGGGTCCGGGGCGCGCGACGGTGGCCGGGGCGGGCCTGCTCGCGGTGGGCACGGTGCTGTCGGCGGCGCTGGGGCTGGCGCGCGGCGCGGTGATGCCGCTGTGGCGCGCCGCCGACGGTACGGTCGTGCGCCGCGGCGACGTGCGCATTCTCCTGCTGTGGCTGGCGACGATCGTGGCGCGGCTGCTCGTGTCGGGCGTGGCGGTCGTCGGCTTCGGCGAGCCGGTCCTCGTCGGCGCGCTGTGGCTCGGCTTCGGCGTCACCCTCGGCGCCCAGCAGATCGTGCTGCTGCGCCGGGCCCGGCGGCTGCCGAAATCGGCTGCCGCGCCGGCCGACCCGCTGGTACGGTCCGCCCGCGACTGACGGGAGGCCCCATGGCCGAGTGGCGGATCAGACCGGAACGCGACGCCGACCGTACGGCGGTGCACGCGGTGAACGAGGCGGCGTTCGGCCGCGCGTACGAGGCGGATCTGGTGGACCGGCTGCGGGACGACCCCGGCTGGCTGCCCGGCCTGTCGTACGTGGCGGAGGCGCCGGACGGTCGCGTCGTCGGCCACGTCCTGCTCACCCGCGGGTACGTCGGCGACGTGCCGGTGGTCGCGCTGGGGCCGCTCGCGGTCGTACCGGACAGTCAGCGGCGGGGGCTCGGCGGGCTGCTGGTCGGCTCGGCGCTGGACGCCGCCGAGGCGCGCGGCGAGACCGCCGTGATGCTGCTCGGCCACCCCGGGTACTACCCGCGGTTCGGGTTCGAGCGGGCGTCGGCGCACGGGGTGACGCCGCCCGATCCGCGCTGGCCGGACGAAGCCTTCCAGGTACGCCCGGTCGGCCCGGACGGTACGGTGCCGGCCGGTGGCGCCCGCTTCGCCGCCGCGTTCGACGAGGACTGACCCGTACCGCCGGCCCGGCGGAGCGTGCCCTCGGGCGGCGGGATGGCGTGTCCGGGGTGCGGGACCGGGCCGGGCGCGGCAGGATGGGCGTGACGGGAGGTGTGCCGTGACGTTCCTGGGCTGGCCGGTGCTGCGGCAACTGGCCGGGGCCGACCGCCTCGGGAGGGGCGCCGCGGCCCGCTCCCGGCGTACAGACGGGCTCACCGCGCGGACCGAGACGGCCGACGCCGTGGTCCGCTCCGTCTGCCCGTACTGCGCGGTCGGTTGCGGCCAGCGGGTGTACGTCAAGGACGGCGCGGTCACCCAGATCGAGGGCGACCCGGACTCGCCGGTCAGCCGGGGTCGCCTGTGCCCCAAGGGAAGCGCCAGCAAGCAGCTCGTCACCAACCCGGACCGGGTCACGACCGTGCGGTACCGCCGGCCGTACGGGACGGAGTGGGAGGAGCTGGACCTCGACACGGCGATGGACATGATCGCCGACCGCGTCCTCGCCACGCGGCGGGAGACCTGGCAGGACACCGACTCCGACGGCCGCGTACTGAACCGGACGTTGGGCTTCGCGCACCTCGGCGGGGCGACCCTCGACAACGAGGAGAACTACCTCGCCAAGAAGCTGTACACGGCGCTCGGCGCGATCCAGGTGGAGAACCAGGCGCGCATTTGACACTCCGCCACCGTCCCCGGTCTGGGGACCTCGTTCGGGCGTGGCGGCGCGACCACCTTCCAGCAGGACCTCGCCAACGCCGACTGCATCGTCATCCAGGGCTCGAACATGGCCGAGTGCCATCCGGTCGGGTTCCAGTGGGTCGTGGAGGCGAAGAAGCGCGGTGCCACGGTCATCCACGTCGACCCGCGGTTCACGCGTACCTCGGCGCTCGCGGACCTGCACGTACCGCTGCGCGCCGGGTCCGACATCGCGTTCCTGGGCGCGCTCGTGAACCACGTCCTCACCCGCGAGGCGGACTTCCGCGAGTACGTCGTGGCGTACACGAACGCGGCCGCGATCCTGTCCGACGAGTTCGTGGACACCGAGGACCTGGCCGGGGTGTTCAGCGGCTACGACCCGGACACCGGCAGCTACTCCGCCACGTCCTGGCAGTACGAGGGGGCGTCGGAGGCGTCGGCGGCCGGCAGCCGGGACCAGTGGGACGAGGCGGGCGTCGGGCACGAGGCGGGCCGGGCGGAGGCGGCCGGCAGCGGCGGCGCCGCCGGCGCGGCGAGCGCGCGGCCCGAGCGCGACGAGACGCTCACCCACCCGCGCTGCGTGTACCAGGTGCTCAAGCGGCACTTCGCCCGGTACACGCCGGAGCTGGTGGAGCGGGTCTGCGGCATCGACCCCCGGACGTTCGCCCGGATCGCGGAGGCGGTCGTCGCCAACAGCGGCCGGGACCGGACCACCGCCTTCGTGTACTCGGTCGGGTGGACGCAGCACACCGTGGGCGCGCAGTACATCCGGACGGCGTCGATCCTGCAGCTGCTGCTCGGCAACATCGGCCGGCCGGGCGGCGGGATCATGGCGCTGCGCGGGCACGCGAGCATCCAGGGCTCGACCGACATTCCGACGCTGTTCAACCTGCTGCCCGGGTACATCCCGATGCCGCACGCGCACCAGCACGAGGACCTCGACGCCTTCGTGGCGGCCGACGCCGGCCGCACCGGGTACTGGGGGCACATGCGCGCGTACCTGGTCAGCCTGCTGAAGTCGTGGTGGGGTGACGCGGCGCGGGAGGACAACGACTGGTGCTTCGGCCACCTGCCGCGCCTGACCGGCGACCACGGCACGTACTCGACGGTCATGGGCCAGGTCGACGGCTCCGTGAAGGGGTACTTCCTGGTCGGGGAGAACCCGGCGGTCGGCTCGGCGCACGGCAAGCTCCAGCGGCTCGGCCTGGCGAACCTGGACTGGCTGGTGGTGCGGGACTTCTCGCTGATCGAGTCGGCCACCTTCTGGCAGAACGCGCCGGAGATCGAGACCGGTGAGCTGTCCACCGAGACCATCGGTACCGAGGTGTTCTTCCTGCCAGCCGCGAGCCACGTGGAGAAGGACGGCACGTTCACCAACACGCAGCGGCTGCTCCAGTGGCACCACAAGGCGATCGAGCCGCCCGGCGACGCCCGCAGCGACCTGTGGTTCTTCTACCACCTGGGCCGCGCGATCCGCCGCAAGCTCGCGGGCTCCACCGATCCCCGCGACCGGCCGGTACTCGACCTCGTGTGGGACTACCCCACCGAGGGGCGGTACGACGACCCGTCCGCCGAGGCGGTCCTCGCCGAGATCAACGGGTTCGGACCCGACGGCCCGCTGTCGTCGTACACGCAGCTGCGCGACGACGGCTCGACCCGGTGCGGCTGCTGGATCTACTGCGGCTGCCGCGCCGACGGGGTCAACCAGACCGCCCGGCGCAAGCCCGGACACGAGCAGAGCTGGGTCGCGCCGGAGTGGGGCTGGGCCTGGCCGGCGAACCGTCGCATCCTGTACAACCGGGCGAGCGCCGACCCGGACGGCAACCCGTGGAGCGAACGGAAGCGGTACGTCTGGTGGGACGCCGACGAGCGCAGGTGGACCGGCGCCGACGTCCCGGACTTCGAGCCGACGAAGGACCCCGCCTACCGGCCGCCGCCGGATGCGACGGCCGAGGACGCGCTGGCCGGCGTCGACCCGTTCATCATGCAGACCGACGGGAAGGGCTGGCTGTTCGTGCCCACCGGGCTCGCCGACGGGCCGCTGCCCACGCACTACGAGCCGGCCGAGTCGGTGCTGCGCAACCCGCTCTACCCGACCCGGCAGTCGAACCCGGTCCGCCAGCGGTACCCGCGGCCGGACAACCCGATCCATCAGTTCGGCGGTGACGTCTACCCGTACGTGTTCACCACGTACCGGTTGACGGAGCACCACACCGCGGGCGGGATGAGCCGCACCCTGCCGTACCTGGCGGAGCTGCAGCCCGAGATGTTCTGCGAGGTGTCCCCGGCGCTCGCGGCCGAGCGCGGGCTCACCCACGGCGGGTGGGCCACGGTGGTCACGCCCCGCACCGCCATCGAGGCGCGGGTACTGGTCACCGCGCGGATCCGACCGCTGCGGCTGGGCGACACGACGGTGCACCAGATCGGCCTGCCGTACCACTGGGGGTCGAACGGGATCGCCACCGGCGACGCGGCGAACGACCTGCTGGGCATCGAGCTGGACCCGAACGTGTACATCCAGGAGGCGAAGGCCGCGACCTGCGACATCCGGCCCGGTCGCCGGCCGCGTGGCCCGGAGCTGCTCGCGCTCGTCCGGGCGTACCGTCGGCGGGCCGGCATCGGGGAGGACGGATGACCCACAGCCTGTACGGTCCGCTGCCCGACGTGGCCGGCGACGCCGGGTACGACCACGGGCACCCGCCGCGGATGGGGTTCTTCACCGACACCTCGGTCTGCATCGGCTGCAAGGCGTGCGAGGTGGCGTGCAAGGAGTGGAACCTGCTGCCGACCGGTGCCGGCGCCGACGGCATCTCCGGCCTGTCGTACGACAACACGCAGGCGCTCGGCGCGAACACCTGGCGGCACGTGGCGTTCGTGGAGCAGCCCGCGACCCGGCCGGACGGGAGCGTCGACGCGCTCGCCGCCGCCGGTACCGCGGACGCCGTCGACCTGGGCATGCCGACCGTCGGCGCCCCGGACGGCGGGGTGCGCTGGCTGATGTCGTCCGACGTGTGCAAGCACTGCACGCACGCCGCCTGCCTGGACGTCTGCCCGACCGGCGCGCTGTTCCGCACCGAGTTCGGGACGGTCGTGGTGCAGCCGGACGTGTGCAACGGGTGCGGCTACTGCGTGCCGGCCTGCCCGTACGGGGTGATCGACCAGCGGCACGACGACGGCCGCGTGTTCAAGTGCACGATGTGCTACGACCGGCTCGGCGCCGGGATGGAGCCGGCCTGCGCCAAGGCGTGCCCCACCGACTCGATCCAGTTCGGGGAACTGGACGAGCTGCGCGAACGGGCCGACGCCCGGCTGGCCGCGCTGCACGACGACGGCGTCGCCGACGCCCGGCTGTACGGGCGGGATCCGGACGACGGGGTCGGCGGCGACGGCGCGTTCTTCCTGCTGCTGGACGAGCCGGAGACGTACGGGCTGCCGCCGGATCCGGTGGTCACCACCCGCGACCTGCCGTCGATCGCCAAGCACGTGGCGCTCGCCGCCGGCGCGGTCGCGGTGGCCGCGGTCGCCGCGTTCCTGGGCGGGCGACGGTGAGCGCGCCGGACCGCGACCCGGGCGTACGCAGGCGGCGGCGTGGTGCCGAGGCGGCGATGGTGCCCGAGGCCGAGTTCGGCTCGTACTACGGGCGTCCGATCCTCAAGCAGCCGGTGTGGAAGGTTCCCGACGTGCCGGCGTACCTGTTCCTCGGCGGAATGGCGGGCGGGTCCGCGCTGCTCGCCGCGTTCGCCGACGCCACCGGGCGGCCGTGCCTGCGCCGGGTCGGCCGGGTCACCGCCAGTGCCGCGTCCCTGGCCAGCGTCGGCGCGCTCGTGCACGACCTCGGCCGCCCCGCCCGCTTCCTGAACATGCTCCGGGTACTCAAGCCCACGTCGCCGCTGTCGGTCGGTTCCTGGATCCTCGCGCCGTTCACCGGGCTGGCCGCGGGCGCGGCCCTCAGCGACGTGACCGGCCGGCTGCCCACGATCGGCCGGCTCGCCGGCGCCGGCGCCGCCGTACTCGGGCCCGCGATGGCCACGTACACCGCGGCGCTGCTCGCCGACACGGCCGTACCGGCGTGGCACGAGGCGCACCGCGAGCTGCCGTTCGTGTTCGGCGGCAGCGCTCTCGCGTCGGCCGGCGCGGCCGGCATGATCGCCGCACCCGCCGCGCAGGCCGGACCGGCCCGTCGCCTCGCCGTACTCGGCGCCGGGCTCGAACTCGGCGCCAGCCGGCTGATGCTGCGCCGCCTCGGCCCGCTGCTGTCCGAGCCGTACCACCAGGGTCGGGTCGGGCGGATGCACCGTGCGGCGACCGTACTGACCGCCGCGGGTGCCGGGCTCGGTGCCGTCGCGGGGCGGCGGCGCTGGCTCGGCGTCGCCGCCGGCGTACTGCTCGCCGCCGGCTCGGTCACCACGCGGTTCGCGGTGTTCGAGGCGGGCCGCGCGTCCGCGCGCGACCCGAAGTACACGGTGGTCCCGCAGCGGGAACGTCTCGCGGCCCGGGCCACCGATCCGGCCGGCGCGGATACGCTGCCGGAATGAGCGGTACCGACGACGTCCGACAGTGGGCGACCGCGCTGCCCGAGGTCGAGGAGAGCAGCCACTTCCGTTTCCACGTACCGGTGTTCAAGGTCCGCGGCCGGACCTTCCTCGGGATGGGGCGGGACGGGACCACGGCGGTGTTCTGCATCGCCGAGGAGCGTGCCGCCGAGGAGGCCGCCGCCGACCCGGGCCGGTGCACGCCGCAGCGCCGGCCCGACGCCCGCCGCAGCTTCCTCGGCCTGGAGGTACGCCTCGACGGGCTGCCCGCCGAACGCCTCGCCGCCCTCGTCACCGAGGCGTGGCGGCAGCAGGCCCCGAAACGCCTGGTCGCCGAGTACGACCGGGGTGTGCTCGACGGCTGAGCGCCGCGAGTACGCGGAAAAGCCGGACACGGGCACCGGCGGCGGCGAGACTGGTGGGGACCGTCCGTGCTGCTGGAGGGCTGTGGCGATGGCTGTCTGCGAGGTCTGCGGCAACGACTACTGGATGTCGTTCGAGGTCCGGGCGATGGGCGGGGACGTGCACGTCTTCGACTCGTTCGAGTGCGCGATGCACCGCATGGCGCCGATCTGCGAGCACTGCGAGTGCCGGATCGTGGGGCACGGCGTCGAGGTCGGCAGTCACCTGTTCTGCTGCGCGCACTGCGCCCGCGCCAGCGGCGGCGCCGAGGCCGCCGACATCCGCGACGCGGCCGGCGTACACCCGGGCTGAGCTGCCCGGTCAGGCGTCCGCGTACGTCTCGCCGAGGGTGCTGACCGCGGCGGTACCGCCGGTCGCGTCGGCCAGCCACCGGCGCAGCTCGGCCACCTCCGCGACCGGTACGGCCAGCTCGATGCGCACCCCGTCCGCGGTGTACGCGACGTCGCGGACGTCCCGGCCGGCGGCGCGCAGCGCGTGGTCGAGCGACCCGCCGCGGGTGTGGTCGGTGGCGACTTCGAGCAGCGCCACCGGTTCGCGGCGCAGCACACCGGCCTTGTCGACCGCACCCGACACCGCCGATCCGTACGCGCGGACCAGGCCGCCGGTGCCGAGCAGTACGCCGCCGAAGTACCGGGTGACGACGGCGAGGGTGTCGGTGAGGTCGCGCCGGCGCAGCACCTCCAGCATCGGCGCGCCGGCCGTACCGGCGGGTTCGCCGTCGTCGTTGGACCGTTCGACCCGCGGCGCCGTCCCGATCACGTACGCCGTGCAGTGGTGCCGGGCGTCCCAGTGGCGCTTGCGGACGTCGGCGACGACCGCGCGCGCCGCGTCCTCGTCACCCACCCGGGCCAGCGTGCACCGGAACACCGACCGCTTGACCTCGATCTCGTACTCGACGTCCCGGGCGACGGTCCGGTACGGCGTCACGAACCGACCGCCCGCGGTTCCGGATCGAGCGGCGGCAGCGGGTCGTGCAGCCCGCGCCCGGGCGTCAGCCGGCGCACCGCGTCGTCCATGTGCGCGTCGATCAGGCCGAGCACCAGCGCCTCGTTCCCGTTGCGCAGCGCGCCGACCAGCGCGCCGTGCTCGGCCGCCAGCTCCTCGGGCAGCTCGTACGCGTCCTGGAGGGCGCGGATGCACATCCGGGTCTCGATCAGCAGGGTGCGCGCCATCCGCATCAGCCGGTGGCTGCCCGACCGGGCGACCAGCAGCTCGTGGAACTCGACGTCCGCGGCACCGACGGCGCGCTGGTCACCGCGCCGCACCGCCGAGCGCATCCGGTCGTACACGCCGGCCAGCTCGTCGGCGACCCCGATCCGGTCGCCGTGCAGGATGAGCCGGGCGGCGGCCTGCTCGATCGCGTTGCGCGTGACGTACACGTCCTGGACGTCGGAGGCGGACAGCTCGCGGACGAACAGCCCGCGGTGCCGCTCGCCGCTCAGCAGCCCCTCCTCCACCAGGCGTTGCAGCGCCTCGCGCAGGGTGCCGCGGCTGACGTCGAACCGCGCCGCCAGCTCCGCCTCGCCCATCTGGGCGCCCGGCTCGAACTCGCCGTCCCGGATGGCGGCGCGGAGCTGTCGGGCGATGATGCTCGACGTGGACTCCCGGCCGACCCGGGTCAGCTGGCTCATCACGATCTCCCGGTACGGAACAGAGCTCCCGGACCGTCGTGTGCACCGTCGTGTCCGGCGAGTCGCAGGCCGGCCCAGATGGTGACCTGGTTGGCGGTCAGCACCGGCTTGCCCAGCCGCTCCTCGATCTCGTCCACCAACGCGACCGTACGCATCGCGGTGTCCGGTACGAGCACCGCCTCGGCGTCCGGGGTGTCGTGCGCGCACGCCAGCTCGACCACGTCGGCCGGGTCGAGCTGGCCGACCTCGGCGGCGGTCACGATGCCCTGCGAGGACAGCCCGGTCACCGACAGCCCGCCGCGGCCCAGGAACTCCGCGAAGTGCGTCGCCACCTCGGCCGGGTAGCTCGCCGCGACCGCGACCCGCCGTACGCCGAGGGCCTGGGCGGCGCGCACGAACGCGAACGACGTGCTCGTCGCCGGTACGCCGGCGGCCGCGGCGAGGCCCTCGGCCTGCGCGGTCGCGCCCTCCCAGCCGAACACGAAGCTGCCGGACGTGCAGGCCCACAGCACCGCGTCCGGGTGGTACTTCGACAGGCTCGCCGCACCTACGGCGAGCCGGTCGGACCGGCCCAGGTCGAGCAGCGCGTCGACGGCGTGCAGGTCCTCGCCGTACGTGTGCACGACGGGGAGCGACACGTCGGGGCCGAGCAGCTTCTCCGCGGTGGGGTAGTCGTCCTCCGCGGCGTGCCCCGGGTACAGGATTCCGACCGTCGTCACGCTGGCCACCTCCGGACAGATTGTCGACAATCGCACACAGCCTAGCCGATGTCGGTGAGCCACCGCCCGGGGCCGACCACCGGCAGCCCCATCCGGCGCAGGCACGCCCACATGGTCAGTTGGTTGGCGGTCAGCACCGGCTTGCCCAGCGCCTCCTCCAACGGATCGATCAGGTCGTACGTCGGCAGGTTGGTGCAGCTCACGAAGACCGCCTCGGCGTCGGGCCGGTCGGCGAGCAGCATGTGCTCGGCGATGGTGCGGTAGCTGACCTTCCAGATGCCCGCGCCGAGACCGAGGTGTTCGCTGGCGACGGTGTCGACGCCCAGTTCACCGAGGAACTCGTGCAGCCGGCCCGTCAGGTCCGCGTCGTACGGCGTGACCACGGAGATGCGGCGCAGCGCGAGCGCGCTCAGTACCTCGGCGAGGGCGCCGGAGGTGGTGACCGCGTCGGGCGCGCCGGCCGCGACGATCGCCGACACCAGCTCCTTCTCCGCGGCGATCCCGCCGACGAAGCTCCCCGACGTGCACAGGTACGCGATGACCTCGGGTTCGACGTGCAGTACGTCGCGGGTGGCGGCGGTCAGGTGCCGGCAGTCGCTGACCAGCTCGGCCATCCGCAGGCTGACCGGGACCGGTTCGTACGGCGTGCGGGCCAGGTGCAGGGACACCTCCGCGGGCACCCAGCGCCACAACTCGCGCTCCAGGGCCAGGTCGAACGGCGCGATCACGCCGATGCCCCGCTGCGCGAGGGGTCCGTCGAACGTCAGATCCAAGGCGACCCCCAGCATGTTCACACCTTTGCGGGCGGATGCCACCCGCACACCACGGGCTCCGGGGTACCCCTCGGATTGTTGACAATCATACGATTCGTTCCTACGGTGTCAACATGGTGACCGAAAGTGGCCCGGCTCACCCCACAGTGGCCGTCTTGTATGCCGATGACCGGCCCTCCGGTCTGGCCGCGTTCGACGGCCGCGCACGCTTCGTCCTCGTCACCGAGGACGAGCTGCCGGCGGCGCTCAAGGACGCGGATGCGTTGCTGGTGTGGGATTTCCGCAGCCGCGCCGTGCCCGCGGCCTGGCCCGTCGACGGCCCGCACCCACGCTGGGTGCACGTCGCCGCGGCCGGTGTCGACACGGTGTTGTGCCCCGCGCTGCGCGAGGGCGGCGTGACCGTCACGAACTCACGCGGCGTGTTCGACACCCCGATCGCGGAGTACGTCACGGGCCTGGTGCTGGCCATGGCCAAGGGTATGCCCGACACCCTCGCGGCGCAGCGCGAACGGCGCTGGGCGTACCGGGAGACGGAGTCGGTCGCGGGGCGCAGCGCGCTGGTGGTGGGGACGGGGCCGATCGGCCGCGCCATCGCGCGGATGCTCACGGCGGTCGGGTTGCGGGTGACCGGCGTGGGGCGTACCGAGCGGGCGAGCGACGCGGACTTCGGTACTGTGCACGGCTTTCCGGCGCTGCCCGGCCTGCTCGGCGACGCCGACTACGTCGTCCTGGCCGCGCCGCTGACCGAACAGACCACCGGCATGATCGACGCCGCGGCGCTGGCCGCGATGCGTCCCGGCGCGCGACTGGTCAACATCGGGCGCGGCCCGCTGGTGGTCACCGCCGACCTGGTCGCCGCGCTCACCGCCGGCCGGATCGCCGGTGCCGCACTGGACGTCTTCGACACCGAACCGCTGCCTCCAGACTCTCCACTGTGGACGGTGCCGGGACTGGTGGTGTCGCCACACATGTCCGGCGACACCCTCGGCTGGCGCGACGACCTCGCCGCGCTGTTCGCCGACAACCTCGACCGCTGGCTGGCCGACCAACCACTGCGTAACGTCGTGGACCTCCGACTCGGGTACGTGCCGACCGGCTGAGGAGCGCACACATGGAGACGACCACCTTGCCCACCGCGACCGAACTGGTCGCCGGCTACTCGACCGGTGAGTGGTCACCGGTCGAGGCCACCGACCGAGCCTTGCGCCGGATCGAGCAGTACGACGGGGCGCTGAACGCGTTCTGCCACCTGGACGTCGAGGCCACCACGGCCGCGGCGGCCGAGTCCGAGCAGCGCTGGCGGCAGGGCAACCCGATCGGGCTGCTCGACGGCATCCCGGTGTCGATCAAGGACATGTTCCTGACCGCGGGATGGCCGACGCTGCGCGGCTCCCGCTGCATCGACCCGGCGCAGCCCTGGGACACCGACGCCCCGGTCACCGCCCGGCTGCGCGAGCACGGCGCCGTCCTGATCGGCAAGACCACCACGCCCGAACTGGGCTGGAAGGGTGTCACCGACTCGCCGCTGACCGGCATCACCCGCAACCCGTGGAACACGGACCTCACCGCGGGCGGCTCGTCCGGCGGCAGCGCGGCGGCCGTCGCGGCCGGCATGGGCGCCCTGTCCGTCGGTACCGACGGGGGCGGCTCGGTGCGCATCCCCGCCTCGTTCTGCGGGATCGCCGGCTTCAAGCCCACGTACGGCAGGATCCCGCTGTACCCGTCGAGCCCGTTCGGCTCGCTGGCGCACGCGGGGCCGATGGCCACCTCGGTCGACGACCTGGCGCTGCTGCTGGATGTGTTGGCACTGCGCGACTTCCGCGACCCCAACGCGCTCCCCCAGCTCGTCGGCTCGTACCGGGAGGCGGTGCGGCGGCCGGTGCAGGGCCTGGTCGCCGCGTACAGCCCGACCCTCGGGTACGCGGAGGTCGACGGCGAGGTGGCGATGATCGTGCGCGGCGCGGTCGAGGCGCTCGCCGACGCCGGGCTGCGGGTCGAACTGGCGGACCCGGGCTTCGCCGACCCGGCCGACGCGTTCGACGTACTGTGGTGCGCGGGCGCGGCGCAGTGGCTCGACCACTTCCCGCCCGGCTCGGCGGAGCGGATCGACCCGGGGCTGCGCGCGGTGTGGGAGCGCGGCGCGACGTTCACCGCCGCCGACTACCTGACCGCGATGGACCGGCGCACCGCGCTGGGTGTCCACATGGGACAGTTCCACGAGAGCTACGACATCCTGCTCACGCCGACGATGCCGATCGCCGCGTTCGAGGCCGGGCACGACGTGCCGCCCGGCTCCACGGCCTCCGGCGTACCGGCGTGGCCGAGCTGGACGCCGTTCACGTACCCGTTCAACCTGACCCAGCAGCCGGCCGCGACCGTACCGGCGGGGCTGACCGCCGACGGGCGGCCGGTCGGGTTGCAGATCGTCGGCCCGCGTCACTCCGACGACCTGGTCCTCGCGGTCGCCCGGACCGCCGAAGCCGTCCTGCCCGCGTGGCAGGCGCCGGACCTTTCCGTTGCAGTACCACCGAAGGAGCGTCGATGAGCCGGTACGTCGAGATCGCCCTGGACAAGCGCGGCGCGTCCTGCCGGGCGCGGTTGCTGGACGACCTCGCCCCCCGTACCTGCGCGGCGGTGTGGGATGCGTTGCCCCGCAGCGGATCCGCGTACCACGCGAAGTACGCGCGGAACGAGATCTACGCGTTGATGCCGGCGCTCGGCTCGGATCCGGGCACCGAGAACCCCACCATCACGCCGATCCCGGGCGACGTGTGCTTCTTCGCGTTCGAGCCGTGGGAGATCGGCGCCGTCGCCTACGGGTACGACGAGGGCAGCGCGGCGCACAGCGGCGAGCAGGTCGTCGACCTGGCCCTGTTCTACGGCCGGAACAACCTGCTCATCAACGGCGACCGGGGGTACGTGCCGGGCAACGTGTTCGCCACCATCGAGGAGGGCCTCGACGGCATGGCGGACGCCGCGCAGGACATGTGGTTGCGCGGTGTGGAGGGCGAGAGCCTCACGTTCCGCCGCCTGTAGCCGCCGCGCTGGCGTACGCCACGAGCCGGTCGGCGACCGCGACCGGGTGGCTCAGATGGGCGAAGTGGCCGCCGGGCGTCTCGTCGCAACCGACGCCCAGGCGGTCCTTCGTCACGCGGCGCTGGAAGTCCGACGGGAACAGCCGGTCGTCGCGGTACAGCAGCACGCGGGTCGGCACCGCCGGCCAGGCCCGCAGCGGGTACGCGGCGCGGAACGGCGCGCCGGACTGCGGTCCCCAGCGCGCGTTCGCCTCGGCGGCCTCGTCGTCCGGCAGGTCGTGGAAGTTCGTCGCCTGCCGTACGTCGGGGTCGAGGGGCGCGCCCGGATGCCCGGTCGCCGCCCACCATTCGCCGGCGGACTCCCCCGGCCGCGGCACCATCGGGGCCACGAGTACCAGCAGCCGCACCGGAATCCGCTCGCACACCAGCGGCGCGGTGAAGGCGCCGAGCGAGTGCGCCACGAGTACCGCGTCGGCACGGTCACCCACGGCCGCGGCGACGACCTCGGCGTACTCGGGGAAGCCGGCGGCACGGTCGGCGGCCGGCAGGTCCGGGGTCAGCACCTCGGCACCGCGGGACCGCAGCTCGGCGGCCAGCCGGTGCCAGTGCCAGGACGAGCCACCGGCACCGGGAATCAGCACGTACGTCACGGCCGACAGTGCACCACACCGCCGGCCGTACGGGGCACCGCGACGCCGGCCCGCGGTACGGACGGGCCGGCGTCGTGGCGCGTCAGGCGGTCGCGGCGGCGACGGAGGCGGACCAGATCTCCAGCGCCTCGTCGACCTCCTCGGCCGTCACCACCAGCGGCGGGATCATCCGTACGACCTGGCCGTGCGCACCGCAGGTGAGCAGCAGCATGCCGCGTTCGATGGCGGCGGCCTGCGCCCGGCGCGCGGTCTCCGCGTCGGTGAACTCGGTGCCGACCATCAGCCCGAGCCCGCGCACGTCCCCGATCTGCTCGTACCCCTTGGCGACCGCGCGGGCGCCGTCGAGCAGCCGCTCCCCCAGTACGGCGGAGTTGTCGACGAGGCCCTCGTCGGCGATCACGTCGAGGGTGGCGAGGGCCGCGGCGCAGGCGACCGCGTTGCCGCCGTACGTGCCGCCCTGGGAGCCCGGCCAGGCGCGCGCCATCAGCTCGGCCGACGCGGCCATCGCCGACAGCGGGAAACCGGACGCGAGGCCCTTGGCGGTGACCAGTACGTCGGGGGTCACGCCGAAGTGGTCGTGCCCCCAGAACCGCCCCGTACGGCCGAATCCGGTCTGCACCTCGTCGACCACGAGCAGGATCCCGTGCCGGTCGGCGCGCTCCCGCAGCCCGGCAAGGAACGCCGCGTTGGCCGGCACGTACCCGCCCTCGCCGAGGACCGGCTCGACGAAGAACGCGGCGGTGTCGGACGGCGCGCTCAGCGTGGCGAGCAGGTAGTCCAGCTCGCGCAGGCAGAACTCGGTCGCCGCCGCCTCGTCCCAGCCGTACCGGTACGCGTACGGGAACGGCGCGACGTGCACGCCGCCCATCAGCGGCGAGAACCCGGCGGAGAACCGGGTACCGGAGGTGGTCATGGACGCCGCCGCGACCGTACGCCCGTGGAAGCCGCCGTGGAAGACGATCACGTTGGGCCGGCCGGTGGCCTGGCGGGTGAGCCGGAGCGCCGCCTCGATCGCCTCGGACCCGGAGTTCACGTAGAACAGCGAGTCGATGCCGTCGGGCAGGACCGCGCCGAGCCGTTCGGTGAGCGTGAGCAGCGGACGGTGCATGACCGTCGTGTACTGCCCGTGGATCAGCTTGCCGACCTGCTCCCGGGCGGCCTCGACGATTCGTGGGTGGCAGTGCCCCGTACTGGTCACGCCGATACCGGCGGTGAAGTCCAGGTACCGCCGACCGTCCTCGGCGTACAGCGTGGTGCCGGCGCCGTGGTCGACGAGTACGCCGGTGGCCTGGGCGAGCAGCGGAGACAGTGCGGCCATGGCAACCTCGTTCCGGATTGTTGGATTGTCGACAATCTGCCCCTAGCATGGTCCGGAGACGCCGATTCAGCAACCGGTTCGACAGGGGTGGGCACATGCCGGACGAAGAGAAGGTCGTCGCCGCCGTACCGAAGGGGCTGTTCGTCGGGGGCCGCTGGCGTGACGCCAGCGGTGGCCGGACGTTCCCGGTGACCGATCCGGCCACCGGCGCGGAGCTGTGCGCGGTGGCCGACGCGACGCCCGAGGACGGGATGGCCGCGCTCGACGCCGCCGCGGCCGCCCAGGACGGCTGGGCCCGTACGGCGCCACGGGAGCGCGGCGAGATCCTGCGCCGGGCGTACCAGATGCTCGTGGACCGGACGGACGAGCTGGCGCTGCTGATGACCCTCGAAATGGGCAAGCCGCTGGCGGAGGCGGCCGGCGAGATCGCGTACGCGGCGGAGTTCTTCCGCTGGTTCGCCGAGGAGGCCGTGCGCATCGACGGCGGGTACGCCAGCGCGCCCAACGGTGCCGCCCGGATGCTCGTACTCAAGGTCCCGGTGGGTCCGGCCGTCCTGGTGACGCCGTGGAACTTCCCGATGGCGATGGGCACCCGCAAGATCGGCCCCGCGGTGGCGGCCGGCTGCACGATGGTGCTCAAGCCGGCCGAGCAGACGCCGCTGTGTTCGCTCGCGCTGGCGCAGATCCTGGCCGACGCGGGCCTGCCGGACGGCGTACTCAACGTGGTGACGACCAGCGACCCGGGCGGTGTCGTCGGGCCGCTGCTGGCCGACGGACGGGTGCGGAAGCTGTCGTTCACCGGCTCCACCGAGGTGGGCCGGCACCTGCTGGGCCAGGCCGCCCAACACGTCGTACGGACGTCGCTGGAGTTGGGCGGCAACGCGCCGTTCCTGGTGTTCGACGACGCGGACCTGGACGCGGCGGTCGACGGCGCGATGCTCGCGAAGACCCGCAACGGCGGCGAGGCGTGCACCGCCGCCAACCGGCTGTACGTGCAGCGCGGCGTGCTGGCCGACTTCACCGAGCGGTTCACGGCGCGGATGGCGGCGCTGCGGCCCGGCCGCGGTACCGACGACGGCGTCACGCTCGGCCCGCTGATCGACGCGGACGCGGTGGCCAAGGTGACCCGCCTGGTCGACGACGCCGTACGGCGCGGCGCCCGCGTCGTCACCGGTGGTACCGCGCCGGGCGGGCCGGGGCACTTCTACCCGCCGACCGTGCTGGCGGACGTACCGGCGGACGCGGAGATCCTGCGCACCGAGATCTTCGGCCCGGTCGCCCCGATCGTCGCCTTCGACACCGAGGACGAGGCGGTACGCCTGGCCAACGACACCGAGCACGGCCTCGTGTCGTACGTGTACACGACGGACCTGGGCCGCGGGGTACGGCTGAGCGAGCGACTCGACACCGGGATGATCGGCCTCAATCAGGGGCTGGTGTCGAACCCGGCCGCGCCGTTCGGCGGGGTCAAGCAGTCCGGGCTGGGCCGCGAGGGCGGTCGCGTCGGCATCGAGGAGTTCCTGGAGACCCGGTACGTGGCGCTTCCCGCCCCCTGACCCACCGGCCCGCGGTGACCCCAGAACGGACACCGCGGGCCGTCCCCGATCAGGGGCGTCGCCCGACATCCGATACCAAAGGCACCCGGGATCCACAAGGCGGTCCATATCCCCGGATCTCGGGTAGCCTGCCACGTCATGTCGACACAGACCGCTCAGTCCCGCGGGATGTTCCGCCGGAAGCCCATCGGGCCGGACGAGGAGTCGGACTCCACCGGCCTACGCCGCAGCCTCGGGCTGTGGCAGCTCACCGCCATCGGCCTCGGCGCGATCATCGGCGCCGGGATCTTCACGCTCGCCGGCGAGGTCGCGCACGACACCGCCGGCCCCGCCGTGTCGCTGTCGTTCATCATCGCCGGGATCGCCTCGGCCGCCGCGGCGCTCAGCTACGCCGAGTTCGCCGGCATGGTGCCCGTCGCCGGATCCGCCTACACCTACGGGTACGCGGTGCTGGGCGAGTTCGCAGGCTGGCTCATCGGCTGGGACCTGCTGCTGGAGTACACGGCGATCATCGCGGTGGTCGCGATCGGCATCTCGGGCTACTTCCAGTTCCTGCTCAACCAGATCGGGCTCGACCTGCCGGCCTGGATGCTCGGCGCGCCGGGCACCGGGCACGGGCACAAGGTCGACGTGTTCGCGGCGCTGCTGTGCCTGCTCATCGCGTTCCTGTTGAACCGGGGCATCAAGGCCAGCGCCCGGGTCGAGACGGTGCTGGTGTTCGTCAAGCTCGCGATCGTACTCGCGGTGATCGTGGTCGGCGTCTTCTACATCCACGGCGCCAACTTCCACCCGTACTTCCCGTTCGGCTTCGGCGGGGCGCTGACCGGCGCGGCGACGGTGTTCTTCGCGGTGTTCGGGTACGACGCGATGTCCACGGCGGCCGAGGAGTCCAAGGACGCCCGGCGCAACCTGCCGAAGGCGATCGTGCTGTCGCTGGCCATCGCGATGGTGCTGTACCTGTTGGCCTGCACCGTCCTCACCGGCATGCAGTCGTACCTGCACATCAACGTGACGTCGGCGTTCTCCTCGGCGTTCGCGTCGGTCGGGCTGTCCGGCTTCGGCACGGTCATCGCGATCGGCGCGGTCGTCGGCATCCTGACGGTGCTGTTCTCGTTCATGCTCGGCGCGTCCCGCATCTGGTACGCGATCAGCCGGGACGGCCTGCTGCCGGGCTGGTTCGCGAAGACCCACGTGAAGAACCACGTGCCGCACCGGCCGACCTGGATCATCGGCGTGGTGTCGGCGCTGGTCGCGGGCCTCGTGCCGATCGGGACGGCGGCCGAGCTGACGAACATCGGCATCCTGCTGGCGTTCGTCGTCGTCTGCGTCGCGATCATCGTCATGCGCTACCGCAACCCGGAGGCGCCGCGCACGTTCCGGGTGCCGGGCATGCCGGTGGTACCGGCGCTCGGCGTGGTGTTCAGCATCTGGCTGATCACGCAGTTGCACCCGGCGACGTGGATCCGGTTCGGCGTGTGGTTCGTGCTCGGCTGCGTCATCTACGCGCTGTACGGGTACCGCAAGTCGAAGCTGGCGACCGGGGTCGGCTGACCGTCCGTCGTACGGGCGGGTCACGCGAGTGCCGTGACCCGCCCGTGACGAACCGTTCGCCGGGCGCTGGTCAGCCGCGCTTCCCAGCGGCGGGAACGGCTCTGCGCGTATTGCGCCGCCGGCCACTCACCGTGCAGGATCACTCGACGTGAACCTCAGCGGAGGGTTCCGGGAACGGGAGACATGATGCGACACAGCGTGCGACGGTCGGTGCTGGCCGTACTTGTCGCGGCGGGAATCGCCGTGGCGGCAACGGGATGCGCCAAGTCGGAGAAGGGCGGGGCGACTGCCTCCGGGGCGAAGCTCGTCGCCTCCGGGAAGCTCACCGTCTGCACACACCTGCCGTACGAGCCGTTCCAGTACAAGGACGACTCGGGGAAGATCGTCGGGTTCGACATCGACCTGATGGACCTGGTGGCGAAGAAGCTGGGCGTCAAGCAGGCCGTGGTGGACACCCCGTTCGAGGGCATCAAGTCCGGGCAGGACCTCAACACCGGCAAGTGCGACGTGGCCGCCGCCGGCATGACCATCAACCCGGAACGCCAGGCCGTGATGGACTTCTCCACGCCGTACTTCGACGCCGACCAGGCGCTGCTGGTGCGCGCCGGGCAGAAGTACGACTCGCTGGGTGCGTTGAAGGGCAAGAAGCTCGGCACCCAGGCGTCGACCACCGGCGAGGACTACGGCAACAAGCACGCCAAGGAGAACGGCTACACGACCGTGTCGTTCAAGGATCTGGCCGCGTTGCAGCAGGCGCTCGCCACCAAGCAGGTGGACGCCGCGATCGACGACCTGCCGGTGATGGCGACGTACGTCAAGCACAACCCGGGCAAGTTCGAGGTGTCGACCCAGTTCAGGACCGGCGAGCAGTACGGCTATGCGGTGAAGAAGGGCGGCAACCCGAAGCTGCTCAAGGCGATCAACGACGTCATCGCGCAGGCACACAAGGACGGCACGTACGACAAGATCTACGCCAAGTGGATCGGCGGTAAGCCGGGCGCCACGTCGTGACCACGGTGGACGACGCTGCCGCCGGGCCGAAGCGCCGGCTGACCCGGCGGCAGCGCACCCGCATCATCCGGCTGGTGCAGTACGCGGTGTTCGTGGCCGTACTCGCGGTCGTCGCGTTCACCGCCGACTGGCACACCGTCCAGCAGGGCTTCTTCCGGCCCGACGTGGCCCGGTCGATGTTCCCGGGCGTGCTCGTGCCGGCGCTGCTGAACACGCTGGCGTTCACGCTCGGCGCGTTCGTGTTCGGCCTGGTCCTGGGCACGGTACTGGCGCTGATGCGGCTGTCCGAGGTTCGCGCGTACCGGTGGGTGGCCACCGGCTACATCGAGCTGTTCCGCGGACTGCCGGTGCTGGTCGTGCTGTTCCTCGTCGGGTACGGCATCCCGAACGCGTTCCCGGACCGCGAGATCCCGGGCGGCGTGTACGGGCAGATGGCGCTCGGGCTGGGCATGACGGCCGCGGCGTACATGGCGGAGACGATCCGCGCCGGCATCCTCGCCGTACCGAAGGGGCAGCTGGAGGCGGCGCGCACGCTGGGCATGCCGTACGGCCGGGCGATGGTCTCCATCGTCATCCCGCAGGCGTTCCGGATCGTCATCCCGCCGATGACCAACCAGATCATCACCCTCACCAAGGACACCTCCCTGGCGTACGTGCTGGGCGTGACGGCGGCGAACGTGGAGATCACCAAGTTCTCCTCCGACGTACTGAACGCCCGCGTCAACGCCACGCCGCTGATCGTCGCGGCCCTCGTGTACCTGGTGATCACGTTGCCGCTGTCGCAGGTCGTACGGCGGATGGAGCTGCGGGCGGCGAGGGCGCGATGAGCGAGCGCCAGCGAGCGAATCATGGGCATCGTGCCGCATCGGTGTTGCGACGAAGGAGGAACGCCGGTGAGTGACGCGGTGGTGATCGAGGACCTGCACAAGTCGTTCGGTCCGCTGGAGGTACTGACCGGCATCGACCTGACGGTGACGTCCGGTGAGGTGGTCTGCGTGATCGGGCCGTCCGGCTCGGGCAAGTCGACGCTGCTGCGCTGCGTCAACCTGCTGGAGTCGCCGACCCGCGGCCGGATCCACACGCTCGGCGTCGAGATCACGGACCCGGACTGCGAGCTGGATGCGCTGCGCCGTCGAATCGGCATGGTGTTCCAGCAGTTCAACCTGTTCGGGCACCTGACGGTGCTGGACAACCTGACGATCGCGCAACGCCGGGTGCTGCGCCGTACGCGGGCCGAGGCGGAGCGGATCGCCCGGGAGAACCTGGACCGGGTCGGCCTGGGCGACAAGGCCGGGGCGTACCCGGCGCACCTGTCGGGTGGGCAGCAGCAGCGGGTGGCGATCGCCCGGTCGCTGTCGATGGGGCCGGAGCTGATGCTCTTCGACGAGCCGACCAGCGCCCTCGATCCGGAACTCGTCGGCGACGTGCTGACCGTCATGCGTGATCTCGCCACCGAGGGCATGACGATGCTGGTGGTCACGCACGAGATGGCGTTCGCGCGGGACGTCGCGGACCGGGTCGTGTTCATGGACGGTGGGGTGATCGTCGAGCAGGGCGCGCCGGCGGCGGTACTGGGTGACCCGACGGAGGAACGTACCCGTACGTTCCTGCGCCGTGTGCTGGATCCGACGCACCTCAGCGACGCGGAACTCGACTGAGCACATGCCGTGCGGCCACTTTCCGGAGTGGACGCACGGCGTGGAGTTACCTTCACGGCTCCTGCTGTACTAGGCTCACTGATGCGCCCCAGACCTCGGCGTACCGGCGGTCCATCGACCGCTGCCGTACGGCCGAGGGGGCGTTCATGGCACATGGTCGGTCCGCCGACGACGGGGTGAGCCGGTTCTCCTGGTTCGACGACGACGGGTCCGGACCTGCCGTCGACGGCGCGTGGTGGCCCCGCTGTCCGGACCCGGCGCGGGAGTTGCCGACCCTGGCGCAGGCCATCGCCCGCCGCGGGTACGAGCCGGTCGTCCAGGTGCAGGCCAACGTCGACGACTGGGCGCAGCATCCGGACACCGTCGCGTTGGGCGGCAGGCCGGTCCCCGTCACGTGGTTCACCCTGCTGTTCGAGCGTCGGGTACTGGTCACCTGCATGACCGGCCGCCGCGTGAGCCTCACTCTCGTACCGTTCGACGCGCCCGAGTCCCGTGCGGCCGCGGCACTGCGGTGGGACCAGGAGCCAGACCACCAACCCGAGCGCCGCGTACTGCGTCGGCTGTGGCCGCCGGCCGTACGGCGTCGGTGACACCCGCCTGCCGGGTCCCGTGGCGCAGGCTCGGCGCCACCGGTGGGCGGGCCTGCTCCGGGCACCGGCGATGCGGCTGCTGGTGGGCAGCGCCGCAGCGCCGGTGCCCGGCGACAAAAGCCACCAGTACGTCGTTCCCCCGAGGACGGGCGATCCGGGGCGCGCCACCCGGAACGTACGGTCGCGTGTCCCGTCTGGAAGGTTGGTCCGAGACGGTGCGGCGCTGGCTAAGATCGCTAGGCACACGCCAGTATCGCGCGATCCGGATCGTCGCGGACCAGGGCGTACGCCCGCGGAGTCGGAGGTAGTTGGGATGTCGGGCCTTGACACGTCCGGCCGGCCGATTGCCGGTGCGGAATGGGCGATCACCACGCCGGCATGACCGACTTCGCACGGATCCTGTCCACCCTGCGGGACGGGCGGCGATCCGCCCACGGCATCTGCGACGGCTGCCTGTCGGAACTACCCGGCATGACCGGCGTCGGACTGACCGCGATGTCCAGCACCTCGGTCCGTGAACCGATCTGCGCGAGCGACGACGTGTCCGCCCGGCTGGAGCGCCTGCAGTACGACGTGGGTGAGGGCCCCAGCCTGGACGCCTTCGGTACCAGCAGCCCGGTGCTCGCCGGGGACCTCACGGAGGGCACGTACCGGCGGCGCTGGCCGGTGTTCTCCACCGAGGCGGTGGACGTCGGGGCGCGCGCCGTTTTCGCGTTCCCGCTGCGGGTTGGGGCGGTCCGGGTCGGGGTACTCGAAACGTATCGGACCCGGCCAGGATCGCTGACCGAGGAGGAGACGCTCCGCGCTCTGCTCGTGTGCGACGCGGCGATGGTGCTTCTGTTGGACGGCGACGCGGACCGGCTCCTCGCGGGTGGCGGGATTCTCCCGTACCGTGCCGAGGTGCACCAGGCGACCGGGATGATCGTGGCGCAGCTCGACGTGAGTGCGGAGGAAGCGTTCGTCCGGCTCCGGGCCCGCGCGTACGCGACGGGTCGTACGGTCGAAGATGTCGCCCGCGACGTGATCGGCCGGAGCGTCCGCTTCGATGACGATCCCGCGGTATGAGGTGTCCGAGTACGACGCCGGAAGTGTGAGGGACATGCGTGACGATCGTCTAGCCGAGGCGTTGGTGGAGTTCGCCGACACATTGGTCGACGACTTCGACGTCATCGACTTCCTCCACCGGTTGGCCGCCCGGTGTGTGGAGCTGCTCGACGTGGATGCGGCCGCACTGATGCTCGCCGACCAGTACGGGCAGCTGCGGGTGCTCGCCTCCTCCAGCGAGGAGGCCGGGCTGATGGATCTGTTGCAGGTACAGACGGACAGCGGTCCGAGCGTGCTGTGCTTCCGCCGCGGTGAGCCGGTGTACACGCCGGACGTGGCGAAGATGGACGGTCGTTGGCCGGCGGTGGGCCGGTTGGCGAGAGAGCTGGACCTGCACGCCGTGCACGCGCTGCCGATGCGGCTGCGTACCGAGGTGATCGGGGTGGCGAACCTGTTCCGGGTACGGCCGGGGCTGCTCAGCGAGCAGGACCGCCGGATGGGGCGGGCGCTCGCCGACGTCGCCACGATCGGGCTGCTCCAGGAGCGGACGCTGCGCCGCCGGCGGGTGCTGGCCGAGCAGTTGCAGACCGCGCTGACCACCCGGGTGGTGATCGAGCAGGCGAAGGGCGTACTCGCCGAGCGCTTCACGCTCGACATGGACGCGGCGTTCCGGGTGTTGCGGGAGTACGCGCGGTCGCGGCGGGAGCGGCTCAGCGACGTGGCCGGCCACGTCGTACGCAACGAGGCGGACCTGGCCACGCTCGGCGCGCTGGCGCACGACGCGGGCGCGTCCGACCCGCACTCCCGACCCGGCTGAGTTCGTACCCCCCGGTCCGGGTGAGTTGGAGCTGCGGGCTCCCGACCGCTCGGGCGGGCCCGCCACGGCCACGCGCCGGCACCCACCGCAGGCCGTACTTTCCTTGTGCCGCACCAGGTTCCGGTCGCCGTGCGCCGTGCGTACGGCGGGCTGTGGCGGGTGCCGGAGGTGTGCCACAAAGCTTCAAACAGACTGACATGGCTGCACATTGTCGACATCGGGCGTATCGTGACGCCAACCATCCGCATTCGACAGGAGCCTCTCATGTCAGTGCGCAGCCGGGTCCTCCTCGCCGCGGCCGGTGTCCTCGTCCTCGGCGCGACCTCCCTCAGTACCCCCTCCACCGCCAACGCCGCCAGCGGCCCCACGACGCTGCCGGCCGGGCAGTACACGCTGTCCGCCAACTACCACCAGTACGACACGCTCGACAGCGCGCTGGTCTCGAAGCTCGGGACGGCCAGCGTGAGCCAGGTGATGGACAACGCCAACCACACCCGGCAGTCGATCAGCAACCCGGGCGTCGCCGGCTACAGCGACGGCTTCACGTACGACTCGGGCGACGTCGGCGACTGCACCAACTACCCGCAGGGCATCACCACCACCCGGGACGCCGTCGGCGGCGACTACGACGGGCACCAGCTCGTCGTGGTCAGCTGGTACACGAAGGCCGGGTGCGACGGTGCGCAGTCCCGCAGCCGGATCACGATGATCGACTGGGACGCCACCTGGCCGAACACGTACCGGAAGGTGCTGTTGGTGGAGCCGACGGGCAGCGCGTCGGCGCCGGACTTCACCGACATCCCGATCCACGCCGGCGGGATCTCCTGGTACGGCGACTACCTGTACGTCGCGGACACCGGGCACGGCATGCGCGTCTTCGACATGCGCAAGATCCTCAAGACCAACACCGGCGGTACGGCGGACCAGATCGGCCGCCAGTCCGACGGCACCACGTACTACGCGCACAACTACGCCTACGTGCTGCCGCAGGTCGGCACGATCACGTCCAACACGACCTCCGGTACGAGCCTGGTGTGGTCGACGATCTCGCTGGACCGGGCGATCCCGTCGGTCGTGATGACCGAGTACACGTGCTCGTCGGGCTGCACCGGCTACCCGAACCGGGCGCCGCGCGCGGTGCGCTTCCCGTTCGCGTCCGGCACGACGACGTTCGCGGCGAGCACCACGGCGACCGAGGCGCTGCAACTCCCCTGGTACAACCTGAACGGCGTGGCGTCGCACAACGGACGATGGTGGTTCAACTCGTCCGGTCAGAAGCAGCTGTACTACTGGACGCCGTCGTCGGGTCCGCTGACGTTCGCCTGGATCTCCGGTGGCGAGAGCCTCAGCTACTGGGAGGACGCGACCAACCCGGACCTGCTGTGGACGCTGCGCGAGACGCTCAACAACCGGCCGGTCTTCGCCGTCACGCAGGCGACGTACGGGCCGTGACCCGTGCCGCCCGCCGGCCCTCGTGCTCCACCGGGAGCGGGCCGGCGCGCAGCGCGTGCAGCAGCGGGGCGGCCTTCGTCCAGCACTCGGCCCACTCGGCGGCGGGATCGGACCCGACCGTGATCCCGCCGCCGACGCCGACCTCCAGCCGCTCCCCCGCGATCTCCGCGGTACGGATCGCCACGTTCCACTCCGACCGGCGTCCGGGCGCCAGGTACCCGACGGCACCGGTGTATACGCCGCGCGAGACGGGTTCCAGCTCGTCGATCGTGTCGAGCGCGGCGAGCTTCGGGCAGCCGGTGACCGAGCCCGGCGGGAACGTCTCCGCCAGTACGGTCCCGGTGTCCACGGCGGCCGGAACCGTTGCGGTGACCCGGGAAACGAGGTGCCGGGTACCGGCCCAGCCCGCCACCTCCAGCAGATCCGGTACGACGACGCTGCCGCGCTCGGCGACCCGGCCCAGGTCGTTGCGTACCAGGTCGACGATCATGACGTTCTCGGCGCGGTCCTTCACCGACCGGCGCAGCGCCGCCGCCCCACCCGTACGCGGGGCCGTGCCCTTGATCGGCGCGCTGGACACCGTGTCGCCGTCGCGGTCCAGGTACAGCTCGGGTGAGGCGGACAGCACCGTGGGGCCGCCGAGCCGGACCAACGCACCGCGCGCCGGCGTCAGCCGCCCGTCCACCGCCAGGTACGCCTCGGCCGCGTCGCCGGTGAAGCGGCCGGACAGCCGGATCGCGACGTTCGCCTGGAACAGTTCACCGGCGGAGATCAGCTCGACGCAGCGGCGTACCGCGGCGAGGTGGTCGGCCCGGGGCCGGAACGACAGCGGGCCGAGCGACCAGCCCGGCGCGGCGCCGTCCACCGCCGTGCGCACCAGCTCCCGGTACCGGTCGGTCTCGGCGCGGCCCAGCGGGGTCAGCCCGGCCAGCTCCCACTCGCCGTCGTGGCGCTGCCGCAACACCCGGTCGACGTACGCCAGGTCGCCGGTACGGCAGCCGACCGGCGCGCGGTGCCGGCGCTCGCCCAGGTCGTACCGGAGGGTGCCGAACCAGCCGCCGCACACGCCCGCTCCCGGATCGGCCGCGGGGGTGTCGCGCAGCAGCCGGAACGGGTCGGCGCCGGCCGGGGCGTACCGGACGGGCCGGAGCGCGACGACGGTACGGCCGGCGCGCCAGGCTCCGCGCAGGACCACGACGTGCTCGTGTTCGGCCAGCAGCCGGCGCAGCACCGGGCGGTCCGGTGCCGGTCCGAGCGGTACGACGTGGGCGATGGCGTACTCCGGGAAGCGAGACCCGGTGCCGTGTCCGGCCGCGGGGTCAGGGTCGGCGGCGGTCGGCGAGGGCGACGGTGCGGCGCGCCGTCCGCAGGATCGCCTCGTCGACGAACCGCCCGTCGGGCAGCGCCGCCGCACCCGCCGACTCGCGGGCGAGCAGGTCGCGGGCGGCGGCCAGCTCGGCGTCCGTCGGAGCGTACGCGGCGGCGATGACCGGCAGCTGCGCGGGGTGGATCGCCGCCCGCCCAAGGAATCCCGCATTCCGCCCGTCCCGGCACGAGGCGGCCAGCCCGTCGAGATCGCGCACGTGCGGGTACACCGACTGGGCCGGCGCGGGCAGGCCCGCCGCCCGCGCCGCCACCGCCACCCGCGACCTCGGGTACGCGAGGCCCGCGTCGGCGTCCGCCGGCAGGCCGAGGTCCGCGCGCAGGTCCGCCTCGCCCAGCCCGAGCGAGGCGACCGCCGCGTGCGCCGTCGCGATCGCGTACGCCCGCTCGACGCCGAGCGCGGACTCCAGCAGCGGGTGCAGCGCCCGCCCCGGTACCTGGTCGGCGACGGCCCGGACGGTGCCCGCGTCCTCGACCTTCGGCAGCCGTACGCCGACGGCGGTGGGCAGGCCGGCGACCATGGCGAGGTCGGCGAGCCCGGCGCCGGTCCGCACGTCGTTCACGCGTACCTGCACGGGGCGGTCGGTGACGTCGGCGAGCAGCCGCGCGGCCTCCTCCCGGGCGTACCGCTTGCGGTCGGGGGCGACGGCGTCCTCCAGGTCGACGAGAACCACGTCGGCGTCCCCGGCGAGCGCCTTGCCGACGCGGTCCGGCCGGTCCGCCGGCACGTACAGGAAGGTCAGCACCTAGACCGCCCCCTCGGCGCGGAGCGCGGCGACCTCGTCGACGGCGTACCCGAGTTCGGCGAGGACGGTGTCGGTGTCGGCGCCCGGCGCGCGGCCGGGGAACCGCACCGCGCCGGGCGTGTCGGACAGCCGGAACAGGATGTTCTGCATGGCGACCGGGCCGAGGTCGGCGTCGTCGACGGTGACGACCGTGCCGAGCGCCGCGTACTGCGGGTCGGTGGCGATGTCGGACGCGTCGTAGATCGGCGCCACCGCCGCCTGTGCGGCCTCGAACGCGGCAACCACCTCGTCCCGGCTCCGCGCCGCGATCCACCCGGCGACCGCGCCGTCCAGCTCGTCGGCGTGGCGTACCCGGCCGGCGCCGGTGGCGAACCACGGCTCGTCGACCACGTCGGGCCGGCCCACCAGGCGCATCACGCGTTCGGCGATGTTCTGCGAACTGGTCGACACCGCCACCCACCGCCCGTCCGCGCACCGGTACGTGTTGCGCGGCGCGTTGTTCGCCGACCGGTTCCCCGTCCGCGGCTGTACGGTGCCGAGCTGGTCCCACTGCGTGATCTGCGGGCCGAGCATGGCGAGCATCGGCTCCACGATGGCCAGGTCGACCACCTGGCCGCGGCCGGTGGTGTGCCGGGCGAGCAGTGCCGTCGTCACCGCGTACGCAGCGGCCAGCGAGGTGATGCCGTCCGCGAGGCCGAACGGCGGCAGGGTCGGCGGACCGTCCGGCGCGCCGGTCATCGCCGCGAAGCCACTCATCGCCTCCGCCAGTGTGCCGAACCCCGGGCGCCGCCGGTACGGGCCGAGCTGGCCGAAGCCGGTGATCCGGGCGAGGACGAGACCGGGGTTGTCGGCGGCGAGCACGTCGTAGCCGAGGCCCCAGCGTTCGAGGGTGTCGGGCCGGAAGTTCTCCACCACCACGTCGGCGGTGGCCGCCAGCCGCCGGAACACGTCCCGCCCGCCGTCCGACGACAGGTCCGCGGTCACCGCGCGCTTGTTCCGCCCGAGCGTCTTGTACCAGAGGTTGTGGCCGTCGCGCGCCGGTCCGTGCCCGCGTGCGGGGTCCGGTCGCCGCGGGTGCTCGACCTTGACCACGTCGGCGCCCATGTCGCCCAGGTGCATCGCGGTCAGCGGCCCGGCGAACAGCGTCGACGCGTCCACCACCCGCAGCCCGGCCAGCGGCCCGCCGCCCTCCGCGCTCATCCCGCACCGCCGAGGAACGAGTCGATCTCGGCCGCGGTGGGCGCCGAGTCGGACGCGCCGGGCCGCTGCACCGACAGCGCCGCCGCGGCCGTCGCCCGGCGCAACGCACCGGCCATCGCCGTACCGTCGGCGAGCGCGGCGGCAAGTACGCCGACGAAGGTGTCGCCGGCCGCCGTGGTGTCCACCGCGGTGACCGGAAAAGCCGGTACCGCAACGGGTTCCGCGCCGGCGGCGGCGTGCACGGCACCGCGCGCGCCGAGGGTCAGGACCACGTCGCACCGCTCCGCGAGCCGGCGTACCGCGGCGTCGGGATCGGGGGTGCCGGCGAGGATCGTCGCCTCGTGCTCGTTCGGTACGAGCAGGTCGACGTCGGCGAGGAGACCGTCCGGCAGCGGGCGGGCCGGCGCCGGCGTGAGGACCACCCGGACCCCGCGGGCGCGGGCGTACGCGGCTGCCTCGCACACCAACGACAGCGGGAGTTCGAGCTGGAGCAGCAGGGTGTCCGCGCCGTCGATCGCCGCGGCGTGCGCGGGTGCCAGCGCCGTCAGCGTGCCGTTCGCCCCCGGTACGACGACGATCGTGTTGTCGCCGGCCGCATCCACGGTGATGTGCGCGGTACCGGTCGGTCCGGCCGCGCGCGTCACCGCCGCGGTGTCCACGCCGGCCGCGGCGAGCGCGGCGAGCACCCGCCGGCCGAGGTCGTCGTCGCCGACCGCACCGGCGAACCGTACGGCGCCACCGGCCCGCGCCGCAGCGACCGCCTGGTTCGCGCCCTTGCCCCCGGGTACGAGGCGGAACGTGCCGCCGGCGACCGTCTCGCCGCGCCCCGGCAGCCGCTCGGCGGTCGCCACCAGGTCCATGTTCGCGCTGCCCAGCACCACCACACCGGCGCTCACCCGCTCACCTCCGCGGTACGCGCGGCCAACGTGCCGAAGCCGATCCCGTCGAATCCGGTGACGCTGCTGGCGATCCGGTTCCGCAGCGGGTCCGTCCACTGTGGAGGTACGGGGGCGGTCGCGCCGACGATCGAGCCGACCGTGGCCGCGTCCGAGTCGGTGTCCCAGCCGCCGGCCACCGCCGCGGTCACCGACCGGCCGAAGTCGCCCCCGCCGTACGTCAGCGCCGCGGCCACCAGCGCGGCGTTGTTCACCGCGTGCACCCAGTGCAGCGCACCGTACGACGCGTGCAGCCCGTCGAGTACGGTCTCCCAGTCGGGTCCGCGGTCGGCCAGCTCGATGCCGTGCCGGACCGCGACGGCCAGCCGGGATCGCGGCGGCACCACCGACAACCCCGCTGCCAGCGCCGCCGGTACTCCCGCGCCCGTCACCGCCGCCGCGCACGCCGCCGCCACGAACATCGCGCCGTACACGCCGTTGCCGACGTGCGTCAGCCGCGCGTCCGCGTACGCCAGGCGCGCGGCGCGGGCGGGATCGCCGGGACTGACCCAGCCGTAGAGGTCGGCGCGGATCTGCGCGCCGATCCACTCCCGGAACGGGTTCCGGTACGTCGCGGTCCGCGGCGGTTCCAGCCCACCCAACAGATTCCGGTACGCGACGCGCTCGGCGGTGAACGTACGGCCCGCGGGCAGCTCGTCCAGCCACAGCCGCGCCACGTCGTCCGTACCGAAGCCGGGGCCGTGTCGTTCGAGCAGCAGCAGGGCGAGCATCGGGTAGTTGAGGTCGTCGTCCTCGGGCATCCCGTCGATGTTCTCGGCCAGGCTGGTCGGCGCGCTGCGCCGGTTCCACGGCCAGCGGGCGGCGACCTCGGCCGGCAGCCCGCGCGCGGTGAACCAGGTACGCAGCGGCCAGTTCCCCGTCGCCTCGGCGATCTCGCGGATCCCGGCGCGCGGGATCTTCTCGACCGGCTTGCCCAGCAGGCATCCCGCAGCCCGCCCCAGCCACGCGCCGCGCAGCCGCTCCACGTCCACCGGCGCCGGTGTCGCCACCGGCCAGTCCGGGCACGCCGCCACGATCTCGTCCCAGCCGTACGGCTCGGCGTCGCTCGGCCGGGGCAGCGCCGCCAGCTCGTCCAACGACCGTTCCGCGAGCGTACGCAGGGCCGGGTCGGCGGGCTCCGGCGAGGCGCCCGCCTGCGGTGGCGCCGGATGCCCGCCCGCCGCGTACCACCGGTCGGCGAGCTGCGCGACCGCGGCCGGATCGCGGCCGTCCTCCGTCGCCTGCCGCAGCTCGTGCCCGACCAGGTCCTCCGGCTGCACCCAGGTCAGCCGGATCACGCGCCCGCCTCCGCGGACAGCGCGGCGAACGCCGCCTCGTGGTCGCGCCGCGCAGCCAGATCGCGCGCGTGCACCTCCGCGGCGACCTCGGCCAGCGCCAGCCCCGGCGCCGCCAGGTCGAGCCGGCTCGCCGCCGACACGTCCTTCACCCACTCCTGCGGTACCGCCGCGGATCCGCCCAGCGCGCCCGCCAACGCGCCGCCCATACTGGCGATCGAGTCGGCGTCCCGGCCGTAGTTCACGCCACCGAGTACGGTGTCGCGCACGTCGCCGCGCGCGATCAGCAGCATCGCCAGCGCCATCGGCAGTTCCTCGATGGCGTGCAGCCGGCTCGGCCGGCGCGCCCCGAGCCCCTGGTCCCGGTAGTCCTCCCCGACCGTGTCGTACGCGGACATGGTGCGGCGCAACGGTTCCGCCGCGTCCGTCCACTGTGGAACGTCACGCGCCGTCGCGCACACCGCCTCGATCGCCGCCCGCGTACCGTCGTGCGCGACGCGGATCGCCGTCGCCACCACCGATTCCGGGTCCGCGCCCGGCCGCATCGCCTCCGCCACCGCGGCGGCGAACACCCCGGCCGCCTCCCGGCCGTACGACGACTGGTGCGCGCCCGCGACGTCGATCGCCTCCGCGTACGCCCGGTCCGGGTCGCCCGCGTTCACCACGCCGATCGGCGCCGAGTACATGGCGGCACCGCAGTTCACGATGTTGCCGACGCCCGCCTCGCGCGGGTCGACGTGCCCGTACCGGAGCCGGAGCACCAGCCACTTCTCGGCCAGGAACACCCGCGACAGCAACAGGTCGTCGCGCTCCAGTTCGGGGATCCAGTGCCGGTCGGAGACCATCTCGGCCACCAGGTGCTCCGCCACCGCGTACGCGTCGAGATGGCCGCGGACCCGCTGGTACACCCGGACCAGCGCGTGCGTCATCAGGGTGTCGTCGGTGACGTGGCCGTCGCCCTTGTGGTACGGGGCGATCGGGCGGGCGTTGCGCCAGTCGGTGTTGAACGGGCCGACGATGCCGGTCACCCAGTCCCCGTACCGTTCCCGGATCGCGGCCGGTGTCCACCCCTCGGTGGCACCGCCCAGCGCGTCGCCGACGGCCGCCCCGGTCAGGCAGCCGACGGCCCGGTCGGCCAGTACGGTGAGCATCAGGTTCCTCCTTGGGTACTGAGACGGTCGGCGACCGCCACCAGGTCCGTCCCGGCGTACTCCGGAAGGCAGCAGCCGGCCAGGGTGCGGCAACGCTCCCGCCAACCCGCCGGCAGCGCCGCGAATCCCGCGTACGCCCCGCACAGCGCGCCGGTCAACGCCGGCACCGACTCCGCGTACGACGGCACCGTCGCGGCGGCGCCCAGCGCGGCGGCGAATCGACCGCCGGCCGCGACGGTCAACGCCAGCGCGAGCGGCACCGTGTCCGCGGCGGCCACGCCGTAGCTGTACACGTGGTCGGCGACGGCCTCGGCCAGGTCCGCCGCCGCCTCGAACGGATCACGTCCGTCCACGATGGACAGCGCACGCTCCGCGGTACGCCGGATCGCCGTCCCCGCCGGCAGTTCGGCGAGTACGGCACCGGGCAGTCCGGCCAGGTCGCCGGTGAGCGCGACCGCCACGCCGGCCGCCATCGCCCGCGCCCCGGCCACCCCGTCGAGCGCGTTCGTCACCTCGGCATCGGCCTGCGCCGCCGTCGCCGCCGCGACCGGATCCCCGGCGTACCGGGCGCCGAACGCGACCGCCCGGACCGCCGCGGCATCGTCGAAGTGGTGCGGGTTGTCGTGCCCGCTGACCGGCGGCGCCAGCCCCGCGGCCAGGTTGTCCAGCGCGGTCCGCACCGAGATGCGCGCCCGCAGATCCGTTCGCCCCACCAGCTTCCGGTACGCCGCCGCCCGGTCCACGCCGACCGTGTCCGCCGCGTACGCCAGCCACTCGGCGTCGTCCGACGGCCCCACCGCCAGCGGACCCGTCGGCTGGTTCAGCGCGAACGGCACCGGCAACGTCGTCACGGCGTGCTCCTCCGCGTACGCGTCCAGCTCGCGCGCCAGCCGCCGCGTCCACGGCGCCAGCAACCCGAACCGGTGCCGCGAAGCCGGCCACCCCGTGGCGTCCCCGATCGCCAACCCCACGAACGCCCCGCGCACCCGGTCCGATGTGGACGGTGCCACGGCTCGTGACGCCGTCGTACCAACGGGTCCATCGTCCCTTCTCCGCCCGTCCGCGCCAATGTGGTCCGATGTGGACGGTGCGACGGAACGCGCGAACGCCGCCGTACCACCGGAACCGGCCCCCCGTGCCGACGTATCCGTGCCGGGGCCGGAGTCGCCAGGGCCGGTGCCACCGACGGGATCCGCGCAGACGGCCACCGTCGGGGTCGGTCCGGCCCCGGACGCCGGCGACGCCGCGGCCGATGCCGGCGCCGGTGCGGCGGTGGCGGGAATCGAGCGGGTACGGGCGGCGACGAGGCGGTCGGCCACGTCGCGGACATCGAGGCCCGCCACGGACGGCAGGCAACTGCCGCGCAGGGGGCCGATCGCCTCGGCCCACCGCGCCGGTACGGCGGACTCCCCCGCGCCGGCCCCGGCGAGCGCGCCGGCGATGGCCGCGGTGGTGTCCGCGTCGCGGCCGAGGTTCGCGGCGGTGACGACGGAGCCTTCCACATCCCCGTCCGCCACCAGGTACGCCGCGTACGCCAGTGCCACTGCCTCGGGCGCGAGGTCGGCCCACGGGTAGTGCCGGGGCACGACCGCGTCGTACAGGACGTCGGCGAGACGGTCGCCGGGATCCGTTGCCACCGCGGCGATCGCACGCCGCAGCGCCCGCGCCGTCCACGAGTCCGCCGGTACGACGGAGAGCGCGGACTCGACGACGGATGTCGGCCGGGCGCCGGTCATCGCGGCGGCCACCCCGGCGGCGACCGCGCGGCCGCCGAGGATCCCCTCGCCCGAGTGCGCGACCGTACCGTCCACTTCGGACAGGCGGGCGGCCTCGGCGGGGTCGCCGGCGGCGAACACCCCGTACGGCGCGGCCCGCATCGCCAGCCCGTCCGACCAGCCGTGGTGGTGCTGGCCGGTGGCCGGCGGGACGAGACCGCGCCGGATCGCCTGCACCGTACCGAGTTCGGAGAAGCCGGCGCCCTTCAACGGTCCGGTCACGCCCGCCACGTCGGCCCGCCAGGCCGCGTACACGTCGGCCGGGGTGAGCGCGGCGCCGTGCCGCTCCAGCAGGAGCGACACGAACACGCTGTACTCGGTGTCGTCGGTCCCGGCGGGCCGGCCGTCCGGCAGCGGCTCCAGCTCCCGCAGCACGCCCCAGCGCGCCGCGATCGCCTGCGGCGTCAGGTTCTCCGCCGGGCGGCCGAGGGCGTCCCCGGCCGCGAGCCCCAGCAGGCACCCCCGCGCCCGCCCACCCAGGTCCGTCACTTCTGGTACCGCTTCAGGACCTCGTTGCCATCCTTGACGAGCTTGGTGGCCAGCGCGTCCAGCGAGATCTTGTTGTTGAAGTACTGCTGCATCGCGGGGGTGGCGACCTTCGTCTTCCACTCGTCGAAGCCGTCCACCTTCAGGTACGGCGCGACGACGAGGTTCTGCTGCGAGGCGGTCGCGACGTTCCAGTCGTCCTTGGTGGTGGTCAGCCGCGGGTCCTTCGCCGCCTCCTTGCTCGTCGGTACGAGCCAGTCGCCGAGCGCCAGTGTCGCCTGGTTGGGCCCGTTCAGCAGGAACGAGATGAACTGCATGGCCTGCTTCTGGTTCTTGCCGTCGGCCGGGATCGACAGCGTCTGCGAGGTGGCGCCCTGGTGCTGCGAGGTGCCCTTGAGCGGCGGGATCGTCACCCAGTCGAAGCCCTTCGGCGCGCCCTGCACGACCTGCTGCCGGAAGTACACCCCGGCCGGCACCATCGCGTACTTGCCGGCGAAGAACGCGGGCAGTGGATCGGCGCCCTTCATGCCGACCGTGGCCGGGTCGGCGGAGTGGTCCACCCAGAGCTGGTCGTGGATCCGGCGCAGTACCTGCTTCTCGTTGTCGCCCACGTGCACCGTGGTCTTGCCGCCGGACGTACCGAAGAAGGTGCCGTCGAAGTTGAGGGACAGGTTGAGCACCTTGTTGACGGGGGCGCTCAACGGCCAGGCCACCCCGTACTGCTTGCCCTTGACCGTGAGCTTCCTGCACACCTCGGCGTACTCGTCCCACGTCCAGGGCGCGTCGACGGTCGGGATCCGGACCTTGGCCTGCTGCAACAGTTTCCGGTTCGCCACGAAGATCTGCGACTCCTGGAGGAACGGCACACCGTAGATGCCGCCGCCGGCGAACTTGACGGTGTCCCAGGACTGCGCGGAGATGTCGTTCTTCAGCGCGGACGGCAGCAGGTCGGTGAGGTCCTGGAGGTAGTTCTGCGCGGCGAAACCGGCGATGTCCGGCGACTCGTCGTGGATCACGTCCGGCGCGTCACCACCCTCGAACGCGGTGACGAGCTGGTCGTGCACGTTGTCCCACGACCCCTGCACGTACTTGACCTGGATCTTGGGGTTCTTCTTGTTCCACTCGGCGACCAGCTTCTTGTTGGCCGCGATGGATTCCTTCTGCCAGGCCAGGCTGAGGAACCGCAAGGTCACCGGGCCGTCGGACGAGCCGGAGGAACAGCCGGCGGTACCGGCGGCGACGAGCGCGGCCGGCACCACGGCCAGCAGGGTACGACGCTGCATCACGGACTTCCTTCTCTACGAACGGAAAGGGGGTCAGCCCTTGACGGCGCCGGCCAGCAGCCCGGCGGTCAGCCGGCGCTGGATCACGGCGAACAGGGCGAGGCTCGGGATCGTGGCCAGCAGCGCGGCCGCGGCGAGCGGGCCGAGCCGGGCGACACCGTCCGCGCCGGTGAACCGCACCAGAGTCAGCGGCAGCGTGGCCAGATCCGGATCCTTCAACAGCACCAGCGCGAACATGAACTCGTTCCACGACGAGATGAACGCGAACAGGAACGTGGCCACCACACCCGGTGCCAGCAGCGGTGCCACCACGGTACGCAGGACTCGCAGCCGCCCGGCCCCGTCCACCGAGGCGGCCTCCTCCAACTCCTTCGGCACACCCCGCACGTACCCCTGGAGCATCCAGAGCGCGAACGGCAGGTTGAACGTCAGGTACACCAGGATCAGCCCGCCGCGGGTGTTCACCAGGTCGAGCTGCTTGAGGATCATGAACAGCGGGATGATCACCAGGATGAACGGGAAGACCTGGCTCACCAGTACCCAGGCGAGGGCAAGCTTGTTCAGCACCGATCGGAACCGCACCAGCGCGTACGCCGCGGGCAGCGCCAGCAGGACCGTGAGTACGGCGGCGGTCAGGGCGACGAGCAGGCTGTTGCCGGCGCTCTGCGTCAGGTTCTGCTCCCGGAACGCCTCCGCGAAGTTGGCCAGCGTCGGGTGCCGCGGGATCCACGTCGGGTCCAGCGAGGCCATCTCCCGCGGCGTCTTCAGCGCCGTGGATGCCAGCCACGCCAACGGAAACGCCAGGAACACCAGGTAACCCAGCAGCGCCAGGTACTTCAGCGGCGTGCCCACCCCGCCGCGCCGAGCGGTACTCACACCGCCTCCTTCAGCATGCGCCGCAGGTAGAACGCCAGGACCACCAGGACGACGAGCACGATCGCCACACCCAGCGACGCCGCGTACCCGAAGAAGCCGTAGCGGAACGCCTCCTCGTACGCGAAGAGCATGGGGAGCCGGGTCTGCCCGCCGGGCCCGCCCTGCGTCAGCACGTACACCAGGCCGAACTGGTTGATGTTCCAGATGAAGTCGAGCGCGGTGATCGCGGTGACCACGGGTCGCAGCGCCGGCCAGGTGACCGCACGGAACCGTTGCCACGTCGAGGCTCCGTCGACCGTGGCGGCCTCGGTCAGCTCGCCCGGCACGGCCTGGAGCCCGGCCAGCAGCGTGATCGTGGTCTGCGGCATCCCGGCCCACACGCCGACCGCGATGACCGCGGGCAAGGCCAGCGTGAAGCTGTTCAGCCAGTCCACATTGGACGATATGAGGTGCAGGTCCTTCAACGTACTGTTCAGGATCCCGGCCTGCGGGTGGTACACCAGGCGCCACATCAGGCCGACGACCACCGGCGGCATCGCCCACGGTACGAGGGTGAGGGTGCGGGCCAGCCACCGGCCGCGCAGCTTCTGGTTGAGCAGCAGGGCGAGCCCGAGCGCCGCGGCGAACTGGAGCACGGTCACGCCGACCGCCCACACCAGCCCGATCCGGAACGAACCCCAGAAGTCCGCGTCGCCGAACAGCTCGACGTAGTTCGCGAAGCCCGTCACGTGCACCGGCATGTTGCGCCCGGCCCGCGCGTCCGTGAAACCGAGATAGATGCCGTACAGCAACGGCGCGACGGACAGTACGAGGACGGGCAGCAGCGCCGGCGCGACCAGACCGAGTACGGCGGGCTCGAAACCCTTGCGGCGCACCGGTTTCGCGTTGGCGGCGAGGGTGGCGGTCGCGGCGGTCACCGGCTCGACCCCCGTACGGCCAGGCGGGGCCGGACGAGGATCTGCCGCGGGCTGCCCGCCCGCGCGGTCGCGCCGGTGATCCGGTCGATGAGCAGCTCGGCGGCGCGCCGACCGCGTTCCGCGGAGCCGAGACCGACGCTGGTCAGCGGCGGCCAGGTGGTCGTCGCCAGGTCCGTGTCGTCCATGCCGACCACGGCGACGTCCGCCGGTACGTCCCGGCCGTGCTCCCGCAACGTACGCAGCGCACCGACGGCCATCAGGTCGTTCGCGCACAGCAGCGCGTCCACGTCGGCCCGCGCCAGCAACCGATCCGCGGCCCGCGCCCCGCCCTCCACGTAGAAGTCGCCGATCTCCACCCGCGACTCCTCGTACGCCAGGCCGACCTCGGCGAGCGCCGCCCGGAAGCCGGCGTCGCGCGCCGCGCCGGGCACCGTGTCCACCGGGCCGTTGACGAAACCGATCCGGCGCCGGCCCTGCTCGTACAGGTGGCGCACGGCGAGCGACACCCCGGTACGCGAGTCTGCGCGGACGCTGTCGACCGGCTGCCCGTCCGGCACCGAACCGATCACCACGACCGGCACCGGTGCCCGCGTCAGCTCGGCCAGGTGCCCGGACGTCACGCGCAGCGGGCAGAGGATCAGACCGTCCACGTACCGCTGGCCGAGGCCGCGGAGTACCTCCAGCTCGTCGTCGACGTCGGCGTCCGTCGAGTGCAGCACCAACCGGTAGCCGGCGGCGCGCAGCACCTGCTGGATCTCGCGCACCATCGCCAGGTAGACCGGGTTGCCGATGTCCGCCATCGCGAACGCGATGTGGTTGGTACGCCGGGACTTCAGCGACCGGGCCACCGCGTTCGGCACGTACCCGAGGGCGTCGGCGGCGGCGAGCACCCGCTCGGTGGTCTCCGGCCGCGCGGACTGCCCGTTCAGCACGCGCGACACCGACGCGATCGACACGCCCGCGCGCTCCGCGATCGTGACGATCGTCGGCCCGTCCTCGCCCACCGGTCCTCCTCTCCGCGCACGTCGTTGTGTAAACGTTTTCAGATTGCCGCGACGTTACCGGCCTGAAAACGTTTACGCGGTGCGCACATGTAACCCCCCACCCCGCGCCGCTGTCAACCCCCCGCCCGGATCGGACCGGATTCGCCTGCGGCGCAAGCACTTCCGCCGATTCCTCGACCTCCACACACACCGTCACCCACCGCGTACGCACCCGCGACCGGTCACCGCGCCGCCCCATGCACGCCGGCGATCCCACGCGTACGCCTGCCGCCGGGCTCCACACCTCGCGGTGCGCCGCGGTACGCGTGCCCGAGCAGCTTGCCCGTGGCCGACAGGCCGGCGCTGTTGCACCGCCGGATCCTCATGAATCCGTCGATGACACCGACCGCGCCCATGCACACGTACGGGCCGTACAGCACGATCGCGCGACCACGGCGGTGCCCCGGACCGTGTGCGGTCTGCCGGCCCACGGCACCCGGCGTTGCGCCAGCACGGTCTCCCTCCGGACCGCGCCAGCCGGACGTGCAGTCGGCCGGATGGTGCACGGGACCACGCCGACGGGCGGGACGTCCACCGGCCGAACGGCGCCTGGCGTACGACGGCGGCAGTGGCCGGGGAGCGACATGCCGCCGCGTCGGGCGAACGTGGGATGCCGTCGCGCATCGTCGCCGCCCGACCGTCCAGCATCGCCCAACCGGCCGCTGGTTCTCTTACGGGACAAGGGATGTCGCGATGGCCGATCGCCGCTGGACCGTCCGCGTCCGCCCGCGGTACGGACGGTCCAGCGCCCTCGACGGCGGCCGGTGCGGAGCGTGGCGCGTTCCCGGCGTCGATGCCGACGGCGTTCGACACAGTACGACCGACCTGACGCCCGCGAGCGTTGTGGTGCCAGGCTGGGCGGAGGCGACGACCACACTGACACTGGGCGTACGACCGGTCGGGGCGAGCGACCGGCTGGCGTTCGGCGGGGCTGGGCAACGGGCCGATACCGGTGGAAGCCGACGCCGATCGGCACGCTCAAACCGGAACGCGAGCGGATCGCCGCGCTACGAACGGATCCGACCCTCGACACGCAGGCGATCGGCGCCCCGGAGCGGCACACGCTCGCGGCGATCGGGCCGATGGTCGGCACGCGGCGGGCGGGCCGATGGTCGGCGTCGCGGCGGGCGGCCGACAGTACGCGTCGCGGGGCGGATGCCGACGCCGGGTGGCGTGGCTCGCGCGAATGGCGGTCGGTGGCGCGGACCGGCCCGCCGACCGGTATGAATGAGGGCATGAACCTGTTGCTGCTGTCCAACTCGCGTACGCACGGGCGGGGATTCCTGGAGCACGCGCTCGACGAGGTCACCGACTTCCTCGGCGGGCGTTCCAATCTGCTTTTCGTGCCGTACGCGCTGCGCGACCACGACGCGTACACGGCGACCGTGGCGGATGCCTTGCGCCCGGCCGGGATCACCGTCACCGGGGTGCACACGGCCGCCGACCCAGTCGCCGCGGTGCGCGCCGCCGAGGCCGTCTTCGTCGGCGGCGGAAACTCGTTCCGGCTGCTGAAGACGTTGCGGGACACCGGGATCCGGGACGCCGTGCACGATCGCGTACGGGCCGGTGCGTTGCGGTACATGGGATCCAGCGCGGGCACGAACATGGCCTGCCCGACCCTGCGTACCACCAACGACATGCCGATCGCGGAGCCCGACTCGTTCACCGCCCTCGACCTGGTGCCGTTCCAGATCAACCCGCACTACCTCGACCCCGACCCGTCGAGTACGCACATGGGTGAGACGCGGCAGCAGCGGATCGAGGAGTTCCTGGAGCAGAACGACGTGCCGGTGCTGGGCATCCGGGAGGGCGCCTGGCTGCGGGTGTCCGACGGGTCGGCGCGACTCGGCGGGCTGTCCGGCGCCCGGCTGTTCGCCCGCGGCGCGGAACCCCGCGAGTTCGTGCCGGGCGACGACGTCACGTTTTTGCTGTCCGGTACGCCGCGCTTCGACGTGCCGGCCTGACCTTCGACGTACGAAGGGCCCGCGCCCCGGAGGGTGGAGGCACGGGCCCTTCCTCGTACGGCGGGTCCGTGCCCCGGAGGGTGGGGGGCACGGGCCTGCCACGCGGCCGAGCCGTGGTCCGGCGTGTCAGGGCCGCCGGACCACGACCGGGGTCAGTGGCGGCCCTGCGTCTGCAGCACCGTCATCGGGCCGTACCGTTCGACCAGGCGCGCGAAGTCGCCCTCGTCGTAGAAGCTGACGGCGCCGCGGCCGAAGTCCTTGGCCACCTCGATGCAGAACCGTACGGTCTGCTCGACGCTGGTGAGGCTGGTCGCGCCGGTCGCCGACCCGGCCACCGGTACCTCGGTGGTGACAGCGACGCCGACGACCGGCGCGGCGGTGGCGACGGCCGGCTGGAGGATCGAGTTCACGTGGTGCACGCCGTTGCCGTACGGGGTGATGTCCTGGGTGGCGAGCGGCAGTACGGTCGGGAGGCTGCCGGTGACGCGCTGCTGCACGGCGAGCAGGTCCTCGCTCGTCCGCAGGATCCAGCCCTGCTTGACGGTGGGCGAGATGGCGAAGCCGTTGACGTTCACGATCCGGTTGCCCTTGGTGGTGTCCACGGACAGTACGGCGTCGGCGGACTCGTCGACCTCGTGCACGTTCATCGCGTCCAGGTCGACCGGGGAGTCCATGAACGGCACCGGGTCGTGCGGCCGGGTCGGCGCGTCCGGGCAGATGTGCGTGGCGATCACGACGTCGCCGTCGAGTACGTCGCCGCGCTGGTGCATCTGGGCGAGCTTGGCGGCGGCCGCGACCGCGGTCAGCGCGCCGTCGCCGTCGGAGACGAAACCGATCTGCTCGGGCCGGGCGCCCAGCCCGCCGAGCCGGCCGACGATCGACAGCGTCGGCGCGTCGCCGCCCGAGCTGCGCCCGCGCCGGCCGGGGATGGTCAGCCGCACGAAGTCCGTGCTGCCCTTGTCGCCCGTGACGGTCTCCACCTCGGGCTTGTCCGCGCCCTGCGCCCGCAGGTACGCGGCGACCGCCTCGCCGTCGACCGACGGGTCGTCGAGCAGGTCGTAGGACTCGATGACGTGACGCCAGCTCACAGTTCCGCTTTCCTTCCGGTTGGTTCAGTGCAGCGCGTACGAGGCGAGGAGGCCGGCGGCGAGCACCGCGTCGACCGCCGGTACGCCGATCTCGGCGCGGACCCGGTCGGCGAGGCCGATGGTCGTCAGTCCGGTGCAGGCGAAGAGGATCACCTCGGCGCCCGCGTCGACCATGCGCCGGCAGGCCGCCAGCGCACGCTCGTCCGCGCCCGGTTCGAGCAGGTCGGTGGTGCGGCGTACGCCGTCCGGCCGCACGGACGCGACGAGCCGGTCGCCGAGCAGGTCGGCGATCGGGCGCGGGGCCGCGTCGTTGAGGCCCAGCACGCCGATCCGGCCGCCGAGCCCGCTGGCGACCGCGGCCGCCGCCGACCCGGCACCGACCACCGGTACGTCCACCGCGGCGCGCGTCTCCGCGAGCGCGGGGTCGGCGGCGCAGCTGATCAGTACGCAGCCGGCGCCGTCGGCGGCCAGGTCCCGCGCCAGCTCGACGATCTTCGGTACGGCGAGCGCCTCGGTGTCGGCGTCGTGGATCCCGTGCGGCTGCCCGGGAATGCACCGCGACTCGGTGGCGATCCCGTACCGGGCGGCGATCACGCGGCCGTGCGTACCGACGAACTCGCGGTCGTCGCTGGTGAGTACCCGGACGATGCCGAGGTGTGCGGCGCTCATGCGACCAGCTCCCCGGCGAGGCGGGCGACGACACCGCGGGCCAGCAGCACCGGTACGCCGCACGCGTCGGCCGCCGCGCGCCGCATCGCCGCGGTGTAGCCCATGCAGTCCAGGACGATCCGGCGGGCGCCGACCGAGGCGAGCTGCTTCGCCGCCGCCGCAACGGATTCCTCCGCCCCCTCGGCGTACGGGGTGGCGGCGGAGACGACGACCGGGCCGACCACCGGACGCCACTTGTCGTGGCTCATCCGTACCTGTGCGGGCAGCGGGCAGACGATGCCGACCGGCTCGTGCTCGCAGAGCGCCGCCGTACCGCCGAGCAGCAGCCGTTCGGCGAACAGCAGCGGCTTCGCGTGCTCCAGCGGCGGGAACTCGCCGGTGCACACCACCAGCGTGGCGTCCACTGTGGACTCCACGTCGAGGATCGCGCCCTGTACCCGGTCCGCCGCGGCGTCGTGGTCGAGGACGACCGAGGACCCGTCGGCGAGCCGGGTGGTCAGGACGTGGCCGCCGCGGGTCCGCGGGGCGAGCGCGGCGATGCCGGCGGCGGACAGGCCGTCCAGCGCGCCCCGTTCGACCACCGCGTCGGCCGGCAGGCCCAGCAACGGCAGCATCTCCGGGACCATGTCCACCCGCGGCGACTGGCCGATCGTCACGACGCCCAGGCGTCGCCCGGCCGGGCGGCTCGGTTCTGCGGTCACGCGTCCTCCTTCGCCAGTGCCAGCAGGCGGTCCAGTACGGCGGTGCTCTCCCGCAGCCCGTCGTGCTCGTACTCGTTGGTCACCCACGGCCGTACGTTCGCCACCGCCCGCGCCGTCTCCAGCGAGTACTCCCGCGGCACGTACATGTCGTCGTGGTAGACGGCGGCGTACACCGGGACCTCGTTGCGGGACAAGCGTTCCCGGTCGTACAGCGCGGGCCAGTCGGTACGCGCGGCCAGCAGGTCGGTGGCCCCGGCGAGCGGCACCAGCGCCGGGTCCTCGGCGAAGTGGAACGGGTGGTACGTCTCGCCGGTGAACACGAAGTCGGCCGCGTCCACCGCGAACTCGGGGCGGCGCGCGTACTCGGCCTCGGCGGCCCAACCCGACGCGCCGCCCTGGTTGTAGATGAGTTCCTGGAACACCGCGTACAGCGGGCGGGTGGCGAGGCTGACGGTGTCGTGCACGCCGGCGACGAACGTGTCGGACAGCTGGCCGCCGACGAACGCCTCCTCCAGCAGCCAGTGCAGCGTGTCAAACCCGGACCGTTGACCCAGTCCCACCCCGACGCCCTGGAACCGCCGCGGCGACAGCCGTTCCCCGGTCGGCATCCGTACGTCGTGCCGGTGCAGGTGCTCGACGATCCGGGCGCACAGCGCGCGGTCGCCGGGATGCCGCGCGAAGTACGCCGCGGACTTCTCCACCATCGCATCGAACGTCACCCGGTACACGTCCGCCGCGGTCGCGGTCAGCGACGGCAGGCCGCCGGTGACGAACGCCCGGCGTACTCCCTCGGGGGCCTGGGACAGGTAGGTCAGGGTGATGAAGCCGCCGTAGCTCTGCCCGAGCGTGTCCCACGGTGCGCCGCCGGCGATCTCCGCGCGGACCGCCTCGGCGTCGGCGACGATCGCGTCCGCCCGGAAGTGCGCCAGGTACTCGGCCTGCGCGGTCGCGTCGGCCGGCAGCGTCTGCCGGTTCGCCGGCGTGGACCGGCCCGTGCCGCGCTGGTCCAGCAACACCACCCGGTACTCGTCCAGCGCCCGGCCCACGAACCCGCTGCGGGTCGCCGGCCGGATCGCCTTGCCGCCCGGCCCGCCCTGGAGGTACAGGAGGCAGGGCAGGTCGCGGGTCCGCTTGTCGGCCGCGACGACCTCTCGGGCGAACACCTCGATCGTCGGGCCGTCCGGGCGCGCGTGGTCCAGCGGCACCTCGACCACGTGGTCGGTGAACACCATCCCGTGCTGGCGGTACGTCCCGGTGATCATCAGTACCCCGCGATCCCGAGCCGGTGGCAGATCTCGACGAGCGTCGGGTGCACGTACCGGCCCTCGACCTCGATGGGCTCGCCGTCGAGTTCGATGGTGGGGTTGAGCAGCGAGCCGTCGGTGTGCGCGGGCGCGACCCACGGGGCGCCCCCGATCCAGCCGCCCTTCGTACCGATGCCCAGCTCGACGCAGCCGAACACCCGCTCGTCCTCGACGATGCGGCCGGTCGGCTTCGTGACGCCCGGGTTGAAGCCGAGCGACCAGTGCGCGATCCGGTACATGTTCTCGCCGGTCGGCAGGTCCGCCTGCGCGGCCATCCACCGGCGGAACGTCGCCGCGTCCGGGCCGTCGCCCTCGATCGCCGTCACCACACCGCTTTCCACGGTCATCCGGATCGGCGAACGGAGCAGGCCCAGCTCGTTCGGTGGCCACGCGGCGCCGTCGAAGACGAGGACGCCGTGCTGCGTCTCCTCCAGGGGGTTCCAGGAGATCTGCCCCGCCAGCATCACCGTCTCGCCCGGCTTCTCGGCCGGCTTGCCGCGCAGGTTGATCGGCCGGTCGCCGTTGCGGCCCCGGATGTCGGTACCGGCGGGCGTCGTGATGTGCACCTCGTCGGCCGCCTCCAGCAGCGCGACCAGGGCCTTGCCCAGTTCGGTGGTACCGGCGAAGTCGACCTTGCCGACGGTGTCGACGAGCATCTGCACGTCCATGCCCGTCAGGTTCGCGTACCGGGTGCCGGCGGCCATCGCCGTCCGGAACGCCTCCGAATGCATGATGTACGACTGCGTGTACTCGATCCACACCTGCGACCGGGCGACCGCGCCGGCGACCGGACCGGGCGGCTCCATCGCCACCGTCGGGCGCGTGTCGTACCGGACGACGGTGGGGTTGCCGCCGGCCGCGGCGACGGCCTGCGCGGTCAGCTCCATCACCCGGGCGTCCGAGGCGGTGTCGCCGGTGATGACCACGTCCTCGCCCGGCTTGACGAGCATGATCTCCTCGACGAGCTTGCGTGCCCCGAGCGCCGCCTCGTACGACAGGTACTCGGGGCGGGCCTCGATGCGGCTGGTTACCTCCACGAACGTGTCATCCCTTCACGACGCGACTGACATCGGTGAGCGAGCTGCCGGCGATCAGGCCGGAGCCGATGAGGTTGAGGTCGTTCTCGGCGCGGTCCGGGCGCAGCTTCGTCCACACGATCCGCAGCAGCAGCGCACCGAACACGAACCAGCACGCGTACGGCGTGAGGATCAGCAGCCCGGTGGCGAGCAGGACGCCCATCTGCCGCTTCGGCCCGCCGATCAGCTGGATCGCGGCACCGGGGATCGCCCACAGCAGGATGTTGGTCAGCATGTGGGTGTCGGTGAGCCCGTGCGCGACGGTGTCCGCGTACACCTTGGACACCGGCGGGATCTCGTTGCCGTGGAAGTACGACTGCCAGGTGAGGGCGACGACGACCAGCGCGACGCCGAAACCGACCAGCTGCGCGATGTACTGCTGCTTGCGCCCGGCCCGCTCCACCAACCGGTACGGGGTGCCGCCGCGGCGGACGATCCAGCCGGCCTTCAGGTCGTACCCCATGTCGGCGAACGCCGGCCCGGTGGCCGCCACGTACGCGATGAACAGGGCGAGCGGGATGGTCGGGATGCCGATCACCAGGCCCAGTACGAGGAAGATGAGCGTCACCGCGAACGCCGGGAACCAGCCCGAGTGCATCGCGGCCAGGCCGACGATCAGCTCGTGCACCAGCGCGGCGAACCCGGCCAGCAGGCACCAGCCGACCATCTCCAGCGGCGACAGGTGACCGAGTACGCCGCCGATCAGCGCCACCACGAGCGCGCCCAGCGTGAACAGCACGTACCCCTCGCCGAGCGCGCGCCGCAGCCCCCGCTCGTTCACCGTCGGCCGCTCGGTCTCCGGCACCTCGGTGTCGGTCTTCTTCTCCCGGCGTACCAACAGGAACACGGCCTGGATCAGCGCCACGATCCCGGCACCGACCATGAACCCGTGCGGGATGTACATGGCGTTGAGGTCGACCCCGAACCACTCCTGCCCGTACTGCCGCGCGCCGAGACCGACGCCGAACATGCCGAGCGCCCAGATGTTTCCGATCAGTGCCACGCCCGCGGCCGAGAACGGCAGCGCCGCCCCACCGACCTTCAGGAACGACCCGACGAAACCGACCACCCCGCCGAGCCCGAGTACGACGGCCTTCCGGCCGCCCTCGTCGCCGGCGATCATCGTCTCGGCCGCGGCCTGGCCGGGCGGCCACGCCGCCTTCGCCGGGAACAGCTTCGAGTCGAACACCCGGAACAGCACCCAGGTGTCCACCACCAGGCCGATCCCGGCGCCGACCAGCATCGGCCACACCAGGTCCGGCCGCCCGAGTACGAACGGCACGGCGATCGGTACGAGCAGCGAGTTCGCCGCGGCGAACGTCGCGCCGGACACCGCCGACTGGACGAGGTTCTGCCGGTGGATGGACCGCATCTCGCGCAGCTTGTTCAGCGGGATGCGGCCGACGAGCATCGCGACGAGCGCGCCGATGACCGCGGTGTTGGCGGTGATGCCGAGCGTCGTCACCAGGTGCAGGCCGATGAACGCGCCCACCACCGACAGTACGACCGTGAGGATCAGTACCACCGGTTCGAAGGCTCGGGGGTGCGAATCCGGTCCCTTGAGGTCGGCACCCTTGAGGGGAGTCTGGACAGCCATGGTTCTCCTTGGGAAGCGGCCCTCACGTGGTCGTCGGTACGCCGTCGAGTACGCGGCTGAGCCGCTCGGCGACGGCGCGTACCCGGTCGACGGCGGTGTCGACCTTGCCGGACATCCGGTCCTGCGGGCCGATCACGACGACCGAGCCGACCACCTGGCCGGCGGCGAAGCACGGCGCCGCGACGGACGTGACGTTCGGGTCGAACTCGCCGTGCGAGATCGCGACGCCGTCGGCGCGGACCCTCTCGTACCGGGCGAGCAGGTCGTCGAGGTCGACGACGGTGTGGGCGTTGAACTTCGGCAGGGCACCGGCCAACAGGTCACGGACCTGGTCGACCGGGTAGAACGCGAAGATCGCGTGACCGGCGGCACCACCGTGGGCGGGGATGGTCTCCCCCACCGTCGCGGAGTACCGGATCGGGCCGGCGGCGTCGACCGCGAGCGTGCACCGGTACGCGGCGCCGTGCGGGACGTTGAGTATCGCGCTCTCGTCCAGGTCGTGGGCGAGTTCGCTGAGGAACGGCCGGGCCGCGGCCTCCAGCGCGCCACCGCGTTCGGCGGCACGGGCGAGCACGGCGATCGCCGGACCCAGCCGGTACCGCCGGGTGTCGGGGTCGGCCAGGACGAAGCCGCGGCCGGCGAGCGTGGTGAGCAGCCGGTGGATGTTCGCCTTGTCCAGCCCGAGGGTGCGGGCCAGGTCGCTGACACCCCACTCCGGCCGCTGACGGAACGCCAGCAGTACCCGCAGCGCGCGGTCGGCCGTGCGGGCAGGACCGCGGTCGGCGTCGGGGTGTACGCCGGCGACGGTCTCGGTGGAATCGGGCATCAGGCACCGTCCTCGATAGCGTTTCAATAATTGAAACAGTGTTGGATTATCTGAGACGATGCCGCGAGTATTGCGCTGCACTTCCGCCACGGTCAAGGCCCGGGCCACCTGAATTTCGCGCGACCACCAGCGGAAACACGACGGTGACCGCGGACCCGCCCAGCGCGTCCGAAGGCTCGCGAACGGAACGTCCCGCGCCAGAAGATACGGAAGGGCCCGCGCGGCACCTCGCCGCACGGGCCCTTCCCCGCACCGCCCCCACCCGGGCGGTGGCCGGATCAGCCGGTCACGGTCAGCTTCACCGTGTCGCCGGAGATCGAGTCGACGTGCACCGTGTACGCGCCCAGCGCGTCCGACTGGCCCGCCTTCATCGTGCTGCGGTGCCCCTCCAGCCCCACCGTCACCTCGCTGGCGGACAGGTCACCGACCGACAGCTGGTGGCTGCCGAACACGTCCACCGTGGCCCTGCTGCCCGAGTCCAGCGTCGCCGTGACATGGCAGGTACCGCCCGCGCAGGTCACGGTCGACTTGGTGCACGCGGCCAGCCCGGCGAGCAGGGGCACCGCCGCCACGAGCGCCAGCACACGCATCGGAGTACGCGACATCGTGGTCCTTCCGGTCGGGGATCGACACCGACATGCTGGCGTACCACGGCAACCGGCCGACGGCGTCGCGTCCGTCTCCGCGCGCGTCGGATGCCGTCGTCAGCGCACCACGACGGCGTACTCGCCGCGCGGGACCAGCTCGCCGACGACCGGGGCGCCGGGAATCTCGCCGGCCAGCAGCAGACCACCGGACGTCTGCGCGTCCGCCAGCAGCAACCGCTCCTCCTCCGGTACGGCGCCGAAGTCGGTGTCCGGCTCCACCCACGCCAGGTTCCGCCGGGTACCGCCGGAGACGTACCCGGAGCGCAGCGCGTCCCGCGCGCCCGACAGGTACGGCACGGCGGCACTGTCGACGACGGCGGTGACGCCCGACGCGCGGGCCAGCTTGCGCAGGTGGCCCAGCAGCCCGAACCCCGTCACGTCGGTACCGCAGCGGACGCCGGCGGCGACGGCGGCGGTGGCGGCGTCCGCGTTCAGTGCGGTCATGGCGGCGACGGCCGGCTCGAACACCTCGCCGGTCTGCTTGTGCCGCGCGTTCAGGACGCCGATGCCGAGCGGCTTGGTCAGCGACAGCGGCAGCCCGGCGCGGCCGGCGTCGTTGCGGATCACCCGGTCCGGGTCGACCAGCCCGGTCACCGCCAGCCCGTACTTCGGCTCCGGGTCGTCGACGCTGTGCCCGCCGGCGAGATGGCAGGCGGCGGCGCGGGCCACGTCCATACCGCCGCGCAGCACCTCGGTCGCGAGTTCGGTGGGCAGCACGTCCCGCGGCCAGCCGAGCAGGTTCACCGCGACCAGCGGCCGGCCACCCATCGCGTACACGTCGGACAGGGCGTTGGTGGCGGCGATGCGGCCCCAGTCGTACGCGTCGTCGACGACCGGGGTGAAGAAGTCGGTGGTGGCGACGATGCCGGTGGCCGCGTCGAGCCGGACGACCGCCGCGTCGTCCCCGTCGCCGAGCCCGACGAGCAGCTCACCGGGCGCGCCCGGCGCGGGGCCGGCCGCGGCCAGACCCGCCACCATCGACTCCAGTTCCCCCGGCGGGATCTTGCAGGCGCATCCACCGCCGTGCGCGTACTGCGTCAACCGGTAGCCAGCCACCTCACCAGACTAGGCGGCCACCGCGGCGACACCACCGCGGCGTACCGGCGCGGCGGTCACCGCCGCGGTTACGATGCGGGCGGTGCGAGGGAGGCGTATCCGGCCTGGTGACCGGCGCGGTCTTCAACACCGTTGAGCCCGAGCATCTCGGGCTGGCGGGTTCGATTCCCGTCCGCCTCCGCCACCGCGCCTCCGTCACCACACCTCCACCGCCGTGCTTCCGCAACCGTGCCGGCGGCACCGTGCCGCGACCGCACGCCCGCGCCGGCACATCGACGAGGCGGCGTACGCGGGCCCGGGGTGGGCTCTAGAGTCGGTGCCGTGGTGGATGTTCGGCGTCGGGTGCCGCGTACCGACACGGTGTTGGCCGAGGCGCGGGTGGCGGCGGCGGCCGACCGGCTGGGCCGGGGCCTGGTGAAGTCCGTGGTGACGGCGGTGCAGCAGGACTGCCGGGCGGGGCGGGTCGCGGCGGAGGCGGTCGTCGGCGAGGTGCTGGCGCGGCTGCCGGACCGGGCCGACACCGGTACGCCGGTGCTGAACGCGACGGGCGTGCTGCTGCACACCAACCTGGGCCGGGCGCCGCTGTCGGAGGCGGCGCGCCGGTCGGTGGCGGCGGCGGCCGGTACCGGTGACGTGGAGCTGGACCTCGCGACGGGGCGGCGCGGCCAGCGCGGCGCGGGCACGCTCGCCGCCCTGCTGGACCGGGTACCGGCGGCGGAGGCGGCGCTGGTCGTCAACAACAACGCCGCCGCCCTGGTACTCGCGGCGACGGCGCTGGCCGCGGGCCGGGAGATCGTGATCGGTCGCGGCGAACTCGTGGAGATCGGCGACGGGTTCCGGCTGCCGGACCTGCTGGCGAGTACGGGGGCGCGGCTGCGGGAGGTCGGCACCACGAACCGTACGGTGGCGGCCGACTATGCGGCGGCGGTCGGGCCGGACACCGGCTTCGTGTTGAAGGTCCACCCGTCGAACTTCACCGTCACCGGCTTCACGGCCGCGGCGTCGGTGCGCGAGCTGGCGGGCCTGGGCGTACCGGTGGTGGTGGACGTGGGCTCCGGCCTGCTGACACCCCATCCGGTACTCCCGGACGAGCCGGACGTGACCTCGGCGCTGGCCGCCGGTGCCGCGCTGGTGACGGCGTCCGGCGACAAGCTGCTCGGCGGCCCCCAGGCGGGCCTCGTACTCGGCCGCGCCGACGTGGCCGGCACGCTGCGCCGGCACCCGCTGTACCGCGCGCTGCGGGTGGACAAGCTGACGCTGGCGGCGCTGGAGGCGACGCTGCGCGGGCCGCTGCCCCCGGTACCGGCGGCGTTGGCGGCGGATCCGGCGGACCGCCGGCGCCGCGCGGACCGGCTGGCGGCGCGGCTGCGCGCGGCGGGCGTCGAGGCCACCGCGGTACCGAGTGACGCGGCGGTCGGCGGTGGCGGCGCGCCCGGTGTCACGCTGCCGAGTGCCGCGGTACGCCTGCCGGCGGGGCTGGCCGTACCGCTGCGCCTCGGCCGCCCGGCGGTACTCGCCCGCGTCGCCGACGGGTACTGCCTCGTCGACGTGGCGGCGGTCGACGAGGCCGACGACCACCGGCTGTACGGTGCGGTCCGCGCGGCGGCGGGACGACCGTGCGGGTGATCGCCACCGCCGGGCACGTCGACCACGGCAAGTCGACGCTGATCCGGCGGTTGACCGGGATGGAGCCGGACCGCTGGGCCGAGGAGCGGCGCCGCGGCCTCACCATCGACCTCGGGTACGCGTGGACGACGCTGCCGTCCGGCCGGGTCGCCGCGTTCGTCGACGTACCGGGACATGCGCGGTTCGTACCGAACATGCTGGCGGGGGTCGGGCCGGTGCCGGCGGTGCTGTTCGTGGTGGCAGCGGACGAGGGCTGGATGCCGCAGTCGACCGAGCACCTGGACGCGCTGGCGGCTTTGGAGGTCGCGGACGGTCTGCTCGTGGTGAACCGGTGCGACCGGGCCGATCCGGCGCCGGCCGCCGCGCAGGCCGCCGAGCGGCTCGCCGGTACGTCGCTGGCGGGGATCCCGACCGTCGCGGTGAGCGGCGCGACCGGCGCGGGCATCGCCGAGCTGACCGACGCGGTCGACGCGCTGTGCGCCCGGCTGCCCGACCCGGACCCGGCCGCGGACGTACGGCTGTGGGTGGACCGGGCGTTCACGGTGCGGGGCGCGGGCACGGTGGTCACCGGCACCCTGCCGGGCGGTACGGTGCGCACCGGCGACGAGCTGGCCGTCTCCCCCGGCACCGCCCGGGTCCGCGTCCGCAACCTCGAATCCCTTGGTACGCAAGCGGACGCGGTGTCGGGCGTCGCGCGGGTGGCGCTCAACCTGCGCGGTGTCGCGCCCGGTGACCTCGGCCGAGGGCACGCGCTGCTGACGCCGGACGTGTGGCTGTCCGGCACCGTCACCGACGTACGGCTGCGGCGGGTCGCGGACCGGCTGCCGCGCGCGGTGACCGTACACGTGGGCGCGGCCGCGGTCCCGGCGACGGTGCGCCGGCTCGGCCCCGACACCGCGCGCGTCACGACCGACCGGGCCCTGCCGCTGCGGGTCGGCGACCGGCTGCTGCTGCGCGATCCGGGCGCGCACCGGATCCTCGCCGGCGCGCTCGTCCTCGACGTACTGCCGCCGCCGCTCGGCCGGCGCGGCGCCACCACCACCCGCGCGGCCGAACTCGCCGGTCTGACCGGAATCCCAGACGCCACAAGCGAACTGCGCCGCCGCGGCCTCGTCCGCGCCGGTACGCTGCGGGCCATGGGCGTACCCCCCGCCGGTACTCCGGTGGCCGGCGACTGGCTCGCCGACCCGACCTGGTGGGCCGGGGTACGTTCCCGGTTGGTGGCGGCCGTCGACGCGCACCGGGCCGCCGAACCGCTGTCGACCGGCCTGCCGCTGGCCGCTGCGGCGCACGCCCTCGACCTGCCGGACCCGGCCCTCGTCGCGGCGGCCGCGACCGACCCGCTGACCGTACGGGACGGTCGGGTGCGGCGGGCGGACGTCGCGCCCGCACTGCCCGTACCGGTGGCACGCGCGGTCGCCGCGGTGCACGCCGACCTCGCCGCCGACCCGTACGCGGCACCGGAGTCGGCCCGGTTGAGCCAACTCGGCCTCGGCCGGCGCGAGCTCGCCGCCGCCGTCCGCGCCGGTACGCTGCTGGAGGTCGCGCCCGGCATCGTGCTGCGGCCCGGCGCCGACGCCGCCGCCGTACCGCTGCTGGCGGCGCTGCCGCAACCGTTCACGCTGAGCGAGGCGCGGCGGGCGCTGCACACCACGCGTCGGGTGGCGGTGCCGCTGCTGGAACACCTCGACCGCACCGGCCGTACCCGGCGGCTGGCCGACTCCCGCCGCGAGGTCGACGGCGCGGGCACGGCTGACGCCGGACCGACCGACACGGCGGAACCGGACTGACGGGTGCGCCAGCCGACCTTGCGACGTCGACGCCTGGGGCACCGACCGAACGGTGCGGCGTCGACTGACGGGCGGGCCGGCAGGCCGGACGACCGCGGCGGTCAGGGTGGGCCGGCTGGTTGATGGGCGGCCGATGGGGTGGGGCTGGCCCCAGGGCGGAGCCGGGTGCGGGCGGCACTGTGCGCACCGGGTACCGCGGGCAGGCTGGACCGGTGAGCACACCGGTGACCGCCGTACGGGCGGGAAGTGACTATGCCGAACTGTCGCGCCGGATCGCGGCGGCCGGGCTGCTGCGCCGACGCCCCGGGTATCAGGCGATCGCGCTCGGCTCCACCCTCGCCCTGTACGCGCTGGTCTGGGTCGGCTTCGCGGTCGTCGGCGACTCGTGGTGGCAGCTCGGGATCGCCGTGCTGATGGCGATCGCGTTCACCCAGGTCGCGTTCGCCGGGCACGAGGTGGGGCACCGGCAGGTCACCGCGTCCCGGCGTACCGCCGAGCGGATGGGTCTCGTCCTCGGCAACCTGCTCATCGGGCTCGGCCAGGGCTGGTGGGTCGACAAGCACAACCGGCACCACGCCCATCCCAACCAGCTCGACCACGATCCGGACGTGGCGCCCGGAGTGGTGCGGTGGACGCACGACCAGGCGCGTACCACGAGTGGATTCCAGCGGTTCGTGACCCGGTGGCAGGGCGTGCTGTTCCTGCCGCTGCTGACGCTGGAGGCGCTGAACCTGCACGTGTCCGGGTTCCGCTCGGCGTTCGGCCGGCAGGTGCCGCGACCGGCGCGCGAGGGACTTCTGCTCGCCCTGCACGTCGTCGGCTACCTCACCGCCCTGTTCGTCGTACTCCCGCCCGGCAAGGCGCTCGTCTTCCTCGCCGTGCAGCAGGGCCTGTTCGGTGTCTACATGGGACTGTCGTTCGCGCCCAACCACAAGGGAATGCCCGTACTCGGGCCCGACCAGAAGCTGGACTTCCTGCGCCGCCAGGTGCTCACCTCCCGCAACGTACGCGGCGGGGTGCTCACCGACTGGCTGCTCGGCGGCCTCAACTACCAGATCGAACACCACCTCTTCCCCTCCATGCCCCGGCCGGCGCTGCGCCGCGCCCAACCGATCGTCCGCGCGTACTGCGCCGAGCTGGGCGTGCCGTACGAGGAGGAGTCGCTGCCCCGCTCGTACGCCCGCGCTTTGCACGCGCTGCACGACGTCGGCACCCCGCTGCGCACCGACGGGCGGGGGTAGCGGTTCCGCGCGCCTCTGCTCTGCTTACGTATACGCATCGATGCGTATTGGTAGGCAGAGCAAAGGCGCGGCCGAACCTCCCCGGCTCGGCCCGGGCGGCGCCGCATAGGGTCGATGCCGCACGCGGAGCCGCCGGAGGTGCCATGACCGACCGTGGACACGACGCGTCACCACCCGTACCCGCGGTGCTGCCCGTCGGTCCGCCCGGCGACGATCCGGAGGGCTGGCTGCGGGAGAGCGCGCGCCGCCTCGTCGCGTTGGACGGCCGTACCGGTGGCGAGCAGGTCGCCGACCTCGCCGCCCGCACGGTCGCGCTCGCCCGGGACCATCTCGTCCGGCACCGCGTCGCCCGGGGCAGCGTCGCCCGGAGCCGCCGCGCGGCGGACACGGTGCGCGGGATCCGTTGCGCGGCAGCGGAACTGGCACAGGTCGCCGGTTGGATCCACGTCGACGCCGAACGGCACGCCGAGGCGACGCGACTCAACCGTACGGCGCTGCGACTGGCCAGGGCAGCCGGCGACCGGGACACCGAACTGCTCACGCTGCTGGTGACGACGCTGCACGAGACGCAACTCGGCCGCGCGACCCACACCCGGACTCTCGTCGACGCGACGCTGCGCCGCGGCCACCTGACACCCCGGGTCGAGGCGATGTTCCGGGTACGGTCCGCGCGGGCGTACGCGGCGACGGGGCAGGCGGGGGCCGCGCGGGCGGAGTTCGACCGGGCACGCGGGTTGCTGCTCGACGGCGGCGCCGCCGCGGATCCGGCGTGGGCGTGGTGGATCGACGAGGCGGAGATCGCCGGCCACGAGGGCGCGGCGTACCTGGATCTCGGTGACGTGGCGGCCGCGGCGGCGCCGCTCGACCGCGCCACCCGGCTGGACGCCGACGGGGCGCCGCAGTACCGGATGGTGGTGGGGGCGCAGTTGCTCGTCGCGCGCCTCGCGCTGCGCGACTGGGTGGACGCCGGCCGGGTCGCCGACCGGTTGCTGGGCAGCACGACGACCGGATCCGCGCGTACCGGACGGGTGCTGCGGCACGCCGCGCGGCTGGCGGTCGCGGGCGCGCCGTCGTCGTTGGGCGACCGGGTCGTGGCGCTCGCCCGCCGGTATCCGGTTCACGTGGTTGAACGATCTTGACAGCGTTCCCGACCGGTCCATACGTTGCCACGAAAGGAAAGTGGGTGGTCGGTCGTGCGGGTGACCGGGTTGCGGGTCGATCGTCGGGTCGAGCCGATCGGGGTCGACGAACCGGCCCCGCTGCTGTCGTGGCGGCTGGACGGGGACGGTCGCGGGCTCGCGCAGTCGGCGTACCAGGTGGTGGTCGGGGCGGGGGCGGACCCGGCGGGCGGCGACGTGCTGTGGGACTCGGGCACGGTGGAGTCGGACCGGAGCACCGGCATCCCGTACGCGGGGCCGGCGTTGCGGCCGTCCACCCCGTACCGGGCGCGGGTGCGGGTGCGGGGCGCGGACGGCGAGTGGACGGCGTGGTCGGAGCCGGGCGGCTGGGAAACCGGTCTGCTGGGCGGTTTCGGCGCCGCGTCGTGCTGGGTGACCTCCGCGGTCGAACGGGACGAGCCGGCGCCGCCCGACCTCGACACGGTGGCGCCGTTGCGGTCGCTGCACCGGATCGGCGCGGTGGAGCCGGGTCCGGCGGTGTTCACGACGGAGTTCGAGCTGCCGGCGGGCCGGCGGGTGCTCACCGCCGACGCGGTCTTCACCGCCGCGCCACCGGATCCGGGCGACGGCACCGCGACGGACGGGACGGTCCCGGCGGTCACCGTGTCGGTCAACGACCTCGACGTACCGGCGGTCGGGTCGGCGCTGTCCGCGCTGCGGCCCGGGCGCAACACGATCGCGGTCCGGTCCGGCTCCGGGAACCTGGTGGGGCGGCTGGACATCGCGCTCGACGGGCTCGCCCCGCTCACGGTCGGCACGGACGACACCTGGCGGGTCGGGGACGCGCTCGCGGTGTCGCTGGGTGCGCACGGCGCACCGCCGTGGGGCCGGGATCCGTTGACCCACCGGCCGAGTCCGTACCTGCGCCGCGAGTTCACGGTGTCCGGCCGGGTCCGCCGCGCCCGGCTGTACGCGACGGCTGGCGGCGTGTACTCGGTGCGGCTGAACGGATCCCAGGTCGGCGACGAGCATCTCGCGCCGGGCTGGACGGACTACGCGACCCGCCTCGGCTACCGCACGTACGACGTGACCGCGCAGCTGCGGTCCGGCGGCAACGCGCTCGGCGCGGTCGTCGCCGACGGCTGGTACGCCGGGAACGTGGGGTTCTGCCGCTCGTTCCACTATGGACGGACGCGGTCGTTCCGGGCGGAGCTGCACGTGTGGACCGACGACGGCCGGCACGAGGTGATCGGCACCGACACCGCCTGGCGTACGGGGACGGGCGCGGTGCGGTACGCGGATCTGCAGAACGGCACGGTGATCGACGCGCGGGCCGAGCCCGTCGGGTGGGACAAACCCGGTTTCGGCGCGGACTGGCCGGCGGCGGTGGAGGTGTCGGGGCCGCGCGGCACGGTCGAGGCGGCCACCAAACCGCCGATCCGGGTACAGCGCGAGGTGCCGGCACGGCGGGTGGAGCGGCGCGGCGGCGCCCGCTGGATCGTGGACTTCGGCGAGAACCTGGTGGGCTGGGTGCGGCTGCGCGCCCGTGGCCCGGCCGGTACCCGGATCGTGCTGCGGCACGCGGAGATGCTCGACCACACCGGCGAGCTGTACACGGAGGCGCTGCGCACCGCCCGCGCGACCGACGAGTACGTGCTGCGGGGTGACGAGGCGGGCGAGACGGTGGAGCCGGAGTTCACCACGCACGGCTTCCGGTACGCGGAGGTCACGGGCGTGCCGGGCGAGCTGGACGCCGCCGACGTGACGGCACTAGTGGTGTACGCGGACATGCCGGCGACGGGCACGTTCCGCTGCTCGGACGGGACGCTGAACCGCTTGCAGGACAACATAGTCCGGGGCCAGCGCGGCAACTTCCTGTCGGTACCGACGGACTGCCCGCAGCGGGACGAGCGGCTGGGCTGGACCGGCGACGCGCAGGTGTTCGCGGCGACCGCGGCGTTCAACCACGACGTGTCGGCGTTCCTGCGCGCCTGGCTGACCGACGTACGTGACGCGCAGCGCGCGGACGGCGCGGTGGCGCACGTGGCGCCGGACGTACTGACCGGGCAGCTCGACCCGGACCAGGCGGCGAGTCCCGGCTGGGGCGACGCGATCGTGATCGTGCCGGACCGGCTGTGGCGGGCGTACGGCGACGACCGGGTGGTCCGCGAGTGCCTGCCCGCGATGCGCCGGTGGCTGGCGTACCTGGACCGGGACGACGCGCCGCGGCACCCGTCCGGCGGCTTCGCCGACTGGCTCGCGGTGACGCCGACCGACAAGGACGTGGTGAACGACGCGTACCTCGCGTACACGGCGCGGGTCGCGGCCGGGCTGGCGCGCGTGGTGTCCGATGTGGACGGTGCCGGTGCGTTCGACGCGATCGCCGACCGGGCCCGGGACCGCTTCCGGCGCCGGCATCTCGGCGGCGGCGGGCGAGTCGCCGGCGGCACCCAGACCGGGTACGTGCTCGCGCTGACCGCCGGCCTGCTCACCGCCGACGAGGCGCCGCTGGCGGTCGCCCGGCTCGCCGCCGAGGTGCTGGCCCGCAACACCCACCTCACCACCGGATTCCTCGGTACTCCCTGGCTGCTCGACGCGCTCGCCGACGGCGGCCGGCCCGATCTGGCGTACGCGTTGCTCCGGCAGGAGGAGTATCCGTCGTGGCTGTACCCGATCGTGCGCGGGGACGCGACGACGATCTGGGAGCGCTGGGACTCGTGGAGCGACGCGCGCGGCTTCGCCGATCCCGGCATGACCTCCTTCAACCACTACGCGTACGGCGCGGTCGGGGACTTCCTGTACCGCACGCTCGGCGGCCTCGCCCCCGCGGAGCCCGGGTACCGGCGGATCACCGTGCGGCCCCGGCCGGGCGGCGGGGTCACGAGCGCCACCACCACCCTGGACACCGGGTACGGCACGGTCGAGGTGGCGTGGTCGCTCGGGCCGTTCCGGCTGGACGTGACGGTGCCGCCGAACACCACCGCGGACGTGCACCTGCCGGCCGGTACCGCCGCCCCCGCGTCCGACGAGCCCGGCGTACTCGCCGTCGCACCCGGCCCGGACGGTACGACGGTGGTCACGACCGGGTCGGGGCGGTACGCGTTCGGCGGCTGATTGTCGTACCCCGGTGTGACGATGGCCGGATGGTGACCTTGCGGCAGACCCGGCCGACCGACCTCGACCACTTCTTCGCCTTCCAGCGTGACCCGGAGGCCGTGCGGATGGCCGCGTTCACCGCGGCCGATCCGGACGACCGGGCCGCGTTCGACGCGCACTGGGCGCGGAACACGGCGAACCCGACCGTGTTCCAGCGCACGATCACGGTGGACGACACCGTCGTCGGCAGCATCGCCACGTTCGAGATGGACGGCGACACCGAGGTGACGTACTGGGTGGACCGCGCCTGGTGGGGCAAGGGCGTGGCGACCGCCGCGCTGGGGCTGCTGCTGGCGGAGGTGTCGACCCGGCCGATCGCGGCCCGGGTCGCCAAGGGCAACCCGGGCTCGCTGCGGGTGTTGGAGCGCAACGGTTTCCGCGTCGTCGGCGAGGACTCCGGCTTCGCGAACGGCCGCGGCGAGGTGACCGGGGAATACGTGCTGCGATTGGACTGACCCCGGCGGCGCGCGCCGGGGTCGGTCGGTCAGCCGTACGCCTCCAGTTCGACGACCCGGCTGTACCCGTGGTCGTTGGTGTCGGTGATGGACAGCCGCAGCGCGGTCGTCGACACCGGATCGAACCGGGACTCGACCCGCCCGGCCGTGTTGCCGCGCACCGACGCCACGGTCCGCCAGCCGGCCCCGTCGGCGACCTGCACGTCGTAGTCGCGCAGCCCGGTCGCCGACGCCGGATACCGGTCGCTGTCCAGGGTGTACATGACGGCCCGGCTCAGCGTCACCGGATGCGTCCACCGCGCGGTCAGCGTGTCCGGGAACTGCTTGCTCGTCCCGTCGTTCCACCCGCCGACCCCGTTGTGCCAGTACGCGGAGTCGGTGTTGCCGTCGTTGGTGAAGAACGCGGCCGATCCGTTGTGGTCGCTGGACGACTCCATCGTCGCAACCCGCGCCCAGTTCTCCGTGCCGACGAGCGTCGCCGTCCCGGTGGTACCGGCCGCGGCGAGCGACACGGTGCCGTCGGCCCTGTCACCGGTACGGGTCAGCGACACGGTCACCGGCACCGTCCGATGTGGACCGATCGTCAGCCGGGACGCGGACGCCCGCGCGGTGAAGCCGGCGCTCGCGGCGACGCGCGGCGTGACCGACACCGTACGGTCGCCGAGGTTGTGCACCTCGAACGTGGCGCTGATCGGCTCGTCGCCGAGTACCGGGACCGTGGCGCGCGGGGCGTTGACGAGTACCTGGACGTCCCGGGGTCGGGGCGCGGCGGTCCGGGTCGTCGCCGTGAAATCCCAGTCCCCCGAACCGATCCGGTACCCGCCGTCGACGCGCTGCGCGCCGTCCGGGGCGCGCACCGCGGTGGTACCGGGCGGCGGCACGACGGTCGCGGTGACCCCGACCGGCACCCGTACGGACAGGGTCAGGGTGTGCCCGGTCCACCGCCACGACACGGCCGCCTCGCCGTACGGGGTGCGGTAGCTGCCGCGGACCTGCCACAGGTCGCCGACCGGTACCGGTGCCACCCGCAGCTCGCGGAAGCCGACCGCGCCGGGCGCGGCGGTGAGCCCGACGAGCCGGCTGGTGAACCAGTCCTCGATGGCGCCGATCATCCAGTGGTTCTGCGACCCGTACGCGGTGGGTCCGTCCCAGTACTCGGTGAGCGTGGTGGCGCCCTTGACGAGCTGGTAGCCGTAGCTCGGGTCGCCGGTGGCGGCGAGCACGTCCCACACCACGTCGTCCCGGCCGCCCGCGGCGAGTACCCGGAAGACGGCAGGCAGAGCGATCTCGCCGACGGTCAGATGGTTGCCGTAGCGCCGGATCCCGGCGACCAGGTGGTCGAGCACCGCGTCCCGCTCAGCGGCCGGGACGACCCCGGCGTCGAGCGCGAACGCGTCCGCGGCCTGCGTCCCGTTCGCGTACGTGTGGTTCGCCGGGTCCGCGTACCTGCCGTTGAACGCGGCGCGCACGTCCGCGGCGAGCGCCTCGTACGGTGCCGGGTCGTGGCCGAGCACCCGCGCCACCTCGGCGACGCCCGCCGCGGTCCGCAGGTACCCGTAGCTCGCCGCGACGCCGATCGGCGTGTTCTGGCCGAGTTCGCCCCAGTCGCCGAGCCCGTAGTCGAGCAGGTTCCCCGATGCCTTTCCCGTCAGGTACGCCAGATAGCGCGTCATCGCGGTCCAGTTGTCGGCGAGCACCCGCTCGTCGCCGTACGCCCGGTAGGTGGCGAGCGCGGCGTGCACGATCGCCGACCCCCAGTTCGGCTCGTCGTGCGAGCCGCCGCTGAAGTGCGCGTACTGCGGGGCGATGTCCGGCACCAGCCCGCTCGGTTCCTGCGCCTCGGCGACGGTACGCAGGAACTGGCGGAAGTACGCCGCGATGTCGAAGTTCCGGCTGAGGGTGGTGAAGTTGAGGTGGGTCTCCTCCAGCCAGCCGAGCTTCTCCCGGTCGGGGCAGTCGGTCGGCACGCTGAACATGTTGCCGCGCACCGACGCGACGACCAGGTCGTGCACGCCGTCGACGAGCCCGCTGGAGGTGGCGAGGTCGCCGGCGGGCGCGTTCGCGGTGTGCAGCACGTGCGCGCGGACCGTGGACCGGTCCGGTTCGGACGGCAGTCCGGTGACCTCCAGGTAGCGCATCCCGTGGTAGCAGAAGCGCGGATGCCACACCTCGGTGCCGCGCCCGGCCAGCGTGTAGCGGTCCATGATGGGCGGCGAGGTCGCGCCGCCGGCGATCATCGTGCCCTGGTCGACCAGGCCGTCGGCGCTCAGCCGCTCGCCCGGCCGCACCGTCACCGTCGTACCGGCGGGGCCGGCGACGTGCAGTTCCTCCCAGCCGACCACGTTCGCGCCGAGGTCGAAGACGTACGTGCCGGGCTTCGGGCGGGTGATCGCCACCGTGTCCACTGTGGACTGGCGGGTCACCGGCGGGAACATCCGGCCGGACAGCGTCGTACCGGCGGCCGGCGGGCCGGTCACCACCGCGGCGGTCCAGCCGGACAGGTCCGCACCCGGCCGGTCCCAGCCGACCCGGTCGCGGCGCGCGTCGAAGTCCTCCCCGCCGTACCAGGTGGTGAACGTGGTCGGGCCGAGCGTGGTGCGCCAGGCGCCGTCCGAGACGATGCGTTCGCCGTCGATCTCCAGCTGTACCAACAGTTTCGGCGGCCCCTGCACCCCCACGTACTTCCGGTACCGGTCCGGCGTGTCCGGCACGTTGAACGTGCCGTTGCCGAGCCGTACCGCGAGGGTGTTGGCGCCGTCGGCGAGCAGGTCGGTGACGTCGTGGCAGGCGTACACGACGCGCTGGGCGTAGTCGGTGTTCGGCGGCTCCAGGACGGCGTCGGTCACGTCGTGGCCGTTGAGCGTCGCGTGGTAGATGCCGACACCGGTGACGTAGAGCCGGGCCCGGCGTACGCCACGGGCGGTGAACTGGCGGGCGAACAGCGGCAGCGGCACCGTGTTCGGCGCGGACAGCCAGTCGGGATGGGTGATCCAGCGCGCGGACCAGTCCGCCGGGTCGAGCAGCCCCATCTCGAACCGGGCCGGCGCGCTCCACGGCGTCGCACGCCCGGCCGCGTCGTACGCCCGGACCTGCCACCAGACCTCGTCCCGCGAGCCGGGTTCCGGCCCACCGTAAGGGATCTGGGTATTCTCCGCCGAAGCTACCCGCCCGCTGTCCCACAGGTCCGGTGTGGACAGTCCCGCTTCCGTACGGGCGGCGCGGATCCGGTAGCCGGTCTGCCGCTCGCTGGTGCCGCCGTCGGTCAGGTACCAGGACAGCCGGGGCGCGGTGTCGTCGATGCCGAGCGGGTCGGTCAGCCCGTCGGTACGCAGTCCGGTCACGCGCAGCGCGCCGTCACCCGGCGCCGCCGCGGCCGGAACCGGGATCCCCGCCGCGAGCGCGGCCGACCCGACGGCGATCCCGGTCAGCGCGGTCCGTCGCTTCACGCGCGGCCCCCCTCGGCGACCTGCTCCGCGGTGACCGGGCCGGACTGGCCGGCGCTGCGCCAGCCGCGGGACACCTCGATCTCCTCCAGCGTCTTGCCCGCCGTACGCGGGCCGAACACGACGCCGATCACGCCGCTGACCGCCTGGAGCAGTACGAGGATCAGGGCCAGGTAACGGAATCCGGCGTGGTGGGTGATGAGCGGGACGAAGAAGCTCCAGATGCCGAGCCCGATGCGCACCACGGCGAACGTGAAGCCCTGCGCGGTGGACCGCAGGATCGTCGGGAACAGCTCACCCGACCACAGCTGGAAGAAGTGCTGCTGCCCGAAGCCCGACCCGAACCCGATCAGGATCACGTACGCCAGCGCCACCGGCAGGTTCAGTGGCAGTACCACGAACAGTCCCATGCCGAGGAACTGGAGCACGACGCTGATGCCGAGCAGGACGCGGCGGTTGACCCGGTCGTTGAGCGGCATGTACACGATGAGCGTGCCGACCACGGTGAGCAGGAAGCTGACGCACTGCAACCCGACGCTGGCCGCCTGGCTCTGCGCGCCGAACGTGGACAGCAGGTACGGGAAGTAGAAGCCGTTGGTACCGGCGAACAGGTTCCACACGCCGTACATGCCGATGCAGAACAGCAGTGCGGTCGCGCCCCGGCGGGTGAACAGCGCGGCGATCCGTGCCGCCGTCGTGCCCGCCACCTGCCCGGTACGCCGGGCCTCGGTCGCGGTGGCCTCCTTCCAGCGGCTGGATTCGCTCACCCCCTTGCGGAGTATCCACGTCACCAGCGCCACGACGAGCAGGTGCACGAAGACCAGTCGTACGCCGAGCATTCCCAAGGGCGCCAAGGCAAGTGACAGCAGCAGCGTCACCACCGGACCGAGGTTCCAGAGCACCTGGGCGAGTCCACCCATCCGGCCCCGGTTCTTCGCCGGTGCCAGCTCCGTGATCAGCGTCCACGACGCCGGCACGTCCGCGCCGACCGCCAGGCCGCACAGGATGTAGCCGACGAACAGCATCCACGAGTTCACCGAACAGATCAGCCACAGGATGCCGAACGCGTAGAGCAGCAGGTCCCAGGTGTAGATCTTCTTGCGGCCGAACCGGTCGCAGATCCAGCCACCGATCAGCGCGCCCACGCCGGCCGAGATCGCGTTGGAACTGAACGCGCCCAGCAACCCGACCGTACTGTCGGTCAGCCCGAACTTCTTGCTCCACAGCGCGAGCCCGACCGAACCGGCGACGATCGAGCCGGCGTCGATGTAGCTGGCCATGCCGGCCACGGCGGTCCACTTCCAGTGCCGGCGCCGGGTCGCCCGGTCGTCGGCCTCCTCGGGTGCAGCCACGTGCGGGTCAGTCATCCGCGTCTCCTTGGGTCCGGCCGTCACCGGCGTCGTGGGAGGTGCCGGGGCCGCCGAGCAGCCGGACCGGGCCGTACAGACCCGATCGGCACTGGCCGGCGAAGACCCCGGGGGTGGGCGACGCGTCCGCCAGGTACGGCGCGAGGGTGTTGCGGACCGTCACCCGCAGGTCGTTCGGTCCGGGCCGGAGGCACCCGTCGACCCGGATCCGGTACGGCGACCAGAGCAGCTCGCCCACCGGCCTGCCGTTGATCCGTACCTCGGCGGTGCCGCGGACGGCGCCGAGGTCGAGCCACACCGGACCGGGTACGGCCGGCGCGTCGATCGTCTGTGCATAGTGGACGGTGCCGGAGAAGCCGGACAGCCCGTGCTCGGACCAGTCACCGAGCCCGATCCGCCCCGTCCCCGTCTCGTACTCCACCGGCCCGGTGAACACCGCGCCGCCGCGTCGCCCGTCGGCCGGGGTCACCGCGAGCAGGCAGCTACGCGCGCCCGGCGGTACCGGAACCGGTTGCGTAGCAACGGTTTCTCCGTCGCCGGTGGCGGGTGGCTCGGCGCGGTCCCACCACACCGATGCGGCACCGGCGACCGGTACCCGCATGGCTGTGGCGCCGGGCGGCAGATCGTACCGGAACCACTGCACGCCGGGAGGCGTCCCGTCCGGCAGCGGTACGACGGGCAGCACGCTGCCGTCGTCGACCGCGGGATCCAGCCAGGCGGCCCCCGGCAGCGGATGCGGCCGCGGCGTACGGCAGGCCCAGCGCGGGTCGAGCCACTGTTCGCGGCGCAGCCGTACGGTGTCGTCCGTCCACTTCGGACCGGACACCACCGGTACGGTGCCGGTCGCGGTCACCACCGCGCCGTCGACCCACAGGGCGGGCGTCCCGGTGTCCGCGAACTCCACGGTCAGCTCGTTGTCCCCGGGCCGCACCAACCCCGTCACGTCGTACGGCAGGACCCGGACGGCACGGTTCTGCGCGTACGGGTCGAACCCGCCCTGCCGGCCCAGATCGGCTCCGTTGAGCCGGATCGTGGCCGCCCCCTCGGTACCGATCTGCACCTCGCCCGCGGTCGCCGGCCCGTCCAGCCGGAAGCGGTGGGTGACCCGCAGCGGACCGGCGCCGGTCAGCCACTCCGGCCGTACCAACCGCTCCGGCTGCCGGGTCAGCGCCCACCAGCAGCGCACCGGGCCGTCCACATCGGACCGGATCCGTACCTCCAGGGTGTTGTACCCGGATCGGGCGGAGACCGGCTGCACGGTGAGGTAGCCGTCGCCGGCGGGTGGCAGCACGGTGCCGTTGAGCCGGATCTCGCGGTGCCCCGGCGCGCCGGCCGCCAGGTGCAGGTCCGCGAGGTCGTCGGCGCCGAGCCGGAACCCGGTCCGTACCGCGACCCAGTCGCCCGCCGAGCCGTCGACGTGCACGAACTCCTCAGGTACGTATCCCTTGGGCCCCAACGTTTCCCGGTGCAGCGGATCGTGCGCGACGCCGCGGGACAGCGAGTACTCCCAGTCGCGCCACCCCGCCGTCGGCAGCTCGTCCGCGGTTGCGCACGGTCCGGCGACCTGGGCGTACCGGCCGAAGGTGGCGACCACCGGCACCCACCCGTCCCCGGTACGGTGCTCGAACCGCCACGTCTGCACCGGTACCGGCGCCGTACCGGGACCGAGGTCGCCCCACGTGTTGTCCAGGGTGCACTCGACCCGGGCGGACCAGTCGTCGGGCAGCGTCGCCAGTACCGTGGCCGGGTCGTCCGGTTCGGGGTCCGTCTCGCCCGGCTCGGCCCGGAACACCACGAACACCGCCGGCCCGTACCGCAACGGCACGTGCACGGTGCCGTCGGCGCGCACCGACACCCGGTGCCGGGCACCGGTCGTCGGATCCCACACCTCCGCGTACGTGCCCCAGTCGCGCGGCACCCGCAGCGTCGTCACCCGGCCCGGCACCAGCGGCCGGAAGTCGTAGCCGCGCTCGGCCATCTCCCGCCAGTACCGGTCGAAGTCGAAGAACGTGTGCGCGTCGAAGAACACCCACTCGCCGTGCATCGGTTGTGCCGTACCGGTTTCGGCGTCGTGCGCGGTGACCAGGACGACCCGGTCACCGCCGAACCGGCGTACCAGAACGGGTTCGGGGGTCTGTACCAGCGGCGTCAGGTCGAGGTCGGCCGCGTCGACCACCGGGATCGTCCCGTCCGCCAGCGCGGCGGCGAACGCCTCCCAGCCGGCGCCGCCGGTCGGCAGGGCGCCGGTCGGCGCGCGACCGACGCACCGCACCACGCCACCGGCGGCGGACAGCGCGGCGAGCGCACCGGCCGTGTCGTCCGACAGCCACGCGCATCCCGGCACCAGCACCGTCCGGTACTCCTCGGCGGCGACGCGCAGCGCGCCGTCCGCGACCCGACCGGTCCGTACGGCGGTGTCGTCGATGACGTCGTAGTCGACGCCGGCGGCGGCCAGTACCCCGGGCGTCTCGCGCAGCCACGACATGGATCCGTTGAGCGCCAGGTACTCCCGCTGCGCGTCGTCGGCCGCGGCGAGCGTCCCGTCCAGCGCCAGCCCGGCCTGTACCGAGACGGTCGGGTAGAGCACCGCGACGTCGCACTCGTGCACGCCGGCCGACAGCACCCCGCACAGCCGCGCCACCACCTCCGCGAACCGCCGGTACTGCGGCCAGTACGGCTGGCGCCAGCAGGTCGACGGCGGCGCCCACTCCCACCAGCCGGCGCGGGTGGCGTAGTAGACGGCGTGCGGGTCGTACAGGGTGACGCCGGCGCGCAGCCACGGCAGCAGCCAGTCGAGCGTCTCCTCCAGCGTGCCGCCCCAGCCGCTGGAGTGGAACCCCTCCAACCACGCCCCCGACCGGGCGTACGCGTGCGACAGTCCACTGTGGACCTTCGCGTCGCCCATGTGGTCGCACCCCGGCACCGCGTACCACCGGCCCGCGCCCGGATAGTCCGCGTACAGCTCCGTCGAGCCGACCGGTTCGCCGACCCGGGCCGGATGCTGCTGGTCGTACCCGCAGCGCATGCCGTGCCGCTCGTGCCACTCGTACAGGGGGCGGAAGAACGCCTCCTCGGCCAGTTCGGCGCGGGTACGGTGGTAGTCGTACCGGACGCGTTCGCCGCCGGCGCCGGTGTCGCACCACAGCGCGGCGAGCGCCACGCCGGTCAGCGGATAGCCGCGCCGCCGCGCGAACTCGTCGGCGAACCGCGCGCTCCACGTCGGCATCGCCGGCAGCTCGTCCTGGAACGAGCCGACCAGCACCGACCCCAGCCACTCCCCCGCGTTCCGCTCGAACGCGCCGTGCACCCGGTCGCGCAGCGCCGCGCACGCCTCCGGGTGGTGGTAGTCGAACCCCCGCCGCACCGTGTACGCCAGCACCAGCGTGCCGTCAGCTTCCGTTGCGGTGCAAGCACTTCCGTCCACCACGGGCACCTCGACGGCGCCCTCGGCGTGCACCAGTGCGGCGGCCACCGGCGTACCGTCGGGCGGGCACGTCACCCGCAGCGGGCCGCTCCCGCGGGCCACCACGCGCCGCAGGTCCCAGCCGGCGTACCCCGGGCGCGCGCTGGCGAGTTCGGCCTGGAAGTTGGCGCCGGAGAAGCCGAGCTGGTCGTAGAACCAGAGGCGGAAGCCGATCCGGTCGGCCTCGGCGCACACCGCGCGGAAGATCTCCCACCACGCGGCGCTGAGGAACGGCGGGTCGTCGGCGAGCGAGCCGTGCAGCGGGCCGGACGGCGCGAGGTTGAGCACCACCGCCGCGCGTACGCCGCCGTCGGCCAGCCGCCGCAGCTGGTCGCACAACCGCTCGACGTCGAGCCGGTCGCCGGACCACCACCAGATCGGTACCGGTCCGTACGCCGGGTCCGGCTCGGCGAACGCCCGTTCCGCCGCATGTACCCACGTCATGCCGGCTCCCGTCAGGAATGTGACGGTTCTGTTTCGGGGGGAAACGTAGTAGCGTCCCGGGCGTCGGTTCAAGAGTCGGAAAGAAAGTTCATGAACGTGAACGCTCCACCGAGCGACGCGGTCAAGTCGGCGCGGCGCGCCCTGGCCATCCTGGAGCTGCTCACCGAGCAGGAGCAACCGCTCGGCTTCACCGAGCTGGCCGACCGGCTCGGCTACCCCAAGTCCAGCCTGCACGGCCTGCTGCGCACCCTCGTCGACAGCGGCTGGGCGCACCTCGACGACCGCACCCGGCGGTACTCGCTGGGCATCCGTACGCTGTCCGCCGGCAACGCGTACGGGCGGACGCTCGGGCTCGCCGACCGCGCCCTGCCGCACATGCGCGCCATCCGCGACGAGCTGAACGAGACGGTCCAGCTCGCCGTACTCGACGGCGTCGACAACGTGTACGTGGCGAAGGTCGACGGCCGGCAGGCGCTCGCGCTGGCGTCCGAGGTCGGCCGCCGGCTGCCCGCGCACACCACCGCGCTCGGCAAGGTCCTGCTCGCCGGCCTGCCGGATTCCGAACTGGCGCAACGGTTCCGCGGGGTCACGCTGGCCTCGTTCACCCCGCACACGGTCACCAACCTCGCCGACCTCGTCACCGTCCTCCGCCAGGTACGCCGCCGCGGGTACGGCGCGGACGGCGAGGAGTACACGGTGGGGGTGCGGTGCCTGGCGGTGCCGGTGCGGGACGGCAACGACCGGGTCGTCGCCGGCATGAGCGTGTCCGCGCCGACCATCCGGTTCCGCCGGCCGCTGCGGCAACGGGCGCTGGATCTGTTGCGGGAGGCCGGATCCGCGCTCTCCACCGAACTCGGCCACCGATCCGAGAGGTCCTGACCGGTCCTTCCACCGCGCGAAGAGGAGGCGGCGCCCGTGCCGCAGTACGAGGTGACGATGCTGTCGATGGGCCGCGGCGACGTGCCCGGCCCCGAGGCGTACTGGATGAGCCGGTGGGACGAGTGGGTGCCGCTGCGCTTCCAGGTGGCGCTGATCCGGGGCCACGGCGTCACCGCGCTCGTCAACACCGGCCCGGCCGCCGACATCGGCCCCATGAACGAGAAGTGGACCCAGGTGCTCGGCGAGCGCGCGGTACTGCGGCGCGAGCCGGGCGAGTTCGTCCTCGACCAGCTGTCCGCGCACGGTGTCACGCCCGACGAGGTGACGCACGTGCTGCTGACCCCGCTCCAGCTGTACACGGTCAGCAACGTGCCGGCGTTCCGGAACGCGGAGATCTGCCTGACCGAGCGGGGGTGGACGCACTTCCACACCACGCACGCGCACCCGCACGACGACCGCGCCACGTCGATCCCGGACGAGATCCTGGTCCACCTGGTCACCGACGCCTGGCCCCGGGTACGCCTGCTCGGCGACTCCGACACCGTCGCCCCGGGCCTGCGTACGTGGTGGAGCGGCGGGCACCACCGGGCGTCGATGGTCGTCGAGGTCGACACCGCCGCCGGCGTCGTCGCCCTGTCCGACACGTTCTTCCTGCGCGACAACGTCGACACCGACCACCCCATCGGCATCTCCGAGAACATGTACGAGTGCCTCGCCGCGCACGACCGCGTCCGCCGTACCGCCGACCACGTCGTCGGGCTGTACGACCCGGCCAACTTCGAGCGGTACCCGAACGGGAGGATCGCATGAGCGAGACGCAGCAGCCAGCACCGCCGCGTACGGTGCTGGTGACCGGTGCGGCGCGCGGGATCGGCCGCGCCACCGCCGTACGGTTCGGCGCCGAGGGCGCCCGGGTCGCGATCAACCACCCGCCCGGCGAGGCCGACCACGCGGAGGAGACCGCACGGCAGGTCCGCGCCGCCGGCGGCACGGCGTACCCGGTGGAGGCGGACGTCGCGGACCCGGCGGCGGTGACCCGGATGGCCGAGGCCGTGCACGCCGAGCTGGGCACCATCGACGTCCTCGTCAACAACGCCGGCATCTGCCCGTTCCGGGACTTCTTCGACATCGACGTGGAGACCTGGGACCGTACCCATCACGTGAACCTGCGCGGCGTCTTCCTCGTCACGCAGGCGTTCACCCGCCGGATGGTCGCCGACGGGCGCGGCGGCCGGGTCGTGTCGGTGTCGTCGATCTCGGCCTGGGTCGGCGGCGCGCAGCAGGTGCACTACTGCGCGACCAAGGCCGGTGTCAGCTCGCTGATGAAGAGCCTCGCCATCGTGCTCGCCCCGCACGGCATCACCTGCAACGCGGTACTGCCGGGCACGATCGAGACCGACATCAACCGCGCGGACCTGGCGCAGCCGGGCAAGCGGGAGATGTTCCAGCAGCGCATCCCCGTCGGCCGGACCGGGGTGCCCGAGGACATCGCCGGCGCCGTCTGGCTGCTGACCCGCCCCGAAGCCGGGTACGTCAACGGTGCGGAACTGCTCGTCGACGGCGGCATGTTCGTCAACCTTCAGTGAGGAGTACGTGTGCGCGCGCTGGTACTGGACGACTTCTGGGCGCTGTCGGTGCAGGACCGGCCCGACCCGGTGGCGGGGCCGGGTGAGGTGGTGCTGCGGATCGCGGCGACCGGGATCTGCGGCTCGGACCTGCACGGCTTCACCGGGGAGAACGGTCGGCGCCGTCCCGGGCAGGTGATGGGGCACGAGACGGTCGGCCGGGTCGAGTCCGTCGGCCCCGGCGTCGATCTCCCCCTCGGTACTCCCGCCACCGTGTACCCGGTGCTCGCGTGCGGCGCCTGCCCGGCGTGCGCCGCGGACCGGCCGCAGGTCTGTCCACATCGGACGGTGATCGGGGTGGATCCGGCCCGCAGCGCGGCATTCGCCGACCGGCTCGTACTCCCGGCCGCCAACGTCGTACCGCTGCCGGCGAGCCTGCCGATCGACCTCGGCGCGCTCGTCGAACCGCTCGCCGTCGGCTACCACGCGGCCCGCCGCGGCGACGTCACCCCCGACGACCGGGTACTCGTCGTCGGCGGCGGCCCCATCGGCCAGGCCGTCGTACTCGGCGCCCGGCGGCTCGGCGCGACCCGGATCGCCGTCTCCGAACCGGATCCGGACCGCCGCGCGTTGTGCACCGCGCTCGGCGCGTACGCGGTGGCGCCGGACGAACTGCCGGCCGCCGCGGCCGACGCGCTCGGTGGCCCACCGACCGTCGCGGTCGACGCCGTCGGGGTCGCCGGCACGCTCGCGGACGCGTTCGCCGCCACCCCACCGGGTTCCCGGGTCGTCCTCGTCGGCATGGGCGCGCCCCGGGTCGAGCTCTCCGCGTACGCGCTCAGCACCGACGAGCGCGCGCTGATCGGCAGCTTCTGCTACACCGCCGCCGAGTTCGCCGAGACGGCGGCCTGGGTGGGCACCGCGGCCGACGTGGTCGCCCCGCTCGTCACCGAACGGGTGCCGCTGAGCGCGGCGCCCGACGCGTTCACCGCGCTGGCCCGCGGGGAGAGTACGGCGAGCAAGATCCTGGTCCGGTTCGAGGAGGACGCCTGATGGCCCAGCCCACCGTCACCGACATCCGGGCGTACGTGCTGCGCGGCGGCGGCGCCGACTACCACGACCAGCAGGGTACGCACTGGATCGACGACCACATCGCCACGCCGATGTCCCGGTACCCGGAGTACCGGGAGTCGCGGCGCAGTTTCGGGCTCAACGTCCTCGGCACGCTCGTGGTGGTGGTCGAGGCGTCCGACGGCAGCACCGGGTTCGCGGTCACCACCGGCGGCGAGCCCGCCGCCTGGATCGTGGAACGCCACCTGTCCCGGTTCGTCCTCGGCGCCCCCGTCACCGCCCTCGAACGCATCTGGGACCAGATGTACTCCGCCACCCTCTTCTACGGCCGGAAAGGCTTGGTACTCAACGCGATCAGCGGCGTCGACCTCGCCCTCTGGGACCTCCTCGGCGCGGTACGCCAGGAGCCCGTGCACGAGATGATCGGCGGCGCGGTCCGCGACGAGCAACGGTTCTACGCCACCGGCGCCCGCCCCGACCTCGCCGTACGGATGGGGTTCCTCGGCGGGAAGCTGCCGCTGCACCACGGTCCCGCCGAGGGCGCCGAGGGCCTCGCCGCGAACCTCGCGCTGCTGGCCGACATGCGCGCCGCCGCCGGCCCCGACGCGTGGCTGGCGTACGACTGCTGGATGTCGCTGGACACCGACTACGCGCTGCGGCTCGCCCGGGGCGCCGCCGAACACGGGCTGCGCTGGATCGAGGAACCGCTCCCGCCGGACGACTACTGGGGGTACCAGAAGCTGCGGAAGGCGCTGCCGCCCGGGACGCTGCTGACCACCGGCGAGCACGAGGCGACCCGCTGGGGCTTCCGGATGCTCGCCGAGATGGGCTGCGCGGACATCCTGCAACCCGACGTCGGCTGGTGCGGCGGCCTGTCCGAACTGCTGCGCATCACCGCGATCGCCGACGCGCACGGCCTGCTCGTCGTCCCGCACGGATCGAGCGTGTACTCGTACCACTTCGCGGTGACCCGGCACAACAGCCCGTTCTCCGAGTTCCTGATGATGGCGCCGGCCGCCGACGAGGTGGTGCCGATGTTCCACCCGCAGCTGCTCGACGAACCCGTACCGACGGACGGGCGGCTCTCGGTGTCCACATTGGACAAACCGGGGTTCGGGGTCAGGCTGGATCCCGGTCTTCCGCTGCACCGCCCGTACCCGCGCTGAGGCGGGTGGCCCGCAGGCTGGTCACCGTCACGACCGCCAGTACCGCGACGATGACCAGCAGGGACAGCCACGTCGGGATCTCCGGCACCGCCGGCCACACCGTGTGCAGGTAGTGCAGGACCAGCTTCGCCCCGATGAACGCGAGGATCACGGCCAGCCCGTAGTGCAGGTGCACCAGCCGCGCCAGCAACCCCACCAGCAGGAAGTACAGCGCGCGCAGGCCGAGCAGCGCGAACGCGTTCGCCGTGAACACCAGGTACGCGTTGTCGGTGATGCCGAAGATGGCCGGAATCGAGTCCAGCGCGAACACCAGGTCCACCGACAGGATCGTCCCCGCGACCAGCAGCAGCGGTGTCGCGAGCCGCCGCCCGTCCCGTCGTACGACCAGGCGGCCGTCACCGTAGTCCTCGGTGAGCGGCACGAACCGGCGCATCAGCCGTACCGACCGGAACCGGGACACCTCCGGCTGCTCCGTCTGCGGCCGCACCAGCTTCACCGCGGTGTAGATCAGGAACGCGCCGAACACCACGAACGCCACCGCGAACCGGCTCACCACCGCCGCGCCCACCGCGATGAACACCGCGCGCATCACCAGCGCGCCGACCACCCCGATCAGCAACACCCGCTGCTGGTACTGCTTCGGCACCGCGAACCGGCCCAGGATCAGCGCGAAGATGAACAGGTTGTCCACCGACAGGCTCTTCTCGACCAGATAGCCCGCGAAGTACTCGGTGCCCGCCTCGCGCCCACCGAACACCAGCACCCCGACACCGAACGCCACGGCAACCGCCACGTACACGACGGACCAGGTGAGGGCCTCCCGGAAGCCGACCTCGTGCGGGGTGCGCGCGTGCCGCACGTCCACGGCGACGAGCACGACGATTCCGGCGACGGTGGCGAGCCATACCCATACCGGAACCGCCATGCATCCCCCCTCGCCCGCGCGACAGACCGGCTACGCGTCGAGTATGGCGGGGAAAGCTGACACGAACCTGGAGATCAGCCGGGCAGTCCCCCGTCGCGTCGCCGGCACGGCGGCCGCCCGTACGCCGGGCGCGGCGCCCGCACCGTCCGCCGCGTACTCCGGGTGCCGCACGCCATCCGCGCCGGAGTCCGCGGCGCCGGTACGGTCGGCGCCGGCTCGGGCTCCTCCGCCGACAGCTCCGCCCGCAACGCCCGCAACGTACGGGACAGGATGCCGGAGACGTGCGCCTGCGAGATGCCGAAGCGCTCCGCGATCTCCTGCTGCGTCAGCTCGTCCAGGAACCGCATCCGGATGATCGCCTGCTCCCGCCGCGGCAGCGTCGTCAACGCCTCGGCGAGCGCCAACCGGTCCACCACCGCGTCGATACCGGAGTCCGAGCCGGGCAACAGGTCGGACAGCGGCGTGTCACCCGGCGCCCCGTCCAACGACACCGCCATGTACGCCCGGAACGCCGCGACCGCGTGCCCCACCTGCTCCACCGGCTCGCCCACCGAGTCCGCCAGTTCCGGCACGCTCGGCGACCGCCCCAGCCGTACGCACAGGGCCTCCGCGGCGTGGTGGATGCGCAGCGCCAACTCCTGCAGGCGCCGCGGCGGGCGGACCGCCCAGGCCCGGTCCCGCAGGTACCGGCGCAGCTCCCCGGTGATCGTGGGCACCGCGTACGCGATGAACGCGCCGACGTGCGGCCGGTAGCCGTCCACCGACTTGATCAGCCCCGTCGCGGCCACCTGCCGCAGATCCTCCAACGGCACACCCAGCCCCCGGTACCGCCGGGCGAGCCGGTCGGCGAGCGGCAGCAACGACTCGATCACCTCGCCGCGCACCGCCGCGCGCTCGTGGTCCGGTGCGTCGGCGAGCCGCCGTACCCGGGCCGTCGACGGATCGTCGGTACCCGCCGCCCCGTCCGTACCGCATCGTTCCGCTTCCACGGTCATCAGGTCACCCACCGAATCCCCGTCGGCCTCACGCGCGGTGAGCGCCACCGCGCGTCGGGTCGGCGACTCGCGCCCGCGGCGCCGTGTGACGCCGTCCACCCTCGGTGTCCGGTACGCCGTCCGCGCGGGGGCCGGGCGCGGGCGGCATTCCTTGCACTGACTGCAAACTATCGAAACGGTGCAGTCGCTGCAAAGATATCGACGAATGTGATACCGCCCGCTCCCGTCCCGCTATCATGCCGGGCCCACCGACCGGTGGCGCCGCGGCGAGTTTGCGGTGGACCGCCGGTGACGGCCGCCCCACGGACATAGCATCCAAGACGACACTGGTCGCGGTGTTGTGAGGGGGCGCCATGGCGATGGTCCGGGGCCGTCGGGCACACCGCAAGCTGGCCACCCGGGACGCGCTGCAACGCGCGGCGCTGGAACTGGTGCGCAGCAACGGACCCGACGCGGTCACGGTCGAGGAGATCTGCGCCCGCGCGGGCGTGTCCCCGCGGACCTTCTTCAACTACTTCACCAGCAAGGAGGAGGCGATCATCGACTGGGACGCCGAGATCGACGCGTTCGTGACGACCGCGGTCGCCGAGCGCCCACCGGCCGAGTCCCCGGTACGCGCCATCCGCGCGGTCCTCGCCTCGGCCGTCGGCGACGCGATGGGCATGGACATGTGGCAGGACCGGATGGAACTGATCCGCGAACAGCCCGGCCTGATCGGCCGGTTCGTCGCCGTGATGGGCTCCGTCCAGCGGGCGCTCGCCGCCGGCGTGGCCCGCCGTACCGGCCTCGCCACCGACCACCTGTACGTGGCGGTCACCGCCGCCGCGTCCGTCGCCGCGATCCGTACCGCGATCCAGGCGTGGACCGACGCGCCGGACGGCACCGACCCGGCGCGGCTGATCGACGACGCCTTCGCGTACCTGGAGTCGGGGCTCGCGCCCCCCGCGCACTGACCGCTCGACAGGCCGACCTCGCGCGGTACGCGGTGCCAGCCGGCGGGCCTTGCGCCTGCGCGGTACGCGGCGTCCAGCCGGCGGACACGCGCCGCTCGCGCGGTACACGGTGCCCGGCCGGAAGTGTGGGCGCAGCCGGTCGGGAGGGCTGGGGTGGCGGCGCGGTGCACCGTTCGGCCGGCGGCGCCGGGGCAGCGTGGGTCGAGGCCGGCGTGGTGGCCGGTGCGGTCAGTCGAGGTCGTCGAAGAGGCGGCCGAGCAGTTCGCCCAGCTTCCGGCGGTCGCCGGCCGACAGCGGCGCCAGGACCTCGTCGTCCACGGCGGCGGCGTGCCGCCGGCACCGGCGCAGGGCCGTACGCCCGGCGGGGGTGAGGCTGACCCGGTGCCGCCGCCGGTCGTCCGGGTCGCGTTCGCGGCGGACCTGGTCCCGGCCCTGGAGTTCGTCGAGCGCGCCGACCAGGTCGCTCGGGTCGATGGCCAGGGCGCGGCCGATCTCGCGCTGGGCGGACGGTCCGCGGTCGGCGAGGTAGCTCAGGATCGCCATGTGCCGCAACGTGAAGCCGATCCCGGCGAGCCGTTCGGCAAGCCGGCGCCGGCCGGCCTTGCCGACGCGGGACAGCAGGTACACGTCGATCGCGCGCAGCGAGGGCACCGTCTCCATACCGGGAATGATAGGTGACTACCAACGATTGGTACTCTCCCATCATGCAGCCTCTCGACAGCTATCCGCGCCTGCTCGCCCACGACGTCACCGCGCTCGCCGCGTTCTACTCCGACGGTCTCGGCCTGGTGCCCGCCCGCACCGTCGCCGACCAGTACGTGTCGTTCGACCTGCACGCGGGCACGCCCGCGGAGTCCACCGCGCTGGCGATCCTGGCCGCCGACGAGATCGCCGCCGAGGTCGGCACGGTCGGCGCCGCGGAGCCGACCCGCGACCGGCTGATGGTCGTACTGCGCGTGGCCGACGTCGACGCCTGCGTACCGCCGGCGGTGGCGGCGGGGGGCACGCTGGTCGCCGGCCCCACCGACAAGGCGTACGGGTTGCGGTCTGCGCACCTGCGCGATCCGGAGGGCAACCTGGTCGAAATCCAGCAGTACTAACCTTCACGCAACCTGTCGTTCACCGAAAATCGGTGCCATACTCTCCCCCGTCGCGTACCGGACGGTGCGCCGGAAGGGGGAGGTACCGGGACATGCGCAGACACAGGGCCACCGGAGTCGCCGCCGCCGGAGTCGCGCTGCTCGCCGCCGCGCTGCTCACCTCGGCCGGCGCGGCCGGGCAGGACGTCCGCCCCGTCGTGGCGCATCCGGCGGCGGCGATGCGGACGCAGACCCCGATCAAGCACGTCGTGGTGATCTTCGGCGAGAACATCTCGTTCGACCACTACTTCGGCACGTACCCGAACGCGGCGAACACCGACGGCACGCCGTTCCACGCGGCGAAGAACACGCCGAAGGTGAACGGCCTGAGCCCCGACCTGTTGACGCACAACCCGAACCAGTACAACCCGAAGCGGCTCACCCACGAGCAGGCGCTGACCTGCGACCAGAACCACTCGTACGCCGCGGAGCAGAAGGCATACGACGGCGGCAAGGCCGACAAGTTCGTGGAGTACACGGAGAAGGACACGTGCACGGGGCAGCCGATCCTGTTCGGTGAGCCGGGCCTGGTGATGGACTACTACGACGGCAACACCGTCACCGCGATGTGGAACTACGCGCAGCGGTACTCGATGAGCGACAACTCGTTCGACGCGGTGTACGGGCCGTCCTCGCCGGGCGCGATCGACCTGGTGTCCGGCAACACCCACGGCATCTACGCCGTGGACCCGGTGACGCACGAGAAGGTCGACGACCCGGCGGTCGTCTCGTCGCCGGACGCGGACGGCGTCGGCACGATGACCAACGACCCCGACCCGGCCTGGGACGACTGCTCGGACCGCAACCACACCGCCAAGGAGAACCTCGGCGCGTTCACCGGCCGCAACGTCGGCGACCTGCTCAACGACCAGGGCGTCACGTGGGGCTGGTTCCAGGGCGGCTTCCGCCCCACCGGCACCGCCAACGGGTACGCGGTGTGCGGCAGCAGCCACACCAACATCGGCGGCAACGCGGTCACCGACTACACCCCGCACCACGAGCCCTTCCAGTACTACAAGTCCACGGCGAACCCGAAGCACCTGCCGCCGTCGTCGGTCGCCGCGATCGGCGCCACCGACCAGGCCAACCACCAGTACGACCTGGCCGACTTCCACGACGCCGTCGCCGCCGGCAACATCCCCGCGGTGAGCTTCCTCAAGGCCCCGTCGTACCAGAACGGGCACGCGGGCAACTCCGACCCGCTGGACGAGCAGCGGTTCGTGGCCAGCACCCTGAACGAGCTGCAGAAGTCGCCGCAGTGGTCCTCGACCGCCGTGGTCCTCGCGTACGACGACTCCGACGGCTGGTACGACCACGTGATGCCGCCGATCGTCAACGGTTCCCAGGACGCCGCGACGGACAGCGCGGCGTGCCGGTCCAAGCCGGCGGCCGGTGGCTACAACGACCGCTGCGGGTACGGTCCGCGCCTGCCGATGCTGGTCCTCTCCCCGTACGCGAAGCGCAACCACGTCGACCACGCCCGTACCGACCAGACGTCGATCCTGCGGTTCATCGAGGACAACTGGCGGGCCGGCCGGATCGGCGACCACTCGTACGACGCGGCCGCCGGACCGCTCGGCGGGATGTTCGACTTCCGGCACGCACCGGACAGCACGCCGCTGCTGCTCGACCCGGGTACCGGCGCCGTCCAGCCCTGACCGCCGCACATCACGGAGGGCCCCGCGTACGACGGGGCCCTCCGTCGTACGGTCAGACGCCGGCGCGCTCCGCCACCGGCTCGTGCGCCGTACGCCGGGCGCTGCGCAGCCAGTCCCGTACGCCGATCAGCACCAGCACCGCGAACACCACGTACACCGCGGCCGAGAAGTACAGGTGGGACTGGATCTGGAGGGGGACGCCGACCGCGTCGACGGCCAGCCACACCAGCCAGAACTCGACCAGACCCCGCCCCTGCCCGGCGAACGCGACGACCGTGCCGACGAAGATCCACGCGTCCGGCCACGGCGCCCACGAGGCGTGCAGCGCGTCCAGCACCAGCGCCATCACGACCGTGCCCGCCACGAGTACGCCGGCGATGACGGCCCGCTCGGCCCACGTCGCCGTCCGCACGACCACCCCGTACACCGGGTCGCGGCGGCGCGACCACGCCCACCAGCCGTACACCGAGATGGCGAGGATGACGACCTGCCGGGCGGCGAGACCGCCGAGATCGGCCGACGTGTACACGACGAACAGCAGGACGGTGGCCACCACCTGGACCGGCCAGGTCCACAGCGTCCGCCGCTGCGCGAGGAACACCACCGCGAGAGCCGCGATCTGCCCGACGATCTCCGCGTACGAGATGCGCTGGCCGAGGATGCTCACCCCGTACGCCAACAGCCCGTGCCCCATGCGTGCCCCTTTCCGACACCGGGGCATCCCGAACGCACGGCCCGCGGCAGACGCCGCGGACCGCGTGCGCGTCCTCCCATCCGGACTTTCACCGTCGGTACCGGAATCTCACCGGTTCAATCGCCGACACTGATCGGCGAGTCGCGGACTGTCACCGCCGGTTCGGACTTTCACCGAGCCCCGGAGCGCATGTTTCGATCACCATCAACCCTGGCACAGCCCGGGATGTTCCACACCACCCTGTGATCAACCAGACGGCGCCCCGCGCCGGCTGGACCGGACCAGTCGCGCGGGCGGGTCGGTTGCGGCGCCGGCGTACCGGCATTTGGTCTGCGCACAGATCATCGGGCGGCGGGAGCGGACATGCCGGAGTACGGGCGGTCGACGGTGACGCGCCACCCGGACGGACCGGCCGACAGCCCCGGGTTCCTGCTCTGGCGGCTCACCCTCGACTGGCAGCGCGCCGTGACCGCCGCGCTCGCGCCGTACGACCTGACGCACGTGCAGTTCGTGCTGCTGGCGTGCGCGTGGTCGATGGGCGAACGGGGCGAGGCGCCGAACCAGCTCGGCCTCGCGAGGCAGGCCGGCACCGACGTCAAGATGACCTCGCAGGTGGTGCGCCGCCTGGAGGCAAAGGGGCTGCTGCGCCGCGAGGTCGACCCGGCCGACACGCGCGCCCGCAGCCTGCGCCTCACCCCCGCCGGTACGCGGCTCGCCGGGCGCGCGATCGACGCGGTCGAGGCGGTGGACGCCGAGTTCTTCGCCGGCGACGGTACGGCCGCGACGCGGCTGCTGACCCGGATGCTCGCCCGCCGCCCCGTACGCTGACCCGCCGCATCGCCGGGCACGCACCGGCGACGTGCAGAGCAGGGAGCAGCGGAGGACCACTGCGCGACTGCATCGCCGGGTACGCAAAGCGCACGCCGGCGACCGTGCGGCGGTGCCCCGACCGCCCGGCACGACCGCCGCAGCGACCCGAACGGCACCCCCGACCGGCCCGGCACGAACGCCGCGGCTCAACCGCCGAGCGCCACACCGCTACACGCGTACGAAGCGCATCGCCTGCCCCGCAACGTATCCGGCCGCCCGGCGTCCACTGTGGACACCAGGCGGCTGGGGAACGTCACGCCCGCCTCAGCGCGGGGCCTTGCGGGCGGCGCGCAGGAACTCGCGGTTCATCGTGGCGATGGACGCCAGCGGAATGCCCTTCGGGCAGGCCGCGGCGCACTCGCCGGTGTTGGTGCAGCCGCCGAAGCCCTCGGCGTCCATGGTGGTGACCATGTCGAGCACCCGGGACTCCCGCTCGGGCTGGCCCTGCGGCAGCACGTTCAGGTGGTTGATCTTGGCCGAGGTGAACAGCATGGCCGACCCGTTCGGGCAGGCGGCGACGCAGGCGCCGCAGCCGATGCAGGTGGCGTTCTCGAACGCCAGGTCCGCGTCCGGCTTCGGCACCGGTACGGCGTGCGCGTCCGGCGCGGTGCCGGTCGGCGCGCTGATGTACCCGCCGGCCTGGATGATCCGGTCGAACGCCGACCGGTCCACCACGAGGTCCTTGATGACGGGGAACGCGGCGGCCCGCCACGGCTCGATGTCGATGACGTCGCCGTCGTTGAACGAGCGCATGTGCAGCTGGCAGGTGGTGGTCTGCACCGGCCCGTGCGCCGAGCCGTTGATGACCATGCCGCAGGACCCGCAGATGCCCTCGCGGCAGTCGTGGTCGAACGCCACCGGCTGCTCGCCGCGCAGGATCAGGTCCTCGTTGAGGATGTCCAGCATCTCCAGGAACGACATGTCCGGGCTGACGTCGGTGACCTGGTAGGTCACCATCTCGCCGGACTCGTCCGGCCCGGACTGCCGCCAGATGCGAAGGGTGAGGTTCATCAGGCGTAGCTCCGCTGGGTCGGGTGGACGTACTCGAAGTCGAGCGTTTCCTTGTGCAGTACGGGGGGCTCCCCGACGCCGGTGTACTCCCACGCGGCGACGTGGCTGAACCGTTCGTCGTCGCGCTTCGCCTCGCCGTCCGGGGTCTGCGACTCCTCGCGGAAGTGCCCGCCGCACGACTCCTCGCGTACGAGGGCGTCGAGGCACATCAGCTCGGCCAGCTCCAGGAAGTCGGCGACCCGGTTGGCCTTCTCCAGCGACTGGTTCAGCTCGTACCCGGTGCCGGGGACCTTGACCCGCTGCCAGAACTCCTCGCGCAGCTCGGGAATGCGCGCCAGCGCCTTCTTCAGGCCCTCGGCGTTGCGGGCCATGCCGCACTCGTCCCACATCAGCGTGCCCAGCTCCCGGTGGAACGAGTCGACCGTACGGTCGCCGTCCACGGCGAGCAGCCGCTTGATCCGGTCCTCCACCTCGGCGACCGTGGTGGTCACCGCCGGGTCGTCGGCGCCGACCGCATCGAGACCGCCGCGCGCCAGGTAGTCGTTGATCGTCGACGGGAGCACGAAGTACCCGTCGGCGAGGCCCTGCATCAGCGCGGACGCGCCGAGCCGGTTCGCGCCGTGGTCGGAGAAGTTGGCCTCACCGATCACGAACATGCCGGGGATCGTCGACTGGAGGTCGTAGTCGACCCACAGCCCGCCCATCGTGTAGTGGATCGCCGGGTAGATGCGCATCGGCACCTGGTACGGGTTCTCGCCGGTGATCCGCTCGTACATCTCGAACAGGTTGCCGTACTTCTCGGACACCTTGTCCAGGCCCATGCGCTGGATCGCGTCGGCGAAGTCGAGGTACACGCCGAGCCCGCCGGGGCCGACGCCACGCCCCTCGTCGCACACGTTCTTCGCGGCGCGCGACGCGATGTCCCGCGGCACCAGGTTGCCGAAGGACGGGTAGATGCGCTCCAGGTAGTAGTCGCGCTCGTCTTCGGGGATGTCGGCCGGGGATCGCTTGTCCCCCTTGGTCTTCGGCACCCAGATGCGGCCGTCGTTACGCAGCGACTCGCTCATCAGCGTCAGCTTCGACTGGTGGTCGCCGGAGCGCGGGATGCAGGTCGGGTGGATCTGCGTGTAGCACGGGTTGGCGAAGTGCGCGCCGCGCTTGTGCGCCCGCCAGATCGCCGTGGCGTTGGAGCCCTTGGCGTTGGTCGACAGGTAGAACGTGTTGCCGTAGCCGCCGGTCGCCAGCACCACCGCGTCCGCCAGGTACGTCTCGATCTTGCCGGTGACGAGGTCGCGCGCCACGATGCCGCGGGCCCGCCCGTCCACGACCACCAGGTCGAGCATCTCGGTACGCGCGTGCATCTCGACGTTGCCGGCCTCGATCTGCCGCGACAGCGCCTGGTACGCGCCGAGCAGCAGCTGCTGCCCCGTCTGGCCCCGCGCGTAGAACGTCCGGGACACCTGCACGCCGCCGAAAGACCGGTTGTCCAGCAGCCCCCCGTACTCCCGGGCGAACGGCACGCCCTGCGCGACGCACTGGTCGATGATCTCCACCGAGATCTGCGCCAGCCGGTACACGTTCGACTCGCGGGAACGGAAGTCGCCGCCCTTGACCGTGTCGTAGAACAGCCGGTGGATGGAGTCGCCGTCGTTGCGGTAGTTCTTCGCGGCGTTGATGCCGCCCTGCGCCGCCACCGAGTGCGCCCGCCGCGGCGAGTCCTGGTAGCAGAACTGGATCACGTGGTACCCCTGCTCGGCCAGGGTCGCGCCGGCGGAGCCGCCGGCCAGCCCGGTGCCGACCACGATGACCCGGTGCTTGCGCCGGTTCGCCGGGTTGACCAGCTTGGCCTCGAAACGCCTGGTGTCCCAACGCTTCTCGACGGGACCGGCCGGCGCCTTCGTGTCGACGATCGCGTCGCCCACCGTGTACGCGCCGACGGAGTCCTTCGGCTTCCCGGCGTTCCGCCCGCCGGTGCTCCGCTTGGCGGCGTTCTGCTTCTTCGGGTTCGACATGGTCACCTCACCAGCCCGGTCATGACCGCGATCGGTACGGACAGGAAGCCGACCGTGATGGCGAGCGCCAGCACGGTCGCGATGGTCTTGAAGACGACGTTGCGGGCGGCGTTGTTCGCCCCGAGGGTCTGCGCCGCGGACCAGAAGCCGTGGTAGATGTGCAGGCACAGGGCCAGCATCGCGACCACGTAGATCAGCGCGATCCACCAGACCCCGAAGTCCGCCACCACGTTCTCGTACGGGTGGCCGGCCTCGCCGCGCGGGTTCACCGCACCGACGGTCAGGTCGAGGATGTGCCAGATCACGAACAGCGCGAGGATCGCCCCGCCGTACCGCATGGTGTTGGTGGCGAAGGTGGCGCGCCACGGCCGCTTCGACCGGTACCGCTGGGGGCGGGCGTGGATGTCGCGGTGGGTGAGCTGGATCGCCGACGTCACGTGCGCGACCAGGCAGGCGAGCAGCACGACCCGCTGGACCCACAGGTACCAGGTCTCGTGGAGGACGGGCTCGCCGATGGTGCGCAGCCAGGCGGCGTAGCTGTTGAAGTCGGTCGGGCCGAAGAAGATCTTGAGGTTCCCGGCCATGTGCACGATCAGGAACAACAGCATGATCACGCCGGTGCTCGCCATGACGGCCTTCTTGCCGACGGTCGAGCGCCACAGCGTACGGAGGGGTGACGGGCGGGCCGCCCGGGTCGCTAGTGCCACGTCCGTCAACGGTAGGACCGGACCGGGCATAAGGTCCAAGACATGATCGCGCTGGACTCGATAGCCAGAGGCTATCGTGTCACCGTGCAGTTGCAGCAGCTCGCGTACTTCCTGGCGGTGGCCGACACGCGCCACTTCACCCGCGCCGCCGAGGCGGTGCACGTCGCCCAACCCTCGCTGTCCAAACAGATCCGGGCGCTGGAGCACGAACTGGGCGCCGCGCTGTTCAGCCGGGCCCGCGGCAACATCGCGCTCACCCCCGCCGGCGAGACCCTGCTGCCACTCGCCCGCCGCATCCTCGCCGACGTCGACACCGCGCGCCTGGAGGTACAGGAACTGGCGATGCTGCGCTCCGGTCGGGTACGGCTCGGCGCCACGCCCAGCCTGCTCACCGGCCTGCTGCCCGACGTACTCCGGGCCTACCGGGCGCAGTACCCGGGGATCCGGTTGCTGATCGAGGAGTCCGGCTCGCGCGACCTGGTGCACGACCTGGCCGAGGGCGAACTCGACCTGGCGCTGATCATCCTGCCGGTGTCGAGTACCGGGCCGGCGCTGGCCACCACGCCGCTGCTGCGCGAGGAACTGGTCGTCGCCTCGTCCGCCGCCGCTCCCCCGCCCACCACGCGGGACCGGATGCGCGTCACCGACCTGGAGGACGAGCCGCTGGTGATGTTCCGCCGCGGGTACGACCTGCGCGAGTTCACGATGACCGCCTGCCAGAACGCCGGGTTCGAGCCCACGTTCGCGATCGAGGGCGGCGAGATGGACGCCGTACTCGGGTTCGTCGCCGCCGGGCTCGGCCTCGCCGTCGTACCCAGCATGGTGGTCGGGAACCGCTTCCGGATCACCCCGTTCGCCGGGCCCGGCCTGTCGCGCACCATCGGCCTCGCGCACCGCAAGGACGTCCAGCCGCCGCGCGCCGCCCGCGCCCTCCGCGCCGTCCTGCTCGACTACCTGGACGAGGCGGCCCGGGCCGGCACGCTGCCCCCCGGCACCCGCCCCGTACGCCGGACCGGCGCTGCGGCCCGTGCCACGCTGGAGGCGGAACCCCGTACGGAAGGGTGACGCGCATGAGCAGCGGAGAGTACCGCTGGGAGCCCAGCGAACGGTGGGTGCGCGGCCGCATCGGCGACACGACCGTGGTGGACAGCCGGCATCCGCGGCTGGTGTGGGCGCCGGGCGTGCCCGTCCCCGCGTACGTGTTCCCGCGCGGCGAGGTCCGCGCCGACCTGCTGACCCCCGCGGCCGACCCGCCCACCGACACCGCCGGCACGTACTACGACCTGACGGTCGGCGGGCGGACGCTGGCCAACGCCGCCTGGACGTACCCGGTGGACGAGCTGGCCGACACGGTCGGCTTCGCCTGGGCCGAACGCGCCGGCGAGGGCGTCGAGCACTGGTACGAGGAGGACGAGGAGATCTTCGTCCACCCGCGCGACCCGCACAAACGCGTCGACGTACTCCCCAGCTCGCGGCACGTGGTCGTCGAGGTCGACGGCGACGTGCTCGCCGACACGCGGCACCCGGTGCTGCTGTTCGAGACCGGCCTGCCGATCCGCTACTACCTGCCCGCCGCCGACGTACGCCGGGACCTGCTGACACCGTCGCCGACGCACACAGGCTGCCCGTACAAGGGCGTCGCGTCGTACTGGTCGGTCCGGGTCGGCGGGCGCGAGATCACCAACCTGGTGTGGAGCTACCCCGACCCGACGCCGAACACGGCCGCCATCCGCGACCTGTACTGCTTCTACAACGAGGACGTCGACCTGGTCGTCGACGGCGAACGCCTGCCCCGCCCGCGGACCGGCTTCCACCGCCCGGCCCTACCGCACTGAGCGGCCGTGGGCGCCGGCACACACCGGCTCCCATGACTCAGCGCTTCTTCTCCCGGCGCTTGCGCGGCCGTACCGACACCTGGATCGGGCTGCCGACGAAGCCGAAGTCCTCGCGGAGCCGGCGCTCCACGTACCGCACGTAGCCGGCGTCCAGGAGGCCCGTGGTGAACAGGACGAACCGCGGCGGGCAGACACCCGGCTGGGTGGCGAACAGGATGCGCGGCTGCTTGCCACCGCGCACCGGGTGCGGATGCGCCTGTACCAACTCGGTCACCCACTGGTTCAGCCGGCCGGTCGGCACCCGCGTCTCCCACCCGGCCAGCGCCGTACGCAGGGCCGGGGCGAGCTTGTCCACCGCGCGCCCGGTCAGCGCCGAGATGTTGACCCGGGGCGCCCAGGTGATGCGGCGCAGGTCCCGGTCGATCTCGCGGGCCAGGTAGTAGCGCCGGTCGTCGTCGACGAGGTCCCACTTGTTGAACGCGATCACCAGCGCCCGGCCGGACTCGACCACCTTCGTCAGGATCCGCTGGTCCTGCTCGCTGATCGGCTCCGACGCGTCCAGCAGCACCAGCGCCACCTCGGCCGCGTCGATCGCGCCCTTGGTACGCAGGCTGGCGTAGAACTCGGTGCCGCTGGCGTTGCCGACCCGCTTGCGCAGACCGGCGGTGTCGACGAGCCGCCAGGTCTCGCCGCCGATCTGGGCCATCGAGTCCACCGGGTCGACGGTCGTGCCGGCGACGTCGTCGACGACCGACCGCTCCTCCTTCGCCAGCTTGTTCAGCAGGCTGGACTTGCCGACGTTGGGCCGGCCGACGAGCGCCACCCGGCGCGGGCCGCCCGCCGACGGCTGCGGTACGGCGGTCTGCTCGGGCAGCGCGGCGAGCACCAGGTCGAGCAGGTCGCCCGAGCCGCGGCCGTGCAGCGCCGACACCGGGAACGGCTCGCCGAGGCCGAGCGACCACAGCGACGCGACGTCCGACTCCTGCCGGGCGCTGTCGACCTTGTTCGCCACCAGGATCACCGGCTTGCCGCCGCGCTGCAGCACCCGCGCCGCGGCCTCGTCCGTGTCCGTACTGCCGACCACGCCGTCCACGACCAGCAGTACGGCGTCGGCCGCCTGCATCGCGGTCTCGGCCTGCGCGGCGATCGCCGCTGCACGACCCTTCGCGTCCGGCTCCCAACCGCCGGTGTCCACCACCGTGAACGGCCGACCGTTCCAGTTCGCGTCGTACGCCACGCGGTCGCGCGTGACACCCGGCGTGTCCTGTACGACCGCCTGCCGGCGACCGATGATCCGGTTCACCAGCGTCGACTTCCCGACGTTCGGCCGGCCGACCACCGCCACCACCGGTACCGGACCGGTCGGCGCGTCCGGCAGCGACAGGCCCGGCGCGCCGAACCCGTCGGCGTCCAGCCAGTCGCCGGCCGGCTCGAAGTCCGCCTCGTCGAACCCGTGCGCCACCATCTCCTGCTCACCCGGGTTCATGGTGTCTCCTGCCCTCCACGGCGGTACGCCGCCGTCTCGCTCCGGCCCTCGGTCGGCCGGTGGTCGTGCCGTACGGTCATGACGTCTCGACCCGCGCGCCGTCCCGCTCGGCGAGCAGCACCAGCAGGCGGTCCACGACCGCGTCGATCGGATCGTGCGTGGTGTCGACGGTGACCGCGTCCGCAGCCGCCTCCAACGGCTTGGTGACCTTGGAGTCGGCCTGGTCCCGCCGGTGCAGGTCGGCCTGCGTGGCGGCCAGCGCCGTCGCGTTCTCCGTACTCCGGCGGCGGGCGCGCTCGGTGGCGTCGGCGGTGAGGAAGACCTTGAGGTCGGCGTCGGGCGCGACGACCGCGCCGATGTCGCGTCCCTCGACGACGATGCCGGTGGTGTCGCGGGCGGCGTCGATGATGCGGCGCTGCGCGGCGATCAGCTCGGCCCGGACCGCCGGGACGGCCGACACCGCGGAGACGGCGGCGGTGACGGTCTCGCCGCGGATCTCGGCGTCCACCGGCTGGCCGTCGACACGGACGGCGACGGCGGTCGGGTCGGTGGTGATGGTCAGCTCGGCGGCGTGCACGGCGGCCGTGACGGCGGCCGGGTCGGTCAGCGCGGCGCCGGACCGCAGCACGGCCCAGGTCGCCGCCCGGTACATCGCGCCGGTGTCGAGGTATCCCGCGCCCAGCGCGCCGGCCAGTCGCTTGCTCACGGTGGACTTGCCGGAGCCGGACGGCCCGTCGACGGCGATCACGCCACGGAACGACTCATCCGCCCGCTTGCTGTCGGTCTGCACCGTTGCCCTCCCTGCGAAACCGGCCCCGTCGGCACCGCCTTCCGGACACGGCACCACCCCACGAGTCTACGGAGCGCACCGACGGCGCCCACACCGCGGCCGGCCCCGGCGAAGGAACGCAATTCCTCGGGCCCGTTCGAACTCACCGACCAAACCGGTTCACCACAATGCGTGACAGTGCACATTCCAGTTCCGTGAAATCGGGTTGACAGTGGGATTGCGCACCGACCACCGCAGTTCTAATCTCCTTCTACCGGTCCGTTCCGGGCCACCGCCGAACAGTCCGTACGGCGTTGCCCGAGCGCGGATCCGACCCTGCTCCGACGCCTGTACGGCCCGCGGCACGCGCCGCGGACGCGCGATTTGCGGTGCCTTTTTTCTCGTTGCTGAACCGGCCAATCCGAAGCCGTAGGACTCCCGCGTGAGGAGACAGCACGATGACCGACGAATCCGTACCACGGACCAGCCGCAGACGGTTTCTCACCGGGGTCGCCCTGGCCGGCGCGGGCGCCGGGTTCGGCGGCACCCTGCTCACCGGGTGCACCGGTACCGGGGCCACGGGCGGCAAGCGCGCCCAGACCCTGTTCGTCGCCGGGTTCCAGTGGGCGCCGCCGACCTCGTTCAACCCGCTCAACCCCAACGGCTGCTGGCCGACCGCCGAGGACAACATGCAGCTGCTGTACGAGTCGCTGTTCGGGTTCAACCTGCTCGACGGCAAGCTGGAGCCGCACCTGGCGACCGGCATCGCCGCGCCCGACGCGCACACGCTGACGGTGTCGATGCAGCCGAAGGCGGCGTGGCACGACGGCAAACCGGTGACCGCCGACGACGTGGTGTTCACGTTCAGCCTGGCGCGTACGCACCCGGAGGTGCCGTTCGCGTCGTTCTTCCAGTTCGCGAAGTCGATCACGGCGACGGACGCGCACACGGTGACGATCGCGCTCGACCCGGCGCACCCGAACCCGGCCATGGTCAAGTCGCTGCTGGCCGCGAACTACGTGCTGCCGCAACACGTCTGGGCGCCGATCGCGGCGAAGAACAAGCAGATCAGCCAGGTACCGAACATGACGCCGGTCGGGTCCGGGCCGTACAAGCTGGACAAGCACAGCGCGGCGCAGGTCTCCTACACCCGCCACGACGGGTACTGGGGGAAGGCGGTGCGCGGCAAGCTGCCGGCGCCGAAGTACGTGGTGCATCCGATCTTCAAGGACAACGCGGCCGGCGACCTCGCGTTCGAACGCGGCGAGGTGGACGTGATGCAGCAGTTCACGCCGCAGATCTGGAAGATGTGGCAGGACAAGCACGAGCCGATCGGCACCTGGTACGACACGGCGCCCTACCAGGTGCCGGGCAGCATCCCGATGCTCGTCTGCAACACCACCCGCAAGGGCCTGTCGGACCCGCGGGTCCGCCGCGCCCTCGCGTACGCCATCGACTACGGGCGGATCGCGAAGACCGCCATGTCGCAGTACTCGGATCCGGCGAAGTCGAGCCTGATCCTGCCGCGCGGCGTGGAGCAGCAGTACTTCGACGCGCAGAACGTGGCGCAGCACGGCTGGTCGTACGACCCGGCGAAGTCGCGGTCGATCCTGGAGAACGAGCTGCACGCGAGGAAGGGCTCCGACGGCGTGTACCGGCTGCCGGACGGGACGCGGCTCGGCCCGTGGACCGCGCAGACGCCGACCGGCTGGTCGGACTGGCAGACGGCGCTGCAGGTCGTCGCGGAGAACGCGAAGGCCGCCGGGTTCGACGTGGCGACCAAGTTCCCGCAGGCGGCGCAGACCACGACGGCGGTGCAGAACGGCGACTTCGACCTCGCCTGCTGGTACGTGGCCGGCGTCAGTCCCGCGTCACCGTGGCAGCGCTTCCGCGACGTACTCGACGACCGTGCGGTACCGAAGCTCGGCGTGTCCGCGTTCTACAACTACGGCCGCTTCTCGAACCCGCACGTACCGGCGCTGATCGACCGGGCCGCCACGCTCACCGGTGCCGCCGCCAAGGCCGTGTACGGCCAGCTCGACCAGATCTTCATGGCCAACGCGCCGATGATCCCGCTGATGTACCGGCCGGTGGACTTCTACGAGTTCAACCACGGCACCTGGACGGGCTTCCCGACGAGCCGGAACCCGTCCGGGCCGCCGCAGTTCCGCGGCGCCGGCATCGACTGGCTGTACGACCTGAAACCCGCGACGTCATGACCGCCCGCACCGTCGGCGGACGGGGCGCTCCATGGCACTGACCGCCGACCTCACCGCCGGGACCGCGGAGGCCGAGGCGCCCGCCCGTTCCGGACTGCTGCGCTACCTCGGCCGCAAGGCCGCCTGGTACCTGGGCGCCTTGCTGGTCGCGGTCCTGCTGAACTTCCTGCTGCCGCGGCTGATCCCCGGCAACCCGGTCGACGCGATCGTCGCCGGGCTCGGTCGCGGCGGCGTGGAGGGCAGCCAGCTGCACGCCATCCACGCGCACTACGTGCACGAGTTCGGCCTGGACAAGCCGCTGTGGCAACAGTTCCTCGTCCACCTGGGGCATCTGGTGCACGGCGACCTGGGTACGTCGTTCGCGCAGTCGCCGGCGAGCGTCAGCGGGCTCATCGCGCAGGCGCTGCCGTGGAGCATCGCCCTGCAGCTGCCGGCGATCCTGATCGGCTGGCTGGTCGGCAACGGCCTCGGCGCGGTCGCCGCGTACCGGGGCGGCTGGTTCGACCGCGGCGCGTTCCTCGGCTCGCTGTTCACCTCGTCCATGCCGTACTACTGCCTGGCGATCCTGCTGCTGTACCTGCTGGCCGTCGCGGTCCCGGTGCTGCCACCCACCGGCGGGTACTCCTTCGGCAACTCCCCCGAACTGTCCGCCGACTTCGTCCTCGACGCGCTCACCCACTACTGGCTGCCGTTCCTGTCCCTGGTACTCGTGTTCGTCGGCGGCCAGGCGGTCGGCATGCGCTCGATGGCCGTGTACGAGCTGGGCAGCGACTACGTCAACTACGGACGCGGGCTGGGCCTGCGGGACCGCACCATCGTCCGGTACATCTTCCGCAACGCGATGCTGCCGCAGGTCACCGGACTGGCGCTGTCGATCGGCACGCTGGTCGGCGGCGCGCTCATCACCGAGATCGTCTTCTCGTACCCGGGGGTCGGCACGCTGCTGTTCACCGCCATCAGCCAGAACGACTACCCGGTGGTGGCCGGGCTGACGCTGCTGATCGCGGTCGCCGTCCTGGTGGCGAACTTCTGCGTCGAGATCGCCTACGGCATCATCGATCCGCGGATCCGCGCCGCGAGCCGGGGTGAGCGCTGATGACGAGACTCACCCCCCGCTTCCACGTCGCCGCCGGCATCGTCGCCGCCGTCCTGCTGTTCGGTCTCCTCGGGCCGCTGGTGTTCCGCGGGCACGCGCTCGGCGCGGTCGTCGGCGGCCTGTACGACCACCCGTCCGGCTCGGCCTGGCTGGGCACCGACAACATCGGCCACGACGTGTTCACCAACCTCATGTACGGCACCCGTACCTCCCTGACGATCGGGCTGGTCGCCGGCCTGTTCGCCACCCTCATCGGGGTCGTCGTCGGCACGCTCGCCGGGTACCGCGGCGGGGCGGTCGAGGAGGCGCTGATGGGCGTCACCAACGTCATCCTGGCCATCCCGTCGATCGTGGTGCTGATCCTCATCTCCATCGCTCTCGGCACCCGCTCCACGCTCGCCATGGCCGTCGTACTCGGCGTCACGAGCTGGCCGTGGACGGCGCGCGCCGTCCGCGCCCAGGCCGCCAGCGTGCGTACCCGGGAGCACCTGGACGTGGCGCGGCTGTCCGGCGCCGGCACGTTCTCGCTCATCTGCTACGACGTGGTGCCGTACATGCTGTCGTACCTGTGCATGGCGTTCGTGTTGCAGGTGTCGAGCGCGGTACTCAACGAGGCGGCGCTGTCCATGCTCGGCCTCGGCCCGTCCGGCGGCGTGTCGCTCGGCATCATGCTGCACTGGGCGCTCGCCTGGGAGTCCGTACGCACCGGCGCGTGGTGGGCGTTCGTCCCGCCGACCGTACTGCTGACGCTGCTGGCGTTCGCGCTGCTGATGCTCCAGTCCAGCCTCGACGAGGTGTTCAACCCGCGGCTGCGCCGGTTCGTCCGGCGCCGCCGTACCACCGTCGCGGCCCCACCCCCGGCCGTACGGAAGGCGGAGGCGGCATGAGCACCGAAGGTCCCGCGACCGACCTCGCCCCCGCCGACGCCGCCGCCGGGCAGCTGCTGACCGCGCGGGGGCTGCGCGCCGCGTACGGGCCGACCGTGGCGGTCGACGACGTGGCGCTGACCGTCGGCACCGGCGAGGTACTCGGCATCGCCGGCGAGTCCGGCTGCGGCAAGTCCACCCTGGCCGCGGTCCTGTCGCTGACGGCCCGGCCCCCGCTCACCGTGCTCGGCGGCGACCTCACCGTCGACGGCCAGCACCTCGACCTCGCCGGCCGACCCCCGCGTACCTGGCGGGGCGGGGTCGTGTCGCTGCTGCCGCAGGGCGCGATGAACGCGCTGTCGGCGACCGCGCGGGTCGGGGACATGGCCGTCGACGTGGTCCGCGCGCACCGCGGCCGGGTGCCGAGGTCCGTCGCCCTCGACCTGCTCGCGGACCGGCTCGACGCGCTCGACCTGCCGCGCCGCGTCATCGGCGCGTACCCGCACCAGCTGTCCGGCGGGATGCGCCAGCGGGTCGTCACCGTACTGTCCACGCTGCTCGACCCGCGGCTGCTGATCGCCGACGAACCCACCTCCGCGCTCGACGTGTCCACCCAGCGCGCGCTCGTCGAGCTGCTCCGCGAACTCGTCGGCCGCGGCCTCGTCGGCGGCATCGTGTTCGTCACCCACGACCTGCCCGTACTGCGGGCCGTGGCCGACCGCATCGCCGTCATGTACGCCGGGCGCATCGTGGAGACCGGCCCGACCGCGGCGCTCGTCGACGACCCGCGGCATCCGTACACGGCGGCGCTGCTGTCCTCGGTACTCGTGCCCGAGCCCCAGGTACGACGGCGGCGCATCGGCGGGATCCGTGGCGCCCCACCGGATCTGGCCGACCCGCCGGCCGGTTGCCGGTTCCGTCCGCGGTGCAGCCTCGCCACCGACGCGTGCACCGACGACCCGCCCGCGGTCGGCGACCCCGACCGGTACGCGACCTGCTGGTGGACCAGGGACCATCCGGACGAGCGGTTGGAGCCGAGCCTGTGACGACCGAGGACGTACCGCTGCTCGCCGGCGAGCACCTCACCCGCGTGTTCGGCCGGGGCCGGGACGCCGTCCGCGCGGTCGACGACGTGTCGCTCGCGCTGCGCCCCGGCGAGATCACCACCGTGGTCGGCGAGTCCGGCAGCGGCAAGTCGACCCTGGCCCGGCTGCTGCTGCGACTGCTCACCCCGACCGCCGGCCGGCTCCTGCTCGACGGCCGCGACGTCACCCGCACCTCCGACACCACCGCGTACTGGCGGGACGTGCAGGCGGTGTTCCAGGACCCGTTCAGCGCCTTCAACCAGTTCTTCACGGTACGGCGGCTGATGGCGCGGGCCCGCCGGCTGCTCGGCCCCGACCTGACCGACGCCCGCGTCGCCGAGGCGCTGGAACAGGTCGGCCTGCGCCCCGGCGACGTACTCGGCCGGTACCCGCACCAGCTGTCCGGCGGTCAGCGGCAGCGCGTGATGATCGCCCGCGCCCTGCTCGTCCGCCCCCGCGTACTGATCGCCGACGAGGCGACCTCGATGCTCGACGCGTCGCTGCGCGCCACCATCCTCAACGTCCTCACCGACCTGCGCGCCGAGACGGGCCTGGCGATCCTGTTCATCACCCACGACATCGGCCAGGCGTGCTACGTCTCCGACCGCGTACTCGTGATGCGCAGCGGCCGGGTCGTGGAGTCCGGGCCGACCGACGAGGTGATCTTCGCGCCGACCCACGAGTACACCCGGCGGTTGTTGGCGGATGTGCCGCGGTTGCACGGCTGACGGGGTCGCGCGCGGCGACGGGACGGGCTCGATACCGGACGGTAGAGTTGCGGTCGCGCCCGGTTTCGTCCGGACTGGGCGGCTCGCGCGCACCGTCCACGGGGGAGGCAATGGCCGGCACCGACCTGTTCAGCACGATGGTCCGTTCGATCCGCCGGCGCACCCGGCACGCCGTGGTCGTGGCGGTGCTCGCCGCGCTGTCGGTGGCGATGCTCGCCGGCGCCGCCGCCCTCCAGGGCTACTGGTACGACCTGTCCCTCAACGTGGGGGCCAGCCTGGTGCTGGTCATCGCCACGTACCTGATCTTCAACCCGCTGTTCGCCGAGCTGCAGGCGGCGAACATCCGGGAGCACCACCGGCTCGACTACTCGCGCTTCATCCACGAGGTCGAGCACGCGCACGGCCGGGTCGACATCCTGGAGACGTGGACCGGCCTGCTGGAGCCGCCGTACCTGGAGGGGTTCCTCGACGCGGTGCGGCATGCCGCCGGCCGCGGTGTCGCCGTCAAGATCCTGCTGCTCGACCCGGACTCGAACGCCGCGGTCCAGCGCACCGAGGAGCTGGGCGGCCACGACGTGCGCAGCGCGATCCTCACCAACCTCCGCGACCTGTACTCGTTCTGGCGCACCGTGCTCGACCCCGAGGTGCGCCGGCTCGTCGACATCCGGGTCTACGACGCGATGCCCTCCGTCCAGCTGTACCGCTGGGACGACAAGGCGTTCATCTCCTTCTACCCGCTCGGCCAGCTCGCGTACGACACGCCGCAGATCGAGGCGTTCATGGCGACGCCGTGGGGCGAGTTCGTCCAGAACCGGTTCGACGAGATGTGGGCCGCGCGCGACACCCGCCGGCTCGACGCGTTCATGACGATGCGGATGGCGCTGTCGCACCACGGCTCCGCGCTCGGCGACTGCCGCGCCGACTTCGTCCTCGCCGACGGCACGTTCTACGTGGACACCCCGGTGCTGGTCAACCACGTCGTCAAGCTGGGCCGGGACGGCATCATGGTGCGCTGCGACCTGCCCGGCGCCTCGGTCACCGCCGCCGGCTACCGGGTGGACCCGGTGGTCGTGGAGCCGCAGCGCGGCGAGATCCGCGACCTGTTCGTCCTGAAGTACGGACACGCCCCGGACGTGGTGATCCGTCTCGTACCGGACGGCCACGCCCCGGCTGGGATCCTCGCCCGGGACGCGGATAACCTGGTGTGATGCCCCGTCGGCGGGCAATGCCCCGCCGGTGACCACGCATTCCGGTGCCGAAGGAGTGGGAATGCCGGACGATCACATCGACTTCACCGACTTCACCAAGGTCGACATGCGCGCCGGCACCATCGTCGAGGTGCAGGAGTTTCCGCGCGCCCGGACCCCGAGCTACAGGGTCCGCGTCGACTTCGGTGCCGAGGTCGGCGAGCGCTGGTCCAGCGCGCAGGCCAAGACGGCGTACCCGGATCCGCAGGATCTGCTCGGGCTGACCGTCGTCGGCGTGGTGAACCTGCCTCCCCGCAACATCGCCGGCTTCTCGTCCGAGGTGCTGCTGCTCGGCGTGCCCGGCCCGGACGGCGAGCTGTCCCTGCTCGTACCGGGTCGTGGCGGCCAAGTGGGCGCCCGTGTCTACTGACACCTCGATCGACACCACCCCGATGACGACCGGCGCCGAGCGCGTCAGGTTCTTCGACCGATACTGGCACCCCATCGTCAAGACCCGTACCGAGCACATCCGGCAGTACCTGGCGGCGGAGCGCGAGCAGATGGCGGCGTGGCTCGCGGCGCTGTCACCCCGGCTGGTCGTCGAGGCCGGCTGCGCCGACGGCGACCTGCTGCTGCCCGAGGTGCTGCGCCACCACGGCACGGCGTACCTGGGGATCGACATCGCGGCGACGGCGGTGGCCGCCGGCAACCGGATGCTGGCCGGCACCGGGCGCGCCGGCCGCGACGTGCGGATCGTCTGCGCCGACGTGCAGGACCTGGCGCGGCTGGCCCCGTCGCTGGGGGTGCCGGCGACCGGCGTGCTCACCGCGTACCCGTTCAACCTGCTCGGCGAGCTGCGGCCGGACCCGACCGAGGCGCTCGCCGCGACCGCCGCGATCGGCTCCGACATCGCCGTCTTCACGTACGACGACGGCGACGCGGCCCGCGACGTGCGCCTGGAGTACTACCTGAAGTGCGGGTTCAGTGGGTCGTGGCGGGAGGGGCCGGACCGGCTGGTGTTCCGCGGCGAGGACGGCTTCTTCTCCGCGGCGTACGCCCAGGACACGGTGACCGGCTGGCTCGCCGACCTCGGCTACCAGGTGACGACCGTGCGGCTCACCCCGTTCGCGGTCGGCTACCTGGGGCGGCTGCACCGCTGAGCGTCACAGTCCGAGCAGTTCGGCGGCGGTACCACCGAGGACCCGGTCGCGCAGCGCGCCCGGCCGGGTGACGCGTTCGACGGCGGTCCGGGCCAGCACCGGGTCGCCGTACGGTGCGTCCGAGCCGAACAGCGTACGGTCCGGCACCTCCCGCACGGCCAGGCGTACGGCGAGGATCAGCGGCGCGGTGGACAGCTCCAGGTACAGGCCGGGGGTGTCGCGGACCAGCTCCACCGCGGTGAGCCAGTGCGCACCGCCGAGCTGGCTGACGATCAGCGGCACCCCCGGGTACCGGCGCGACGGGGTGGCGAGGGTGTGCAGGTCGTCGGCGGTGGTCGGGGCGGATCCGTGCACCACCACCGGCAGCGCACCGTGGTCGGCCGCGGCCCGCAGTACCGGCTCGACGAGGTCGGCCCGGCCGGGCGGTGGGGTCAGCTCACCGACGCCGCGCAGCCCGCGGCGTACCACGTCGTGGTCGACGGCGGCGGCGACCTCGTCGGCCGGCAGGTCCAGCCGCACCGACCCGAACCCCACGAACATCCCCGGGTACGCCGCGAGCGCCGCGTCCAACTCCCGGTACGCCGCCGCGTACCCGTCGGTGCGCTCACCGGACAGCGCCGCGTCGAGCGCACCGAGTTCGCGGCGCAGTCCGGCGAGGTCGGTGGCCCGCTCCGGGTGCGGCCGCGTGCCGAACAGCACCGCCCGATCCACCCCCGCCTCGGTCAGGTCGGCGACGTGCCGGGACGCCGGATCGTGGACGTGGCCGTGCGCATCGATGATCACAGTTTCCTCCGGGCGGGTACGACGATCGGCCCGCCCACTGTTGCCCCCTGACACAGTGCGAAGGTCAAGGGAGGCGCCATGCTGATCGGCGAACTGGCCGAACGGACCGGCACCAGCGAACGACTGCTCCGGTACTACGAGCGCGTCGGGCTGCTGCACCCGGACCGTCGCGCCAACGGCTACCGCACGTACGACGAGGACGCGGTGGACACGGTCGGCCGGATCCGGGCGCTGCTCGCCGCCGGCCTGCCGACCCGCGTCATCCGCGGCATCCTGCCCTGCACCGCCGAGGACGCGACCGTCACCGCCTGCCCCGGCGTACTCGACGCGCTGCACGCCCAGCTGCGTACGCTGGACGCCCGGTCGGCGGAGATCGCCGCGCACCGCGCCGCGCTGGTGCGTACCATCGCCGAAGCCCGGAACGCCTGACGCCGCAACGGATCCCGGGGCTAGAGGTCGACCGCGCGGTACAGCTCGCCGGTCTCCTCCGTGGTCAGCCGGCGGGTCGTCCCCGGCCGCAGCTCACCCAACCGCACCGGCCCGATCCGGGTACGGATCAGGCGGCTCACCGGGTGCCCCACCTCCGCCAGCAGCCGCCGCACGATGTGCTTGCGCCCCTCGTGCAGCACCACCTCGACCAGCGCCCGGCCGCCCTCGGCCTGCACCACCCGGAACCGGTCCACCGTGACCTGCCCGTCCTCCAGCTCCACACCCGCGCGCAACTGCCGGCCGACCGACGGATGCACCGGCCCCGGCACCTCCGCCAGGTACGTCTTCGCCACCTCGTACGACGGGTGCATCAGCCGGTGCGCCAGGTCGCCGTCGTTGGTGAGCAGCAGCAGACCCTCGCTGTCGGAGTCGAGGCGCCCCACGTGGAACAGCCGCGCCACCCCGTCCGGCACGTACTGCTCCAGCGTCGGGCGGCCGCGGTCGTCGGACATCGCCGACAGCACCCCGCGCGGCTTGTTCAACGCGAGCAGTACCGTCCGGTCGTCGGTGACCAGGCGCCGGCCGTCCACGTGGATCACCGACGTACGCGGGTCGGCGCGCGCGCCCAGGTCCACGACCGTGCCGTCCACGGTGACCCGGCCGTCCGCGATCAGTTCCTCGCAGGCACGCCGCGAACCGAGGCCCGCCGCGGCCAGTAACTTCTGCAGCCGCTGCGGTCCGCCGGGCTCGGTCATCACGCTTCCTCGGGCAGGTCGTCGGGCAGGAACGGGGCCAGCTCGGGCAGTTCGTCCACCGAGTTGATGCCCATCCGCTCCAGGAACAGCACGGTGGTCCGGTACAGGTACGCGCCCGAGTCGGGCTCGGCGCCGCACTCCTCGATCAGCCCCCGCGTCACCAGCGTACGCATCACGCCGTCGCAGTTGACACCGCGGATGGCCGACACCCGACCCCGGCTCACCGGCTGCTTGTACGCCACGACCGCCAGCGTCTCCAACGCCGCCTGCGTCAGCCGCACCTGCTGCCCGTCCAACACGAACCGCTCCACGTACGGCGCGAAGTCGGCACGCGTGTAGATCCGCCAACCCCCCGCCGCCTGCCGCAGCTCGAACCCCCGCCGCTCCACCGTGTACGACTCCGCCAGCGCGCGCAGCGCTGCCGTCACCGTCCCCGTCGGCCGCTCCAACACCTGCGCCAGCATCACCTCCGGTACCGGCTCGTCGACGACCATCAGGATCGCCTCCAGCGCGGCCCGCAGTACGTCCGGATCGTCCAGCTCCGGCAGCGCCGCCGGCCCAGCGTCGCCGTCCGCGCCGGGCTTCGGCACATCGTCGCTGCCCGCGCCATCCGCCGCAGCCTCCCCAACGGCAGCGCTGTCGGCCCCCTCGACGGGGCCGCTGTCCGCCGGGTCGACGGTGCCGATCTCAGGAGCGTCAACGTTCCCCGCCCCGGCGTCGGCCCCAGGCACGTCAACGCCCTCGGACCCAGCGACGGCGCCGGTCTCAGCCGCGTCGACGTCTCCCGCCCCGGCGTCGGTCCCACGGATGTCAACGCCTTCGGACTCACCGACAGTGCCGGTCTCAGCGGCAACGGTGCCGGCCTCAGCCGCGTCAACGTCCCCAGCCCCGGCGTCGACGACAGGCACGTCAACGCCCTCGGGCCTGGCGACGGCGCCGGTCTCAGCGGCGTCGAGGTCCCCCGCCCCGGTGTCGGCGGAGGCCGCGACGCTCCCGGCCTCGCCGTTCCCGGCTTCGTCGCTCCCGGCTTCGTCGCTCCCGGCTTCGTCGCTCCCGGCTTCGTCGCTCCCGGCTTCGTCCGGCGCATCCGCCACGGTTCCGACGTTCCCGATGCCGTCCACGGACGCCGTCGTACTGCCCGCACCGTCCTCGGCAACCGGGGCCGCCGCGTACTCCACGGCGCCGTCCTCCGCCGTCGCGGACCGGGCTCCCGGTTCATCCGCGTCCTCGGCCGACTCGGGCGCCGGGTCTACCGCACCACCGGCGGGCCCGGTGTCGTCCACGTCGCCCGCGGACTCGGGCTCGACGCCGTCCACGTCGCCGGCAGGTACGGCCTCCGGGCTCGCCACACGCTCGGCGGCGTGAGGCTCCAGACTGTCGCCGTCCTCGGCGAGCGGGGCCGCCGGACTTCCCGTGTACGTAACGGATCCCGGCTCCGCACTCCCCCGTACCTCGGCGGGCCCGGTGACGGCAACGGGATCGGCGGCCGGCGACTCGGCGCCCTCGGTACCGGACGCGTCGGCGTCCTCCGCGGGCTCGTCACCAGCGTCGTGCACTGACCCGGCGTCCGCCGGCCCGGGTACCGAAGGGGCGGAGCGGGCCCATGGCGGGGTCCAGGCGGCGACGCTGTCGGCGAGGGAGGACCGGTCCGTACCGGGGTTCGGGTCGTTCACGCCGCCGCCTCCACGGCCGGTCGTACGCTGCGGGCGGTCACGTGCTGGTCTCCTCTGTCGCGGACGGTTCGGTACCGGCGGGTCCGTCGTCGGACCCCGTGGCCGGCGAGCTGGGCCCGTCGGCGGGTGTGGCGGGTGGTGCGCCGGCGTACTCGTCGATCTCGATGTCGCCGTCGTGCTGCCCGCCGATCCACCGGACGGTCAGCTCGCCGAGCGCCTGCAGCTGCTCGAACCCGACGAGGTTCTCCCGGTACAGCTCCAGCAGGGCGAGGAAGCGCGCCACCATCTCCAGCGTGGAACCGCAGTCCGCGCACAGCGCCCGGAACGTACCGACGCCGATGCGTTGGAGCCGCTCGGTGAGGATCGCCGCGTGTTCACGCACGCTGACCCGCACCATGTGCACGTGGTCGATGCCGACGGTGGGCGGCGCCTTCGGCGTCATCGCCTTCGCGGCGAGCTGCGCGAACCGGTCGGCGCCGATGCCGAGGACGATCTCCGGCAGCACCTCGGCGTACCGCGGCTCCAGGCCGACCGCGCGGGGCCAGCGCCGCGACGCGCTCTGCTCCAGCCGGTTCAGGTACGCCGCCGCCTCCTTGAAAGCCTTGTACTGCAACAGCCGGGCGAACAGCAGGTCCCGCGCCTCCAGCAGCGCCAGGTCCTCCTCGTCCTCGACCTCGGCGGCGGGCAGCAGCCGGGCCGCCTTCAGGTCCAGCAGCGTCGCCGCGATGATCAGGAACTCGCTGGCCTCGTCGAGGTCCCACTCGGCGCCCATCTTGCGGATGTGCGCGATGAACTCGTCGGTGACCTTGGACAGGGCCACCTCGGTGACGTCCAGCTTGTGCTTGCTGATCAGCTGGAGCAGCAGGTCGAACGGGCCTTCGAAGTTGTCCAGCCGCACGCTGAACCCGGCGACCCGGGCCGGCTCGCCCTCACCGGCCGGCGCGTCCCCGCCCACACCCGGTTCCGGCGCGGCGCCCTCCGCCCCGGCAGCCGCCGTCGTCTCCCCGGAGGTCACCGCATCCCCGGAAACCATGTCCCCGGAAGCCACGGCGTCCCCGGAGTCCACCGCGTCCCCGGTACCCGTCGGGTCAGGCGACGGCGGGTCGGCGGCGGGCACGGCACCATCGGCGTTCGGTGACGTGCCGGGTTCGGACGGTACGGACGATCTCACCACCTGAACGTAGCTCAGCCCGTTATCGGACGATGCGTCGGTCACCACAGTCGCACCAGTGGAGTACCCAGCGCATCGAGCGGGATGTACCCGATGGAGCCGGTGATACCCAGCGGCAGCATGAGCAGCAGCAGGATCGCCACGCCCAGGTTCCGCTCCTCCAGCCAGTACCGGGCGCGGCGGGCGCGCTCACCCGGCCGGCGCCAGGCCAGCCACAGCAGGCCCCAGCCGTCGCACGGTGGCAGCGGCAGGATCGCGAAGATCCCGAACGACAGTAGCCCGACACCCAGCGACAGCAACACCTGCTCCGCCGGTACTCCGGGGATGCCGTGCAGCACGTCGGAGGGCCGGTACAGCGCCAGGCCCAGCGACGCCGGGTAGAGCGCCGAGTAGATGCCGAGGACGGCCTCGCCGACGAGGATCGGCAGGACCGGACCGGCCAGGTACACCGCGAGCCTGCGCAGGACCGCCGACCGGGTCGCGAACACCAGCGGCGGAACCGGCGCGGCGTGCCCCCAACCGGTGCCGCCCAGTACCGCGGCGATGCAGCCGAACGGGTCGAGCAGCCACCGCGCGAGACCGCGCAGACCGTACACCTGGCCGCGGGTGCTGCCGGTCAGCCACCGGGCGAGCAGGTGCTGTCCGACCGCCCGGACCACCACGCCCAGCAGGAACGCCGCCACCATGCCCAGCAGCGAGAACGGCTGGACGAGAGCGAACAGCACCGGGTACTACAACCCTTGCCGCGCCGACTGCTGCCCGATGACCTCACGGGCCAACTGCCGGTACGCGCGGGCACCCGACGACGACGGCGCCCACGTGGTGATCGGCTCGCCGGCCACCGTGGTCTCCGGGAACCGGACGGTACGGGTGATGACCGTCTGGTAGACCCGCTCGCCGAACGCCTCGACCACCCGCTGCAGCACCTGCCGGCAGTGCGTGGTGCGCGAGTCGTACATGGTGGCGAGGATGCCTTCCAGCTCCAGGTCGAAGTTGAGCCGCTCGCGCACCTTGTCGATGGTGTCGAGCAGCAGCGCCACCCCGCGCAGGCTGAAGAACTCGCACTCCAGCGGGATGACCACGCCGTGCGCAGCGGTCAGCGCGTTGACCGTGAGCAGGCCGAGCGACGGCTGGCAGTCGATCAGGATGTAGTCGTACTCCCGCAGCGCCGGCCGCAGTACGCGGGTGAGCGTCTGCTCCCGCGCCACCTCGTTCACCAGCTGGATCTCGGCCGCGGAGAGGTCGATGTTCGCCGGCAGCAGGTGCAGGCCGTCCACGTTCGTCTTGAACAGCACCTCGTCCAGCGACACGTCACGCTGCATGAGCAGGTTGTAGACGGTGAGGTCGAGGTTGTGCGGGTTGACGCCGAACCCGACGGACAGCGCGCCCTGCGGGTCGAAGTCGACCATCAACACCCGTCGCCCGTACTCCGCGAGCGCCGCGCCGAGGTTGATGGTGGTCGTGGTCTTGCCCACGCCACCCTTCTGGTTCGCCATCGCGATGATCCGCGCGGGACCGTGCCGGTCGATCGGCGGCGGCTGCAGGATCGGGCGCTTGATCGTGTACGCCGACGGATCGGCAGGACCCAGCTCCGCCTCAGCGCCGAGCTCCATGGGAGGCGGCTCCTGCCGGAGCTTGTCCCAGGCGTCCCCGCTGAGACTCGTCATGGTCAACACCCTTCCCGCCGGCTGCCCGGTTTTCCGGCGCCGCCCCGGCACCACCGGGGAAGAGGGGCGGCCGTCGCCCGACTGTACGCCACGCACGGTGCAGCCGTCCGCCATCATCCCCGGCGTGTCGCGAGCGCGGCACGCTCCTGTCGGTCACCGGACACCGCTCCTGCATCCGATGCGTCCCTGATGTGCCGACAGGTCCTTCTCGGCCGTACGGCCGCATCCTGCCTGCACCTCCGGAAACGGTACGGGTCGACTCAACCGCGCGCGCGAGGGTGGGTCGTGGCGTACACCTCACGCAGTCTGTCGACCGTCACCAGCGTATAGACCTGGGTGGTCGTGACCGAGGCGTGCCCGAGAAGTTCCTGCACGACGCGGACGTCGGCGCCACCGTCGAGCAGGTGCGTGGCGAACGAGTGGCGCAGCGTGTGCGGCGAGACCGAGCCGCCGAGACCGGCCCGGTCGGCCGCCCGGCGCAGGATCGTCCAGGCGCTCTGCCGCGACAGCGCGCCACCGCGCGCGTTGAGGAACAGCGCTCCGTGACCGTCGCCGGTGCGTACCGAGAGGGCGGGGCGGGCACGGGTCAGGTAGGCGGCGACCGCTCGGCAGGCGTACCCGCCGACGGGGACGAGCCGGGTCTTGCCGCCCTTGCCGTGCAGGACGACGGTGCTCCCGGCCAGGTCGAGGTCGTCGACGGCGGCGCCGACCGCCTCGGAGATGCGGGCACCCGTGCCGTACAGGAACTCCAGCAGGGCGCGGTCGCGCGACGCCAACGGGCCTGCGTCCGGACCGGGACCGGCCGCGTCCAGCAACCGCTCCACCTCCGGTACGGACAGCGCCTTCGGCAGCCGCCGCGCCGGCACCGGCGGCCGTACGTCCCGGGTCGGGTCGGTCGGCGCCAGCCCCTCGCGCGCCGCGAACCGGTGCAGCCCACGCACCGCGCTGACCGTACGGGCGGCGGAGGCGGCGGACAGCGGCGGATGACCCGCGCCACCCTCCCGGAGTACCGCGAGGAAGGCGCTGACGTCGGTCGGGCCGACCGCGGCGAGCGTGCCTACTCCCGCACCGGCCAGCCACGCCGTGTAGCGCGCGAGATCCCGCCGGTACGAGGCGAGGGTGTTGCGGGCGAGCGCCCGCTCGACGAGCAGGTGGTCGAGGTAGGCCCGGACCGCACCGCGCAGCTCTGCGGACGGCTCCGCCTCGGCTGCGGTGCCGGTCGGGCTCGTCGACGCCGCGTCGATCGCTCCACCTCCATCGGCCGCCCACATCGTAGACGCCCACTCGGCACGGAGGGTGATCAACCGGGACACGGCCCGGGTGTGCTACTGGAAGCGCCTCGCCATTACGGTGGGTTTTGACCCCCTGCGATTGGCAGCGTGGCGTCCATTAGATACCGTCGCCGCCATGACGTACGACCCCAACGGTCAGTATCCTCCGCCCAACCAGGACCCCAACGCCGGCAACTACCCCGCGAGCGGGCCCGGCTACCCGACCAGCGGCGCTGGCTACCCGACCAGTGGTGCCGCACCGTCGAGCGGCGGGCCCTATCCGCCGCAGGGCGGCGACCCTTACCAGCAGCAACAGCAGCCCGGGCAGTACCAGGGCGGCAACCTGCCGGCCACCCCGGCCAGCGGCGCGCCGTACCCGCAGCAGGGCGACCCGTACGGTCAGCAGGCCGGTTACGGGCAGCAGGGCGCGTACCAGGCCGGCGGCTACCAGGGGTACGACGCGGGTGGCTACCAGGCCGGCCCGGGTGCGATCGACCCGGCCACCGGTCAGCCGTTGTCCGACAAGACGAAGATGGTCGCGGGTCTGCTCAGCATCTTCCTGGGCTCGTTCGGGGTCGGCCGCTTCTACACCGGGCACATCGGCCTGGCCATCGGCCAGATCGCCGTCACCGTCGTCACCTGCGGTATGGCCGGCTGGATCTGGGGCCTCATCGACGGGATCATGATCCTCGTCAACGGGGGCACCGACTCCGACGGCCGCCGGCTGCGCGACAACTGACTTCCGCACCACCATCCGACCGGTGGGTCGGCCCGGCTCCGGGCCTGCCCACCGGTCCTTTTATGCCCCCGGTACGCCACCGGCGGAGCGCCCCGTCGCGGGAGGTGGTGGCCCGGCGCGGCGGCCGGGCCACGTCCGCGCTCAGTCCACCGGGCGCAGGTCCGCCCAGCCGGTGTCGCGGCCACGCGCGGCGGCCAGTACGCCGGCCACGCAGGTGGCGTTGGTGATCTCGCCGGCCAGGACCATGCGTACGGCGTCGTCGAGCGGGACCCAGCTCGTCGTGAGCCCGGCCTCCTCGGCGACCCGCTGGTGCCGCTCGGCGGCCGGGACCTCGGCGACGTCGCGCGCCAGGTACACGTGGATCAGCTCGTCGGAGCAGCCGGGCGTGGTGTGCAGGTCGAGCAGCAGGTCCCAGCGGTCCGCGGTGAGGTCGGCCTCCTCGGCCAGCTCGCGGCGGGCCGCGTCGACCGGCTTCTCCCCCGGCTCGTCGGTCAGCCCGGCGGGCAGTTCCCACATCGTCCGCCCGACCGGATGCCGGTACTGGCGCAGCAGCAGTACCCGGCCGTCGGGGTCGACGCAGACCGCCGCGACGGCGCCGGTGTGGCCGAGGTAGTCGCGGGTGGCGACCGCACCGTCGGGCATCCGTACGTCGTCGGAGACCAGGCGGAAGACCTTGTTCACCGGCTGCTCCCGGTGCGCGAGCACCTCGTAGCCGGCGTCGGTGCTGGTCATACGGCGGCCTCGGCGGCGCTCAGCTCGGCCGGCTCGTCGTCCGGCAGGTCCACCGGCAGCCGCTCCGCCTCCGCGTACGCCACGGCCGCGGCGACGAACGCGCGGAACAGCGGGTGCGGCCGCGTCGGCCGGGACTTGAACTCCGGGTGCGCCTGCGTGGCGACGAAGAACGGATGCGCGTCCCGGCGCATCTCGATGAACTCCACCAGCCGACCGTCCGGCGACGTGCCGGAGACGATCACGCCGGCCTCCGCGAGCTTGTCCCGGTAGGCGTTGTTCACCTCGTACCGGTGGCGGTGCCGCTCGCTCACCGCGGTGTCCCCGTACGCCTCGGCGACGAGCGAACCCGCCTGCAGCGTCGCCGGGTACGCGCCGAGCCGCATCGTGCCGCCCATGTCGCGCTCGCCGGCGACCACGTCGCGCTGGTCGGCCATCGTCGCGATCACCGGATGCGCCGCGTCCTCGTCGAACTCGGCCGAGTCCGCACCGACCAGGCCGGCCACGTCCCGCAGCGCCTCGATCACCATGCACTGCAGGCCCAGGCACAGGCCCAGTACCGGGATCTGGTTCTCCCGCGCGTACCGCACGGCGCCGATCTTGCCCTCGATGCCGCGGACACCGAAGCCGCCCGGAACGAGGATGCCGTCCACGCCGCGCAGCGCGGTCGCCGCGCCCGCCGCCGTCTCGCAGTCGTCGCTGCGCACCCAGCGGATCTCCACCCGCGCCCGGTGCGCGAAGCCGCCCGCCCGCAGCGCCTCCGTCACCGACAGGTACGCATCGGGCAGGTCGATGTACTTGCCGACCAGCGCCACCGTGACCGTGCCGCGCGGCCGGTGCACCCGGTGCAGCAGGTCGTCCCAGCTGGTCCAGTCCACGTCCCGGAACGGCAGGTTCATCCGCCGCACCACGTACGCGTCGAGGCCCTCGCGGTGCAGCACCTTCGGGATGTCGTAGATGCTCGGCGCGTCGGGGCAGCCGATGACCGCCTCGGCGTCGACGTCGCAGTACAGGCCGATCTTGGCCTTGACGGCCTCGGGGATCTCCCGGTCGGAGCGGCAGACCACCGCGTCCGGCTGGATGCCGATGTTGCGCAGCGCGGCCACCGAGTGCTGCGTAGGCTTCGTCTTCAGCTCACCCGACGGCGCCAGGTACGGCACCAGCGAGACGTGCAGGTAGAAGCAGTTGTCGCGGCCGATCTCGTGCCGCAGCTGCCGGATCGCCTCCAGGAACGGCAACGACTCGATGTCGCCGACCGTGCCGCCGACCTCGGTGATCACCACGTGGGGGGCGCGACCGCGCGCGTCCGGCGCGGCCATCGCGGTGATGCGTTCCTTGATCTCGTTGGTGATGTGCGGGATCACCTGCACCGTGTCGCCCAGGTACTCGCCGCGGCGCTCCTTGGCGATGACCGTCGAGTACACCTGGCCGGTGGTGACGTTGGCGGAGGCGGACAGCGGCGAGTCGAGGAACCGCTCGTAGTGGCCGACGTCCAGGTCGGTCTCGGCGCCGTCCTCGGTGACGAACACCTCGCCGTGCTGGAACGGGTTCATGGTGCCGGGGTCGACGTTCAGGTACGGGTCGAGCTTCTGCATCACCACCCGCAGCCCACGTGCGGTGAGCAGGTTGCCCAGGCTGGACGCCGTGAGGCCCTTACCCAGCGACGAGGCGACGCCCCCGGTGACGAAGATGTGTTTGGTCGTTCGCGCCGAAGCGGCCAAAACGGACTCCCGTGGTGAGTGCAGCGAATGCGGTGAAAACAACGGCGGCCGCACCGACCTGGCCCGAGCCGAGCCGCTGGTGGTGAGGCCGCTGGTGGTGGGGCCGCTGGCCGGTCCCGACATCGGGCCGTCCGCGAAAAAACGCCACGCGATCCACGGGATTCCAGAGTAACAGCAGGTCTGCGCGCGCCGAAGAGCCCTACCCGTCGGCGGGTCCGGCTACCGGCGGCGATACCGGGACTTTTCAGTCCGTCCGGGGCCGGACCACCTGCAGGCAGTACTGGATCGCCAGCGGTACGGCGACCGACGCGGCGGCGCCCGCCACGATCAGCCCAGCACCGTCGAACAACCCCGCCAGTACGCCGGCGACCGCCGTGCCCACCAGCGCCCCGCGCAGCGACGGGAACAACCCGTACACGCGGCGCAGCCCACCCGCCGGGCTGAGCAGTACGAGCGCGGTGAACAGCGCCACCACGACCACCAGTACGGTCAGCAGGCTGGTCAGCGTGGCCACCGTGTTCGCCTCGGCGACGCGGCTCAGCGCCGGGCGGGCCGTCCCGCCGAACAGGTTCGCCAGAAACCGCCCCAGATGGCCGCGCTGGTCCGCCGGCCGGGTGAGATCCAGCAGCGCGAACGCGCCGGCCACCACCACGCCCGTGACGACCGCCCAGCCCAGCCGCGTCAGCGTCAGCCAACCTCCGCCGGCGAGTACCGCGGCGACGGCGACGCCGGCCGTCATCGCCACCGCCGCACCCGGATCCGCCCCCAGGTACGGGCTGCCCACGATCACCACGCCGATGGCGCCGAGCAACGCCACCGCGACCGACCGGTACCGCCGGGTCATGCCGCGCGCGGCGCAGCCGGCCAGCCCGAGGATCGCCGCGGCGAACGCACCCAGCCCGACCATGCCGAGCCCCGTGTACCGGTCGCCGGTGACCGCCGCGTAGCCGACGACGTTGTCGAGTTCGAGATGGGCGCCGGTGAGCGCGTCGGCTCCGATCACCAGCACCACCACCGCGGCCGTCGCGGCGGTACACCCGAGGCGGTGCCTGCGCCACGGGCCGAGCCGTACGGCGGCGGTCAGGGTGACCACGACGGCCGCCACGACCAGGACGAGTACCAGGCCGGGACGCGGCGCGCGCCACCACGGCACCAGGTCGGCCAGCAGCATCGCCGGCACCATCAGCGCCGCCGCGCTCGCCCCCGTCTCCACCGCCGGCCGGATCCGGCGGGACGGGCCGTCGGTCGCGGGCCGGCGCGCCAGCCGGACCAGCGCCACGCCGGCGAGCAGGTACAGGGCGAACTGCACGGCGACGAGTACGGCGACGAACCGGCCGGAGTTGCGCGCCGTCGTCACCGAGAGCTGGTCCGCGCCGATCATCCGCTGCCGTGCCGCGGCGAGCGGCTGGCCACGGTCGGTGCTGCGCTGCCACGCCTGCCCCGCGAACGACACCGGCCGCGGCAACCCCAGCGCCGCCGTCACCGTCGGCGCCACGTCCGACAGCTGCACGTACCCGGTGCGGTGGGTGGTGCCGGACGACAGCCAGCCGTCGGCGAACCCGGGGCCGTCGGCGACCGCCACATGCAACCGCGCCGGCGCGTCCGTGTCCGCCACGCCGACCACCAGTACGGTCGAGTGCTCCGGGCGGTCCGCCAGCACCTCGGCGAGTACCCGGTCCGCGTCGCGCGCCTGCGCAGTACGGTCCGGGCCGGCCACCGTACCGGCGTCGACCACCGTCAACGGGCAGCGGTCGAACGCCGGGCGCAGGTCCGCCGGCGGCCGCGGCAGGTACTGGTTGATGCGGCCCACCGGGCGGGCCGCCGCGATCGCCGCACCCGGACCGATCGCGGTCGTACAGCGGAGGGCCTCGGCCAGGGCGCCGGGACGCGACCGCGCCGGCTGGTTGCGCAGCACCACCGCCGGCTGATCGCCCAGCACCGCCGAACCGTCGCCGTGCACCGCCAGACCCACCCGGGTACGCGGGCAGTCCCCCGACACCAGCCGGTGCGGACCGCGCTGCGCCCGGTTGCCCGCGCCCAACGTCAACCAACCGTCGTCCGCGCAGGTCAGCGACTGCGTCGACCGGGCGGTCAGGGTACCGACGGAGCCGTGCGCGGCGAGCCCCCACAGCGCCGGGGTGTCCGCTGCGGTCACGTCGTCCCACCGCAGCCCCGGTACGCCGACGACGATCACCCGGTCGCTACTCGTCACCGCACCGGCCGGACCAGGCAGCGCCAGTACGCCGACGGCCGCCAGCAGCAGCGCCGCCAGCGTACGAAGCCAGCGGGCCAGGGTCATCCGTCCGAGCCGAGCAGTTCGGCGTACACCGCCTCGACCCGGCTCAGCGTGTCCGCCTCGGTGGGCCAGGTCGCGGCGCGACGCGGACCCGCCGCCGCGTACGTGCCGGCACGGTCCGGATCGTCGAGTACGCCGGTCACCGCCGCGGACAGCGCCGCGACGGTCGCCGCGTCGTCGCGCACCGGTACCAGCACGGCCGCGTCACCGACCAGCCCCGGCACCCCGCCGACCGCGGTCGTCACCAGCGGGCGGCCCGCCCGCAGCGCCTCCTGCGCGAACAGCTGCCGCGCCTCCCACCGGCTCGACACCACCGCCACGTCGCACGCGGCCAGCAGGTCCGCCACGTCGTCGCGGTGACCGAGCAGTACCACCGGCGCGCCCGACGCGGCGATCCGCGCCGCCAGATCCTCCTCGGCCGGGCCGCTGCCGGCGATCGCCACCAGCGGCACCGGATCGCGGTCCCGCCACCCGGCCGCCGCGTCGACGAGCAGGTCGTACCCCTTCTGCGGGTGCAGGCGGCCCACGGACAGCACCAGCGGACGGTCGCTCGCACCCAGCGCCCGGCGTACGTCGGCGGCCGCGGTCGTCGGCTCGGACAGCACCGGCGCGGCCACCGGCGCCGGCCGTACGTCCCGGGCGCCCAGCGCGAGCAGCCGGCCCACCAGGTCGTCCGACGCGCACAGGCACACCGTCGCCGACCGCGCCACCACCCGCTCCAGTACGCCCAGGACGCGGCCCGACAACCCACCGGCCATCAGTACGTTGTGCCACGTGACCACGAGCGGCGCGGTACGCGGGCGGGCCACCGCGGCCAGCAGCCCCGCGCGCATCCCGTGCGCGTGCACCACATCCGCGTCCCGCAGCCCGCGACGCAACGCCGCCACCGCACCGCCGTCACGTACCGGATCGAGGCCCGCCGCGATGCCCACCGGCCGGAACCCGGCACCCACCGCCGTGAACCCGAACCGCACCTCGGTGTCCGGCGGCCCCAACACCGTCACCCGGTACCCGTCCGCCGACAACCCCGCCGCCAGCGACCGGACATGCCGGCCGATCCCACCGGTACTGGTGCCGAGCACCAGAGCCACCCGACTCCGTTCGCCCACCGCACGTCTCCCCGTCGCCGCCAGGACACCACTGTGTCAGGTCCGACCGGGTACGCGACGATCGGGTGACCGTCCGCCGCACCGTCCGGCCGATACGCCGGGAACATCCCAGGCGCCGTACGAACCGGTCTCCGCGCCGCTCCGGGTCCGGTCGCCGAGCGGTCAGTCGGCGGGGCGCGGCGCCACCCGTTGACGGCGCGGGGCCCGGTCGCCGGGCGGTCGGAGCGGCGGAAGCGAGCACGTCGTACGCAGACCCCACGGTGTGCGCCGGTCTGGTCAGCGGAGTGGTCAACGCACCTCGCCACCGCGCGGGTCCAGAGCGCCGGAGACTCCGGCGTCCCACCCGCAACCCCGCGGCGGCCGGTCAGTCGGCGGGGCGCGGCGCCACTCGTCGATGACGCGCCGGGTCTGGTCACCGGGCGGTCGGAGCGCCGGACGCGAACACCGGATGCCGCAGCCCACGGTGCGCGCGGCGCCGGTCTGGTCAGCGGAGTGGTCAACGCACCTCACCGCGCGGGTCCAGAGCGCCGGAGACTCCGTCCGACCCACAACCGCGGGGCGGTCAGTCGGCGGGGCGGCGGCCCCACTCGTCGACGGCGCGAAGGGCCGGGGTGGCCTCGATGACGCGGGTGAAGCTGACCTTCTCGCTGGCCAGGGTGAGCCCGGCGATGCCGGCGAGCAGGGCGATCCGGCCGGCGCGACCGGTCGCGCGGGTGGCGGCGAGGCCGAGCAGTGCGCCCATCGCGTTCGCTCCGCCGTCGCCGAGCATCACGCGTTCGCCGAGGTCGTCGGGTAGCAGCGCGGCGGAGGCGCCGAGCGTACCGGCGGCGACGGCACCGGCCGGGCCGAGCAGCAGCGGCGCGCCGGTGGCCAGGCCGACCTTCAGCGCCCGTCCGGGACGCAGGTCGAACAGGTTCGCCAGGTTCGCCGCGCCGGCGATCACCCCGGCCGACAGCAGGGTGTCGACGACGGACGGGCGTTTCTCGGCGAGCGCTGCGGCGGCCAGGCCGGCGACGCCGATGCCCGCGATCTTCACCAGCCCGCTGGTCACCCGCCCCTCGCGCAGCGCACCGAGATGACCCCGGAATCCCTTGGTACTGCGCTGATCCGGCCGCTGCCCGGCGATGTCGTCGTACAGGCCGACGGCACCGGCGGACAGGCCGACGGTGAGCGCCGCCGCCCCCAGCCGTACGTCACCGGCGCCGAGCGCCGCGCCCGACGCCGCCGCCGTGGCCAGCGCCGGCCCCGCGGCGAGCGTCACCGTACGACCGCGGTGGTTGGTACGTTCCAGCGCGACCGCGGCCGGGCTGGACGTCACCGCCCGGAGTACGGCGCGCGCCGCGAGCGCACCGGCACCGGCCGCGAGCAGCCCGCGCAGTACGCCGCGGCCGGTCACTGGCCCGTCGGCAGCAGGTCCGCCGCTCCGTCGCCCAGCCCGTACTTCCCGGTCGTGCCACCGAACTGGCGGGCCAGCGCGAGCACCGTGGTGATCTGCCCCTGCACCAGGTTCAGGGTGTCCACAGTGGACACCGAGGAGGACAGCGCGCCGTCCCCGCGTACCGCCGCGATCACGTTGCCGTCGCCCGACGTGCCGGGGCCGGCGAGGACCGCCTGCCCCGCCTTCGCGAACTGGCGCACCACGGTCAACGACGCCGCGTTGCGCTTCGCCGCGTCCGTGTCCGTGGCCGGCGTGCCCGACACGACCACGACCGCCTCGGCCGGCCCGGTCACCGCCTTGCCCACCGTCAGGTTCTGCCCCGTCGAGTACGCCGTGAGCACCGTGGTGCGGGAGTCCTTCGACACCGCGTGCTTCTGCTTCATGAGTACCGCGGCCAGCAGCGCCGCCGACGACTCGACCCCGTCGGCGTTGTTCGGCAGCGTGGTGTGGATGTCCACCGGCAGCTTCGCCGACGCCAGATCACCCAACGCGTCCGAATTGGCCGGGTCGGTGAACGTCGCGGTCAGCTTCACCTCTCCGGTCACCGTCGCCCCGCCGTACCCCAGCATCTGCTCGGTGCCGCTGACCGCCTTGTCGTCCGCGCCCGGCAGCGCCAACACCAGCACCGAACGGCCCTTCACCGTGTCGGCGAGGATCCGCGGCGCCAACTGCCGGTCGAAGTCCTCCTTCTTGTTGGCCTCCTGGGTCAGGTGCTGCACCTGCCCCCGGTACTGCTCGTTCGACTTGCGCAGCTCGCCGACCTGGTCGTTCAGGTTGTCGGTGAGCGTGCCGTTGAGCGCCGCGGTGCCGAGCACGAGCCCGACGGCCAGGGCCAGGAAGACAGCGGTGAGCGAGACGACGTGGTACCGGAAGTTGATCACGAAAACAGCCTCTGCACCTGGAACAGAAGGTTGTCCCACCATTCGGCGAGAACCTGGAGATAGGACCGGCTGATCGTGGACACCGCCACCGCCGCGGCCAGCGCCGCGATCGCCGCCAGCACCAGCAACAGCAGCGACGACGTCGAGATGTTCTGCCGGTACAGCCGGGACACGCCCTTCGCGTCCACCAGCTTGCCGCCGACCTTCAGCCGGGTCAGGAACGTCGACGCCATCCCGCCGCGCCCCTTGTCGAGGAACTCGACCAGCGTCGCGTGCGTGCCGACCGCCACGATCAGCGACGAACCCTTCTCGTCCGCCAGCAGCATCGCCAGGTCCTCGCTGGTCGCCGCCGCCGGGAACGTCACCGCCGGCACACCCAGCCGCTCCACCCGGGCCAGCCCCGGCGCGCGCCCGTCCGCGTACGCGTGGACGACGACCTCGGCGCCGCACCGCAGCACGTCGTCGGACACCGAATCCATGTCCCCGACGATCATGTCCGGCGTGTACCCCGCCTCGACCAGCGCGTCCGCCCCGCCGTCCACGCCGATCAACACCGGCTTGAACTCCCGGATGTACGGCCGCAGCACGTCCAGATCCGCCTTGTAGTCGTACCCCCGGACCACGATCAGGCAGTGCCGGCCGGCGAGCCGCGTCGCCACCTCCGGCACGCCGACCCCGTCGAGCAGCAGATCGCGCTCGCGCCGCAGGTACTCCATGGTGTTGCCGGCGAACGCCTCCAGCTGCACCGACAACCCCTCGCGGGCGTCGGCCATCGCCGCCGTGACGGTCTCCGCGTCCTGCCGCGCGCCCGTCGCGATCTTGTCGTCGCCGACGAACACCGTGCCGCCGTCGATCCGCACGGGGTCACCCTCGCGGATCCGGCGGAACACGTCCTCACCCACGTCGTCGACCAGCGGAATGCCGGCCGCGACCAGCACCTCCGGCCCGAGGTTGGGGTACCGCCCGGAAATCGACGGCTTCGCGTTGACGACCGCTGCCACGCCGCAGCTCACCAGGGAGTCCGCCGCGACCCGGTCGAGGTCGAGGTGATCGATGATCGCGATGTCACCGGGCCGGAGCCGACCGGTCAGCCGCTTCGTGCGCCGATCAAGCCGGGCCGGTCCCGTGACCGCGCCTGCTTCTGCCGTCCGGTTGCGACGGAGGGTAGGTAGCCGCATCGCTACTAATACTGACACCGGGATGCCGGTAACCCCGACCGCGACATGCGCGCAAATCTATCAGCGCCGACACCGCCGGCCCCGCGAACACCGGACAACCGACCCGATCCCGGTACTCCCCGGCACGGTCACCCACCCCGCCCGGGTGCTCGCCGCTCAAGGCCAGTGCCCGCCGCGCAACGCCGGTGCCCGCCGCACGACGCTAGTGCCCGCCGCGCAACGCCGGTGCCCGCCGCGCAACGCTGGTGCCTGCCGCGCAACGCTTCTGCTCGCCGCGCAACGTTTCTGCCCGCCGGTCAACGCTTCCGGGTACGCGCGGACCGGGCCATCGCCAGCAGTTCCTCGGCATGTGCGACGCCGAGGGACGAGTCGGGCAGACCGGCCAGCATCCGGGCCAGCTCGCGCGCCCGGTCGCTGTCCTCCACGACCCGCACCCCGCTGGTCGTCACCGAACCGGTGGATCCCTTCTGTACCACCAGATGCCGGTCCGCGAACGCGGCCACCTGCGGCAGGTGCGTCACCACCAGCACCTGGTGGCGGCGGGCCAGCTTCGCCAACCGGCGGCCGATCTCCACCGCCGCCTCGCCGCCCACACCCGCGTCCACCTCGTCGAACACCAGCGTCGGCGGGCCGCCCGCGCCCGCGAACACCACCTCGACCGCCAGCATCACCCGGGACAGCTCACCGCCCGACGCGCCGCGCTGCACCGGCAACGCCGGGGCGCCCGGGTGCGGGATCAGCCGCAGCTCCACCTCGTCCGCGCCGTCCGGGCCGACGCCGCCCGGCTCTCCGCCGACCGACGCCGTCGGCGCGCCCGCTACGACCGGCCGCGCCGCGACGTGCGCGACGACCTGGGCGTGCGGCATGGCCAGACCCGCCAGCTCCGCGCTCACCGCCACCCCGAACCGCTCCGACGCCTCCCGGCGGGACTCGCCCAACCGCCCGGCGAGCTCGACCACGTCGGCGGCCAACCGGTCCCGCTCCGCCTCCAACGCCGCCAGCGTCTCGTCCGACGAGTCCAACTCGGTCAGCTGCCGCTGCGCATCCTGCGCCCAGGCCAGCACACCGTCGACGTCCTCCGCGTACTTCCGGGTCAGCGCGCGCAGCGCCGCCCGCCGCTCGTGCACCTCGGCGAGCTTCGCCGGATCCGCGTCCAGGCTCGCCAGGTACGTCGTCAGCTCGCTCGACACGTCCGCCACGAGCCGCGCCGCGCTCTCGACCCGCCCGGCCAGATCGCCGAGCGACTCGTCCACGTCGAGCTGGCTCTCCAGGCTGTGCCGCGCCACACCGAGCAACGTCGACGCGTCCGCACCGGCCGACGGGTCGTCCATGTCGCCGGCGAGGGCCTGCTGCGCCGCCGCCACCGCACTCCGCAGGCCCTCGGTGTGCTCCAGCCGCTGCGCCAGCGAACGCAGCTCGACGTCCTCGCCCGGCTGCGGGTCCACCGCCGCGATCTCGTCCAGCCCCAACCGCAGCAGGTCGACCTGCTGGTTACGCTCCCGCGCGTGCGCCCGGCGCTCGGTCAGCTCCTCGTCGCACCGCCGCCAGGACGCGAACACCTCCCGGTACGTGTCCAGCAGCTTCTCGTGCTCGGGCCCCGCGTACCGGTCGAGGGTGGCGAGCTGTTCGAGCGGCTGCAACAGGCGCATCTGGTCGGACTGGCCGTGCACGGCCAGCACCCGGCCGCCGATGTCGGACAGCACACCGACCGGCACCGAACGGCCGCCGACGTGCGCCCGGGACCGCCCCTCCGCGCTGACCGACCGGGACAGCAACACCGCGCCGTCCTCGTCCGGCTCGGCGCCGGCGTCGCCGATCCGCGCCGCGACCGCCTTCGCCACCCGGCCCGAGCACCGCAACCGGCCCTCGATGACCGCCCGACCCGGATCCGCGCGCACCCGGCCGGCGTCCGCCCGCCCGCCGAACAGCAGGCCGAGACCGGCCACCACCATCGTCTTGCCCGCGCCGGTCTCCCCGGTGATCACGGTCAGCCCGGCGTCCAACGGCAACGTCGCGTCGTCGATGACACCCAGCCCGGTGATGCGCAGCTCCTCCAGCACACGACGACCTTAGCCGCCCCGGGCGACAGTTCGGCGAGTCGGTGACGGCCACGCCGGTCGAGCAGCCCGACCACCACACCCGACACGCCCAGGTACGTGCCGGTCAGCGCGGCGCGCCCCGCCAACCGTCCACCGGCAACGCGAACTTCTTCACCAGCCGGTCCGTGAACGGTTGCGGGCGCAGTCGTACGACCCGGACCGGGAGTTCGCCGCGCTCGACCACGACGCGGCTGCCCGGATCCAGCTCGACCATGCGGCGACCGTCGCAGTTCAGCATCGCGAACGACGCGTACGGCTCGACCGTGATCGCGAACGTCGACGTCGGCGCCGCCACCAGCGGCTTGCTGAACAACGCGTGCGCGCTCACCGGTACCAGCAGCAGCGCCTCCACGCCCGGCCACACCACCGGCCCGCCCGCCGAGAACGCGTACGCCGTCGAGCCGGTCGGGGTCGCGCACACCACGCCGTCGCAGCCGTACCGGGAGAGGGGGCGGCCGTCGACCTCGACGAGCACCTCCAGCATCCGCTCCCGGGTGCCCTTCTCCACGGTCGCCTCGTTCAGCGCCCACGAGCGCGCCACGACCTCCCCGCCGCGGTACACGGTGACGTCCAGCGTCAACCGCTCCTCCACCGTGTACGCGCCGTCGCAGACGTCCCGTACGGCCTGGTCCAGGTCGTCGAACTCGGCCTCGGCGAGGAACCCGACCCGGCCCAGGTTGATGCCGAGCAGCGGCGCCCGTACCGGACGGGCCAGCTCCGCGGCGCGCAGCAGCGTCCCGTCCCCGCCCAGCGCGAAGACGATCTCGACGCCGTCCGCCGCCTCCTCCGCACCCACCGACACCAGCCCCGGTACATCCAGGTCACCGACCTCGTCGGCCAGTACGCGCACCCGGAGGCCCGCGGCCAGCAGGTCCCGCGCCACGGTCTGCGCGTGCACCGTGGCGTCCCGCCGGCCGGTGTGGGTGATCAGCAGCGCCTCGCGGCTCACGGGTCCTCCGCCGTCTCGGGCGGCTCCGCACCGGCGCACCGGTACACCTCCGCCGGGTCCACCGGCGGCGCGTCCCGCCGCAGCCACAGGAAGAACTCGACGTTGCCCGACGGGCCCGGCAGCGGACTCGCCGTCACCCCCGCCACGCCCAGCCCCAGCTCGCCCGCCGCGCGCGCCACGTCGACGACCGCCTCCGCGCGCAACGCCGGATCGCGCACCACACCGCCCGTACCGACCCGTTCCTTGCCCACCTCGAACTGCGGCTTCACCATCGGCACCAGGTCCGCGTCGGCGGTCAGGCACGCCGCCAACGCCGGCAGTACCAGCCGCAGCGAGATGAACGACAGGTCCGCCACGCACAGCTCCGCCGGGCCGTCGATCGCCTCCGCCGTCAGCGTCCGCACGTTCGTCCGCTCGTACACCCGGACCCGCTCGTCCGTACGCAGCGCCCACGCCAACTGCCCGTACCCGACGTCGACCGCGACCACCTCGCGCGCGCCGTTGCGCAGCAACACGTCCGTGAACCCGCCGGTCGACGCGCCCGCGTCCAGGCAGCGCCGCCCCTCGACCGGCACGCCGAACGCCTCCAACGCCCCGATCAACTTGTACGCCCCGCGCGACACGTACACCGGGCCCGCGTCACGGACCCGGATCGCCACCGCCGGATCGACCGCGGTCGCCGCCTTCCGCGCCACCACACCGGCCACCTCGACCAGCCCCGAGCCGACCAGCTCGCCCGCCTGCTCGCGCGACCGCGCCAACCCGCGCCGTACCAGCTCCGCGTCCAGCCGGGCCCTACGCGCCATGCCCCGTACTCACGCCTCGTCCACCGTCGCCAACGTGTCCTGCAACGCCCGGTGGATCTCCTCGTACCCGGCGACCTGCTCGGACACCGGCCGTCCGGCCAGCCCGTCCAGCGTCGCCAGCGCCTCGTCCACCCGCGCCTCACCCGTCGGTACCACCGCGTCACCGGCCAACCGCTCACCGGCCTGCTGCTCGTCGGGCTGCTGGCCGTCGGCCTGGTGGTCCGCGGCCTCCTGGTTCGGGGCCGGCTCGTCGATGGGCGCATGGACGGTGCCCGCGGTGGGGTCGCTGGGCGACGCGCTGCTCGGGGACGGCACGGCGGGACGGCCGAACAGGTGCGGCCCGGGGCGCGGTGTCGGCCCGCTCATCCGTCGGCTCCCGGCGTCGCCTTCTTCGCGGTCGTCTTCTTCGCCGTGGCCTTCTTCGCCGTCGTCTTCTTGGCCGCGGCCTTCTTCGCCGTCTTCGGCGCGGCCTTGGCGACGCCCGCCGCCCCAGCCGCCTTACGGGCCGGCGCCGCCTTCTTCGCGGCCGGCGCCGTACCACCCTCGGCCACGGCGAGCCGCTTCTCCAGGTCGTCGATCCGGGACCGCAGCTCGGCGAGTTCCTCCGCGTTCGCCAGGCCGACCCGGGTCAACGCACGGTCCAGCTCGGACCGGACCAGCTTCGACACCGCCTCCCGGTTCGCCAGGCTGGTCTCCACCAGTTCCTCGGTCATCGAACGGATCTGCTCGACGCTCGCCCCGCTCTGCGCGGCGAGGGAGTCCATGACCTGCTTCGCCCGTTTACGCGGCTTCTCCGTCAACCCCAACGCCAGCTCCAGGTACGTGCGCCAGGCGTCCTGCTGCATGTGAGCCCCCTCGTGCCGGGTTCCTCGCCGACCGTCCATCCGATCTCGTCCACCCTGAACGCTACCGGGCGTTCCTCGGACACCGTGCGGTACCGTGCCGATCGAGTGTCCGACCCGAGCCGGAGGTGCCCATGGCCACCATCGAGGAGTGCCGCGCCGCGCTGGACACCCTGTCCGAGCGCATGACCGCGCACGCCGCCGAGCTGCGCGGAAAGGCCAACCTCGACCGGCCCATCGCATGCCGGCTGCGTGATCTCGGCGAGGCGTTCCACGGCCGGCTCAAGGACGGCGCGTTCGTCGACATCGAGCAGGGCGACGACCCCGACGCCAAGATCAGTCTCGAACTCACCAGTGACGACCTCGTCGCCCTCGTCGCCGGCGATCTCGACTTCGCCCGCGCCTGGGCCAGCGGCCGCCTCGCCGTCAAGGCGAACGTCCTCGACCTGGTGAAGCTCCGCAAACTCCTCTGACCGCCCCACCGCGGGCGAGCGCCGGATCCGCCCTCGCTGAGCCAGAATCCTCGGCCCCCGCACGCCGGTCCACGGCACCGGCCTTCTCCACCCACCGGCTCAGCACGGCCGAGCACGAGCGTCGCCCCACCAGCTCCGGGTACTCCCACCAACGGTCCCCGGCCGACCGTCTCAAGGCTCCGACGCCGATCAGTCGGATCCGACGCTGGCAGGCGGATTCGCCGCTGGTCAGGAAACTTCGACGCGGGTCAGGACAGGCCGAGCCCGGTGAGTACGTCGGTGGCGGCGGTGTCCGCGCCGACCACCCGTCCCGCCTCGCTCCAGTACGCCACGCACAGCGCGCGCAACGCCGTCACCTCGTCACCGTTCCCGGCGAGTCGCCACTCCCCGTTCGCGCGGCGCACCGACCAGCCACCGCACCCGACCACACCGCCCTCGTACGACGGAATCTCGTGCGGGACGAGCAGTCCGCGCAGGTCCGCCGCCAGGTACGAGGGGCGCAGCTCCGGTGGTGCGGCGAGCAGCTCGGCGGCGGTGGTGACGCCGGTCATGACGAGCAGGCTGGCCATGCCGGCGCGGTTGCCGCCCTCGATGTCGGTGTCGAGGCGGTCGCCCACCACGAGCGGGCGGTCGGCGTGCCGGCGCCGCGCGGCCTGTTCGAACAGTGCGGGCTCGGGTTTGCCGACGACGGCGTCGGGCCGCCGGCCGGTCGCGTGTGCCACGGCCGCCACGATGGATCCGTTGCCGGGCAACGGTCCCCGCGGCGACGGCAACGTACTGTCCAGGTTCGTCGCGACCCACGTCGCGCCGGCGCGGACCGCGACGGTGGCCTCGGCGAGCTGCTCCCAGCCGACCTCGCGGCCGTACCCCTGCACGACGGCGACCGGCTTGTCGTCCGCGGTCCGGGTCGGCACCAGGCCGGCGTCGGCGATCTCCGCCGCCAGCGCGTCCGAGCCGATCACGAGGATCAGCGACCCGGCCGGCCACCGCTCGGCCAGGAGCGCGCCGGCACCCTGCGCCGACGTGGTCACCTCGTCCGGCTCGGCCGCGACCCCGAACCCGCGTAGACGCTCCGCCACCGTGTCGGCGCGCCGCGCGGCGTTGTTCGTCACGAAGTGCACGGCGCCACCACGGGACCGCACCTCGGCGAGCGACTCCGCCGCGTACGGAATCGCCTCGTCCCCCAGGTACACCACGCCGTCGAGGTCCAACAGCACCACGTCGTACGCCGGGACCAGCGGATCGTCGCAGCCCAGCAGGGATCCGCCGGTCACCGCCCGCCCTCCGGCCGGCCCTCCCCGGCGGCCCCGCCCGAGCCGTCCGCGTCCGCTCCGTCGACCCGTGCCCCGGAACCGACCCCGTCCTCGTCAGAGTCGCCGCCGACCCGAGCCTCAAGACCGACCTCGTCGGAGCCGCCGTCGATTCGCGCCTCAGCACCAACCTCGTCGGAGCCGCCGCCGGTCCGCGCCTCAGCACCAACCTCGTCCGAGTCGCCGCCGGTCCGCGCCCCAGGACCAACCTCGTCGGAGTCGGCGCCGACCCGCGTCGCGGAGGCGACCGCGTGGTCGTCCGCCGAATCGTCGTCGCGGCTCTCGGCCCGGTCCGACCCGCTGACCTCGGCCGACTCCGCCGGTGCGGCATCGTCGACGTCATCCACCGGACGCCGATCCCGAGCCCCGTCGTACGACCCGGTCGACCGCGACCGGCCGGCCGGCTGCTCCGCCTCGTCCTCGTCGTCGGTGTCGTCGGGCAGGTCGTCACCCTCGATGACGACGCCTTCCAGCGCCAGCAGGCGATCCACCGCATCCGTGTCGCCCTGCGGATCCAGTTCGATCGTCCGGGCGAACCACCGGTACGCCTCCTCGATCCGCCCCGCCTCCACCAACGAGTCCGCGTACGCGTACCGCAGCCGCGGCCGCCACGCCTCGGTCCCGTTGACCTCCAGCGCCGGGATCTGCAGCATCGTCACGGCCGCCGCGTGCTGCCCCATGTCGCGCCGCGCCCCGGCGGCGACGATCAGCAGCTCGATCCACTCCGCCGGCGCCACCGACTTGCGATCGGTGTGCCGGAACATGTCCACGGCCCGCTCCGGCCGGCCCAGCCCGCGCTCGGCGTCCGCCATGACCGCCATGTGCGTACGCCGACCGGTCATCCGCTGGAACGCCCGCAGCTCCGAGATCGCCAGCTGCCACTGCCCACACTGGTACGCCGCCAGCCCGACCGCCTCGCGTACCGCGGCGATCCGCGACGCGATCTTCCGCGCCGCCATCGCGTGCCGCAGCGCCAGCTCGGGGTCCACGTTCAGCAGTTCGCCGGAGGCGACCAGCCGACGCGACACCGTGTCCGCACTCGTCTTCGACAGCGACCGCAGCTCCGCGCGTACTTCACGGTCGAGTTCGTTCGCGGCCACGGCATCCGGCAGCTCCGGATCCGAACTGACATCGCTACGCCGCGGCGCGCGCTCGATCCGTCGCTCCTCCGTACGGTCCTGCCGCGGTCCACGTCGATCCTGCTGCGGCCCCCGCCGATCGTCCCGCCGGCCCTGCTGCGAACCCCGCCGATCGTCCCGCTGCCCCTGGTACGCCCCACGCCGGTCATCGCGCCGATCCTGCTGCGGTCCACGCCGATCCTGGTACGACCCGCGGCGGTCATCGCGCGGTGCGCCACGCTGGTCGCGCCCGGTTCCACGCTGGTCGCGCACAGGTCCACGCTGGTCGCGCACGGGCCCACGCGAACCCCGCGCATCGTCGCGCCGACCACGGCCGTCATCGCGCCTGTCGCGGGCGCCGTCCGGGCGACCGCGCCCGTCGTTCCACCGACCTCGCCCGTCGTCCGCGCGACCCCGGCCGTCGTCCTGACGGCCACGCGCGCCCTCGGGGCGGCTTCGACCGTCGTCCCGGCGACCACGCGCATCGCCCCGACCTACGTCACCGCGCCCGGGCCCACCCGTACGCCGATCCCGGTCTCCACCAGCCGGTCGGTACCCGCCGCCCTCGCGCCGGAATCCACCGCGCTCACCCGTACCGCGGGCGTCGTTCCCCCGCCGGTCAGACTCGCCCCGGCCGCCAAAGCCCTGTCCACGCCGATCGTCCCGCGCGCCACGGTCGCCCTGGTTCCACGACCGGCCCTGCTGCTGGTCCCGATCACGGAACCCGCCACCCGTCCCCCGGTACGTCGGGCGCCCGTCACCGCGGCCACCCCGGTACCCGCCGTCCGACGCGTGCCCGCGATCCCGCTGGTCCGAACCCCGGTACGACGAGCCCGACCGCTCACCGCCGGACGCACCCTGCCGATACGGCCCGGACGAACCCGACCGATACGACGGGCGCCGATCCTGGCCCGGCCGACCGTCACGGCCCCACGACTCGCGCGGACGATCACGCTGGTCACGGCCTCCGTAACCACGCTGGCCGGTCTCCGGACGCCCACCCCGACGGTCGTCCCGATCCTGCCGAGGACTCCACTCACGTCGTACGGGTCGCTCGTCGCGACCACCCTGGCCGCCCTGATGCCGGCCATCACGTGGCTGCCAGTTCGATCCACCCGAACCGTCGCGCCGTCCCGAACCACCAGTCAGTCGGCCGCGCTGCGCCGAGGAATCCCGACGATCCGGACGCCCGGCCCCGCCGTCACGCCCATCCCGGCCACTCGTTCCCGAGGAACGTCCCTTGTTGGCGCCCGAACCACGCCACCGCTCGGAGCCACCATTACGGCGTTCCGGCCCACGACCGGACTGGTCGTCACGATCACGGCGCGCGCCGCGCTGTTCAAAGTTGGATGGCACGACCGACATCTTCCTCTAGTCACCGACTGCCCGACCCACACCCAAGAGCTGCTCGCCCTCGGGTCGTCCCGGCACGTTCCAGTATTCGCTCCGCCAGTCCGTCGGACCACTCGGTCTCCGGTCATACAGCGCATGGACCGGCCATCGTCACGCCCTACGGACACAAGAAAGGCGCCGGAGTGCTGAAGCTTGAAGCTCCAACTCTCCGGCGCCTTCC
>NZ_BOMB01000015.1 GCF_016861975.1 Actinocatenispora rupis | reverse complement strand
CGCCTACTTCATCGCGTCCCGACTCGTACGACGCCGCCGCGAGCGGGAGCGCGCCGAGGCCGCCGACGACACGTCGTACGGGGCGGACGCGGAGCCGTACCGGTCGACGATGGTCCCGGAGCGCCACGGCTACGACGACGCAACCCGCCAGCACCGCCCACCCACCGGGTACGACGACGCGACGCGCCAGTACCGCGCGCCCGACGGGTACGAGGACGTTACGCGCCAGCGTCCCGCGGCCGGCGGTGCCGTGTACGGCGGGGCGCCGCAACCGGAGGCCGCACCGTACCCGTCGCACCGGGCGCCCGAGCCCGGCGGCCAGCGGTACTCGGGGACCGTCTACGGCACGCCGCGGCGGCACGAGCCGAACCCGGACCGGTGACCCGGCGGCCGCTCGCCGCGGCGGCCCGGCTCGCGTACGGGGTGCTGCTCGGGGCGCTGACCGCACCCGTCGACCTGGCGTACCTGCTGGTGGCGGGGGTCGTGGTGGTCGCGTCGGCGGGCCGGGCGCGGTCGCTCGCCGGCGCCGGCGCGGGACGGCTGGCGCGGCTGGAACTGCGCCGCGCGGCCCGCTGGCTCGGTACGACGCGCGGGCCGGCGCCGACGGGTGCGCGCGCCGTGGCGTACCTGGCGGCGCGGGGTCCGCTGGGTGTGCTGGGCGCCGCGATCCTCGGCCTCATCGGGTACGGCACCGGCGCCAGTGTGCTGCTCGGTACGGGCTGGCTGACCGGCGACCCGATCGACGACATCCCACCGACCGGCTTCGTCGTCGCGTACGCGGTGGTCGCCGGGCTGGTGCTGGCGTTCCTGGCGGTGCAGGGGGTCATCGGCGTCGCCGCGCTGGAACGGCGGCTGGCGCGGTGGGCGGTGACCCCGGACGGCGGTCGCGCCGCGCTGCGCCACCGGATCGCCGAACTGTCGACCAGCCGGGCGGAGATCGTCGCGGCCGTCGACGACGAGCGCCGCCGGATCGAACGCGACCTGCACGACGGCGTACAGCAGCGGCTCGTCGCGCTCGGCATGCTGCTGGGCCGGGCCCGCCGCGCCCACGACCCGGACCGCGCCGCCGAACTGCTGCGTACCGCGCACGAGGAGTCGCAGCTGGCCCTGGTCGACCTGCGCGAGGTCGCCTGGCGGGTGTACCCGACGGCGCTGGACGACGCCGGGCTGTCCGCCGCGCTGGAGAACGTGGCCGAGCGCGCCGGCGTCCCCGTCACCGTCGACTACCGGCTCGGCGCGCGCCCGACCCCCGCCACCGAGACCGTCGCGTACTTCGTGGTCTGCGAGGCGGTCACGAACGCGGCGAAGCACGCCGGCGCCGACCTCGTCACCGTCCACATCGGACAGTGCGCGGACCGGATCACCGTGGTGGTACGGGACGACGGGCGGGGCGGGGCCGACCCGTACGGTGCCGGGCTGTCCGGGCTGTCCCGCCGCGTCGCCGCACTCGACGGCACGCTACGGGTGGACAGCCCGCCGGGCGGCCCGACCACCGTCACCGCCGACCTGCCGTACAGCGAACGCGAGAGGCCCAGAGATCATGCGCGTGGTACTCGCCGAGGACTCGACCCTGCTGCGGGAGGGCCTGGTCCGGCTGCTCGCCGAGGAGGGCCACGAGGTACCGGCGGCGGTCGGTGACGGGGACGCGCTGCTCACCGCCGTCGCCACGTACCGGCCGGACGTGGCGGTCGTGGACGTCCGGATGCCGCCGTCGCACACCGACGAGGGGCTGCGCGCCGCGCTCACCATCCGCGAACGCTGGCCCGACACCGCCGTCCTGGTCCTCTCCCAGTACGTCGAGAAGCGGTACACCACCGAACTGCTCACCGGCGACCCCGCCGGCATCGGGTACCTGCTGAAGGACCGGGTGGTGCAGGTCGGCGAGTTCCTCGACGCGCTGGACCGGGTGGCGGCCGGCGGCACCGCGTTCGACCCGGAGGTGGTGCGGCAGCTGCTGGCCCGCACCACGCACACCGACCCGCTGGCCCGGCTCACCCCGCGCGAGCGCGACGTCCTCGACCTGATGGCGCAGGGCCACACCAACGCGTCCATCGCCGCGCAGCTGCACGTGTCGCAGAGCGCGGTGGAGAAGCACGTGAACGCGCTGTTCGACAAGCTGGCCCTGCCGCGTACGGCGACGCACAGCCGCCGCATCCTCGCCGTACTCCGCTACCTCGAAACCTGACCCGCCGGTACGTCAGCGGGCGGCGTCGACCGGGGCCGCCGCCTCCCGCAGATCCTCGTCCACGTCGCCGACGTCACCCCGGGCGGCAGCGCGCGAGCCGAGGACCACCACGTACAGGAGGAAGGCGGCGAGGGCGGCGAGGCCGATCCCGAGCCGGGCGGCCGTCGGCAGCCGCGACGGCGTCACGAACGCCTCGATGACGCCGCTGACCGCGAGGACGCCGACGAGGCCGAGCGCGACCGCCACCCCGGAACGCGCGGCGCCCGCGAGCGCCTGCCCGCGCGTCAGGTACGGCCCCGGCGCGACCCACGACCAGCCGATCCGCAGTCCCGTACCGGCGGCGACGAACACCGCGGTCAGCTCCAGCATCCCGTGCGGCGCGATCAGCCCGAAGAACTCGGCGGCCCGGCCCTGCCCGATCAGCGCGCCGCCGTCGATGCCGATCGTCAGCGCGTTGCCGGCGAGCACCACCAGTACCGGGAACAGCAGGATCCCGGACGCCAGGCACATCCCCGCCACCAGCGCGTTGTTCGTCCACACCTGGAACGCGAAGTCCTGCGCGGGCTGGTCCGAGTAGTACGCGGCGAAGTCGTGGTCGGCGAGCTGGCGGGCGGTGCCGGAGCCGATCAGCCTGTCGAGCACCTCGGGGTGCGCCGCGAAGTAGCCGGTGAGCCCGCCGGACACCGCGGTGAACAGCACCGCAACGGACACCCACCACGGCCAGCTCCGGTACACCGCCGCCGGGAACGTGTCCGTGCAGAACCGGGCCAGCTCGCGCGGATGCCAGGACCGGCCGCCGGTGATGGTCGCGCGGGCCCGCAGCACCAGCCGCGACAGGTACGACACCAGCGCCGGGTCGGGCGCGCGGCTGCGGACGAGCGACAGGTGCGTGGCGGCCCGCTGGTACAGCAGGACGAGCTCGTCGACCTCGTCGGCGGCCGGCCGGTGCCGGCGGGCGAGCTGCCCGAGCCGCCGCCACTCGGCGCGGTGCTCGCTGACGAACGCGTCCAGGTCCACGCCGGGCAACATACCGTCCTGGCGCACCATGGCGGCCATGCCGCAGGATGGGCGGATGCGCGGGGACGGGGCGGTGATCAGCGGCGAGGCCGTCGAGGTCGAGGTACGCCTCGCCCGGGTCGGGTCGCGCATGCTGGCGTTCCTGCTGGACGTGACGGCGCAGCTGGTGTTCGGCTGGCTGCTGGCGGTCATCGGGCTCCTGCTCACCGTGAACCGTTCGCAGGGCGTCACCGCCGGCGTGTCCGTACTCGTCCTGGTCCTCGTGTTCGTCGCGTACCCGGTGGCGTTGGAGACGCTGACCGGTGGTCGGTCGCTCGGCAAGCTGGCGATGGGTCTGCGGGTGGTCCGCGTCGACGGCGGCCCGATCGGCTTCCGGCAGGCGCTCACCCGCGCCCTGGTCGGCCTCGCCGTCGAGTGGCCCGGCGTACTCGTCCCGCCGCTGAGCTGGCTGGTGTGCCTCGGCGTGATGATCGGGCAGCCGGCCGGCCGCCGCCTGGGCGACCTCGCCGCCGGCACGGTGGTGATCCACGAGCGCAACCCGGCGGCGTGGGGCTGGGTGCCCGCAATGCCGCCGTACCTGGCGGACTGGGCCGCGACACTCGACCTGACCGGCCTCGACGACGACCTGGCCCTGCGGGTACGGCATTATCTGGCGCGCAACCGCGAGATCATCGAGCCCGCGCGTACCCGGCTCGGCACGGAGCTGGCCGCGCGGGTCGCCCGGCAGACCACTCCCCCGGTACCGCCGGGCATCCCGGGCTGGGCGTACCTGGCGGCGGTGGTGGCGGAGCGGCACCGGCGCGCCTCGTACCGGATGGCGGTGCGGCGGGCGACGGTCGACGGGATCTGGGCCGATCCGCCGGACCCGCTGCTGCCCGCGACCGTGCCGACCGTGCGCCCGGGTGCACCGGAGCCGGCGTACGGGTCGGGGCCGTTGCGCTGACGTACGGGACGGAGCCGGCGGGATGGAATCGCCGTCCATGATCAACTAGGGTTTGCTGTGCGCGGGGCGGCGCACGTGCCGGGTACCCCCAACCCATCCACGTGCCGGTGCCGCCCCGCGCTCCCCCCGGTTGGGTTCCCCCGCACCGTGTCTGGAACCAGCAGCTCAGAACGTCTTCACGTTCTGTAGCTATAGAGTTACTGAGGATGACGACACTGTCAAGCTGATCCGCGATTTTTCCGGCTTATGTTGCGTAACGCCCACGGCGCTGCCCGCACTGCATCGACACCGCCGTGATGGGCGGATCGGGCCGGGGTCCCGCGGCCGGACGCACCCGACGCCGGGAATACCCTGTCGTTCCGTGAGCCTCGACGCGACGACCAGCAACCGGTCCGCGGCGGACCCGGACCAGGTCCTCGCGGTACACGGCCTGGTCAAGCGGTTCGGCGCGGTCACCGCGGTCGACGGGCTCGACCTGGCGCAGCGGCGCGGCACGGTCCTCGCCGTCCTCGGCCCCAACGGCGCCGGGAAGACCACCACCATCGAGATCTGCGAGGGCTTCCAGCGTCCCGACGCCGGTGACGTACGGGTGCTCGGGCACCGTCCCGACGCGCGTGAGCTGCGCCCCCGGATCGGCGTGATGCCGCAGGGCGGCGGCGCCTACCCGGGCGTACGCGCGGGCGAGATGCTCCGGCTGGTCGCGTCCTGCGCCCGGCAGCCGCTCGACGTCGACTGGCTGCTCGGCGTACTCGGGCTCACCGACGCGCTGCGCACCCCGTACAAGAGGCTGTCGGGTGGGCAGCAGCAGCGGCTGTCGCTGGCCTGCGCCGTGGTCGGCCGGCCCGAGCTGGTGTTCCTGGACGAGCCGACCGCCGGACTCGACCCGCAGGCGCGGCGGCTGGTGTGGGACCTGGTGCGCGCGCTCCGTACCGACGGGGTGAGCGTGCTGCTGACGACGCACCTGATGGACGAGGCCGAGTCGCTCGCCGACGACGTGGTGATCCTCGACCACGGCCGCGTCGTCGCCACCGGTACGCCGGCCGAGCTGACCGCCGACGCCACCGACGAGCAGCGCCTCGGCTTCCGCGCGTCGCCCGGCCTGCCGCTCGCCGACCTGCTCACCCGGCTGCCCGGCTGCACCGCCGAGGAACCCGACCCCGGCCGGTACGTGATCCGCGGGCCGATCGGGCCGCGCGAGGTGTCCACCGTGACGGCGTGGTGCGCCGAGCGCGGCGTACTGGCGGAGGAGTTGAAGGTCGTGCGGCGCAGCCTGGAGGACGTGTTTCTCGACCTGACCGGGCGGGAGCTGCGGTGAGCGCCGAGACCCGCTTCGCACCCGGTACGTTCACGCCGGCGCCCGGCCGCGGCCGGCTCGGCCGGATGCTCGCCGTGCAGACCGCCACCGAGACGAAACTGGCGCTGCGCAACGGGGAACAGCTGCTGCTGACCCTGATCATCCCGCTGGCGCTGCTCGTCGGCCTCACCGAACTGCCCATCATCGACATCGGTACGCCGCGCGTCGACTGGGTCGCCCCGCGCGTGCTGGCGTTGGCGATCATGTCGACCGCGTTCACCAGCCAGGCCATCTCGCTCGGCTTCGACCGGCGGTACGGGGTGCTCAAGCGGCTCGCCGCGACCGCCCTGCCGCGCTGGCTGCTCGTCGCCGGCCGGGTGCTGTCCGCGTGCTGCATCGTCGTCGTCCAGCTCGTCGTACTGTCCGCGGTCGCCGCGCTGCTCGGCTGGTCGCCGCACCTGTCCGGCCTCGGCGAAGCCGTTCCCCTGCTCGTACTGGGAGCGCTGGCGTTCGGCGCGCTCGGCGTCCTGCTCGGCGGGTCGGTGCGCGCCGAGATCACGCTCGCGGTGGCGAACGCGGTGTGGTTCGTGCTGCTGCTCGCCGGGGGCATCGCCGTACCGGAGAGTTCGCTGCCGGCGGGGCTCGCCACCGTCGTCGACCTGCTCCCGTCCGGCGCCCTCGCCGGCGGCCTCACCGACGCGCTCGCCCGCGGTACGTCACCGGGCGCCGGACCGTACCTGGTGCTGCTCGCGTGGACGGTGGTACCGGGGCTGATCGCCACCCGTACCACCAGGTTGACCTGACCGCGCCGCGCGCGGACCGTACCGACTTGATCACTGTGGCTACCGTTTCCGCCGATGCCCACCAGCATCTCCGAAACGGAGGAACACTGTGTCATCCGACCGCGATGACGGTTTCCCGGTGCCGAAGTCCCCGGACTTCCTCGGTACGACCGAGGACCTGCGCCGGCAGGTGCAGGACGAGCTGCGGGCCCTCGGCGGACGCGTACCGGAGCGGTTCGAGGTGGCCGACCCCACCGGCGCCGTCCGCCTCCTCGTCCGCCGGGACGGCCGCGTCGAGGACGTCGACATCATCCGGGAACGCCTGGCGCACAACGGATTCGGCGCCGCCCTCGGCGCCGCGTACGTCGCGTCGGTCCGCGAGTCGCTGACGGCACAGGCCCTCGCCGCGTTCGCCGACCCCGACAGCCCCGCGCCCACCGCACCACCCGCCGCCGCGGACCCCGCCCCGCGGTACGCGGAACTCGCCGACCTGTCCGCCCGGATCCGGCGCGTCGCCGACGAGACCGACCGTCGCGTCGAGGAGACCAGAAAGCTTCTCTCCCAACCGATGCAGCCCGAGGAACACACCGTCACCAGCCCCGCCGGGTACGTGCGGCTCGCGCTCCGCGGCCGCCGCATCGTCACCATCACCGCCGACGAACCACGCATCCCCGGCGCGTACCTGTCGCGGCTGCGCGCCGACGTGCTCGCCGCGCTGCGCCTCGCCCAGCAACCCGACGACGACCGGTAGGAGCGCCATGTCCGACACCTCCGTGGTCCCCGACTCCCTCCGCACCGAGGCCACCCACTGGAACCACCTCGCCGGCCCGCTCAACGCGTTGGCCACGCAGATCAGCGCGACGCAGCTGCACGGCAGCGCGTTCTGCGTCGGGTCGGTACTCGTCGACCTGGTGGCGGCGGACCTGGCCACGTCGTACGAGAGGCTCCGCAGCGAGTTGATCAGCTCCGTGCTCAAGGGGTCCACCGAGTTCGACCAGATCGCAGCGGTGCTCCGTCGGATCGCCGACATGTACGACAACAACGAGAACGTCAACGCCAAGAGCCTCCGCGACATCTACGGAGACTGACCACCGGTCGACACCGATTGGACCTCGATCATGGCGCCACCGCCCGACGAAGCGGATATCAGGACAATCTGCGCGAACATCGACTGGCAATGGGACCGGTTGATCGACCGGTACAACCACGTCGTGGACACGGTCCGCACCCTCGGGATGCCCGGAACTCCGCAGAACCTCTTGGTGAAGTGCTACCTCAAGGACCCGCTGGAGAACCTCTACCGGGCGTTGAACGAGTCCGCGAAAACGATCCGGAACATCCTCGCGCACGACACGCCGATCATGTCGCTGGTACATGCGAGCGGGGTGTGGATCGAGATCGAGCGGAACGCCGCGCTCCTGCACCGCGAGACCGATCCGCGGACGCGCAAGGAGCACAACGACGACCTGGACTCGTGGAGCGACAAGGCGGCCACGGTGTACCGGCAGCGGATCCCCGTCCAAGCGGAGGCCATGGCCGCGGTCAGGTCACTGGCCGGCTCGACGAGCGCGTGGCTGGACGGCGTCGCCTCGGCGAACCTCGACTTCCTCTCGTCCATCTCCAAAACGGTCGGTGAGGCGATTGCACTGATCGTCGAGGCCGGCGTCGACATCGCCGAAGTCGTGTCGATGCCCAAGGCTGCCGGCACAATCGGAAAACTCTGCGGCAAGCTCGTCGGTGAGCTCTACCCGCAGGCGGCGTTCGACACTCTGTCCCAGGCGCTCCACACGAAGCTTGAGGAACACGAACAGAGGCGCGCGCAGAACAAGGAGGAGCTGGTACTTGGCGGATCCTGGCCGGACGCGGTCGCCTAGGTCATCCGGAGCGCAGCGTGGACATCAGGTCGGACGCGACCACGAGCGCGGCGTTGCGCAGGGCCGTCCCGTCGAGCGGCGTGCCGCGGGGGCAGTGCACGACACGGACGTCGAGCAGCAGGGCGCCGTGCCGGACGACGAGGCTGTCGCGCCGGATCGTGCACGACCCCGCCGGATCGTCGCCCTCGTCCGTGTCCCGCTGGTACTCCGCCTCCGAGCCGAGACCCGGAACGATCGTGACGCCGGCGTGCGCGCCGGCCGTGACGGTGGCGTGGTGGCCATGGACGAATTGGTCGTGCGCCGTCCGTGCGCTGGTGAAGACGTCCGCCACGACGGTCAGGTCACCGGTCTGTCCCGCCGCGTCGAACTCGATGTCGCAGCCCGCCCCCACCGCCTGGTGCTCCTCGACCGCGGTACCCGCCGAGGCCGGCTTCGCCCGCGTCTCCGTGGCCCCGAAGTACGCCAGGGGGCGGCGGGTGACGTGGTCGCACAGATCCCAGTCCGGCCGGATCCGGTAGGTCGGCGTGTCGGCGGCCCGGGCGGCATGGACGCCGGGCCGCATCGCGAACTCACCGGCGGCGCCGAACGCGGCTCCCACCACGAGCGCGACCGCGGCTGCGGACAGCGCGACGAGAAACGGTACGCGGCGGGGCGGGCGCGGGGTCATGGGCGCGACGGTACCGGGTGGCGGCAAGTACGCGGATCCGTGTCAGCGCAACACATCCGGCCGCGTCACGCGGTGCCGGGCCCGTACCGGAGCAGGCACGTGACGCGGCGCGGGCGGTCAGGGGGCGGGGTGGAGTTCGAGGACGGAGTGGGTGCGGGCGGGGGCGACGGGGCCGACGGCGAGCCCGGCGGTGGCGGCGAGGTCGGCGAGGTCGGCGACGCCGCGTTCGCGTCCGTTGAAGTAGCACAGCATCCGCAGGTCACCCTCGGTGTACGCGGTGCCGGCGCCGGGGTCGTCGAGGCTGTCGACGACGAGTACCCGGCCGGTGGGGCCGGCGGCCTCGGCGCAGCGGCGGAGGATGCGGGCGGCGTCGGCGTCGTCCCAGTCGTGCAGGACGCCGGACAGCACGTACCCGCCGGCGCCGGTGGGCAGCGGGTCGAAGAAGCTGCCGGCGCGCGCGTCGGCCCGGTCGGTGAGGCCGGCGGCGGCGATGGCCTGCCGGGCGCGGGCGGCGGGGCCGGGCAGGTCGACGACGGTGCCGCGCAGGTCCGGGTGGGCACGCAGCAGGGCGAGCAGCAGGCTGCCGTCGCCGCCGCCGACGTCGATCACGTGCCCGAGCCCACCCCAGGGGTACGCGGCGGCGACGGCGTCGGCGTCGGTGAGGCGGCCACCCATCAGCGCGTCGAACGACGCCTCGCGTACGGGGTCGGCGGCCAGGTCGTCCCAGAAGCCGCGGCCGAACATGAGCGGGAACGCCGGCTCCCCGGTCCGTACGGTGTGCAGCATCTGCGTGAAGCACAGGTCGGCGCGGCCGACGGAACCGTCCAGGTCGAGCCAGGCGCGTACGCCGCCGGGGTGGTCGTCGCGGAGCTGCTCGCCCAGCGGTGTCAGCCCGTACCCGCCGTCGGCGGCGGTGAGCACGCCGGCGGTCACCAGGTGGTCGAGTACCCGGCGGAGCGCGTCGGGGTCGGTGCCGGTCGCGGCGGCGAGCACGTCCGCGGTACGCGTACCGGAGGGGATGTGGTCGGCGAGGCGCAGCGTGGCCGCGACCCGGATCGCCATCGGGGTTGCGAGGTCGGCGGCCGCCCACAGCGCCCCGCCCCAGCCGGTCGTCTCCTCGGTCATGACGCCTCCCGGTCCCCCTGCTTTCCCGTCACGGTACGACGGGCGACGACGTCCCGGTGACCTTCCCGTACGGGAAGGTGCCGGACATCCTCTGCCGCGCGCGGCTGGCGGCGGAGTTCCCACCGGGACCGGCGCGGACGGCGGCTGGAGACCGCGGTGCGCGCTGGACCCGGGCACCTGGCCGCCGGCGATCCACGCCGTCCGGCAGATCGCCGTCCGACGGATCGCCGCCCGCAGCGGGTCGCCTCCGTCTCCCGGGAGATGCCCGTGCCGACGCTGTCCGACGCGGCGGATCGCCGGGGCTGCCGCGCCGCCGGCTCAGCGCTGGACGCCGTGCCGGAGGAGCGCGGCGAGGTGCCGGGCGTGGGCGGGATCGGTTGCGGCGACGGCGATCCCGTTCGCGAGGGCGAGCAGGTCGGGGCCGGTGACGCCGGGGGTGAGGGCGTCGGCGGCGCGGTCGGCGAGCACCGTCGCGGTCTCCCGCATCGACGCGTGCCACCGCTCGAACAGCTCGGTACGCCGGGCGTCCGGTCCGGTGGTGGCGGCCAGCGCGAGGGCGCGCTTGGTCGCGACGTGCGCCACGAACTCGTCGAGCCAGCCGAACAGCGCGTCGACGGGGTCCGCGGCGCGGGCCGCGTCGGCGCCGCGCCGGCAGAGCGCGTCCACCTCCTCGGCGTACGCGGCGACGAGCAGGTCACCGCGGGTCGGGAAGTGCCGGTAGAGGGTGGCGTTGCCGACGCCGGCGCGGCGCGCGACCTCGTCCATGGCGATGTCGTGGCCGGACTCGTCGAACAGTTCGCGGGCGGCGGTGAGGAGCGCCGCGGCGTTGCGCGCGGCGTCGGCCCTGCGTACGGGCATGGTCGCTCCGGTTTGCCAAGTGGGGACGTCCCCGTTATCGTACCCGATCAAACGGGAACTTCCCCGTTTCGAGTGCGGAGGAGCGTCGATGGCACTGAGCGCGGCGGACCGTACCGCGATCACGGAGCTGATCGCCCGGCACGGCCACCTGACCGACAGCGGGCGGCTCGACCGGCTGGACGAGGTGTTCACCCCGGACGTGACGTACGACGTGACCGACCTCGGCGGCGGCGTCCTGCGCGGCACGGACGGGATGCGCGCGGCCGCGATCGCCGTGGGCGACGGCAATCCCGTCGCCCACCACGTCACGAACACCGTCGTCGACGAGGACGCCGACGGCCGGGTCCGCGCGCTGTCCAAGGGACTCGGCGTACGCGCGGACGGCAGCTGCGGCAGCGTCACGTACGAGGACACCGTGGTGCGCGGCGACCGCGGCTGGCGCATCGCCCACCGTACGGTCCGGGCGCACCGCCGCCCGCTCGGCGCCTGACCTCGTACTTTCCCGGCGCGCCAACGGTTTCCGCGGGTCAGCCCTTGGGCTGGCTGAACCGGACGCTGTTGCCGAACGGGTCGCGCAGCCCGCAGTCGGTGCCGTACGGCCGCTCCGTCGGCTCCTCGGTGAACTCGACGCCCAACCCCTTGAGCTTCTCGTACGTCCCGCGGCAGTCGTCCGTGGTGAAGAACAGCGAGCCGCCCGTCGCGCCCTTCGTGACGAGTTCGCGTACCTGCTCGGCGGTCTCCTCGGACATCGCCGGCGGGCCCGGCTTCTCCAGCAGGATCTGCCTTTCCGGGTGGCCGGGCACGCTGACGGTCAGCCAGCGCATGAAACCGAGGTCGATGTCCTCGGCCTTCTCCAGTCCGAGCTTGCCGACGTAGAAGTCGAGCGCCTGGTCCTGGTCGAGTACGTAGATCTGCGAGATCGCGATGCCTGTCAACATGCCGACGACGCTACCGACGGCGCCGCCCGGAAACTTGTCCAAAACTGCTGAGTGGCCACCGTTCGGGGGACCTCACCGCGGGTCCGGCGACGGCAGCGCGCTGCTCGGCCGGGTCCACGCCATCGCGAAGCAGGTCGGCACGTTCGCCGCCACCGCGCTCCGCCGGTACTCCCGCGGCCCGATCCCGACGATCGCCCGGAACGTGCGGGAGAACGTGCCGAGGCTGCCGAAACCGACCTCGTAGCAGATGTCGGTGGCGCTGCGGTCCGTCTCCCGCAACAGGAACATGGCCCGCTCGATCCGCCGCCGCTGCAGGTACCGGTGCGGCGTCTCGCCGAACGTCGCCCGGAACGTCCGGGTGAAGTGCGCCTCCGACACGTGCGCGATGCGGGCCAGGGCCGGCACGTCCAGCGGCTCCGCGTACGCGCGGTCCATCGCGTCGCGCGCCCGCAGCATGCGCCGGTTGGTGTCCTCGGCCGCCCGGCTCACGTCACCGTCGGGGCGGTGCCCGCCTGGTACACCTCGCCGTAGCCGGTGAGGCGCACCGCCGGCCGGTCGGCGCCCACGAACGCGGCACCGCCCGGTCCCAGCGACAGGGTGTCGGTGCCGTCGTCGGCGATCACCCGGCCGGACACGCAGAACAGCACGCGCGGCCCGTCGCCCGGCACCACGACCTCCTCGTACGGCCCGCCGACGCGGGCCCGCCGCAGCGCGAACTCCTCGACCCCCGGCAGCAGCGCCGGCCACGCGTCCACCCCGGCGCCGGCGGGCTCCGGGTCGGCGACCGGCGGCGTCGCGGCCTCGAACCGCAGCACCCGCAACAGCTCCGGTACGTCCACGTGTTTCGGCGTCAGCCCGCCGCGCAACACGTTGTCGCTGGCCGCCATCAGCTCCACGCCGACCCCCGTGAGGTACGCGTGCAGCACGCCGGCCGGAGCGTACAGCGCCTGGCCGGGGCGTAGCCGGACCTGGTTGAGCAGCAACGCGACCAGTACGCCGGGATCGCCCGGGTACCGCTCGCCGAGGTCCGCGGCCAACGCGTACGCCGGGTCGCCCGCGGCCTGTTTCGCCGCCGTGGCAACGACTCCGGCGACCGTCTCGGCGCACGTCGCCGCCGGCAGTTCCAGCAACGTCGTCACCGCGGTACGTAGGTCGCCGGCCCGCAGCGCGGCGACGACCGGGGCCAGCGCCGGCTGGTCGAACGTGTCGAGCAGCGCCGCCGTCGACGCGGGCGGCGCGAACCCGCACAACGCGTCGAAGTCGGTCAGCGCGACGATCATCTCCGGCTTGTGGTACGGGTCCTTGTAGTTGCGGTCCGGCGCGGACAGCGGCGTCCCGGCGGCCTCCTCGGCGTCGAAGCCGGCGCGCGCCTGCGCCGCGTCCGGGTGCGCCTGGAGCGACAGCGGCTGGTCCGCGGCGAGCAGCTTCAGCAGGAACGGCAGCCGGCCGAACCGGCGCGCCGCGCCGAGCGTGCCGTCCGGGTCGGCCGCGACCAGATCCGCCAGCGATACACCGTCCACTGTGGACGGAGCGGCCGGGTGCGCGCCCAGCCACAGCTCCGCCTCCGGCGTCGCGGACGGTACGTCCCGGCCCTGGATCGCGGCGATCGCCGCCCGCGAACCCCAGGCGTACGGCTGGATCCGGCCGGTCAGCGCCCGCATCTCACTTCTCCTTGACCGTGCGGTACAGGTCCGGTTCGAGGTAGATCACGCGCGCGATCGGTACGGCCGCGCGGATCCGCGCCTCGACCGCGTCGATGCCCTTCGCCACCTGCGCCGCGGTGTCGTCGTGGTGCACCGCGATCTTCGCGGCCACCAGCAGCTCCTCCGGGCCGAGGTGCATGGTGCGCATGTGGATGATCCGCTCCACCTCGGGACCGTCCATGATGGACGCCTCGATCGCGCGGACGTTGTCGGCGGTCGCGGACTCGCCCAGCAGAAGGCTCTTCGTCTCGATCGCCAGCGACACCGCCACGCACACCAGCAGCGCACCGATCGCCAGCGTGCCGACGCCGTCCCAGATGCCGTTGCCGGTGATCAGCGTCAGCCCGACCCCGAACAGCGCGAGTACCAGACCGATCAGGGCCGCGGAATCCTCCAGCAGCACCACCGGCAGCTCCGGGTCCTTCGCCCGCCGGATGTACTGGAAGACGCTCGTCCCGCGCCGCGCCTGCCGCGACTCGCGCCACGCCGTACGGAAGGAGTTGCCCTCCAGGACGATCGAGATGACCAGCACCACGACCGGCACCCACTGCCAGGAGTGGATCGCCTCCGGGTGCTGGACCTTGTGGTACCCCTCGTACAGGGCGAAGAGGCCACCGACGGCGAACAGTACGATCGCCACGATGAAGCCGTAGATGTAGCGCTCCCGGCCGTACCCGAAGGGGTGCTCGGGGTCCGGGTTGCGGCGCGCCCGCTTGCCGCCGACCAGCAGCAGCACCTGGTTGCCGGAGTCGGCGACCGAGTGGATCGCCTCCGCCAGCATCGACGACGACGCGGTCAGCAGGAACGCGAGGAACTTGACGACGGCGATGCCGAGGTTCGCGCCGAGCGCGGCCAGCACCGCCTTGGTACCACCGGACGAGCTCATCGGCGCGCGCCTCTCGACCGGCGCGACGGGACACGGGGGTGCGTACTCACGGGGTGACGAAGTCCTTCATCTCGGAGACCGCCGGAACGGCCATCGGGTCGAAGCCGTGCGCGAGCGCCAGGTACACCGACGCGAAGTCGGGCACGGCGGTCAGCGACGCCAACCGTTCCAGCGGCGAGGCGCCCTCGGCTCGCAGTACGGTGCAGCGCACGCCGCGCCGCTCCGCGAGCTGCTGGACCGCCTCGGCGCGGCGGCTCTCCACCGCCGGCGGCTCGTCGCTGTCGGAGTCCTCGGCCGGGGTGCCGGACTCGAAGCCGTCGTCGCGCAGGATCACCAGCCGCAGCCGGCCGCCCTGCGGCGTCTCCGGCTCGTCGGCGAAGATGTCCCGCTCCGACTCGGCCAGCGCGCCGAACACGCCGTCGAGCAGGCCGACACTGCCGCGGCCGGCCTCCAACAGCGAGTCCGAGACCGACGGGTACCGGGCGTTCGCGGCGAGCATCTCGGCGAACCGGCCCGCCGCCACCGCGGCCAGCGGCGTCGACCCCCAGATCACCGGCAGCGAACCGGCCAGGTCCAACGCCAGCGACTTCGCCGGGTTCGTGAACGCATCGTTGTTGATCTTGCAGCGCTCGGCGTCGTCGTCCAGCCGGGTCGCCGCCTCCACCAGGTCCGCCTCGGCCATCCGTACCAGCCCCAGCGCCCGCCCGGCCAGCAGCACCGGTACGGCCAGCGCCCACAGGCTCGCCCGCGCCGGCGCCCGCCGCGGTACCGGAATGAACGGGGCACGGGCCCGCTCGGCCAGCGCCGCCAGCTCCGACTCCGGCGCGCCGATCGCGACCAGCCGCGCGCCACGCCGGGCCGCCGCCTCCGCCGCGGCCAGCGCCTCCGGGCTGCGGCCCGACGCCGACACGGCCAGTACCATGTCGGCCGCGCCGACCCAGCCGGGAATGCCGGCGCTGCGGTGCGCCACGACCGGCACCGGGCACCGCGGACCCGCCGCCGTCGCCAGGATGTCCCCGGTACGCGCGGCCGTGCCGACGCCCGCGACCACCACCGACCGCGGCCGGCCCTCGTCGCCCAGCGACGCCAGGTCCGCCTCGGACGCCAGCGCCATCGCCTCGCGGATCTGCGGGCCGCCCGAGGCGATCGCGCGCAGCATGAACCCCGGGTCGGCGGCGTCGATCCGGGCGGGGTCGTCCAGCAGCGCCTCGTCCACCTCGCGGTGGCCGCTGACCCCGGCCGTACCCGGGTCCGCGTCGCCCGCCGACCGCCGGAGCGCGTCGTCGGTCATGACTGCTCCGGCCCCGGCCGGGCCTCGTCCAGCAGCAGTACCGGGATCCCGTCCACCACGTCGAACACGCGGTGGCACTCGGTGCACGTCAACGTCTGCGCCGCCGCGTCGTACGTCAGGGGCGCGTGGTGCTCGTCGGGGCAGGCCAGGATCGCCAGCAGCTCGTCGTCCAGCGTGGTCGGGTCGGGCATGGCGCTTCTCCTCAGGGACTCGGGCGCGGGTCAGGCGCGGACGATCGCGAGGACCTCGTCACGGACCTCGGCCATCCGTTCCGGCGTCGGTGCCTCCACGTTCAGCCGGAGCAGCGGCTCGGTGTTCGACGCCCGCACGTTGAACCAGGCGCCGTCACCGAACTCGACGGTCAGCCCGTCCAGCTCGTCCACCCCGACCGACGCGTACCGGTCGCGGAGGGCGGCGAGGCGGCCGGCCTGGTCGGCGACCGTGGAGTTGATCTCGCCGGACGCCACGTACCGGGTGAACTCGCCGACCAGCTCGGACAGCGGCCGGTCCTGCCCGCCGAGCGCGGCGAGGACGTGCATCGCGGCCAGCATCCCGGTGTCGGCGAACCAGAAGTCGCGGAAGTAGTAGTGCGCGGAGTGCTCGCCGCCGAACACCGCGTTCGTCTCGGCCATCTCCGCCTTGATGAACGAGTGGCCGACCCGGCTGCGCACCGGCACGCCGCCCCGCTCCCGCACGATCTCCGGTACGGCGTGCGACACGATCAGGTTGTGGATGACCGTCGCGCCCGGGTCCTTCACCAGTTCACGGGTGGCGACCAGGGCGGTGATCGCCGACGGCGCGACCGGCTCGCCACGCTCGTCCACGACGAAGCAGCGGTCCGCGTCCCCGTCGAACGCCAGCCCCAGGTCCGCACCCACCTCGCGTACCTTCGCCTGGAGGTCGACGATGTTCGCCGGCTCCAGCGGGTTCGCCTCGTGGTTCGGGAACGAGCCGTCGAGCTCGAAGTACATCGGGACGATGTCGAGCGGCAGCGCGGGCAGCTTCGCGTCGCCGAGTACGGCGGGGACGCTGTAGCCGCCCATCCCGTTGCCGGCGTCGACGACGACCTTGAGCCGGCGGATGCCGCTCAGGTCGACCAGGGTGCGCAGGTGGCGCGCGTAGTCCGCGAGCAGGTCGCGGTCGCTGACGGTGCCCTGCCGCGCGGCCGGCGCCGGCTGCGTCGCCAGGAACTCCTGCGCCAGGTCGCGGATCTCCGCCAGCCCGGTGTCCTGCCCGATCGGCCGCGCCCCCGCCCGACACATCTTGATCCCGTTGTACTTGGCCGGGTTGTGGCTGGCGGTGAACATCGCGCCGGGCAGGTCCAGCGAGCCGGACGCGTAGTAGAGCATGTCGGTCGGGCCGAGGCCGGCGTTGACCACGTCGGCGCCCTGGCCGGTCGCGCCCTCGGCGAACGCGGCCACCAGGTCGGGCGACGAGGTACGCATGTCGTGCGCCACGACGCACCGCTCCGCGCCGGTCACCCGGACGAACGCGGCGCCCACGGCCCGCGCGACGTCGGCGTTGAGCTGGTCGGGCACGGTGCCCCGCACGTCGTACGCCTTCACGATCTGGGCCAGATCCACCACGCCGGTCACTCCCGTCGGTCTCTCGCGCCTGTGCCCAGCAGCGTACCGACCCGGCCGACCGGCGAGCCGGTAGAGGTCCAGGTCGCGTGCCCGCCGGACACGCCGGGCACCGGCACCCGTACGCACCGCCGCGGAGCGTCAGCCCGCCGCCGCCGGCACCCGCCGGTACTCGTCCAGCGGACGCAGCCGGATCCCGTCGCGGCGCATCGCGTCCCGCAGCCGGGTCGCCGCCGGATCGTCCACCCGCCCCTCCGTACCGGCGAGGTAGTCGGCCCAGAACGCGCGGACCGGCGCCGCGTCCAGCAGGTCCGGCCCGATCAGGAACCGGTCCTCCGCGTGCAGCGTGATCAGCAGCATCCCGTACGCCCGCTCCTCGTCCGCGCGCAGCGCGGGCTGGAAGTACGGCAGGTCCAGGGCACGCGCCCCGTACCGCTGGTAGAAGCGGAGCCGCGCGGTCGGGTCGCCGTGCGCCAGCGACGCCCGGTGCGCGTCCGGCCGCTCGACCTCCGCCAGCACCAGGCACGGCGCGTACCGCCCGGCCCAGGCGCGGATCGACTGCGCCAGCAGCTCCCGGCCCACCCCCAGACCGCGGTTGCCCGGCCGCGCCGCCATGTACCCCAGCAACATCACCCGGGCCTCCGGGTACCACTCGCCCACCGCCGCCCCCCACGGCGTACGCGCGGCGTCGAGTGCCACGGCGACCGTCGTCGTACCGGCGGTGATCCCGGCCCGCAGCGCGGCCAGCGTGGTCAGCTCGGCCGGCGGGAACGACGGGCTGAGGATGTCGGCGTAGATGGCGTCGACGAGCGGCCCGGTGCGTCGGATCTCCTCGATCGACAGCTCCGGCTCCAGCCGCGGCGATGAGCTCACCCGTCCAGCTTCCCACGGGTTCACCGGCCGTAACGCCGCTCGGCCGTACTGAGGGTCACCGGCGGCACACCGATCTCCGCGCCGCCCCGCCAGGTCCACCCGGCACCGCACGACCCGGCGGTACCGGGGAGGAACCGGACGGTCAGGCCGGCGGCGGGATCACCCGCAGATGTCCGCGGCGACCCAGCTCGCGGTCGTCCGCCGGATCGGTCAGGCGCTGGTCACCGCGGGCCGGTTCCTCGCGGCGCACCGGCCGCCCCGCCTCCCGCACCGCCTCGGCCAGGGCCACCAGGTCGTCCGTACTCGGCGCCGGTGCCTCGAACTCGCCCTCGTGCCGCACCAGGTCCCAGCCGCGGGGCGCGGTCAACCGCGTCGCGTGCTGCTCACACAGGTCGTACGAGTGGGGCTCGGCGAACGCCGCGAGTGGGCCGACCACCGCGGTCGAGTCGGCATAGACGTAGGTCAGCGTCGCGACGGCCGGGTTAGGGCAGCCGGTCCGGGTGCAGCGCCGTGGTGACCTCACGACCGATCACGGTATCGCCCAACCGTGCGGCGTTCGTCCGGTTGCCCCTCGACACGCCGTACGAGAATCGCCGGGCGCGCCACCCCGAGTACCCTCCGCCACCGGGCGCTGCCCGCACTACGCTGACCGGGTGAGCACCGCACCACGTCAGAAGAACCGGCCCGCCGGCCCGCGCCGGGACCGCCGCGGCAGGGGGCTGCGCGGGCGGCTCGTCCCGGCCACCCTGCCACTGTCGCGTACCCGGGCGCAGCTGTTCGACGACATGGTGCTCGACGCGGTCGAGCTGCTCGAACAGCGCTTCGCCGAGGAACTCACCGGCGTCCAGTTCGCCGTGGAGGACGTGCCGCCCGCGCTGAACGTCTACGACGCCGACGTCCTGGAGGACGGCGACGTCCCGATCGCGCGGCTGCTGCCCGGCCATCCCGGCACCGACGGCGCCCCGCCCCGCATCGTCCTGTACCGGCGCCCGCTCGAACTGCGCGCCGTGGACCGCGAGGACCTCGCCGACCTCGTCAAGGACGTGATCGTCGAGCAGGTGGCGAATCTCCTCGGCCTCGACCCCGAGGACGTCGACCCCGAGTAGACGGAAGCCGGTGCGGCCATCCGCACCCGACCGGCGACCCCCCGCCGACCGGTACGGGTGTGCAGGTCCCCTGCCGCCTGCACACCACCCCCGGGGCATGTCCGTACGAAACCTGCGGCCGGCCCGGACGGCCGGCGGTGCGGACGTGCCTGCACTACCCGATCGCGCGACGCTTCAGCTTTCGCCGCTCACGTTCCGACAGTCCACCCCAGATGCCGAAACGCTCGTCCTTACCCAGCGCGTACTCCAAGCATTCGGCGCGCACCTCGCAGCGCGAGCAGATCCGCTTGGCTTCGCGGGTCGACCCCCCCTTTTCCGGGAAGAACGCCTCCGGATCGGTTTCCGCGCACAGTGCGCGCTCCTGCCATTCCGGCGCATCCTCCATCAGGTCGGCCACCGTCTCCCGGCCGTCCATCTACGTGCCTCCTAGCTCCGGCGCCGGCCGACTTCACCGACGCTCACCCCCCACGCGGAAGGCCCCGTTCAGTTGTCCTCGGGCCCGCCTCCGATCGCAGCGCCAGCGACGCGCCCTACCAATGTCCCCACTGAAATTACACGCGTGTAATGCGTGCGCCGTCAAGCCGAACCTGATAAATGGGCCCGTTAGGCGTCACGCTCGACACGGCGGGGGACGCCGGGACGTGACCGGACACAGGATACCCGGCGTGCGTCCACTTAGGACGGAAACCGTGATCTTGCCGGAGCGTACGAAAAAACGTGGCCCGGCCGGGAATCCCGGCCGGGCCACGTCGGTCGTCTGGGCCGGCGGATTGTTGCCGCCGACCCGCTCCTACTGGTTGCCCTGCTGGCGCCGCTGGTCGATCTGCTGCCGCATCTCCGGTGTGATCAGCTGGGTGCGCTGACCCTCGTCCGGGTTGGCCGGCTCCTGCGGCTGATCCTGCTGCTGCCAGCTGGCCGCACCCGGCGCGGTCGGCCACGCCGAGGTGGCCGGGCCGGGCGCCGCCGGCGGCTGCTGACCCGGCTGCTGCTGCGCCTGCTGGCCGGGCTGCTGCTGCGCCTGCTGGCCCGGCTGGGGCTGGGGCTGCCCCTGCTGCGGCTGGGCCGGCTGACCGGGCTGCTGACCCGGGGTCGGCCACGAGCCGCCGCCCTGGTTCGGCCAGCCGTACCCGCCCTGCGCGGGCTGTCCGGCGCCGGACGTCGGCGCCGCGCCACCGGCACCCGAGGTCGGCGCCGCCGGCGTACCCGAGGTCGGGGCCGCGGGGGTGCCGGAGGCGGGCGCCGCCGGGTTCGCACCGTACTGGTACTGGCCGTAGCTGCCGGCCTGGCCCTGCTGCGGCTGCTGCTGTTGCCCGTAGCTGCCCTGCTGCCCGTACTGCTGCTGCTGAGCCTGCTGCTGCCCGTACGCCTGCTGGCCGTACGCCTGGGCCGGCTGCTGCTGGGCGGCCGGCTGACCGTACCCGGGTTGCTGCTGGCCGTACCCGGGCTGGCCGTAGCCGCCGTAGACGGGGCGCGGGGCGGCGCCGGCGTTCAGCCCGCGGAAGACCATCGCGACGAACAGCCCGGCCACCGCGGCCAGCGCGAGCAGCGCGAGCCGGCCGAAGATCCCGGCGATCGGGTCGATCACCGACGTGCCCTGCTTGTTGGCGTAGTCCAGCTCGCCGAGCAGCCCGCCGATCAGGCAGACCACCCCGAACACGATGATCACCGCGTACTCGATCAGGGCGACGAGGGCGAACAGCTTCGCCTGCGGCAGTACCGGCCGGATGTGACTGGCCAGCAGCACCGCGAGGACCGGCGGCAGCACCGTCGCCCAGCTCACGAACTGGCTGAACTGCCCGTCGGCGTTGCCGGTGAACGTCGAGTAGGCGCCGGACGGGATCAACTGTGCCGCCGAGGCGAGCACCAGCAGGACCACGGCGGCGAGCATGATCAGTCCGGCGATCAGCCGGAGCGGTTTGGTGTACTGACTGGCCGTCGCGTCCTTTTCCTCGGCCGCCGTCTGGGTTGTCACGAGCCTCCCCCTCGGGTAGCACAGTCAAATATCCGACGAGCCTAGCCTCGTCGCGCATCCTGGTTACCACCTGTCGCCGATCTTGGTACGACCGGACCGCCGGTCGGCGCTCCCGCGGGCGTGCGCGAGGATGGTCGGCATGCGCATCGTCGTACTGGCCGGCGGCATCGGGGGCGCCCGTTTCCTGCAGGGTGTGCGGGCCTTCGCCGCCGCGGGCGGCCATCACGTGACCGCGGTCGTGAACACCGGTGACGACGTCACCCTGCACGGCGTACGGATCTGCCCGGACCTGGACAGCGTCATGTACACGCTCGGCGGCGGCGCCGACCCGGAACGCGGGTGGGGCCGGGCCGGGGAGACGTGGGCGGTCCGGGACGAGCTCGCCGCGTACGGGGCGGACCCGAGCTGGTTCGGCCTCGGTGACCGGGACCTCGCCACCCACCTCGTCCGTACCCGGATGCTGGCGGCGGGATACCCGCTGTCCGCGGTGACGGAGGCGCTGTGCGCGCGGTGGCAGCCGGGCGTGACGCTGCTGCCCGCCACCGACGACCGGATGGAGACCCACGTGGTCGCCACCGTCGAGGGTGAGCCGGGCCCGCGCGCGCTGCACTTCCAGGAATGGTGGGTGCGCTACCACGCGGAGCCCGCGGCGGAGCGGTTCGTGTTCGTGGACGCCGAGTCGGCGACGCCGGCCGCGGGTGTCCTCGACGCGATCGAGGCCGCCGATCTGGTACTCGTCGCGCCGAGCAACCCGGTGGTCAGCATCGGCCCGATCCTCGCCGTACCGGGGATCCGGGACGCGGTGCGGTCGGCGGCGGCGCCGGTGGTGGGGGCGTCGCCGATCATCGGCGGTGCTCCGGTACGCGGGATGGCGGACCGGTGCCTGCGCACGATCGGCGTCGAGGTGAGCGCCGCCGGAGTCGGCCGGCTGTACGGCGCGGCCGGTGCGGACGGGCTGCTGGACGGGTGGCTGGTCGACAAGCGCGACGCCGACACCGAGGTACCGGGGGTGCGGGTGCTGGCGCGACCGCTGCTGATGACCGACGAGGCGGAGACCGCGGCGATCGTCGCGGACGCGGCGACACTGGGGCGGGCCGATGGCTGAGCCGATCACGGTCGTGCCGCTCGCCGGCATCGGCGAGGTACGTCCCGGCGACGACCTGGCGGCGCTGGTCGCCGGTCTGGGCGCCGACCTGCGCGACGACGACGTACTGGTGGTGACCAGCAAGATCGTCAGCAAGGCGGAGGGCCGGCTGGTGCCCGTACCGCCGGATCCGGCGGGACGGGAGGCGGCGCGGCTGGCGGCGGTGGACGCCGAGACGGCGGCGGTGGTGGCCAGCCGCGGGCGTACGAGGATCGTGCGGACGCGGCACGGGCTGGTGATGGCCGCGGCCGGGGTCGATGCGTCCAATGTGGACAGTGACCGGTTGGCGCTGCTGCCCCTCGATCCGGACGCGTCGGCGCGGCGGCTGCGCGCCGGACTCGCCGCACGGCTCGGCATCCGCGTCGCGGTCGTGGTGACCGACACGATGGGCCGGCCGTGGCGCGACGGGCAGACCGACGTGGCCATCGGCGCGGCCGGGATCGCCCCGCTGCGCGACCACCGCGGCCAGACCGACGCGTACGGCAACGACCTGTCGGTGACGGCCGCCGCGGTGATCGACGAGCTGGCCGGCGCGGCGGATCTGGTCAAGGGCAAGACATCCGGCGTACCGGTGGCGGTGGTGCGCGGGCTCGGTCCGCTGCCGGCCGACGACGGCCCGGGCGCGGCGGCGCTGGTACGGCCGCTGGAGTCCGACATGTTCGCCCTCGGTACGGCCGAGGCGCGCGCCGCCGGCCGCCGCGACGTCCTCGCCGTACGGCTGGCCGGCGAGGAGCTGTCACCGGAGCCCGTGCCCGACCCGCCCGTACGCCGGGCGGTGGCGGTGATGCGCGGCCAGGCCAGCGAACCCGACCTCTGGCGGTACGTGCGGGTGCAGTCGCCGGCGGCCCGCGCCGCGCTGGCCGCCGTCCTGCCGGGCCCGTACGACGAGGACCTGGTCGCGCACGCCCCGGTACTCCTGGTCGCGTTCCGTACGGTGCCGATGGACGCGTTCGACCTGGACGAGGACGACCCCGAGGCGATGGCCGGCGTCCTGCGCCAGATGGACGGGATCGCGGCGACCGCGGAGGCGCTGACCGCGGAGGGCCTGGTGCACGTGCTCGTCAGTCCCGGGCTGGTCGACCCGCCCGACCCGGTGGCGCTGGGCGCGGCGCTCGACGTACCCGCGACGTGGCAGTTCCTGGGCGTGTCCGCGGCGGGCTGGCCGGCCAAGCCGGTCGAACCGGCCGACGGCGACCCCGGCGACGCGTACCTGGAGCGCTGATGACCCCGCTGTACGACGACGCCGTGCGGGTGCTGACCGACTGGCGCCCCGAGCCCGCCCGGGACCGTACGCTCGCGCTGCTGTCGGCCGGGCCCGACGCCATGTACCGCGCGCACCCGGCCGGGCACGTCACCGCGAGCGCGCTGGTGCTCGACCACGCGTACGAGCGGGTGCTGCTCTGCCTGCACGGGCGGATCCGGCGCTGGATGCAGCTCGGCGGGCACTGCGAGCCGGCCGACACGTCACTGGCGGCGGCGGCGCTGCGCGAGGCGACCGAGGAGTCCGGCATCGCCGGGCTGCGGCTGGTACCCGAACCGATCGACGTGGACATCCACGAGGTGACGTGCGGCGGTCGCCCGTCGTACCACCACGACGTCCGGTACGTGGTGGTCGCGCCGCCGGGCGCGCGGGAACTGGTCAGCGACGAGTCGGCGGCGCTGGGCTGGTTCCGCCCGGGTGAGCTGCCGTCGCCGCTGGCCGACGCCACGGAGCGGCTGATCGCCCCCGCGCTGGCGATGGCCGCCCGGCACCCGGCCTGACCGTCCCGGCGCGCGCCGTACCTCGGGTCGGGTCGGGAACCGGCCGGTCGCGCGCCGGTCAGATGAGCTCGCGGTCGCCGCGCTCGCGCAGCCGGTCCACCAGCTTCTTCACGTCCTGGGCCCGGCTGCGCGGGCAGACCAGCACCGCGTCCGCGGTGTCCACCACGATCAGGTCGTCCACGCCGAGCGCCGCGACGAGCCGGCCCGACCGCGGTACGACGACCGTGTCGTGCGAGTCGACCGACAGCACCTCGCCGCCCCGGTCCTCGCCGCGGACCACCACGTTCCCGTCGTCGTCCATCGGCAGCACCACGCCGAGCGTGTGGAAGTCGCCCACGTCGTTCCACCCGAAGTCACCCGGTACGGTCGCGACCCGGCCCGCCTCGGCCGCGCCCTCCATCACCGCGTAGTCGACGGAGATCTTCGGCAGCGTCGGCCACACCTCGCCGAGGACGTCCTCCCGGTCGGCGGTGTCCCAGCGCGCCACGATCCGGCTCAGCCCGTCGTGCAGCTCCGGTTGCTGGCGCGCCAACTCCGCCAGGAACACGTCCACCTTCCACACGAACATGCTGGCGTTCCACAGGTACCGCCCGGACTCGACGTACCCGACGGCCACGTCGTGCGACGGTTTCTCCTTGAACTCGCCGACCAGCTTCGCCGGCCCGTCGCCCAGCATCCCGCCGCAGCGCAGGTAGCCGTACCCGGTCTCGGGGTGGGTCGGCGTGATCCCGATCGTCGTCAGGTATCCCGCACCGGCCGTGTCGATCGCCGTACGCACCGCGGCGGTGAACAGCGGCTGTTGCCGTACCAGATGGTCGGCGGCGAACGAGCCCATCACCGCGTCCGGGTCGCGCCGGGCGATGACCATCGCGGCCAGCCCGATCGCCGCGCACGACTCCCGCGGCGACGGCTCGACCAGGATGTTGTCCGCCGGCAGCGCCGGCAGCTGCCGCGCCACACCGGTGGCGTGCGCCACGCCGGTCACCACGTACGTCCGGTCGGGGGTGGCGAGCGGGGCCAGCCGGTCCACCGTCGCCTGCAACAGGGTCCGGTCCGAGCCGGTCAGGTGGTGCAGGAACTTGGGCCGGCCCGACCGCGACAGCGGCCACAGCCGCGTGCCGCTGCCACCCGCCGGTATCACCGCGTAGAACCCGCCGCTGTTCATCTCGGCACCCTAACCGTCCCGCCTGAAAACTCCCTGCGAAACTCCTGCACCGACGCTGCCCGCCACCTGGTACGCGGTGACGGGCAGAAGTTCGTCGGAACGGCGGGTGTCACCCGATCGCGCGGCGCCAGGCGGCGATGTGCACGTCGGCGCTCTGGTCCCAGGTGAACTCCCGGGACCGCTCGTACCCGCGGCGGCCCAGGTCGGCACGCCGGGCGTCGTCGTCGAGCAGCGCGGCCAGGTCGCGGCCGATCTCCGCGGCCGACTCCCCCGTGTACGCCACCGCGTCGCCGCCGACCTCGGGCAGCGACAGCCGCGGCGTGGTCAGCACCGGCGCGCCGCAGGCCATGGCCTCCAGCACGGGCAGCCCGAACCCCTCCCCGTGCGACGGGTACGCCGCGACGAGCGCGCCGCCCAGGTAGCCGGGCAGGTCCGCGTACCGCAGGTAGCCGGGGCGCAGCAGGCGCAGGTGGCCCGGCACCTCCGCGACCGCCTTGTCGATCTCGTCGTCGTGGCCGTTGCCGCCGGCGAGCACCAGCGCGGGCGGGTCCTCCCGACCGGCGACCGCGCGTACCCAGCCGCGGATCAGCTCGGGCACGTTCTTCCGGGGCTCCTTCGCCCCCAGGAACGCCACGTAGTCATGGTCGGCGAGGCCGAGGCGCGCCCGCACCCGGGCCTTCTCGTCCTCCGACGGCGGGTGGAACGCCTCCGGCTCGACCCCGTGGTACGCCACGTCGACCCGGGTCGGGTCGGCGTCGAGCAGCCGGATCAGCTCGTCCCGGGTCGCCTTGCTCGGCACGATGACCCGGGCGGCGCGACGCAGCGACGTCTTGATCGCCGACCGGAAGAACGTGCCACGGGCCTTCTCGTAATGGTCCGGTTCGGTGAAGAACGTCGCGTCGTGCACGGTCACCGTGACCGGGCAGGACGCCCGCAGCGGGCAGGTGTAGAACGGCGAGTGGATCACCTGCGCGTTGTGCTGCTGCGCGAGCAGCGGCAGGCCGGTCTGTTCCCAGGCCAGCCGGGCCGGGCGGTGCGACACCGCCGCCGGCCCGGTCACGATCTCGGCGTGCGGCATGAGCCGCGCGTACCGCTCCGCGTCGGTGCGCTGGCACACCACCGTCAGCCCGTCGTGGACGCCGGACAGCGCCCGCAGCAGGCCGTCCACGTACCGTCCGACGCCACCTCGGTCGGCGGGCACGCTCGTCGCGTCGAACAGCACCCGGGGCAGCTCGACACCGGTCACCAAGACCACTCCCCTGGAGCCGCTCCGCACATACGCGGAGTCACATCTTTCACCGGCGGTACGCGTACCTTTGCGGATCCCCATGACCCGCCGCACCACCGGTGCCGGTCGCCAAGTCTATGCCGGAACCGCTGTCCGTGGCGTCCGCCACGGCGGTCGAGCCCCGACCGCATCGCCATCTTCACCTTACGTTGACCCGTGTGTCGCCCACCACGCGCGCCCGTACGGGCGGGTGTCCATGACGGTCCGTGCCGGCGACCGGCTACCGTCGACACCTCCGAGGAGGTGTGCCGGTGAGTACCGAGGAGTCGACGGCCGCGGGGGCGTTGGCCGCGGCGCTGCGTGCCGACCCGAACCGCCCGTTGCTGACGTACTACGACGAGTCGCTGGGCGAGCGGACCGAGCTGTCCGCGGTGACGCTGGACAACTGGGTCGCGAAGACCGCGAACATGCTCGTCGACGGCGCCGGGCTGGGGCCCGACGACACCGCCGGCGTACTGCTGCCCGCGCACTGGCAGACCGCCGCGGTGCTGCTCGGCTGCTTCGCCGCGGGCGTACCGGTGCGGACGGTGCCCGAGGCGGACGCCGCCCCCGTCGACGTCGCCTTCGGTACGCCGGGGCGGCTCGCCGAGCTGCGCGACCTGCGCCCGGCGGAGACGTACCTGCTGGGGTTGCGGCCGATGGCGGCGCCGCTGGCCGAGGTGCCGCCCGGCGCGGCGGACTTCGTGGTCGAGGTCCGGCAGTACGGTGACCGGTTCGTCCCGGCGCCGGTGGATCCGGACGCCCCGGCGCTCCTCGGCCCCGCGCCGGTCAGCCAGGCCGAGCTGATGGCGCGGGCGCGCCGGCACGCGGGCGAGTCCGGCCTGCTGCCCGGCGGCCGCCTGCTGGTACCGGTGGACGGCGAGCCGGACCCGATGGCGTGGCTGCTCGCGCCGCTGGCGATCGGCGCGTCGGTCGTGTTGTGCCGCAACGCGGACGAGGCGAGGATCGACGCCATCGCCGCCGCGGAGCGGACGACCAGCCGTACCTGAGGGACGGAGGACGGATGTCGGAACCCCCCGATACCGGCGCACCGGGCCAGGACGCGATCGACGCCGTCCTCGACGCCCGGTACGCGGGGGTCGAGCCGCAGGCGTACGGGACGCTGATCTCGTGGCGGCTCGGCGGTCCCGACCCGCTGGACGTCATCCGGGCGTACCCGCGGGAGGATCCGGTGCCGCACTGGCACCTCGTCAGCTACGGGATGTCCGAGCTGTACGGCAAGGAGTCGGCGGACGCGGCGGAGTCCGGCTGGGGCTTCGAGTTCACGATCCGGCTGGCGCGGCGTGCGGACGAGACCGAGCCGCCGGCGTGGGCGCTCAACCTGCTGCAGAACCTCGCGCGGTACGTGTTCCAGAGCGGCAACTGGTTCGAGCCCGGCCACCACCTGAACCTCGCCGGCCCGATCGACGCCGACCGGCCGACGACCCTGCTGTGCGCCGCCGGTTTCGTACTCGATCCCGAGCTGGGCACCATCGGCACGCCGAACGGTACGGTCCGGTTCCTCCAGATCGTCGGCCTCACCGCCGAGGAGTACGAGGCGACGCAGCGGTGGAACACGACCGCCGTACTCGACGCGCTCGCGACCCGGATCCCTTTGCTGATAACGGATCCGGACCGGGAGTCGCTGCACACCGACGAGCACATCGCCAGCACCGTGCACGCGGGCATCGCCGCCGACGGCTCGTCCACCGGCCACGTGCACGTCGACGTCGCCGACTTCGCGGTACGCCGCGGGCGCGTCACCGTGACCGTCGGCGCGCACCCGGCGCCCAGCGTGGCTGCGCTGCTCACCGGGCGCCTGCCGTACGGGCGGGAGCTGACGGTCGCCGGTACGCACCGGCAGATCACGTTCCGGCCCGGCGCCGACTTCGCCGCGACGGCCGACGGCGACGACCTGCTGCTCACGCTGCCGCCGCACGCCGTCGCCGAACTCGCGGATCTGTTGCGCCCCAAGCAGAGCAGCGTCACGATGGGCAGCGTCCCGCAGCTCACCGTGCAGATCGAGCGCTCCGACATCCGCGACCCCACCACCGGCGAGATCGTCGACACCGTCGGCTGAACCGGCTCAGTACCCGACGCCGAGCACGTGTCGTACGGTGGCCGGATCGGCCAGGGCGGCGAGGATCGCGTGCGCCACGTCGCCGCGCGAGATCCGGATCCCCACGTTCCGGTCCACCGCCGTCCGGTACGTCCCGCGCGTCGGACCGTCGGTCAGCTTCGGCGGCCGTACGATCGTCCATTCCGTGTCGCTGGCGCGCAGCAGGTCGTCGGCGCGCCGGGTGTCGGTGAACCCCTCCCGCAACAGCCGCCGCAGCAACGGTTTCACCACGTACCGGGCGGCGATCCCGTCACCCTCGTCCACGTACGCGCCGCTGGCGCTGACCGACACGACCCGCGCCGTCGTCCCCGTCGCGACGATCGCGCGTACGCCGTCGGTGCACACCGTCGTCGGCCCCTTCGTCCGGGTACCGAGCGCGGAGACGACCGCGTCCGCGTCCTTCACCGCCGGCGCGATCGACTGCGCGTCCAGCGGGTCGGCAGTGACCACGGACAGACCGTCGCGGTCCGGTACGGACAGCCGGGCGCGGTCGCGCACCACCGCCACCACCTCGTACCCCCGGTCGAGCGCCTGCCCGACCACGGACGTGCCGACGCCCCCGGTCGCCCCCAGAACCGTCACCCGCATGGTGGCCCCCTGCTCGCTTCCCTAGTAAGTAAGTGCTCACTCACCTATCATGGTTAGTAAACACTCACTCGTCAAGTGGAGTTCCGTTGGGCACTCGCGACCAGATCCTCGACGCCGCCGCCGAGGTCATGCACACCCGCGGCCTCGCCCGCACCACCACCAAGGAGATCGCCCGCGCCGCCGGATACTCCGAAGCCACCCTCTACAAGCACTTCCGCGACAAGACCGACCTCTTCCTCGCCGTACTCACCGAACGGGTGCCGTCCTTCAGCGCCGTACTCGCCGACATCGCCCACGACCCCGAAGCACATCCGTTGCGGGACAACCTCATCGCCATCGCCCGCGGCGCCCTCGCCTTCTACCACGAAAGCTTCCCCATCAGCGCGTCCGTCTTCTCCGAACCCACCCTGCTCGCCGCCCACCGCGACGCCCTCACCGCCCGCAAAGCCGGCCCACACAAAGCCTCCGCCGCCCTCGCCCGCTACCTGCGCGCCGAACAGAAACTCGGCCGCGTCGCCCACCACGTCGACTGCGACGCCATCGCCGGCCTCCTCCTCGGCGCCTGCCTCCACCACGCCTTCCTCACCTCGTTCGCACAACACCCCCTCACCCCCGCCGCCGCCCGCACCCACGCCACCACCACCGTCGACGCCCTCCTCCCCTCCCTTGTTTGAATGGACGCTGCGGCGAACCGATTCGCCCGCTCGCCCCACCGACCCTTTGCCCTCAACGACGCTGCGGCGAACCGATTCGTCCCCTCGCGGCGCCGATCCGCGGCTTGTGTGCTGACGCACACGGCGCCGCGTCTCGGCTTGCGAGCGAACGAATCGGACTCGCCTCGCTCCCCTCCCCCCACACCACCCTTTACTTCAAAAACCAAGCCATACAAGACCTTCCCCGGTACGGCGGGCGCCGAAGGCGCCAACAACACCCGGGTAGCGAGAGGGCGGAGCAACGAGCAGCACAAGAAACGGTGGCGACCAGCGCAACGAAGAAGGCGCCTACTTTTCAGGGCGAACAGCAAGCCCGGTGAAACAAGCCAAGTCCGGTTGACGCACAAGGACTTGGGCCGGTGACGAGAGGCGAACGCGAACGCATCTGCCTACTTCGGGGGGTTTCCAAAGGGGGCTCCGCCCCCTTTGGCAGGAGAGAGCGCGAGAGAGGACAGCGTCCTCTCTCGCACCCCCAAGCCCCGGCACGGGGCAACCAACACCGGGGTAGAAACAACACAACCGTTACACAGCGCCACATCCACGCGAAGCGCATGCCCAGCGCGAAGCGCATGCCCAGCGCGAAGCGCACCGCACCCAGCCAGGGAGTACCAAGGGAGCCGATCGGGCACAAGCCAGATCAGCGCCCCCGAGCCACCTGTTCGAACGCGTCGAGCGACTCCGGGTTGGCGAGCGCCCCCTTGGCGGCGGCCGATTCGGCGGGCACGCCGGTGAGGATCCGTTTCACCGGTACTTCGAGCTTCTTGGACGACAGCGTCCGTGGCACGGCGGGTACCTGGTAGATGGTGTCGGGGACGTGCCGGGGGGACAGGTTGTCGCGGAGGGCGACGTTGATGGCGCGGCGGAGCGGGTCGGTGAGGTCGAGGCCGTCGGCGAGGACGACGAAGAGGAGCAGTTCGCCGGCGCCGCCCTCGTCGTCTTCGAGGTGTACCACGACGGAGTCGACGATCTCGGGCAGGGCTTCGACGACGGAGTAGAACTCGGCGGTGCCGAGGCGTACGCCGCCGCGGTTGAGGGTGGCGTCGGACCGCCCGGTGATGACGCAGGTGCCGCGGGAGGTGATGGTGATCCAGTCGCCGTGCCGCCACACCCCGGGGTAGACGGTGAAGTACGCGTCGCGGTAGCGGGATCCGTCGGTGTCGCCCCAGAATCCGACGGGCATCGACGGCATGGGCCGGGTGATGACGAGCTCGCCGAGGGAGTCGCGCTGCGGCTTGCCGTCGGCGTCGTACGACTCGACGGCGCAGCCGAGGCAGCGCCCGGAGATCTCCCCCTCGTACACGGGGAGCAGCGGTGAGCCGCCGACGAAGCCGGTGCACACGTCGGTGCCGCCGGAGAACGACGTGAGCAGCAGGTCGCGGCCGACCTTGTCGTACACCCAGTGGAAGCCTTCGGGGGGCAGCGGCGCGCCGGTGGATCCCAGTCCCCGCAGGCGATGCGGGCCGAGCAGGTCGCGCGGTTCGACGCCGGCCTTGCGGCACGCCAGCAGGTACGGCGCGGACGTGCCGAAGAACGTCACGCCGGTCTCGGCGGCCATCGTCCACAGCGCGTCGAGGGACGGGTGGCCGGGATTCCCGTCGTACAGGACGATCGCGGCGCCGACGGCGGGGCCGGACACGAGGTAGTTCCACATCATCCAGCCGGTGGTGGAGTACCAGAAGAACCGGTCGCCGGGCCCGAGGTCGACGTGCAGCGCCAGCGACTTGAGGTGTTCCAGCAGGATCCCGCCGTGCCCGTGCACGATCGGCTTCGGCAGCCCGGTGGTACCGGAGGAGTAGAGCACGTACAGCGGATGGTCGAACGGTACCCGCTCGAACTCCAGCGGCCCCGGCTCGGCGGTGAACTCCTGCCAGGACAGCGTGTCCGGCACCGGCGCGGCACCGTCCAAATAGGACAGTACGACGGTGTGCCGGAGGCTGGGCAGCGCCGCGCGGATCGCCGCGACCTCGGCCGTACGGTCGATGCCCTTGCTGCCGTAGGCGTACCCGTCGACGGCGACGAGCACGGTCGGCTCGATCTGCTGCCAGCGGTCCGAGACGCTGCGGGTGCCGAACTCGGGCGCGCAGCTGGAGAACACCGCACCCAGGCTCGCGGTGGCGAGCAGCAGCACGACCGCCTCGGGAATGTTCGGCAGGTACGCCGCGACCCGGTCGCCGCGGCCGACACCGAGCCGTACCAGACCGGCGCGGGCGCGGGCCACCTGGTCGCGCAGTTCGGCGGCGGTCAGGTCCACCGGCCCGCGGGACTGCGACCGGCCGAGTACGACCGGGTCGTCGTCGGCGAGGCCGGGCAGCCGCAGCAACCGCTCCGCGTAGTTCAGCGACGCCTCGGGGAACCAGCGGGCGCCGGGCATCCGCTCGTCGGTCAGCGCCGGGCCCGGATCGTCACCGACCTCGAAGTACGCCCAGATCGAGGACCAGAAGCCGGCCAGGTCGGTGACGGACCAGTCGTACAGGGCGGCGTAGTCGCGGAGGTCGATCCCGCGGTGTTCGCGCAGCCAGCGCAGGTAGTCGCCGACCCGCGTGGTGTCGAGCGCGTCCGCCGACGGCTCCCACAGCACCTGACCCGCCACCATCCGATCGACTCCCTCCTGAGCGACTACCGGCCGGTCACCATCTTGGCCGACCGGGCGTCACTTCCGGTACCCCACCGGCGACGGCACGCAGGCACGGTGTGCCGTTTCGCCCCGTTCGCGCTGGTCACGGGCCGGTCAGCGGAGCCGGTACCGGTGCAGTCGGCGGCCGGCGGCGCGGGCGCTGAGCTTCGCGTCCGGTACCCGGAGGATCTTGACAGGCGACATCCAGCCCTGCGACGGCTTGTGCAGCGCCCAGCCGCCACCGAGCGTCACCGCGGCGTGCTGGACGAGACCGTCCGGGCCGCGCCAGACCAGGACGCAGCCGGCGTCGTCGTCCCGGCCGCCGGGCACCGTACGCTCGGCCAGCCACGCCTCGAACGGTTCCCGTTGCAGCCACGTACCGGCGGCCCCGTCGACCCCCGCCGCCCCGAGTACGGTGCCGAAACAGTTCGGGCCGCTGCGGTCCGGGAACGTGCCGGCCAGCGCCGCGGCACCCGGCAGCGCACCCGCCACCCGGCGCCACGTCGCCGCCGGTACGTCCCGGTGCCGGCTCGGCCGCCGCCCGAACTCCACGTACCCGACGATCCGGCGCAGCGTGGCCGAGTCATCCCGGAACGGCCACCGGTGCGCGGCCGGCTGCACCCGGCGTACCTCCGGCGGCAGGGACCGCGATTCGGCCCGGTTGAGCCAGACCAGCGCCGAACCCGCGAGGTCGTACAGCTCGAAGGTGTCGCGCAGCTCGGGAGTCAGCAGGTCCGGCCGGTCCGCCAGGCCAGCTCGCGCGCCAGCCCCGGCGGCACCCGGTACGGCTGGCGCGCCGGCATCAGCCACCCGCGCCACCGCCCGAGAAGTACGTCGTCGACGTCGATCCCGAGTACGCGCACGCCCGGCACCGTACCGGGCGAGCGGCGACCCGGCACCGCGGTTTCCACCCGCGGCACCGGGTACCGGATCAGGCCGTCCAGGTCACCGGCAGCTCGTGCACGCCGTAGATGTTCATGTCCGTACGCAGCGGCACCTCGGCCGCCGGTACCGCGAGCTGGAGCGTCGGGAAGCGGCGCAGCAGCCCGTCGAAGCCGGCGCGCATCTCGATCCGGGCGAGCTGCTGGCCGAGGCACTGGTGCACGCCGTGCCCGAACGACAGGTGCCCGCGCGCCTTGCGGCGCACGTCCAGCTCGTCCGGACGCTCGAAGCGCGCCGGGTCGCGATTCGCGGCCAGCAGCGACACCACCACCGTCGACCCCGCGGCGATCGTCTCGCCGCCCAGTTCCACGTCCTCCGCCGCGTACCGGTAGAAGATGTCGGCGACGGACAGGTAGCGCATCAGTTCCTCGACGGCACCCTGCATCAGCTCCGGTTCGGCCCGCAGCGCCGCCGCCTGCGCCGGGTTCTCCAGCAGCGCGAACGTACCGAGGGCGAGCTGGTTGGCGGTGGTCTCGTGCCCGGCGAGCAGCAGCAGGAACGCCATGCCGACCAGTTCCTCGATGCTGAGGTCCTCGTCGCGGGCCAGGTCGGACAGGATGTCCTCGCCCGGCTCGGCGCGCTTGCCCGTCACCAGTCCCGCCAGGTACGTGTTCAGCGCGACGATCGCGGCCGTCTTCTCCTCCAGCGACTGGTCCCGCACCATGAACCGGGCCGCGTTGCGCTGGAACGTCTCCCGGTCCTCGTACGGGACGCCGAGCAGTTCGCAGATCACCAGCGACGGCACCGGCAGCGCGAACGCCTGCACCAGGTCCACCGGCGGGGCCAGCCGCGCCAGCTCGTCCAGCTGCGCCTCGGTGATGGCGACGATCTGCTCCTCCAGCGCCCTCATCCGCCGTACGGTGAACGCGCCGGTGAGCTTGCGCCGCAGCCGGGTGTGGTCCGGCGGGTCCATGGCGATGAACACGCCCGGCATCTGCGGGGACGGTTCGGTCGGGATCGGCATGCCCGGCGTCTCGAACGGCACGCGGACGACGCCGATGTCCAACCGGGAACTGAACCGGGTGTCGGCCAGCATCTGCCGGGCCGCCTCGTACCCGGTGACGAGCCAGCCCTGGTGGCCGTCGGGGAAGATCATCGGACTGACCGGGCGCGTCTCGCGCAACCGGGTGATCTCGCGCGGCGGGTCGAACGGGCCCGCGTTGCGCTGCATCGGAAGGCCGACCGGGACGGATGCCGTTTCACTCATCGGGGTTCCTTCGTGTGGCGGGTGATGCGGCCACCGTCCCCGACCCGACTGACACCGTACTGACACGGCCCGGACACCGGGACACGCCGCCGGGCGTACCCCGGGGTCCGGGCGGGCGGTCAGGCGGAGCGGGACTCGGCGATGGCGTCGCGGCGGGCGAGCCGGTGCCGCCGCCGGATGTCGGCCTCCCGCCAGCGCCGCTCGTCGTCCGGCGTCTCCGGGAGTACCGGAGGGATGCGGCGCGGCCGGTTGTCCACGTCCACCCCCACGAACACCAGGTACGCGGTGGCCACCTCGACCGGGTCGGTGCCCGCGGTGTCCCAGCGTTCCGCGACGACCCGGACGCCGACCTCCATGGAGGACGAACCGGTCCAGTTGACCGTGGCGTGCGCGTGCACGAGGTCGCCAACGCGTACCGGTGCGGCGAAGACGATCTCGTCGATCGCCGCGGTGACGGCGTTCCCGCCGGAATGCCGGGCTGCGGCGGCGCCGGCCGCGTCGTCCAGGAACTTCATGATCACGCCACCGTGCACCGTGCCGTACAGGTTGACGTCGGTGGTGGCCATGATCCGGCTGAGGGTTACCCGGGAGTACGAGGAGGGTTTGCCAACGAGCGTGTCCATGCCGAACACGGTACGGTCAGTGACAGAGGTATTCCGTCGGAGATGTTCCGAGGGAGGTCACCATGCGACACCTCACGAGTCTCATCGCCGGGATCGTCGTCGCGATCGTCGCCTGGGCGGTTCTCGGCTGGGCGCAGGCCAAACTGGGCGTCGTCGCCGTCACCGGCATCTCGCGGCACAACTGGGGCACCTACTCGCTGCCGCTGCTGCTGTTCGCCGTCGGCGGCCTGCTGATCGGCCTCGTCGCGTCGACCCGCATCTCGCCGAGCGGCCCGCTCATCGGCGGCATCGGGTACGTGGTGCTCCAGCTGGCGTACGTGCTGTGGCCCGGCTTCCTGAACTGGCTGCCGCACTCCGTGTTCGGCCAGGCCGACATCTGGACCCGTCCCGCACGAAGCGGGCTCGCCGCGGTACTCGGGCTGGTGATGCTGGTCGCCGTGTTCAGCGTACGACGGTGGCAGCGGTGGCCGTCCGCCGTCGGCCGGGGCGAGACCGCACCCCCGGTGGCCGGTGGCCCGCAGTTCCCGCTGTCCGGCAGCCGTCCGGGCGCCTCGACCGCCGACCCCGGTACGGACGAGACGACCCGCATCCTGCCCGCCGACAACCCCGCCGCCCCGGGGTACGAGTCGGGCATCGGCCGCCGCCCGCCCGAGTCGCCGAACCCCTGACGGTCACTTCACCGGGCCCACGTCGGTCTCGACGACCTCGCCGACCGCGACGATCTGCGACGGTGCGACCAGGAGCGGATCGAGCAGCCGGTGGATGGTCGGGTCGAGGACGGCGCGGGCCGCGGCGGCGTGCGCCGCGCTGCGCCACAGCGTGACCGTCACCCGGTGCCCGTGCCCCAGATCGATCAGGATCGAGCCCTGGTAGCCGGGTTGTTCCCGCATCCGGGCGTCGTACGCCGCGACCCGGTCCCGCGCCTCCGCCATCCGGGCCGCGTGGAAGGGCCACTCCCTGACCACCGCGTACATGGGGCCCTCCTCCCTGCGGGCCGGGCGCGCCCGGTGGAACCATGCCCCGAAAACCCTTGCCGCGCCTGGTGATGCGCGCCTGCCGCCGGCGCGACGAGTGACGTCCACGGTACGGCCGGGCGCGGTCGCGGCGCCTCGGCCATCGGCCGTAGTTCGCCCTGGCGTCAACCACCGCGGTCGCGGGCACGCCGGTCTGCCACCGCATCCACGATCACCCCCAGCACCAGTACGGTCGCGATGGCCACGCAGGCGCCGCCGACGGTGTCCGTCGCGAAGTGGTCGCCGACCGCCACCGACGCGGCCGCCACCGCCATCGCCACGCCGATCGCCGCCGCGGCCACGCCGGCTCGTACCGTCGGGGACAGCCAGACGGACGCGGCCATCAGCACCACCACGACCATCGCCACCGCGAAGATGCCCGTCGTGTGCCCGCTCGGGTACGCGAGGCTGCCACCACGCGTACGGTCCACGATCGGTTTCAGGACCACCTCGGTGAGCGCGGTGGCGACCGGCGGGGCGAGCGCGGCGAGGACGGCGGCGCGGATCCAGCGGCGGCGTACCAGGAAACCGAACAGTGCCACGGTTTCCAGCACCACCGCGACCGGGCTTCCCAGCGCCACCAACGCCTCCGCCGGCCACCGGTACAGGCCGAGGGACGGGTCGCGGCCGCCGGACGCGACGCCCGAGTACCGGGCGCCGAGGCCGGCGGTGACGACCACCGCGCCGATCGCCACGCAGACGACGGCGGGATGGTAGCGCTGCCGGAGCAGCCGGGTCGGGCGGTCAGGCACGTCGGATCGCCTCAAGGTAGACGGCGGACTGCCGTTCCCAGCCGAGTTCGTCGCGCAGCCGGCGGCGACCGACCGTGCCGAGCCGACGCCGCGCGCCGCGGTCGTCGAGCAGCCGGACGATCTCCTTGGCGAGCGTCTCCACCTCACCGGGCGGTACGAGGACGCCGGCGCCGGCCGCGATCCGCCGCGTCTCCGGCAGGTCGAACGACACCAGCGGCAGCCCGAAAGCCAGGTACTCCAACGCCTTCACCGGCGTGACCTCCGCCTGGAGCGTCGTGTCCAGGCCGAGCGACGCGCTCGCCAGGTACGCGAAGACCTGCTCCTCACTCACCCAGCCCGGCAGCCACACGTACTTCTCCACGCCGAGTTCGACGGCCAGCGCGCGCATCTCGTCGAGGCACTCGCCGTCGCCGAGGAACGCGAACCCGCAGTCCGTACGGTCCTGCCCGTGCACGATCTCGGCGACCACCCGCATCGCCAGGTCGAGTCGGTCCTGCCGGCCCATCTTCCCCGACCACACCACCAGGTGCCGGAATCCCTTGCGCAGCTTGGGATCCCGCTTCGCCTGGTCGACCCGGGCGAGCACCGGCCCGTTGCGTACGACGTCGACGTGCCGGCCGCCCGCCGCGGCGAGCCGGTCCCGCAGGTACTCGTTGACACAGACCGTACGGTGCGCGACGCGCTGGCTGCGGCGCTCCAGGAAACGCAGCGCGGCGAGTACGGCGGGCCGCGGGTGCTCGTACCGGGCGGTGAAGACCTCGGGCATCAGGTCCCGCTGGTCGACCACGACGCGCGCGCCGAGCCAGCGCAGCACCCGCGCGAGCGGGAAGTACACGTCGGGCGGTTGGCAGAGCTGGAGGACGTCGATGCGGCCGCGGGCGCGCAGCCGCGCCAGGTGCACGGCCGCCCACCCGAACGCCGCCGCGTACTCCCGGACGTAGCCGGCCATGCCGCTGCCCTCCGGCGACGGCGGGTACTCCAGCAGCGTCAGCCCCGGCATCCGCCGGTACGGCGCGTTGTCCGCGTCGCGCATCGACACGACCGACACCCGGTACCCGGCGGCGAGCAGGTCGACGACCTGCTTGCGCAGCCGGATGTCCACCCCGAGCGGGACGTTCTCGACGACGACGGCGACGTGCCGGGTCATGGCGCCTCCCCGACGAGAGTCGGTGCGGTGTAACGGATCCGGCCGTCGTCGGCGGCGGGGCCGTCGATCCGCCAGCCGTCGCCGTCCGGTACCGGGACGGACTCGCCGCGGCGCCGCCACCAGGCGGAGACCTCCCGCGGCAGCGCCTGCCACACGGTCGGATCCCCCGCGAACTCGGTGAGCAGGGCCCGGTACGCGCTCGCCGCGCGGGTGCCGGAGGCGTAGTCGGGGTGCGTGAGGGCGAGGACCATGCCGCCGCGGTCCCGGATCGCCCGCGCCTTGCCCGTCCACACCGAACCGTCCCGCTGGCGCAGGATCTCGAACAGGGTGTGGTCCTGCGGCAGGGTGATCGGCAGCTCCACCAGGTCCCCGTTCCGGAACGGCAGGTACGTGCAGCACCCGCCGGGCCGCGGCTCGTACGGGTCGGTGTCGGTGTACGAGCTGTCGTAGTCGAAGCCGAGCGTCCGCATCATGTCCCAGGACCGTTGCGTCGCGGGCGAACGGAACCCGATGGCGCCCCACTCCGCGGCGTACCGGTGCATGGCGGGGAGCCGGCGGGCCAGCAGCCGGCGGGATCCGAGGTCGCGGCCGTCGTGCCGCAGGCCGTGCACGCCGATCTCGCAACCCTCGTCGCGCAGCCGCCGTACGGTGACCGGATCGGCGTGGTAGCGCTCGCCGACCAGGTTCCACGACGACCGGTACCCGAGGGCCCGCTCGGGATCGCGCAGCAGCGGGATGTCGCGGAAACCGGCGGCGGTCTCGACGTCGTGCGTCAGGACCAGGCTCCACGACTTGCCGTGCGGCCACGGCGCGAGCCACGGTACGGGCGCGCCCGCGATCCCGGTGAGTACCCCGAACAGCCAGTCGTACAGGTCGTGCAGGCCGTGCTCGACCGGCCAGGCGGGGAACCGCGGCGTCTCCTGCCGCCCCGCGTACGCCCGGCGCAGGCCGAGCTGCACTTGCCGCGGCAGCAGCGGCCGGACCAGGTAGTACCCGCGGAGCATCAGCGCGCGCGGGTCGGCGCCGCGGCCGAGCCGGGTGTACGCCTCGGACCACAGGCACCGCATCACCTCGGCCGGGTCGTACGGCAGGAAGGTGTTGCCCGCGCCGTCGGTCCACACGAACGCGACGTGCCGGCCGCGCTCGTCGGTGACCGCCTCGGCGCGCTGCCAACCGGCGCCGGGCGGCGTGGTGCACACCCGGCCCGGCACCGGCATCCCGGCCATCGTGAACCGGCCGGTGACGCAGTCTGGCGCGCCCGCGCGGGGCCAGAGGAGGCCCCGTTCGCCGCACCAGAGCCGACCCAGGTACGAACCATCCACAGTGGACAGAGACGCGGGCGGGCCGCCCGACACCACCCGGTACGGTACCCGGAAGTAGTCGAAGAACCCGAACGCGTGCGACGACTCGAACATCTACAGGCTCCGCTTCATCGCGAGGTACGGCAGCAGCAGGATCTCGTACAGCGCGGGCAGCGGGTCGGCGAGCGCGAACACCGCCTCGGTGTCCACGCCGCGCAGCGACCGCAGGTAGTCGCCGGCCCGGATCGCGCCGCGGCGCAGGTCGCGCGCCGCGTTCGGAAGGTCGGTGGCCCAACGGATCCAGCGCACGCCGGGCCGGGCCCGCGCCGGCTCCACCGGCAACCCGAGCTGGTCCCGGTAGAGCAGCCACGGGAAGTCCACCCCGGCCGCGCGCCCGAGCGTGTGGTAGCCCCAGGTCCGCGCGTTCACGTCGAGCAGCTTGTACGCGCCGTCCCGCGGATCCCGCTTGTACTCCAGCTCCACCAGGCCGTAGTAGTCCATCGCGCGCAGGAACGACACGGACGGCTCGACCAGCTCCGGCACGTCCACCGTCTCCACGAACGTACTGGCGCGGCCGAAGTCGGACGGGTGCTGCCGGCGCCGGCGTACGGTCATGCTCGCGACCGCCTCGCCGTCCCGGAAGAACGCGCAGTACGCGAACTGGCTGTCGCCGCCGCCCGGCACCATCTCCTGCACCAGCACCTCCTCCGCGGCCACGATCGCGGACGCCTGCCGGTACCGGTCGGCCAGCTCGGCCGGTCCGTCGGCGCGCCACGCCTTCGCGCCCGTCGCGTAGACGAAGTGCTCCTTGACGGCGGGCTTGACGACGACCGGACCGGACGTGTCCACCTGGCCCAGATCGCCTGCGGTACAAGGGAACCAGGTGCGCGGGGTGGGAACGCCGAGCTTCTCCGCCAGCCGGTACGTGGCGCGCTTGTCCCAGGCGTGCCGTACCGACGACCAGGCCGGCGTGGGCACCCGGTACCGGCCGGCCAGCTCGTCCCGGGCGGTGGAGACCGCGGCGACGGTCTCCTCCCGCGTCGGGTAGAGCACCCAGCCGTGCAGGCCGAGCCGGTCGCAGGTGTCGGCCAGCGCGGTGACGGTGGTGTCCGCGTCGCGCAGCTCCGGCACCCGCACCGTCCGGCGGACGTACCGGGAGGCGGCGGCGATGGACCGCTCGTCGTCCAGCACGCACACCGGTACGCCGCGGCGGCCGAGGCTGCGCGCGATCCCGAGACCCTGGTAGTCGCCGCCGACGACGAGTGCGCCGACCGTCATGACACCGCGCCCTGCGGCACCGGGGTACGCCGGCGGTGGTCGCCGTCCGCCACGGCCCGGGTGAGCGACCGGGCACCGTACCAGCCGCCGGCGACGAACCGCATGATCGGCCCGAAGCTGCGCGCCGCGGGTGCGCCGAGGAAGTGCAGCCCCGGCACGGTCGACTCCATTCCCGGGCGCAGCAACGGATAGCCGTTCACCCGGCGGATCCGGCGGACGATCGTACCGTCGAGGAACGGGTAGCGCGCCACGTCGACCCGGTAGCCGGTGCCGCACAGCAGGTGGTCCACGACGAGCGCGGCGCCGTCGGTGAAGTCGACGCGCAGCCGGTCGCCGTCCGGGGTGGCCGACCGTACCCGGCGGTCGATCTCCACCGACACGTCGGTGAGCCGCGGACGCAGCCACGCCGCGCCGGCCGGCCGGATCGACCGCGCCGCCATCGGATCCTGTACCTGCCGCGGCAGGCGCCGGAACAGGTCCGGTACGGCCACGATCCGGGACATGCCCATCGGGCCGACGTCGGTCGGCGCGTACACCAGCTTGGCGAACCGGCCGAGCATCCGGTGGTACTTGCCGCCGTGCAACCAGTTCAGGTGGTCGGAGCGCGCCGCGACGCTCACCTCGGCGCCCGCCTCGTGCAGCAGCGCCGCGGACTCCAGCGCGCTCTGCCCGCCGCCGACGACGAGTACCGACCGGCCGCCGAACACGCCCAGGTCCTGGTGGTCGGCGGTGTGCGAGGCCAGTTCGGCCGGCAGGCCCTCCGTGTACCCGGGGCGGTGGACGAAGTCGGCGATGCCGGTGGCCACCACGACGCGACGGGCGCGGATCGCCGTACCGTCGGCGAACGTCAGCCGGAACCCGACCGACGCCGGCTCCACCTTGGTGACGACCCGCTCGTCCACGTCCGGCGCGACCTGCTGCTGCACCCACGTGCCGTACTCGACGAACGTGTCCAGCGGCACCGGCGTCGTCAGCGTCCGCCCGGTCGCGGCGCAGTAGCCGTCGAGCGACAGCGGCCCCTCGTACTCGGCGATGCACGTCGCCGTCCAGTTCGACCGCAGCATCATGCCCTTCGGCATGCTGCCGCGCCAGAACGACATCGGCTTGCCGTACACCGTGCACTCCACGCCCGCCCGCCGCAGGTGCGCGGCGGCGGCGAGCCCGTGCGGTCCGGCCCCGATGATCGCCACATCCGTGTACTCCGACACTGCTCTCCCCCTCAGTTACCGAATGGTCACCTGGACGCCCGCCGACCGGGTGGCGTTGCCCGCAACGTCGGTGGCGACCGCGGTCAGCGTGTGCACGCCCTTCGCGACGCCGCTGGTGCTCCACGACGCCGTGTACGGAGCCGTGGTGTCGGTGCCGACGAGCGTCGTGCCGTCCAGGTAGAACTTCACGTTCGCCAGCCCGGACGCCGCGCCGGTACCGGTACCGCGGTCCGCGGCGCTCGCCGTGATCGGCACGGTCGTCCCGGACAGGACGATGGTTCCGGTGCGCGGCAACGTGATCGAGACGGTCGGCGCCGCCGCGTCCACGCGGACCGCCTGCGTCTTCACCGCCTCCGTGTTGCCGGCGCCGTCGACGGAGAAGCACTTCACCGTCGTCGTGACCGACACCGGGAACGGCCCGGTGTACGTCGGGCTCGACTTCGTCGGCGTCGTCCCGTTGGTCGTGTAGTACGTCTTGGTGCCGCCGACGCCGCCGGCGTTGTCGGTCGCGGTCAACCCGACCGACACCGGCGTCGCCTGGTACCAGGCGGCGCAGGCCGCGCCGTTGCAGCTGACCGACGTGGTCGGCGCGGTGCTGTCGATCGTGACCGTCTGGCTCTGCACCGGCCCGCTGTTGCCGTCGTTGTCCACCGCGAAGTACTTCACCGTCGTGGTCTTCGACACCGTCAACGGCGTGCCGTACACCGGGCTCGCGGTCGTCGGCGTGGAGCCGTCGGTCGTGTAGTGGACCTGCCGCACGCCGACGCCGCCGCTGTCCGTCGCGTCCAGCGCGACCTTCACCGGCGCCGCGTACTGGGTGTCCTGGCACGCGCTGCCGTTGCACTGCGCGGTGACCGACGGCGGCGTGGTGTCCTGCGCCGCGGCCGTCGCCGCCCGTACGGTCTGGACCTGGACGCCGGCCGGGGCGCCGCCGGACTGCCCGGCACCGCCCAGCCACGTCAGGAACTGCGACATGACCGTGGTGTCCACCGCGCTCCACGACGACATGCAGGAGCCGTAGTCCGACTGCGACTTGTCGCACACCTCGTGGAACGTCAGTACCAGCAGGCCGCCGCCGTGCGACGAGGCCGCCGTGACGTAGTTCTCCAGGTCGCCGAGCACCTTCGCGTTCGGCGCGTTCACGTCGATCGCGGGTAGTGCCAGCGGATCCTGCGGCGGCTGGGTGTCCGCGTACTTCGGCCCCGGCGTGGTCGTCGTCTGCGCGAGACCGCCGCCCTGCCGGGCCGTCGCGTACCCGCAGGACTTGACGATCTGTTCGGCCGCCGCGTTGTACGAGCCGAACGGGTAGGCGAACGAGACCGGGTCGTAGATCCCGTTGTCCAGCAGGTCCTGGCGGGACTCGCAGACGTCCGCGGTCTTCTGCGCCGTCGTCGTACCCGGGTCGGTCAGGTCCAGGTGCTCCCGGCCGTGCCCGCCGATGTCGTCGCCCTCGCTCTGCATCGTGCGCAGCTGCCCGTACGTCATGCAGCAGGCGTTCTGGTCCGTCGAGTCGGACGTGATCGTGTAGATGGTGGCGTTCATGCCATGCGACCGCAGCATCGGCCGCAGGTACCGGTACACGCCCGCGTACTGGTCGTCGAAGGTGAGCGCCACCGCCGTGTGGTACGGATCGACCGTGATCTGTTGCGACTGCGGCGCTTCCGCGTTCCCCGCCAGATCCGTCGAGAAGTACTTCACGGTCGTCGTACCGGTCGTCAGCGTGAACGGGCCGGAGTACACCTGGCTCGACGTGGTGGGTGTCGTGCCGTCGGTGGTGTAGTAGGTCCTGTCCACGCCCCAGCCGGACGCGTCGCTGGCGTTCAGCGCGACCGAGACCTTGCCGGTGGTCGGCGTGTCACACGCGTTGCCGTTGCAGGAGATCGTGGTCGTCGGCGGCGAGGAGTCCGGCGCCGGGCTGGCCTGGATCGTCCGGCTCTGCACCGCCTCCGCGTTGCCGGCGTTGTCCCACGACCGGAAGTTGACGGTCGTCGGGTGCGTGACCGCGATCCGCCCGCCGTACGTCGGGCTGGACAGCGTCGGATCGGTGCCGTCGGTGGTGTAGTGCGTGCTCGCCACGCCGGACCCGGTGTCGGTCGGCGCGAGCGTCACGAACACCGTCTGGTCGTACGTGGATCCCGTGCAGGGCTGGCCGTTGCACGCGACGGCGGTCGACGGGGCGGTCGTGTCGGCGGAGATCGCCGCGTCCCGCACCGTACTCAGCGCCGCACCGGCGGGCGCGCCACCGGACTGCCCGGCGTTGCCCATCCAGTCGAGGAACGAGTTCAGGTCGCCCAGGTCGACCCAGCCGGAGGTCGACGTGCAGGCGCTGTAGTCGCCCGGATCGGCGGTCTGCGAACAGACCCGATCCATCACGATCTGCGTCCAGCCGCCGTCCTGCGCCGCGCCCGACACCAGCGACTTCATGTCCGCGAGCGTCACCTGACCGGTCGGCGCCCACGCGCGCGTGGCGTACCAGTCGGTCGGCGGCAGCGCCTCCGCGTACGTGGGGCCGTTCGGCGACAGCGAGCCGGCCGACCGGGCGCTGCCGTACCCGCAGGCCTTGACGACGTTCTCGACCGTCGGGTCGAACGCACCGCCCGGGTACGCGAACGCGACGGGGTCGAGACCGTGCTGCACCAGCGCCGTACGGTCGTTGCACACCTGCGAGCTGGGATCCGGATCGGTGGTCAGGTCGGAGCCGTCGACCGTCTTGCCGCCGATGTCGTTGCCGTCGGCGGCGAGCGTGCTCAGCTCGTTCCAGGTCATGATGTTGGTGCCGACGCCGATCGTCCCCGAGTTCACGAAGTACGTGGCGGTCGCGTGGTGCGGCTTCAGCGCCTGCTGGTACCCGAGGTCGTACTGGCTGGCGGCGCCGTTGTCGAAGGTGAGCGACACCCTGGTCTGCGGTGCGGCCGGCGCGGACGCGGCCGGCACCAGCACGAGACCCGCGGCCAGCAGCGCGGCGGCGGCCACCCGCAGCCACGCCACCGCCCCGCCGCGGCGCCCGTGCAGTACCGCGCCGAGCCGCGCGGGCCACGGCGCCCGGTCGGTCCGGACCCGTCGCGGGCCCCGTGCCTGTCCGGTCATCGTCCTCGCCTACTCCCGCCCGTTCCCGGCGGCGCGGTCGGACCCGTCCCGCCCGGGTACGAAGGCGTGCACCAGCGGCGTGCGCGCACCGTCCGATGTGGACGATGCCGCTGCCCGGGTCTCCGGCGCACTCCCCTGCTCCGCGGTCCCCGGTACGTCCGCGGCGTCCGCCCCGGTCGTACGGCGGCGGCCGATCGCCTGGCGCAGCAACGGAAGCAGCCCGCGGGACGGCGCCCGGTGCAGTACCTCGGCGCGGCGGCTGCGGCCCACGTGGTCGAGCACGCACCCCGCCAGCGGTACGCCCGCGGCGGTGAGCCGGTCCACGGCCTGGCGTACCTGCCGGCGGTGGGTCCGGCGGGACCGCGCCACCAGCAGCGCCAGGTCCGCGTGCGCGGCCAACAGCTCGGCGTCCGGCCCGGCCGGCAGCGGCGGCGCGTCCAGTACGACGAGGTCGGAGCGCCAGCACAGTTCGTGCATCACCTGGGCCAGCGACGCGGCGTCGAGCAGCGCGTCGTCGTCGCCGTACCCGCCGGACGGCAACAGCGTCAGCCCGTCGATCCCGGTGTGCCGCACCGCTTCCCCGACCTCGGCGGTACCCGCGAGCACGTCACCGAGCGACGGTTCCGCCGGCAGCCCGAACGGTTCGGCCGGGCCCACCAGCAACGTCCGCGTCCCGGTACGGGCCAGCCCGGCGGCCAGGTTCGCCGCCGTCGCCCCGGTCGCGTGCTGCGACGCGGACGTGACCAGCAACGTACGGGCGCGCTCGGTGGCGATCACCCGGGACAGCCGGGCCCGCACCGCCCGGTACGCGTCGGCGGCCCGGGACGGTCCCACCACGCCCACCGGCCGGTACGCGGGGATCTGGCCGAGCAGGCGCGCGCCGGCGCGGGCGGCGAGATCGGCGCCGCTGCGTACCCGGTCGTCGCGGCGGTCCCGGACGAGGGCGATGCCGAGACCCAGCGCCAGCCCGATCACGGCCGCCACGGCCAGGTCGGTCAGGTGGTTGGGCGAGGCCGGCTTCGTCGGCAGGTTCGCGTCGTCGATCAGCGCGGGCGACGGTGCCGGCACCACCGTCACGCCCTTCAGGTTGGCCTTCTTGGCGGTCGCCAGGTCCGCACGCTGCCTCGTCGTCCGGTACGACACGTACGCCTCGGCGACGGCCTGCGCGCGCTGCTGCGCGATCCGCGGCGACGACCCGGTGTACTTGATGTCCAGGACGGCCGTGTCGACCGGGACCGTCACGGTCAGCCCGTGCGCCAGCGTGGACACCGGCAGGTGCAGCTTCCGCGCCGCGATCTGCACGACCGCGGTCGACGACGCCACCGCCTTCTCGGTACCCATGTCGACCGGCTGCGCGACCGTCGTGCCGGCCACGACCCCGGGCGGGACCTGAACCTGCGCGGCCGAGGCGTACGTCGGGGTGCGCGACCAGGACATCACGGCCGCGCCGGCCGTCACGAGCAGGGTCACCAGGGCGATCCAGCCGAGATTGACGAGCAGGAACCGACGGCCGTGCGGCTCCGCGTCCGGGCGGTACTGGCCGCCGCCGGCGGCCGGGTTGGTGGTTGTACTCATCGAACTACCTTCCGAATCCGGGCGGTTGCGGTCAGCGCGAGCAGGGCGAACAGTTCGTCCGCTGAACCGCGGTAGGTCAGATGGGGATCGAAGGCCATCAGGACGGCGGTCACGAGCACGGCGACGACGACCGCGATGCCGGCGACGCTCGCCGCGCCGACGGCGTGCCGGGCGGCCCGCCAGCCGGACCGCACCGACTCGACGACGAACCACACGAACGCGCCGAGCAGCGGGATACCGCCGCCCCACAGCAGCCACGTGTAGCCGGACTCGATCCAGACGTACCCGAGGATCTGGCTGGACACCGGCACGCGGGCGGAGGGGCGTACGCCGAGGGTCCAGTTGTCGTCGCTGAACAGGGTGGGCCAGAAGTACGTGCGGAGGTTGTTGAGCCGGCCGACCCAGCTCGCCGGCAGGCCGGACGCCGAGCCGAAGCCCTCCAGGCGGGTCGCCACCACCGGCTTGAGTACGGTCATGCCGGCGAGCGCGGCCGGCGCGGCGAGCAGCAGCAGCCGCGGCGCGCCGGTCACCGCCGCGATGCTCACCAGCGCGACGACCAGGCCGATCGTGCTGGAGAACTCGCCGGCCGACAGCGCGCCGAGGACGAGTACCAGGGCGATGCCGGCGAGGACCAGGCGGTGGCGGTGCATCCGCAGCCACAGGCCGGCGACCACGGCCAGGTTGAAGATGAGCAGGTCGGCGGTGGCGGCCGGCAACGCCAGCGTGGACGAGCCGCGGGCCTGCGCGGTCGCCCCGGCGTCCCCGTACGGCGCGTAGAAGTGCGCCAGCAGCCCCGGTACGCCGAACAGGCCGAGCGACTGCACGATCGCGACCACCGCGACCGCCGACGCCGCGAACACGCCGACCCACAGGCACCGGCGTACCTGCGCGTCGTCGCGCACGCTGAACCGCACGATCGCGTACACGCCCAGGTACTTCCACATGACCAGCGCGTACATCAGGTCGTCGGTGGTGATGGGGTGGTTGCGGGCGAGCATCCACAGCAGCGGCACGACCGAGCTGCACACGGCCATCGCCACCAGCGACCACTCCAGCCTGCTGATCCGCAACCGCCCCAACCCGCCGGTACGCGCGCGCACCAGCCCGCGGACCGCGAGCGTCGCGCCGACCAGCAGGTCGAGCGCCTCGTTCGGGCGGAGTACGGGGATCGCCAGGCCGCGGTCGATGCCGACCGTCAGCGGCGTCAACGCGATCACCAGGTACGCGCCGACCGCCGGCCGCGCCCACACCAGCGCCACCAGCCCGGCCGCGACCGCGCCCGCCAGCGCCAGCTTCACGCTGTACGTCGAGGCCGCGCCGACCGCGACGGCGCCGGTCAGCAGGCCGGGCACCAGCAGCGGTACCGGCCGGCGTACGCCCGTCAGTTCAGCCATCGGCCCGTGCCCCCTCCGGGGTCGTGACGGCGCGGCCGGACCCGCGCAGGTACCGCAGCCCGCCGGCCAGCCAGCGCAGTTCCGGAGCGCGCCACAACGCCTGCACCGCCAGGTACGTACCGGCGCCGGCGGTGATCGACGCGGCGAGCGTCGCGGGCGTACCGACGTGCGGGCCGAGCAACCGGGCGGTCAGCCAGGCCGGCCCGGCGAGCAGGACGGCACCGGCGACGACCTTCGCCACGGACGGCGCGAGGCGCTCGGTACCGGACGGCAGCGCCCGCCACAGCCGTACGCTCAGGTGGCTCGACGAGATCAGCGACGCGACGGTCAGCGCGACACCGAGCCCGAACAGCACCGCGACACCGGACAGTCGGGACGCCGCCGCGGCCAGGCCGAGGCAGATCACCGCCTGGAGCAGCATCGAGTACAGGGGGCTGCGGGTGTCCTTGCCCGCGTACCAGGCGTACGTGCTGATCATGAAGACGGTCTCGCCGACGACCGCGACGGCGATCCCGGCCAGCGACATCGACACCATGGTCACGCCCGCCTCCGACCCCATCCGCCCGAACGTCACCGCGTGCGCCAGCGGCCCGGCGAGTACCAGGTAGCCGACGGCGGCGGGGACCGCGACGAACAGGCCGAGCGAGACGCCGCGCGCCAGGGTGTCGCGGAACAGCGGCAGGTCGCCGCGTTCGTGCATCCGGGACAGCCGCGGCAGCAACGACAGCGCGACCGGCTGCGCGGCGAGCGCGATGGCCAGCGCGTAGAAGTTCAGGCCGAGCTGGAAGGCGACGACGCCGCCGGCGACCCGGTTCGCGACCATCAGCAGGGTCAGCGTCTGCAACGCGACCAGCCCGGCCTGGCCCAGCGACGCCAGCGACCGCCGTACGATCCCGCGTACCTCCGGCTCGCGCCAGCCGGCCCGCGGCAGCAGCGTCACCCCGGCCCGCCGGGCGCCCCACCACTGCACCGCGGCGTGCAGCAGCACCGCGCCGGTCGTACCGAGGCCGAGCAGGACCAGCTCGCCGGTGGGGACGTCCCGGTTGCCGGTGCCGTACAGGAGGGCGACGGCGCCGAGGACGGCGAGCGTGCCGACGTTCTCCAGGGCGGGCGCGGCGGCGGCGAGCAGGAACCGCCGCCGCGCGTTCATGACGGCGGTGGCCGTACCGACGATGCCGTACCCGAAGATCTGCGGGACGAACATCAGGATCAGCAGGCGCCCGGTTCCGGACTGCCCACCGTGCCCGAACGCCAGCGCGTACGGGGCGGCGAGTACGGCGAGCGGGGCGACGCAGCCGAGCGCCAGCAGCGCCAGGCCGAGGAACCCGCCCGCGATCCGCTCGCAGGCCCGGCGGTCGCCGGCGTCGATGTGCCGGACCAGCGACGGCACCAGCAGCGACGAGAACAGCGAACCGCCGAGGAAGCCGTAGTACACGAGGTTCGGCAGCGAGTTGGTGAGCTGGTAGGTGTTGGCGAAGAACGTGGGGCCGAGTACCGCCCCGATCGCGGCGAACCGGGCGACGCCGGTCACCCGGCTGACTATCGTCGCTCCGGCCACCGCGATCGAGTCCCCGGCCGCGCCGGCAGGTGCCGACTCGGCCGCGAGATCCACCGTACGGACGGCCCCGCCGTCGCCCGGCGCGCCCGTGGTGCGCGCCGGCCACGACCCCGCCCCGGTCGAGTCGCCACCGCCGCGGAGGAGATCTCGGCGGTGGCGCGCGACGGCGCCTGGCGGGCCGTCCCGGTGGTGCGGGCGTACGGCCGCTCTGCCGTCCCCGCGCGGGAAAGCATGCTGTCCGGCGGAACGCCGAGGACTCACGACGCACCGCCGATGTGCAGTACGGCGGGCACCGTACGCAGCAGGATCGCCAGGTCCAGCCGCAGCGTCCGCCGCCGCACGTACTCCAGGTCGAGGTCGAGGCCCTGCCGCATGGTGAGCTTGTTGCGGCCGGACACCTGCCACAGCCCGGTCAGCCCGGGCGGCACCCGGAACCGCTCGCCGTACTCCGGCGGGAACAGTTCCGTCTCGTACGGCAGCGCGGGGCGCGGGCCGACCAGCGACATCTCGCCGCGCAGCACGTTCACCAGCTGCGGCAGCTCGTCGACGCTGGTCCGGCGCAGCAGCGCGCCGAGCCGGGTGATCCGCGGGTCGCGGGCCAGCTTGTACAGGCCGTTGCCGCCGCACTCCGGCTCCGCCGACACCAGCAGCTGCCGCACGTACGCGCGGTGCGTGTCGTCCGGCGCGCCGGCGTACATGGTGCGGAACTTGTAGAGGACGAAGGGGGCGCCGTCGCGGCCGACCCGGAGCTGCCGGAAGATGACGCCGCCGGCGCCGTCGGACAGCCACGCCACCAGCCAGACCAGGGCCAGCAGCGGCGCCAGCAGGACGAGCAGGGTGGCCGCGACGATCACGTCCAGGGTGCGCTTGCCGCGCAGCCGTACGGGTGCGTCGAAGCGGCTGATGACGGCGGCCATCACGCGCCACTTCCCTTGTGTACCAAGCGGAAGCGGCTCGCGGACGAGCCGTCGGACTCGATCCGCTCGGCGATCGCAGTGAGCCCGTCGACGGTGCCGTGCACGACCGCCGGGTTGCCGTACACCACCGCGCCCGGCGGTACGTCCCGCGACACCACGGCACCCGCACCGACCAGCGCGCCCGCCCCGATCCGCACGTACGGCAGGATCGTGACGTTGACGCCGATCTGCGCACCGGCCCCGATGTACGGGCCGGACATCACGCGGGCGGAGTCCGCCTGGCCCGGGTACAGGTCGTTCGCGATCGTCACGCCGGGCGCGAGGAACGCGTCGTCCCCCAGTTCCGTGTACTGCGCCAGGTAGCAGTTCGAGTGCACCTTGACGCGGTGCCCGAGCCGGCAGCCGTAGTCCACGACGGTGTTGCTCCACACCGACACGTCGTCGCCGATCGTGCAGCCCTCCCGGACCACCACGTGGTGCCCCGTCTCGAACCGCGCGCCGATCCGCGATCCCTGGTACACCACCGTTCCGCTGCGCAGCCGGGCGTCCGGGCCCATCGCGAGCCCGGTGTGCACCGACCGGTTCGGCGGGTATCCGATCGTCACGTCGGGGTCGGCCGTCAGTCCGGCGCCCACGAGCAGTTCAGCGCTCATCGCACGCCTCCCCGACCGCCTTGACGACCCGCAGGACGTGGTCGTCGGTCAGGTGCGGGTACATCGGCAGCGACACGACCTCGGCCGCCGCCCGCTCCGCCACCGGCAGCGGACCCGTCGAGAACTCCCGGTACGCCGGGATCCGGTGGCAGGCCGTCGGGTAGTGCACGCCCGTCGCCACGCCGAGGTCGGCCAGCGCGGCACGGAACCGGTCCCGCTGCGGAACCCGTACGACGGCCAGGTGGTGCACGCCGTACGCGTCGGGCTTCTCCACGACGGTCCGCAGCGGCAGCCCCGCGAAGCCTTCCGCGTACCGGGTGGCGATGCGGCGGCGCGCGGTGTTCCAGTCGTCCAGGTGCGGCAGCTTCGCCGCGAGTACGGCCGCCTGCACCGCGTCGAGCCGGCTGTTCGTACCGATCCGCTCGTGCCGTACGTGCTCGCCGGCGGCCCGGCCGTGGTCGCGCAACGACCGCAGCGCCGCGGCCAGCCCGGCGTCCCGGGTGACGACCGCACCGGCGTCACCGAACGCGCCCAGGTTCTTGCCCGGGTAGAAGCTGAAGCACCCGACCGCCCCGTACGCGCCGGCCCGGATCCCGCGCCACGACGCGCCGTGCGCCTGCGCGGCGTCCTCCACCAGCGGTACGCCGACCCGCCGGGTCACCTGGAGGATCCCGTCCATGTCCGGCATCTGGCCGTACAGGTGGACGGCGATCACCGCGCGGGTCCGCGGGGTGATCGCATCCTCCACAGTGGACGGTGTGAGCAGCAGCGTGTCCTCGGCCACGTCGGCGAACCGCGGCACCGCGCCGGCGAGTACGACCGCCTCGGCCGTGGCGACGAACGTGTTGGCCGGCAGCACCACCTCGTCGCCCGGCCCCACGCCGAGCGCGCGCAGGCTCAGGTGCAGCGCGTCCGTCCCGTTCGCCAGCCCCACCGCGTACCGGGTGCCGCAGTAGTCCGCCCAGTCGTCCTCGAACTGCTCCACCAGCTGCCCGCCGATGAAGGCGCTCGACGCCACGATGTCGTCCCACCGGCGCACGATCTCCGGCATCACCTCGCGCGTCATCGGCGCCAGGTCGAGGAACGGCACCGCCGGCCGCACCGACCCCGCGTTCACGCGCCCTCCCGGATCAGCGCGGCACCCGACCGGTCCCGGCGGTACCAGGGGACGGACACGGCGACGAAGCGGGCCGGCGCGTCGATGTCGTACACCGGGCGGGAGTCGGCGGCCAGCTCCTCCAGCAGTACCGGATGGCCCAGTCGCAGCGACAGCTGCGCCGCCTCCAGCACCTCCACCACGGCCAGGCCGTTGCGCCCGTCGGTGAGCGGCACGGCGCCGGTCGACGCGCACTCGACGAAGTGCGCGTCCTGCAGGGCGAGCGGCTCGTCGGGCGCGAGGAACGGGGACACGATGTCGCCGTACCGGTAGGACATCGGCGGCTGCGTCGAGCCGCCCGCCGCCGACGCGGGCGGGTCAACACCCTTGTCCAGTACCCGGATGCGCTCCTCGGCGAGGTCGTCGTACACGGCCATCCGGCGGCTGCCGACCGCCACGACCCGGCGTACCTTGCCCGGGTCGAGCCAGCTCACGTGGATGTTCGCGGCGAGCCCGTGGTCCTCGTAGAACAGCCGCAGGTACGCCACGTCCTCGAACCGCGGATGCGCGTGCCGCGCGCCCCACGCCTGCACCGCGACCGGCGAGGTGCCGAGCACGTGGTTGATGATCGACACGTCGTGCGGCGCCAGGTCGAAGATGACGTTCACGTCGCTCTGGTACAGGCCGAGGTTGAGTCGCGCGCTGTCCAGGTAGAACAGGTCGCCCAGCTCGCGCTGCTCGATCAGCTCGCGCAGCTTGCGTACCGCCGGGTTGTACTCGAAGGTGTGGCCGACCATCAGCGTCACGCCGGCCGCGTCCGCCAGCGCCACCAGCCGGCGCGCGTCGGCGACGCTCGGCGCCAACGGCTTCTCCACCAGGACGTGCTTGCCGGCCTCCATCGCCGCCGACGCCAACGCCACGTGCGTACTCGGCGGCGTCGCGACCACCACCGCGTCCACGTGCGGCAGCGCCTCGGGCAGGCTGGCGCAGGTACGGTCGCCCGGGTAGCTCCGGGCCAGCGCCTGCAAGCGGTCCGGGCGGCCGTCGACCAGCACCACCTCACCCACACCCTCGGTGCCGTGCAGTACCCGGACGTGTTTCGGCCCCCAGTAGCCGGCGCCGACGACGGCGACCCGGAGCCCCACGTTGATCCCCACTGTTCCCCCCGCAGCAAAGACACACCGGTCCGGTGGATTCGTTTCCTCGACCGTTCGTACGGGCCCGGCAAATACGTTTCGGCCGGTGCCCTCTCATCCGTTCGGCCAGGGTGTTCGGATTCCGACCGGTGCAGTTGGGCGCAAGTCAAGTTCGGCAACACGCTACGGCCGCGCGGTGTGTCGGCACCTCCGTCGTTTGCCGTAGTTTTCTTCGTGCGGGAACGGGCCGGACGGCCGTAGCGACTCCGGTACCGTGAGGGTTCACCCCCGCGGTCGAAACCGTGAGCGAGCGCCACCCGATGTCGCCACAGCGCACCGTGCACGCACCGCCGCCGGCCCGTCGTACCGTCCGGGTCGTGCTCGCGCTGCTGCTCGTCCTCGGCGCCTGCGCCGTCAGCCCGCCCCGTCACCTGGAGCTGGCGGCGTCCGTCACCGGCCTCCACGTACAGCGGAACGAACTGGTCGACGGCGCCGGGAAAACGGTGCGGTTGACCGGTTTCAACCACTCCGGCGCGGAGTACGCCTGCGTCGAGGGCTGGGGCATCTTCGACGGCGCCGCCGACCCCACCGCCGGCATGGCGAGCTGGGCCGGCGCGAACGCGGTCCGGCTGCCGCTCAACGAGCAGTGCTGGCTCGGCCTCGGCACCGACCCCCGGTACTCCGGCGAGGCGTACCGGAGAGCGGTTTCCGGGTTGGTTTCCGAGCTTTCCGCGAGGCATTTCGCGGTCATTCTCGACCTGCACCGGAGCGCGCCGGGCACGGCCCGTTCACTCAACCAGGAACCGATGCCCGACCGCGATCACTCCCTCGATTTCTGGCATTCCGTGGCGAGTACCTTCGGGCACAGTTCCACGGTGTTGTTCGATCTGTTCAACGAACCCGCGCCGTACGCTCCGGAGAATTCCGCAAGGGCCTGGCGGTGCTGGCGTGACGGCGGCTGCGTGCTGCATTCCACGAACGGCGGCGGGGACTACGTCGCGGCCGGGATGAACGAGCTGATCGCCACCGTCCGCGCCACCGGCGCCCGGAACGTCGTACTCGCCGGCGGAATCGACTACGCCGAGCAGCTCGACGACTGGCAGCGGTACGCGCCGGAGGACCCCGCGCACAATGTGGCCGCGTCGTTCCACGACTATTCGTTCAACACCGTGTGCGCGGGCCCGCGCTGCTACGACACCGTACTGAGCCGGCTGGCCGCCGCGGTTCCGCTGGTCGTCGGCGAGATCGGACCCGACCTGGACCTGTCCGCCGACGCCGCCGACGCGCACTGCCCGCCGGACGCGGTGCACGGCACGGCGTGGGCGACCACCGCGTTCGACTGGATGGACGCGCACCGGATCAGTTACACCGCGTGGACGTGGAACACCTGGCCGTCCTGCTGGTCCCTGGTCCGCGACTGGTCCGGCACACCCACCCCCACCTGGGGCGCCTTCGTCCGCGGACGCCTCGCGCACGGCTGAGCGCCGCCGCCCGGTTTCGCCCACCGCCGATCCCTTCGTACCCTGTACCGCACGGTCGACGACGGAGAGGACGGTGCGGGATGCACCCGCTCCACGCGTTCCTGCGGGACAAGGACATCGACGGCGTGCGCCAGGTGGCGCTCGCGCTCGGCTCCGTGCTGTTCAGCGTGCTCACCGTGGTGGTGATGCGCACCGTGCACCCCACCGGCACCTGGCAGTACGTGGTGGTGTTCCTCGGCGCGGCGCTCAGCCTGACGCTGATCGTGCGTACCCTCCAGCGGTTGCTGCTGAGCGCCTGGGGCCGCCCCATCCTCGGCCGCTGGGTGTACGAGTCGTCCTCCGGCACCTGGGGTCTCGCCCGCATCGACATCCACGGCGGCGACCTGCGCTACTCCGTGCAGCTGTACCCGACGGAGGAGACCGTGCTCGCCGCCGTCCGCAACGACCCGGACGCGGTCACCGCCTGCTTCGCCACCGTGCACTCCGCCGGCGCCACGTACGCCGACGACCGGCTGGAGCTGGTGTACAAGATCGAGCAGACGTCGCAGGCGTACGAGCCGCGCACCGGGATCCTGGTGCTGCGGCCCCTCAACCGCCGCACCATGAAGGGCTACTGGTCCAGCGACATCACGACCGGCGAGGCCCGCCGCGGCACCCTCGACATGCGCCGCGCCCGGTACGTCCGCGCCGCCGCCAAGCGCGCCGCCGACACCCGCCCCGCCGTACTCCCGGACGCGCCGGCGGCCGAGGACGAGCCGAAGCCCGCCCCGGCACCGCGCGGTCGCCGTACGAAGGCGCGGTCCGGCGCCAGGAACGCCGACGGCGCCGCGAAGGCCACCGCCGGCGCGGCCGGGAACGCCGGCAAGGGCGGGGACGCGACCGCGGTCGCAGAGGCCGACACCTGAGCGGCCGGCACCGCGCTCGCCGACGCCGACTGAGCGGCCGGCGGCGCGGACCGGGCGTCGGTCAGACGAGACCGAACCCGCCCTCGGAGGCGATGACCTGGCCGGTGACCCAGCCGCCGTCCGGGCCGACGAGGAACGCGACGAGCGCGGCCGCGTCCTCGGGCCGCCCCCACCGCCCGAACGGCAGGCGCCGCAACGCTTCCGCGGTGATCTCCGGGGTCGCCCAGCCGGTGTCGGTCGGGCCCGGATTGACGCAGTTGAGCCGGATCCCCTTGCCGACGACCGCGGCGGCCAGGCTCGGCGTCATGCCGGCCAGCGCCGCCTTGCTCGACGCGTACGGGATCTCCAGGGGCATCGGGCCGCCCTGCTGACCGGACGTGAACAGCACGATCCGGCCGTCGCCCGCCTCGAACCGGTCCGCGAACTCCTTCACCAGCAGCAGCGTCGCCCGCGTGTTCACCGCGTACGCCGCGTCCACCTCGGCGGCGGTCAGCTCGGCCAGCGGCGCCCACGGCGTGTTGCGGGCGTGGTTCGCGACGAGGATGTCGACCCGGCCGAACGCCGCGACCCCGGCATCGAGTACGGCGGCGGGCGCGGCCGGGTCGGTGAAGTCCGCGTCGACGTACTCGGCGCGGCGGCCGGCGGCGCGCAGTTCGGCGACGATCGCGTCCGGGCCGTCCGGGTCGCCGCCCTCGTGGCGCTCGACGTCGTGCCGTCGCCAGCCCTGGACGAGGACGTCCGCGCCCTCGGCGGCGAGCCGGCGCGCGATCGCCGCGCCGATTCCGATCCGCCGGCTCACACCCGTCACGATCGCGGTACGCCCCGCCAACCCCAACGCCACGTGTCCTCCCGTACTCAGGTGTCGATCCGCCCGTACCGCCGCGCGGCGGTCGGGTCGCGACGCTCGCGTTCGGCGAGGTCGTCGGCGAGCAGCAGGCGCAGCGCCAGCGGCCCGGTCGGCCCGGTCGCGTCGAACGCCGGCGGCGCGCCCTGCCGCCCGGACGCGTCCCAGTCCGCCCAGGACGCGGCCAGTTCCCGGTCGGCGGCGGGCCGGTCGTCCCCCCGCAGCGCCGCGCCGACGAACCCGAACGCCGCCCGCGGCCCCGCGACCGCCTCCGGCCCGAGGTGGTCCGCCCCCAACACCAACTGGTACTCGTGGCCGATGTCCAGGTCCCACAGCGCGCGGTGCAGCTGCTCGGTGCCGTCGTGCATGGCGAACACGTCGCTGTCGCCGCACCGCAGGAAGATCGGCAGGCCGCTGTCGCGTACGGCGTCGGCGTGCGCGCGCAACCTGTGCAGCACGCTGTTCGCCGCGTACCGGTCGGGGCCGGTGCCGTCGCCGGCCATCTCCCGGCCCAGGTCGGCGAGGACGCCGAGGGTGTTGCGGGGGCGCAGCGCGTCCGGGGTGGCGGCGGGCAGCAGGGCGGGCGCGACGGCGGCCACCGCGGCCCACCGGTCCGGCTCCGCGAACGCGATCTTCAGCGCGCCGTACCCGCCCATCGAGGAGCCGAGCAGCGCCACCCGCGCCGGATCCGTGCCGTACTCCCGCTCGATGAGCGCCGGGAACGCCCGCGCCACGTACGACTCCCACCGGGCACCGTCGCGGTCCAGGTAGAACCCGCCGACGGTGGGGGTCGACGCGCAGGCCACCACGGCCGGCGGCAGCGTCCCGTCGGCCCACAGCCCCTCGATCAGCGGGCGGAACCGGACGAGCGTCTCCGCGGACGAGTCCGCGCCGTGCAGCAGTACGACCAGCGGCAGCCCGGTCGTCGTACCGTCCGGCGCGAGCACCGTGTACCCGATGTCCCCCGGTACCAACGGATCCCGGTGCGTGCCGCGGCTGAGCTGGCTGTCCATGGCGGTCACCCTCGCACACCGTCCGCCGTCCCGCCCGCGGATTTCCGTACCGCGGGCGGGTCGCCGCCGTGGCCGGTCGGACGTCGTACGCGCCGACTGGATCCGCAACGTGGTGTCGCCGCGCGGGTCAGAAGCGCGGACCGGTACTGCGGCGGGTCGCGGGCCAGCGGCCGGCGACCGCGCGCCACACCAGGTACGCACCCGCCGGTACGCAGAGGAAGCCGGCCGCGCAGTCGTTCAGGGTGCCGCGCTCTCCGCCGGGGTCGCCGACGAGCGACACCGCCGCAGCGAACAGGACGAGCACCACGCTCGCGGCGCCGGCCACCATCAACCCGACGAGAACCCGCCCCACCACGGGGATCTGGAGCGCGCCGGCCACGTACAGGCCGGCGCCGAGCATCAGCGCGACGATCCCGAACTGGCCGATCTCCAGCTCCGGCGCGTAGCGGTTCTCGCCGAAGTAGAGCCAGATCATCCACAGCAGCACCGCGCCGCCGACCAGCGCGCACGCGCCGCACACCCCGAGTACCGCCCGGACCACCGCACCGGCCATCGTCGCTCCCTCTCGTCGCGAAGGCCCGCACGGTACCGCCGCGCGCGAGGACCCCTCCCGGCGCCCGGCGGTACGCACCCCACCGGGCGCCGTACTCAGAGGTGGATGCGGACGAGATCGTTGCCGCGCAACGTGTACACGACGTCGGCGGCCGGATCGTACGTGGCCTGCGGCTCGTTGAACCAGCCACCGCCGAGTCCGGCGAGTACGGTCGCGGGGCCCTGGTCGGTGAGGCGGAACAGCGTGCCGCGGGTGACGCCGTACACGGTGCCGTGGCGCAGGAACAGCTGCCCGCCGCCGCTGTCGCCGAGCTGGTACGTGCCGAGCACGGTGCGGGTCACCAGGTCCACGACGACGAGCCGGCCCGCCGAGGTCAGCCCGTACAGCCGGGTGCCGTGCACCAGCAGGTCGCTGTACCCGGTCGCGCCCGGCACCGCCGTCCACCGCCACAGCGTCCGCCCGGTGTCCAGGTCGACCGCGGCGAGCTGCGCCTCCTTCGCCACCGGCGGCACCCCGTCCGCCGCGATCTCCGACCCCAGGTACCCGACGTGCCCGCGCGCGGCGACGGCGCTGATCCCCTGCCCCGGCACCGGATCGTCGTACCGGTGCGCGGTGTCGCTCGCGATGTCGTACAGGGTGAACGCGCCGCCGGCGGTGCCGTACTCGGCCCGGCTGCCGATCGCGAGCTGCCCGCGGTCCGGCAGCCACACCATCGCCCGCGGCCGGTTCTGTACGCCGCCGAGCGCGCCCTGCCGCGCCATCACCCCGCTCACCGGGTCGTACGTGTCGACGAACGCGCCCGGGTACACCCCGAGGTACGCCTTCCCGTCGACGGGCACGATCCGCTTCGGCTCGCCGTACGCACGCACCCGCCTGCTCGTACCGGCGGCGAGGTCGTGGACCTGGAGCCCGAAGTTCCCGCCGACGTACGCGTACCGGCCGGCGGAGACGGCGACGGACTGCGCCGGTTCGGGCGCGGCGGGCATGCCGGCGGCCACCAGGTCGGTCACCGTCGTGTCGCCGGTGTCGGGATCCAGCGTCCACACCTCGCCGCTGCCGGCCACCCCGACGATCCGGCCACCGGACACGAAGACACCGCGCGTCTCGTCCTGCGGTACCGGGATTCCCAACCGTTCCACCGTTCCCGTGCCCTGCCGGTACCGGTAGACCGAGCCGGAGGTACGGGCGGTCAGGTACACGGAGTCGCCGTCGATGGTGATCGCGTCGACGGTCCGGTCACCGGTGTCGACGATCGTGTACCGCCCCGGGTCGCGCCGGTCGATCAGCGCGAGCTTGCCGGACGGTTCGGTACCGACCGCGATCAGGTCGCCGCTGACCTGCACGTCGTACACGAACGACTCGGTACGCAGTTCCGGCGGCAGGATCTCGGTGCGCCGCCCGCTCGCCGGGTCGTACGCGACGAGCCGGGCCGCGGCGCCGGTCCCCGCGTACACGGTGCCGTCGTCGGCGACCGCGACCGACCGCACGTAGCTCTGCCCGGGGCTGGCCTGCCCGAGGTCGCGCGTCGCGCCCGAGTCCGGGTCGACCGCGTAGAGCTTCCCCGACGGGTACGTCCCCGCGTAGAGCGTGCCGTCCGGCGCGGCGGCCAGGTCGAACACGTACGTGTCGGTGCCGAGGCCGGTGAGCCGGGTCGCGGTGTCCGTCGCCGGGTCGTACCGGTGGATGTCGGCGACCCCGTACATCCCCGCGTACACGGCGCCGCGGTCGACGGCCGCGGCCCACCCGCCCGTACCGGTGGGCAGCTCGGCGTGGCCGACGACGCGGCGCGTGGCCAGGTCGTACCGGGCTATGACGGCGGGCTGGAGTCCGCGGGTCACCAGGTAGAGCGTGTCGCCGTCGAGGGCGGCGCCGGTGACGGGCGCCGACACGATGCCCGGTCCGAGGTCGTCGATGCGAGGGGTGGTCGTGTCGGCGCGGGCGGCCGACGGCGCCAGCGTCGCGGCGAGTACGACCGCGAGTCCGGCGGCGAGAGTCCTGACCATGGGCGCCCTTTCGGTCGGGTCCGAAAAAGGAACGCGCCCATTAGATGGCCCGACCGGGCCGGTGTCAACGCCGTCCCGCCCACCGCGACGCGCGGCGGGCGGGACTCTCCGTCACGGAACGACGTACCCGGCCGCGCGGAACAGCCGGTACCACTCCTCGCGGGTCAGCGGCAGCTCCGATCCCGCCGCCGACTCCACCACCCGACCCGGGTTCGTCGTACCCAGTACCACCTGCATGTTCGCCGGATGCCGGGTGATCCAGCCGACCGCCACCGCACTCGGCGTCACCTCGTACTTCGCGGCCAGCTCGTCGACCACGTCGTTCAGCTCCGCGTAGTGCTCCCGGTCGCCCAGGAACACACCGTCGAAGAAGCCCTTCTGGAACGGCGACCACGCCTGCAACGTCATCCCGTGCAGCCGCGAGTAGTCCAGCAGGCCGTTGTCCCGGTCGACCGACTGGTCCAGGCCGCCCATGTTCGCCGCGATCCCGGACGCGATCAGCGGACAGTGCGCGATGCTCAGCTGCACCTGGTTGGCCACGAGCGGCTGGCGTACCGCGGTCTTCAGCAGTTCGATCTGGCCCGGGGTGTGGTTCGACACGCCGAAGTCGCGGACCTTCCCCGCGTCGGCCAGCTCGTCGAACGCCGCGGCCACCTCCTCCGGCTCCACCAGCGTGTCCGGCCGGTGCAGCAACAACACATCCAGGTACTCGGTACGCAGCGCGGCCAGCGACTCGTCCACGGTCCGCACGATGTGCTCCCGGGAGAAGTCGAAGAAGCCCGGCCGGATGCCGACCTTGCTCTGCAGCACGATCGCCTCGCGCTCGGCGCCGGCCAGCGACACGGCGGAACCGAACCGCGCCTCGCACTCGTGCCTCGTCGGGCCGTAGATGTCGGCGTGGTCGAACACGGTGACCCCGGCGTCCCGGGCCGTGCCGTACAGGGTGCGGATCTCGTCGTCGGTCAGCTTCGAGATCCGCATCAGACCGAGGACGACGTTCGAGGCGCCCCGGTCGGCGGTGGGAAACGGCAGCATCTTCACGGACACCCATCCTGCCCGACCCGCCGGCCCCACGCCCCGGGTACCGCCGGGTCAACCGCCCAGCTGGGCGCGGATCACCCGACCGTCCACAGTGGACGGCGTTACTGGCCGGGGAGGGTGAGGACGACCGGGCCGTCCTCGGTGACCGCGATGGTGTGCTCGTGGTGCGCGGTACGTTCGTGGTTGGCGCTGCGCAGGGTCCAGCCGTCCGGGTCCACGGTGAGGGTCTTGGTGCCGATCATCACCCACGGCTCGACCGCGATCACCAGCCCGGGGCGCAGCGACAGCCCGCGCCCGGCCCGTCCGATGTTCGCCACGTGCGGGTCCTGGTGCATCGTGCGCCCCACCCCGTGCCCGCCGAACTCCGTGTTCACCTCGTACCCGGCGCCGGTGAGGACGCCGCCGATCGTGGCGGAGACGTCGCCGAGGCGGTTGCCCGGGGCGCAGACCGGGATCGCCGCGTCCAGCGCCGCGCGGGTGGTGTCGATGAGGTGCTCGTCGGCCGGGCCGCCGCCGTCGCCCACCACGAACGAGATCGCGCTGTCGCACACCCACCCGTCGACCTCCGCCGCGAAGTCGAGGGTGAGCAGGTCACCGTCACGCAGCGGGTAGTCGTGTGGCAGGCCGTGCAGCACCGCGTCGTTCACCGACGTGCAGATCACCTTGCCGAACGGCCCCCGACCGAACGACGGCGCGTAGTCCACGTAGCAGGACACGGCGTTGCGCCGCCGGATCATCTCCGCCGCCCACCCGTCGATGTCGAGCAGGTTGACGCCCGGCTCGACCCGGGCCCGCAGATCCTGGAGTACGTCGGCGACGAAGCGCCCGGCGGGGCGCATCTGGTCGATCTGACGCGGCGAGAGCAGCTCGATCACGGTGTCTCCTGGGCGATGCTGGCCATGGGCCGATAACAATACCGGTATTACTATACTGCCCCCACGGTGCCACACGCCGTCCCCGCCCACGTACCCGGGGCCGCGCGAGGGCGCCGTACCGGCGCGCGAGGGCGCCGGCCGTGGCATGGGCCGTGGCGTTGTGGCCGCAGCCACCGGCAAGGAATCTCGGGCGCGATCCTGCCCGACGGCCCGGCGCACCCTGACGAAGGTGCGGGCGGGTGTTGTGTCACCGCCGCCGACGATCGCGCGGGACAGCGGTCCGTGCGGCACGGCGCGACCGGACGGCGCCGGACGGGACGTGTCACCGCCGCTGGCGTCGTGCGGCCGGCAAACCTGAGGGCCGGCGCGCCCGCGCCGACCGGCCGACCCGCGGGACAGGTTGTGGCGCAAGGGATCGGGGTCCGACCCGCGGCGGCGGGCCGGCCCGCGGACGGTGGGTGCCTCGCGGCGTCCCGGGTACCCCGGGGGAAGCTCCCATCATTCCCCGGGGTCGCCCGCCGCCACGGGTCGTTGGTCCGTTGTCGTTCCGGCGGGACGGAACGTTACACACCCATGCCTCCCGAATTGCCCGCCGCCACGCACCGCTCACCGCCGGCCCGCACGGCGTGCCGTACCGGCCCGAAACCGTTGGTACTAAGCGGAAGTACGCGCGCGGCACGCTGGCAGCGGAGGTCGGCGGCGGCTCGGTGGGAGCGGGGACCGGGGCGACGCGTGAGAGGGCTCGTCAGGCCGATGAGGACCGGGCACCCGACCGCCGGTGCGGGCGGCCGGCCCCACCCGCGACCGCCACGCCGATCCCGGTCAGTGCCCGGGGCATGCCGTGCCGGGGCGACGCGTTCCCGGCCGGATTCCCTTCCGTGGCAACGTGACGGGCGTCATGCGGTGCGCGGGCTTGAGTTCACCCATGGGCGAACTCCTAGCGTCGGCCGCATGAGCACCGACACGACACTGCGCATCGCCCTGGTCGTCGGCAGCGTACGGGACCGGCGGATCGCCGGCGCGCTGGCGGACTGGCTGGTCACCGAGCTCGACGGGTACGAGGGGATCCGGTTGGATCGGATCGATCTGGCGGAGGTGGACCTGCCGTTGCCGTTCGCCCGGCCGGACGGAACGGGGAGCGCCATCGCGCACCGGCTGGCGGCCGCGGACGGGTTCCTGATCCTGACCCCGGAGTACAACCACAGTTTCCCGGCGGCGGTGAAGAACGCGATCGACTGGCACTACGGCGAATGGGCGTACAAGCCGGTCGGGTTCGTGGGGTACGGCGGGTCGGGCGGGATCCGCGCGATCGAGCACCTGCGCGCCGTCTTCCCGGAACTGCGCGCGACCACGGTACGCGAGGCCGTACTGCTCGCCCTGCCGTGGACGCGTCTCGGCGCGGACGGCCGGTACCGGCCGGCGGACGGCGAGCGCGGCGCGCTGACCGCGACGGTCACCGAACTGCTGTGGTGGGCCCGTACCCTGCGCGCCGGCCGCGCCGCCACCGAGCAGGCCGGGCGGGCCGGGCGCGGTGCCGACGACGGCGCCGTGGGCGACGGCGGGTCCGCGGACGGTGCGGCGTGACCCGGCTCAACGGAGCCGAACTACGGGTCGCGGCGGTCCTCGCGCTCGGCGGTCTGCTGGCCGTACTCGACACCACGATCGTCGCGGTCGCCCTGCCGCGCTTCATGACGCTGTTCGGCGCGCCGCTGACGTCGGTGCAGTGGATCGCCACCGCGTACGCGCTGGGCACGGTGGCGGCGATGCCGCTGGCCGCGTCGCTCGCCGCGCGCTTCGGCACCCGCCGGGTGTACCTGGTGGCGTTGCTGGTGTTCGCCGGCGCGTCGGCCGCGGCCGGACTCGCCGGCGGGCTGGGGTGGCTGGTCGCGGCGCGGGCGGTGCAGGGGCTGGCCGGCGGGCTGGTCAACCCGCTCGGCTTGGCGCTCGGATTCGGCTCGGCACCACCGGAACGGCGCGCCCGGATGACGACGGTGACCGGACTGCCGATGCTGGTCGGGCCGCTGGCGGGGCCGCTGCTCGGCGGTCTGCTGCTGGACGCGACGTCGTGGCGGGTGCTGTTCTTCGTCACGGTGCCGCCGGCGCTGCTGGCCGCGGCCGGTGTGCTGCGCTGGATCCCCGCCGACGCCGGTACGGCCGGCCGCAGCCCGGTCGACGTGGCCGGCGGGCTGCTGCTCGTGCCGGGCGTCGTCGCGGTCGCGTACGGGTTGAGCGTGGCCTCGGCCGGCCTGCCGGTACGCGGCGCTCTCGTCACCGCGGGAGTCCTACTGGTGGCCGCGTTCGTACGGCGGTCGTGGCGGCACCGTACGCCGCTGCTGAACGTGCGGCTGCTCGCGGACCGGACGTTCGGCCGCGGCGCCACCGTCCTCGCCCTGTACGCCGCGCCGTACTTCGGTTCGATGCTGGTGATGCCCGCGTACGTGCAGGTGATCCGCGGCGATCCGGCGCTCACGTCGGCGCTGCTGTCGGTGCCGGGTGCGGTCGGGATGGGCCTCAGCGTCCAGGTCGCCGCCCGACTCCTCGAACGGTTCGGCCCGCGCGCCGTCGTCGGCACCGGCCTCGCCCTCGTACTCGCCGCGGTCACGGCCAGCGTGCTCGTCCTGCGCCCCGACACCCCGTACGCGGTGCTTGCCGTGCTGGGCGCCGTCCAGGGTGCCGGTACGGGGGCGGTCATGATGCCCACGATCGCCAGCGCCAGCCGCAACCTGCACGGATCCGACCTGGCGTCCGGCAGCGCGATCCTGCCGCTGGTCAGTACGGTCGCCAGCGCCGTCGGTACGGCCGGGGTCGGCGCGCTGTTCACCGCGCTGACCGCGGCGGCGACCGGCGGGCAGGGGTTGGCCGCGTTCGGCCGGGCCGGGGACCACGCGGCGCTCGCCGCGCACGCCGTCACCGCGTACCGCGGCACGCTGGCGGTTACCCTGCTCGTCATGGCAACTGCGCTGGTCGTACGGCTGCGGACGCGGCCCGTGCCGGCTGCCGCCGCACCCGTCCGGAGCGGGTCGTGACGGCGCCGGCGCGTACCGGACTGACGGTCGGGGACGTCGCCACCGCGGCCGGCGTCTCCCCCAACGCGGTCCGCTACTACGAGCGGTACGGCGTGGTCACCGCCGAGCGCACCAGCGGCAACGCCCGCCGGTTCACGGTCGACGCGGTCTGCCGGATCCGGCTCGCCGTCGCCGCCCAGCGGGTCGGGCTCACCCTGGCCGACAGCGCCGCGATCCTCGCCGACATCCCGCCCATGTGCCCCGACCTGGAACGCTGGGTCGCGGCCGGGCGGCAGCTCGTCGCCGCCGGGCAGGCCCGGATCGCGGAGCTGGCCGCCGTGGTAGACGAGTACTCGACGCTCGACTTCCTGCGCTCCTGAGCCGCGTCACGCCGACCGGGCGTCCTCGTACGGCACGCGCGATCCGGCCGCGTCCGGCTCGCCGCCGGCGACGAACGCGCCGCGCGGGTCCTGCACCGACGCCAGCGACACGATGTCCCGGCCGAACAGCGCCGCGGTCAGCCACACCGCCAGCACCCGTACCTTCCGCTCCCAGCTCGGTACGGCCAGCACGTGGTACCCGCGGTGCATCAGCCAGGCGGGCAGCCCCGTCACCACGATCCCGCGGTACTGGAAGATGCCGCGCCCGATGCCGAGGGTGGCGACCGTACCGAGGCTGTGGTGCACGTAGGGCTTCGGCGTACGACCGCGGAGGGTGGCCACGATGTTGCGGGCCAGCAGCTTGCCCTGCCGTACGGCGTGCTGCGCGTTGGGTACGGTCGCGGCGCCCGGCCGGTGCGCGGCGAGGTCCGGTACGGCCGCGTCGTCGCCGGCTCCCCAGGCGTCCGGCACCGGCTCGCGGTCCGTACCGACGCGGAGGTCGGCGCGGACGACGAGCATCCCGCGCCCGTCGATGGGCAGGTCGGTGTGGTTGTGCACCAACGGGTTCGCGGCGTTGCCGACGGTCCACACGATCAGGTCGGAGTCGAACTCCTCGCCGGTGGACAGCACCACGTGGCCGTCGCGCGCGGACACCAGCTCGGTGTCGAGGTGCACCCGGGCGCCACGCTTCTCCAGCGACCGCACCACCCACCGGCCGGGCCGGTCGGTCACCTCGGGCAGGATCCGGCTCCGCGCCTCGACGAGGTGGAACCGCAGCTCAGCGGGGTCGATCTCGGGGTACCGGCGGGTCAGCGCGGTCGCCAGCGACAGCAGCTCGGCGAAGCCCTCGACGCCGGAGAACCCGCCACCCACGAACGTCACCGTCAGCAGCCGGCGCCGCAGCGGCCCGGCCGGGAGTACCGAGGCGCGGTCGAACGCGGTGAGCAGCCGGTCCCGGATCGCGACCGCCTCCTCGACGTGCTTGAGGCCGATCGCCTCGTCCGCCACCCCCGGTACGGCCAGGGTCCGGGTCACCGCACCCGCCGTCACCACCAGGATGTCGTACGCCAGCGCGAAGTCCGGCCCGTCCGCCGGCCGTACGGTGGCGGTCCGGTGGGCGTGGTCGATGCCGACGACCGAGCCCGGCACCACCCGCGTACGGCGCAGGTGCCGGCGCAGCGACACCGCCGCGTGCCGCGCCTCGACCGAGCCGGCCAGTACCTCCGGCAGGAACGGCTGATACGTCATGTACGGGCGGGGATCGACCACGACCACCCGCGCCTCGTCCCGCCGCAGCTTCCGCTCCAGCGTCCAGGCCGTGTAGAAACCGGCGTAACCGCCGCCGGCCACCAGGATCGTCCGCACCTGGTCCTCCCGTCTCTCGCTCTCACCAGGAGGACAACGCAGCCCCCCGATCTGTGACAGCGGGCGGTCAGACCGCGGTGAGCTTGTCCGGGTTGACGATCCACAGCACCCGGTCGATGCCGTCGGCGGACGCGGTGACGGTGAGCACGCCGTACCGGGTGCCGTCGCGGTGCAGGAGTACGGCGGACCACTGGCCGTTGGTCCGCGCCCACCGCACCTCGATGTCGGCCCAGAACCACGGCGCGATGGTGGCCAGGAACCGCGTCACCCGCGGTACCCCGACGATCGGCCGGCGCGCGACCCGTACCGCACCGTTGCCGTCGGACACGCTCGTCACGTCCGCGGCGAACAGGCGTTCCAGCGCGGTCGTGTCACCGGAACGCGCCGCCGTCACGAACGTGCTCAACAATTCCCGCTGCGCCGCCGCGGTCACCGGGGTCCGCTTCCCGTCCGCGAGGTGCCGGCGCGCCCGGCTCACCAGCTGGCGTACCGCGGGCTCGGTGGCCCGCAGGACCTCCGCGATCTGCGCGTACGGGTAGTCGAACGCCTCGCGCAGCACGTACGCGGCGCGCTCGTGCGGGGTGAGCTTCTCCATCAGCAGCAGCGTCGCGAACTCCAGCGCCTCGCCACGCTCGGCCCCCAGGTACGGGTCGGCGCTGGTGTCGACGGGCTCCGGCAGCCACGGCCCCACGTACGTCTCGTGCCGGGCCCGCGCGGACTTCAGCGCGTTGATCGACAGCCGGGTCGCCATCGTGGCGAGGAACGCGGCCGGGTTGACCACCGCGGCCCGATCGGCGCCCTGCCACCGCAGCCACACCTCCTGCACGAGGTCCTCCGCCTCGGCGGCACTGCTCAGCATCCGGTACGCGATGCCGAACAGTCGCGGCCGCACCTGTGTGAAGACCTCCGCGGCCCGGTCGAGATCCTGCGTGTCGCCCGCCTCGCCCACCGCCGCCCCCGGTCCACTCGTACGCCACCGGGCACGCTACCCGGCGCGCCGCCCCGCCCCCACCGCAGCGGCCCTACCAGGCGAAACACGGGCTGCCGCCCGACTTGGACGGGTACGGTCGAATGGTCGCCTGCTTCACGTACTGGGGGCGTCGGCGGCACCGACCCCGCGCTCCACGCCAGGGCCGAGTGCGCCGGCACGCTCGCCCGCGACGTACCGGTGAACCACAGTCCCGCCTTCGCCCCCGTACTCCAGCCCACCCTCGACACCGCCGTCACCGCCAGGACCGTCGCGGCCCTCGCGCGGCCGGAAACCCAGAAGCAGCAACCGAAGTAGCGGTCGAAGCGGGCGGCCGTCGCGGCCCGGTCGAAGTCCCGCGGCCACTCCGACCACTCGCGGTCGTCCAGCTCCCGCAGCAGAGCCGTCGGTTTCGTCGGCACCGGGTGGCGTCAGTCGAGGAGGCGGCGGAGGAGGGTGAGGGCGCGGGAGACCTGGCCGCGTTCGGTGGGGTTGAGCCGGGTGGCGAGGGCGTCGCTGAGGATCTCGTGGCCGGCGAGGCGGCGCTCGGCGAGCAGCCGGCGGCCGGCGGCGGTGATGGCGAGCAGCTTGCGGCGCCCGTCGTGCGGGTCGGGGGTACGCCGCACGAGCCGGCGTTGGACCAGGCCGGCGACCGAGACGGTGATCGACTGGTGGGTGAGCTGGTCGTGCCGGGCCAGGTCGGCGACGCTGTGCGGGCCCTCGCGGTCGAGCCGCTTGAGGATCGACACCTGGGACAGGTTGACGGCGCTGGCCGGCGACACCGCGCGCATGCGGCGCACGAGCGCGCCGACGACCACCTGGAGTTCGTCGGCGATCGCCGCCGGATCCCGTTCCACCACGACCGATATAATACAGGGAAACTGCGCAGTTGATTTGCGGGATCACCCCGGGGGTACGGATGGGCGAAGTGGTCAGCGCCGACCTCGGCGTCGGCGGGCGCGCGCGCCACGCCACCGTGCGGCTGCCCGACGCGGTGGGCGACGGAACGCCGCTTCTCCTTGTACTGCACGGGAACCACCCCGACGCGACCGGTGCGGTGATGCGGCAGACGACCACGTTCGACGCGCAGGCCGACCGGCTCGGCTGGGCCGCCGCCTACCCCGACGGGTACCAAGGATGTTGGGCGGACGGGCGCGGCGTGACCGCGGCGGACGAGGCGGGTGTCGACGACGTCGCGTTCCTCCGGGCGCTCGTCGACTGGTCCGCCACGCGGTACGGCACGGTCACCGACCGCGTGGTCGTCGCCGGCATCTCCAACGGCGCGTTCCTCGCGCACCGGTTCGCGCTGGAGGCGTCCGACCACGTCGCCGTACTGGCCGCGGTCGCCGGCGGGCTGCCCGCCGCGCTCGCCGACCGTACGCCGGAGTGTGCGGTGTCGGCGCTGCTGATCCACGGCACCGCCGACCGCGTCTCGCCGATCGAGGGCGGCTGGTCCCGGCACCGCGGCCCGCACGGCGAGCTGCGCGGCCGCACCCTCTCGCTGGGCGCGACCGCCGACCGCTGGCGCGCCATCGACCGCTGCCCGCCCGGCCCCGGCGACACCGTCGAGACCGCGGAATCCCGTCGTACCACCGTGTCCGGTGGGTACGGCGGCACCCGGGTCGCCGCCTGGACCGTGCTCGGCGGCGGCCACACCTGGCCCGGCACCCCGCCCACCCCCGGCTGGTCCGAACCGGTCTGCCGGGAGTTCGACGCGGCCGAGGAGATCTGCCGCTTCGCCGGGCCACTGCTCACGCCCGCGGGCACCCGCAGGCTCCGACCCTGACAGGAGTACCGATGGCAGTCCTCGGCAAGTTACTCAAGAACCGCCGCGCCGGGCAGGAGGGTCTGGCCTGGAACCAGGCGAACCTGGCCGGCCCGGAGACGGTCACCCTCACCAGCACCGACTTCGGGCACGAGACGTCGATCCCCACCGTGCACGCGGGGAAGCGGATCGGCGGCAGCGACCTGTCCCCCGCGCTCGCCTGGTCCGGCGTACCGGCCGGCACGGCGGCGTTGCTGCTCGTCGTGGAGGACCCGGACGCGCCGACCGCGACGCCGATCGTGCACGCCCTCGCGCTGCTCGACGCGTCGCTCACCGGGATCCCGCAGGGCGCGCTCGACGCCGAGCACCCCGCCGACGGCGTACGCGTCCTGCGGTCGGCGCTCGGTCGCGGCTACCGCGGGCCCGGGCCGATCAAGGGGCACGGCCCCCACCGGTACGTCTTCGAGCTGTTCGCCCTCGGCACGCCGCTCGCCGACACGGTCACCGATGCCAAGCCCCGCACCGTACTGGCCGCCGTCGGTGACGTCACCGCCCGCGCCCGCCTCGACGGCTTCTACGAGCGTCCCTGACCGTCCACAGGCGACCGTGCACTGTGGACGGTCGCCGGCGGCGTCGGGTCAGGCGTCGTCGGTGGCCGCGGCGCGGGACCGCCAGCGCCAGGCCAGTTCGCCCGCTGCCGGGGGCGGCCCGGGCAGCGGCGGATCGGCCGCCGCGGCCAGCCCGGCGAGCAGGATCCCCAGGTACCGCCGGCGCAGCTCCTTCGTACGGTCGGGGTCGGGGAGGCGGATCGCGGCGCAGCTCTCCAGCAGGAGGCCGACGTCCTGGACGACCACGTCGTCGCGCAGCCGCCCGTCGGCGCGGGCGCGGTCGACGACGGCGGCGACGAGTTCGTTGGAACGAACGGCATCCCGGCGCATCTCGGCGGTGGGCGGGAACGTCCCGGCCAGCCGTACGGTGAGGGAGTGGACGTCGGCGTCGACGACCCGGGTCAGGAACCGGACGAGCCCGTCCCACCCGGTCGGCTCGTCGGCGGCCGCCTCGGCCTCGGCGATGAAGCGGCGCAGCCCGTCGTGGCAGAGCCGGCGCAGCAGTTCCTCCTTGCTGGCGTGCCGGCGGTAGAGCGCGCTGATGCCGACGCCGGCACGGGCGGCCACGGCGGAGATGGGCGCGCGCGGGTCGGCGAGGAAGACCTCGCGGGCGGCGTCGAGGATGACGGCGTCGTTGCGCTGGGCCTGGCCGCGCCGCCCGGACAATCCCGGCACCGCGCCGCTGGCGTTCTCTTCTGGCATGAACTCACCCTAGCACTGGAACGGACCGTTCCGCTCTGATACTGTCAACGGAACAAGGCATTCCGTTCCAGTGGGGCCGGCTCGGCGGAGCCGACCGTTCGCAGAGGAGTACCGCATGACGACCACCTGGCCGACCCTCACCCAGGCCCACGACGCCCTCCGCACCGCGGTCGCCGGCGTACGGGACTGGGACGGTCCGACGCCCTGCGCGCAGTGGACCGCCGCCCAGGTACTCCAGCACGCCGCCGGCGACCAGCTGGCGTACGCGATGTTCCTCACCGGCGGGCCCGGCCCGGACGGCGACCCGTTCGCACCCAGCGGCACGCTCGACGACGCGCCCGCGACGCTCGCCGAGGAGGCGCTGACCCGGGCAGCCGACGCGTGGGCCGGCGTCGCCGCGGACGCGCAGGACGTGCCCGTTCCCGTACCGCCGAACGCGCTGCCGGCCGAGATCGGGGTCGGGGCGTGCGCGCTCGACGCCGGCGTGCACGCGTGGGACCTGGCAGTCGCCAGTGGCGCCCCGTCGCCGCTCACCGCCGACCTGGCGCGCGAGCTGCTGCCCGTGGCCCGCGCCATCGTCGAACCGCTCCGCGCCTACGGTGCGTACGCCCCGGCCCTCGACCCGCAGCCCGGCGACGACGACCTCGCGCTGCTGCTCCGGTACCTGGGCCGCCGCCCCGACTGGACGCCTTCCGCGTAACGCCAAGGACCCGCCCCGGGGCAGCGGGTCAGCGGGGGGCGCGGCCGGCGCCGGGCGGGCCGGCGAACGCCTGGGCGACGCGCAGCCACGCCGTCGCGTCGGCGCCGGTGGCGACCAGCGCCGTGTCGTCCGTGTGCCGGCGCTGGGTGGCGACGAGGCACCAGTCGAGCGCCGGGCCGACCACCCGCTGCGCCGCGTCCGGCGGCCCGTACGTCCAGAGTTCGCCGTCGGGCGCGGTCAGTTCCACCCGCACCGCACTCTCCGGTACGGGCAGGCCGTGCGCGGCGAACGCGTGGTCGCGGGCGCGGACGCCGATGCGGGCGACGTGCCGGAGCCGCGACGTCGGCGTACGGGTGTGGCCGAGCGCGTCGGCGACGTCCTGGCCGTGCGCCCACGTCTCCATCAGCCGGCCGGTGGCCATGGACGCCGCGCCCATGTCCGTCCCCACCCAGGGCAGTCGTACGCCGGGCGGCACGGTCGCGAGGACCGCCGCGAGCCGGGTCCGCCCGGCCCGCCACCGCGCCAGCAGTACGGCCGGGTCGACGGACGCGCCGCGCGCCGCACCGGCCTCGACCCAGGCGGTGACGTCCACGCCGGCGAGCTGCGCGCGCAGCCCGTCCGGGTCCTCGACCGCGCGCCGTGCCGTCTCGTCGGTCCATGCCAGGTGCGCGATCTGGTACGCGATGCTCCAGCCCGGCGCGGGTGTCGGCGTGGACCACCGCGCGGCCGGCAGGTCGGCAACGAGGAGGTCGAGGTCCCGCGCCTCGTCGGCGAGGTCCGCCAGCAGTTCCGTCAGGTCGACCAACCCTGCACCTCCGGTCCGTACGGTCGGCGCCGCCGCGGCGCCGCGCCCACGAGCACACCAGGCGCCGGCCCGTCGGTCCAGCCCCGTCCGGTCAGTCGACGGGCCGGGCCTCGACGCGGGTGATCCACCCGCGGTACCCGGCGCGCCCCTCGTACTCCCGGCGCAGGTCCTGCGCGGCGGCGAGCGCGGCCACCTCGCTGTCGAAGCGCGCGGCACGACCGCGGTGCCGGGTGAAGTCCTTGCCGCCGGCCGCCCTGCGGTCCGCCGAGCCGAGGAACTTGTACCCGCCCTCGTCGTCGACCACGACCGCGACCCACTCCTGTCCGTCGCCCACGCGACCCCCTTCCACCGGACCAGTATCCGCCCACCCCGGAGCGCGGGTGGGCGCCGAGGTGCACGGTCCACAGTGGACGGGACGGCGGAGGAGTTGTCCGTTCGTGATCTTCCGGGCGGCTCGGACCGTTGCTGCCGGCTTTTACGCTTGATGCCGGTTCACGGGGAGGTGCTGGTGTTCTGGCAGACCGCCGCCGGGCAGACGCTCCTGGGATTTCTGTCGAACCTGCTGTTCATCGTGGTACTGACGACCTTCGGGGTCGGCTACCTCCGCATCGTCCTCACCCGCCGCTCCCGGCCGCTGCGCCGCCTGCTGTTCGGCGGGCGCACCCCGCGCGCGGTCGTCATCCTCGTCTCCAGCATCTACGTCGTACCGGGCGGCACGTTGGGCGTGCGCTCGCGGAGTACCGGGTTCTACGGGCCGGTCATGAACCAGAGCGAGTACGTGTCGGCGCTGCGGCTGGCGGAGGCGATCCAGACCCGGCCGGCCGCCCGGCTGCTGCGCGCGCTGCTCAACCAGCTCGGCCTCGTCGACACCGGGTACGACCCGCTCGACTGCTCCATCGCGTACAGCCCGCAGTACGTGGAGAGCATGGACGGCGGGCCGGTCAGCGCGCGGGAGTACACGGTCCCGGACCTGTCGGGGAACGGCGAGGTCGCCGAGCGGATCCGGCGCGCGCTGGCGACCCCGGGGACGTACGTGCTGGTCGGCGGGCCCTTCTACAACGCGGCGGTGCACTACGCGCTGACGCACCTGGGCGAGCGCACCCGGTTCCGGTTCGTGGCGCGGACCGAGAAGGGCACGGAGGTCCGCGGCATCTCCGTGCTCGGCTACCGGCAGGACGGCACCGAGCAGACGTTCGAGCAGCACCTGGGCACCGCGGAGGACATCCCGGGCCCCGACTACGACTACTTCGTACTCCAGAAGGTGAGCGGGTTCGGCCCGGCGGGCGCGACGGTCGTCCTGTGCTGCGGCCTGTCGTCGCTCGCCACGGCGCTCGCGGTCGGGCTGCTCGCCACGCACTGGGAGGACCTGGCGCGGGAGTTCGGCGCGGACGACTTCGCCCTGCTGTACCAGTTCGACAACGGCCGTGACCTCGCCGTACCGAGCCGGCAGGACGTGGACGTCGCGCTCGCCGGCGTGCAGCGGGTGTGGCCCCGGCCGCCGGACACCGGCCTCGGCTGACCGGGTACATATCGTCGGCGTATCGAAATCCGGATACGCGCCGGCAACACGCCGCCCCGTTGACTGGGCGGCATGACCTTCAGCGAACCAGCACCGACCGCGGTCCGCCGCACCCGATCGCTGGCGTCGTCGTCCGCCGCGACCATCCCGGCGACGGGCATCACGATCTACGGCTGCGGCCCGGACGAGGCCGCGCTGTTCCGCGAGATGGCACCGCGCTTCGGGGTACGGCTGACCATCACCGCGGCGGCGGTGTCCCGGGACAACGTGGACCTGGCGCTGGGCAACCGGTGCGTCAGCGTCGGCCACAAGACCGCCGTCCCGAACTCCGCGCTGCTCGCGCTGAGCCGCGCCGGCGTCGAGTACGTGTCCACCCGGAGCATCGGGTACGACCACATCGACATGTCGTACGCGGAGAGCGTGGGGCTGGCCGTCGGCAACGTCGCCTACTCGCCGGACAGCGTCGCCGACTACACCCTGATGCTCATGCTGATGGCGGTACGCCACGCGAAGGCCACCATCCGCCGGGCGGACGTGCACGACTACCGGCTCGGTGACGTACGCGGGCGGGAGCTGCGCGACCTGACCGTCGGCGTCGTCGGCACCGGGCGCATCGGTACGGCGGTCGTCGACCGGCTCCGCGGTTTCGGCTGCCGGGTGCTGGCCGCCGACAACCACCCGCGCGCGGCCGCCGAGTACGTGCCGCTCGACGATCTGGTACGCCGCAGCGACATCGTCACGCTGCACACGCCGCTCACCGCGGACACGTACCACCTGCTCGACCGGCGGCGGATCGCCGCGATGCGGGACGGCGCGCTCGTCGTCAACACCGGCCGCGGGTCGTTGCTCGACACCGCCGCGCTCGTCGACGCGCTGGAGAGCGGGCGCCTGGGCGGCGCGGCGCTGGATGTCATCGAGGGCGAGGAGGGCATCTTCTACGCCGACCGCCGGAGCACGCCGATCGACAGCGAACCGTTGCTGCGCCTGCACAGGCTGCCGAACGTGCTCATCAGCCCGCACACCGCCTACTACACGGACCACGCCCTGAGCGACACCGTCGCCAACAGTCTCACCAACTGTCTGCACTTCGAGAGCGGGGAACAGCATGGATAAGCTGAAGGTCGGAATCCTGTTCGGTGGCACGTCCGAGGAGCACCCGGTCTCGGTCAAGTCCGCGCGGGAGGTCGCGCGCAGCCTCGATCCCGACCGCTACGAGCCGTACTGGATCGGGATCACGCGCTCCGGCGCGTGGAAGCTCTGCGACGGCCCCGACGGCGACTGGGACACCGGCTCGCGTTCGGTGCTGCTGTCGCCGGACCGCAGCGTGCGCGGGCTGCTCGTGCTCGACCGCGGCCGGTACGAGGCGATCGGCCTGGATCTCGTGCTTCCCGTGCTGCACGGCAGGTTCGGCGAGGACGGCGCGACGCAGGGCCTCCTCGAACTCTCCGGCATCCCGTACGTGGGGTGCGACGTGCAGAGTTCTGCGCTGGCCATGGACAAGGCGCTGACGTACACGGTGGTGCGGGCCGCGGGGATCGCCACGCCGAACTTCCGGGTCGTGACCGCGACCGACACCGTCGACCCGGATCGGCTCAGCTACCCCGTTTTCGTGAAGCCGGCCCGATCCGGCTCGTCCTTCGGCGTCAGCAAGGTGACCCGGCCCACCGAACTCCGGGACGCGGTGGAGACCGCGCGACGGTACGACTCGAAGGTGTTGGTCGAGGAGGCGGTGGCCGGCAGCGAGGTCGGCTGCGCGATCCTCGGCAACGAGGCGGAGCTGATCGCCGGCGAGGTCGACCGGATCGCGCTCACGCACGGGTTCTTCCGGATCCACCAGGAGAGCGCGCCCGAGACCGGTTCGGAGAACTCGACGCCCGTCGTACCCGCCGACATCCCGGCGGAGTCGCGCGCGCTGGTGCAGGACACCGCGAAGGCCGTGTACCGGGCGCTCGGGTGCCGCGGACTGTCCCGGGTCGACCTGTTCCTGACCGACGAGGGGACCGTGATCCTCAACGAGGTCAACACCTTGCCGGGCCTCACCTCGTACAGCCGGTACCCGCGCATGATGGCCGCCGCCGGGTACTCGCTCGGCGACGTGCTCGACCGGGTCGTGTCGCTGGCGCTGACGGGCAAGGTCCAGTGAACGGCGGCTTCGCGTACGTCGACGAGGCGGTGCCCGGGATCCGGTGGGACGCCAAGTACGCCACGGCGGACAACTTCACCGGCGCGCCCGTCGACGGGTACCAGGCGAACCGGATCGTCGGTACGACGGCGTTGTGCGCGGCACTGGAGCGGGCCCGGGACAAGGCGGCAGCCGGCGGGTTCGGCCTGCTGCTGTGGGACGGGTACCGGCCGCAGCGCGCGGTGGACTGCTTCCTGCGCTGGGCACGGCGACCCGAGGACGGCCGGGCGAAGCGACGGCACCACCCGAACATCGCGCGCGCCGAGATGGTCGGACAGGGTTACGTGGCAACGAGATCCGGGCACAGCCGCGGCAGTACCGTCGATCTGACGCTCTGCCGCCTGGACACCGGCGAGCCCGTCGCGATGGGCGGCGGTCACGACCTGATGGACCCGGTCTCCCACCACGGCGCACCGGGCATCGCGCCGGACGCGGCGCGGCACCGCCGGCAGCTTCGTTCCATCATGGAAGCCTGCGGATTCGCCGCGTACGAACGGGAATGGTGGCACTACACGCTCACCGGCGAACCGTACCCGGACACGTACTTCGACTTTCCCGTGGCCTAGCCGAGGACAGGAATGACGTCGCAGAGAACCGTGCCGGAGCCGCGCGTGGTCGTCGCCGGCGGCCACTCGGCCGGGCACATCGAACCCACCATGAACTTCGCGGATGCCTTGTGCCGCTTGGAACCCACGGCCCGGATCACCGCGCTCGGCACCGTCCGCGGGCTCGACACCACGCTCATCCCGGCCCGCGGGTACCCGCTCGAACTCATCCCGCCGGTGCCGCTGCCGCGCACCCTCAACCCCGCCCTGCTGCGTACCCCGGGCAAGCTCCGCGACTCGGTACGGGCCGCCGGCGCCGTACTCGACCGGGTACGCGCCGAGGTCGTCGTCGGCTTCGGCGGGTACGTGGCGGCACCCGCGTACCTCGCCGCGCACCGGCGCGGCCTGCCCATCGTCATCCACGAGGCGAACGCCCAGCCCGGTGTCGCGAACCGGCTCGCCGCCCGGCTCACCACGCGGGTGTTCACCGCCACCGCCGACGTACGGCTCGCGCACGCCACCGCCATCGGGATCCCGCTGCGGCCGGCGATCACCGGGCTCGACCGGCCCGCGCAGCGCGACGCGGCCCGGCGCCGGTTCGGCCTGCGCCCGGACGGCCCCGTACTGCTCGCCACCGGCGGCTCGCAGGGTGCCCGCGCCATCAACGTCGCCGTGTCCGGCGCCGCACCGGCACTCCGCGCCGCCGGCGTCCAGGTCCTGCACATCACCGGGCCGCAGCACACCGTCGAGCCACCGTACGCCGACGGCTACGTGGTCGTCCCGTACGTCGAGGAGATGGCCCACGCGTACGCCGCGGCCGACGTCGCGATCTGCCGTTCCGGGGCGATGACCTGCGCCGAACTGTCCGCCGTCGGCCTGCCCGCCGCGTACGTGCCGCTGCCGCTGCGCGGTGGCGAACAGCGGCACAACGCCGAACCGATCGTCGCCGCCGGCGGGGCGCTGCTCGTCGACAACGCCGACCTCGACCCCGCCTGGATCGAGACCACCCTGCTCCCCGTACTCACCGATCCGGCCCGGATCGCGGCCATGTCCGGCCGCGCCGTCGCCGCGGGGGCGCCCGACGCGGACGTCGTCCTGGCCCGCCACGTCCTCACCGCGATCGCCGAACGCCGCCGGTGAGTACCGGAGTCAGGTGCGTGGCACGGCGGGCAGGCGCACCGTGACGCGGAGGCCGCCCTCCGGCCGGGCGGCGAGCGCGAGCGTACCGTCGTGCGCCTCGGCGATGCTCCGGACGATGGCCAGCCCGAGGCCGACCCCGGCGTGCCCGGTGTGCGTGCGCTGCGTACCGCGCTGGAACGGTTCCGCCAACGTGGACACCAGCTCGGGCGCCAGCCTCCCGCCGGTGTTCTCGACAATGAGCAGTACGCCGGACGCGTCGGCGGCGGTGCCGACCCACACGGCGCCACCGTCCGGCAGGTTGTGCACGATCGCGTTGTGTACCAGGTTCGTGGTCATCTGCAACAGCAGCGCGTACGAGCCGATCGTGGGGCTGGCGTCGCCGGCCGTCTCGATCGTGACGCCGCGGCGCTCCGCGAGCGGCAGCAGCGTCTCCGTGGCCTCCTCCGCGAGCAGGGACAGGTCGACGGGCTCCCGGGTGAACGACCGCCGGTCCGCGCGGCTGAGCAACAGCAGCGCCTCGGTCAGGTCGATCGCCCGGGTGTTGACGTAGTGCAGGCGGTCGACGAGCTCGGTCGTGTCGTGGTCCGGATCGTTGCGCGCCACGTCCAGCAGCGTCTGCGTGATCGCCAGCGGCGTACGCAACTCGTGCGAGGCGTTGGCCGCGAACCGTTGCTGCTCCGCGACATGCGCCTCCAACCGGGCGAGCATCGCGTCGAAGCTGTCGGCCAGTTCGCGGAACTCGTCGTTGCGGCCCTCCAGGTCGATCCGGTGCGACAGCGACCCGACCGCCGCCTTCCGCGTCGCGGTGGTGATGCGGGCCAGCGGCGCGAGCATCCGCCCGGCGAGTACCCACCCGCCCAGCAGCCCGAACGCCAGCAGGAACAGCAGCATCAGCGACACCTTCGGCGCGAACGCCCGAACGAGGTCGCCGCGGTTCGGGATCATCGGACCGGGGCCGATCATCGGGTGGTTCGGGACGTACCGCAGGAGGAAGGCCCACACCACCCCCAGGAGCAGCACCCCGGCCAGCATCAGGAACCCGGCGTAGCTGAGCGTCAGCTTGGCCCGCACGCTCAGCCCGAGCGCCCTACTCACGGCCCCGTCCGGCCGCCGGCGCCTCGATCCGGTACCCGACGCCCGGCACCGTCGCGATCAGCCACGGCTCGCCGAGTCGCTTACGCAGCGCGGAAACCGTGATCCGTACCGCGTTCGTGAACGGGTCGGCGTTCACGTCCCACGCGCGTTCCAGGAGCTCCTCGGCGCTCACCACCCCACCCTCGGCGGCGACCAGCACCTCCAGTACGGCGAACTGCTTCCGGGTCAGCCCCACGTACCGGCCGTCCCGGTGCACCTCGCGGCGGAACGGATCCACCCGCAACCCCGCGATCTCGCGTACCGGAGGGCGGTGGTGGGCGCGCCGGCGGTCCAGCGCCCGCAGCCGCAACACCAGCTCCTGCAACTCGAACGGTTTCGTCAGGTAGTCGTCGGCACCCAGCCCGAACCCGGATGTCTTGTCGTCGAGCCGATCCGCGGCCGTCAGCATCAGGATCGGCGTACCGCTGCCCGACGCCACGATGCTCGCCGCGACCTCGTCGCCCGACGGCCCCGGAATGTCCCGGTCCAGCACCGCGATGTCGTACGCGTTGACGCTCAACAGTTCCAGGGCCGTGTCGCCGTCGCCGGCGATGTCGGCCGCGATCGCCTCCAGCCGCAACCCGTCCCGGATGGCCTCCGCCATGTACGGCTCGTCCTCGACCACCAACACACGCATGCACACCAGGCTACGAGGCCGCACATATCGTCGGCATAGCGAAAAGCCGATACGGCCCCGCAACAGCACACCCGCTGCACTGGCGGCATGCGACAAACGGCATCAGCACCACCAAAGCCCGCACCCGCCACCGACCGCCCCGCGGTCACCGAGGCCGACGGTGCCCTCCCCGCCGGCGCGACCGTGTTCGACGACACCTATCCCGGCGTCGCCAACCTCGACCCCGCACTCCGCCGCGCGCTGCGTGCCGCCGCCACCGACGCCGCCCGCGACGGCGTCGAACTCCACGTCAACAGCGGCTGGCGCACCCCCGCGTACCAGAACGAGCTGCTCCGCCGCGCCATCGCCAAGTACGGCTCGGCCACGGAAGCCGCCCGCTGGGTCGCCACCCCGGACACCTCGATCCACGTGGCCGGACACGCCGTCGACATCGGGTACTCCGACGCCACCGCCTGGCTGTCCACCCACGGCGCCCGGTACGGCCTCTGCCAGATCTACCGCAACGAGCCCTGGCACTACGAACTCCGCCCCGAGGCCGCCGTACACGGGCCGCCGCCCCAGTACCCCGACCCCTCCCACGACCCCCGCCTCCGTCCACAGTGGACGTGAGCCCGGATCCCCCCGGTACGTCAGCGGTTGCGGTACTTGAGGAGCCCCTCGATGCCGGCCAGGAACGTGTCGCGGACGGGCTTCGGGTCGGTGAGGCAGCCGGCGGCCATGGCCCCGTCGCGGAGCATGACGAAGTGCCGGGCGGCCGGCTCGGGGTGGGTTTCGCCGGCGGCGGCGAGCAGCTCGGTGACGGTGTCGAGGAACCACTTCCGGTGCTTCAGGACCGCCTTGTGTACCGGATGCGCCGGATCCGGGTACTCGGCGGCGGCGTTGAGGAACGCGCAGCCGCGGAAGCCGCGGCGCTGGATGTCGTCGGCGATGTGGGTGCCGACGGCGCGGACGATGTCCTCGGGTGTGGCGTCCTGGGCCCGCGCGGCGGCGGTACGCGCGCGGATCGCTTCGTCGGCCTGGGTCAGGTACGCGACGACGAGGTCGTCCTTGCTGGGAAAGTGCCGGTACATGGTGGCGCGCGTGACCTGCGCGGCGGCGATGACGCGGTCGACGCCGACGGCGTGGATGCCTTCGGTGTAGAAGAGTTCGGTCGCCGCCTTGAGCAGCCTGGCCCGCGCCTCCGACATCCGCCCTCCTCCGTCGTGACGTGGCGAGCCTAGCAGACAGAACGATCGGTCTTGACTCCGACGTGATCAGGTCGCACACTCAAGTAGACCGATCGTTCTATCTCGCCAGGGAGTCCCGATGTCCACGTCCGTCGACACCGTCGCCGCGGTTGACGCCACCAGCGGTACCCGGGGGCTGCGAAACCTCTACTACGTCCGGTTCGGCTTCGCGATCGTCTGGGCCGCGCTGGTCGCCCTCGTCGCGTCGACGCTCAACCCGGCCACCATCGGCCTGCTGGTGATCTACCCGCTGTTCGACGCCGCCGCCGCGGTGATCGACTTCCGTACGTCGGGCGCCACCCGGCCGCGGACCCCGCTGTACGTCAACGTCGCGCTGAGCCTGCTCACGTTCTTCGCGCTGGCCGTCGCCGCCACCTCGGGCGTACCGAACGTGCTCCGGGTGTGGGGCGCCTGGGCGGTCACCGCGGGCATCGTGCAGCTGATCGTCGCGATCCTCCGGTACCGGCTCGGCGGCCAGTGGGCGATGATCCTCAGCGGCGCGATCTCCACCCTCGCCGGCACCAGCTTCATCGTCCGGGCGGGCGGGCACGACACGTCGTTCACCACCATCGCCGGGTACGCCACGCTCGGCGGCGTCTTCTTCCTCGTCTCGGCGATCCGCCTGCACCGCCGCGCCGCCAGGACCGCGTGACGCCCCGCCGTCCACAGTGGACATCGAGTACGGCGGCGTTTCCCGACCGGAGGCGCCGTCGTACCGCGTCGGGGGTGTGGTCGTGTGCATCATGTGGGTCATGACGCACATCGCCCGCCGCATGTTCGAGCTCCTGGAGCCGATCTGCCTCGTCACGTTCTTCGCCGACGAGTCCAACGCGGAACTGGCCGCGCTCGGCCACCGCACCTACTGGGACGGCTACTTCGCCAGCCGCGCCGCACCGCTCGGACGCGTACCGGCGGAGGTGGTGCACGCGGCGTTCTACAGCTTCGCCGAGGGCGAGGCGGCGCGGCACATCCCGAGCGCGTGGGAGACGATCCCGCCCGAGGCGTCGCTCGCCGCACGCGAACGCGGCAGCGCGGCCTCCGTACGGCGGATCCTCGGTCCCGAGCTGGCCGGCTCGCCGGGCCTGGTACGGGCCGCCGACCTGACCACCAAGGCCGCGACCAGCGCACCGATGACCGGACGCGTCATGTACGCGGGGATGCGGTCCGTCGCCGTACCGAGCGATCCGGTCGCCCGGCTGTGGCACTCCGCGACCATGCTCCGCGAACACCGTACCGACGGGCACATCGCCGCCCTCCTCGGCGCACGCATCGGCGGTACGGAGGCGCACGTGCTCAGCGCGCTGGAGATGGGCATCCATCCGCCGGAGTCGTTCGGGCGGATCCACCACCTGCAGAAGGAGCGGCTGGCCGCGGTCATGGCCGGCCTGCGCGAGCGCGGGCTCGTCGACGCCGACGGCCACTTCACCGACGCCGGCCGCGAGACCAAGCAGCGCATCGAGGACCTGACCGACGACCTCGCCGCCGCTCCGTACGAGGCGCTCTCCCCCGCCGAACTAGACGAGCTGATCGCCGAACTCGAACCCATCACCGCGGTACTCGTCGCCGCAGGTTCCCGCTGACGTACGGGATGCGCAACGGTTCCGCATCTCCCGGCGGACTCGTACCGGCCAGCCCGCCTGCACCGGGACCGACGACCGGCGCAGTTGCCGTACCTATCGTAATTCGATAGATTGCCATCGTCATTCGATGGAGGGGCGGGTCATGGGCAGGCTGACAGTGGGCGCGCTGCGCGCCGTGCTCGCGGTGGTGGCCGCCGGCACCGTGTTCATCCAGGCATCGATGGTGTGGGTCCTGGTCAGCGGGAACGATCCCGAGGACGGGTCGCACCCGCTGACCGCGATGCGCGTGCTCACGATCGTGGGCATGCTGTCGGTCCAGGTCGTACTGGTCTGCGTGTGGCGGCTGGTGTCGATGGTGCGACGCGGCACCGTCTTCTCCCCCGCCGCCTTCCGGTACGTGAACGTCGTGATCGGCGCGATCGTGGCCGCCGCCCTGGTGTGGTTCGCGGTCACCGCGGTCAACGCGCCGGGTCAGCGCGACGATCCCGGCGTCACCGTCATCATGGCCGGCGTCGGCGTGGCCATCCTCGGCGTGGCGCTCCTCGTCCTCGTACTGCGGGCGCTGCTCGCCCAGGCCGTCGCCCGTACGGTCGAGGCGACCGAGCTGCGCGCCGAGCTGGACGAGGTGATCTGATGCCGATCACCGTCGACATCGACGTGATGCTGGCCCGGCGGAAGATGTCCGTCGGCGAGCTCGCGGACCGCGTCGGCATCACGCCCGCCAACCTGGCCGTACTCAAGAACGGCCGCGCGAAGGCGGTCCGCTTCACCACGCTCGCCGCGCTCTGCGCCGTACTCGACTGCCAGCCGGGCGACCTGCTGCGCTGGCAGCCCGACGACTGACGTACGCGGTGGATCGCCGGCGGGCGCCCGGGAGTAGCACTGTCCATGGTGGACATTCGGGCCAGCCACCGGACTAGCGCGGACGTACCGCGTAGGTCAGGTGGGTGACCCGCGGCGACGGCTCCGCACGGACCTGCTCCAGCGCGACCTTGGACACGTCCAGGCGGTCGAACAGCCGGAGACCGGTGCCGAACAGTACTGGCGAGACCGTCACCGAGAACTCGTCGATCAGCCCGGCGTCCAGGTACTGCTGGATGGTCTCGGCGCCGCCCGCGATGCGTACGTCACGGTCGCCGGCGGCGTCGCGGGCCCGGTCGAGCGCGCTGACGATGCCGTCGTTGACGAAGTGGAACGTCGTGCCGCCCGGCCGTACCCACGGCTCGCGCTCGGTGTGCGTGACCACGAACACCGGGGTGTGGAACGGCGCGTCCTCCGGCCACGCCAGCTCGCCCGCGTCGAACATTCGCTTGCCCATCACGCTCACCCCGGTACGCTCGTGCGTCGCCCGGGCGACGTCGTTGTCGACGCCCTCCTCGCCGCCCTCGCCGAGCCGGAGGTTCTCCCGGAACCACCGCTGCGGGAACAACCACGCCTGGAGTTCCGACCACTTCGCCATCCACTGCTGGACCCGCGGGTCGTTCTGCCCCTCGGGCGAGAAGACGTCCTCGACGGGTACGTCCTCCGGCGCCATGAAGCCGTCCAGCGACATCGACACGCTGAAGAACACCTTGCCGGCCATCAGCCCTGCACCCCGTTCCGCTTGAGATCGGCGACGTACGCCGCCAGGTTGCCCAACGTCTGCCGGCCGCCCTCGACCGCGTGGTACTTCTCGACCGCCTCGTCGCGCAGCGCCTTGGTGGGAAACACCGTGTGCAGCACGATCCGGGTCGCCGACCCGTCGGGCTCGAACGTCAGGACCGACTCGAACGCGTTCGGGTCGCCCTGCGACTCGCCGTGCAGCATCGCGATCCGTTCCGGCGGAACGATCTCGGTCCAGGAGATCCACTCCTGGTAGTCCGTCCCGTCCGGCCCGTGCATCACGAAGTCCCAGTCCCCCTGCTCGCGGAACTCGAACGACCGCGTCGTCGTGGTGAACCCGTCCGGCCCCCACCATTGCGCCAGGTGGCGTACCTCGGTGAACGCCTCGAACACCAGCTCACGCGGCGCGTCGATCACCCGGGAGACCACGATCTCCCGGTCGGCCGTCCCCGGTTCCTGCCCTGCCATCGGTTACTCCCCCTGCCGTTCCTGCTTCAGGTCCTGCACGTACGCGTCCAGTCGGTCGAAGCTCCCGCTCCAGAACCGCTCGAACCCGCCGACCCACTCGTGGACCGGCCGCAACCCGCGGGCGTCCAGACCGTAGAGCCGCTGCTTGCCGACGCCACGGACCCGCACCAGCCCCACCTCCCGGAGTACCCGGAGATGCTTGGACGCCCCCGGCTGGCTCATCCCCAACTCCCGGGCCAGCTCGGTCACCGGCCGCTCCCCCGCCCGCAGCAGCGCCAGGATGTCCCGGCGCTGCGGCTCGGCGATCGCGTTGAACGCGTCCGACGTCGTCGCTGCTCGTGCCATGGCACCCATCATATTCCCATATTGGTATGCGTCAAGTCGCGGTGCCGCGCACCCGACCGGACACCACGGACCGCACGGACCGGTCGGCGGGGCCGGGCGAAATCCGGGGGACCTTTCCGGCGGGCTGGGGCAGGCTGAGGCCATGACCACGACTGTCCGTACGGCGACCACCGACGCCGACTACGAAGCCTGGCGCGCGGTGTGGATCGCGGTGATGCCGTACGAGCGCTGCCCCAGCGTCGCCGAGTTCCGCGAGCTCGACCGTCCCGGCCGGCTGATGGTGCTGGCGGAGATCGACGGCGAGGTGGTCGGCAGCGGCGTGACGGACCGCTCCCGCGACGGCGAACGGGCGTCCATGATGTCGCGCGTCCGTCCGGAGTTCCGGCGGCGCGGCGTCGGCACCGACATCCTCCGGGTACTCGCCGGGCACGCCGCCGCGCAGGGTCACCACGTGGCGGGCGCCAGCGTCGACGACGAGGGGTCGCGCCTGTTCGCCGAACGGTTCGGTTTCGTGGAAACGAACCGGGAGGTCGAACAGGTCCGGCCGATCGGCGACGAGCCGTGGCCGACCCCGCCGACGGAGTACGAGATCGTGTCGGTCGCCGAACGCCCGGAGCTGTGGACCGCCGCGTACCACCAGGTCGCGCTGCCGACCATCCCGGACATGGATCACGAGGTCGCGCTGAAGGTGTCGGCGACCGAATGGGCGAAGGAGTGGATCAACGAGCCGGCCGCGATGTTCGTGGCCGTCGCCGGTGACGAGGTGATCGGCGTGGCCGGGCTGAAGCTCGACGCCGACCGGCCGGAACGCGCCGAGGTCGCGTACACCGCCGTACGCCGGGAGTGGCGCGGCAGATCGGTCGCCGCGACCCTCAAGCGCACCAGCATGGCGTGGGCCGCCGACCACGGCATCACCGAGATCTACACCTGGACGCAGCGCGGCAACGACGCGATGCGCCGCCTCAACGAACACCTCGGCTTCACGTACGGGATCGTCGGCATCACCATGCGCGCCCCGCTGCCCCTGAGCGGAATCCCTTCACCAGCAAGCTGATCCCCGCGTACTGTCCACAGTGGACCACGCGGCGCCCGCGGCGGCAGCACCCGCGCCATCACGATGCGACCTGGTCAACCCGTTCAGCGGAGAAGGGCCAAGCGCAGCCCGACCAGGATCAGCACGGCGCCGGCAACACCCAACAGCCCCAGCGCAGCCGTACCCCGGCCCCGGGTGGTGTCGATCCGGGCGCCTTGGTTCGGGTGGCTCGGGTCGTAGAGGACATCGACCGCGGTGCCCGTGACGGGCCGGATGGTCGAGCCGGTGACCGCCGTTGCTCTCACCGTGACGCCCTCGATGGTCGTGAAGACGACCACCGGGCGACAGACCCGGTACTTCACCGTCGAGCCCGGTGCGCCCTGCCGGCTGGTCTCCACCGCGACGATCCGCCCCGTTGCGCGTTCCGCGCCGGCGAGGAAGCGACGAGATCGGATGACACCGAAACAGCTGACAGCCAGCAGAAGTACGCCAACCGCCAGGACGGGCGCCGCATGCCGCCACGCATCGGGTATGTGCATCCGTACCAGTGTGTCCAGTCCCCGCAACGGACGCGCACCGACGTGGGACCAGCCAGCGCCTCGCAACGTTCGTGAGTCGTCGGAAGCGCCACCAGAGAGCGCCAGGGTCGAGGTTGCCCTTGAGTGGGTTCACCGTCCACAGTGGACATCGGGGTCACGTCAGCGCGCCGCTCAGGCTGCCGCAGATGCGGAAACGGCGGCGGCACCCCGATCGGGAGCCCGCCGCCGTTGCCCCGCGTACGTCAGGGGCGGGTGAGGACCTGGCGGGCCATGACGATCCGCTGGACCTGGTTCGTACCCTCGTAGATCTGGGTGATCTTGGCGTCGCGCATCATGCGTTCGAGCGGGTAGTCCTTGGTGTAGCCGTACCCGCCGAGGAGCTGCACGGCGTCGGTGGTGATCTCCATGGCGGCGTCGGAGGCGTAACACTTGGCGGCGGCACCGAAGAAGGTGAGGTCGTCGTCGCCGCGCTCGGACTTGCCGGCCGCCACGTACGTCATCTGGCGGGAGGCTTCGAGCTTCATCGCCATGTCGGCGAGCATGAACTGGAGCCCCTGGAAGTCGGCGATGGGCCGGCCGAACTGCTTGCGCTCCTTGACGTACCCGGTGGCGTAGTCGAGGGCACCCTGGGCGATGCCGACGGCCTGCGCGGCGATGGTGACGCGGGTGTGGTCGAGCGTGGCCATCGCGGTACGGAAGCCGGTGCCCTCGTCGCCGATCATCCGGGAGGCCGGGATGCGGACGTTGTCGAAGTAGACCTCGCGGGTGGGCGAGCCCTTGATGCCGAGCTTGTGCTCGGGCGCGCCGAAGCTGACGCCCTCGTCGGCCTTCTCGACGACGAACGCGGAGATGCCCTTGGAGCGCTTCTCCGGGTCGGTGACGGCGAAGACGGTGTAGTAGTCGGAGACGCCGGCGTTGGTGATCCAGCGCTTGGCGCCGTTGAGGATCCAGTGGTCGCCGTCGCGTACGGCCCGGGTCTTCATGGACGCGGCGTCACTGCCCGCCTCGGGCTCGCTCAGACAGTACGAGAACATCGCGTCGCCGCGGGCCACCGGCGGCAGGTACGTCCGCTTCAGGTCGTCGGAGCCGGCGAGCAGCAGCGGCATGGTGCCGAGCTTGTTGACGGCGGGGATGAGGGAGGAGGAGGCGCACGCGCGGGCGACCTCCTCGATGACGATGGCGGTGGCGAGCGCGTCCGCACCGGCCCCGCCGTACTCCTCGGGGATGTGTGGCGCATGGAAGTCGGAGGCACGCAACGCGTCGTACGCTTCTTGCGGGAAGACGGACTTCTCGTCGACCTCCGCGGCGTGCGGGGCGACCTTGCCGTCGCACACGGCCCGGACCGCCTCGCGGATCGCCTGGTGCTCCTCGGGCAGTTGGTACACCGCGAATTCGGGATCGTTCAGGCTCATGGCTCGCTCCGAGAGTGGTCGGTCCACATCGACTCCTGTGAGGCTACCAACGAGTAGCCTCCCGGCGTCGGGTCGCTCGACAGGAGGAGGACTATCCTCGCCGAGTCACCGTCGTAACGGCCGACGCAGCCCCCATAAATCCGATAAAAAGGCACTATTCAGTCTCAGAAATCCGGCGTCGGTGCGCCCTCGCGGAGCGGAGTCAACGTGACAGTCCAGTACCCCAGCACGTCCCCGGTGCAGCCGCAGGCAACGAGCACGCCGCCGTCCGGCGCGCCGAAACCGCGGCTGACCTTCCTGGGCACCGGCTACCTGGGCTCGACGTACGCGGCGTGCTTCGCCGAGCTCGGGTACGAGGTGCTCGGCATGGACGTGGACGAGGCCAAGATCGCCAAGCTGGCCGCCGGCGAGAACCCGATCCACGAGCCCGGCCTCGACGAGCTGCTCAAACGCAACCTGGCCAGCGGCCGGCTCCGCTTCTCCACCTCGTACGAGGAGGCCGCGGAGTTCGGTGACGTGCACTTCGTCTGCGTCGGTACGCCGCAGCGGGCGGACGGCATGGCCGCCGACCTGTCGTACATCGAGGCCGTGGTGACGGGGCTGGCGCCGCACCTGCGCCGGCCCGCGCTGATCGTCGGCAAGTCCACCGTCCCGGTCGGTACGGCGAACTGGGTGGAGGAGCTGGCCCAGAAGTACAAGCCGGACGCGGTGGACGTGCACGTGGCGTGGAGCCCGGAGTTCCTGCGCGAGGGCTTCGCCTGCGAGGACGTGCTGCGGCCGGACCGGGTCGTGTTCGGCGTGAAGACCGACTGGGCCCGCCAGATGCTGTACGCGGCGCACAAGGCGCTGTTCGAGCTGGCCGCCACCGAGGACCGCGAGGTACCGGTCGTGGTGACCGACTTCGCGACCGCCGAGCTGGTCAAGGTCGCGGCGAACGCGTTCCTCGCCACGAAGATCTCGTTCATCAACGCGATGGCCGAGGTGTGCGAGGCGTCCGGCGCCGACGTCACCATGCTCGCCAAGTCCATCGGGTACGACGCGCGCATCGGCAACAAGTTCCTGCGTGCCGGGATCGGCTTCGGCGGCGGCTGCCTGCCGAAGGACATCCGCGCGTTCCAGGCCCGCGCGCAGGAGATCGGCGCGGGCGAGGCGCTGCGGTTCCTGCACGAGGTCGACCTGGTCAACACCCGGCGCCGCAACCGGGTCCTGGCGCTGGCCGCCGACCTGCTCGACCGCCCGATCGGCCCCGCCGGCCCCGACTTCTCCGGCGTACGGATCGCCGTGCTCGGCGCCGCGTTCAAACCCAACACCGACGACGTACGCGACTCGCCGGGGCTGGCCGTCGCCAAGGCGCTCGCCAAGACCAACGCCGAGGTCGTCGTGTACGACCCGGAGGCCACCGAGAACGCCCGCCGCGAGCTGTCCACCGTGGCGTACGCGAAGTCGATGACCGAGGCGTTGCAGGGCTCCGCGCTGACCTGCGTGGTCACCGCGTGGGACGAGTTCCGCCGGGCCGACCCGGCCGCGGTGGGCGAGCTGGCCGCCGAGCGCCGCATCATCGACGGGATGAACTGCCTGGACCACGCGAGCTGGATCGCCGCGGGCTGGGACTACCGGGGCATGGGCCGCTCCGTCTGACCCGTACCGAGCGACGGCGGTGCCCCGGTGGAACGGGGCACCGCCGTCGTCGTGTCCACGCCGGCGCCGCACCGGGCCGCCGGCCTGCCGTCTAGAGCAGCGCGGTACCGGTGCGCGACAGCGCCGGGCGCAGCTTCTGGAAGAACGACGCGTACCCCGCGCCGCACGCGCTGTCGTCGCCGCCGGACACCATGCCGAGCCCGGTGCTGCGCCCCGTGTACAGCGGGCCGCCCGAGTCGCCGGGCCTCGTGCAGACGTTGGTCTGGTACAGGTTCGTGACCCGACCCTCCTGGTACCGCACGGTCACGTCGACCGCCTGCACCGTCCCGCACGTCGTCCCGGACGTACGGCCGGACTTGCACACGGTCGCGCCGACCGGGACCGTGCCAGCGCCGGTCACCGGCCGCGTCCCCGAGCGGTACACGACGGCCGGCTTGGGCTGCCAGTACCGGGGGTTGCTGATCGTGACCAGGCCGATGTCATTGCCCGGGAAGTACGACCGGGTCGACGGGCCGAGCGCGTGCCCGCGCCGCGACCAGGCCGGCTTGCCGGACGTGCAGTGCCCCGCCGTGAGCAGCGAGTACGTCGAACCGCGGCGCACCATGAACCCCGCCGAACACGTCCACTGCGACGTGTCGATCTGCTCCCCGCCGTACAGCGCCTGCGTGACGGCCGCCGGACCGGTCACCGTGCGTACCGTGTCGGGGTGCGGGCCGGACGGCGTCGGCGCGCCCGGCGGCGTCCGTACGACCAGGCGATCGGTGACCGGATCGACCGCCGTGCTGCCACCCACCGGTACGTCCACGCTCTCCGCCACCCGGGCCAGGTCCGCCTCACTGTGCCGGACCGTACGCGGCTCGGCGCCCGCCGCGCGGACCGTCGCCGCGCCCGCCGCGTCCACCACCGTGACCACCAGCGCGCCGCTCACCCGGTCCAGGTAGCCGCCCGCCGTACGCGACGGGCCCAGCCGCGCCGTCAACCGCTCCGCCAACTCCGACTGGGCCGGCTGCGCCGCCAACCGGCGTACCGCCGTCGCACGGTCCAGCCCGGACGCGACCAGCACATCCACCGCCGACCGGGGTACCGCCGGCGGCGCCGCACCCGCCCCCGTGGGCACCGTCACCGTGGCCGCGGCCGCCACCGTGAGCAAGGCTGGTACCACCCGGACCACACGTCGGACATGCATCGTGGACCCCCCGTACCTCGATGCTCGGCTGCGTCTGGCAGACCCCGACCCCGGCCGCGGTCGCCGTTTCCGATCATGCAGAGAACACCGATCGTCCACGATCGATTTCACGAAATTCCCGACACGATGGAGCCAGGCGTGAACTACCGCGACCCCGCCACGATCGACCGGGTCCTCGCCCACGACACCTGGGCGATCGTCGGCCTCACCGACAACCCGCACCGCACCGCGTACCGGATCGGCCGGTTCCTGCTCGACCGCGGCAAGCGCATCATCCCCGTCAACCCGCGCGCCGAAGCCGTCCACGGCTCCCCCGGGTACGCCAGCCTCGCCGACATCCCCGGACCCGTCGACGTCGTCGACATCTTCCGCCGCTCCGAACAGGCCGGCGTACACGTCGACGAGGCCGTCACGATCGGCGCGCGCGCCGTCTGGCTCCAACTCGGCGTCATCGACGAAGCCGCCGCCGAACGCGCCGCCGCCGCCGGCCTCGACGTCGTCATGGACACCTGCCCCGCCATCGAATGGCACTGACCCGGAACTTGGTGAGCCGCTCGCCGGCCTGAGCCGTCGGATGCGTCGCGTCGCCGGCCGGGTCGTTCGTACGCCGGGCCGAGCTGTCGGGTGGCCGTTCGCCGGCCGGCTGGGCTTCGTTGTGTGGCCGGTCGGGTTGCTCACGGGCCAGGCTGAGGAGTCCGGACGCGGTGTTCCGGCTGGGTCGTTCGCTTGCCCGGCTGAGCTGTCGGGACGCCTTGTTCCCGGCCAGGTTGTTCGGTTGCCACGCTGAGCTGTCGGGACGCGCTGTTCCCACTGCGTGTCGGCCCGCCGGGTCGGGGTGGGTTGTTCGCCGACCGGGGTGACGACGTGCTGGTCCGACGGGTTGGTCACCGGCCGCGGTGGTGAGACTGGGGCACGCCCTCGGCCAGGCAGGTTGGGCCGCAGGGCGCGGTGGTGAAGCTGGGGGCACTTGCTCGGCCCGACGGGTTGGTCGCCGACCGGGATGGTGAGGCTGGGGCGCGTGCTCGGCGCGACAGGTTGGGCCGTGGGCGGGTGGCCGTCAGAGGGAGGCGCGGAGGGCGGCGTCCTTGTCGGCGACCATGTCCGCGAGGCCGCGCTGGAAGTCGGCCATCCGGGAGCGGAGCGCGTCGTCGGCGGTCGACAGGATTCGTACCGCGAGCAGGCCGGCGTTGCGGGCGCCACCGATCGACACCGTCGCCACCGGTACGCCCGCCGGCATCTGCACGATCGACAGCAGCGAGTCCATGCCGTCCAGGTGCTTGAGCGGCACCGGTACGCCGACGACCGGCAGTGGCGTCGCCGCCGCGACCATGCCCGGCAGGTGTGCCGCGCCGCCGGCACCGGCGATGATCACCCGAATGCCGCGGTCGGCGGCCTCGCGCGCGTAGTCGAGCATCAGGCCGGGCGTACGGTGCGCCGACACGACCCTGACCTCGTACGCCACGTCGAACTCGGCCAGCGCGTCGGCCGCGGCCCGCATCGTCGGCCAGTCCGAGTCGCTGCCCATGATCACGCCGACGGTCGGTCGCTGTTCGGCCACGCCATTCACCCGTTTCGTACGTTTTGCCAAGGTTACGGATTGTTCAATTGTCGCATTGTTCAACTGTGCACTTGTTGAACAATGACACAGTTGAACAATCAGATTGTTCCCTTGTTGAACAATAAGGTCCGGCGTTCCCGGACCCCTGCGCCAGCCTCCTCAGCACCCGTCCCGCAGCCACGCCGCCGCCCGCACCGCCCGCCGCCGTACTTCCGCCAGTTCGTCCCCCAGCACGGTCACGTGCCCGATCTTGCGCCCGGGCCGTACCTGCTTGCCGTACAGGTGGACCTTGGCGTCGGGGAGTTCGGCCATGAGGTGGTGGAGGCGTTCGTCGATGCCCATGCCGCCGGGTTCGCCGCCGAGGACGTTGGCCATGACGACGGCGGGGGCGGTGAGGCCGGTGGCGCCGAGCGGGTAGTCGAGTACGGCGCGGAGGTGTTGCTCGAACTGGGAGGTGCGCGCGCCTTCGATGCTCCAGTGGCCGGAGTTGTGGGGGCGCATGGCGAGTTCGTTGACGACGAGGTCGCCGGTGGTGGTCTCGAACAGTTCGACGGCGAGGATGCCGACGACGCCGAGTTCGGTGGCGATGCGGATGGCGAGCTGCTGCGCCTCGATGGCGCGGTCTTCGGCGAGGTCGGGCGCGGGTGCGAGGACTTCGACGCAGATCCCGTCGGACTGCACGGTCTCGACGACCGGGTACGCGGCGACCTGCCCGAACGGCGAGCGCGCGACGACGGCGGCGAGTTCGCGGCGCAGCGCGACCCGTTCCTCGGCGATCATCGGGGTACCGGCGGCGGAGAGTTCGGCGACGAGTCGGGCGCCTTCGGTGGCGTCGGGGACCGTCCACACGCCGCGCCCGTCGTACCCGCCGCGGGCGGCCTTGAGGACGACGGGCCAGGTGCCGCCGGCGAAGGCGGTGAGGTCGTCGGCGCTGGCGACGGGCGCCCACCGCGGGCACGGTACGCCGAGGTCGGTGAGGCGTTCCCGCATCACCTGCTTGTCCTGCGCGTGGATGAGCGCGTCGGGCCCGGGGTACACGGTGTGGCCGTCGGCGATGAGCGCGCGGATGTGGTCGCCGGGCACGTGTTCGTGGTCGAAGGTGACCACGTCGGCGCCCGCCGCGAGCTTGCGGAGGGCGTCGAGGTCGGTGTGCTGGCCGACGAGTACGTCGGCGGCGACAAGCGCGGCGCCGTCGTCCGGGGACGCGGCGAGGATGCGCAGGGACTGGCCGAGGGCGATGGCGGCCTGGTGGGTCATCCGGGCGAGCTGCCCGGCGCCCACCATGCCGACCACGGGAAGTTGGGTGCGACTGTCCATCGGCACCAAGCCTATGGGTGCCGCCGTACGGCCCGGCCGGCGACTCCGCCGCCTGTCGGGTATGTACCTCAGTCGGCCAGGGTGGCGATGCCCTGCGCCCACCGGAAGTACTTGTTGGTGCCGAGGTCGCGCACGGTCTTGATGCCGAACGCCTTGCCGAGCAGTTCGGCGTCGCCCTCGCTGACGCCCTGGAGCGCCGCGACCGGCGCGTCCGCGATCTCCTGCACGCTCTTGGTCTCCCACGCCTTGTCCAGCTTGCTCTCCATGCCAGCAGCCATGACAGTCCCCCGTCGTACGAGCCGTTTCCCGTGACGCTACGACCATCTGGTGCCCCATACCCGACGTTTCGCCGATCACGGGTCCGCCTGGTCCGCCAGCCCGGCGAGCATCCCGGCTACGCCGCCGGCACGGGCCGGCAGGTCGGCCAGCCACACCCGGGCCGGTCGTACGCCGCGGCGGCCGGCGAGGATCCGCCGGAGTGTCGCGGCCACGGCGTCGCCGCCGTCGTGGCCGGCGAGTACGGCGATGCGGGCGGGGGCGAGCGCGGTCATGGTCTCGCCGCCGCGGAACACGGCGCGCAGGGTCTCGGCGACCGCGATCCGGCGTACCAGCAGGCTCCAGCCACCGCCGCTGCCGTCCAGCGCCACCACCACCAGCCGGTACCGGTCGGGCACCGACCAGCCTTCCGTGTCGGCGGCGCGGTACAGCTCGGCCAGCCGGGTCCGCAGGTACGGGGCGCTGGTGAGTTCGGTGAGCGGGTCGATGCAGCTCGCGTCGTGGACGACGCGCAGCCACACGTCCGCCCACGCCTCCACGAACGCCCGTACCGCGGGCAGCGGTGGCGCGCCGACGGGCAGCAACCGGTACAGGGCGGCCAGGTCGTCGAGGGCTTCGGTGAGTCCGACGCCGGCGTCGGCGCGGGCCTGGCCGAGCCGGGCGGACGCGGCGAGGACGCCGCCGGACGGGTACCCGGGTCCGGCGCGGCAGAGGGTGGCGGCGAGTTCGTCGACCTCGGGCAGCCACCAGTCCCGCGGGCGCGACCAGCCGGTGGCCATCGACTCCGATCGCCACGCAGCCCGCAGTTCCTCCGTTCCCCGTCCGTACTGCCAGCGTCCGTACCCGCCCGGTCCGGTCGCTCCGGGCACGCTGGTCAGCCGGCGGTGGATCCCTGTCACGCACCCTCCTTTCGTCCGGGCAGGATCGCACCCGGTCGGCTCTCGCTAGGGAGACCCGCCCGGGGCCGTTTCATGACGGGATCCGGACAGGAATTTCCGCCGAACTCCACGGCATAGCGACGGGTATGACCTACTTTGATCGAGAAAACACCCTCCAATCGATCACAGCTGGAGCGTCACCAAGATCTACCTCGCGCGTTCTCTCGTACAGGCACGTTTGTCCGTAGCCCGCTGCGGATCCCCCCAGCAGAACGGCCGACCATGACGACTTCCCCCCAGTACGGTCCGGTGGACCCCTCCGCCGTCGACCGCAGCGACTCGGAGCTGATCGCGGCGACCCGCGACGGCGACGCCGCCTCGTTCGGGCTGCTCTACATGCGCCACGTCGACGCGGCGAACCGGCTCGCCCGCACCCTCGTGCGCGACTCCTCGGCCGCCGACGATCTCGTCGCCGAGGCGTTCGCCAAGGTCCTCTCGACGTTACGGGCGGGACACGGCCCCGACGTCGCCTTCCGCGCGTACCTGCTGACCAGCCTGCGCAACACCTTCTACGACCAGGTACGGCGGGACAAGCGGCTGGAGGTCACCGACGACCTCAGCAAGTACGACCCGGGCGAGGAGTTCACGGACACCGCGAGCGAGGGGCTGGAGCGCAGCCTCGCGGCGCGGGCGTTCGCGAAGCTGCCGGAACGGTGGCAGACGGTGCTGTGGCACACCGAGGTCGAGGGCGAGAGCCCGGCCGACGTGGCGCCGATGCTGGGCCTGACGGCGAACGGGGTGTCCGCGCTGGCGTACCGGGCGCGGGAGCGGCTCAAGCAGATGTACCTGCAGGAGCACATCGCCTCCACCACCGACCCGACCTGCCACTGGGCCGCGGAACGGCTCGGCACCCGGGTCCGCGACGGCCTCGCCAAGCGCGAACGGGAGAAGGTCGACGCGCACCTCGCCGACTGCGCGAAGTGCACCATGCTCTACACCGAGCTGGGCGAGGTCAACTCCGGCCTGCGTACGGTGCTGGCACCGCTGGTGGTCGGCGCGACATGGAAGGCGTACCTGGGGATCGGCAGCGCGACGAAGGCGGCCGCGGTCGCCGGTGGCGGGCTGCTGGTGTGGCTCCAGCACCAGTGGCACGCGGTCGTCGGCTGGCTCAAGGGGCTCATCGCCAAGATCGGTCCGCGGAACGCCGCGCTCGGCGGTGGCGCCGTCGCGGTGGTCGCCGCGGTCGTCGCCGGGCTGCTGCTGGTGTCGCACACCTCGGCGCCTCCGCGGCCGCAGGCGGTTCCGCCGCCGGCCGGTGGCGGCAACAACAACCCGCCAGCCGGGAACAACCCGCCCGGGAAGAACCCGCCGGCCAAGAACCCGCCGGCGAACACCCCGCCCGGCTCCCACCCGAAGAAGACGCCACCGGCGAACCGGCCGGGCAGTACGGCGCCGGCGCCGAGTCCGACGCCGAGCCAGCCGCCGTACAGGATCACGCCGCCAAAGCTGACGGCCGGCACGCTGACCGCCGGTACGAACAACGGCGCGCTGCCCATCACGATCAGCAACCCGCGGCCGTCCACCGGCGGTACGGGCGGCGGCGCGGGCAGCCGGCCGTTCACCGGGGGCGCCGGCGGCGGTACGGGATCGGACCCGGTGTCGCTGCCCAGCCCGCCCACCACCGGTACGACGGCCGGCGGTGCCCCGACGCCGCAGCCGGAGCCGGGCCCGCCGGTACCGGGGCTGCCCGGGTTGCCGGGACTGCCGGGGCTGCCGGGGTCGCCGACCGCGTCGCCGTCGCCGTCGTCGCCCAGCCCGGCGCCGAGCGGTTCGCCGTCGCCGTCGCCGAACCCGGAGGTACCGGGGGCCGGTGACATCCGGATGACGATCCACCTGCCGGCGCCGATGACGCTGGCGGCGGGCGGTGCCGGCGGCGCGTCGGGCGGCGGCTGGACCTGCCGCGGCAGCGCCACCACGGTGGTCTGTACGCACTCGCTGCTCGCCCCGGGCGCCAGTACGACGGCGAAGTTGCGGGTGAACGTCGGGTCGGTGGCCGGGTTCCAGCCGGTGCACATCGACATCCAGGCGCTCGGCCGGACCGTACGGCAGAGCTTCCCGGTGGTGGTGGCGCCGCGGCAGACCCGCACCGCGTACGCCGCGACCGGGTCGCAGCGCATCGTGTCCGCCGGCAACACGCTGATCCAGGGGACGACCGGCCTGCCGATCATCGGCCGCGACCCGTGCCGGATCAACGACGACTGCAACGTCGCCGCGTACCACGGGGACGGCGGGGCCGGCAGCGATCCGCTGTCCGGGCTGACCGGCGGCGCGCGCAGCCGGGCCCGGCTCGACCTGCCGCCCGGCGCGCGGGTGCGGTACGCGCAGCTCACCTGGGCTGGGCGCGGCAGTACCGGCTCGCTGCCCGCGTCGGTGAAGCTGACCACGCCGGGCGGCGCCGACGGTACGGTGACCGGCACGGCGGCGGCGATCGCCGGGGGCGGACAGTACAGCGCGGACGTGACGTCGCTGATCGCGAACGGTGGCGGCGGGCTGTGGACGTTCAGTACCGACAGCCTGTATCTGGGGTCCGCGGACGGCGGCGTGTTCGACGGCTGGGGCCTGCTCGTGGTGGTGGACGCGCCGGGTGCGCCGGCCAGCAACGTGGCGGTGTTCGACGGCGTCGTCGACGTGGGCGCCACGGTGCCGGCGCGGCTCGCCGTCGGTACCGGCGGCCCGGTCCAGGTCGGCACGGTGGTCTGGGACGGCGACCGGCAGACCGACGGGAAGTACGGGGACGACACGCTGCGCATCGGCGGTACGGCCGTCACCGACATCGGACGCAGCGTCTGTGTCTCCGCGCCGGAGACCGCCAAGGATCCGAACTGGAACACCCTCGGCACCGACGTGGCCACCCGTACGGCGTCCGTACCGGGCGACGGCCAGATGTCCCTGTCCAGCGGCAGCGACCAGATCTACCTCGGCGGGCTCGCGCTCGCCGGCCCGAGTTGACGCGTCCGACGGATGACGTTTTGCAGGACGCTGACCCGGCGACCGCCACCCGGTCGGTACTCTCGGCCGGGTGGCGGAATCACACGCCGAACAGGTCGCACCCGTGGCGGGTGGGTTGCGCGGGCTGTATGCCCGGTTCCGGCAGCTCATCCACGAGGTGGCCAAGTTCGGCATCGTGGGCGGGATCAACTTCTTCGTCGACATCGGGCTGTACAACGTGTGCGAGTCCGGGTTCGGCCTGGGGCCGCTGACGTCGAAGACGATCTCCGTCAGCGTCGCGGCCAGCCTCGCGTTCGTCGGCAACCGGTACTGGACGTGGCGCCACCGGCCGCGCACCAACCTCGCCCGCGAGTACTTCCTGTACTTCGTGATGAACGCGGTGGGTCTGCTGATCGCCCTGCTGTGCCTGGGATTCAGTTACTACGTGCTCGGCGCGCAGTGGCCCGCCGTGTTCCAGACACCGCTCGCCAACAACATTTCCGGCAGCATCGTGGGGACCGCGCTGGGCACGCTGTTCCGGTTCTTCGCCTACCGTCGATGGGTGTTCCTGCCCGCGAGCGACCCCGCCGTCGACCCGGCCACCGGGCTGCCCGAGCCCGACGAGGACCCGCGGACGGGTGACCGGTGAGATCCGGCACCGGCGCCGTCCCCGACTGGTACTACGAGGATCTGACGCCCGGGCGCGTGTTCGACCTGGGCGTGGTGGAGGTCGACGGCGCCGAGATGCTGGCGTTCGCGCGGCGCTTCGACCCGCAGTGGTACCACGTGGATCCGGTGCTGGCGCAGGAGAGTGGGTACGGCGGGCTGATCGCGAGCGGCTGGTTCACGGCGAGCCTGTTCATGCGCGGCTACGTCGACCACGTACTCTCCCGCGCCGCCGCGGCGGCCTCCCCCGGCGTCGAGGAGATGCGCTGGAAGGCCCCCGTGTACGCCGGGGACAAGCTCGCCGGCGAGCTGGTCGTCACCGACCGCGAACCGTCACGGACCCGTCCCGGGCTCGGCACCGTGCACCTCACCGGGACGCTGCGCCGGCTCGCCGACGGTGAACCGGACGCGCCGGTACTGGTGATGCGGTTCCGCGGCTGGTTCGCCCGCCGCGACGGGTGATCCCGGCGGATCCGTGCGCCCGCGGCGGTGCTGCCGGCTCAGTAGCCGGGGTCGCGGTCGGTGTCCTGCTCGACCAGCTGGTAGAGCGTGGCCTGGGTGCGCTCGACGCGCGGGATGTCCTTCAGCACGATCTGCCCGTGCTCGCCGGCCGACTCGATGATGAGGGTGCCGCAGCCGAACAGCCGCTCCAGCAGGTTGTGCTCGAACGACACGTCGTTGATCCGGTCCAGCGGGATGTCCCGGCCGGACCGCGACAGGATGCCGTGCCGCAGCAGGATCCGGTGCGTGGTGAACACGTAGTGCGTGGTCGCCCAGCCGAGGAACCGGCGCAGCGGGTAGATCAGCAGCAGGAGCACCGCGACCCCGACGATCACGTACGACAGGACGGGCCAGGGGCTGACGGCGATGCCGAGCACCGCCAGCGCGACGACGACCACGGTGGCCAGCAGCGCGCCGACCAGCCGCTTCCAGTGCGGGTGCAGCCGCAGGACGACCTGTTCGTCGTCCACGAGCATGTTGTCCGGGAACCCCACGGCGAAACCCTCCTGCGCCAACTGCGAAGTACCCGGAACCCTAACGGATCGCCGCCATGCTCCGACGGCCCGCGTACTCAGCGGACGCGGTGGTGGTCGCGGTCGGTGAGCGCCAGCACGACGCGTACGTCGGCGGGGTCGAGTCCGGTCGTGGTGACGAACCGGGACAGCGACTCCGCCACGTACGACTGGAGGTGCGTGACGTCGGCGCCGGAGAACAGTTCGAGCCGGGCGTGTACGAGCGGATCCGCCGCGTCGCCGCCCAGCCCGACGCTCACCCGCCGTACCTTCGGGTGCCGGGCCAGGTCGCGCTCGAAGCCGTGCACCAGCGCGGTCGACCGCACCCGGGTACGGCCGGGCGGCGTGTCCGCGCGCTCCGGGTCGGTGAGTACCAGGTCCGGCATCGGGCGGCCGAGCCGCGGCACGAGTTGCCCTCGTACCAGCAGGAAGCCGAGGACGGCGACGACGAGGCCGGCGCCGGCGAGTACCAGCCAGGCGGCGGGGCCCCAGTCGTGCCAGCGGTCCCGCAGCGCGTGCGGCAGCAGGTGTGTCGCCGGGTCGACGCGGGGCAGCCGGCCGAGGCTCGCGAGCGTACCGGCGACACCGGCGGCGACGAGCAGTACGGCGAGGACGGTGAACAGCGCACGGTTGAGCCGATCCATCACGCCACCCGCCTCGGCCGGCGCAGCGCCACGCGGACCCGGACGGGCACCGGCGCGGCCATCCGTTCGAGCTGGGCGGTGACGGCGCGGTGCACCGGTTCGCCGGTGTCGGAGCGGCCGCGCGGGCTGACGGTGAGCCGCCACCGGTCGCCGCGACCGCGCAGCCGGCACCGCGTCTCGGACACCCCGGGCAGCGCGTCGACCGCGCTGGACAGTTCGCGTTCCACCGAGCGGCGGTACACCCACCAGGACACCGGTCGCGCGCCGGTACCGTGCCGGACGGCGAGCCGCGGCGGCGCCCACCGGCGTACCTGGGTGACGAACAGCAGCAGCCCGAGTACGCCGACCGCGATCGAACACGCCAGGACGACGGGCGCGCGCAGCTCGGTCCGCGTGAGCGGCCCGTACCAGGTGGCGAAGTCGACGGGCCACGGTCGGCGGCCGGTGGCGGCGAGCACGCCCTCCACCACGACGAGCAGCCCGCCCGCGAGCAGTACGAGCCCGAGGAGTACGCCGGCCAGCCGGTTCACGACCCGCATCAGTCGGCGTCCCGGGCGCGTGCCGCGCGCCGTACGGCGGCCTCGTCCACGTCCTCGACGACGACCTCGACGCGGCGCGGGTCGCCGGCGCCGGCGAGTACCGCGCTGACGGCCTCGACGACCCCGGTGATGACCGGCTCCAGCGGAAACCGGTCCACCGCAACGTGTACGGACACGGCGGCCGGCCCGAGACCGACCCCGGTCACCGTGCCACCCGGTACGTGCGTCACCACGGGCACGCCCGTACCCGGGACCAGCCGGGCCACCCCCGGCGTCGAACCGGCCGCCGCGGCGACCGCGCGGGCCAGCATGACCCGGTCCGTCGACAGGTCGGCCACTACTGGACCCGTGGTTCCTTGGGCTCCTCGTCCTGGCCCTCGACGAAGATGTCGTCGACGTTGATGTTCACCTCGACGACGGTCAGCCCGGTCATCGACTCGACCCGCTGGATCACGTTGGCGCGCACCGCTTCCGACACCTCGACGATGCTCTGCCCGTACCAGGTGACGACGTCGAGGTCGATGGCCGCCTCGCGCTCGCCGACCTCGACGGAGACGCCCTGGGTGGCCAGCGACACCTCGCTGCTCCCCGGTACGAGTGAGCGCAGCTGCCCCATCCGGCGCGCGAAGCCGCGGCCCATCGAGTACACGCCGGGGATCTCCCGGGCGGCCATCCCGGCGATCTTCGCGACCACCGTGTCGGCGATGCGGGTCTGACCGTGCTCGCTCGTCAGCGCGGCGTGCGTCCCGATCGTACTGGTGGGTCGCGGCGCGGGCGTCGCGTCGCCGGGCCCCTTCGCGGACTCGGTCGTCTTGGTGGCGGTCGCGGTCATCGTCGTACCCCCTCGTGTCGTGCTGCGGTCTCGTCGGCGGTCAGGTGCGCTTCGACCCGAAGCGTTCGGTCAGGTCACCGAGTCGTACGTCGCCTTCCAGGACGCGGACGACGCCGTAGCCGACCAGTCCGGCGGCGACCGCGCCGAGCGCGACCAGGAACCCGGTCGTCGCCCACAGCCAGGCGATCAGCAGACCGGCCAGGAACCCGAACTGCCGGTGGGACATCGTTCCTCCGTTCACGCCGCCGTCGGCACCGACACCATTACGGCATCGTCGACATACACAGAGTGATCCAGATTGCGCCGAGATACTGCCGGTCCCGGCAATTCGCCCCACCGGATCCGGCCGGGCCGTCTCCCGCCGCGGGTCCACCGCCGGGCGATTCGCCACCCGTCCGCCGTACGCCGCGGCGCCGGTGACGGATCGTGGACGTGATGACCGACCCGAACGTCGCCGCCCGCGTACTCGCCCGGATCTGCCGGCTCGCCGCCGCCCGGGTACCCGGCGTCGCGGCGGTCACCTCCGTCGCGGTCGACCCCACCGGCGTCTCGCCGCGACCACCCGGCGCGGCCGTCCGGCTCGACGTCCAGGTCGACGGGACGGTGTCCGCGCCGGACGCCGCCGCTGCCGTCCGCGCCGCCGTACGGGACGAGCTGGCGCGCGCCGGGTTCCGCACCACCTGGGTCGACGTCACCGTCACCGTCCTCGGGTACCCGCGGCCCCGGTGACGCCGACGGTCAGGTGGCCGGGCGGACGTGCGTGACGTCGCCGGCGGCCAGCGTCACCGGCGTACCGCCCGCGGGCGTGACCACCAACCGGCCGTCGGCGTCGACGTCGCTGGCCGTACCGGTGAGCGTGGTGTCGTCCGGCAGCTCCACCCGTACCTGCTGGCCCAGCGTCGCGCACTCCTCCCGGTAGCGCGCCAGCAGGCCGCTGCCCACCGGGTCACCCGCCGCCGCCCGGAACCGCTCGTACCAGGAGGCGAGGTCGCGGAGCAGCCCGCGCAGCAACGGATCCCGGTCCGTCAGCGTCGCGCCCGCCAGCGCCAGCGAGGTCGCGTCCGCGCGCGGCAGCTCGTCGGCGCGCAGCGACACGTTCAGCCCGATGCCCAGGACGACGGCGGGCCCGCTGCCGTCCGGATCCGGTACCGCCTCGGCGAGGATGCCGGCGCACTTGCCCGCCGGCCGCTCCCCCACCGGGCCGACCAGCAGGTCGTTCGGCCACTTCAGCGCGGCCTCGACCACCGCGAGCCGGCGTACCGTGCCGGCCAGCGCGACGCCCGCCAGCAACGGCAGCCAGCCGTACCGGGCGGCGGGCACCGGCGGGTGCCCCGCGTCGTCCGCCCGCCCCGGCCGCAGCAGCACGCTCACGTGCAGCCCGGCCCGCGCCGGCGACGTCCACACCCGGCCGAGCCGCCCCTTGCCGGCGTCCTGCCGTTCCGCGACCAGTACCAGACCCTCTCGTACGCCCGCGCCCGCCGCCGCGGCCACGTCCGTGTTGGTCGACCCCGTCGCGGCGACGACCCGCAGCTCGGTCCACAACCCGCCCGGGCGTACCAGGGCGGTGGCCAGGCGCTCGGCGGACAGCGGCGGACGGCCCAGATCGGTGTACGGCGACTCCATCCGCCCAGGCTACGAGCCGGCCCGGTCGTCGCCCGCCAGCAGGTCGAGAATCGCGTCCACCTCGTGCGCCCGGTCGGCGTCGCGGCGGGCCGTCCGGCGGCGCAACCCCACCAGCTCCGCGTACGCCCCCGCCGGCAGCTCCGGGCGGTCCGGCAGCGACAGCGCCCGCGCCAGCGCCCGCAGCCCCCAGTACTGGTTGAACGGCAGGTCCTCGGCCAGCACCCCGGCCAGCAGCACCGGCAGCAGCTCCGGCCGCGGCGCCGCGTACGCCGACGCGCAGCCCGCCAGCCGCCACCCCGCCCGGTCCGACCGCAACGCCCGCTCCGCCGCGAACCCCGGATCCCGCAACGTCGCCACCATCAGCCGGCCGAACAACTCGTTCATCGCCGCCGTACGCCTGGGGCCGGACCGCATCCGCGCCCGCTGCCGCTCGTACCGGTCGGCCAGCTCGGCGACCTCCCCGACGTCCGGCATCGGCGCGTCGTCCCAGCCCGCCGGCGCGGCGGACACCGGGCGCCGCCACCGCCGCCACCAGGTACGCGACGGCGTCTCCCGACGCGGTCCCGGTACCGGCGGTCGCGGCGGTGGAAGTTCCCCCGGGTGATCCGGCGATGGTCGGCGCCCCGTCGGGGGAACCTGCGGCATGCCGACGTCCGGCCGCTGTCCCCGTACCTCCTCCTCGACGACGCCATCGTTCCCTTGCACCGCAACCGAATCCGGCCCGCCCTCGCCGGACGAGTCGGCACCGATCTCGCCGTCCTGCCCGGTCCCTGCGCCCTCGGGTCGCGCGCCCCGCCCAGCCGTCGAGTCGGACCCGGCGCCCTGCCCCGCGTTGGAGTCGCGCTGCGCGCCCCGCCCAGTCGCGAAGTCGGATCCAGCAGCCTGCCCGGTCATGGGTGCGGATCCGGCGCCCTGCCCCGCACCGGAGGCGCGCTGCGCGCCACGCCCGGTCGTGGAGCCGGATCCGACGCCCGGCCCAGCCGTGGGTGCGGATCCGACGCCCCGCGCGGTCGTGGAGTCGGATCCGGTCGTGTGCCGCGTGTGGGAGTCGGGTTCGGCGGCCTGCCCGGCGTTTCCGGTGGCCTGGCGGGAGGTGGGGGGAGGCGGGGCGGCGTCCTCCGGCGGTTCGTCGCCTGAGGACGCGGGGGTCGCGGGCGTCGCCGGGCCGGACTCCCAGGGCGAGGTACCCCGTGGCCAGAAGGGCCCGATCCCGTACGGCCCGTCGGTGTCGGACGTCCACGCGAGCGTCGGGACGGGCCCGTGGAAAGCCGTGCCCTGGTGGGCCGGTGGCGCGGACACCGGCGGCACCGCGCCGTCCCCGCCGTCGGTCGTGGCGTGGCCCTCGCTGGGTACGGCCTGCTCGACGGGCCGCCCGACGAGCGGGTCCGGGTGGTCGGCGCCGGCGAGGCGTACGCCGCAGTGCGGGCAGTAGTTGCCGTGCGGCCGGGGGCCGAGGTCGCTGCCGCAGCGGGGACAGCGCGGAGCGAGTTCGGCGCCGCAGTGGCGGCAGAAGAGGTCGCCGGCGGCGGTCCCGGTACCGCAGGTCGGGCAGCGCCGCGTGGTCGCCGGGCCGCCGCGGGTCGCCGCGAGCAGCGGCCGTACCGGCGGTACAGGCGTCGGGGCCCCAGCGGTGGCGGCACCGAGTGCGGCGTCGGCGGTCGCTGCGGTCCGTTCCACCCGGCGTTCCAGGGCGCGGAACTGGACCTTCACGCCGCCGGGCAGCTCGGCCGAGTCGAGTACGAGTCCGAGGCCGGGCAGCGCGACGAGGACCAGGAGTACGAGGGCGATGGCGTCGACGCGGGCGGGCCAGAGCAGGTGCACGACGAGCAGTACCGCGGCGATGGCGGACAGTCCGAGCAGCAGGGTCCAGCCGAGGCGCCGCCGCGCCCTTCCTGCCCTGCCGGCCATACCCGAGCCTCCCTGTCCGGAGTGTCCCAGCCTACTGACCGCGGCACCGGCGGCGGCACGCCCGCGTGGCCCGGCGGGTCGGGACATCCTAGGCTCGCAGGCGTGAGTGCAGACGTGAGCGATCCCGGGCCGGACATCCACACCACGGCCGGGAAGATCGCCGACCTGATGCAGCGGTACGACGAGGCGGTGCACGCCGGGTCGGCGCGCGCGGTGGAGAAGCAGCACGCGCGGGGCAAGAAGACCGCGCGGGAGCGGATCGACCTGCTGCTGGACCCGGGTTCGTTCACCGAACTGGACGAGCTGGCGCGGCACCGTTCGGTGAACTTCGGCATCGACGCCAACCGGCCGTACGGGGACGGCGTGGTCACCGGGTACGGCACGGTCGACGGCCGGCCGGTGGCGGTCTTCAGCCAGGACTTCACCGTGTTCGGCGGTTCGCTGGGCGAGGTGTACGGCGAGAAGATCTGCAAGGTGATGGACCTGGCGGCGAAGGTCGGCTGCCCGGTCGTCGGCATCAACGACGGTGGTGGCGCGCGGATCCAGGAGGGTGTGGTCGCGCTCGGGTTGTTCGCCGAGATCTTCCGGCGCAACGTGAAGGCGTCCGGCGTGATCCCGCAGATCTCGCTGATCCTCGGCCCGGCGGCCGGCGGCGCGGTCTACTCGCCGGCGATCACCGACTTCACCGTGATGGTCGACCAGACGTCGCACATGTTCATCACCGGTCCGGACGTCATCAAGACCGTCACCGGCGAGGACATCGGCTTCGAGGAGCTGGGCGGGGCCCGTACGCACAACACGAGGTCGGGCAACGCGCACTACCTGGCGTCCGACGAGGCCGACGCGATCGAGTACGTGAAGCAGCTGCTGTCGTACCTGCCGGGCAACAACCTGGACGAGCCGCCGGCGTACCCGGACGTGGTGGGGCCGCGGGAGGTCACGGACGCGGACCGGGAGCTGGACACGCTGATCCCGGACTCCGCGAACCAGCCGTACGACATGCACACGGTCATCGGGCACGTGCTGGACGACGGCGAGTTCTGCGAGGTGCAGGCGTTGTACGCGCCGAACATCGTGTGCGGGTTCGGCCGCGTGGACGGGCATCCCGTCGGTGTGGTGGCGAACCAGCCGATGCACTTCGCCGGCTGCCTCGACATCGGCGCGTCCGAGAAGGCGGCGCGTTTCGTGCGCACCTGCGACGCGTTCAACGTGCCGATCCTGACGTTCGTGGACGTGCCCGGCTTCCTGCCCGGCACCGACCAGGAGTGGAACGGCATCATCCGCCGCGGCGCCAAGCTCATCTACGCGTACGCCGAGGCGACCGTCCCGCTCATCACCGTCATCACGCGCAAGGCGTACGGCGGGGCGTACGACGTGATGGGGTCGAAGCACCTGGGCGCGGACCTGAACTTCGCGTGGCCGACCGCGCAGATCGCGGTGATGGGCGCGCAGGGCGCGGTGAACATCCTGCACCGGCGTACGCTCGCGGCGGCCGAGGACCCGGACGCGACCCGGGCCGAGCTGATCGCCGAGTACGAGGACGCGCTGTGCAACCCGTACGAGGCGGCCGAGCGCGGGTACGTGGACTCGGTGCTGCCGCCGGCGCAGACCCGCCTCGCGGTCGCCCGCGGGCTGGCGATGCTGCGCGGCAAGCGCGAGACGAACCCGCCCCGCAAGCACGGCAACATCCCGCTGTAGAAGGGGACCAGCATGAACATCCGGGTCGTACGCGGCGCGCCGGACGAGGCGGAACTCGCGGCCCTGGTCGCCGTACTCGCCGCCCGGAGCGCCACCGCCCCGCCGCCCGCACCGCCCGCCGTACCCACCTGGCGGGATCCGGCGGCCCGCCTCGGCGTGCTGCGCCCCGGCCCCCGCGCCTGGTGGACGTCCCGGCTTTCCACCGGACGTTAGGGTCGGCCCATGGCGCGTACCAGGGTGTACCGGGACGGCGAGCTGCTGTCCGACGGCGGGCCGATCGACGAGGTCACGCCGCTGCTCGGTACCGGCGCGACGGTCTGGGTCGACCTCGGCCCGGACGACGCCGACGAGCTGGACACGCTGGTGGAGCGGCTCGGCCTGCACCCGCTGTCGGTACACGAGGCGCTGAACGCGCACCCGCGCGCGACGTTCCTGCACCACGCCGACCACGAGTTCGTGAGCCTGCGGGCGGTCGCGTTCGACGACGCGTCGGGAGTCGTGTCGGCCAGCCGGATCGCCGCGTTCCTCTGCCCGGACCTGCTGCTGACCGTCCGCTCGGACGACCGGTTCCCGACCGCCGCGGTGCTCAAGCTGTGGGACAACCACGTCGACCTGTGCCACCACGGCGTCGGGTTCCTGCTGCACGGGCTGCTCAAGGAAGTGCTGCAGAGCCAGTACGACACGGTCCTGGCGCTCGACGAGGCCCTGTCGAGCCTGGAGGGCCAGCTGTTCGCCGACCACCCCGACGAGGCGTACCTGCAGGCGCGGTCGCACCAGCTGCGGCGCAGCGTCGTCGAGGTCCGGCGGTACACGCTGTCCACCCCGGACACCCTGGACGAGCTGTACGAGTACATCCCGGAGCTGATCACCCCGCAGCTCCGGCCGTACTTCGCGGGCGTGCGGCACCACGCCGACCGCGTGACGGAGTGGTCGGAGTCGTTGCGGGACACGGTCGCGAACATCATGCAGAGCCGGATGGCGTTGCACGACAGCAGGATGGGCCAGATCAGCAAGCGGGTCACCGGCTGGGCGGCGCTCATCGCGATCCCCGCCGTCGTCACCGGCTTCTACGGCATCAACGTCCCGTTCCCCGGCAACGGCCGGGAGTGGGGGTTCGTCACCTGCTGCGGCGTGATGGTCGTCCTGTTCGTCATCCTGTACGCGATCTTCCGCCGCCGCGACTGGCTCTGATCCGCCCCGGGCCCGCCGGCCGCCCGTACCGCTGATAGACAGTCGGTATGACTGTGCGCCTCGTCCTCGCCTCCCAGAGTCCGGCCCGGCTGTCGTCGCTGCGCGCGGCCGGCTTCGACCCCGAGGTGATCGTCAGCGGGGTCGACGAGTCGGTGGTGTCGGCCGGCTCCGCCGCCGACCTCTGCCTCGAACTGGCCCGGCGGAAGTGCGCCGCCGTCGCCGCCCTCCCCGGGGCCCGGGACGCCGTCGTACTCGGGTGCGACACGGTGCTGGAGTTCGACGGCGAGACGTGGGGGAAGCCGGCGGACGCCGCGGACGCGACGGACCGGTGGCGGCGGATGCGCGGCAAGTCCGGGGTGCTGCACACCGGCCACCAGCTGACCGACACCCGCACCGGTACGTCGGTCGGCGCGGTCGCGGCCACCACCGTACGGTTCGCCGAGGTCACCGACGCCGAGATCGCCGCGTACGTGGCGTCCGGCGAACCGTTGCACGTGGCCGGCGCGTTCACGATCGACGGTCGCGGCGGGCCGTTCGTGGCGGGCATCGACGGCGATCCCGGCACCGTCATCGGCGTCTCCCTGCCCCTCCTGCGTACGCTGCTCGGCGGCCTCGGCATCGCGCTGCCGGAGCTGTGGGTTTGAGAGGTTCTCACGCGCGACTTGCGGTTGCCGCGGCGTCAACTTCTACCGTTCGAGGTGGCCGGACGTACCGGCCGGCGAAGGGGGGCGGCGCGATGGGCTGGTCGATCGCCGAGGTGGCGCGGATGTCCGGGGTGACGTCCCGGACGCTGCGGCACTACGACGAGATCGGTCTGCTGCCGCCGGCCCGGATCGCGAGCAACGGCCACCGCCACTACGAACGGGCCGAACTGCTGCGGTTGCAGCAGATCCTGCTGATGCGGGAGCTGGGCGTCGGGCTGCGCGAGATCCGCGCGGTACTCGACAGCCAGGTCGACCGGGTGTCCGTGCTGCGCGAGCACCACCGGCGGCTGCTGGCGGAACGGGACAGGCTCGACACGCTCGTCCGTACCGTCGGCCGCACCATCGCCGAACTGCAGGAGGACGACACGATGAGCACCATCAACCGCCCGGAGAACCTGTTCGAGGGCTTCACCGAGCAGAGCCGTACCGAGGTCGACGCGGAGGCCCGGGAACGCTGGCCCGCGGCCTGGGAGGAGTCCCGCGCCGCCGTCGAGGGCATGACCGCCGAGGACTCCGAGCAGTGGCAGCGCGAGGTCACCGCGCAGCTGATCCGGATGGCGGAGCACATGGTCGCCGGCGAACCCGTCGACGACCCCGCCGTACAGGCCGAGGTGGACGTGCACTACCGCGGCGTGTGCCGGTTCTGGACGCCGAATGCCGTGGCGTACAAGGGACTGGCGCGCACGTACGTGGACGACCCGCGGTTCCGGGAGAACTTCGACCGGATCGCCGAGGGGCTCGCGCAGTACCAGCACGACGCGATGCTCGTGTACGCCGACGCGCGGCTGAGCTGACCCGTCGACCCGCCCGGGAGGCTGCAGACTCCCGGCGCGGCACGGCCTGGCCGAACGTATGGTTCGTGCCTGGCCGTCCGGACCTGCCAGCCACGCGAACTCCACCGGTACGCTGCCCGCCATGCCCACCGAGGTGTACGAGTTCGGCCCGAAACCGTTGCGGGGACTGGGAACCGCGGCCCTGACCGCCGCGATCGTGGGCGCGTCGCTGCTCAGGCCCGGACCGCTCACGTACCCGTTCGTCGCGGCGGGCGGGCTGCTCACGGTGTGGCAGCTCGCGCTGCTCGCGCCGGGCCGGCCGTGGTTCCGCGCCGACGCCGAGGGCGTGCACATCCGGCCGCTGACATCGCTCCGGTACCGGGTGCGGCTGCGCTGGGACGAGATCGACCGCATCGACGTCGCCGGCACCCTCAACGTGTACCCGGCGGGCAACGCCCGGTTCGACCGGGACGAGCTGCGCGCCCGGTACCAGGTGCCGCTCCTCGCGACCGGTGTCGACCGCGCCGCGCTCTCCGCGGAACTGCGCCGCCTCAGCGCCGGCCGCTTCGGCTGACGCGGGTCGGTCCCCGCCGAACGACAGGGGCGGGGCGCTCGGCGGGACCAGGGTGTCCGCGACGAACGGCATCAGCGGCAACCCCGCCAGCTCCTCCCGCGGCACACGGCCGCCCCGACGCGGTCGACGACGCATCGGTCGATGGAAACCGTTGCGGTGCAAGGAGAACCATGCGTGTGGCGCCCGGCGGAGGGGCCGGGCGCCACGCGGTCGTACCCGGGTCAGCCGCAGGTGATTACGGGGCCGGCCCAGTCGGTGTGGTCGGAGTTGGCGCTGCCCTCGTCGTTGGCGACGAGCTGGACCAGGCTCACGCCGGACAGGTCGGCGGTCAGGTGGCGGGCCGGGTCGGCGGCCGTCATCGGCCCGCTGTCGGCGACCTTGACGCCGTCCGCGTACACCTGGAACGAGGCGAGCGCGACGCTGCCGTCCTTCTCGTCGTCGATGCCGACGTCGGTGGCGAGTGACGAGCACGTCTTGCCGACGTAGTACGTGATGTGGCTGGGGGCGTTGGTGCCGAGCCCCTTCGCGTACGTGGCGCCGTTGATGGTGATGGTGTGCCCGTCGCCGGCGGCCGTCTCGCCGTTGCTCGTGTCGCGCTCGACCGGACCCCAGTCGTTGTCGGCCGACAACCAGTCGAGGTCGCTGAGCGCGTGCGTACCGGCGGTCGGCGGCACCGCCACGAGCACCGTCGTACTGCCGGACCCGCGCGCCGGGTGCCCGGCCCAGGAGTACGCGGAGGTCACGGTGAGGGGGTAGGTGCCGGGCTTCGTGCCCGCCGGTGGTTCCACCGTCCACTGTGTACTCAGGCTCGCCCCGGACGGCAGCGCCGCCGCGGTACGCCCGGACGTGGCGCGGACCGTCCAGCCGTCCGGTGCGGTCAGGCCGGCGGACACCGAGGTGATCGCGACGCGGCCGTCGTTGGTCACCGCGGTCGACACCGGGTTCGCGGAGCCGGCCGCCACCACCGACACCGGCGCCCCCGGGTACGCGGGCGGCGCGGTCGCCTGCGACGTCACCGCCGGCGGGTACGACGACCATCTGTCCGGTGTGGACACCCGGTAGATCGCGGTGCCGTGCGCGGGCACCGAGGCGGCGATCGTACCGGCGGACTCGGTGGTGCTGTGCCGCCACACGTCGCGCAGCGCGTACGCGTCGGCGGCGGGCAGGCCGACGGCGGACGCGGTCGTGGAGATGGTGGCCGCCGTGTCGCTCTCGTTGTACAGCGCGACCGCGACGTCACCGTTCGCCAGCTTCTTCGCGAAGACCACGTGCCCGTCGGCATCGGCGACCGGCTTCGCCTGTACCGCAGCGGAATCCTGGTCCAGCGCGATGACCTCGCGGTTGCTCAGGATGTCCAGCGTGGCCGGCGTCGCCTTCCGCAGGTCGGTGCCGATCAGCAGCGGCGCCGCCATCATCGACCAGAGCCCGAAGTGCGTCCGGTACTCGGTGTCGGTCATGCCACCGTTGCCGACCTCCAGCATGTCCGGGTCGTTCCACGCGCCGGGGCCGGCCGCCGCGTACAGGCCCATGTTCTTGCGGACGATGCTCCTCAGGCTCGCCCAGTTGTCGCTGATGTCCCCCGTCGTACGCCACAGGTTGCCGACGCCGCCGGCCCACGTCGCCGGATCGAAGTTGCCCCACTCGCACAGGCTGTACACGATCGGCCGGCCGGTCGCGGCGAGCGCGTCCCGCATCCGCGAGTACCGGTCGATGTAGCCGTCCTTGGTCTCCGGGGTGTTCCGCGCCCCGCAGTTGTCGTACTTCAGGTAGTCGACGCCCCAGTCGGCGAAGTCCTGCGCGTCCACCGTCTCGTGCCCGAAGCTCGCCGGGTACCCGGCGCACGTCCTGTCCCCGGCGCTGGAGTAGATGCCGAGCTTGAGGCCCTTGCCGTGCACGTAGTCGGCGGTGCCCTTGATGCCGTCCGGAAACTTCGCCGGATCCGGTACGAGGTGCCCGTCGGCGTTGCGCTGCTTCAACGACCAGCAGTCGTCGATGTTCACGTACTCGTAGCCGGCGTCCTTGAGGCCGCTGGACACGAAGAAGTCGGCGGTCTGCTCGATGAGCTGCTCGTCGACGCCGCACCCGAACGAGTTCCAGTCGTTGAAGCCCATCGGTGGTGTCACGGCGAGCCCGTTCGGCAGGGCCTTCGCCTCGGTGGGTGTCCCGACGACGGCGGCGGCCCCGCCACCTGCCGCGAGTACCGCCGCCACGACGACCGCCAGGAGTCTTCGCATGGGGGATCTCCCTTCGCTACCGGGCCGGGCCGCCGAGGGGCTGGCGACCGGTACCCGACCGGCGTGCTGGGTCGGCGCCGGCGACGGAAGGAAGCGGGGACCTGTGTGTACCTGTGTGCAGACGACGTCGCCGCGGCGCCGAAGTCGAACCTAAACCCACACAACTACACCGGACAAGGGCCAACGAGCCCAGACATCCAAAAGAATCGATGAAACCCCGGCACGCGCACGAACGGCGCCGCCGGTCACGGACCTCACCAGACCGGCAACCCGGCGCAGCACGCGTCACGGTGTCCGGGAGCCCGCGGCACACCCGACGCGACAACGGCCCGGCCGGGCGCACCCCTCTGGCGACCGACCGGGCCGTACTCCCCCGGCGAACGTGCCGCGGGTCAGGCGACGCTGCGGGCGAACCGGCGGGCCGCCCAGATCACCGACGCCACCGTCAACGCCAGCAGGATCACGACCGCCTCGTACACCGCGGCCGTACTCACGTGACCGGCGAACAGGTCGCGGGCCGCGTCCACCCCGTACCGCAGGGGGTTGATACGGGAGACGGCCTGGAGCCAGCCCGGTGCCGCGGCCATCGGCAGGAACACGCCGGACAGCAGCAGGATCGGCATGGCGATGCCGTTCGCCAGCGGTGCCAGCGCGTCCTCGCTCTTGAGGATCAGGGCCGCCGCGTACGACACGGAGGCGCCCATCACGGCCAGCAGCACCATCAGCGCGAGCACCAGCAGCAGCGGCGCGAACTGCACCTTCAACCCGAACGGCAGCGAGATCACGACCAGTACGACGGCCTGCGCGACCAGCGTCACCACGTCGCGCAGGGCGCGGCCGAGCAGCAGCGCGAACCGGCTGACCGGCGTCACCCGCATCCGCTCGATGACCCCGTCCCGCAGCTCGCCGATCAGTCCGAACCCGACGAACAGCGTGCCGAACAGCGCCAGCTGGGCCAGCAGCCCCGGAATGAAGAACGCGAACGCCGCGTCCCCGCCGGCCATCCCGGGTGCGCGCACCTTCTTCAACAGCGGCGCGAACAGGAGCAGGTAGTACAGCGGCTGCGCGAGGCCGACGACGACCCAGGTCGGATTCCGCAGCGTCAGCAGCATCGAACGCTGGAACACCAGCCACGTGTCCCGCAGGAACTTACCCATTTCCGTTGTCTCCCTTGGGATCTCAGGCGGCTTCGTCGCGCAGCGAGCGGCCGGTCTGGTGCAGGAACACGTCGTCGAGGCTCGGCCGGTGCAGCTCGATGGACTCGACGACGATGCCGGCACCGTCCAGCTCGCGCAGGATCTGCGGCATGGCGGTGGCGCCACCCTCCACGTACAGCCGGAGGTCGGTGCCGGACTCCTCGGCCTTGCGCAGGTAGCTGGCGTCGTCCAGCAGCTTCCGCGCGGTCGGCACCGTCTCCGCGCCGTCGGCGCCGAAGCCGAGCGTCACGACGTCACCGGCGACCTGCCGCTTCAGCTCGTCCGACGTGCCCTCGACGACGATCGCGCCGTCGTCCATGATCGCGATGTTGTCGCAGAGCGCGTCGGCCTCGTCCAGGTAGTGCGTGGTGAGGAAGACCGTCATCCCCTCCGAACGCAGCCGGCGCACCTCGTCCCACACGTGCGACCGGCTCTGCGGGTCCAGCCCGGTGGTCGGCTCGTCCAGGAACACCAGCCGCGGGCCGTGCACCAGCCCGAGCGCGATGTCCAGCCGCCGCTTCTGTCCCCCGGAGTACGTCGTGGTCTTGCGGTCGGCGAACGCGCCGAGCTGGAACGCCTCGATGGAGTCGGCGGCGCGGCGGACGGCCTCGGCCTTGCTCGACCCGTACAGCCGGGCCTGGAGGACGAGTTCCTCGCGGGCGGTGGCCTCGCGCCAGGTGCCGCCGTTCTGCCCCACGTATCCGATCCGGCGGCGCACCTCGCCGGGGTTGCGGCGCAGGTCGACGCCGACGACCGTGGCCTCACCGCCGTCGGGGGTGAGCAGGGTCGACAGCATCCGCAGGGTGGTGGTCTTGCCGGCGCCGTTCGGGCCGAGGAAGCCGAACACCTGCCCCTCGGCCACGGCGAGATCGACGCCGCGGACCGCCTCGACGGTGCCGCGTTTGCTGCGGAACGTCTTCCGCAGCGCCTTGGTCTCGATGATCATGCTGGGTCGTTCCCCCCGGTTGAGGTCCTCGACGGACGGTGAAGCCCAAGTCTGCACGGGCACGGTAGACGTCGGCACCGACATTTTCGGTCGGACAGCGGACCCTCCCGTACGGCGTCGACACCAGCATGACGTCACCCGTGACGCCGGTCAAGTCACCGTGGCATCACGATGGCGTCGCCGGTGCGTACAGAAGCCGCGAGTGTTCACCGAACCCCCGTACGGCGGCCAACCTCGCGGGAACCGCGAATCACCACCAGACGTGGCAGAATCGGCGGGCTCCGGCGGGTGTCGCGAGGCCCGCGCCGGGCGCGAACAGCCCACGTTCGGAAGGAGAGCCGCATGACCACGGGCGGGACCGTGCCTCGGGCACCGGCCAGGCACACCGGCGAGCACCTGATGGCGTACCTGTTCCTCGTGCCGTCGGCACTGGTGTTCGGGGCGTTCGTGGTCTGGCCGCTCGGCGACTCGGTCTACCTGTCGATGCACGGCAGCGACCTGTTCGGCGGCGCGTCGGTGTTCGTCGGCCTGCAGAACTACACCGACATGTTCACGTCCGGCGAGTTCGGCCACGTGCTGCTCAACACGCTGCTGTTCGTCCTGCTGACCGTGCTGCCCGGAGTACTCGGGGCGTTGGTGGTCGTGCTGCTGCTGGAGTCGCAGATCCGCGGGGCCCGGGTGCTGCGCACGGCGTTCGCGTTGCCGTTCGCGTTCAGCGTGGCGACCGCGTCGGTGATCTTCTCGGTCATCTACAACTACCAGATCGGCTTGGCGAACGGGATCCTCGGCTTCCTCGGCGTCGACAAGGTGGGCTGGACGACCGATCCGCACATGGCGATGGTCTCGCTGGCGCTGACCACCGTCTGGATGAACCTCGGGTACAACGTGCTCGTGCTGTCGGCCGGCGTCGGCGCGATCCCGGGCGAGGTGATGGAGGCGGCGCGGCTGGACGGCGCGACCGGTGTCGCCCTGGCGCGGCGGATCATCCTGCCGCTGGTGTCGCCGCAGATCTTCTTCCTCGTCGTGGTGACGACGATCCAGTCGTTGCAGAGCTTCGGCCAGATCCACATCCTCACCCGCGGCGGTCCGGACGGCGCCACCACCACCCTCGTGTACTCGATCTACAAGAAGGCGTTCGCGTTCGGGTCGAGCGACTTCGGGGCGGCGAGCGCGCAGGCCATGGTGCTGCTGCTGATCGTGCTCGCCTGTACCGGGATCCAGTTCGGCGTGCTCCAGCGGAGGGTGCACTACTGATGACCACCACCGCCACCAGACCATCCACAGTGGACAGTACGGGCCGGACCCGGCGACGGCGCCGCGTCAGCGCCGGCCGCATCGTCGTGTACGTGGTGCTCGTGCTCGCGCTGATCCCCGTCCTCTTCCCGGTGTACTACGCGTTCGTCGGCAGCGTGATGCCCGGCGGCGACCTCGCCTCGTCGCCGCCGAAGGTGTTCCCGACCGGGTTCGCGTGGCGCAACCTGACCGGCGTGTTCGACTCGATCCCGCTGGCGACGCAGTACCTGAACTCGGTGTTGCAGGCGGGCGTGATCACCGTGGCGCAGCTCGTCACGAGCATCTTCGCGGCGTACGCGTTCGCGTGGATGCGCCTGGCGGGCAAGCGATTCCTGTTCGCGGCGTTCATGGCGACGCTGATGGTGCCGGCCGAGTCGATCATCATCCCGAACTACCTGCACATCGCCGACTGGGGCCTGCTCACCGGCACCGGCGGCATGACCCCCGGCGTACTGCTCGGGTTGGTGCTGCCGTTCCTGGCCAACATGTTCGGTACGTTCCTGCTGCGGCAGGCGTTCCTCCAGTTCCCGGGTGAACTGCGGGACGCGGCGGTCATGGACGGCTGCGGGCACCTGCGCTTCCTGTGGCGCATCCTCGTACCGCTGGCGCGGCCGTCGATCGCCGCCGCCGGCGTGTACATCTTCCTCACCGCGTGGAACCAGTACTTCTGGCCGTTGCTCGTGACGCGCAGCCCCGGCCAGCAGACGCTCCAGATCGGCATCACCCAGCTCCGCAACGCCGAGGTCGGTGACCTGGGGCTGGTGATCGCCGGTGTCGCCCTGTCGGTGATCCCGACACTGCTCATCGTCCTGTTCGGACAGCGGTACATCGTGCGCGGCCTGACCGCCGGCGCGGTTCGGTAACGAGAATCCTTGGGAGGCAACGGAATGAGGCAACGCCACACGGTACGGCTGCTGGCTGCCGCCGCGGCGCTCACCACGACGGCCGCGCTGGCCGCCTGCGGCGGCAGCGACTCCGGCGGCAGCTCGACCGCCGCGCCCGGCGCCGACGCCCTGTCGCACGCGAAGGGTGTCACGACCGTCGAGTTCTGGCACAGCATGAAGGGGCCGAACGCGGTCGCCCTCAACTCGATCGCCAGCCGCTTCAACGCCGCGCACAAGGGCAAGATCGTCGTCAAGCCCGTGTACGTCGGGGAGTACGACGACGCGATCGCCAAGTACAAGACGTCGGTGCAGCAGAAGCACACCCCCGAGCTGATCCAGGTGTACGACATCGGGTCGCGGTTCATGATCGACTCGAAGCAGACCGTGCCGGTGTACAAGTTCGCCGACAAGGACAAGTGGGACACCAGCCAGCTCGAACCCAACATCGCGAACTACTACACGTTCAACGGCAAGCTCGACTCGATGCCGTTCAACTCGTCGATGCCGTTGCTGTACATCAACAAGAAGCTGTTCGCGAAGGCCGGGCTGGACCCGAACAAGCCGCCGACGAACCTGGCCGAGATCATGGCCGACGCAAAGAAGCTGACCGACAGGAAGCACAACGTGGTCGGCTTCAACGCCGCCATCTACGGCTGGTTCCTGGAGCAGCTCCTCGCCACCAACGGCGACCAGTACTGCGACAGGAACAACGGCCGCAGCGGGCTGGCGACGAAGGTCGACTTCGCCTCGCCGGACGGCGTCAAGGTCGCCCAGTGGTGGACCGACATGGTCAAGAAGGGGTACGCGTCGAACACCGGCCGTACCACCGACGCGGCGCAGCAGGCGTTCAAGTCCGGCACCGTGGGCATGTCGCTGGAGTCCACCGGCGAGATGCGTGACTACATCAACGCGTCGAAGGGCAGGTTCGACGTGGTGGCCGCGCCGTTCCCGCGGCTGTCCGGTACCGGCTCGCCGAACGGCGGCACCATCATCGGCGGCGCCAGCCTGTGGATCGACGGCATCGGCCACACGGACGCGCAGAAGCGCGCCTCCTGGGAGTTCGTGAAGTACGCGGCGTCGCCCGAGGTGCAGGCGTCCTGGCACACCGGCACCGGCTACTTCCCGGTCAACTCCAAGGCGCTCGACCAGCCCAGCGACAAGGCGTGGGTCAAGCAGTACCCGCAGTTCACGGTGGCGGTGAACCAGCTGCACTCGACGAAGCCGAGCGTGGCGACGGCCGGGTGCGCGCTCGGTGTCATGCCGCAGGCGCGCCAGTCGGCCGAGGAGGCGCTGGAGAAGACCATCACCGGCGGCGACCCGAACGCCGCGCAGGCGAACCTCAAGGCGCAGGCGGACGCCCTCCGCAAGCCGATCGCCGACTACACCCGCGCGGTCCAGAAGTAGCCCCACGGTCCACAGTGGAGCTTTCCATGCTCCACTGTGGACCACCGCGGGCCCGCTCCGGCCCGGCACGGCGGTCGGTCCCCGGGGATCACGCGGCGGCGCGGCGGTCAGTCCTCCGGGTACCAGGCGGCGGCGCGCATGTCGACGCGCTCGCCGCGGAACGGTACGCCCTCTGCGTCCAGGGCGGCGCGCGCCCGCCGCTCGTGCCCGGGTGGCAGCCGGCCCGCCGAGTTGACCACCCGGTGCCAGGGCACGGCGCCGCCGTACCGGGCCATGACGGTGCCGACGCTGCGGGCGCTGGCCGTACCGCCGCGCTCGCGGACGACGTCGGCGACCGCACCGTACGACATGACGTGGCCGGGCGGGATCAGCTCGACCACGGACAGCACCCGGTCCACGTGCTCCGGGATCTCCATGCCGGTCAACCTACCCCGGGGTCACCGCACCGGCGCCGGACGTACCCGGTCCCACCAGGCGGCGAGCTGGCCGGCGGACAGTTCGCCGGTGACGGTGAGGGTGGCGGTCATCCGCGGGTGGCGGCGGGCGGCCCGCCACGTACGCCGGCGCGCGGGCGGGTCGAGCACCACGACCCGCATCCCGTCGACGACCGGGATGTCCGCCGGCACCGACTCCCGGCCCAGCGGCTCACCGTCCGCGCCGGCCAGGTCCCACCAGCCGGTCACCGGGCCCTCGGCCGGCGCACCGTCCGAGTACGCGGCGGTCCAGCGCGGGTCCACCGGATGCCCGGGCAGCCCGTACCGGTCGACGAGGGCACCGGCGAGCAGCGTCTCCAGTTGCCGGTTGTCGCCGACCCCGCCGATCCCGACCACGAACCCGCGGGCCGACTCCCGGTGCAGCGCCAGCACCTGCACCCCGTCCAGCACCCGCAGCAGCCTCTCCACCTCGCGCAGATCCGGACAGTACGCGGCGGCGGCGGTGACGACGCGGCGCAGTTGCGGGGTGTCGACGCGGGGCCGGCGCGCCTCGGCCGACCCTTCCAGTACGGCGTGGGCGGCGGTGGTCCAGCGCGGCAGGCTGCCCCACGCCTCGACCACGACGGCGGTGGCGTCCCCCAGCTCGGGCCGCAGCATCCGCTCGATCCGCCGGTCCGGTACGCCGCACGGGTCGGGCAGCGCCTCGTCGGTCACGTCGCGCCAGGCGTCCGCGAAGTACGTGGCGGCCTCGGCGATGGTCTTCAGGCAGGCGAGGATCGGCGCGGCCGCGGGGGTGGGATCCGCCCCGTACTCGGTGAGTGCGCCGACGAGGATCGCCACCCAGCTCGCGTGCCGCGGGTCCAACCGTTCGACGTGGTCGCCGAGGTGTTCGGTGGCGGCGCGGCGCTCGTCGGGGCCGGCGTCCGGGATCCGCCCGTACACGACGGAGAGGGCAGCGCCGAAGCTCCGGTCGTCGGCGGAGGTGAGGGCGCGGCAGGCGGCGAGAAGCGAGTCAGGCACGCCATGATCATGCTGAGCGATGTCAACAACGGAGTACCAGACACCACGGACGGGGTGGACACCACTGTTAAGTGTCCTAATAATGCGATTGCGGTACCCGGCGGGCGGCCTGTCCCGCACCGATTGTCGGTCGAGCCTCGCGGCCCGGCCGGCGGTACGGGGGCGCCGGGTGCCAGCGGGCAGGGATCCGCTGGCACCCGTCGGCGCCCGCTACTTCTCCGCGCCCACCTTGTCGGCCGCGGCCCGCTTCGACTCGCGCAGGACCTTGTCCCACGGCTTCTCGCCGTCGCCCTTGTACACCGAACAGCGGAACTTCGGGTCCGGCGTGGCGCCCAGCGGGCCCTGCCGCGACGCCCGGTTCGCCCACCACCGCACCACCGGACGCACGAACGTCATCGTCGGCGCGTACTTCGTCGGCTTCTGGAACACGGCGACGGTGTCGCCCCAGTAGTCGTTCGCCGCGTCGATGTTCCCGTAGTCGTGCCGGCGGTCCTCGGTGAACGGCGGGTAGTGCGTGTGCACGTCCTTGAGGGTCAGCCGGGACGCGGCGGCCAGCGCGCGCACCGCGTCCGGGTAGTAACGCCAGCAGTCGACGGGGGTGTGCTTGTGGCCGCGCGACGGCGCGGTGAAGAAGAACAGACCCCGGGGCCGCAGGACGCGCGCCACCTCCAGGATCGACGCCCACGGCATCGGCACGTGCTCGAACACCGAACCGGCAACGACCACGTCGGCGCTCTTGCTCTTCGCCGGAATCGTGTACGGCGCGGGCATGACCGCGTCGACGTTGTTGCCGTCCCGGATGTCGACCCCGAAGTACGAGTGGTCGATGTCCTTGAACAGGGTGCGGTGGGTGATCACCTGGTTCGGTGAGGTGGCCGAGCCGAGTTCGAGTACATCGAGGTGACGGTCCTTCGGCAGGTACCGCTCAAGCGCCTGGGCCATGTGGTTGTACTGCGACGCGTGCAACTCCCGCTCCTTGTGCTCTACGACGGCGCCCACCTGACGCCGCGGAGGTACCGCACAAGTGTGCGACCAGTCGCGCCCGGACGCGAGCCCTTCGGCCCGATCCGGTTAAAACGACCAACCGGGCCGGGTCACGACATGCGTGATCCGGCCCGGTCGCGAACCGGTCAGTACGTGGGGAGGCTCGGGTCGACCTGCGCCTGCCAGGCCAGCACCCCGCCCTGCACGTGCACGGCGTCGCGGAAACCCGCGGATTTCAGTGCTGCCAACGCTTCCGCCGACCGTACGCCGGACTTGCAGTGCAGCACGATCTGCTTGTCCTGCGGCAGCGACGCCAGCGCGTCGCCGGACAGGATCTCGCCCTTGGGGATCAGAACGGAGCCCGGAATCCGGATGATCTCGAACTCGGCCGGCTCCCGAACGTCGACCAGCAGGAAATCTTTGCCCGCGTCTTGCCATTCCTTGAGCTCGGTCGCGGTGATCGTCGAGCCCTGCGCGGCCTCGGCGGCCTCGGTCGACACCGCGCCGCAGAAGTCCTCGTAGTCCTCCAGCAGCTCGGTCTGCGTCGCGTGCTCACCGCAGAGCGGGCAGTTCGGGTCCTTCCGGACCTTGATCGTCCGGTACGACATCTCCAGCGCGTCGTACACGGTGAGGCGGCCGACCAGGGGGTCGCCGATGCCGGTCAGCAGCTTGATCGCCTCGGTCACCTGGATCGAACCGATCGACGCGCAGAGCACGCCCAGCACGCCGCCCTCGGCGCACGACGGGACCATGCCGGGCGGCGGCGGCTCCGGGTAGAGGCAGCGGTAGCACGGCCCGTACTCCGCCCAGAAGACGCTGGCCTGGCCGTCGAACCGGTAGATCGAGCCCCACACGTACGGCTTGCCGAGCAGCACCGCCGCGTCGTTCACCATGTACCGGGTGGCGAAGTTGTCGGTGCCGTCGACGATCAGGTCGTAGCCCGCGAAGACGTCCATCACGTTGTCGGTGGACAGCTGCTCGTCGTGCACGATCACGTCGACCAGCGGGTTGATCTCGGCGATCGACTCGCGCGCCGACTGCGCCTTCGACTTACCGATGTCCGACACGCCGTGGATGATCTGGCGCTGCAGGTTCGACTCGTCGACGGTGTCGAAGTCGATCACGCCGAGCGTGCCGACCCCGGCGGCCGCCAGGTACATCAGGGCCGGGGAGCCCAGCCCACCCGCGCCGACACAGAGCACCTTGGCGTTCTTCAGGCGCTTCTGGCCGTCCATGGCGACGTCCGGGATGATCAGATGCCGGGAGTATCGCCGCACCTCGTCCACGGACAGCTCCGCGGCGGGTTCGACGAGCGGTGGGAGCGACACGACTCCTCCGAGACCTAGGTGGACGTTCATCGAACATTGTTGCTCGCGTACCGGCACAACGCCGGTGACCCCGACCACCCTTCCCACCTCTCGGACGGCGGGTGCCGGCCCGAGCCTGGCGGTACGTCTCAGCGGGTGAAGTAGCTCGGCGGGTCCGACGGGATGTGCGCCTGCGAGTAGTCGCCCTGCGGCCCGGCGTAACGCTTGCCGCCCGGGTACGGCCAGGGGTTGGCGACGCAGCCGTGCAGGCCGAGGGTCTGCTGCTGCATGGTCGGCGCCTTCCGGCCCTTGCCGGGGCACAGCTCGTGGCCGTGGCCGAGCCGGTGGCCGACCTCGTGGCTGATCGCGTAGTCCCGGTACTGCGCGAGGCTCGGGTAGAACGGCACGCCGTGCACCCACCGGGACACGTTGATCATGACGTTGTCGCCGTTGCGGCAGGACGTGTAGCCGTCCGGGGTGTCGCCGCACATCGAGTCCCGGGTACCCGGGGTGACCAGGTTCAGCGTGAAGTCGTGCGCCTCGCCGGGACCGACCCGCTGGAAGCGCCACTCGCCGCCGGCCGTCCAGCCCTGCGGCGCGCCGAGGATCGCGGTCACCGCGTCCGCGAACTTCTGCACGTCGATCCCGTGGATGTCCTTCTCCACGTCCACCTGGTAGCGCAGCAGGGTGCCGGAACTGCCGGCCACGCCACCGCCGCCGCGCGCCGTCGTGAACGACCGCGACCCGTCCCTCGGGTACGTGACGGTCTCGGCGCTGGGCGACGGGGAGCCGGCGGACTGCGACGGCACGGCGGCCGCGGCGGTGGTGGCCCGCGGCTGCGGGCTGCGGGTGGCGGCGACGGCGGTGTCCCGCGGGTCCTTCGTACCGCCTTGGAGCATGTCGACACCGACGACGGCGAGGGCGATCAGCAGCACCGCGCCGAGGAACGTACGCCGGCGGCGGCGCAGCATCCTCTCCCGGGCCAGCCGGCGGGCGTCCACCCGGCTCGCCACCCGGGACGGGGTGCGCTGGCGCGTCGTCGTCGGAGGCATCGCAGATCAGAGTGCCATGACGGCCTTGTCGGATCCGCGCGTGACACGGACAGGCGAGTTATCTCACGCTGCGCGATGTTCGTCGACGAGTGCGCGGATCGCGCCGGCGACCGTCGCCGGGCGTTCGACCTGGGCGACGTGGCCGACCCCGTCGAGGACGAGCAGCCGGCAGTCCGGCACCGTACCGGCGAGGCGTGGACCGAGGCGGGACGGTACCAGGCGGTCGTCGCGGCCCCACACGACGAGCGTGGGCACGGCGATGCGCGCCGCGTACGACCAGGGCGAGCCGGCGCCGGGCCGCAGGAACGTGGCGAGCAGCGCCCGGAACGTCCGCACGTACGCGTCGGCGTGCCACGGCGACGCGAGCCAGCGTTCCGCCTCGTCCCGGAACGCGGCGAGCCGGTCCGGCGGTACCGAGGCGGGGTCGGTCGTGCAGCTCTCGATCGACTGGCGGGTCAGCCCGTCCGGGCCGAGGCGCGCCATGGTCAGCGCCAGCACCCGGGCCGTACCGGGGAGCCAGGCGAACGGCGCGAGCCGGCCGAGATCCGACTGCCAGGGCCGCAGGAACGGCATCGCCGGCGAGATCAACGTGAGAGTACGGACCAGGTCGGGGCGGCGGGCGGCGACGAGCACCGTGACGGCGCCGCCGAGCGAGTTGCCGACCAGGTGCACCGGGCCGAGCGCGGCGAGCCAGGCGGTCACGTGGTCGGCGAGCGCGGCCAGGCTGTACCGGCGCAGCGGTGCGGATCCGCCGAAGCCGGGCAGGTCGAGCGCGGCGCCGGGCAGGTCGGGGGCGAGCAGCGCGCCGAGGTCGGTCCAGTCCAGCGCGGATCCGCCCAGGCCGTGCACGTACGCCACGGCGGGGGTGCCGCCGGTCTCGCGTACCCGGGTGTGCACGCCGGCGATCCGGGTGTCGCGGGCGGGCCACACGGGTGCCGGCCCCTCGCCCGGCACCCGTGTCCCCGTCACGGTCCCAACGTACGCCGGGACCGGCCCCCGGATCACCGCCCGCGGGCGGTGGTGCTGACACGTTCTAGGGACGTGGGAGGTTGCGGAGGTTGCTGCGGGCGAGGTCGACCATCGCACCCACCCCGCCGGACAGCACGGTACGGCCGACGCCGAGCGCGAACCCGCGTACCTGCTGGGCGGTGAGCTTGGGCGGGATGGACAGCGCGTTGGGGTCGGTGCCGAGGTCCACGAGCGCCGGGCCGGGCCGCTCGAACGCCTCGGTCAGCGCCTCGCGTACGCCGGCGGGCTTGTCGACGCGGACGGCGGGGATGCCGCAGGCGGCGGCGATGGCGGCGAAGTCGACCGGCGGGTGGTCGGTGCCGTGGTCGGGCAGGCCGTCGACGAGCATCTCCAGCTTGACCATGCCGAGCGTGGCGTTGTTGAACACCACCACCTTCACCGGCACCCGGTACGCGGAGAGGGTGAGCAGGTCGCCCATCAGCATGGCCAGTCCGCCGTCCCCGGCGAGCGCGACGACCTGCCGGTCGGGTGCGGCGAGCGCGGCGCCGATCGCCTGCGGCAGCGCGTTCGCCATGCTGCCGTGGCGGAAGGAGCCGAGGACGCGGCGCCGGCCGTTCGGCGTCAGGTACCGGGCGGCCCAGACGTTGTTCATGCCGGTGTCGACGGTGAACACGGCGTCGTCGGCGGCGGCCGCGTCGAGCTGCGCCGCCGCGTACTCGGGGTGGATCGGGGTGTGGTGCTCGATGCCGGTGGTGTACGCGTCGACGACGCGGGTCAGCTTGCGGTGGTGCTCGCGCAGCATCCGGTCCAGGAACGAGCGGTCGGTACGCTTGCGCAGCAACGGAAGCAGCGCGCGCACCGTCTCGCGTACGGAGCCGTGCACGGCGATGTCGAGCGGGGTGCGGCGGCCGAGCCGGGCCGGGTCCACATCGACCTGCGCGGTGCGCGCCTGCGGCAGGAACCCGTCGTACGGGAAGTCGGTGCCGAGGAGCAGGACCCGGTCGGCGGCGTGCAGCGCGTCGTGGCAGGCGCCGTAGCCGAGCAGCCCGCTCATGCCGACGTCGTACGGGTTGTCGTACTGGATCCACTCCTTGCCGCCGAGGGAGTGGCCGACGGGCGCGGCGAGCCGCTCGGCGAGCGCCAGCACCTCGTCGTGCGCGCCCGCGCAGCCGGCCCCCGCGAAGATCGTCACCCGCCCGGACGACAGGAACTCGGCCAGCTCCGCCACCTGCGCGTCCCCCGGTACGACCGGCGAACGCGGCGCGAACGTCACCGTCTCCGCCGTACCGTGCGCGGGGCGGTCGGCGAGGTCACCCGGCAGCGACAGGACGGCGACGCCGCCGCGGCCGACGGCGGTCTGCGCGGCGATCCGTACGAGGCGGGGCACGGACTCGGGGGTGGCGGCGAGCTCGGAGAAGTGGCTGCATTCGGCGAACAGCCGGTCCGGGTGCGTCTCCTGGAAGAAGCCGGTGCCGATCTGCCCGGACGGGATGTGCGAGGCGATCGCGAGGACGGGCGCGCCGGAGCGGTGCGCGTCGTACAGGCCGTTGACGAGGTGCAGGTTGCCGGGGCCGCAGCTGCCGGCGCAGACCGCGAGACGGCCGGTGAGCTGCGCCTCGGCGGCGGCGGCGAACGCGGCGGTCTCCTCGTGCCGGACGTGCACCCACTCGATGCCGTCGGTACGCCGTACCGCGTCGACGATCGGGTTGAGGCTGTCGCCGACGATGCCGTAGATGCGGCGCACGCCGGTCTGCCGGAGCGTACGGACCAGATGGTCGGCCACGGTTGCCATGAGCGCCCTCCTTCCCGGTTCTCCCCCACCCTGGTACTCCGGCGACGGATGCGTCCAATGCCAGTTCGCCGGCCCACCCATGCCGTGTGAACATGGGTCACGTGGACATCCAGGTACTGCGATGGTTCCGGGCGGTCGCCGACGGCGCCACCGTCACCCGTACCGCGGCCGACGCGCACGTGACGCAGCCGGCGCTGTCCCGGGCGCTGGGCCGGCTCGAACGCGAGGTCGGCACCCCGCTGCTGCACCGGGCCGGACGCGGCCTGCGGCTCACCCCCGCGGGCCGCGTCTTCGCCGAGCACGCCGCCGCCACCCTCGACCGGTACGACGCCGGCCTGCGCGCCACCGCCGAGGTCGTCGACCCGGACCGGGGCGTGGTGCCGCTGGCGTTCCTGCACACGTTCGGCACGTGGCTGGTGCCGCCGCTCGTCCACGGGTACCTGGCGGCGCGGCCCCGGGTCCGCTTCGAACTCAACCAGCACGGCGAGCAGGCGATCCTGTCCGCGCTGCTGTCCGGCGGCGTCGACCTCATCATCACCAGCGGCGACCCCGACCATCCGGACGTACGGTGGCGGCGGCTGCTCGTCGAACCGCTCCGGCTCGCCGTCCCGCCGGGGCACCGCCTCGCCCACCGCACCCGGGTACGGCTCGCCGACGTCGCCGACGACCCGTTCGTCGTCCTCCGCCCCGGGTACGGGCTGCGCGACACGACCGAGGACCTGTGCCGCGCCGCCGGTTTCGTACCGCGGATCGGGTTCGAGGGCGAGGAGGTGGAGACGCTGCGCGGGCTCGTCACGGCCGGGCTGGGCGTCGCGCTGCTGCCCGTACCGCAGACGGCGACGTTCCCGCCGTCGCAGGCGCTGCCGGCGGCGCCGCACCTGCGGGTCAGCGACGTCGACGCGTCCCGCGACGTCGGGTTGGCGTGGCTGCGGGGCCGGGTGCTGCCGGCGTCGTCCGCGGGGTTCCGCGACCACGTGCTGCGGTCCGTACGCGACGTCGCGCCGCCCGGCTACCGGTGACCCCACTCCCCGTCCTCTCCTCGTACTGCCCGCGGATGCGTCCGCGTTCGCCTCTCGGCACCGACCCCAGTCGGTGCGCGTCCACCGACCTTGGCCGGTCCGCCTCCGTTCCGCCGGGTCGGTCACCGCCGCCGAGAGTCCTTGTGCGACACCAGAAGTAGGCACCGACGTGCCCAGCCCCGGTCGCCACCGTCTCCTGTGCTGCTCGTCGCTCCGCCCGCTGCCCGTCCGGCGTGCTGGTGGCGCCCTTCGGCGCCCAGCCACCACCCAGCACCCCGGCGCTCCGGTGCCGCGCCGCGGCTTTTGGTTCGGGCGAACGGTTTCGCGTCAGGTGACGAGGGAGCGTACGGCGAGGCCGGCGATGAGGAGGGCGGAGGCGAGGGTGGTGAGGAGGCGGGCGCGGGGCGTGGTGAGGAGGCGGGAGAGGGCGGCGCCGGCGCTGGCGAGGGTGAGTTGCCAGGACGCGGAGGCGGTGAAGGCGGCGACGACGAACGCGGCGGCGGTGGCGATGCCGGTGGTGGGGCGGGAACCGGTGACGAGGGCGGCGAAGTACACCATGGTGAGGGGGTTGAGGATGGTGAGTCCGAGCAGGCTGAGGTAGGCGGCGAGCGGGCGCGCGCCCGGCCCGCCGCGCAGCGCGGATCCCTTGTGGGGCAACGGATCCGCCGGAGCATCCGACCTCGTCCGGTACGTGCGGACGGCGCGCACGGTGGTCCAGGCGGCGAGCGCCAGCAGGATGCCGGCGGACGCGGTACGCAGCGGGGTGGCGACAGGGGTGAGCAGGGCGGCGAGGGGGCGGCCGGCGGTGACGGCGAGGAGGGCGTAGAGGCCGTCGGCGGTGGCGACGCCGAGGGCGGCCGCCGCGCCGACGCGCAACGACGTACGGGCGCTGAGGGTGGCCAGGTAGGCGCCGATGGCGCCGATCGGCAGGGCCACCCCGTATCCGGCGAGCAGGCCGGACACGAGCGCGGCGGTCACTGGTGGCCGACCGTTCCCCTCGCGCGGCGCTGCTGTCGCGTCGCGGGCGCGACGGCGACGGGACAGCGTGGGAACGTTCGTACGACCATGGGTCGACGGTGCCGCGGGTGGCGCGCCGCGCGCAACCCGATTTTCGCGACGTGGTCGACAACCGTTGTGCCGCAACGGAACACGGGGGCGTGGAAGCGGCCCCGGTGCATCACCGGGGCCGCCCGCCTGCCTCGCGCCGCCCGCGATCCGTACGCGTCAGCCGCGAGGTCTCCAGGCGCTCTCGACGCCACCGACCGAACGGAGCAGAACCCCTCCGGAGTCAGTCATATACGGAGAGTATCCCTCGCGATGTCCGGTACGGATCGTCCGTTCGGCCGGGTTCACCGTTCCGGGGACACCGAAATCCGGTACGACGGGGTGCCGCCGGCCGCTACGGTCCCGTGGCATGACCGGGATCGAGGGGTTGCTGCACGCACGACTGTCCGCCGCGTTCGCGTCCGTCGCGGGCGCCCCGACCGATCCCGTACTGCGCCGTTCCCGTCGCGCGGACTTCCAGGCGGACGGCGCGCTCGCGCTGTCCCGTACGCTCGGGCGGCCGCCCCGCGAGGTCGCCGCGGAGGTGGCCGCCGCGGCCGACCTCGCCGATCTGTCCACTGTGGACACCGCCGGCCCGGGCTTCCTCAACCTGACCGTGCGCGGTGACGTACTCGGCGGGTTGCTGGCAGACACCGCCGCCGACGTACGCCTCGGGGTGCCGCGGGTGGCGGATCCGCGGACCGTCGTCGTCGACTACTCGGGGCCGAACGCGGCGAAGGAGATGCACGTCGGCCACCTGCGCTCGACGATCCTCGGCGACGCGCTCGCCCGGCTGCTCGACCATCTCGGGCACCGTGTCGTCCGGCAGAACCACGTCGGCGACTGGGGCACGCCGTTCGGGATGCTGATCGAGCACCTGCTCGACGTGGGCGGGGCGACCGCCGCGCACGCGTTGTCCGCCGGCGACCTGTCCGGCTTCTACCGGGCGGCGCGGGCCGCGTTCGACACCGACCCCGCGTTCCGGGAACGCTCCCGGCGCCGCGTCGTCCTGCTCCAGTCCGGCGATCCGGCGACGCTGCGGCTCTGGCGCGTCCTCGTCACCGGCTCCCAGGACTACTTCCGTTCCGTGTACGCGCTGCTCGGGGTGCGGCTCACCGACGACGACCTCGACGGCGAGAGCCGGTACGACGAGCGGCTCGGCGACGTCGTCGACGAGCTGGACCGGGCCGGGCTGCTGCGCGAGTCGGACGGTGCGCTCTGCGCGTTCCCGGCCGGCTTCACCGGGCGCGACGGCACCCCGCTGCCCCTCATCGTACGCAAGAGCGACGGCGGGTTCGGTTACGCCGCAACGGATCTCGCCACCATCCGGTACCGGCTGGGCGAGCTGGCCGCCACCCGCCTCCTGTACGTCGTGGGCGAGCCGCAGCGCCAGCACCTGGCGATGGTGTTCGCCACCGCGCGCGACGCCGGCTGGCTCACCGACGCGGCGAGCGCCGAACACGTCGCGTTCGGCTCCGTACTCGGCGCCGACGGGCGGATGCTGCGCACCCGGGCCGGCGACTCCGTCACGCTCGTCGCGCTCCTCACCGAAGCGGTACGCCGGGCCGCCGAGCTGGTACCCGACGGCGCGGACTCCGGCGCGCTCGCCCGCGCCGTCGGCATCGGCGCCGTCAAGTACGCGGACCTGTCCGCCGAACGCGGCAAGGACTACGTGTTCGACTACGACCGGATGCTCGCGTTCACCGGCGACACCGCCCCGTACCTCCAGTACGCCCGCGCGCGGATCCTGTCCATCTTCCGCCGCGCCGGTCTGACGGAGGCGGCGGCGGTCGACACCGTCCTCGTCACCGAACCCGCCGAACGGGCGCTCGCCCTCGACCTGCTCGCCTTCCCCGCGACCCTGCACGAGGTCGCCGACACCGCGCTGGTGCACCGCCTCACCCGGTACCTGTTCCGGCTCGCCGCCGCGTACACCGACTTCTACGAGAGCTGCCCCGTACTCTCCGCGCCCGAACCGACGCGCGGCTCGCGGCTGGTGCTCTGCGACCTGACCGCCCGTACCCTCGCCACCGGGCTCGACCTGCTCGGCATCGAGGCACCCGACCGGATGTGACCGCATTCCCTTAGAGGTCCTGACAGAAAGGCGTCGGATGGCTGGCGAGGCTCAGGGCGGGGCTGCCAAGGCGGAGGTGCAGTCGCATACCGGTGTTGTATGCGACTGTGCCGACAACGTCGGCAGCGTCGTCCTGAGTCCGCCAGGCGCCGACAGTCCTTTCTGTCAGGACCTCTTACGTGGCAACGACTGCGCCCGCCGGGCACGTACCGGCGGGCGCCGTCGCGGTCACGGCACCAGGAGCAGCTTGCCGACGACGTTCCGCGCCTCGATGTCCGCGTGCGCCGCGGCCGCCGCCACCGACGGCGGCGCCACCTCCACGACCCGCAGGGCCTCCAGCGCCCCGAACCGCGCAACCATGATCACCTTCACGCGGGCACCCTAGAACCTCAACCACACATCCGGTCAACCCGCGCAGTACGCCGATGCACGGTAGCCCCGACCGCGCGCTGTTTCCCTTTCGTACCAAGAGGTCTGGGCCGGGGCGGGGCCCTAGGGTTCCTGCATCCGGGCCCGGAGCACGTCGAACTCGCACCCCGGCGCGTCCGGGTCGAAGCCGTGCTCGATCAGCCAGCGCGACGCCTTCAGGCTGCGCAGCGACCACCAGGCGCGGATCACGTCCCGGTCCGCGCCGGGGCCGTACCCGGCGAGCAGGTCGTCCAGGCGTTCCTCGTGCCCGAGCGTCAGGGTGGCGAGGTCGAACATGGCGTCGCCGGGCGCCGCCTCGGACCAGTCGATGATGCCGGTGACCTCGTCGCCGTCGACGAACACGTGCGTGATCTGCAGGTCGCCGTGGATGAACGCCGGCGTCCACGGCCGGAGCGCGGCCCCGGCGATCTCCCGGTTGCGTCGCACCACCTCGGCGGGCAGTACGCCGTTGGCGAGCAGCCACGCGCACTCGCCGTCGAGTTCGGCGGTGATGTCGTCGAGCGCGCGCCCCGGCCACGGCGGCAACGGCGCATCGTGCAGCCTCCGTACGGCCGCGCCCGCCGCGGCCCACGCCGCGGGCGACGCGCTCGACGGCTCACCGAGTACGCCCAGTGCCTTCCCCGGTACCGCGGCGATCGCGAGTACGGGCGGCTCGCGCCAGAGGATCGCCGGAGTCGGCACCGGAACCATGGCCATTGCCCGAACCTCGACGTCGGCGTGCGCCGGATCGCCGTCGACCTTCAGGAACACGTCACCGACCCGCAGCGTCGCGCGCTGGCTGTGCGCGACGACGACCTCAACCTCGTCCATTCCGGCCATCCTGACGGGGATCGCCGCCGATGTCGCCGCATTTTGCGTACGCAGGCGCGTTGCCGGGAGCGCAAGTGACGCTTCTTCCGTTGTGCGGCAACAGATCCCGCCGCATGCAGAGCACCACGGACACAGGTGTCCACCGGTGCGGTGCTCGTCACTACCCTGGTACGCAAGCATTTGTGGTCGGCCGCGCGCCGGCTAGAGCCCGAGATGGACGGGACGCGTCGGCGTACCCGTGGTGAGAAGTGTCGCCAACGGTGTGGCGAGGTCGCGCGGCGAGAACAGCTCGGGGCCGGTGTGGTCGACGATCTCCGCGAGCCGCCACCAGCGAAACCCGCCCAGGTACTCGGCGGCGAGCTGGTCGTCGGGCAGCTCGCCGCGGGGCTCGAAGTGGTGTGCGCGGACCAGGAAGTAGTCGTTGACGATGCCACCGAAGCCGGGCGCGTGGTCGGCGTCGAGTACTTCCTGGTGCCAGACGTGCGGCGGGTCCACGGTGATCGCGAGACCCGTCTCCTCACGAAGTTCGCGACGCAGGGCCGTCAGCCGGTCCTCGCCGGGTTCGATGCCGCCGCCGGGTGCCGCCCACACGCCCGCCGCCCCGCCCGGCACCGCCGGATGAGGGAAGACGAAGCGGCACAACAGGATGCGGTCGTCCGCGTCGAGCACGATCGCCCGGACGGCCCGGCGCAGGTTCGGCGTCCGACCGGCGAATCGATCCTCCAAAAACCGCGAAGACCTCGGTACTTCAGGCATGGCCACCACCGTATCGGCCACCTGTGACAGAACCGGGTACTGCGCCGCGGCGGTGCCACCCCCACTGCTCGCGTCAAGCAGCCGCGCGGCGGGCACAGGTGGCCGTCACGGTTCTCGCCACTCCCGTTGCCCCGCAACGGAAGTACTCACCACCCGCGCTCGGCGGGTCCACGGGTGGCCGTGCCAGCAGCCCCGCTGGATCCACCCACACCGCCGTCACTGGACCCGGAACCGCGACGCGGCAACGTTAGCCCCGACCGGCACGACTCCGCCCCGCGGCCGTCCGGTGCCGTACTCCGGAAGGGTTTGCCGCGCGGGACCTGTCGTGCTCGTCCGCGGATTCGCCGGTCGCGCAACGGTTACGGCTTGACCGCCCGGGTGGCGAAGAACCCGGGCATGTACCGGCCGGTGGCGTCCGCGTGGTGCGGGGCCTCGTCCAGGTGGGTCAGGGTGAAGCCGGCCGCGAGCTGGCCGCCGATCTGCCCGGTGAGCGAGTGGCTGTACTCGATCGGCCCCGTCCCGTACGAGCGCGCCCGCTCCTGCTCCGACAGGTCGAGGCTGCTGAACGGGAGCGGGTGACGCACGACCAGCTCGCCCCGTTCGTCCAACGCCGTCGCGTCGAAGATGAAGACGTCGGGGTTCAGGAAGCCGGTCATCAGGATCCCGCCCGGGCGCAGCACGCGGTACGACTCCCGCCAGACCGGTGCCAGCTCGGGCGAGAACACGCTGGACACCGGGTTGAACACGACGTCGAAGCTGGCGTCGGGGAACACGCTCAGATCGCGCATGTCACCGAGCACCGTACGGACGGCCAGCCCCTCGCGGGTGGCGACCTCCCGGTCGCGGTCCAGCTGCCGCGGCGAGTTGTCGAGTACCGTCACGGCCGCGCCCGCCGCCGCGAGTACCGGGCCCTGCTGGCCTCCGCCGGCTGCCAGGCACAGCACCTCGGCGCCGACCAGTTCGGCGGGGAACCAGGCGCGCGGCACCGCCCGGTGTCCGATCAGGACGACGGACCAGTCGCCGGCGCGTGCCCGGGCGATGACCTCCGGCCCGACCGGCCGGGTCCACATGTTGCTGTTCTCCACCTCGCGGTCCCAGGCGGCGCGGTTGTACTCCACCGGGTCAAAGCTGTCCGTCACAACGGCCCAGCTTAAGAGGTCCTGGCAGAAAGGCGTCGGATGCCTGGCGAGGCTCAGGGCGGGGCTGCCAAGGCGGAGGTGCAGTCGCATACCGGTGTTGTATGCGACTGTGCCGACAACGTCGGCAGCGTCGTCCTGAGTCCGCCAGGCGCCGACAGTCCTTTCCGTCAGGACCTCTCAGTGGCCGGTACGGGGCACCCGACCCGGGCCGAACCCGTCGCATGCCACCGCGCCACGGGAACCTCGCCGCGAGCGTACGGCCGTCGTCAGCCGGGAGACCCGGACACGAACACGGCGTTCACCACGTCGGTCCACACGTGCGCCCTACCGGGCATGGATCGTGACGCGGCACTGCCCACCCGCGAGCTGACCGAGCCGGCGAAGCATCCGAGATGCCAGCGAAGGAGGCAGGTGCGCAAATCCGTGAGCACGGACATGAAAACGCCCCTCCGGACGAATCCGAAGGGGCCGTTTTCCCTCGTAGCGGGGGCAGGATTTGAACCTGCGACCTCTGGGTTATGAGGAGTTCATGCCAAGTTGCAGTCGTCGCCGTTGGCGCCGGATCCGTTGCAGCACAAGGGATCTAGCGCCAACGACGTTGCGCGTTTTGCACGTCTCGCACCGAGCCGCAGGGGTCGCGTTAGCAATTTCGTTAGCAAGGCCCCTCAGTTCGCCGCTAGGTCTAGCGGCCGGCTCAGCTAGACCTAGCGGCATCGCTAGCGGGTCATCCTCGTCCCCACCTGGGATCTAGCGCCTAGCGGCGACCCCTTACCGACCTACCCCCGCGGCGTTTTCGGCCGTCTACGGCCCTCTCAGGGCGGCTCTCATTTGGCCACAGCGCGAGGCGACAGGGAACCTCTGCCCCGGGCGCCCCGCGCCCGCCTGGCTCGTTGTCGTCGACCTGAACGACCCTCCGGTACCGCAGAGCGGCCAGGGATGAGATGCCCCGCCGCCCAAGCAGCATGGTTCGAGCGATCAGGCGCCACCCTGCGATCGGCGCCTGTCGCTGTCCAACACAGGCCGCCGTTAGGCGGCGGGGCATCTCGTCCCTTCACCACTCATCCGTGCCACCATTCGTGCCACCATTCGTGCCAGCGGCGCCAGCGCCGTGACCTGCGGCTATGCCATTCGTGCCATTCGTGCCAGCAGGCGGGGACATGGCACGATTGGGGACAGCGGCCCCCGGTCGCCGAGGTCGACCCAGGGGCCAGGATCGGGGTAAGGCAGTCTGGTAGCTCGACACCTCTCGACAGAAGGAGACGACCAGGTGACCGGGATCGAACGCACCCTCGTTGTGCTGAAGCCGGACGCAGTTGCCCGCGGGCTGGTTGGACGGCTGACGCAGCGGTTCGAGGATGCTGGACTGAAGATCGTCGGCGCCAAGATGAAGGTCATCGACGCCGACTTCGCGCAGAAGCACTACTTCGACCTGGCGGAGCGCGCTGGCCAGTCGGTCTACGACGCGATTGCTGGATTCATGCAGACTGGCCCCGTCATCGCCTTTGTGCTCGAAGGGGTTGAGGCCGTCTCCAACGTTCGGCGACTCGTGGGGAACACCTTCCCGAATGAGGCGCCCGCTGGCACCATCCGTGGCGACTTCGTGCACACCTCGAAGGCGTACACCGAAGCGAACCACAAGCCCGTCCTCAACCTGATTCACGCATCGGGCAACGTTGACGAGGCGAAGTACGAAGTAGATCTGTGGTTCTCGCCAGATGAGCTGTTCGACTACGAAACCGTCGCCGAGCGATTCACTTTCTGAGGGATACAATGCAGGTTACAGTCCGGCCGGATGAACTGATTCGGGAATACGACGAGGCGGTCATTGCGGCCGATCACCGGTCCGCTATGGAGTACGCATACGCGCTGACGGAGCTTTACCGTTGGCGCGCCGACATCCCGAATGCGGAAAAATATGCGATCAAGTGCCTCGACCATGCCGAATCGATTCCTACCGAAACCCTGGAAGACGTCACGACCCGGCGACTGAATATCGGTGGGATCGAACTCCCAGAGCGCCTGCACGATGGCGTGGTGCGCTCCCGATTCGTGCATCTCCTGCCGGAGCAGGCCGAGAGCTAGGACAGCGCCGCGTCAAGGTACTCCTGCACTGGCCCAAAGAACGGATACGGTACGTACTCCGTAAGTTTCGGCCGGTCGCACCACTCGACAGCGACCAGCTCGTCGTCATCAACGAGCCGCGCGGTTCCCGAAACCGCGCGGCAGGCGACGTATACCATCGTTCGCTTGGTTGCCGGGTGGACGCGCTGACCGAGTTCCTGTACCGCCTCAACGGTGAGCCCGACCTCTTCCTGCGTTTCGCGTACAGCGGCATCCGCGCCAGACTCGCCGGACTCGACCTGCCCCGCCGGGAACTGCCAAGAAAGCGATCCTTCCTTGACCCGGCGCTGAACCATCAAGACCTGACCGTCTTGCACGATGATCGCGGCAGCGATCGGCGGGCGCGCCTCTTCGGGCTGTGTCACTTGTCCTCCAATAGCTCAAGCACAGGCGGGAAGATTCTGTCCGCAGGAATGAACCGAGTTACGGCCATTCGCGGCGCCCATACTACATCGACGTTTTCTGCCGGATCACGGTTCTCCGCCTCGCCGGCCAGATACTCACACAGGAAGTACTCTGCCCGCACCCTAGTCACCGGGTGAATTCGACCGCCGAGCGGCCGTTGAGAAACGCACCGGACGCCGGTTTCAGCGAGAGTTTCGCGTACGGCGGTGGTCTGCGCAGACGTGCCCGGCTTAACGATTCCCGCCGGGAACTGCCAGGTGATTCCCGATGAATCCTCATCCCGCCGGCAAACAATTAGAGCACGGTCCGCGTCCAAGACCACCGCGATAGCAACCGTGAGCGCGACGACCGGCTCGGCATCATCCGTGCCGGGTTCGTCACGTTCAAGCTGAACGGCGAACCGGGCCTTGACGCCGTCGTCTGCGCTCTCGTACAGCCGGTCAAGCTCCGCTTGCAGCCCTTTGGTGATCACCATGTCCGGACGCTTATGCCACTCAGTGACGGACCGGCGCGCGGCTCCAAGCTTCGCGGCGAACTGCTCCTGAGTCAGCCTCAGCGCGGCTTCAAGTGCACAGGCGTGTCGGCCGGTCCACCGGTCAATGACCCCACCCGACATCCTGCCTCCCCGGTCCCACGCTGCGCTGTGCCGGAGTGTACGGGCCGCCCTGTTCGTGCCGCGCAGAGCGGTTCACAGCACACCGCTGCCACCTGAGTGCCCTGCCGTTGCCGTACCACTGCCAGGTGCGCGCGTACCGACTCCGCAGGCTGCGCACTGGATGCCTGGTTAGCCCTGTTCGCGGCCGGTTGACTTGGACACGTCGTCGGGCAGACCACGGAGGACGGTGACCGAGATGGCACACCAGGACAAACGGCCGCTACCGCGATTTGCCTTTGCCAGTTTCGATCTCGTCAACACGAGCGGACAGGTCCCTCAGGTCTTGCCGCAGGGCATCCAACTCCTGCGCAAGGTTGCGTCCGGACCGGGCATCTGCCCCCTCGCCCCGGGCTCCGTTGGCGAGGTCTTCGAGCCTCGAACGTGGCCAACTGAGTGCCTCCGAGACCGCCGCCAAGGTGCGCGGATTGCGGCGGCGCGGCCTCAGGTTTCGCTGAAGCTCTCGGACAGTCATCAGCGCAACGCCGGCCTTGTGGGCAACGTCGGCTTGCGTCAGGTCCAGCTCCGCCATGCGATCAGTCATCGCCACGCTGACGGCTTCCCAGTTGGGCATGACAGGGCCCTCCCATCGCCAGTATCAGCACTGATACTAGCCGGTCGTAGTCCCGTATCCAACGATCCGCACCCCGCGTAGATCGGCTTCCCCAGGAACAAACGAAGGTGGCGTCGCGCTCGTCGCAGCCGTCGCTTGACATCGCTAGTTTCAGTACTAATATCAGCTCCAACGTTAGTTGCAGACGTTGCAGCCAGCGCAGCAAGAAGGCCCGACCGGTGTTGCCGCACCAGCCGGGCCAGGCATCCCCATCCGTTGTCGTCGGAGGAGTGAAGATGCAGGACCAGCGTAATCCCGAACCGGCCGTGAACGCCGTGGCAACGGCGCGGCCGTACCGCGTGAAGCAGGTTGCCGAGCTGCTGGACGTGCACCCGGCGACCGTGTACCGAGCGATCGAGTCGGGGCGCCTGGCGGCGCTGAGGATCGGCGCCGGCCGGGGCGGACTGCGGGTCACCCGAGACGCCCTGGACGCCTTTCTGACCGCCGCGTCCACCGTGGCCATCTCCGGGACGGAGGCCGCGTGATGACTCGCAAGCTCAACGACCTGGTGGACCTGTCGGATTCGGAGTTGGTGAAGCTCGCGCAGCAGGGCGAGCGTGAGGCGTTCGGTGTCCTGTACTGCCGGTACTCGGGTCAGGTACTGCGGTACGCGCTTCGGCGTGTGGAGTTCAACCGGGTGGCGGCTGAGGATGTGGCGGCCGAGACGTGGGCGAGCGCGCTGGCTAAGTTGCCGGCGTACGAGCACCGTGAGGCCCGCCCGGTCCTGGCGTGGCTGTTCGGTCTGGCCAAGGCGTTGGTGTGGCGCGGGTGGGACCACGATCGGTACGAGGTCGCTGTGGCTGACGCGGGGTGGGACGACGCGCCGCTGTACGTGTCGGACGACGCGGAGGGCGAGACACGGCCGTACCTGGCCGCGATGCGGGCGGCGATGGTCGAGGGCATCGAGCACCTGGCGCCGCGTCAGCGCCAGGTGGTGTGTGCGCGGCTGGCGGGCAACAGCGACGAGGTGATCGCGGCCCGGCTGGGGATCAGTGTCGAGCAGGTCGCGGCCGCGTCGCGTAACGCCGCCGCCGTGCTCCGGCGTCGCCTGGCGCCGGGCGACACGCAGCCCGCGGCGCAAGGTCGCAGGCAGACACCGGTACAGAGCCGGCTCCGGATGCGCCCGTTGGAGCAGCCGACGGTTGACCCGGATGCGCTGCGGGCGGCAGCTCAGGAGCTGCCGGCGGCGGCCCGGCGTATCGCGCTGCTCAAGCTGGACGGGCGCGGCAACCGTGACATCGCCGCGGAGCTGGACTGCGCGGTCGGCACCGTGGCCAGTGCCTGGAACCGTGCGTGCCTGGCGTTCATCGAGGCTGGGCTGATGCCGGCCCCTACCACGGTCCGGCCACTGCATGACCTGTCGCGCCGGCAGTCCGACGTGCAGCCTGAGCCTGTCTTGTCCAAGCCCGTGAGCCTGGCTGAGGCCGTTGCGCAGCTTGCGCCCGCGGCGCGCCGGGTCGTCGAGCTGAAGCTGTCCGGGCTGTCCGACAAGCAGGCTGCCGCCGCGCTGGGCCGGTCCATGGGCACTGTGGCCTCCACGTGGAGCCGGGCCAAGCGGGTGCTGTGCGCGCACGGTGTCCTGCCGGCCGCGACCCCGGCCGCGGTACCGGCTGCGCTTCCGGCCGCCGCGTGAGGCTGCCCCGGTGCGAGTCGAACCCGGGGGCGCGCCGTGGCCGCCTACCGGCCACGGGGCGCCCCGGGGCGCCGGGTTCAGACCCGGTTCCACGAACGGTCTCATCTGCGCCAACACGCTTCGGCCAGACGTGCCCCTGAACGCGCCCGAACCACCCGCCGAACCCGCCCGTTGGGAGTCTCGCTGATGCTGCCCGAACCCACCCGCCGACCCGGACCTACACCGCCACCAAACGCGGACCCGGACCCGGACCCGGAGGCGTTGCTGCGTCCGCGTCCGACGCTGGTGCGCATGTCCGAGGTGGTCCCGGAGCGCATCAACTGGCTGTGGCCCGGCTACCTCGCCGCCGGCAAGCTGCACGTCGTGGACGGTGACCCGGGCACGGGAAAGTCCACGATGACAACGGATCTGGCCGCCCGGATCACCACCGGCAAGCCGTGGCCGGACGGCCAGCCCGGCGCCAACCCGGCCGGCGTGGTGCTGCTGTCGGCCGAGGACGACCCGGCCGACACGATCCGGCCCCGTCTGGATGCGGCCGGTGCCGACCCGGCCCGGGTCGCGGCGTTGACCAGCGTGAAGGAGTGGGACCGGCAGGACGCGGCGTGGGTGGACCGTCTGGTGACGCTGCCCGGGGATACCGACATGGTGCGCCAGGCCATCGACCAGGTGCGCGCGGCGCTGCTGGTGGTGGATCCGCTGATGGCCTACCTGGGCGAGAAGGTCAACGAGTACCAGGACAAGGACGTGCGACGGGCGTTGACGCCGCTGATCAAGGCGGCGGAGGCGGCCGGGTGCGCGGTGGTGCTGGTACGGCACTTCACCAAGGGCGGCGGCCCGTCGCCGATCTACCGCGGAGGTGGCTCGATCGGCATCATCGGCGCGGCCCGGATCGGCTACGCCGTGGCGAAGGACCCGCAGGACGAGACGCGGGTGATCGTCGCGCCGACCAAGGCGAACATCGCCGTACTGCCGCCGTCGCTGGCCTACCGCCTGGTCGACGCCCCCGACCACGGATGCGCCCGCATCGAGTGGGAAGGCCAGGTCGACTACAGCGCCGCCGACCTGCTTCGTGAGCCGGCCGAGAACGACGCTGGGCCGGTCCGCACGAAGGCGGCAGACTGGCTCGCCGGGTACCTGCAAGAGCAGGGTGGCCAAGCACCCGCGGCCGACGTTCAGGCAGCCGCGGAAGAGGCCGGACTCGCCTGGCGCACCGTTCACCGTGCCCGCAAGGCCGTTGGCGTGACCACGGAGCGGTCTGGGTTCGCTGGCGGATCGGTCTGGTCCCTGTCCGCAAACGACGCACCGCCTGCCCTCCCCCGTGGCACGAATGGCACGAATGGCAAAACCGCAGGTCACGGCGTTGGCGCCACTGGCACGAATGGTGGCACGAATGGTGGCACGAATGACGCGCCGCTCTTGCTCGACCTGCCGGGGATCGGGCCGTGCGCCGGGTGTGGGAACCCGACCCGGCAGGACCCCGACCGGACTGCGCTCTGCGAGCGCTGCCACGAGGGCCGGCCGGCCCTGTGAACGGCTGCTATCGATAGCGGCCCGCCCTGCTATCGATAGCACCCCTGCTAGCACCCGATTCCCGGCCTGATCAGGCCGATAGCAGATAGCAGGCCACCCCGCCGACACCCGCCAAACCCCGGAATCGAGGCCATGCCATGCCCCCGACGACGAGCCGCTATCGCCCGCCGACCGGTCGCGGGAACGGCGCGACCGGTCGCGGCCACGCGACCCCCGCCGCGACCCCGGACCCGTACGCCGGCCAGCACGAACACCCGCCGGTCGCGGGTCGCGCCACCACCCGCCCCGACCGGCCCGGCCGCCACCAGGCGGCCAACGGCACCCACCGTGCCGCGACCGCGACCACCGAAGGAGGAACCGTGACCACCACCGCCCACCCGTCGACAGGGTTCCGTCACGAACCCGCGCGCCGTGGTGACGAAACCCCGCCGGCGGCACTCGCCGCCGCCGAACGCGGCTGGCCGGTGTTCTGGCTCGGCCGCACCAAGCGGCCGGTCGCCAACTGCCGGGCCTGCCACAACGCCGACCGCCACCACGACCGGGAAGCCTGCCCATGCCTGACCTGCCACGGCTTCTACGCCGCCACCACCGACCCCGCCCGACTGGCCGCCATGACCGCCGCCGTCCCCGGCGGACTACTCGCCATCCGCACCGGCGCACCCGCCGGCCTGGTCGTGGTCGACATCGACCCCCAGCACGGCGGCAGCATCGACCGGGACCTCATGGTGCCCACCTACACCGTCGGCACCGGCTCGGGCGGCTGGCACCTCTACTACGCCCACCCCGGACGGCCGATCCTGTCCCGCCCCATGCCCGACCGGACCGGCGTCGACATCAAGGCAGACGGCGGCTACGTCGTCGCCCCGCCCTCGGTTCACCCGGTCACCCGCCGCGCGTACCGCACCGTCCATGACGGGCCGGTCGTTGAGATGCCCCCGCGCCTGCTCAACATCATCACCGGACCGACCGCGCCGTCGCTCTCGCAGCTGCGCACCACCGCGCCCCGCCCCACCACCGCGCCCACGGCACCCGCCGGGCGCGGGGGCATCTCATCCCCGACCGCCCTCCTCACCGCCAACCTGCGCAGGATCGTCACCGCCCCGGAAGGACGCCGCCGCACCACCCTGTACGGCGCCGCCCGCGGCATCGCCCGCATCGTCGCCGCCGGCGCCATCGACCAGGCGGACGCCATCGCCGCACTCACCCACGCCGGCCACCAGGCCGACCAGACCGACCGCGACATCCGCGCCGCCATCACCGGCGGCTTCCGCGACGAGGGCGTGCCCCTCACCGACCAGGGCGCGGCGTGAACGGCCAACCGAGGGGCTATCCGATAGCCCGCACCGCCCCTATCGATAGCCCCGCCGCTAGGCCCCGTGGCCAGCCGGATAGCCGATAGCCCCACCGTCCCGCCGGGCACGCCAGCCGGCCCACAACCGGCCCGACGAGCACCCCGGACAGGCCCTATCCGCCCGTCACGCGGTAGCGGCCAGGCGGCTACCGGTAGCACCCGCGCTACCCACCCCCGCTACCCGCCAACTCAGCCGCTACCAGCCACAACGCCAACCGGTAGCGGGTAGCAGCCCGACCAGCCACAACCCCCACAACCGCCCCGTAGCCCACCCGACGACCGCCAGGCGTCGCTACCGCTACCGGCACTCGACCCGCAAGGAAGGCAGGTACGCCACCGTGAAAGGGCACGTTCACAAGCGAGGCAAGACCTACACGTACGTGTTCGATGGGCCGCCCGATCCGCTCACCGGAGAGCGAAAGCAGGTCACGAAGGGCGGGTGGGAATCGGAGAACGTCGCGTGGCAGGAGTGCCGCAAGGCGATTCAGCGTGTCGAGGCCGGGAAGTTCGTCGCCGCGTCGAAGCGCACGGTCGAGGAATTCCTTGTGTCGCAATGGCTTCCGGCGGTGCGCCGAACCGTCGCGGCGTCCACGTGGGCGAGCTGGCGGAATTACACCGACGCCAATGTCGTGCCGGTGATCGGAAAGATCCGCCTTCAGCAGCTCACCGCGCCGAACCTGCTCGCGCTGTACGAGCACCTGTTGACCGCGGGCCGCGTCAAGCGCAACGCGGACAGCGAGATGTACGTCTACTGGTCTGCCCAGCGGAAGAAGGACACCGAACCGACGCCACGTGAGGTGATGCAGGCGTGCGGCGTGACGATTCACGCGGCGCGCGCCGCCATTCGCCGGTACCGCGCCGGGCACAAGCCGAAGCCGGTAAACCCCGGGTTGGACCCGAAGACCGTTCGCAACATTCACGCGATGCTGCACAAGGCGTTGAGCGATGCGAAGGCGTGGCACTACGTCGAGGAGAACGTCGCCGAGAGCGTCAAGCCACCGCGGGTGCCGAAGAAGCGTCGGCCGGTGTGGACGCCCAAGCAGTTGGCGACGTTCCTGGCGTACGCGCGCAAGGACCGGTTCTACGCGCTGTACCTGCTGGCCGCAATGACCGGGATGCGGCGCGCGGAGCTGTGCGGGTTGACGTGGACCGCAGTCGACCTGGACGCCGGCCACCTGGCGGTACAGCCGGGCGACCCGCGCGTCGTGGTCGACGGGCACGCGGAGACCAGCGACGGCAAGACCGACAACGCCGCGCGGTTGCTCTCGCTGGACCAGGCGACCGTCGAGGCGCTACGGGAGTGGCTGGCTGTGCAGCGGTCCGAGCGGGTGTTCTACGACGAGGAGTACGACGGGACCGACCTGATCTTCACGTGGGAGGACGGACGACCGATCCATCCCGACGTGGTGCGCCAGCGGTTCCACCGGATGGCCGCCGCGTGCGGACTCCCCCGCATCCGGCTCCACGACGTACGGCACAGCTACGCCACGGCGGCGCTCAAGGCCGGGGTACACCCGGCGGTGGTCAGCAAGCGGCTCGGGCACTCGTCCGAGGCGTTCACGATGTCGGTCTACACCCACGTCCTGCCCGGCATGGATCGTGATGCGGCTGACACCATCGCCAAGCTGATCATGCCGGCCGAGGAAGCATCCGAGCCGGCCGAGAAGGAGGCTCGTTAGCAAATTCGTTAGCAGCGGGCATGAAAACGCCCTCCTGGAGATCATCCAGGAGGGCGTTTTCCCTCGTAGCGGGGGCAGGATTTGAACCTGCGACCTCTGGGTTATGAGCCCAGCGAGCTACCGAGCTGCTCCACCCCGCGGCGGTGATTGAAATACTAGCGGGCGGGTTGGAGGGGTACCAAATCGGGGGGTGCGAGGGCGGTCACTTGCGCGGGGTGGGGCTCGGCGAGGGCGAGGACTGGGCTTTCTGTGCGCGTTCGTACTGCTTGGTGGCGTCGTCGAGTTCCTTGAGTGCCTTGCCTTCGGCGGTGTAGTCGTCGTTCTTGCGTGCGGCGGACAGGTCGTCGAGTGCCTTGCGGATGGCGCGGACCGCGTCGGCGAGGTCGCCGCTGCCGTTGCCGGATCCGGCGCCGGTACTCCCGGTTCCGGCGGGTGGTGCCTTGCCGGCAGCCGAGGCGACCATGCTGTCGACGGCGGCCTTGAGGTCGGCGCCGTACCCGACCTGCCCGCCGTACGCGACGAGGACGGTCTTGAGGAGCGGGTAGGGCACGTTGCGGCCCTTGATGTAGACGGGTTCGACGTAGAGGAGGCCGCCGGCGACGGGGAGCGTGAGCAGGTTCCCGTAGTCGAGCGAGGACGTCTTGGACTCGCCGAGGGCGAGGTTGTTCTGGATGCCTTCCTGGTTCTGCATCTTGGACTGCATCTGGTTGGGGCCGAGCACGTTGGAGTTGGTGGGTAGTTCGGCGACGGCGAGCTTGGGGCGGCCGGCGCTGTCGTAGTACGCGGAGAACATGGCGGCGAGGTTGTCCTGGTTGCGCCGGGTCAGCGCGGCGGTCAGCTGGAACGTGGGGCTCCGCTGCCCGGGGAACTGCGCGACCACGTAGTACGGCGGCTGTTTCTGCGCGCCGGACGTGGTCGGGTCCTTCGGTACGGCCCAGAAGTTGTCCTGGCTGTTGAACGCCTGCGCGTCGGTGACGTGGAACCGGGTCAGCATGTCCCGCTGCACCTTGAACAGGTCCTCCGGGTACCGGAAGTGTTCGGCGAGCGCGGGCGGGATGTCCTTGGCGGGCTTGACGATCCCGCCGTACGCGGAGTTCCAGGCCTTGAGTACGGGGTCGCTGGAGTCGAACGAGTAGAGCGAGACCTTGCCGGTGTACGCGTCGACGGTGGCCTTCACCGAGTTGCGGATGTAGTTGATGTTGCGGCGGTCCTGCGGTGCGGTGCCGGCGCCGGTGAGCGAGTCGTTGGTGGCCGACGACAGGTCGGTCTGCTGCGCGTACGGGTACGTCGACGCGGTCGTGTAGCAGTCGAGGATCCACTGCACGTGCCCGTTCACGACCGCCGGGTACGGGTCGCCGTCGACGGTCAGGAACGGCGCGACCTTCTGCACCCGGTCGCGCGGGTTCCGCACGTACAGCAGCTTGGAGTTCTTGTTGAAGTAGTCGCTGGCGAGGACGAAGTTGGTGTCCTTGAAGTACAGGGAGTAGAGGAGGCGGCGGCCGAACGAGCCGACCGACACCCCGCCGGATCCGGTGTACGTGTTCTTCAGCTCCGGCGAGTCGGTGCCGCTGCCACCCGGCCGGTCGTACTCCCGGTCGGCGGCGGACGGGCCGGACTTGCCGACGATGGAGAAGTCGGTCATCCGGTCGGAGTAGTAGATGCGCGGCTGCTCGACGGTGATCTGGTCCGGGCCCGAGTAGCAGTCGCCCTGCTTGGCGGGCGAGTCGCTGCTCTCCTCCAGTGAGCCGACCACGAACGACGGCTGGCCGTCCGAGCACGTGGTGTCGGCCGGCGCCGCGACGAACCCGTACCCGTGGGTGAAGACGGCGTGCCGGTTCTGCCACTTGGTCTGGTTGTCGGCGAGCCGGGACGAGTCGAGCTGCCGGACGCCGACGATGTAGTCCTGCGTCCGGTCGCCCACCGTGTACCGGTCGACGTTGAGCTTCGAGCCGAAGTCGTAGAACCCGCGTACCCGCTGGAGCTGGGTGAACGTCTCGGACACCTTCGCCGGGTCGAGCAGCCGTACGTTCGGCAGGGTGTTCTTGTCGTTCTGCAACGCCGTGTTCGGCGTGGTGTTGGCCGCCTGGTAGACCGAGCCGCCGATCCCGTCGATGCCGTACGCCGCGCGCGTCGCCGTGATGCTGTCCGCGATGTACGGCCCCTCCTTGGCCGGGATGTTGGGCTTGACGGTGAACGTCGAGACCATGCCCGGGTAGATGCCGCCGATGGTGACCGCGGCGATGGCCAGCAGCGCGAGGGACACGCCCGGCCAGATCAGGTTGCGCATCACCGCGTTCGAGAACACGAGTACGGCGACGGCGACCACGAGCGCGATCCAGGCCAGGATCTCCTTCGCCGGCAGCAGCGCGTTGATCGCCGTGTACCCGGCGCCGTCGAGCCCGGTCGTCGCGTTGTGCCCGAGCAGCAACCCGCGCTGGTCCAGGAAGTACGCCACGGCCTTGAGGACGACGAACATCGCCACGAGTACGGACAGGTGCAGCCGGGCCGCCGCGGTGATGCGGTCGCCGCGGCCGGTGATGCGGACACCGCCGTACAGCCAGTGCGTGAGCAGCGCTGCCAGCAGCGCCACGAACACCAGCGTGAACCCGGCGCCCAGCAGGTACCGGTAGAAGGGGAAGCGGAAGACGTAGAACCCGATGTCGGTGTGGAACTGCGGATCGGTCCGGCCGAACGTCTGCGCGTGCGTGAACAGCAGCCAGCTCGCCCACTGCGACCGTGCGGACAGCCCCGCGACCAGCCCGGTCAGCCCGGCCACGATGCCGATGACGACCCGCAGCCGCGGCGTCACCGCCAGCCGGTACCGGTCGAGGTTGCGCTGCTCCGGCGAGTCCGGCCGCAACCTCGGCCGCATCCGGTACGCCAGCGCCAGGTTGCCGACCATCCACGCCGCGGCCACCACCCCGAACACCGCGAACAGCAGCACCTTGGTCCGCAGGTTCGTGGCGAACACCGAGGTGTACCGCACCTCGGAGAACCACAGCCAGTCGGCCCACGTCGACACCAGCCAGCCGCCGCCGATGACCACCACCAGCACCGCGACCACCAGCCACGCAACGAGCCGGCCGCGCCGGCCGACCCTGGGCAGAGGCGTACGCATCGTCACCGGCCACTCCCTGACGGCTCCGTGCACCGGTGACCCCTCTAGGGAGCCGGACCGCCGGGGGCGGTCCCGCGCCCTCCCGCCGGCGCCTGGCGTCCCAGGGTACGTGCAGTGCCTGTCAGTGCGCCGAACCGCCCGCGCTGACCTGCCCGGGGACCGTCAGCAGGTGGGTGTCGGCCTGTGCGCCCGAAGGTCGGCCAGCGCCTGGACGGCGTCGTGCAACGTGTCGACCTTCACCAGCCTCAACCCCGCCGGTACGGCCTTCGCGGCCTGCGCGCAGTTGTCCTTCGGCGTCAGGAACACGGTCGCGCCGTCGCGCCGGGCCCCGATCAGCTTCTCCTGGATGCCGCCGATCGGGCCGACCTTGCCGTCCGCGGTGATCTCGCCGGTGCCGGCGATGACCGTCCCGCCGGTCAGGTCCGCCGGCGTCAGCGTGTCCACGATGCCCAGTGCGAACATCAGCCCGGCCGACGGCCCGCCGATGTCCCCCAGGCTCACCTTCACCTCGTACTTGCAGGGCTGCTTCTGCGTCACGGTGACGCCCAGCGCCGCCTTGCCCGAGTCGCCCTTGCCGGTGGTGATCGACACCGTACCGGCCTTGCCGTCCCGCTCGTACCCGACGGTGCGCGTGGTGCCGGCCGGCTTCGCCTGGACCAGCTTCACCAGGTTCTCCGTCGACGTCACCTTCGTACCGTCGACGGTGGTGATCACGTCGCCCGCGGCGAGCTTGCCGGCCGCACCGGACCCCTTCACCACCGAGCCGACGCTCACCACGGCCGGCCCCGTGCACCCCAGCTCCCGGTACGCGGCGGTCTCGGCGGCCGCCTGCGAGTCCTGGAACTGCTGCTGCTGTTGCTGGTCGGTCTGCTGGGTGGACTGGTCCGGCGGATACACCACGTCCCGCGGAACCACCGCGTACTTGCGGTCGAACCAGTCGCCGACCGCCGACCACAGCGTCAGGTCGTCGGTCACGGTGACGGTGACCAGGCGGAGCTGCCCCTTCGACGTCGACGCCGTGCCGTGCACCACGGTGATGATCGGCTTGCCGTCCGGCCCCTTGCCGAGGGTGTCGGTGGTCGGCCCGGGCCCGAGCGCCACGTACGGCACCTTGATCACCAGGGAGAGGGCGGTCAGTACGGCCACCAGGACGGTGCCGATCAGCACGGTCCACCCGCGACGTTCCATGCTCCGGAGCCTATTCGGCCGGCGCCCGGTGCACCCACCCCGCCCCGCCGGCAGCGCCGTGACCTGCCCGTGTTTCGCCGTCAGCGGACGCCTGGCCGGCACCGCCACCCGAACCGTCGCGTACCGTGGAAGGTGTGACCGGGGCGGTTGCACCTTCCTGCACGCGGTGCGATGGGACGTTGTGATGACTGATATTCCGTTCGGGTTCTCGGTGCCGGGCGGCACGCCCGACCCCAACGATCCGCAACAGGTGGCGCGGTTCCTGTCCCAGCTGCAGCAGTTCCTCACGACGCCCGGCTCCGGCGGCCCCGTCAACTGGGACCTCGCCAAGCAGGTCGCGATCAACCAGCTCTCGTCCGACGACCCGGCCCTCGGGCTGGAGGACCGGGCGCAGCTCGCCGAGGCCATGCAGCTCGCCGACCTGTGGCTCAACCCGGTGACCACGCTGCCGACCGGTGTCACCTCCACCACCACGTGGACCCGGCGCGACTGGGTGGACAACACGCTGCCGGTCTGGCAGAAGCTGTGCGACCCGGTCGCCGGCCGGATGGTCAGCTCCATGGGCGATCTCGTACCGGAGGAGCTGCGCGGTCAGCTCGGCCCGATGAACGCGATGGTCCAGTCGCTCGGCGGCGCCATGTTCGGCGGCCAGCTCGGCGCGGCGCTCGCGTCGCTCGCCGGTGAGGTGCTGTCCGACTCCGACATCGGGCTGCCGCTCGGCCCGGCCGGTGTCGCCGGCCTGCTGCCCACCAACATCGCGGCGTACGGCGAGGGTCTGGAGCTGCCGGCCGACCAGGTCCGGCTGTACACGGCGCTCCGCGAGGCCGCCCACCACCGGCTGTACGCGCACGTCCCGTGGCTGCGCGGGCACATGCTGACCGCCGTCGAGGCGTACGCGCAGGGCATCACGGTGAACCGGGAGGCCGTGGAGGAGGCGCTGGGGCACGTCGACCCTACGAACCCGGAGTCCATGCAGGACCTCAACTTCGAGGGCGTGTTCACGCCGGAGGACACCCCGGCGCAGCGTGCCGCGCTGAACCGGTTGGAGACGTCGCTGGCGCTCGTCGAGGGCTGGGTGACGCACGTGGTCGCCGCCGCCGTCGCCGACCGCCTGCCGAACGTGGAGCGCCTCGCCGAGGCGTTCCGGCGGCGGCGCGCGGAGGGCGGCCCGGCCGAGCAGACGTTCGCCGCGCTCGTCGGTCTCGAACTGCGACCCCGCCGGCTGCGCGAGGCGACCGCGCTGTGGGAGGCGCTGCGCGAGCACCGCGGCATCGACGGCCGCGACGCGGTCTGGAGCCACCCGGACCTGCTGCCGTCGGCCGACGACTTCAGCGAGCCGGAGGCGTTCGCCGCCACCGCCTCGTTCGACCTGGGTGACATGGGGTTCGACCTGCCGCACCCGGACGCTCCGGGCGAGTCGAAGGACGAGCCGGGCAAGGACAAGCCCGAGGACTGACCGGGCGGGCCCGTGCGGCGGTGCCGTCGTACGGGCCGACGGTGATCACCGGCGCCCGCGGCCCGCGCCTACACTGTGCTGGCAGTTCGCGGGGCCGTAGCCCAACGGCAGAGGCACATGGTTTAGGTCCATGCCAGTGTGAGTTCGAATCTCACCGGCCCCACCGGCAGCGCTCAGCGCTTCGCCGCCGCCTTCATCTCCTTCTTGTACGCGCGGACGTCGGCGAGCGTCGCGTCGTCCACCACGTCGGCGATGGACCGCCGCGACCCCTCCTCGCCGTACGCACCGGCGGCCTCCCGCCACCCGGCGGGCCGTACGTCGAACTGCTTGCCCAGCAGGGCGAGGAAGATGCGGGCCTTCTGGTCGCCGTACCCGGGGAGCTGCTTGAGTCGGCGCAGCACCTCGGCGCCGGACGGGTCGTCGCGGGTCCACAGCGCCTCCGGCACCCCGTCGTACTCGTCGGCGAGGAAGCGGCAGAGCGCCTGGATCCGCTTCGCCATCGAGCCGGGGAACCGGTGCACCGCGGGCGGTGTCGCGCACAGCGCGGCGAACGACTCGTCGTCGGCGCCGGCGATCGACGCCACGTCGAACGCGCCCAGACGGTCGGCGATCTTCGCCGGCCCCGCGAACGCGACCTCCATCGGGACCTGCTGGTCCAGCAGCATCCCGATCAGCAGCGCCAGCGGCGACGACGCGAGCAGCTCGTCCGCCGCCGGTTCACCGGCCAGATGCACACCCATGCCCCACATGGTGCCACCCGGGGCGGGGTGTCCTCAGCCGGTCAGGGCTGCTCGACGAGTTCGGCGGCGATCAGGTCGGCCAGCCCGCGGAACGCCTTGCCGCGGTGGCTGATCGCGTCCTTCTCCTCGGCGGACAGCTCCGCGGAGGTCAGCTCGTACCCGTCGGGGACGAAGATCGGGTCGTACCCGAAGCCGTTGGTACCGCGCTTCTCCCGGATGACGCGGCCCGCCATCCGGCCCTCGACCACCTGCTCCCGGCCGTCCGGCCACACCATCGCCGCCGCGCACACGAACGCCCCCGCCCGGTACTGGTCGGGCACGTCGCCGATCTGGCCGAGCAGGAGCTGGAGGTTCGCCTCGTCGTCGCCGTGCCGCCCGCACCAGCGGGCGCTGAACACGCCGGGCATGCCGTTGAGCGCGTCGACAGCCAGGCCCGAGTCATCCGCCACCGTCGGCAGCCCGGTACGCAGCGCCCCCTCGCGCGCCTTGATCAGCGCGTTCTCCGCGAACGTCAGCCCCGACTCGGGCACCTCCTCGTACGCCGGGGCGTCGTCGAGGCCGATCAGGGTGACGCGCTCGCCGGCCGGGGTGGCGGCGAGGATGCGGCGCAGCTCGACCAGCTTCTTCGCGTTGCGGCTGGCCAGCAGCACGGTGGTCGGCCCGGTCATGCCAGCGCCTCGCGCTGCGCCTCGGCCAGCCGGGTGCAGCCGGCGGCCGCGAGGTCCAGCAGCCGGTCCAGCAGCGCGCGGTCGAACACGTCGTGCTCGCCGGTGCCCTGCACCTCCACGAACTCGCCGGTGCCGGTGCACACCACGTTCATGTCGACGTCCGCGCGCACGTCCTCCTCGTACGGCAGGTCGAGGCGCGGCTCGCCGTCGATCACGCCGACGCTGACCGCCGACACCGACCGGTACAGCGCCTTCGCGGGCGGGCCGCCGAGGATGTGCTTGCGGCCCATCCACGCCACCGCGTCCGCGAGCGCCACGTACGCGCCGGTGACGGCGGCGGTGCGGGTGCCGCCGTCGGCCTGGAGTACGTCGCAGTCGAGGACGACGGTGTTCTCCCCCAGCGCCTTGAAGTCGATGCAGGCGCGCAGGCTGCGCCCGATCAGCCGGGAGATCTCCTGGGTACGCCCGCCGATGCGGCCCTTGACGCTCTCCCGGTCACCGCGGGTGTTCGTCGACCGCGGCAGCATCGCGTACTCCGCGGTCACCCAGCCCTGGCCGGAACCCTTGCGCCAGCGCGGTACGCCCTCGGTCACGCTCGCCGTGCACAGCACCCGGGTGTCGCCGAACGACACCAGTACCGAGCCTTCCGGGTTGCGGGTCCAGCCCCGCTCCAGCGTCACCGGTCGCAGCTCGTCCGCCGCCCGTCCGTCCGCACGCGTCATGCCGCAACCTTAGAGGTACCGGCCGGTTGCGCCGCCGCCGCGTCACACCTCGTACGAGGCGCCGGGGCGCACCACCTCGGTCGGCCCCGCGTACTGCCCGGACACCTCGTCGAGGGTCTGCGCCTCCGAGTGCCACGCCGGTACGAGATGGGTCAGCAGCAGGCGGCCGACGTCCGCTCGGGTGGCGTGGACGCCCGCGTCGCGGCCGGTCAGGTGCAGGTCGGGCGGGTTCTGCCGGGTCTCCACGTAGCTCGCCTCGCACAGGAACGTGTCCGCGCCGTGCGCCAGCTTGGTGAGCTGGTCGCACCCGGCCGTGTCCGCCGAGTACGCGAGGACCTTGCCGCGGTGCTCGACGCGGGCGCCGAACGTCTCGACCGGATGGTTCATCCGGTCCACGGTGAGCTGGAACGGCCCGATCGATCCCGTACCCGGCGTGAGCGTGACGAACTGGTAGATGTCGTCCATCGGCTCCGCGCCCCCGTCGTACACGGCGGAGAGCCGCTCGGCCGTGCCCGCCGGCCCGAACACCGGGATCGCCGGGTACGGACCGGTCGGCGCGTACCGCCGGGCCACCACGTACGCCGAGGCGTCGAACATGTGGTCGCCGTGCAGGTGGCTCAGGAAGATCGCGTCGATCGAGTGCGGGTCGGCGTACCGCTGGAGCGTGCCGAGCGACCCGGTGCCGAAGTCCATCAGCAGCCGGAACCCCTCCGCCTCCACCAGGTACGACGAGCAGGGCGCGTCGGGGCCCGGGAAGCTGCCGGCACAGCCGACGACGGTCAGTTTCACGTCTCTACCCCTCGGTGCTTCCCCGGCGTCGTCAGGACGCCAGCGAGATCCCGCCGAACGCGTGCGCCGGCTCGGCCGCCGCCGACGACAGCCCCAGGAACCGCCGGGCCAGCGGGGTGAACCGCGCCGGATCCCCGGTGGCCAGGAACCGGTGCCGCGGAGCCGCCGCGCCGTCCGTACGCAACAGGTCTCTCTCCGTGAGAACGCGGTAGACGTCCTTGGCCGTCTCGTCCGCGCTGGAGACGAGCGTCACGCCGTCCCCCATCACCAGCCCGATCAGCCCGGCGAGCAGCGGGTAATGCGTACAACCGAGCACGAGGGTGTCGACACCGTCCCGCTGCAACGGCTCCAGGTACGACTGGGCCAGGCCGAGCAGCTGACGCCCGGTCGTGATCCCGCGCTCCACGAACGGCACGAACTCCGGGCACGCCACGCTGCGCAGCGACACCTGGTGCGCCGCCGAGAACGCGTCGTCGTACCCGGCGGTGATGACCGTCATGCGGGTGGCGATCACGCCGACCTTGTTGTTGCGGGTGGCGGCGACCGCGCGCCGGACCGCCGGGCGGATCACCTCCACCACGGGCACCGAGTACCGCTCGCGGGCGTCGTGCAGGCACGCCGCCGACGCCGTGTTGCAGGCGATCACCAGCATCTTGACGCCCTGCTCCACCAGGTGGTCGAGGGCACTCAGGGCGTACCGCCGGACCTCGGCGATCGGCCGCGGCCCGTACGGCGCGCGGGCGGTGTCCCCGACGTACAGCAGCTCCTCGCGGGGCAGCTGGTCGAGGATCGCCCGGGCCACGGTCAGGCCGCCGACACCGGAGTCGAAGATCCCGATCGGCGCGTCGGTCCCGGGCGCCTCCGCCGCAGGTACCGCGTCGCCCGGGGATCGGGCAGGCGAGTGGTCGCGCATGCGCGGAGCCTACGCGTTCCCAACACGCCGGAGCCGCCTCGCCGACTTAGGTGTCGCCAACGTGACACCCTGATACCGGCACCCGAACGGTCGTACCGCATGGCGTGTGCCGGCGACCTGACATGCTGTCCGCGGTCGCCGACCGTACGGACGTGACGGTGGTGACGGCGACCCGCACCGGCGATGCCGTACCGTGCCGGGCGCACCGACAACCGACGCAGGGAAGACGCCAAACGACGTGGACTCGCAGGCACCGAGCGGCAACGACAGCCGTACCGACACTCCGGCTGCGGACGGCGCCCCGGCGACCGGCCCCGTACCGGTCTGGCCACAGGAGCGCCCCGTGCCCGACGCCACTCCACAGTCCGGACCCACGCCCCCCGCGGGCTACGACGCGCCCCCGACGGCGATGCCGGGTCCGCCGTCCGGCCCCACCGAGCCCGCGCCGGTACCGATGAGTCCGGCCGAGGTGACCGCGGCGGCCGTCGCCGCACCCGGGCCGTACCCGACGGGCGCGCCGGCGGAGACCGCCACCCAGACGATGCCCGTGACGCCCGGCGTACCGCGGCGCGACGCGGTGCTCGGCGCCCAGCAGCAGCCCGTACCGTTGCCCGCCCCGTCGCCCGGCAGCCCGCGGATGCGGCAGCTCGCCATCGCCGCGATCTGGGCCCTCGTACTCTGCGTCGGCGGCATCGGCTGCGGCCTGTGGGCGCTCATCGCCATCATCGCCGGCGCCACGCCCGGCTGGTTCGAGCCGGCCATCGTCGTCACCGGGATCGTCGGCCTGGCGTTCAGCGCCGCGGCGTTCCCGCTCGTCGACCGGCGCGGGCTGCCCTGGCTGCTGCTCGGCCTCGGCACGGCGACGCTGATCACCGGCTTCATCCTCACCGCCGGCGCCACCTGACCCGGGTACGCGAAAGAGCCCGCCGGACCAGGTGGATCCGGCGGGCTCCGTCGTACACCGGCGCGACTGGCGCCGGCTCGGGTCGTCAGGCCCAGAGTTGGCCCTCCAGCTGCGACTCCGCCTCCGCGAGGGTGCCGGAGTACGCACCGGTCGACAGGTACTTCCAGCCGCCGTCGGCGACGACGAACGCCACGTTCGCGCTCTGCCCCGCCTTCCGCGCCTGGTGCGCCACGGCGAGCGCGGCGTGCAGCACGGCACCGGTGGACGGGCCGGCGAAGATCCCCTCCACCTCCATCAACTGCCGGGTACGCAGCAGCGCGTCCCGGGTACCGACGGAGAAGCGGCGGGTCAGCACGGTCGCGTCGTACAGCTCGGGCACGTAGCCCTCGTCGATGTTGCGCAGCCCGTACACCAGCTCGCCGTAGCGCGGTTCGGCGGCGACGACCTGCACGTCCGGCTTCTTGTCCCGCAGGTACCGGCCGGTGCCCATGAGGGTGCCGGTGGTGCCGAGGCCGGCGACGAAGTGCGTCACGTCGGGCAGGTCGCGCAGCAGCTCCGGGCCGGTCGTCTCGTAGTGCGCGCGGGCGTTGGCCTCGTTCCCGTACTGGAACAGCATGACCCAGTCGGGGTGCTCGGCGGCGAGGTCCTTCGCCATGGCGACGGCCTGGTTGGAGCCGCCGGCCGCGGGCGAGGAGATGATCTCCGCGCCGTACATGGTGAGGATCTGGCGGCGCTCGACGGACGTGTTCTCCGGCATCACGCAGACCAGCCGGTATCCCCGCAGCTTCGCCACCATGGCCAGCGCGATCCCGGTGTTCCCGCTGGTCGGCTCCAGGATCGTGTCGCCGGGGCGGAGCGTGCCGGCCTCCTCGGCGGCACGCACCATGTACAGCGCGGCCCGGTCCTTCACGCTGCCGGTCGGGTTGCGGTCCTCCAGCTTCGCCCACAGCCGTACGTCCGGGGCCGGGGACAGCCGCGGCAGCCCCACCAGCGGGGTACCGCCGCAGGCGTCGAGCAGCGAGTCGAACCGGGTCATGCGGGCCACCGCTCGGCGGCGGCGACGACCCGGGCCGGGTGTTCCGCCGCGCGACGGGACGGGTGGTCGGTCATGGCCGGTCGCCTCAGCGGGCACCGCCGGCGACGGCCGGCAGGATGGTGACGGAGTCGCCGTCGTTCAGCGTGGTGTCCAGGGCGCCGGTGAACCGCACGTCCTCGTCGTTCACGTACACGTTGACGAAGCGGTGCAGGCCGCCCTCCTCGGTGACCAGCCGGCCGCGCAGGCCGGGGTGCCGGCCGTCGAGGTCCTTGAGCAGCTCGGAGAGCGAGCCGCCGGAACCCTCGACGCTCTTGGCGCCGCTGGTGTAACTACGCAGGATGGTCGGGATGCGGACCTCGATGGCCATGGGTGTTCTCCTTGGGTACGGCCGGGCGGAACGGGAATCGGACGGGCACGCGGGCAGGGCCGGGCGACGGCGCTCAGGACTCCGCGGAACAGTCGTAGACGACCGAGGTGGGCGTGTGCCCGAACTTGTACGACTGCACCGGGTCGTCGTTGTCCGCGACCGGGCCGTCCACGACCTCGACCGGCTCCTCGGTGATCACGCCGTCGACGATCCGGAACGACCGGAACTCCACCGCGTCGGGCTCCGTGGCCTCCGGGTCGCGGGTGCTGACCAGCACGTAGTGCGGGTCGGGGAGCATCGTCGCGTACTCCCGGGCGCGGTTGACGTCGGTGCGCGAGGGATACGCCTCGGTGGCGGTGTGCGAGTGGTAGATGACGACGGGCTCCTCGTCCCGGTCGTCCAGCTCCAGCCACACCCGGCGCCACTCGTCGCCCTCGAACCGGTATCCGGTCATGGAACGCTCCGCGTTCAGCATGGGGATGAACCGGGCGGCGGTGTCCGAACCGGCGGGACCGGCGACGATGCCGCACGCCTCGTCCGGGTGGTCCCGGTGGGCGTGCTCGACGATCGCGTCCCTGATGGACCGGTCCAGCCTCAGCACGACGCCAACAGTACCGGTCCGTCGGGCGGGCCGGCAGTGTCCCGTCTCACCCGGCCCACCGCCGCTACCAGGCGGCCAGCGCCAGGACCAGCGACTCCTGCACCTCGGTCAGATAGCCGTACGCGACGAGTTCGGCGAGGCGGTGGGACTGCGGGTCGCGCAGGATCTCGTCGTCGACCTCGGTGGTGATGTCGGTGTCGTCGGTGAGGTCCAGCCGGGTGCCCATCAGCAGCCGTACGTCGTTCAGCGCGCGCAACCAGGCGCTGGCCTGCTCGGGGTCCAGCCGCACGTCACCGCCGTCCTCCGGCAGCGTGGCGAGCAGCGTGTCCACCGACTCGATCTTGCCGGTACGCAGCTCGCTCTCGGTCAGCCGGCGGAACTCGTCCGCGTCGTCCGCCGACTCCCGGTACGCGTCCGGGAACAGCCGCGCGATCCCCGGGTCGCGGCGGTCCACCGGGTGCGCGAGTACCGAACCGGCCTGGCTGACGAGCCCGCGCACGACCGCCGCGTACTCCGGGGCGAAGGATCCGACGACCGCGTCGCCATCTCGTACGAACAGGGTTCCGCTCCCCACTCACTGTTTCTCGACGGTGGCCCACAGACCGTAGGAGTGCAGGCGGCTGGCGTCGAACTCCATGCGTTCGCGCGCGCCGGTGGACACCGTGGCCCGGCCCTTCTGGTGCACGTCGAGCATGAGCTTCTCGGCCTTGGGTCGGCTGTAGCCGAACAGGTGGCAGAACACCCACGTCACGTACGTCATGAGGTTGACCGGGTCGTTCCAGACCACGGTCGACCAGGGACGGTCCTGCTCGGCCGTCTCGTCGACCTCGGTCTCCTCGGCCGGCAGTACCGCCGCGGCACTCTCGGTACTCACAAGGCCATGGTGCCACCGTCCGCCCGGGTGCGCGCCCGGTGCACCGGCCCGTCCGGGGACGACGGGCGCATCGTGCCGCCCCGGGGCGTTCCCGGCAAGAAATCTGCGGACTCGGATGATATTGCGGGCGGGGCGGGGTACACCCAGTGAGAAGGCACGAACTTCCCTGGTCCCGGCGGTCCGCGGAGGCGGTAATGGCTCTGCTTGAGTCCATCACGGAGCCGGCGGATCTCCGCCGGCTCGCGGCCACCCAGCTGCCCGGGCTGGCCGACGAGATCCGCACCTTCCTCATCCGTACGGTGTGCTCGACCGGCGGGCACCTCGGGCCGAACCTGGGCCTGGTGGAGCTGACCATCGCGCTGCACCGGGTGTTCGGGTCGCCGTTCGACCGGCTGGTCTTCGACACCGGCCACCAGTCGTACGTGCACAAGCTGCTGACCGGGCGGCGCGCCGGCTTCGAGACGCTGCGGCAGGAGGGCGGCCTCTCCGGGTACCCGAGCCGGGCCGAGTCCGTACACGACCTGGTGGAGAACTCGCACGCGTCGACGGCGCTGTCGTACGCGGACGGGCTGGCGAAGGCGTACGCGCTGGACGGGTCGGACCGGCGGGTCGTCGCGGTCGTCGGTGACGGCGCGCTGACCGGCGGACTCTCCTGGGAGGCGCTGAACAACCTCGGCGCGTCGGACCGCCCGGTGGTCGTGGTGCTCAACGACAACGGCCGCTCGTACGAGCCGACGGTCGGCGGGCTCGCCGGCCAGCTCGCCGCGCTGCGCCGGCGCGCCGGGTACGCGGAGGTGCTGTCGCTGCTGGACCCGGACGGCTCGCCGGACGCCCCGTCGCTGAGCGAACTGTTCGGCGGGCTGGGCTTCGCGTACCGGGGGCCGGTGGACGGGCACGACATCGGCGCGCTGGAGGCGGAGTTCGTGGCGGCGCGGCGGTCCGGGCGGCCGGTCGTCGTGCACTGCCTGACCCGCAAGGGCCTCGGGTACGCACCGGCGGAGGGCGACGCCGCGGACCGGCTGCACTCGATCGGCACGGTCGACCCGGCGACCGGCGCGCCGCGTACGAAGGAGCGGACGTGGACGCACGCGTTCGCCGACGAACTGCTGTCGCTGGGCGCCGACCGGCCGGACGTGGTCGCGGTGTCGGCGGCGATGGTACGGCCGACGGGGCTGGGCGCGTTCGCCGACGCGTACCCGGAGCGGACGTTCGACGTGGGCATCGCCGAGCAGCACGCGGTGACGTCCGCGGCGGGCCTGGCGATGGGCGGCAAGCACCCGGTGGTCGCGATCTACGCGACGTTCCTGAACCGCGCGTTCGACCAGGTACTGATGGACGTGGGGCTGCACGGGCTGCCGGTGACGTTCGTCCTGGACCGGGCCGGCATCACCGGGCCGGACGGGCCGAGCCACCACGGCATGTGGGACCTGGCCGCGCTCGGTGTCGTACCGGGGCTACGGCTGGCGGCGCCGCGCGACGCCGGCACCCTCTGCGCCGAGCTGCGCGAGGCGGTCGACGTGACCGACGGGCCGACCGTGCTGCGCTTCCCGAAGGCCCCGCTGTCGGCGGACATCCCGGCGGTCGGCCGGGTCGGCGCCGTCGACCTGCTCCGCGTACCGGAACGCTCGGACGTGCTGCTCGTCCCCGTCGGCGTACTGGCCGGCGCGGCGCTCGCGGCCGCCGACCAGCTCGCCACCGCCGGGTACGGCTGCACCGTGGCCGACCCGCGCTGGGTGCGGCCGGTGCCGACCGAACTCGCCCAGCTCGCCGCCGGCCACCGGCTCGTCGTCACCGTCGAGGACGGCGTACGCGAGGGCGGGGTCGGGCAGGCGGTGGCGTCCTCGCTGGCCGAGGCGGGCGTCGAGGTACCGGTGCGGGTGCTCGGGCTGCCCCGCGGCTACCTGCCGCACGCGAAGCGCGGCGACCTGCTCGCCCGGTATGGGCTGGACGCGGGCGGGATCGCCGAGGCGACGCTCGCCGCGCTGGGCCGTACGGCGACGGCACCGGCGGCATCGGCCTGAGCGATGCGCATCGTGACATTGCGGTACCAGCATTCCGGCCGGGCACCAACCGGCCGGCCGGCCGAGAACCCTGCTGCGACCCGGACGGAGACATGACCGACCCCACCACCCACCGGGACCTCGACCCCACCGCGCAGGCCGGCGGGGAGAACTTTCCCGTCGCCATGCGGATCCTGCCGCGCGAACCGCGACGCCACCTGATGGCCGTCTACGGGTACGCGCGCATGGTCGACGACCTGGGCGACGAGTCGCCCGGCGACCGGCTCGCCGACCTCGACGCCGTCGAGGACGAACTGCGCGGCCACTACGCCGGCCACCCCGCCACCGATCCGGTACTGCGCGAGCTGGGCCGTACGGTCGACGCCTGCGGCATCCCGGCCGACGTGCTGGTACGGCTGGTCGAGGCGAACCGCGTCGACCAGGTCACCACCCGGTACGCCACGTTCGACCAGCTCGTCGACTACTGCACGCTGTCGGCCAACCCGGTCGGCGAACTCGTCCTGTACGTGTTCGGCGCGCACACCGCCGCCCGGGTCGTACTGTCCGACCGGATCTGTACCGCGTTGCAGATCGTCGAGCACCTCCAGGACGTCGCCGAGGACCACCGCGCCGGCCGGGTGTACCTGCCGAAGGAGGACCTGGACCGGTTCGGGGTGGCGGACGCGGATCTCGCCGCGCCGCGCGCCTCGGCCGCGGTGCGCCACCTCGTCGAGTACGAGGCGGAACGGGCGGGCGCGTGGCTGTCCGCCGGGGAACCGCTGCTCGGCTCGCTCCACGGGTACGCGCGACTCGCCGTGTCCGGCTACTACGCGGGCGGGCGCGCCGCGCTGGCCGCCCTCGCCCGCAGCGGGTACGACCCGCTGCCCGGCCCACCGAAGGCGGGCAAGGCCGCCCTGGTGGGTGCCCTCGTCCGTACCGCGCTGGGGAGGCGCGCATGACCGTCCCGTCCGGGACCGACCCCGTCCAGGCCGCGTACGAGCGGTGCGAGGAGATCACCCGCGAGCAGGCGCGGAACTTCTCGTACGGCATCCGGCTGCTGCCGCCGCCGAAGCGCCGCGCCCTCTCCGCGGTGTACGCGCTGGCCCGCCGGATCGACGACATCGGCGACGGTACGGGCAGCGCGGAGGAACGGCTCGCCGGGCTCGGCGCCGTCCGCGCCGACCTGAAGCTGTTGCGCGACCAGGACACCGGAGACGCCGCCGTGGCACGGGATCCGGTGCTGCTGGCGGTCGCGGACGCGGCCCGCCGGTACCCGGTGCCGGTGGCGGCGTTCGACGAGCTGGTCGACGGGTGCGAGGCGGACGTCCGGGGCAGCACGTACGACGACCTGGCCGACCTGGTCGGGTACTGCCGGCGGGTGGCGGGGTCGGTGGGCCGGCTGTCGCTGGGCGTGTTCGTACCGCCGGAGGGCGCGGTGGGCGCGCCGCTGCCGATCGACCGGATGCTCGACCTGTCCCCGGAACCGGCCACCGCCGACGACCTGACCTCCGCCGAACTGGCCGACGTGCTGGGCATCGCGCTCCAGCTGACCAACATCCTCCGGGACGTACTGGAGGACCGGCGGGCCGGGCGGATCTACCTGCCGAAGCGGGACCTGGCCAGGTTCGGTGTCCGCCTTGGACTGTCCGATGTGGACAGTACGGGCGGCGTCGGGTTCACCGACGACCACGCCGCACTCGCCGGCCTCATCCGGTACGAGGCGGCCCGCGCCGGCCGCTGGTACCGGCTGGGGTTGCGGCTGTTGCCGCGGCTGGACCGGCGGTCGGCGGCGTGCACCGGCGCGATGGCCGGCATCTACCACACGCTGCTGCGCCGGATCTGGCGCGACCCGATGGCCGTCACCCGCGGCCGGGTCGCGCTGCCGGCCCGGCAGAAGGCGCTCGTCGCCGCCCGCGCCCTGGTGGGGCGACGATGACCGGGCAGGTGGACGTGGCCGTCGTCGGCGGCGGGCTGGCCGGGATCGCCGCCGCGCTGCGGCTCGCCGACCGCGGCGCCACGGTGACCCTGCTGGAGAGCCGGCCGCGGCTCGGCGGCGCCACGTACTCGTTCGAGCGGGACGGGCTGACCGTCGACACCGGGCAGCACGTCTTCCTCCGCTGCTACACCGCCTATCTGGCGTTGTTGCGCCGGCTCGGCACCGCCGACCTCGTCGAGATCCAGGACCGCTTCGAGGTACCGGTCCTCGCGCCCGGCCGGCCGCCGCACCTGTTGCGCCGCGCCCGGTACGCGCCGGCGCCGCTGCACCTGCTGCCGGCGCTCGCCGGGTACCGGCCGCTGTCGGTCGCGGACCGGGTGGCGGCGATGCGCGCGGCGGCGGCACTGCGGTTCGTGGACCCGGACGCGCCCGGTACGGACGCGCACAGCCTCGGCGAGTTCTTCGCCCGCCACGGCCAGTCCCCCGAGGTCGTACGCCGGCTGTGGGAACTGGTCGCCGTCGCCGCGCTGAACGTACCGCCGGCGGAGGCGTCGCTGGCGCTGGCCGCGCGGGTGTTCCGGACCGGGCTGCTGGAGTCCGCGCGGGCGGGCGACATCGGGCGACCGCGGGTCGGACTGTCCGCGCTGCACGGCGATCCCGCCGCACGGATCCTCGGCCCCGCCGTACGGACCCGGGCGAAGGTGCGGCGGATCGTACCGGTGGCGGGCGGGTTCACGGTGCACACCGAGAACGACACGGTGCCGGCCCGTACGGTGCTGCTGGCGGTGCCGCACCCGGCCGCGGCGCACCTCGTACCGGCCGGCGCGGTGGACGATCCGGGCCGCTGGGCCGGGCTGTCCGGTACCGCGATCGTCAACGTGCACCTGGTGTACGACCGGACGGTCACCGACTTCGGCATGGCGGCGGCGGTCGACTCGCCGGTGCAGTGGGTGTTCGACCGGACCGCCGAGTCGGGGATGCGCGGCGCCGGGCAGTACCTGGCGGTGTCGTTGTCCGCGGCGGACGCGCTCGTCGGCCGGCCGGCGGCGGAGCTGATCGCCGAGCAGCGCGCCGGGATCGAGGCGCTGCTGCCGGCCGCCCGTACCGCGGAGCTGACGTCGGCGTTCGTCACCCGGGAACCGCGGGCCACGTTCCGGCAGGCGCCGGGCAGCCGGGCGCTGCGCCCGCCCGCGGGTACCGGACTGCCGGGGTTGGCGTTGGCCGGCGCGTGGGTCGGCACCGGCTGGCCGGACACCATGGAGGGCGCGGTACGCAGCGGCCACACCGCCGCCGACCTCCTCGCCGGACACCTCGGCCAACGACCGTCCACTGTGGACCAACCGGACACCCGGGCGGCCGTCTCATGACCGGCCCGCGGCCCCGCCCCGCCCACCACGGAGGTTGCCCGATGACCGTGACCCTGCCGGAGAGCCTGGAATCCGTCCGTACCCTGGTCGAGCCCGCGCTGCGGGACGCGGTGGACCGGCTGGATCCGCGCAGCCGCCTGGTGTCCGGCTACCACCTCGGCTACTGGTCCGCCGACGGTACGCCGACGGGCGGGGGCGGCAAGGGCATGCGCGGCGCGTTCGCGTTGCTGTCCGCGCGGGCCGCCGGCGCACCCGCCAGCCGCGGTACGCCGGCCGCCGTCGCGATCGAGCTGGTGCACAACTACTCGCTGCTGCACGACGACGTGATGGACCGCGACGTCGAACGCCGGCACCGGCGCGCCGCGTGGACCGTGTACGGCGAGGCCGACGCGATCCTCGCCGGGGACGCCCTGCTCGGCCTGGCCTTCGAGGTACTCGGCGGCAGCGCCGAACCGACCGCCCCGTGGGTGCTGCGTACGGTGGCGGTCACGGTGCGGCGGCTGGTCGCCGGGCAGAACGCCGACCTCGGCTTCGAACGCCGTGCGGACGTGACGTTGTCCGAATGCCTGGACATGGTGCGCGCCAAGACCGCCGCGCTGTTCGCCTGTGCCTGCTCGGCCGGCGCGATGCTGTGCGACGCACCGTCCGACCTGACCCTGCGCCTCGCCCGGTACGGCGAGCACCTGGGCATCGCGTTCCAGTTGGTGGACGACCTGCTCGGCATCTGGGGCACCACCGAGGTGACCGGAAAGCCGGTACTGCACGACCTCCAGTCGCGCAAGAAGTCCATCCCCGTCGTGTACGCGCTGAACTCCGGCGTCACCGCCGCCGACCGGTTGCGCGAGTTGTACCTGACGGCCGGCGAACTGGACGGCGAACGGCTCGCGCTGGCCGCGAAGCTCGTCGAGGAGGCCGGCGGGCGGGAGTGGACCGAACGCGAGGCGGCACGGCGGCTGGATCTGGCGCTCGCCCAGCTCGACGAGATCGACGCGCTGGCGGCGCGGGCACCGGAGGACGGCGTGACCCGGCGCGCCCTGCCCGCCGACGTACGGGCCGACCTGGTCGACCTCGCACACTTCGTGACGGGACGGGACCGATGACCCTGCAGGCTGAGTCCACTGTGGAGGCCGCCGGCGCGGCGCTGGACCGCGCCGTCGGCTGGTTGCGCGACCACCAGACCGATCCGGGCTGGTGGAAGGGCAACATGGAGACGAACGTGACGATGGACGCCGAGGACCTGCTGATGCGGCAGTTCCTGGGGATCCGTACGGCGGAGCAGACGCAGGCGTCGGCCCGCTGGATCCGCCGGCACCAGCGCGCGGACGGCACCTGGGCCAACTTCGCGGGCGGCCCACCCGACCTGTCCACCACCGTCGAGGCGTACCTGGCGTTGAAGCTGGCGGGGGACCACGTCGACGCGCCGCACATGGCCGCCGCCCGGGCGTACGTGCTGGCGCACGGCGGGCTCGAGTCGACCCGGGTGTTCACGCGCGTGTGGCTGGCGCTGTTCGGCGAGTGGCCGTGGCGGCTGGTACCCGTGATCCCGCCGGAGATCGTGTTCCTGCCACCCTCCGCCCCCCTCTCCCTGTACTCCTTCGGCTGCTGGGCGCGGCAGACCGTGGTACCCATCGCGGTCCTGCGCGCGCTCCGTCCACATCGGACACTCGGGGTGTCGGTGGCCGAGCTGCGCGCCGGGTCGCCGCGCCCCGCCCCGCCGAAGGCGCTGTCCGTACCGGGGCTGTTCCACCGGCTCGACCGGCACCTCCTCGTCGGGTACGAGCGGCATCCGGTGCGGCCGCTGCGCCGGCTGGCGCTGGCCCGCTGCGCCGAGTGGATGATCGCCCGGCAGGAGGCGGACGGCGGGTGGGGCGGCATCCAACCGCCGTGGGCGTACGGGCTGATGGCGCTGGACGCGCTCGGCTACCCGCTGGACCATCCGGTACAGCAGGCCGCGCTGGCCGGGCTGGACGGGTTCACCGTGCACGAGGACTCCCCCGACGGCCCCGTACGGTGGATGGAGGCGTGCCAGTCCCCCGTGTGGGACACCTGCCTCGCGGTCACCGCGCTGCTGGACGCCGGTGTCGCCCCCGACGACGACGCCGTCGTACGCGCGGGCCGGTGGCTGGTGGCGGAGGAGATCCGGCGGCCCGGCGACTGGGCGGTGAAGCGGCCGGGGCTGACGCCGAGCGGCTGGGCGTTCGAGTTCGCCAACGACGGGTACCCGGACACCGACGACACCGCCGAGGTCGTCCTGGCGCTGCGCCGGATCCGTTCGGACACCGCGGATTCGGCCGCCCGCAAGGAATCCGTCGTACGCGCGGTCGAGTGGCTGCGCGGCATGCAGTCCCGCGACGGCGGCTGGGGCGCGTTCGACGCGGACAACACCAGCAGCGTCCCGGCGCGCATCCCGTTCGCGGACTTCGGCGCGATGACCGACCCACCGTCCGCGGACGTCACCGCGCACGTCGTGGAGTGCCTGTGCGCCGAGGGCCTGACCGACCTCCCGGAGGTACGCCGGGGCGTCGAGTGGCTGCTGCGCGCGCAGGAGGACGACGGCTCCTGGTACGGCCGGTGGGGCGCCAACTACGTGTACGGCACGGGCGCGTGCGTCCCCGCGCTGGTCGCCGCCGGGCTGCGCCCCGACGACCCGCGGATCGTCCGGGCCACGGAATGGCTGTCGGCGCACCAGAACCCGGACGGCGGCTGGGGCGAGGACATGCGCTCGTACGTGGACGACGCGTGGCGCGGGCGCGGCGAGTCGACGCCGTCGCAGACCGCGTGGGCGCTGCTGGCCCTGCACGCCGCCGGCCGCGGCGACGGCGCCGAGGCGCGGCGCGGCGTCGCGTACCTGACGGGGACGCAGAAGCCGGACGGCTCGTGGGACGAGCCCTTCCACACCGGCACCGGCTTCCCCGGCGACTTCTACCTCAACTACCACCTGTACCGGATGGTCTTCCCGGTGAGCGCGCTCGGCCGGATCCTCGGCCGTACCGAGGGGTCGGCGCCGTGAGTCCGCTGCTGCTGGCGCCGATGCGGGCCGAGGCGCGGGCGCTGCGCCGCGGTACGGCGCTGACCGTGCTGCGCACCGGTACGGGCCCGGCCCGGTCGGCCCGCGCCGCGGCGCGCCTGGCGCACCGCGAGGTCGTCGTGGTGGGCGTCGGCGGCGGGCTGGATCCGTTGCTGCGTACCGGAACGGTCGTGGTGGCCAGCGAGGTGCGCGCGGCCGGCGGCACCGTCGAACTGTCCGAAGTGGACGGTCTGGCGACCGCGCTGCGCGCCGCCGGGCTCGACGTGGCGGTCGGGCCGGTGCACAGCGATCGCCGGCTGGTCACCGGACGCCGGCGTACCGCGCTGGCGGGGCACGCGCTCGTCGCCGACACCGAGTCGTACTGGTTGCTCGGTGGCGCGGTACGGCCGGTGGCGTGCGTCCGGGTGGTCGCCGACACCGACCACCTCGTGGACCCGAGAACGTTGCTGCGACTGCGATCCGCGCTGTCCCGGCTGCCCGCCGTGGCCCGCGCGCTCACCGACTGGGCCGCCCGGCGCGACCCGGTACCACCGCTCAGGCTTCTCAAGGAGGTGCGTTGAGGATGGCTGTACCGCTGCGGCAGGCCGCACGCGTCGGCGCGTACGTGCTGAAGAACAAGCTGACCGGCCGGAAGAAGTTCCCGCTGGTGGTGGAACTCGAACCGCTGTTCGCCTGCAACCTGGCCTGCGCCGGCTGCGGCAAGATCCAGGAACCGCACGACGTACTCAAGCGGCGGATGCCGGTCGAGCAGGCGGTCGCGGCGGTCGAGGAGTCCGGCGCGCCCGCGGTGTCGATCGCCGGCGGCGAACCGTTGATGCACCCGCAGATCGACCAGATGGTCGCGGAACTGGTGAAGCGCAAGAAGTTCGTCATCCTCTGCACCAACGCGGTACTGCTGCGCAAGCGGTTCGACCGCTTCGACTTCCGCCCGTCGCCGTACTTCCAGTTCGCGGTGCACATCGACGGGCTGCGGGAGCGGCACGACGAGTCGGTGTCGCAGGAGGGCGTGTTCGACGAGGCGGTCGAGGCGATCAGGTTCCTGAAGGCGAAGGGTTTCCGGGTCACCACCAACTCGACGTTCTTCAACACCGACACCCCGCAGACCATCGTCGACGTTCTGAACTACCTCAACGACGACCTTGCGGTCGACGAGATGATGATCTCCCCGGCGTACGCGTACGAGAAGGCGCCGGACCAGGACCACTTCCTCGGCGTACAGGAGACGCGGGAGCTGTTCCGCAAGGCGTTCGCGGGCGGCAACCGGAAGAAGTGGCGGCTCAGCCACTCCCCGCTGTTCCTGGACTTCCTGGAGGGCAAGGCCGACTTCGCCTGCACCGCCTGGGGCATCCCCTCGTACTCGCTGAAGGGGTGGCAGAAGCCCTGTTACCTGATGGGCGACGGGTACGCGAAGAGCTACCGCGAGCTGATCGAGACCACCGACTGGGACTCGTACGGCCGGGGCAAGGATCCGCGCTGCAACAACTGCATGGCGCACTGCGGGTACGAGCCGAGCGCGGTGCTCGCCACGATGGGCTCCCTCAAGGAGTCGCTCCGTGCCATGCGGGAGACGTGAGTAGGACACCACCCGATAACAGACCGGTAACTTCGCCAATACGGCCACGGCGGGCGTCGGATGTGAATCGACAACGCATCGTCACCTTGATTAGGGTGACTTTCGCACTCGATGCCGCCGTACCGGTTGATCTGCTCCCATGTGCCCCATGGGCACAATCCCTGGGCGGGTAACCGACATCCGGCCACCTGGCCTGCGGCAACATCGCGTGCTGGGCGGAAACGGCACGGCACTGCCGGTGCCATGTTGATATTACGGACTGTCGTATCCCGCCGGGAGGTGTCGTCGCTGGTGCCTGTCCCGGTGCGGGCGCGACGACCAACGACGTGGGACCGGTGCTGTGCTGCCGGTCCTTCCGCGTCGGAAGGGAGAGCGGCTCGTGCGGCCACACAACCACCGGGGTCGACTACGGTCCTCGTTGGCGGTGGGGGCGGCGGCGATCATGGCCAGCACGCTTGTCACTGCCTGCGGGTCTGGGTCGACCGGAACCCCGACGATCAACCTCTACAACGCTCCACAGCAGAACCTCGCCGTGATGGTGGCCAACTGCAACAAGGCGGCCAACGGCAAGTACCAGATCAAGCTGAACACCCTGCCCCGTACCGCGGACCAGCAGCGTGAGCAGTTGGTGCGGCGGCTCGCCGCCGGGGACAGCGGACTCGACATCCTCGGCCTCGACGTCACCTGGACCGCCGAGCTGGCGCGCGCCGGGTGGATCCGCGAGTGGACCGGCAGCAACAAGGCCGAGGCCGAGAAGGGCACCCTCGCGGCACCGCTGAAGACCGCCCAGTGGGGCGGCAAGCTGTACGCCGCGCCGTACAACACGAACGTGCAGTTGCTGTGGTACCGCGCGGACCTGATGCCGAAGCCCGCGTCCACCTGGGCCGGACTCCAGAAGCAGGCGGCGGACCTGGCCGCGGCGGGCAAGCCGCACTACATCGAGGCGCAGGGCGCGCAGTACGAGGGCCTGACGGTGTGGTTCAACAGCCTCGTCGCCTCCGCCGGCGGTTCCGTGCTGGATCCCAGCGGTACGAAGGTGTCCATGGGGCAGCCGTCGGTCAAGGCGATGCAGACGCTGCGCGACTTCGCCCGCTCGAAGGCGGCGGACCCCTCGCTGACCAACACCCAGGAGGACCCGGCCCGGCTCCAGTTGGAGGGCGGGTTCGCGGTCGCCGAGGTGAACTGGCCGTACGTGTACCCCGCGATGCAGGCCAACACCGCCGTGAAGTTCAAGAAGGACTTCAAGTGGGCGCCGTACCCGGGCATCGACGGTCCCGGCAAGTCCCCGCTGGGCGGCTCGAACTTCGCGATCAGCAAGTACTCGGCGCACCCGGCCGAGGCGTTCGACGCGGCGCTGTGCCTGCGCAACGCGGACAACCAGAAGATCGCGGCGACCAAGGACGGCCTGCCGCCGACCATCGAGTCGGTGTACCACGACACGACGCCGCTCGACGCGAGCAAGAAGGCCGGTCCGGACAACCCGAGCATGGTGACGGCGTACCCGATGCGTGCGGCGATCCTGTCCGCGCTGAAGACCGCGGCACCGCGACCCGTGACGCCGACGTACCAGAACGTCTCGACGGTGGTGCAGGCGGCGCTGTCGCCGCCCGCGTCGATCGACCCCGCGGCCACCGAGACCTACCTGCGCGACCAGGTCGACAACGCGCTCCAGTCCAAGGGGGTCCTGCCGTGACCCAGGCGACCGTGCAGAGCAAGACCCGCGTCGCGCCGGGCGGTGCCGGCGTGGCCAAGGCGAAGAAGCCGCTCAGCGACGGCAAGCGGTCGGAGCGGAAGCTCGGCTGGCTGCTGTGCCTGCCGGCCGCCGTGGTGATGGTCGTCGTGACGATCTACCCGATCGTCTACTCGGTGATGCTGTCGTTGCAGCGCTACGACCTCCGGTTCCCCGACAAGAGGGGCTTCGTCGGGTTCGCCAACTACGCCACCGTACTGACGAACGAGTTCTGGTGGCGGGCGTTCCTCATCACGATGATCATCACCGTGGTCAGCGTGGCGTTCGAGCTCGTACTCGGCATGACGCTGGCGATGGTCATGCACCGCACCGTGCTCGGCAAGGGCTTCGTGCGGACGCTGGCCCTGATCCCGTACGGGATCGTCACCGTGGCCGCCGCGTACGGCTGGCAGTACGCGTGGACGCCGAACACCGGATACCTGGCGCAGTTGCCGCTGTGGAGCGGATCCGCGCCGCTGACCCACCAGGCGTCCTCGATGGCCATCATCATCCTGGCCGAGATCTGGAAGACCACGCCGTTCATGGCGCTGCTGCTGATGGCCGGCCTCGCGGTCGTACCGGAGGAGTTGCAGAAGGCCGCGGCGATGGACGGTGCGTCGGCGTGGCAGCGGTTCACGAAGGTGACGCTGCCGCTGATGAAGCCGGCGATCCTGGTGGCGCTGCTGTTCCGGGTACTCGACGCGGTCCGCGTCTACGACAACATCTACGTGCTGACCAACGGCGCCAACGGAACGAGTTCGCTGTCGATCACCACGTACCACAACCTGATCAGCGGCCTGAACCTCGGCATCGGATCCACCATGTCGGTGCTGATGTTCATCACGGTCGCGGTCATCGCGTTCCTGTTCATCAAGGTCTTCGGCACTGCTGCCCCGGGTAGCGAGAACATGGGGAGGCGCTGATGGCCGTCGTCACCACGAGACAGAAGGCCAGCTGGTCCGTCGCCAACACCATCGTCGCGCTGTACGCGCTGATCCCGGTGTTGTGGATCCTGTCCCTGTCGCTCAAGGAAAAGAGCACGTTCACCGACGGGCACTTCATCCCGCGCGGCTGGACGTTCCAGAACTTCGTCGACATCTTCCAGGTGGGCGGGTTCACCCGGCCGCTGCTCAACTCGATCGGCATCGCCGTCATCGCCACGTTCGTCGCGATCGTGATCGGCACCTTCGCGGCGTACGCGATCGCGCGGCTCGACTTCCCCGGCAAGAAGCTGATGCTGGGCGCGTCGCTGCTGATCGCGATGTTCCCGCAGGTGTCGCTGGTGACGCCGATGTTCCAGGTGGAACGGTCGATCGGGCTGTTCAACACCTGGCCCGGCCTGATCCTGCCGTACATCACGTTCACGCTGCCGCTGACGATCTACACGCTGTCGTCGTTCCTGCGGGAGATCCCGTGGGAGTTGGAGAAGGCCGCGAAGATGGACGGCGCGACGCCGTTCCAGGCGTTCCGTCAGGTGATCGTGCCGCTGGCGATGCCGGGCGTGGTCACCACCGCGATCCTGGCGTTCATCCAGTGCTGGAACGACTTCGTCTTCGCGATCTCACTCACGTCGACGAACTCGGCCCGGACCGCGCCGGCCGCCATCGCGTTCTTCACCGGTGCCTCGCAGTTCGAGGATCCGACCGGGTCGATCGCGGCGGCGGCGATCGTGATCACGATCCCGATCATCATCTTCGTACTGATCTTCCAGCGTCGGATCGTCTCCGGACTCACGTCCGGGGCCGTGAAGGGATGAGTGTCAACAGTGGCTGAGATCGTTCTCGACCGCGTCACCAAGAAGTACCCGGACGGCACGACGGCCGTCGCGGAGTTCAACCTGCACATCGCGGACCAGGAGTTCATCATCCTGGTCGGGCCGTCGGGCTGCGGAAAGTCCACGACCCTCAACATGATCGCCGGCCTGGAGGACATCTCCGACGGCGAGATGCGCATCGACGGCCGGCGGGTCAACGAGGTGGCGCCCCGCGACCGCGACATCGCCATGGTGTTCCAGTCGTACGCTCTCTACCCGCACATGACGGTGCGGGAGAACATCGGCTTCCCGTTGAAGCTGGCCAAGGTGGACAAGGCGACCATCAAGGCCAAGGTCGACGAGGCCGCCCAGATCCTCGACCTCACGCCGTACCTGGACCGCAAGCCGGGCGCGCTGTCCGGTGGTCAGCGGCAGCGGGTGGCGATGGGCCGGGCGATCGTCCGCAGCCCCAAGGCGTTCCTGATGGACGAGCCACTGTCCAACCTGGACGCCAAGCTGCGCGTGCAGATGCGTACGTCGATCTCGCGGATCCAGAAGCGGCTCGGCACCACCACCGTGTACGTGACGCACGACCAGACCGAGGCCATGACCCTCGGCGACCGGATCGTCATCATGCGGGCCGGGCACGTGCAGCAGATCGGTTCCCCGCAGGAACTGTACGAGCGGCCGGTCAACCTGTTCGTCGCCGGCTTCATCGGCTCCCCGTCGATGAACTTCGTTCCGGGCACGATCGCGAACAACACGGTCGAGACCACGCTCGGCACCATCCCGCTGAGCGACCGGATCCGGCGCAGCCTGGAGGGGCACAAGGACGTACCGCGGGACGTCATCATCGGCATCCGGCCCGAGGCGTTCGAGGACCTGTCGCTGGTGGACGAGAGCCGCGGCAAGGGCGTCACGTTCACCGCCCCGGTGGACATCCTGGAGTCGATGGGCTCCGAGAAGTTCGCGTACTTCTCGCTGGAGAACGCGCACGTGGACTCGGAGCACCTGGCCGAGATCGAGCGCGACACCGGCTCCGAGGACATGGGTACCGCGCAGATCGTCGCGCAGCTCGACGCGCGCTCCCCCGTACGGGAGGGCAAGGGTCTGGAGGTCTGGTTCAACCCGGACTCCATCCACGTGTTCGAGCCGGGCAGCGGCGCGAACCTGACCGCCGCCGAGTAACCGCCGCCGAGTAACCGACACCGAAGCAGCGCAGCAGCAGCGAAGCGGCCCGCCGGCAAGTACCGGCGGGCCGCTTCGCATCTCCGCCCGAACCCTTGCGCCGCACCACATACCGCCGGTACGGAATGGAAACCGGTGCAGCGCAAGCGATACGCCGCGTTCGCGGCCGTACCGGACGGTCGGGCGCACTGCGCCCAGGGTGGCCGCAACCCCGCGCGCGCACCGGATCCGTTCCACCGCACGGCATGTCGACATCACGGCTTGGGCGGAAACGCCAACGGTCTCCCGGTGCCGGACTTACATTACGGACTGTCGTATCCCGCCGGGACCTCGTCGCTGGCGCCTGTTCCGGTGCGAGCGACGACCATCGACGTGGGGGTCGCGGGCACTGACGCTTCCGGCCCTGCCATGCCGGAAGGGAGAGCGTCTCGTGCGGCCACGGACTAACCCAGGCCGGATGCACACCTCACTCGCCGTCGGCGCGACGGCCATCATGGCCGGCACGCTTCTCAGCGCATGCGGTTCAAGCTCATCCGGTACTCCGACACTCAATCTCTACGCATACCCGGAGCAGAACCGGCCGGCCATCGTGCAGCGCTGCAACCAGCAGGCGCACGGCCAGTACACGATCAAGCTGAACATCCTGCCGCGCACCGCCGACCAGCAGCGCGAGCAACTGGTACGCCGGTTGGCCGCCGGTGACCACGGCATGGACATCCTCGGGCTCGACGTCACCTGGACCGCCGAACTGGCGAAGGCGGGCTGGATCCGGGAGTGGACCGGCGCCAACAAGCAGCAGGCTCAGAACGACGCGCTGCCGGCACCGCTGTCCACCGCCACCATCGACGGCAAGCTGTACGCCGCGACCAACAACACCAACGTGCAGTTGCTGTGGTACCGCTCGGATCTCGTACCGAAGGCGCCGAAGACGTACAACGAGATGATCGCCGAGGCGACCCGGCTCAAGCAGGCCGGCAAGCCGCACTACGTCGGCGTGACCGGCGCCCAGTACGAGGGTCTCGTGGTGTGGTTCAACTCGGTGCTCGCCGCGGCCGGCGGTTCGATCCTCAACAAGGCCGGTACCAAGGTGGAGCTCGGCGCGCCGGCGGTGACGGCGCTGGAGACGATGCACAAGTTCGCGACGTCGGCCGCGGCCGACCCGTCGCTGTCCAACACCATGGAGGACCAGGCCCGGCTCGCCGTCGAGGGCGGTACCGCCGCGATGGAAATCAACTGGCCGTACGTGTACGCGTCGATGGCGACCGACAAGCCGGACATGCTGAAGCACTTCAAGTGGGCGGCGATCCCGGGCATCACCGGTGCCGGGCGGGCCACCATCGGCGGCGAGAACTACGCCGTCAGCAGGTACTCGGACCACCCGGACCAGGCGTTCAAGGCGGCCCTGTGCCTGCGCTCGCCGGCGAACCAGAAGTTCGCCGCGATCAAGGACGGCGTACCGCCGACCATCGAGTCGCTGTACCACGACAACACGGGGCTCGACGCGAGCAAGCCGGTCGACGCGAAGACCAACCCGAGCATGGCGACCGCGTACCCGATGCGCGACACGATCCTGGCGGAGATCAAGAACGCGGTGGCGCGCCCGGTGACCGCGACGTACCAGAACGTTTCGACGGTCACGTCCGCGACGCTCTCGCCGCCCGCGTCGATCAACCCGACGCCCACCGAACAGACGCTGCGCGCCCAGATCGCCGACGCGCTCCAATCCAAGGGGGTGCTGCCGTGACCAGCGAGGAGCGGGCCAGTTCCCGCGAGAACCTGCAACAACCCGGCCGACTCGGCGAGGGTACGGTCGCCACGGCCGGTCCGACGGCGGTGCAGAAGCCGAAGGTGAGCGAGGGCCGCCGGTCGGAACGGAAGCTGGCCTGGATGCTGTGCGCACCGGCCGCGGTCGTGATGGTGGTCGTCACGATCTACCCGATCGTGTACTCGATCCTGCTGTCGTTCCAGCGCTACGACCTGCGCTTCCCGAACCAGAAGGCGTGGATCGGACTCGCCAACTACGGCGCGGTGCTGACGAACTCGTTCTGGTGGCACGCGTTCGCCGTCACCATGATCATCACCGTCGTCAGCGTCGCCATCGAGCTCGTACTCGGCATGGCGCTGGCGCTCGTCATGCACCGCACCCTGATCGGCCGCGGCACCATCCGGACCCTGGCCCTCATCCCGTACGGGATCGTCACCGTGGTCGCCGCGTTCAGCTGGCAGTACGCGTGGACGCCCGGGACCGGGTACCTGGCGCAACTGCTGCCGGCCGGCTCGGCGCCGCTGACCCAGCAGGCGCAGGCGATCGCGATCATCATCCTGGCCGAGATCTGGAAGACCACGCCGTTCATGGCGCTGCTGCTGATGGCCGGCCTGGCGATCGTGCCGGACGAGCTGCAGAAGGCCGCCGCGATGGACGGCGCGTCCACCTGGCAGCGCTTCACCCGGGTGACCCTGCCGCTGATGAAGCCGGCGATCCTGGTCGCGCTGCTCTTCCGGGTACTCGACGCGGTCCGCGTCTACGACAACATCTACATCCTGACCAACGGCGCGAACGGGACGAGTTCGCTGTCGATCATCACGTACCACAACCTGATCGGCGGCCTGAACCTCGGCATCGGCTCGACCATGTCCGTCCTGATGTTCATCACCGTGGTCATCATCGCCGCCATCTTCATCAAGGGTTTCGGTACGGCGGCGCCGGGCAGCGACAACCAAGGGAGGCGATGATGGCCATCACCGCGCGCCAGCGTTCCGGGTGGACGGTCGCGAACATCATCGTGGCGCTGTACGTCCTGATCCCGGTCGTGTGGATCCTGTCGCTGTCGCTGAAGGACCCGAGCACCTTCACCGACGGGCACTACTTCCCGCGAAAGTTCACGTTCGAGAACTACGTCAACATCTTCAAGGTGGGTGGGTTCGGCAGGCCCCTCATCAACTCCATCGGAATCGGGCTCATCTCCACGCTCATCGCGATCGTCATCGGCACCTTCGCCGCGTACGCGATCGCGCGGCTGGAATTCCCCGGAAAGCGGCTGATGCTCGGCGGCTCGCTGCTGATCGCGATGTTCCCGCAGGTGTCGCTGGTGACCCCGCTGTTCCAGATCGAACGGTCGCTCGGCCTGTTCAACACCTGGATCGGCCTGATCATCCCGTACATCACGTTCACGCTGCCGCTGACGATCTACACGCTGTCCGCGTTCCTCCGCGAGATCCCGTGGGAACTGGAGAAGGCCGCGAAGATGGACGGTGCCACACCGTTCCAGGCGTTCCGTCAGGTGATCGCGCCGCTGGCCATGCCCGGCGTCGTGACGACCGCGATCCTCGCGTTCATCCTCTGCTGGAACGACTTCCTGTTCGCGATCTCGCTGACGTCGTCGAACTCCGCGCGGACCGCACCGGCGGCCATCGCGTTCTTCACCGGCGCGTCACAGTTCGAGGATCCGACCGGGTCCATATCGGCGGCGGCGATCGTGATCACGATTCCGATCATCATCTTCGTGCTGATCTTCCAGCGACGCATCGTGTCCGGGCTGACGTCCGGGGCCGTGAAGGGATGAGTGAGTACGGTGGCTGAAATTGTCCTGGACAAAGTGACCAAGAAGTTCGCGGACGGCACCGTCGCGGTCGACAGCTTCAACCTCGACATCGCGGACCAGGAGTTCGTGATCCTGGTCGGCCCCTCCGGCTGCGGAAAGTCCACGACCCTCAACATGATCGCCGGCCTGGAGGACATCTCCGACGGCGAACTCCGCATCGACGGAAAACGCGTCAACGAGGTCGCCCCACGCGACCGCGACATCGCCATGGTGTTCCAGTCGTACGCCCTCTACCCGCACATGACCGTGCGGGAGAACATCGGCTTCCCGCTCAAACTCGCCAAGGTGGACAAGGCCACCATGAAGCAGAAAGTCGACGAGGCGGCCCAGATCCTCGACCTCACGCCGTACCTGGACCGCAAACCCGGCGCGCTGTCCGGCGGACAACGGCAGCGGGTGGCGATGGGCCGCGCGATCGTCCGCAGCCCCAAGGCGTTCCTCATGGACGAGCCACTGTCCAACCTGGACGCCAAACTCCGGGTACAGATGCGCACCTCGATCTCGCGCATCCAGAAACGACTCGGCACCACCACCGTGTACGTGACGCACGACCAGACCGAGGCCATGACCCTCGGCGACCGCATCGTCATCATGCGGGCCGGACTGATCCAACAGGTCGGCTCCCCGCAGGAACTCTACGAGCGGCCCGTCAACCTGTTCGTCGCCGGCTTCATCGGCTCCCCGTCGATGAACTTCGTACCCGGCACCATCGCCGAAAACGCCGTCGACACCGTACTCGGAAAGATCCCGCTCACCGAACGGATCCGACGCAGCCTGGAGGGGCACAAGGACGTACCCCGGGACGTCATCATCGGCATCCGGCCCGAGGCGTTCGAAGACGCGTCCCTTGTGGACGGTGGCCGCGGCGAAGGCGTCACCTTCACCTCGCAGGTCGACATCGTCGAATCCATGGGCTCCGAGAAGTTCGCCTACTTCTCCCTCGAAAACGCCCACGTCGACTCCGAACACCTCGCCGAGATCGAACGCGACACCGGCTCCGAAGAGATCGGCGCGGCGCAACTCGTCACCGAACTCGACGCCCGCTCCCCAGTACGCGAAGGGCGCGCACTGGAAGTCTGGTTCGACCCGGACTCCATCCACGTCTTCGAACCGCACAGCGGCGTCAACCTCACCGCCGGCAAGTGACCCGAACCCGGAGCGGCCCGCCGATCGTCGGCGGGCCACTCCCGTTCAGGGGTACGGCTGCCGCTGTGTGGATACGCGGTGGCCGCTCTGTTTGGGTGCGGTTGCCGCGCGGAGTCCCGGTTTGTTGGTACTGGGTTCGTGGGTCCTGCGCGCCGTTGCGCGGGCGGCTGTAGGCGTAGATGCGGTCAGCGCAGCCAGGCGGTGCGGTGCGCCGCCACGAACGTCGCCGCCGCCCGGTAGCCCTCGGCGTGGCCGTCCCGTCGGTGCAGCTCGTACGCCGGGTCGCGGGCGCGGATCCGTGCCTCCATGTGCGCGGCGGTCGCGGTGAGCCGCACGATCGCCAGGTCGACGATCTCGTCCGGCGTCACCCCCGTCCCGTACGCCTCGGCGAACGTCCGCAGCCGCGCCGCGCGGTCCGGCTCCACCGCCCAGCCGTACGCGGGGAGGTGTGGGGTCGGATGGAACGGCACGAACTGATGCGCCGCGTACGCAAGATCCCAGACACGGTTGGACGGGCCCGCGAAGTCCCAGTCGATCATCCCGACCACGCTGCTGCCGTCGAAGACCAGGTTCCACGGGGCGAGGTCGCGGTGCCCGACGCAGTCCACGGCGACCGGCGCGGCCACCTCCGGCGCGGCCCAGCCGTCGTGTTCGCCCGCCGGGAAGCCCCGCGTCGCGTCGTGCATCGCGCGGATCGCCGACGCGACCGAGACGAGCGCCTCGTCGGTACGCAACGCCGGCGCGAGCGGCGGGTAACCCGTCTCGCCCTCGATGAACGTCAGGACCTCGCGGGTGCCGCCCGCGGTCGTGCCGAGGAAACGTGGCGCGAGGTCGAAGCCCACGCGCTCGAAGTGCTCCAACAGCGCCCGTACGCTGCGGCTGCCCGGGCCGGCACGACGCTCGACCGTGTCACCGCGCCGTACTGGAGCGGCGAAGACGCCGCGACTCATCTGGTCCGCCACCGGCCCAACCCTAGAGGCGTTCCGGCGCTGCTCCGCGGTTGTCCACAGGCCGGGTTTCGTCGTCCACAGGGCCATGTCTGGGGGTGGCGGGGGCTGTAGGGTGGGCCGGGGTCGTCCCCCCGGTGGTGGGTGGGGGTGTAGGCCGGCCACGCAACGAACAAGCGGCCGCGCCGCACGTGGCTGCTTCACCGCCCAGGCCCGTGCCTTAGCACGGATGAGCCCGTCGATCGTGGCGGGCCTCGCGCCGACGCGCGCGGCCGCTACCAGGGCAGCTTCCAGTGGTCGCACCGCCCGTTGCTCGATCACCGCCGAGGACGCGGCGCCGTCGCCCACGCCACCCGCGCGGTGTGCGGCTCCCCATCGCGGGACGCCCAGCCGAGCCGACACCGTACGTTCAAGCTGGGCATCGTGTCGCCGCCGGTGTTCGTCGCGATCGGCTTCGTACTCGGCACGTCCCCCACCGACGTACCCTTCGGCGAACCTGCGACCCACGAAAGGCCGCCGAGAAGCCCGCGGCGGACAAGCCAGCCGCCGCCGACCCGGGTACTCCCCCAGCCCCTCCCGCCGCCAGGGCAACCGCCCGCGCCGGACGACAGTCCGCCCGCGAGACGCGATCGCACCGTTCCCAGCGCGATTCGCCCGCGACAGCCGACAGCACCGACCTCGAACCCGCACTCGCGACCCGCCACCACAGCGCCCGACAGCCGCCCATGCGCAACTGACGACAGCGCCCACCGCGGACCAGCCTCCCCACGCCCTCACCCCTTCGCGCCCGCCCCCGACACCGACAACGCCGACCACAAACACACCTGCCACCCCACCAGCCGACACCGCCCTACGACACCCGACATCACGACAACGCCGACAGCGCTGTCACCCCACCCACGGCCGCCGACACCAGCCCACGACACCGCCGACCGCGAACCCACCCCCAGCCCCCCGTGCACCCAAGTACGACGGGGGCAGGCCGCGCTTCTGCGCGCCGACCTGGCTGCCGCCCGTAGGGTGGGCGCATGCGCGTGGGGATGCTGACCAACGAGTACCCGCCGGACATCTACGGCGGCGCCGGTGTCCATGTGGATTTCCTGGTGCGGGAGCTGCGCCGGTTGGTCGACGTGGATGTGCACTGTTTCGGGGCGGACCGGGAGGGTGCGCGGGGGTACCGGGCGGATCCGGAGTTGGCGGCGGCGAACGCGGCGCTGCGTACGTTGTCGACGGATCTGCGGATGACGGCGGGTGTCGACCCGGCGGTGGACGTGCTGCATTCGCACACCTGGTACGCGAACCTGGCGGGGCATCTGGGCAAGCTGCTGTACGGGCGGCCGCACGTGGTGACGGCGCATTCGTTGGAGCCGTTGCGGCCGTGGAAGGCGGAGCAGCTGGGCGGCGGGTACGCGTTGTCGTCGTGGGCGGAGCGCACCGCGTACCTGGCGGCGGACGCGGTGGTGGCGGTGTCGGCGGGGATGCGCGACGACGTGCTGGCGGCGTACCCGGGGGTGGATCCGGAGCGGGTGCACGTGATCCACAACGGCATCGACACGGAGCTGTACCAGCCGCGGCCGGACGCGGAGTTGCTGCGCGGGCACGGCATCGACCCGGACCGGCCGTACGTGCTGTACGTCGGGCGCATCACCCGGCAGAAGGGGCTGCCGCACCTGCTCGGCGCCGCCGTCGATCTGGTACCGGAGGCGCAGATCGTGCTCGCCGCCGCCGCGCCGGACACCGACGAGCTGGCGGCGGAGGTCGCCGCCGCGGTCGAGGAGCTGGACGCGCACCGCGGCGGCACGGTGTGGCTGGACACGATGCTGTCCCGCGACGAGGTGATCACGCTGCTCACGCACGCGACGGTGTTCTGCTGCCCGTCGGTGTACGAGCCGCTCGGCATCGTCAACCTGGAGGCGATGGCGTGCGAGACGGCGGTGGTCGCCTCGGACGTGGGCGGCATCCCGGAGGTGGTCGACGACGGCACGACGGGCCTGCTGGTGCACTACGACGAGGCGGACCCGGGCGGGTTCGAGGCGCGGCTCGCCGGTGCGCTCAACGCCCTGCTGACGGCGCCGGACCGGGCTGCGGAGATGGGGCGGGCGGGGCGGGTCCGCGCGGTCGCCGAGTTCGGTTGGGACGCGATCGCGGCCCGTACGGTCGAGCTCTACCGCACCCTCACCTGACGCCGTACCGTCGCCGGAAACGCTGTCGTACCAAGGGAAGAATGGGGTCAGGGGGTCCAGGAGCGGCGGTCGTTCAGCGCAGGTACGTCCATGCTCGTGGTGCGCTGGTAGGCGGCGCCGATGCCGGCGAGTTCGTCGGCGGAGAGCACGTCGGAGATGTGGGTGAAGCCGTCGGGGGCGCGTTCGGCGACCATGCGCAGGACGCGTTCGGGCCCCATCGCGCGGTTGGCGGCCTGGACGGCGACGGCTTCCTCCCGCCGGGCCGTCTCGTACGCGGCGAGGGCCTTGACCGGGTCGCCCGCGGTCGCCAGGTGGTAGGCGACGACGCGACCGTCGAGGATCGCCTGCGACCCGCCGTTCGACCCGATGGGGTACATGGGGTGCGCGGCGTCGCCGAGCAGCGTGACCCGGCCGCGCCCCCACCAGTCCAGCGGCTCCCGGTCCACCATCGGGTACTCCAGGATCCGCTCGGTGCCCTCGATGAGCGCGGGCACGTCGAGCCAGTCGTACCGCCACCCGGCGAAGTGCGGGAGGACGTCGGTGCGCCGGCCGGTGGCGGTCCAGTCGGCGGCGAGGTCCGCGTCGGGCAGGCGTACCTCGGCGACCCAGTTGACGGTGACGAGGCCGTCGCGTACCGGGGAGATGGGGTAGGCGACGAACTTCGACCACGTGTTGCAGCCGGCCACGACCATCGACCGGCCGGTGCGGAACGGCGCGGCGCGCACGGTGCCGCGCCACATCCGGATCCCGTTGCCGAGCGGGGCGCCCTCGCCGGGGTGCAGCAGGCCGCGCACCGTGGAGTGCAGGCCGTCCGCGCCGAGCAGCGCCGCCGCCGGACGCTCCGCGGTGGTGCCGGACGCCCGGTCCCGCAGGGTGACGGTGAGCCCGTCGGGACCGTCGGCGAAGCCGGTCACCGCCGTGCCGGCCCGGACCGCGTCGTCGCCCAGCCGGGCCCGGACCGCCCGCAGCAGCAACATCTGCAGCTCACCGCGATGCACCGCGTACTGCGGCCAGCGGTAGCCGGCGGCGGTGCCCCGCGGCTCGGCCCAGATCCGGTTGCCGTGCCGGTCGACGTGCACGCACTCCTCGATCGGCATGCCGATCCCGGGCAGCTCGTCGCCCAGCCCCAGCTCCGTCAGCTCGCGTACGGCATGGGGTTGCAGGTTGATGCCGACGCCGAGCGGGGTCAGCGCCCGCACCGGATCCACCACGCCCGCCCGTACGCCGGCGCGCGCCATGCTCAGCGCCGCCGTCAGCCCGGCGATCCCGGCACCGGCAACGAGCACGTCCGAACCGTCCGTCATGGGTACTCCCGGGTCCGCTCGGCGTTCGGGCTGCGGACCGGGCACCGACGCACCCGGACAGCCGTTTCCGTCCAGGACCTCTTAGAGGTCCTGACAGAAAGGACTGTCGGCGCCGACGCCTTTCTGTCAGGACCTCTTATACCGGATCCGGTCCCGTCCGGCGGGGCCGCGAGCGGCGAGAAGTGGCCGCGGGAAAGTGTCGTACCCGGGGCCGAGGATGGGCGCATGTCGAGCAGCCTTCAGCACACCAGCAAGCTTCCCGCCGTCTCGCCGTTCGACCTGCGGCAGAGCCTGCGCGCGCTGGGCGGTTTCGCGCCGTGCGCGGGCGAGCAGCGGATCGCCGACGGCACCGTACGGAAGGCGTTGGCGCTGCCCGGGTCGACGGAGGCGGTCCTGGTGGAGGTCGGCCCGCGCGGCGACGGGCGGGCCGGGGTGTCGCTCGCGGTGTTCGCCGACCGCGCGCTCGCCGACGCCGAGCTGCGCTGGGCGGAGCGGGCCGTGTCCGACTGGCTCGGGCTGGCGGACGACATGACCGGGTTCCTCGCCGTCGCCGCGGACGATCCCGCGATCGCCCCGGTGCTCGCGGAGGTGGCGGGGCTGCACCAGGTGCGGTTCGCCTCGCTCGCCGAGGGCGCGTGCTATTTCGTCCTCACCCAGCGCACCTCGCAGCGGGTCGCCGGGGTGCGGAAACGTCGGCTGGCCGCGGCGTACGGGCCGGTGGTGACCGTCGACGGCGAGCGCCACCAGGCGTTCCCCGATCTGGCCACGCTGACCCGGCTCGGCCCGGACGAGCTGGGTCGCTTCACCGCGAACCTGCGCCAGACCGAGTACCTGACGGCCGCCGTGCACGGGCTGATCGGGATGGACGAGGAGTGGCTGCGCACCGCGCCGTACGAGGAGGTTCTGGCGGAGCTGCGCGGCATCCGCGGGGTCGGCGAGTTCACCGCGAACGCGATCATGCTGCGGGTGCTCGGCCGCCCCGACCGGCTGCCGCTGCACATGCCGCAGTTCAGCGAGGTCGCCACCCGGCTGTACGGGGCGGACGTGTCGATCGACGCCGTCGCCGAGCGGTACGGGCGCTACGTCGGCTGGTGGGGCTACTACGCGAAGACCGCCCTCGCCCAGCTCGGCACCCCCACCACGCACGCCACCCGGCACCGCGCGGCCTGACCCGGGATCCGTTGCGGCACAAGGGAGGCCGTCAGTCCACCAGGCCCTGGTCGTACGCGTAGCGCACGGCCTGCGCGCGGTCCCGCAGCCCCGCCTTGGCGAACAGGTTGTTGATGTGGGTCTTGACGGTGGCCTCGCTGACGTACAGCCGGGCGGCGATCTCCCGGTTGGTGAGCCCGCCGCCGATGAGCCCGAGTACCTCGCCCTCGCGCGGGGTGAGGCCGTCGGGCAGCACGCGCCGCGCCTCGCGTACCGGTGGGGTGGGCGGGTCCGCGACCGCGGCGACGAGCCGGCGCTGCACGTCGGCGTCCAGGACGGACTGCCCGGCGGCGGCCGCGTGCACCGCGCGGCCGATCTCCTCCCGCCCGGCCTCCTTCGTCAGGTATCCGAGGGCACCGGCGCGCAGCCCGGCGAGTACGGACTCGTCGTCGGCGAAGGTGGTGAGGACGACGACGCGGGTGCCGGGATGTTCGGCCCGGATGCGGCGGGTGGCCTCGATCCCGTCCATGCCGGGCATGTGCAGGTCCATCAGCACGACGTCGGGGGCGCGTTCACCGACGAGGCGTACGGCGTCGGCGCCGTTGGGCGCGGTGCCGACGACCTCGACGTCGGGCAGCAGGTCGAGCATGGTCGCGAGTCCCTCGCGGACGGCGGTCTGGTCGTCGGCGACCACGATGCGCACGGGTCCGGTCATGAGCTGATCTTCGCCGTCACCCGCCACCCGCCGCCAGCCGGCCCCGCGGTCAGCTCGCCGCCGAGCGGTTCGAGCCGTTCGCGCATGCCGGTCAGGCCGTACCCGCCGCCGGTGTCGGCGAGCGCGGCGCGGCCGTCGGGGGGTGGGCCGTTGGTCACGTCGAGGGTGACGCCGGTGGGCGTACAGCGCAGGTCGACGGTGACGGGCGCGCCGGGGGCGTGCTTGCCGGCGTTGGTCAGCGCCTCCTGGGCGATGCGGTAGAGCGCGAAGCCGGCGTCGTGGCCGAGTGCGGTGGTGTCGCCGCTGACGTGGAGGGTCGCGGTGCCGCCGGCGTCGTTGCGTACGAGGCCGGAGAGGGCCTCGGGCAGCGGGACCGTACCGCCCTCGCGGAGTGCGAGGACCGCCTGTTTCGTCTCGGCGAGCCCGTCGCGCGCCAGCCGCCGGGACGTACGCACCACGTCGCGGGCCTGGTCGGCGCGCCCGTCGGACAGCAACGCGTCGGCCGCCTCCAGTTGTACGGCGAGGGCGGCCAGCGAGTGCGCGAGGACGTCGTGGATCTCGCGGGCGATCCGGGACCGTTCGGCGAGCGCCGCGGACCGCGCCTCGGCGGTACGCGCCCGCTGGGTCTGCTCCAGCAGTTCTGCGTTGGCGCGCACGCGCTCGTGGTACGCGCGGTCCAGCAGCCCGCCCAGGTACGCCCCGACCAGCGCCGCCACCAGGTACCACTGCGGCCACTCGTGCCACACCAGCAGGTACCCGAACCAGTAGAGGGCGACGGAGCCGAGCGCGAGCGTCGCGGACGTACGCAGGGGCCAGCGGTTGGCGGAGGCGCCGATCGGCAGGAACACGAAGACGACGCCGGTGCCGTGCGGTTCGACGATGCCGAGGAGCGCGGCGAGGGCCGCGGCCGGCACGACGACCCACGGAGCCAGGCGCGGGGCGCGGCGCCAGGCGATGCCGGCGAGGAACATCGCCGCCACGACCAGCGTCATGATCACCAGGGCGACGGCGCTGCGCGGCGGCGACCAGTGTCGTACCTCGGTGGCCACGGTGGCGGCGCCGAGCCCGACGAGCACCACGGCGCTGATCGCCCGACGTACGACGACGTCCCAGGTGGGCGGCCCGTCCTCGGGCCTGCCCAGCCAGGTGGAGTACACCGCTACCTCCGCCGCCGTTCCCGCCGATCCGCTGACCAGCCGACCTTAGCCGGGTCGCCGCCGCGGGCGGTGCCGGTGTCGAGAAGCGCCCCGAGCAGCCCACCACGGGCGCTGCCGGCCGGCGCGAACGGGATGCCCGTGGCCATCGCCCGCGGCAGCAGCACCATCGCCTCGCCGGCGAACCCGAGCGCCGAGGTGACCAGCATGGTGCCGATCAGCCCACCGCTCAGCGCCGGATGGTGCCCGGCCGTCATCGCGTGTACGTCCAGCGCGGCGGTCGACGTCACGCCCAGCAGCGCCAGCAGCGCCCGTACTCCGAAGCGGGCCGCGAACGCGCCCACCCACACCACGAACGTCAGCGGCCGGTACCGCTGCCACAGGTACCCGCGCCGCTCGAACAGGTGCACCGTCGCGCCGCGGCCGGCCCCGAGCGCCAGCGACAGCGCCCCGGTGACCACCAGCGACACGATCTCGCCGCCGGTCAGCCCGCCGTGCGTGACGATCTCGTACCCGCCGATGGCGAGTTCGGCGACCGGCGCGACGAGCATCCGCCTGCCGCGCAGCGGCTCACCGTACAGCCGGCGGGCGATGACCAGCACCACCACCACGCCGACGACCAGTACCGTCGTGACGCTCACCGCGAACCCCCAGATCCGTTACGTACCAACGACATCAGCGACGGTACGGATCGGGCGGACGGGGCGGATCGGCGCGCGGGTGGAGAAGGGGGTGGACCCGCGGGTGGAGCTACTGCCGGGCGAGGAACCCGAGCAGGGTGCGTACGCCCCAGCCGGTCGCGCCCTTGGCGTGCACGCCGTCCGCGGACGACGACCAGGCCGGCGCGGACATGTCCACGTGCAGCCACGAGTCGGCCTTCCCGCCCAGGAACTCGCGGAGGAAGAGCGCGGCCATCACCGAGCCGGCGACGCCCGGGGTGGGCGCGTTGTTGAGGTCGGCCACCAGCGACGAGCGCACCGCGTCGACGTAGTCGTCCGGCATCGGCATCCGCCACACCGGCTCCCCGGCCTCGTCGGCGGCCTCGGCGAACGCGGCGGCGAGCGCGTCGTCCCCCGCGTACAGCGCGGCGGTCTTCTTGCCCAGCGCCACGTTCTGCGCGCCGGTGAGGGTGGCCAGATCGATCACGGTGTCGGGCGCGAGCCGGCGCACCGCGTACGCGAGGGCGTCGGCGAGCACGATGCGGCCCTCGGCGTCGGTGTTCTGGATCTCGGAGGTCAGCCCGCCGTAGTGGCGCACCACGTCGCCCGGCCGGAACGCGTCGCCGGACAGGAAGTTGTCCGCGAGCGGCAGCAGCGCGGTCACCTTCACCGGCAGCCGGAGCCGGGCGGCGCCGACGATGGCGGCCGCGACCGCCGCCGCACCGCCCATGTCCTTCTTCATCAGCAGCATCGACGCGGCCGGCTTGAGCGTGATGCCACCGGTGTCGTACGTGATGCCCTTGCCGACGAGGACGACGTGCCGGGTGGCGCCGCGCGGGCGCCAGCGCAGTTCGACCAGCTTCGGCGGGCGCGGCGAGCCACCGCCCACGGCGAGGACGCCGCCGAAGCCCTCGTCGGCGAGCGCGTCGGCGTCACGGACCCGGGCGCGTACGCCGGCCCGCTCCGCCTCGCGCACCATGGCGGCGGCCAGCCAGGCGGGCGACTTCTCGCCGCTGGGCATGTTGGTCCAGTCCCGGGCCAGCGTCGTGACCTCCCCGACGGTACGACCGCGGTCGAGCGCCGCCGCGTACGTGTCGGGGTCGTCGGCGGCCAGGACGATCCGCCGCAGCGTGGGCGCGTCGTCGTCCTTCGACGCCAACGTGAACCGGTACGCCGCGAGCACCGCGCCCTCGGCGAACCCGGCGACCGCGTCCGGCGCGACGCCGGTCGGCAGCGCCACGGTGACGCTGGTGTCCTTGCTGACGGCCCGGACGACGCCGGCGCCCGCGGCACGCCAGTCGGCCGCCGTCCCGTCGCCCACACCGACGAGTACGAGCCGGTGCGGGCGCTGGCCCGGCCGGGGCAGTACGTGCGTGGTGCCGGCCTGGCCCGAGTGCTCCACGTCCGCCAGGTACGCGGTGACGGTGGCGGCGAGGTCGGCGGGCAGCGGCACCGCGGTCGTCGGCAGCGTGCCCGGCTCACCCGCGGCGACCGGCACCGCCAGTACGCCGGGCAGGGTGCCGGAACCGGTACGCAGGCTGAGCGTGGCCACGGGGTGTCTCCTCGTCGTCGCGGGCACCGTCCGCCGGGTCGACGTCGACGTCCCGCCGGCGGGAACCCGGGCTGATCATGGCACCGGTTCCGGTCCCGGGCGAGCCGGGCACCGGAACCGGTGTCGAATGGTACGGAGGGCGCACGCCCCCTCGGCGGCGCCGGATGCTGAGGGCCCGGCGCCGCGAAGCGGGTCAGCCCGCGACGTTCTTCAATGCCTCACCGAGCTCGCCGGCCTCTTCCGGGGTCATCTCGACGACCAGACGCCCCCCGCCTTCGAGCGGAACCCGCATGACGATGCCGCGGCCCTCCTTGGTGACCTCCAGCGGACCGTCGCCCGTCCGCGGCTTCATGGCCGCCATGTTGTCTCCCCTCGATTCGACACCGCGGTTACCCGCGGCCGACATACTCTCCGCGTGTCGTGACCGGCCGGCCCGCTGATCGACGACGCGCTTCCACGAGTTGATTTTCCCTGATGAGCGGCCCCGGACCCAAACCGGCCCCGGAGATATGTGACAGTTGTTGGCATCTTCGGTACCGAACTGTCACACTCGCGGGCGTGCAGGCACGGTCCGCGCTGTTCGATCTCTACGGAGATCACCTACGCCCGCGCGGTGGCGAGGCACCGGTCGCGGCGCTCGTCAGGCTGCTCGCCCCGCTGTCCATCACCGCACCGGCCGTGCGTACGGCGGTGTCGCGGATGGTACGGCAGGGCTGGCTGCGGCCGGTCCGACTGCCCACCGGCCCCGGGTACGCGCTGACCACCCGGGCCATGCACCGGCTCGACGACGCCGCCACCCGCATCTACCGGACCACCCGCCGCGACTGGGACGGCCGGTTCGACCTGATCGTCGTCACCCCGCCGGCCGGGCGTACGGACCGGGCACGGTTGACCGACACGCTCGGGTTCCTCGGCTTCGGCGCGCTGTCCCCGACCACCTGGGCCGCACCCCGCCGCGGCGCCGTCCGGGCCCGCGACGCCGAGGTCACCCAACTGCTCACCGACCTGGGCGTACGGGCCGAGCGGTTCGTCGCGCAGCACGCCGCCGGCAGCGCCGGAGCCGCCGACCTGGTACGGCAGGCGTGGGACCTCGGCGCGCTGGCCGAGTCGTACCGGCGGTTCGTCGCGGAGTACACGCCGACGTTGACGGCGCTGCCGGCGGACCTGCCCGACGAGCAGGGGTACGCGACGCGGTTCCAACTCGTCCACGCCTGGCGCACGTTCCTGTTCTCCGACCCGCAACTGCCACCCGAACTGTTACCTGCGGACTGGCCCGGCACGAAGGCCGCCGCACTCTTCGACCGGTACGCGGGGCGGCTGCGCCCCGCCGCCGACCGGTACGTCGACGCCTGCCTGAGTACGGGGCGGCGCCGACTGCGGTGAGCGCCCACGCCGACTGACACGGTTGCACAACCCAACTGTTCAACAGTTGGACAATGACACAGTTGAACAATTGAACAATGACCGGAATGTCCCTATGACCGAGAGGCTGGCATGACCGACGCACCGCTGCTCGTCGAACGCGCCGACACCGGCGTCACCACGCTGACGTTCCACCGGCCCGAGTCGCTCAACTCGCTGTCGGTCGCGCTGAAGGAGGCGTTCCGGGACGCGCTGGCCGAGCTGGCCGCCGACCCGGCCTGCCGGGCGATCGTCCTCGCCGGCGCCGGCCGCGGCTTCTGCGTGGGCCAGGACCTGCGCGAACACGTCGAGACGCTGACCTCCGGCGGGGAGGCGATGCGTACCGTGCACGAGCACTACACGCCGATCGCGACGCTGCTCGGCGCCATGCCCAAGCCGGTCGTCGCCGCCGTACGGGGGCCGGCCGCCGGCGCCGGCGCTGCCATCGCGTTCCTGTCGGACTTCCGGATCGGCGGGCCGGGCACCAGCTTCTCGATGAGCTTCGCCGACGTCGGACTCGCCGGCGACACCGGCGTCTCGTGGACGCTGCCGCGGCTGGTCGGCCTCGCCAAGGCCACCGAACTGACGCTGCTCGGCGACAAGGTCACCGCCGCCGAGGCGTACCGGCTGGGGTTGCTGACCGAGCTGCGCGACACGGACGACGACGTACTCCCCGCCGCCACCGCGCTCGCCACCCGCCTCGCCGCCGGCCCGACCATCGCGTACGCCCAGCTCAAGCGGGAACTCGCCACCGGCGCCGGCGGTACGCTCGCGGACGCGCTGGCCGTGGAGGCCGACGCCCAGGCGATCTGCGGCGCCACCGGCGACCACCTGGAGGCGACCGAGGCGTTCGTCGCCAAGCGCCGCCCCGACTTCCACGGCCGCTGACCCGGCCGCGCTCCGTACCGGTTCGCGTTCCCGGCCGCGCCCCTTGCCGGCTTGCCCTTCCGGCCGCGTCCCAGCCCGGCTCGCGTTCCCGGGCGCGTCCCGGCCCGGGTCGCCCATCCGGACGCGTCCCGGCCCGGTTCGCGTTCCCGGCCGCGTCCCGGGGCACCGCGCCGGGCGCGGTCGGCGGCCACGGCGATGCCGGCCGAGATCAGGCGCCGGCGGCCACGGCAGGTGCCGGCCGAGATCAGGGGGCGGCGGCCGCGGCGGTGCCGGCCGAGGTAAGGGATCGGTGGCCGCGGCGGGTGCCGGGGGTCAGGGGGCGGCGGCCCAGGCGGCGACGTCCGCGGCGAGGTCGGCCGGGGACCGCCCGGTCGAGGAGAACGACCGCGGCACCGTACGGCGCAGTTCGGCAGCGTCGTCCAGTGCCGCGGCGATCCGCCGGGCGTCCCAGCCGCGGGCCGCCAACCGGGTACGCCGGTCGCCGTCGGCGCAGTCCAGCCGCGCCCACGCCACCTCGACCCCGTCGAGCAGTCCGACCGCGGCGGACCGCCACTCGTCCGGCGACAGCGGGCACAGCAACACCGGGACGGCGTCGGAACGGAGCAGGATCCGGGCGAACCGCGCCCACAGCCGGTTGTACGCCGGCCACAGCGGCTCGGCCGCCGGCCCGGTGATGTCCGTACCGAGGACGGTGCCGCGGGCGTCGAGTACCTCGTCGAAGTCGGCGGCGACGATCCGCCCGCGGTACGCGGTGAGGTGTGGCAGCAGGGCGGTCTTGCCCGCGCCCGGCGCGCCCGTCAGCAGGCGCAGCCGGGTCACTCGTCCTCTTCCTCGGGGTCCATCTCGTGCTCCTCGCCCAGCACGTACGGCCGCATCGCGGTCTCGTCGCCGCGCGGCCACACGAACGCGGGCAGCTCGCGCGGACCGAGCTGCCGGACGTACGTCCAGAAGATGCGGACCGCCTCGGCCGGCGACGACGCCTCGATCGGCAGGTCCAGGCTGACCATCCACTCCGGTTGCGGCACAACGGGATCCGGGCCCGGCCCGACCGCGTCCGCGACCCGCTGGTACACCTCGTCGGCCAGTCGTACCGGGGCGTGGGCGGCGGACTCGGCCTCGTCGACCAGGTCCAGGGTCGCGGCCGGGACGGGCACGTCGAGCCGGCGCCGCAGGTACGTCACGACGGCGGCGGACGGCCCCTCCGGGTCGGCGTCGTCCGGATCGTCCGGCACCCGGTCCACCTGGTACGGCGGGGTCAGCACGCGGGCCAGGCCGAACACGACCGGCGCGTCGTCGCCGGGCGCGACGAGTACGACCAGGTCGCCGGCCGCCATCGGATGCCCCGTCGGGACGGACACCTCCACCTGGTCGTGCTGGTAGAGCCGCTCGGCCTGGTACCGCTCGGCACAGACCCCGACCATCCACTGACCCACTGACACCTCCGCGTACTCGCCCGGTCCCCTACACCTTGCCGGGTGCGCGGATCAGGCGGCGGACCGGGGCACGCAGCAACCCGCGAGGTGGTCGTCCACCATCCCGGCCGCCTGCATCAACGCGTACGCCGTGGTCGGGCCGACGAACCGGAACCCGCGCTTCTTCAGCGCCTTCGCCAGCGCGACCGACTCGGGCGTCGTCGCCGGTACGTCCGCCAACCGCACCGGCCGCGGCTTCCGCGCCGGCCGGTGCGACCAGATCAGCTCGGCCAGGCCCTCCGGCAGGTCGCGCGCCACCCGCGCGTTGTGCAGCGCGGCGTCGATCTTCGCCCGGTTGCGGACGATCCCGGCGTCGGCCAGCAGCCGCGCCCGGTCGTCCGCGCCGAACTCGGCGACCGTCGCGATCGAGAAGTCCGCGAACGCCGCCCGGAACGCCGGCCGCTTCCGCAGGATCGTGATCCACGCCAGCCCCGACTGGAACGCCTCCAGGCACAACCGTTCGAACATCCCGTCATCGGTACGCACCGGCCGGCCCCACTCGCCGTCGTGGTACTCGACGTACTCCGGGGCGCTGCCCGCCCACGGGCACCGGCCCAGCCCGTCCGCGCCGACCAGCAGGTCCGGCGAGCGACGCGTACCCACCGGGCTCACCGCCGCCGGGCGACGGCACCACGCCGCGCCGACGCGCCACGCCGACCGTTCGTACCGGACGGACGTTCCACGTCGCTCGTCGCGGCGTCCGCGCCGACCGGGCCGTCGGCAGCATCGTCGGCAGCGACCGTCCCGTTCCCCGTCACTGCCGGATCCTCGATCGCCGCCGCAGGATCGTCTCGTGTCGCGACCGGATCGTCGTCCGTACCGGACGCGGTCGGCGTTCCGGCGTCGACCGGCGCGGCCTCGACCACCGTCGCGTCGTCCGGCTCCCCAGCGTGCGCGGCATCCCCGACCGGAGCCGGATCCGTGGCGTCCTCGGCGTCTGTGGCGGGATCCGTGCTGTGGCCAGCTTCCGCGGCATCCGCCGGGTCCGCGACCGGCGTCGGGTCCGCAGCATCCGCGGCGTCGGCGGCGTCCGCGACCGGCGTCGGGTACGCGGCGTCTTCGGTGTCGGGCCGGTCGCCGGCCGGCGCGGGCTCGGCGGGCTCGGCGGGCTGGGCGGGCTGGGCGGGCGCGGTCGGGGTCAGCGGGCCGCGGGCGGCGAGCCGGCGGTCCCGGAGCAGGTCCGCGTCCTCGGCCCGCCCCTCCCGGAGCGCCGCGACCTCGGCCTCCAGCGCCGTGATCAGCTCCTGCTTGTACCCCAGGTCGTACGCGACGCGGGACAGCGCGGTGTCGACCTGGCGCATCCGGTACCCCCGGGCGACGGTGTCGAAGCGCACCTCGGTGAGGTCCTCCTCGTCGAGCGGCCGGTCGCCGGGCAGCCGCCGGGAGCGCTCGTCCGGCTCGGCCGGTGCCATGCCGCGGTCGCGCCCGGTCAGCAGCACGGCGACACCGAACACGATGCCGGCGGCCACCAGGGCCACGACGAGCAGGAGGAGAATCTCGCGCATACCGGCAATCGTGGCACGCCGAGCACGCCGGCACGACCCGGGTACGGTCACCCGCGGAAGCCAGCGACGGGAGGGCCAGTGGACGACGAGGTGCGGCGACGGGCGTTGCGGCTGGGCCGGCGTACGTTCGGCGCGGACGAGCTGGCCGTCATGGCCATCATCAACCGGACCCCGGACTCGTTCTACGACCAGGGCGCCACGTTCGGGACCGAGGCGGCGCTGGCCGCCGTCGACCGGGCGGTACAGGAGGGTGCGGACATCGTCGACATCGGCGGTGTCAAGGCCGGGCCGGGCGCCGAGGTGGACGAGGCCGAGGAGATCCGGCGGATCGTACCGTTCGTGGCGACGATCCGGGAACGGCACCCGTCGGTCGTCATCTCCGTCGACACCTGGCGGGCGGAGGTGGGGCGGCAGGCCGTCTCGGCCGGCGCGGACCTGCTCAACGACGCCTGGGCGGGCGCCGATCCGGAGCTGGCCGAGGTGGCCGCGGCGACCGGCGCCGGCCTGGTCTGCTCGCATTCCGGTGGCCTCGCCCCCCGGGTACGGCCGCACCGCCCCGCGTACGACGACGTGGTGGCCGACGTACTGGAGACGGTGTCGGGGCTGGCCGACCGGGCCGTGGCCCTCGGCGTACGCCCGGACGGGATCCTGATCGACCCGGCGCACGACTTCGGCAAGAACACCCGGCACTCCCTGGAACTCACCCGGCGCCTCGGCGAACTCGTCGCCACCGGCTGGCCGGTCCTGGTCGCCCTGTCCAACAAGGACTTCGTCGGCGAGTCGCTCGACCTGCCGGTCGACGCGCGCCTGCCCGGTACCCTCGCCGCCACGGTGGTGAGCGCCTGGCTCGGCGCGCGGGTCTTCCGGGCCCACAACGTCCGCGCCACCCGGCAGGCGCTCGACATGGTCGCCACGATCCGCGGCGACCGGCAGCCCGCCGCCGTACGCCGCGGCCTGGCCTGACGCGACCCCGCCTGAGACGGCCCGGCGCGGCGGCGTGCCGCGCCCCGGTAACACGCGACGCGAGCCGGCCGGACGTGACGCCCGCCGCGGCCTCGCCTGACGCGGCCCGACGTGCCGCGGCCCGGTAGTACGTGACGCGACGCGAGACGGCGGGACGTGGCGCCTGCCGCGGACGCCTCCCGGCGCGGCGGGCTACAGCGCGGCCTCCACCACGTCGAGCGCGGCGGCCGCGGTCTGTACGACGTGCAGTTTGGCGCGGGCGCCGGCACCCAGGAACCGGTGCTCGACCAGACTGTCCACATAGGACAGCAGGCCGGCGTAGAAGTCGTCCGGGGACAGCAGCACCATCGGCTTGTCGTGCAGGCCGAGGTGCGCCGTCGTCCACACCTCGAACAGCTCGTCCATCGTGCCGATGCCGCCGGGCAGCGCCACGAACGCGTCCGAACGTTCGACCATGCGGTTCTTCCGGTCGGCCATGTCGGCGGTGACGATCAGCTCCGCCGAGTCGGTGTCGGCGACCTCCCGGCCGTACAGCACCTCGGGGATGACCCCGACCGTACGGCCGCCCGCGGCGCGCGCGCCGCCCGCGACCGCGCCCATCATGCCGACCCGGCCGCCACCCGACACGAGCGTGTGCCCGCGCCGCGCCACCTCCGAGCCCACCTCGTACGCCAGGTCGAGGAAGGTCTTCGCCACGACGGTCGAGGACCCGCAGAACACCGCGATCGCAGCCATGTCAGCCCTCCACCGGCGGCTGGCCCGCCTCCAGCTCGACCTGTCGTTCGGCGAGCGCCGCGTCGGACTCGACCACCCGGGCCACCGCGTCGTCGATGTCGTCGGTCAGGTGTACCAGGTCCAGGTCCGCCGGATTGATCTTGCCGGCCGGCAGCATCGTGTCGCGCAGCCAGTCGAGCAGGCCCTGCCAGTACCAGGTGCCGAGCAGGACCACGGGGAACCGGGTGACGCGCCGGGTCTGCACCAGCGTCAGCGCCTCGAACAGCTCGTCGAGCGTGCCGAACCCGCCGGGCAGCACGCAGAACGCCCGCGCGTACTTGACGAACATGGTCTTGCGGACGAAGAAGTACCGGAAGTTGATGCCGAGGTCGACCCACTCGTTGAGGCCCTGCTCGAACGGCAGCTCGATGCCCAGGCCGACCGCCGTGCCGCCGGCCTGGCTGGCGCCCTTGTTGGCGGCCTCCATGACGCCGGGGCCGCCGCCGGTGATCACCGCGTACCCCGCCCTCACCAGGGCCGCCGCCAGTTCCTCCGCCATCCGGTACTCGTCCGAGTCGGGCTTCGTACGCGCCGAGCCGAACACGCTCACCGCCGGCCCCAGCTCGGCGAGCGCCCCGAAACCCTCCACGAACTCGGACTGGATCCGCAGTACCCGCCACGGGTCGGTGTGCACCCAGTCGACCGGCCCGCGGGAGTCGAGCAGCCGCTGGTCGGTCATGCTCCGCGGCAGCTCGCCCCGGCGCAGCGTCACCGGTCCGCGCTGCCAGCTGCGGCCCTTCGTCGCGCCGTCCCGGCTCGCGCCGGCGGTCGCCGGTCGGTCCGGGCCGCCGTCGGGCCGGGGGGTCGAGGGGTCACCGTCTGCGCTCATGCCCACCACGGTAGAGCGCACCGCCGGGCCGCCCCGCGGGGCCCGCCCGCGCGTCTCGCCCCGCACCCGGCCGTTCACGCCGCCCCCGCCTGGCGGCCCGTCCCGGGACACCGGCCCGCCTCCGCCCGCCGTACCGGGACGGGTCGTCACGGGCGGCGGCCGCGCCAGGCGAGCGTCGCGGGCAGCGCGAGCAGGACGAGGGCCAGGCCGGCACCGAGCCCGGCGGGGCCGACCGTGTCGTACCGGGCGGGCGGTCGGGCGAGGTTCGCCCCGGCCAGCGGTGGACGGCCGGGGCCCGGCGCCACGTCGCCGGGGCGTACGTCGCAGAGGCCGGCGGCGAAGCGCGCGCCGTACGTCGGGGCCTCGAACATGGCGTCTCGCCGCACGAACACCGTGTACCGCCGGCCCGGCACGACCTCCAGCCCGCACGACGCGCCCTCGGTACCGCTGGCCACCGCCTCGGTACGGTGCACCGCGCCCCGGTACACGGTGCCGACGGCGAACGTGGTGAGCCGTACGTCGTCCACGTCCGTCACGTCCCGCACCGTGCCGCTGAACACCGCCGTACTCGTCCGCGTCAGCTCCGCCACCGGTACGTCGGCGCACGAACACGCCGCGCACGGTGCCGCCACACCCAGCGCGCCGACCGCGCCGATCAGTACCGCGATGACCGCGATCGCCCGGATCCGCATGTACCTCCGACGCGCGGGCGGCGGTCCCGGTTCCCGGACGTCAGCGGCCGAGCCAGCGGCGCAGCGCCGCCGCCCCGGTACGGATCCGCGGGATCTCGACGCGCTCGTCCTTCTTGTGCGCCAGGTTCGGGTCGCCGGGGCCGTAGTTGAGCGCCGGTACGCCGGCCGCCGCGAACCGCGCCACGTCCGTCCAGCCCAGCTTCGCCCGCGCCGGCCGCCCGATCGCCGCCACGAACTCGGCCGCCGCCGGGTCCGCCAGGCCGGGCAGCGCGCCCGGCGCCGAGTCGGTCACCGTCACGTCCAGCCCGTCGAACACCTCGCGCAGGTGCGCCTCCGCGTCCGCCTCGCTGCGGTCCGGCGCGAACCGGAAGTTCACGTCCAGCACGCACTCGTCCGGGATGACGTTGCCGGCCACCCCGCCCGCGATGCGCACCGCGTTCAGCCCCTCCCGGTACTCGCAGCCGTCGATCGTCACCCGCCGCGCCTCGTACCGTCGGAGCCGGTCGAGGGCGTCGCCGGCGGCATGGATCGCGTTGCTGCCCAGCCAGCTCCGGGCGGCGTGCGCGCGGACCCCGGTGGTGGTGATGCTGGCGCGCATGGTGCCCTGGCAACCGGCCTCGACCTCCCCGTACGTCGGCTCCAGCAGGATCGCGAAGTCCGCCGCGAGCCACTCCGGCCGGGTACGCGAGATGCGGTTGAGGCCGTTGCGCTCGGCCTCGATCTCCTCGCAGTCGTAGAACACGTACGTCAGGTCGTACCGCGGGTCGGCGAGGGTGACGGCCAGGTGCAGCGCCAGCGCCGTACCGGACTTCATGTCGCTGGTGCCGCAGCCCCACATGACGTCGCCGTCGATCCGGGCCGGCACGTTGTCCGCGATCGGCACCGTGTCCAGGTGCCCGGCCAGCGCCACCCGCTTCCCCAGCCCCAGCTCGGTACGGGCCAGCAGTACGTTGCCGTCACGTTCGACCGCGAGGTGGCCGGCGCCGCGCAGCGCCGCCTCCACCACGTCGGTGATCCGCTCCTCGTCCCCGGACACCGACTCGATGTCCACCAGCGCCCGCGTCAACTCGACCGGATCCGCCACCGTCGCCGCACTCAAGGTCTCCACGCCCGCGTACCCTACGGCCCTCGCGACGTGGCGTCCGCGCCACGCCGTACCACTGAGCCGAACGCCACGACGCCGCCCGACGGCCCCGCCGACCTGCGCCGGTACGGTGGTGGCCGTGACGAAGCAGACTTCCGCCTGGGGCGTCGGGATCGCGACCGTCGACGCCGGCGGCACCATCCTGGACACCTGGTTCCCCACCGACAAGCTCGGGCTCGGCGAGCCCCCGTTCGCCGTCGACGGCACGGGCAGCGCCCAGCTCGACGCCGCCGCGGCCACCGAGGGGCTCGGTGCCGCGCTCGCGGAGAGCCTCGGCCGCGACCCCGTCCGGAACGTCCGCACCGTCGCCGTCGCCGTCGCGATCGGGTCGCTGGCCGAGCCGCCCGCCGACACCGTCGACGCGTACCTGCGGCTGCACCTGCTGTCGCACCGGCACATCCGGCCGCACGAGGCGAACCTCACCGGCATCTTCGGCGTACTCGCCAACGTCGCGTGGACCGACCTCGGCCCCGTCGCCGCCGACCGTGCCGACACCGTACGGCTCGCCGCCCGCAGCGCCGGCCACCGCCTCACCGTGTACGGCGTGGACAAGTTCCCCCGGATGACCGACTACGTCGTCCCCTCCGGCGTCCGCATCGCCGACGCCGACCGGGTACGCCTCGGCGCCCACCTCGCCCCCGGCACGACCGTCATGCACGAGGGCTTCGTCAACTACAACGCCGGCACCCTCGGTACGTCCATGGTCGAGGGCCGCATCTCCGCCGGGGTCGTCGTCGGCGACGGCTCGGACGTCGGCGGCGGCGCGTCCATCATGGGCACCCTGTCCGGCGGCGGCCAGGAGGTCATCACCATCGGCGAGCGCTGCCTGCTCGGCGCGAACTCCGGCATCGGCATCTCCCTCGGCAACGACTGCGTCGTCGAGGCCGGCACGTACGTCACGGCCGCCGCCAAGCTCACCCTCCCCGACGGCACCACCGTCAAGGCCCGCGACCTCTCCGGCCACGACAACCTGCTGCTCTGGCGCAACTCCGTCACCGGCGCCCTCGAAGCCCGCCCCCGCACCACCAACACCCCCATAACCCTCAACCCGGCCCTCCACACCCAGTAACCCCCGGAACGGCGCAAGCGCAAACAGCGCAAGGGAACCGGCCCAGGTTCCGTCAGGTCACAGGGACTTGGGTCGGTGTACAGAGGCGAATGCGAAAGCATCTGCCTACTTGTGGGGATCCCAAGGGGCGGAGTCCCCTTGGGCAGGAGAGAGCGCTGTCCTCTCTCGCACCCCCAAGCCCCGGCACGGGAAACCGACGAGTCGTCTCAGTGCGGAACCGCTCCACAGCACCGCATCCGCGCGGAACGAGCGGCAACGTCGGTCGGCGACGGGCCGACCGACGCGGGTGGCCACCTCAGGCCAGCCGCCGCACCGCCGCCGCCACCCGGGAGTCCGGCGCGGTCAACGCCACCCGTACGTGCCGTGCGCCGGCGTCCCCGTACACGGCGCCGGGTGAGACGAGGATTCCCAGTGACGCCAACCATTCGACGGTGCGCCAGCAGTCCTCGTCGCGGGTGGCCCACAGGTACAGCCCGGCCTCGGAGTGCTCGATCCGCAGCCCCGCCCCGACCAGCGCGGTGCGCAGCAGGTCGCGGCGCCGCGCGTACCGGGCGCGCTGTTCGGTGACGTGCGCGGTGTCGGTGAGCGCCGCGACCATCGCCGCCTGTACGGGTCCGGGCACGATCAGCCCGGCCTGCTTCCGTACGGCGAGCAGTTCGCCGACGAGTGCCGGATCGCCGGCCACGAACCCACCGCGGTACCCGGCGAAGTTGGACCGTTTCGACAGCGAGTGCACCGCGAGTACGCCGGTGTGGTCGCCGTCGGTCACGTCGGGGTGCAGCACGGAGACGGGCCGCTCGGACCAGCCCAGCTCCAGGTAGCACTCGTCGCTGACGACGATGGTGCCGCGGGCCCGCGCCCACTCGACGATCTTGCGGAGGTGCGCGACGGGCAGCACCCGGCCGGTCGGGTTGGCGGGCGAGTTGACCCACAGCAGCGACACGCGTTCCGGCCCGAGGGACGTCAGCGAGTCCCGCGCCAGGCACCGCGCCCCCGCCAGCAACGCACCCACCCGGTACGTCGGGTACGCCAGCTCGGGCGTGACGACCAGGTCGCCCGGTCCGAGCCCGAGCTGCGCCGGCAGCCCCGCGACCAGCTCCTTCGACCCGATCGTGGGCAGCACCGCCGACTCGTCGACACCCGCCACCCCGAGCGTCCCCAGGTACTCCGTGATCGCCGCACGCAGCGCCGGCGTACCCGCGGTCAACGGGTACCCGGGCAGGTCGGAGGCGGCCGTCAGGGCAGCACGGACGACGTCCGGTACGGGGTCCACCGGCGTACCCATGGACAGGTCCACGAGGCCGTCGGGGTGCGCGCGTGCGGTCCGCCCGTACGGCGCGAGCAGGTCCCACGGGAAGTCGGGCAGCCGCGCCGAGACGCGACCACCCGGGGATCGATCGGGCACGCTCAGTGCGCGTTCTCCCGCGGCGGCAGCCCGACGACCACGCCCGCGTCCTTCTCGATCTTGCCGACCTTCGACGCGCCGCCGGGCGAACCCAGGTCGTCGAAGAAGTCGTAGTTGGCGGAGATGTAGTCGCGCCACTGCTCGGGCACGTCGTCCTCGTAGAAGATGGCCTCAACCGGGCAGACCGGCTCGCAGGCCCCGCAGTCCACACACTCGTCCGGGTGGATGTAGAGCATCCGGTTGCCCTCGTAGATGCAGTCGACAGGGCACTCCTCGATGCAGGCCTTGTCGATCACGTCAACGCACGGCTCGGCGATGATGTAGGTCACGGGTCGTCCTCTCCGCTCCAGCAGCCAACGGGTGCACAGTCCTCGACCGCCGTCGGCAAGCCTAGTATCCCGCCCCGGCGGGTGCCGACTCCCGGGGTACACCCCACGATGTGGGAGGCTGCTACCCGTGGGAGGACACAGCCTGACCAGCGCCGACATCGGCCGCCGGGTCGTCGTGCGCCGAGTGGTGGACACCGCCGCCGGCCGCCCGCGGTACGCGGACACGATCGGTGAGCTGGTCGCCGCCGACCCCACCCACCTCGTCGTACGCCCGGACCGCGGTGGGCCGGACGCCCGCATCGCCGTCGCCGACGTGGCCGCCGCCAAGCCGGTACCGCCGCGCCGGCGCCGCGCCACCACCGCCGAGCTCGAACGTGTCGGCGCGGCGACCTGGCCGGCGGTGGAGACCGCGCCGCTGGGCGACTGGCTGCTGCGCGCCTCCGCCGGCTGGACCCGCCGCGCCAACTCGCTGCTCCCGGTCGGCGACCCCGGCCTGCCGCTGGCGGCCGCCGCCGACGCCGCCACCACCTGGTACGCCGAGCGTGGCCTGCCGCCCCGCGCGCAGCTCGCCGACGGGGAGGCCGCCGACCTGGACGCGCTGCTCGCCGACCGCGGCTGGCTCCGCGAGGCGCCGACGCTGCTGCTCACCGCCCCGATCGACCGGGTACGCGGCGCCGCGCCCACCGGGCTACCGCCCGTGACGTACGCGGCGGAGCCGTCCGCGGAGTGGCTGGCGCTGTTCGGCGCACGCAAGGGCACCCCGGCCGCGGCCCGCACCGTACTGACCGGCGGCGGTCCCACGTTCGCCGAGGTACGCGCCGACGACGGCACGCTCGCCGCGATCGGCCGCGCCGCCACCGCCGACGGGCACGCCCTGCTGTCCGCGATCGAGGTGGTCCCCGAGTACCGCCGGCGGGGTCTGGCGCGGCACGTCATGGCCGCCCTCGCCGAGCACGCCATGGACCACGCCCACACCGTGGTACTGCAGGTCGAGGAGGACAACACCGCCGCCCGCACCCTGTACGACCGGCTCGGCTTCCGCCTGCACCACGGGTACCACTACCGCACGGCGCCCTGACCGGCGGCTCAGCGCTTGGCGACGCGGCGCGGCTTCGCCCGCGCCCGCTCCTCCTGGTACTTCCACGCCCGCGACCGCCGGTCCTGCCCCATCGCCAGGACGATCAGCGCCCCGACGAACGCACCCAGTACGCAGATGGCGGCGCACAGGCCGAGCTGCCGCAGGAAGATGCCCGACCCGCCCTCGAACGGGTTCAGCCCGACGATCAGCGGGCCGACCAGCGTGGTCAGCAGGCAGCCGAGGATGATCGCCGAGCCGACCTCACCGACCACCCGGACCGTCTCGTACCGTCGCATCCACCGGAACCCGGCATAGCCGGCGACCAGCGCCATGGCGACCATCGAGTACAGGGCGGCCTGGACGATCTGGTCGTCGGCCTTGACGCCGGCGATCAGGACCACCAGCCGGCCGAGCGCGTTGATCACGAACAGGGCCAGCGCGACGGCCAGGACCGGTGTCCAGCGGTGACGCAGCACGGTGTGTCCTCTCCTCAAGGAACGTGCCGTCAGGATGCACACCGAACCTGTGTCCGGCAAGACCGCATCACCGTGGGCGCCGCACCACCACGAGGAACGCGCCGACCGTCACCGACGCGGCGCCCACCAGCAGCAGCGCGATCGGCATCCAGTCGTTTCCCACGAGTACGGTGTCGCCGGCGGCGGTCTGTCCACTCAGCACGATCGTCACGACGAACCAGGCGATGCCCGGCAGCAGCGCCACGAACCGGTTCCCGGTGGCCGCCCGCGCGAACAGCATCAGCAGGATGTTGCAGACCACCGCCAACAGCAGCGAGAACGGGATCCGTACGCCGCCGATCCGCAGCGGCACCAGGAACGCCTCCAGCAGCGCCGTCAGCACCCCGCCCCACACCGCGACGACCCCACCGACGATCCGCAGTACGACGTCCAGCGCCCGCGCCCCGGAACCCGTCGGAGCCGTCGGTCCGGACGGCACGGTCCGCTGGTCGTCCTGGTGCGGCCGGTCGCTCACCCGCGCAGCGTAGCCCGGGTGGCGCCGGTCCCGGCCGGCCGCCCCTCGTCGATCCCGGCGAACAGGTCGTCCTCCCACTCCTCGCCCGGCCCCCGCGTCCCCACCGCAAGCCGGAAGTACTCCACGCCCAGCGCCTCGCCGCCCGCGTCGGCCATCGAGTTCAGCCAGTTCGTCGGCGGGATCTGCGTCGGGTACGCCTGGATCGCCGCGGCCTTGGCCGCCGAGTACGCGGAGCCGTCGATGCGGGCGGTGATCTCCTCGTCCGGCGAGCCGAACGGCAGATCGTCCACACTGGACACCTCGGCGAACGGGTTGTCCGTGGTCTCCGAGAACTCCTTCATCCCCGCCGCCAGCACGCTCTTCGGCACGGCCGTCCAGTACACCTTGGCGACCTGCCAGTCGGGGGCGGCCAGCTCCACGCCGCGCATCGCGACCCGGTGCGCCTGGATGTGGTCCGGATGCCCGTAGAACCCGTTCGGGTCGTACGTCACGACGACCTGCGGGCGGATCTCCCGGATCACGTCGGCGACCAGCCCGGCCGCCGCGTCGAGGTCGGCCTGCCAGAACGCCCGCGGGTTCTCGTTCGCCGGCGTACCCATCATGCCGGAGTCGCGGAACCGTCCGGCCCCGCCGAGGAACCGCCCGTCGGTCAACCCCAGCGCCGAGGTCGCCGCCCGCCACTCGCTGATCCGGTACCCGCCGAGCTGGTCGGCCTGGTCCGCCGCGAGCTGGGCCAGCTCCGGTACGTGGATCTCGCCCTCCTCGCCGAGCGTGCAGGTCACGAGGGTGACGTGGGCGCCCTCCGCGATGTAGCGCGCCATGGTCGCGCCGGTGCCGATCACCTCGTCGTCAGGATGGGCGTGTACCAGCAGGAGCCGGCGGGCGGGCAGGTCGGTCATCAGTCAGCCTCCGAGGAGTACGTGCTCTGCGCAAACATATCCCCGGCGGGCACGGCAGCGGCCGGCCGCGGTGCGCGACCGGCCGCTGCCGTTCCGAACGGCTCAGCCGTCCAGATCTCCACCCTTGACGATGGCCGTGAACGACGCCCACTGGCTCGGCGCCACCGCCAGCGCAGGACCCTGCGGATCCTTGCTGTCTCGGATAGCGACAATTCCGGGCAGGTTCCGTGCCACCTCGACACATGCACCCGAGCCGTTGCTCCGGGTACTCTTGCGCCAGAGGGCGCGGGCCAGGTCTGGCGAGGACATCCCGCGCTCCTTTCTCTAGGTTCGGCAGGCCCAAGGTCTCTAGAGCCTGTTGATTGCCTCGGAGATCATCTCCTCGGATCTGCGCACACCGAGCGCAGTCGCCCGCAAGTGGTCGAACAGCGTCGTGTACTGCTGAACCTCGTCGACTTCCTCCAAATAGAGGCTACCCGCTCGGTTCTCCAGGTACACGCACGGAGTGTCACGAGGGTCGGGAAACCGCAAAATGAAGAAAGCGGAACCCATCGACCCGTGTTCGCCCGCCTCGAAGGACAACACCTGAATGTCGTTGCCCGGTCGCTGAGCGGTGTCGAGAACGCGTTTCAGCTGCGCCCGCATGATCTCCCGACTGCCCACGATCCGGTGCAGTACCGCCTCGTCCAGCACGATCCACAGTTTCGGCGGGTCGTCCGCGTGCTGGCGCTGGAGGCGCAGCTCGACCCGGCGTTCGACCTCCTCGACGGTGTCGTCCGGGTGTTCGGCCCGGATGACCGACCGTGCGTAGTCGGCCGTCTGCAGCAACCCCGGCACCAGCTGCGGCTCGTACTCGGAGATGTGGCTCGCCTCCGACTCCAGCCCGACGTACGTGTCGAACCACGCGGGGAGCACGTCGTTCCAGCGCTGCCACCAGCCCCGGGTACGTGCCTGGCGGGCGATCACCTCGATCTGCTCGACGTCCTCGTCGGCCACCCCGTACAGGCGCATGAGGGCGGCGACGGTGGCGACCTGGCCGGTGGACTCGGCGTTCTCGATCCGGCTGATGGCCGACTTGCTCAGGCCGACACGCCGACCGGCCTCCTCGGCCGACATTCCGGTACCGGCACGCAGCCGGCGCAGCTCGGACGCGATCCGGCGGCGCTTGACGGTGGGACTTGTCCTGGTCGACATGGGGACATGGTGCTCCAAGGCGGGCAGTCCGCGCCATCTTCGCGACATGCCGAGTCGCAAGCGGTACGACTGATCAACACCTCGGACTAAAATCGGGAGTTGCGTATTGGGCCGGTTACGAGCACACTGTCCTGGACCGGCATCGCCATCTGAAACGTCCCACTCGCCGGTTCACGTACGCACGGGCGCCGTCGTTTCGCCAGACCAGGCGGCGGCGCCCGTGATCAGGCCGGCCGGGCCCGTCCGTACCGCGGGCCCGGCCTTGGCGAAGGAGGGCCCCGCGATGGCCGTTCGCACCGCCGCCCAGTGCTGGACACACCGTCCATGAGCGCCGTCTGCGGAGAACTTCCCCGCGCCGGCGAAACGGTTCTCATCGGCCCGTCCGCCGGGCCGCACTTCGCCCACAGCTACTGGTTCCGGGTCAGCGCCGTGCGCCCCTCCGGCGAATCGGGCTGGGTCTATCTCGACGGTATCGACCCGCTCACCGACGACTCCATCGAGCGCAGTCTCTTCGTTCGCATCGAGGGCCTCGTCATTCGCCGCTGAACGGGCGTCACCCGGGATATCCGAAGCGGGCCGCGGGAGTACGCCGAAAGGGGCGGGACAATGGCGCGGCGGTGACTCGCCGGTGCATTTCCCATTCCGAATCGTGTGCCGCATCGGTACTCCGGGAATCGGCGCCGTTGCCGGCGGTCAGGCCCGCACGTACGCGTTGTAGTAGACGGGGGCGCCGACGAACGCGCTCAGGAACACGCCGCCGACCTTGTCGCCGACCAGCGAGTAGCTGCGGGTGTAGTAGATCGGCACGACCGGGGCGTACGCCCGCATGATGTGCTCGTCGAGCTTGGCCCAGTCGGCGCCGGCCTTCGCCGCGCTCTCCGCGGAGATCCGGTCGATGCTGGTGTTGATGTCGTCGCGGTCCAGCCAGACCCAGCTGCCGTTGGCGTCCATCGCCCGCCCGTCGAACAGCGGCGGGATGATCGTCGACCCGCTCGGCCAGTCGGCGCCCCACTGCGTCACGAAGATGTCGTACCCGGCGTGGCGGAGCCCGACCTGGTGGTAGTAGCTGGACTTGTCGACGGGCCGGAGTACGACGGAGAAGCCGGCGCGGGCCAGGGACTGCTGGACCACGGTCGCCTGCTTCTGGCCCAGCTCGGTGTTGGTGAACGCGTACACCAGCTTGGGGTGACGGCCGCCGAGCAGTTGCTTCGCCTTCGCCGGGTCGCCGGACGTGCCGCCGGGGTACGCGTCGTACCGGTGGTAGCCGATGGCGAGCGGGGACTCGATGGTGGTGGCCGGCTCGCCCGCGGTGTCGCCGCCGGCCGCCTGGAGGTAGCCGCGCCGGTTGAACGCGTACTCGATGGCCTGGCGTTCGGCGAGGCTGGTGACCCGCTCGGTGTTGATGTTCAGGTACGAGACGTACGGCGTGATGCCGGTGACGACGCGCTTCCGGGCGCCGGCGTTCCGCTGTACGACGGGGGTCAGCTCGGCGGGGACGTTCGCGCGGGCGACGGTGGCCGCGTCGGTGCCGCGGGAGGCGAGGATCCGCTGCGACTGCTGGACGTCCGTGGCACCGATCTGCGTGACGACCCTGTCCGGGTAGTCGTGCCGGATCGGGTCGGTGCGCGGATCCCAGTACGTGTTGCGGACCAGGTCCAGCTCCGTGCCCCGGGTGTACTTCGCGATCTTGTACGGGCCGGACGAGAACGGGTGCGTGTCCAGCGCGAGCGGCTTGCCGTCCTTCGACCGCGGCACCGGCGCCGTCGTACCCCAGGCTCCGGCGAACGGCATGTCGCACGCCGGCTTCGGGAACCGGAACGTGAGCTGCCGGGCGCCCTGCACGGTCACGCCGGGCGGCAGCGCCGCTCCCCCGTCGTACGGCCCCTTGTACTTCGCGTTGTAGTCCATGCTGCCGACCAGCCACTGCTGGATGTAGTGCGGCCCGTGGTTCACGTCCGGCGAGAACGACCGGGCCACCCCGTACGCCACGTCGGCGGCGGTGATCGCGCTGCCGTCCTCGTACCGGAGACCGGGTTTGAGGGTGTAGCGCCAGACGCGGCAGTCGTGGTCGACGTCGGTGCCGGGGCCGGTGGCGAGGTCGCCGACCAGCGTCAGCTTGCCCGACCCGTCCTCCCGGTACGTGGTGAGCGAACGGGACAGCAGCTGGCCGACCGACTCGGCGTCGGCGATGTACACGTTCTGCGGGTCGAGGTGCTCGAAGTCCTGCTCCTGCAACGCGTACAGGGTGCCGCCGCGGCGGGCGCCGGGCACCGGCTTCGCCGGGCCGCGCGAGTGCGCCGGATCCGCGTCGACCGCGCTGGTCTGCGCCGCGTGCGTGGCGTGGTCGGTGGGGCCGCCGGTGTTCTTGCTGCACGCGGTGAGCACGGTCGCGCCGACCGCGAGTACCGCCAGGGTGAGGCCGAGCCTTCGCACCGTCGATCACCGCCCGGGAGTCGTGTTGTCCGGAACGTATCGGTAGGGCATCACAAATACGTCACGGCCGACAGGCGCGGGTCAGCCGAGCCAGGCGTCGTAGAACAGCGGGCTGCCCGAGGTACCGCTCTGGAAGACGCCGTGCACCCTGCTTCCCGTCAACGACAACGTCTTCACGTACGCCAGCGGCACGCACGGCGCGTACTGCCGCATGATGTCGCGGTCGAGGTCGGCCCAGTCGCCGGCGGCGCGGGCGGTCGGCTCGGCGCTGATCGCGTCGATGCGGTCGTCGACCGCCCGCTCGTCGAGGTACGTCCAGCTGTTGCCGTCGGTGCTCGCGGTACCGGAGAACAGCGGCGGCAGTACGGTCGAGCCGGTCGGCCAGTCCGCGCCCCACGACCCGGGGTACAGGTCGTACGGGTTGTCGGGGCGGCTGATCCGCGCGTAGTAGTCGGACGGGTCGAGCGGCGCCGGCGTGATGCGGAAACCGGCCCGGCGCAGCGAGGCGATGACCGCCCGCGCACCCGCCCGCCCCGCCGCCGTGTCCGGGTACGCGTAGCGCAGAGCCGGCCGCGCGTCGCCGAGCAGTTGCCGCGCCTTGGCCGGGTCGCCGCGACCGCCGGGCGTCGGATACGCGTCGTACCGGCGGTAGCCGAGGACCGTCGGGGACAGCAACGTGGTCGCCACCTCGCCGCGCGCCGGCCCGCCGGTGGCCCGTACGTACGCGGCCTTGTCGACGGCGTAGTTGACGGCCTGCCGTACCGCGCGCGAGGTGACCCGCGTCGTGTTGATGTTCAGGTACGTCACGAACGGCCAGAACCCGGTGAGCTGCCGGGACCGCAGCGCGCGGTCGTCGAGCACCGTCGACGCCATGGCCGGCGGTACGCCGTCGATGGACACCGCGTACCGGTCGGTGCCGCGGTCGGCGACGAGCCGGCGGGTCTGCGCGGCGCCGTCCGGGCCGATCTCCGTGACGAACGAGTCGAAGTAGTCGTGCCGCACCGCGTCCGTGGCCGGATCCCAGTACCGGTTGCGGACCAGCTTGAGGCGCTTCCCCCGGTCGTACGAGGCGACCTTGTACGGGCCGGTGGAGAACGGTCGCGCGTCGACCGCCGCCGCCCCGTGGTCGCGTGAACGCGGCAGCGGCGCCGTCGTCCCGAGCGACGCCGCGTACGGGAAGTCCGGGTGCGGCGAGGCCAGGTGGAACGTGATGGTCCGGCCGGACACCGTCACGCCCGGCGGCACCGCACGCCCACCGTGGTACGGCCCGGCGTACGCGGTGGACGGGTCGGTCCGCCCGGTCAGCCACCGCTGCACGTACTGCGGGCCGTCGGACAGCTCCGGCGCGAACGACCGGGCCACCCCGTACGCCACGTCGGCGGCGGTGACGGCCGTGCCGTCCTCGTACCGGACGCCGGTCTTGAGGGTGTAGCGCCAGGTGCGGCCGTCGTGGTCGACGTCGGTGCCGGCGTCGGTGGCGAGGTCGCCGACGAGTACTTCCCGGCCGGTGTTCGGGTCGTTCTTCAGCATCGTCAGCGTGCGGACGATGAGCTGGTCGACCGCGTTGGAGTTCGTCACGTACTGCCGCTGCGGGTCCAGGTGCAGGAAGTCCATGGTCTGCACGGTGACGAGGGTGCCGCCGCGGCGCGCCCCCGGTACCGGATCGGCGGGGCCACGCGACGCGCTGCTGCCGGCGTCGCGGGCCGGGCCGGCGGCGGGTGCCGTGGTGCAGCCGGCGGCCGTCAGGACCACCAGCAGCAGCACGACACCCCTGCGTACCATCGGCTACCGCGACAGCCAGGCGTCGTAGTAGCGCGGGGCGCCGCCCTGGATCAGTCCGTGCACGTGGCTGCCGAACAGCGACAGGTTCTTCTCGTAGTACAGCGGGACGAGCGGCGCGTAGTCGGTCATGATCTGCCGGTCGAGCCGCATCCAGTCGCCGGCCGCCGTGGCCGCCGGCTCCTTCTCGATGGCGTGGATCCGGTCGTCGACCCCCTTCTCGTTCAGGTACGTGCGGGAGTTGTTGCCGGTCGCGGCGAGCGCCGAACCGTCGAACTGCGGCGGGATGATCGTCGAGCCGGACGGCCAGTCCGACGCCCACGCGGACACGTACAGGTCGTACGGGTTGTCGCGGCGGCCGAGGATCGTCAGGTAGTTCGCGTCGTCGACGGGCTTGAGCACGATCCGGAAGCCGGCGCGGGCCAGGCTCTGCTGCACCTTCGTCGCGCCCTTCTGCCCGTCGGGCGTGTTCGCGTACGCCAGCACCAGCTTCGGCGTACGCCCGGCCAGCAGCTTCTTCGCCTTCGCCACGTCACCGTGCCCACCCGCGGTCGGGTACGCGTCGTACTTCGACCAGCCGATGGTGGTCGGCGACTGGATCGTCGAGGCGATGTCACCGACCGGCGCGCCGCCGGCCGCCTGGAGGTAGCCGGCCTTGTCCATCGCGTAGTTCACGGCCCGGCGCTCGGCCACGTCCGTGACCCGGCTGGTGTTGATGTTCAGGTACTTCACGTAGTCCAGGTAGCCGGACAGTTCGCGCGACGTCAGGTCCTTGTTCCGGAGTACGGCGCCGATCAGCTCCGGCGCGACCGCGTCCACCTGCACCGCGTCCCGGTCGTCGCCGTTGTCGGCGATCAGCCGGTTGGTCTGCTCGACCGGGCTCGGCCCGATCTCCACCACGTACCGGTCGACGTAGTCGTGCCGCACCGGGTCCGTCCGCGGATCCCAGTACTTGTTGCGCACCAGCACCAGCTGGTGCTCCCGCTGGTACGTCTGCACCTTGTACGGCCCGGTGGAGAACGGGTGGTCGGCCAGCGCGGACGGCTTCGCGTCGCGGGACCTCGGCAGCGGCGTGGTGGTGCCCATCGACGCGGCGAACGGGAAGTCGGGCTCCGGCTGCTTCAGGTGGAACGTGATCGTCCGGCCGGACACGGTGACGCCCGGCGGCAGCGCCGCACCCCCGTCGTACGGCCCCTTGTACGCAGCGTTGTAGTCGGAACGGCCGGTCAGCCACTGCTGGATGTAGTGCGGACCGTCGGCGATGTTCGGCGAGAACGACCGGGCCACCCCGTACGCCACGTCGGCGGCGGTGATCGCGCTGCCGTCCTCGTACTTGAGGCCGGTCTTGAGGGTGTAGCGCCAGGTGCGGCCGTCGTGGTCGACGTCGGTGCCGGTGTCCGTGGCGAGGTCGCCGACCAGCAGGTCCTTGTTGGTCGCCGGATCGCGGCGGAACATCGTCAGCGTGCGGGAGAACAGCTGCCCGACGGCGATCGACTTGTTCACGTAGATCTGCTGCGGGTCCAGGTTCTCGAAGTCGGACTCCTGCACCGAGTAGAGCGTGCCGCCGCGCACCGCGCCCTGGATCGGCTTCGCCGGGCCTCGCGAATCGGCCGGGTCGGTGGAGATCGCGCCCGCGTCCGCCCGTACCTTCGGGCCGCTCGCGTCGACCCCGGTGTTCCTGGTACAGCCCGCCACCGCGCCGACCAGGGTCAGCGCCACGCCGGCTGCACCGACGATCCGTCGCACCCGCATCCGTACCTCCTCGACCGGTCCGAGCGCCGACCGTATCGCCCCGGCACCCGTCACCGCGACGACAAACCAGTGGCCGGACCCGCGCATCGCGGATCCGGCCACCGGTGGACTTGCTGGTGCTACCGGAGTACTCCAGGCGTCACTTGGCGAACGCGTTGGTGTACTCGGGCCAGCCGCTGCTGGCGCCCAGGTAGACACCGCCGACCTTGCTGCCGACAAGCTGGTAAGTCTTGTCGTAGTAGAAGGGCACGACCGGCGCGTACTTGGTCATGATCTCCTGGTCGAGCGCGGCCCACTTCGGCGCGGCGTCCTTGGCGTCGAGCTTGTTGTACTCGTCGATCTTCGAGTTGACGTCCGCGTTCGTGAAGTACGGGTACGTCGAGTTGCCCTGCGCCTGGATGTTACGACCGTCGAACACCGGCGGGATGATCGTCGAGGCGGACGGCCAGTCCGAACCCCAGCCCGGCTTGTACAGGTCGTACGGGTTGTTCTTCTTGCCGATCTCGGTGTAGAAGTTCGCCGCGTCGATCGGCTTCAGCACGATCTTGAAGCCGGCCTTCTCCAGGCTGTTCTTGATGACCGGCGCGTACTTCTGGCCGCTCGCGGTGTTGGCGTACGCGTACACCAGCTGCGGGTGCTTGCCGCCCAGCAACTGCTTCGCCTTCGCCACGTTGAACGGGTACGCGTCGTACTTCTTGAACCCGATCGTGGTCGGCGACTCCAGCGTCGACGCCGCCTCGGCGATGTTCGGGCCGCCGATGGCCTGGATGTAGGCCTTCTTGTCCAGCGCGTAGTTCAGCGCCTGGCGGACCTTCAGATCCTTGACCCGGTTGTTGTTGATGGCCAGGTACCACACGAACTGCGTGTAGCCCTTGACGATCCGGTTCTGCAGGGTGGAGTCGGCCTCGACCTTCTTCACCATGGTCGGGTCGATGTTGCCCTGCATGATGCCGTACTGGTCGTTGCCGTTGTCGGCGATCATCCGGTTCGTCTGCGACAGGCCGCTGGCGCCCATGTCGACCTCGAACTTGTCGGGGTACGCGTGACGCAGCGGGTCCGTGTTCGCGTCCCAGTACTTGTTCTTCGTCAGCACCAGCTTGCTGTCACGCTGGTACGACTCGAACTTGTACGGGCCGGACGAGAACGGGTGCAGGTCCAGCTTGGTCTTGGTGTCCTTCGCCTTCGGCAGGGGCGTCGTGGTGCCCCAGGCCGCCGCGAACGGCATGTCGCAGTGCGGCGACTTGAAGTCGAAGGTGATGGTCTTGCCGGAGACCTTCACGCCCGGCGGAACGGCGGCGCCGCCGTTGTACGGGCCCTTGTAGGTCTTGTTGTAGTTGATGTCGTCGGCGAGCCACTGCTGGATGTAGTGCGGGCCGTCCGCCAGGTCCGGCGAGAACGACCGGGCCACGCCGTACGCCACGTCGGCGGCGGTGATGTCGCTGCCGTCCTCGTACTTGAGGCCGTCCTTCAGCGTGAACTTCCAGGAGGTGCACTTGCCGCCGGACACGTCCGTGCCCGGGTCGGTGGCGAGGTCACCGACCAGGGTGGCGTTGCCCTTGCCGTCGTCGACGTAGGTGGTGAGCTGCCGCGAGTACAGCTTCGCGAACACCTGCGCGTTGTTGACGTAGATACGCTGCGGGTCCGGGTGCTCGAAGTCCTGCTCCTGCACCAGGTAGATCGTGCCGCCGTTCTTGGCACCGGCCACCTTGGGCGCCGGGCCCTTCGACTGGGCGGCGTTCCCGATCCCGCCCTTCTGCGCCTTCACGTCGTTGTTCGAGCCGCTGTTGGAGCCGGTGTTCTTGCTGCAGGCTCCGAGGGCGGCAACGACGACGAGTGCGCCGGCGGCTGCGACTGCCAGCCGTGGTCGCATGTCTCCTCCTCCTCGTACCGCTCGCCGGGGGGCGATCGGGTGGGCGCGGCCACAGTGGCCGGCTCTGGAAGGAAGCTAATGGAACCCGCGAGTAGCACCGTCACGGGAAACTAACGATTGCGTTCCCAGTCGACTCCGAAGCCCCTCGACAGTTCCGTTCCGCCGTCGTACGACCCCGGAACGTGATCAACAGGGGTACGAAGCGGGCCGGATCCGGCATGGCGGACCCGGCCCGATCGCCGCCCACCGTGCGCACGCGCACCGGTACGCGGACCGCACCTCGCGGGCGCGCCGGCCCACGCCGACGCGCCCCCGGGCTCACTTCGCGAACGCGCTCGTGTACTCGGGCCAGCCGCTGCTGAGCCCCAGCGCCACGCCCCCGACCTTGCTGCCGATCAGGGTGTACTCCTTCTGGTAGTAGAAGGGCACCAGCGGCGCGTACTTCGTCATGATCTCCTTGTCGAGCTTCGCCCACTCCGGCGCCGCCTTGTCCGCGGGCAGCAGGTTGATCTCGTCGATCCGCTTGCTGACGTCGGAGTTGGCGAAGTAGGAGTAGTCGTTGTTGCCGACCGGGATGATCGTGCGGCCGTCGAACACCGGCGGGATGATGGTCGACCCCGACGGCCAGTCCGAACCCCACCCCGCCAGGTACAGGTCGTACGGGTTGTGGTTCTTGCTGATCTCGGTGTAGTAGTTCGCCGCGTCGATCGGCTTCAGTACGACCTGCACGCCGATCTTCTGCAGGCTGTCCTGGACGACCGTCGCCTGCTTCTGCCCGTTGTCCGTGTTGCCGTACGCGTACACGAACTTGAGGTGCTTGCCGGCGAGCAACTGCTTCGCCTTCTGCGGGTTGTACGGATAGGCGTCGTACTTCTGGTACCCGTTGGTGGTCGGCGATTCCAGCGTGCCGGCCGGCTCACCCTTGGCCGGGCCGCCGAGCGCCTGGATGAACGCGCGCTTGTCCAGGCCGTAGTTGAGCGCCTGCCGCACCTTCAGGTCGGTGATGCGCTGGTTGTTGATGGCCAGGTACCAGACGAACTGCGTGTAGCCGGAGAGCGTGCGGCTCTTCAGCGACGGGTCCGACTGCACCTTCTTCACCAGCGTCGGGTCCACGCCGCCGGACGCCTGCATGATGCCGTACGCGTCGTTGCCGTTCGACGCCATCATGCGGTTGGTCTGCTGCACCGCGTCCGGCCCGATCTCCACCTGGAAATGGTCCGCGTACTGGTGCCGCAACGGATCCGTCGCCGGATCCCAGTACTTGTTGCGGCTCAGCACGATGCTGGTGTCCTTGCTGTACTTCTCGATCTTGTACGGACCGGTCGACACCGGGTGCAGGTCGTACCGCGTCTTGGTGTCCTTCGCCTTCTGCACCGGGGATGTCGTGCCCCACGACGCCGCGTACGGCATGTCGCAGTGCGGGTGCTTGAAGGTGAAGGTGATCGTCTTGCCGGCGACCGTCACGCCCGGCGGGACCAGCGGCGCCCCGTCGTACGGTCCGTGGTAGCTCTTGTTGTAGCCCTGCACCGAGTCGGCCAGCCACTGCTGGATGTAGTGCGGGCCGTCCGCCAGGTCCGGCGAGAACGACCGCGCCACCCCGTACGCCACGTCCGCGGCGGTGATCGGGCTGCCGTCGTCGTACTTGAGGCCGTCCTTCAGCGTGAAGCGCCACGAGGTGCACTTGCCGCCGGACGTGTCCTTGCCGGGGTCGGTCGCGAGGTCGCCGACCAGCGTCGACTGGTGCGTCTTCGGATCGTCCACGAACGCGGTGAGCTGCCGCGAGAACAGCCGGGAGAACACCTGCGCGTTGTTGACGTAGATGCGTTGCGGATCCAGATGCTCGAAATCCTTCTCCTGGACCAGGTAGATCGTGCCGCCCTTCTTGGCGCCCGGCACCGGCGCGGCCGGACCCTTCGAGTCCGCGGCGTTTCCGATACCACCGGACTGGGTGTGGATGGTGTCCTTGTTGCCACCCTGGTCCCCGGTGTTCTTGCTGCACGCGCCGAGCGCGGCGACGACGGCCACCGCTCCGGCGGCCGCCAGTGCCACCCGTGGTCGCATCTTTCCCTCCTCTTCCGGTAGGGCACGGGTGTCGACTCGTGGTCGCCACCCGGGAACCGAAGCTAGGAGCGGAATGTGCGGCCCGCCGTCACGGCACGCTAACGATTGCGTACCCATGGCTGCTGCGCGGTGCCGTGCGCTTGCGTGGTGTGGCGCCGGCGCGCTGCCGCGCTTCCCTGTCGAGGACGCGCTTCCCTGTCGAGGACACGGAACGGGGGCCGGACCGCGCAGGCCCGACCCCCGTCGTCGCGTACTGCCGAGCTACTTGCCGTTACGCAGGAACGCGTTGTAGTACACCGGCCAACCGGTGCTCTGACCGATCGCCATGTTCCCCACGTTGGTGCCGTACATCTGGTACGCCTTGTCGTAGTACACGGGGACGACCGGCGCGTGCTTCGTCATGATGTCCTTGTCCAGCGCGGCCCAGCCGGGCGCCGCGTCGTTCGCGGACTGCTTGGTCAGCTTGTCGATCTGGCTGTTGACCGCCGCGTCGTTGAAGTACGGGTAGGTCGAGTTGCCCTGCGCCTGGATGTTGCGACCGTCGAACACCGGCGGAATGATCGTCGAGCCGGACGGCCAGTCCGAACCCCAACCCGCGAAGTACAGGTCGTACGGGTTGTTGTTCTTGCCGATCTGCGTGTAGTAGCTGGCCGAGTCGATCGGCTTCAGTACGACCTTGAAACCGACCTGCTGCAACGTGTTCTGCACGGTCGTCGCGAGCTTCTGCCACCGCGCCGTGTTGGCGAACGCGAACACCAGCTGCGGGTGCTTGCCGCCGAGCAGACTCTTCGCCTTCGCCTGGTCGTACGGGTAGGCGTTGTAGTTCTTGTAGCCGATGGTGGTCGGCGACAGCAGCGTGTTCGCCTCCTCGCCGGCCGTCGACCCGCCGAGCGCCTGGATGAACGCCTTCTTGTTGAAGCCGTAGTTGAGCGCCTCGCGCTCCTTCACATCCTTGATGCGCTGGTTGTTGATCGCCATGTACCACACGAACTGCGTGAAGCCCGCCGCGACGCGGTTCTTCACCTGCGGGTCGTTCTGCACCGTCGGCAGCAGCGTCGGCGGTACGTTCGCGCCCATCACCGCGTTCGCGTCGTTGCCCTGGCTCGACTTGATGGCGTTCGCCTGCTGCTCGGAACTCGACCCGAAGTCCACCTCGAACGTGTCGAAGTAGTCGTGGCGGATCGGGTCCGTCTTCGCGTCCCAGTACTTGTTCCGCTCCAGCACAAGCTTGCTGTCACGGGTGTACGACTTCACCTTGTACGGCCCGGACGAGAACGGCCGCAGGTCCAGCTTCGTCTTGGTGTCCTTCGCCTTCGGCAGCGGCGACGTGGTCCCCCAGGACGCGGCGAACGGCAGGTCGCAGTGCGGTTCCTTGAAGTTGAAGGAGATCGTCTTGCCGGAGACCTTCACGCCCGGCGGCACGGCCGCGCCACCGTTGTACGGACCCTTGTAGTCCTTGTTGTAGTTGATGTCGTTCGCCAGCCACTGCTGGATGTAGTGCGGCCCCTCCGCGAGGTCCGGCGAGAACGACCGGGCGATCCCGTACGCCACGTCGTTCGCGGTGATCGCGCTGCCGTCCTCGTACTTCAGGCCGTCCTTCAGCGTGAACTGCCACGAGGTGCACTTGCCGCCGGAGGTGTCCTTGCCGGCGTCGGTCGCCATGTCGCCGACGAGGGTCAGGTGGCCCTTCCCGTCGTCCTTGAACATCGTCAACGTACGCACCAGCAGGTTGGTCGCCGCCGTCGCGTTGTTCACGTACGCCCGTACCGGGTCCAGGTGGTCGTAGTCCGCCTCAAGGTACTGGTAGAGCGTGCCGCCGCGCTTCGCGCCGGAGATCGCCTTCGCCGGGCCCTTCGAATCGGCCGGGTTGGTCGAGATCGAGCCGGACTGCGTGGAGCCCTGCGCGTTGTCACCGCTGCTGCTGCCCGTGTTCTTGCTGCACGCGGCAAGTACGGCCAGCAGAGCCACGGCACTCGTGGCAGCCAGTGCCACCCGTGGTCGCATCCTTGTCACCCCTCCTGTCAATGGCCGCGCGCGCCCCACGCCGCGGCCCTGGCACGCCGCCGCCCGCCGCGCGGCTCGGTGGGGTCGCGGCGGCGGGCGTCGAAGTCCGAAGAGGGAGTCTAGGCAGGTGACATAACTCACCGTGATGGTTTGCCGATTTTGAGTTGTGGCCCACTCGGCCACCATCCACCGAACGGGCCCCCCGCCGCCGCGGAGTAAGACAGTCCCGGGGCCACCGAACACGACGGCGCCCCGCCCGGAAGTCCGGACGGGGCGCCGAGGATCCAGCCGTACGGCGGTCAGCGGGACGGTGTCGTCTGCCGCGTGCGCCGCATGTTCAGCACGTACTCCACCAGCGTGATCAGCACCTGCTTCGTCGACTCCCGGCTACGGGCGTCGCACGGAATCACCGGAACCTGCGGACCGACCGCCAGGGCCTCCCGCACGTCCTCCAGCTGGTGCAGTTGCACGCCGTCGAAGCAGTTCACGGCCACCAGGTACGGCAGGCCGCGGTGCTCGAAGAAGTCGACGGCGGCGAAACAGTCCGCCAACCGTCGGGTGTCCACCAGTACGATCGCGCCGATCGCACCCTTGACCAGCTCGTCCCACATGAACCAGAACCGGGTCTGCCCGGGCGTGCCGAACAGGTAGAGGATCAGGTCCTGGTCGATCGTGATGCGGCCGAAGTCCATCGCGACGGTGGTCGTGGTCTTGCCGGGCACGCCGGCCGTCTCGTCCACGCCCACACTCGCCGACGTCATGATCGCCTCGGTGGTCAGCGGTGTGATCTCCGAGACGGAACCGACCAGTGTGGTCTTTCCGACGCCGAAGCCGCCGGCGATGACGATCTTGGACGAGGTCACCCGCCCGCTCGGCCGGCGGTAGCCCTCGTCAGAGCCTCCGAAGCCCACTCAGCACCCTCTCCAGCAGTTCCGTACCCACGGCGTCGTCCCCGACCGCGGTCGGTTCGTACACGGCGACGAGTCCGTCCGCGGCCATGTCCGCGACCAGCACCCGCGCCACACCCAAGGGCATCTGCATACGTGCGGCGATCTCGGCGAGCGACTGTACGCGCAAGGCGCACAGTCCGGCGATGAGCTGCTGCTCCCGCCCGCCGACCACGCTGGCGTCACGACCCCGGGCGGTCGTTTCCACCAGCGCCTCAATCGCGATCTCCACCCGGGGCCGGGTCCGGCCCCGGGTCACGGCGTAGGGGCGAACCAGCGCGTTGCTCGGTTCGTCAGAGTCGTTCATCATGCCCTACACCCCGATCCACGGTTGGGCGTCAACCCAGCCGTGCGGATCCTTCGTTACGCGGTGCCGGGGTGAGAACCTCGCCGACCCGGTCGACGAGCAACGCCATCTCATACCCCACCTGCCCGACGTCACAACTTCGGGCAGCCAGCACCGCGAACGAGGACCCGTCGCTGATCGACATCAAGAACAGAAAACCGTTGTCCATCTCGACCACGGTCTGCAGCACCGCGCCGCCCTCGAAGCAGCGCGACGCGCCCTGGGTGAGGCTGACCAGTCCGGACGCGATAGCGGCCAACTGGTCGGCACGGTCCCTGGGCAGATCCCGCGAGGCGGCGAGCAGCAGGCCGTCGGCGGAGACCGCGACCGCGTGCGCCACTCCGGGGACCCTGTCCGCAAAGTTGGACAGTAGCCAACCGAGGTCCTGCGTACCTATCTGCTGGGTCGTCATGCCTCCTGCTCCTCGCCAGCACCGTCGCCGGTGCTCCTGTGTCCTGGCACGGGCGAGGCCAGCGGCGTGGTGCCGCCGGTCCGTCCGCGCTGGACGCCTCGGTGGTACGCGGACAGCAGACCGCGGACCGCTTCCGGTGAACGCTCCCGCGCCCTGGTCGGCTTCGCCGGCTCCTCGATGCCCCCTGGTACGAGCTGGGCCATCGGTCGCCGCTTCGGCAGACCAGAGGTCGTGGTCTCGTCGGACTTCGGGGACTGGAACACCGCCGAAGCGGCCTGCCAGCCCTTGTCCGCAGCCGACTGCCACGGGTCGATGTCCGGCCGCCCCTCGGACGGAACCTCCGTCGTACGCCGAGCGGGAAGCTCGGCGGCCGGCGGTGTCGCCGCGGGCGGCTCCGGTGCACCGCTGCCCGCGCCGGTGGTCGGCCGGGTCGGCAACACGGTGGGGCGCTTCCTCTCCGGCCGCGGCGACTCTGCCGGTGCCGGATCCGGCGCCACCGGGCGCGGCGCGGGCTTACCCGCGTCCCGCATCGGTGCCGACGGCGGAGTGACCGTCGCCGGGCCGGAGCTCGGACGGGACGGACTGGTACGGAACCAGGCCGACTCGACCTCACGGAAGATGGGCAACTCCATCGTGTCGTCGACGTTCCTCGGAATGATCTCGTTACGACCACCGGAACCGTTGACCGGTTCCGATGCGGCCGAGTCTAGCCCGCTCCGAGTCGAAACGTCCTCGGTCGAACGACCGTTACCGACCTGCCGCGAATCATCCACACTGCCCGCTTCACCACGGGTGTCCCGCCCGTTGCCGCGGGCGAGCTGCGGGGTCTCCACGGTCAGGTCCTCGAACGGCGCGGGCCGCTCCGAGATCTGGCCGGACCGGTCGTCGGGCGACACGGGCCGGCGCGGCAGGCCACCACGCGTCGTCCCGTTCTCGCCGGGCGCCGGCCACCGGTCGGCCGCGTTCGGCCGCTCCGCCGGCGCCGCCTCGGTCGGCTCCGCGGACCAGCGGTCCGTGGCG
>NZ_BOMB01000014.1 GCF_016861975.1 Actinocatenispora rupis | reverse complement strand
TTCTGCCGCTCCGCCGGCTTCGCGGACCAGCGGTCCGTCGCGCTCTGCCGGGCGGAGTCCGCCTGCCACGAGTCCGTACGGTCGTCGGCGGGGCGCTGGTCCGTACGGTCGTCGGCCGGTGGTACGGCGGGCCGGTCGTCGGCCGGCGGTACCGGACGGGTGTCGGCGCGGTCGTCGGTGCGCTTCGGCGGCCAGGTCTCGTCCTTGCCGCCGGCCAGCTGCGCCGGCCACGACTCGTCCGCGTCGGCGGGCGTCGCCCACGCGTTGTTGCGGCTGTCCGTTGCCGGCAGCGCCCAGCTGTCCGTACGGTCGGCGTTCTGCGCGGGCGGGGTGGCGGACCAGTCGCCCTGCGCGTCGTCGTCCTCGCTGGGCTTGCGCGGCACCGGGTCGAACAGGCTGCGCCGGGTCGGCTCGGCGGCCGGCTTCGGCTCGTCGCCGGGCGGCGGCGCCGGCGAACGGCGCGGCAGCGCGGACATGCCGTTGGTGTGCCGGTGCCCGTTCGCGGCGTCGGCGATCGTGTCGCGTGCCGCCGGCTGGAACGGGACGCCGGGCATCGGGTCGGCCGCCGGCTCCGGCGCCGGCGGTACGGGCGCGGTCGGTCCGGTCTCCAGGGCGAGCGGTGCGGCCTGTGCGGGGAGTCCGGTGGCGGGACGTTGCTGCGCCGGCCGGTCCAGGGCCGCCAGTACGGTGGCGGGCAGGGTGACGTCGGCGATGGTGCCGCGCTCGGCCGCCGGCCGGAGTTCGATCTTGATGCCGAGCCGGGACGCCAGCCGGCCGACCACGACCAGACCCATCATCCGGGACACCGCGACGTCCACCAGCGGCGGATTCGCCAGCCGCTCGTTGACCTCGGCCAGGACGTCGGCCGACATGCCGATGCCGCGGTCCTCGATCTGCACGATGGCCCGGTCGCCGACCCGCCGCGCGTCCACCACGACCGCGGTGTCCGGCGACGAGAACGCGGTCGCGTTGTCCAGCAGCTCCGCGATCAGGTGTACGACGTCGTTGACCGCGGTCGCCTCGACCTCGACGTCCCGGTCCACCACCCCGAACTCGATCCGGGTGTACTGCTCGACCTCGGACTGCGCGGCCCGCAGTACGTCACCGAGCGGGGCGGCCTCGCGGCGCGCCCGGGTGGAGTCGGCGCCGGCGAGGACCAGCAGGTTCTCGTCGTTCCGGCGCATCCGGGTGGCGAGGTGGTCGAGCTGGAACAGCTGGGCCAGCCGGTCCGGGTCCTCCTCGCCCTGCTCCAGCCGGTCGAGGTGCCCGATGAGCCGGTCGACCAGCAGCTGGGACCGGCGCGCCAGGTTCACGAACATGGTGGAGACGCTGGCGCGCAGGACGGCCTGGCCGGCGGCGGTCTTGACCGCCTCGCGGTGGACCACGTTGAACGCCTCGGAGACCTGGCCGATCTCGTCCCGGCCCTGGACCGCGATCGGGTCGCCGACCTGGTTGGCGATCTCGTCCGGGCTCATGCCGCCGATCGAGTCGGCCGTCTCCAGCTGGGCCACCGCCTGCGGCAGCCCCTCGTACGCCACGCGCAGCGCGCCCTCGCGCAGTCGCCGCAGCGAGCGGGCCATGGCCCGGGCCACCAGCAGCGCCAGCACGATCGCGACGAGCAGTACGAGCAGGCCGGCGGCGGACTCCGCGATGACCTTCCGTACCACGGAGGCGACCTGGTCCTGGGCGTGCGCGGACGCCTGCGCGTCGAGGTCGCGCTCGACGCCGCGGATCGCGGTGATCCGCTCGGACATCGCCTTGTTCCAGGAGGTGGCGGTGATGGACAGCGAGTTGCCGAGCCCGTCGGTGCGCGCCTCGGTCTCCAGCGCGGTCGAGTCCTGCACGTGCGGGCCGTTGACCTCGTCCTGGAGCAGCTGTTGCTGGTCCTCGGTGGCCGTGCGGTTGAACGCGTCGTACGCCGACTGCTGGCCGGTGAGCGTGCCGAGGAACGACTCGAAGCTGGTGTTGTCGAAGCCCTGCTTGTCGGCGATCACCCGGAGCAGCGAGAGCTGCTCCTGCGCCGCGTACTCCTTCGCCTGGGAGAGCGCGGCGTTGGCGGACAGCTCGTCGGACAGGGGCCGGTCGCCGGTCATCTTGACCACCGACTGCCGCAGGTCGAGCAGCTCCGAGATGAGCACCTGGTACCGGAAGGTCACGGAGGCGACGGTGGCGTCCGACGGCGAGAGGACCTCAAGCCGCCCGTTCTTGCTGAGCGAGTCGAGCTGGTTGTCGATGAGGCCCAGCTCGTCGGCCATGTCGGCGGGCGGGTCGGTGACGTTGGCCCGCTGCGCCTTGTACGCGGCGATCTGCTGGTCGGTGACGCCGTTTTGCCGCTTGAAGTCGTCGGTGAGGCTGGTCCGGGCCGTACGGTTGTCGGCGAGCAGGACCTGGGCGGCCGAGAGCCGCTCGTTCTGCAGCTCCTGGATCAGGGTGCCGGCCTGGTTGCTCAGCTTGATGGTGGCGTCCACCCGGCGCGTGTCGACGAGGGTCTGACCGGCGGTGGCCAGCTCGATACCCGCCAGCGCGACGACCGCGAGCACGGGGACGAGCAGGATCAGGCCGAGCTTCGACTGGATGCGGACGTCGCTCAGCCGCGGAATGAGGGTCCGCTGGCGCGGGCGCCCAGACCGGGTCGCCGCGGTCCGCTTGCTCACTGCTTGCCGCCTTCCGAGACTGCGTGCCGTTTACCGGGCCGGGCCACCACACCGAACCCCCGAGATTCCACCACGCTCACTGAGAAAGAGAAACCCCGGGCAGGATCCGGCAAGTGGTATAAGGCACAGCCCGGCCCACCTGGGCCGAGACTGCGGTCGGAGGGTGTCAGCGCGACTACGTGTCGTGCCGGTGCCTCCTGCCGGATACCGCATTCCGAAACAGCCACGGTGCCCAACTCTCGGATTGATCCGCATCGATCCCCACAGCGGGGGGTCGAGGTTACCTTGACGGAGTCGAGACGAACACACGAAGATATCGCCCGCACCCTCGTCGATACCGGGACGTGGCATTTCGCCGCGATGATCGGCCAACCGGCACCGGACGGCCACGAACCGGACAGCCACGAACCGGCCGGCCGAGCGATCGGCGCGGAGCCGGACCGACGAGCAACGATGGTAAGGGAAAGATGTCACCTCTGCACCGGGCCCCGGTCCGATGACCGCCGTACTGGACGTCTCGGGCGCGACCGTACGGTACGGCGGGGTCGCCGCGGTGGACGACCTGTCGTTCCGGCACGAGGCCGGCGGGGTGATCGGGCTGATCGGCCCGAACGGCGCCGGCAAGACCACCCTGCTGAACGTGCTGTCCGGCGCGGTACGCCTCAGCGCCGGCAGCTTCGCGCTGAACGGCCAGGACCTGTCGGCGCGCCGGCCGCACCAGATCGCGCGGCACGGCATCACGCGCACGTTCCAGAATCTCCAGGTCTTCGGGTCGCTGTCGGTGCTGGACAACGTGCTGCTGCCGCGGGTGGCGCGCGGGTGGGGCACGGCGCTGGGCGACATGGTGCGGCTGCCGCGCGCGCACCGGAGGATCACCGCGGAGCGGGAGGTCGCCGCCGGGCTGCTCGACCGCGTCGGGATCGCGGAGTACGCGGACACGCCGGCGGGCAGCCTGGCGTACGGGTTGCAGCGGCGGGTCGAGATCGCCCGCGCGCTCGCCGGCGACCCAGCCCTCGTACTGCTGGACGAGCCGCTGGCCGGGCTGTCCCGGTCGGAGAGCACCGACCTGGCGGAGCTGTTCACCAAGGTCGCGGACGAGGGCGTGACCGTACTGCTGGTGGAGCACGACGTGGCCAGCGTGCTCGCGGTGTCCGGGCGGGTGCTGGTGCTCGACCACGGCCGGCTGCTCGCCGACGGTACGCCGGACGAGGTCTCCGCCAACCCGGACGTACGCGCGGCCTACCTCGGCGAGGAGTGGACATGACCGACGACGCCAGCACGTCCACGGAGCCCGGCACGTCGACACCGGTGCTGCGGGTCCGCGGCCTGGTCGCCGGGTACGACCGGATCGAGGCGCTGCACGGCGTCGACGTCGAGGTGCACCAGGGCGAGGCGGTCACCCTGATCGGCTCGAACGGTGCGGGCAAGACGACGCTGCTGCGGACGATCGCCGGGTTGATGCGGCCGTGGCGCGGCACCGTCGAGTTCCTCGGCGAGGACGTCAGCCGGTGGCCGGCGGAGCGTCGCGCCCGCGCCGGCCTCGCCCTCGTACCGGAGGGGCGGCGGGTGTTCGCCGGGCTCACCGTGGAGGAGAACCTGCGCCTCGGCGGGTACCCGCATCCGCGCTCACTCGCCGCGGACGGCCTGGCGACCGTGTACGAACTGTTCCCGAAGCTGCGCGACCGGCGTACGCAGGCGGCGGGCACGATGTCCGGCGGCGAGCAGCAGATGCTCGCGATCGGCCGGGCCATGATGAGCCGGCCGAAGCTGCTGCTGCTCGACGAGCCGTCGCTCGGCCTCGCGCCGCTCGCGGTCCGCGAGGTGGCCGACGCCCTGGTCGAACTGGCCGGGCGGGACACCACCCTCGCCCTCGTCGAGCAGAACGCGACGGTCGCGTTCCACGTCGCGCGCCGCGGCTACCTGCTGGACCGCGGCACGTTGGTGACCGCGGGCAGTGTGGCGGAGCTGCGCGAGGATCCGCGCGTGCACGAGGCGTACCTGGGGCAGCCGGTCAAGTAGCGACACGGTCGGTACCCTGCAACCGTCGGTCCGGGAGGTCCCGGCGCCGGGTGCGACGGCCCACCGTGACCGCGCGCCGCGCGGCGTGCCCGACGAGGCGATCCGCGTGGACACCGGGAGGGGCGATGAGGGCTCGCGGCGACATCGCCCGGGTGATATTGCTGGCGGGCCCGTCGGGCTCCGGCAAGTCGTACGTGGCGCGTCACTCCGGCCTGCCGGTGCTCCCGCTCGACGACTTCTACCTGAACGGCGACGATCCGCGGCTGCCGCGGGTCGGCGACGAGCACGACGTGGTGTCGCCGAAGCCGGGCGGCCCCGGCACCGAGCACAACCCGGTGGACTGGGAGTCGCCGGCGAGCTGGGACGCGACGGCCGCGGTCGCCGCGATCGAGTTGCTGGCGCGGACCGGTTCGGTCGAGGTGCCGCACTACGACATCAGCGTCGACCGCTGCACCGGGTACGAGCGGCTGACGCTCGGCGACGCTCCGGTGTTCGTGGCGGAGGGCATCTTCGCGGCGGAGATCGTGGCGGCGTGCCGGGACCGCGGCGTCCTGGGCGCGGCGTACGCGTTGCGGCGGCCGCGCAGCGTCACGTTCGTCCGCCGGCTGGTACGGGACCTGCGCGAGCACCGCAAGCCGCCGGCGACGTTGCTGCGCCGCGGGATCCGGCTCTTCCGCGCCGAGTCCCGCATCCTGGCACGGCAGTCGGCGTTGGGGTGCCGGTCGGCGTCGGCGGGCGCGATCCGGCGGGCGATCGCCCGCGCCGCGACGGGGTCGGCCGAACGCCAGACCGCCCTGTCCTGACCGCCGGTCACGGGTCTTTCACGGTTCGACGTGCCCGGTTCCCGCCCTCCTCGACTACATCGAGTAGTACCGGTTTGCGGTTGAGTATCAATCCGACTTCCCCGCCGGTCTCGCTCTTGACGCCGGCAAAGGACGATCACCAGGATCATCGCTGCACTTCACGCGATGGCCGCAGATGCGGACTGCGCACGAGCGCCGGGTGGGGCACGCGACCGTCCGGTCTGCCGTTTCCCGCCTGTACGGAAGCCTTTTCGAGTACGGAGCAGGGGGTCAACAAGTGTCCACGCGACACTGGATGGCGGTCGGACTCGCCGCGGTACTGACGCTCGGCGTCGGTGCGGGCTGCGCCAAGCAGGAGAGCGCCGCGAGCGACTCCACCGAGATCCCGATCGGCGTCGATATCGAGAAGTCCGGCCCGGCCTCTGTCCAGGGCGAGGCGTACGAACGGGCCCTCAAGCTCGTCGCCCGGCAGATCAACGCCAACGGCGTGAAGGTCGGCAACCAGACCAAGAAGATCAAGCTGATCGTCCGGGACAACAAGAGCGACCCGGCGGAGTCGCTGAGCGTCGCGAAGTCGCTCATCGACAACGACAACGTCGCCGCGATCATCGGTGGCGGTGCCTCGCCGACAACGATGTCCATCGTGGACACCGTCGAGGCGAAGAAGGTGCCGCTGGTGTCGATGGGCTCCTCGGGCGCCATCGTCCAGCCGATCGACAAGCGGAAGTACATCTTCAAGACGCCGGGCAACACGCCCGTCATCGCCGACGTGATGCTCAAGCAGTTCCAGCGCAAGGGCATCAAGAAGATCGCCGTACTCAGCGTCGACAACGCGTACGGGGCGGCCGGGCTCAAGGCGTGGCAGGACCTCGACAAGGCCGGCAAGATCGACCTGGTCGACAACGAGAAGTTCGGCGACAAGGACAAGGACTTCACCGTCCAGGTCACGAAGGCCGTCGCGAAGCACCCGGACGCCGTCGTGGTGTGGGCGATCCCGCCGCAGGCCGGCATCGCCGCGCAGAACCTGCGCCAGGCCAAGTACCCGTCGAACCAGGTGTACTTCGACACCGGTGCGGGCGCCGAGCTGTTCGTGAAGGGCGCCGGTAGCGCGTCCGAGGGCATGTACATGGTGCACTCCCGGGTGCTAGCCGGTGACCAGATCACCGCGACCACGCCGGCCGCGCAGGCGGAGAAGAAGTTCTTCACCGACTACTCGCGCGACTACGGGAACTTCTCGGGCTTCGCCCCGATGGCCGCCGACGCGCTGTCGCTCATCGTGCAGGCCATCACGAAGGGCGGTCGGGCCGACCGGGAGACCATCCGGGACTCGCTGGAGAAGCTGACCTTCGACGGCGCGTTCGGGACGTACCAGTTCAGCCCGACGAACCACGGTGGTGTCGACGAGTCGTCGTTGGCGCTGCTCGTGGTGAAGAACGGGACCTGGACGCTCACCTCCTGATGACGTCCTTGGCACAGTTCGTGGTCACCGGTTTCACCACCGGCGCCACGTACGCGCTGGTCGGCCTGGGCATCGCACTGATCGCCCAGGTCACCGGCGTGATCAGCTTCGCGCAGGGTGAGTTCGTCATGCTCGGCGGACTCACCTTCGCGCTGTTGGAGGAGAAGGGTCTCGCCGCGCCGCTGGCCGCGCTGGTGGCGATCGTGCTGGCCTGCGCGGTCGGCGTGGTCCTGGAACGGCTGGTGCTGCCGCGGGCCCGCGCCGGGCGTACCGACCAGACGATCATGCTGACGATCGGCGCCTCGATCGTCATCGAGGGCGTGGCCCTGGTCGTCGTCGGCACCGAGCCGCACTTCGCCCGACCGTTCACGAAGGGCTCCGCGCTCAGCGTCGGCGGCGTGCACATCACCCCGCAGTACGTGTGGGTCGTGGCGATCACCGCCGTGGTGCTCGTCGCGATGTGGCTGCTGCTGACGCGTACCCGGGTGGGCTGGGCGATGCGGGCGACGGCGATGGACGCCGAGGCGGCGCAGCTGTCCGGCATCTCGCCGTCCCGGATGTCGCTCATCGTGTTCGTGGTGGCCGCGGCGCTCGGCGCGATCGGCGGGATCGTACTGGCACCGCTCCAGTCGCCGGACGCGGGCATCGGGATCGCGTTGGGGCTCAAGGGATTCGCCGCGGCGGTGATCGGCGGCCTCGGTCGTCCGGCCGGCGCCGTGGTCGGCGGGCTGGCGCTCGGCATCGTCGAGCGGGTCGCCGCCGGCTACCTGCCCGGCGACTTCTCCGGGTACTCGGACGCCATCGCGTTCGCGTTGCTGTTGCTGGTTCTGCTGGTGCGGCCGACCGGGCTGCTCAGCGCGCTACGGGTGGAGCGGGTCTGATGGCCGTACTGGGACGTCACCGGCGCCTGGTGACGCTGGTCCTGTCGTACGGGGTGTTCGTCGGCGGGCTGCTGCTCGTGCCGTTCCTGTTCACCCGGGTGCATCCGTACACGATGGCGGACGGCGTGCTGATGGTGCTGCTCGCCGTCGCGGCGCTCGGCCTGGTCCCCTTCACCGGGTACGCCGGGCAGGTGTCGCTCGGGCAGGCCGCCTTCTACGGCACCGGTGCGTACGCGACGGCGATCCTCACCGTGAAGCTGCACCTGAGCCCGTGGCTGTCGCTGGTGATCGGGGCCGCGGTGGCCGGGCTCCTGGCGTACCTGCTGGGATTGGCGCTGTTCCGGGCGGCCGGGCACTACCTGACGCTCGCGACCATCGCGGTCGGGCTGATCCTCGGCGTCGTGGTCAAGCAGCTCGACGTCACCGGCGGCGCCGAGGGGCTCGCCGGGGTCACCCCGCTGACCGTGTTCGGCGCGGACATCGGCGGCGACGTGAACTTCTTCTACCTCGCCGCCGGGATCCTGCTCGTCGCCACGGTCGTCGTACACCTGGTGTGCCGGTCGATGTTCGCGCGTACGCTGCTGGCGATCTCCGACTCGCCCGTCGCCGCGCAGTCCTGCGGCGTGGATCCGGCCCCCGTCAAGCGATCCATGTTCGTCCTGGCCGCGGTACTCGCCGCCGTCGCCGGCTCGCTGTACGCCAGCTGGTCCGGCTTCGTCGACGCCAGCACCCTCGACCTGAACGTGTCGCTCCAGCTCCTGATCATCGCCACCGTCGGCGGCCGCCGCAGCGTCTTCGGCGCCGCGGTCGGCTCGTTCGTCGTCGTCTCCCTGGTGCGCTTCGCCAAGGAATGGCTCCCCGACGTGTCCAGCCACGCCGGCGGCCAGGTCGAGATCATCGCGTACGGTCTGGCCCTGATCCTCGTCCTGCGCCTGCTCCCCCGCGGCATCGTCGGCGGCGCCGCCGCCGGCCTCAGACGCCTCGCGGGCACCGTCACCAGAACCCCCACCCGCTGACCCGTTCGTACGCGGGATCCGTTGCCCCCCAACGCCTCCCGCGTACGACCAGCTTGATGAACCAATCGGTCGGGTGGTTGGGTCGGGTTTCTCCCACGGTGATGTGGGGGGACGTGAGCGAGGCGAGTCCCGTTCGTTCGCTGGCAAGCCGAGGCGAGGCGCCGTGTGCGTCAGCACACAAGTCTCGAATCGGCGCAGTCCAGCGGACGAACGGGGCCGCCGCAGCGTCACCTAGCGAAGCGTCCACGAAATGGGGAGGTGTTTGATGCCGTGCTGGAAGTTGGAGCGCAGGCGCTGCGGTTCACCGGCGGGCCGTACCTCGCGGAAGCGGTCGAGTAGCGCGTCGAACATGGCGACGAGCTGGGCCTTGCCGAGCATCCAGCCGAGGCAGTAGTGCGGGCCGTGGCCGAAGGAGAGGTGGTCGGCGGCGGCCCGGGTGACGTCGAACGTGTCGGGGTCGGCGAACACGCGCGGGTCGCGGTTGGCTGCGGCGAAGTACACGACGACCTTGTCACCGGCGGCGATGCGTACGCCGGCGAGTTCGGTGTCCTGGGTTGCGGTGCGGCGGAAGTGGATGACCGGGGTCCACCAGCGGAGCATCTCGTCGGCGGCGGCGGGGAGCAGCGACCGGTCGGCGGCGAGGCGGTGCCACTGGTCGGGGTGGTGGAGCAGCGCGTACATCCCGCCGGGGATGCCGTTGCGGAGGGTTTCGTTGCCGGCGACGGCGAACAGCCAGAACATGTTCTCGAACTCGTCGGTGGAGAGCCCGTCGCCGTCCACCCGGGACAGCATGATCGACATGATGTCGTCGCCGGGTGCGCGGCGCTTCTCGGCGGCCAGCTCGTGCGCGTACGCGTACAGGTCGGGGATGCCGTCGCGGGTGCGCGGGTCGGGCATGGTGCCGTCGGGCCGGGGCCGCGGCCGGACCGCGAGGGCGGCCTTCGCCATCGGCGTCGCGGCCTCCGCGTCGGTCATCGAGATCGTCGCGTACTCGGGGTCCTGGAAGCCGATGACGCGGCTGGCCCAGTCGAACATCAGGTACCGGTCGGTCTGCGGGACGCCGAGCACGTCGGCGAGCGTCCACACGGGCAGGTCGGCGGCGGCCTTGGCGAAGTCGGCTGTCCCGTCGGCGGAGCCGGCGATCATCTCGTCGACGATCACGCCGGCCCGCTCGACGATCCGTTCCCGCAGCCGGTCCACGGCGCGCGGGGTGAACGACCGGTTCACGATGCGGCGCAGCCGGGAATGCTCGGGCGGATCCATGTTCAGCATGGACTTCCGCACGTACGCCAGGTCCTCGGGCGTGGCGGGGTCGCGGATCTGGGTGGCACCCAGCTCGGACGAGTACAGGGCCGGGTTCTTCAGTACGTGCTTGACCTCGGCGTGCCGCCAGACCGCCCAGTAGCCGGGGCCGTGCTCGACACCGTCGGCGGACCGCTCCGGCACCCAGGACACGGCCGCAGCCTCGCGGAGCCGGGCCAGCGCCGCGTGGGGCACACCCGTCACGTACGTCTCCGGGTCGTACACCAGCTCGGTATCGGCGGCCACTGCTGACTCCTCACTACACGGTCCAGCGAGGGCCGAGCCTGCCAGCAGCGACCGCCGAAGGCAATGGTTACCGGACAACCTCACCGCTGGTCAGCGTGCCGTTGAGCCGCCGCGGCAGGCCGAGCGGGTTGGCGTCGCGCAGCTCGGCGGGCAGCAGCGCGTCCGGCACGTCCTGGTACGCCACGGGGCGCAGGAAGCGGCGGACCGCGGTGACGCCGACCGAGGTGTGCAGCGGCGCGGTCGTCGCGGGCCAGGGGCCGCCGTGGTGCTGCGCCCAGGAGACGGCGACACCGGTGGGCCAGCCGTTCCAGATGACGCGGCCGGCACGTTCGGCGAACGCGGCGAGCAGCGCGGCCGGCAGCTCCGGCTCCGACTCCTCGCCCTGTACGGTCGCGGTCAGGCTGCCCGGCAGCAGCTCGACGGCGCGCAGCAGCTCGTCGGCGTCCGCGTACTCGACGAGCAGGGAGACCGGGCCGAAGCACTCGGCGAGCAGCTCGTCCGCGTGCGCGACCAGCGTCGGTACGTCGACGGCGAGCAGCGCCGGGTTCGCGGCGTGGCCGGGCCGGTCGGCGGTGGACGGGCCGACGAGTTCGCGGACCCCGTCGACGGCGGCGAGAGTGCGCACGCCCGCGTCGTACCCGGCGCGGATGCGGGCGTTGAGCAGCGGGGCGACGGTGGTGTCGCGGACCGCGCGGGTGAGGACGTCGGTCAGCGCGTGCCCGGTCGGCAGGAACAGCAGCCCCGGCTTCGTGCAGAACTGCCCGGACCCCATCGTGAACGACCCCACGTACGCCTTCGCCAGCTCGGGCCCGCGCGCGACGACCGCGGCCGGGGTGGCGACCGCCGGGTTCAGCGAGCCGAGCTCGCCGTAGAACGGGATCGGATCGGGCCGGCCGCTCGCCAGGTCGAACAGCGCCCGGCCGCCGCCGAGCGAGCCGGTGAAGCCGACCGCGGTGATCGCCGGGTGCGTCACCAGGTCCCGCCCGGCCTGCTCACCGTGTACGACGGCGAACGTGCCGTCCGGCGCCCCGGCCGTACGCAGGGCCGCGGTGACGATCTCGCCGGTCCGTACGGAGAGGCCGGGGTGGCTGGGGTGCGCCTTGACGACGACGGGGCAGCCGGCGGCCAGCGCCGACGCCGTGTCCCCGCCGGCGACCGAGAACGCGAACGGGAAGTTCGACGCGGCGAACACCGCCACCGGCCCCAGCGGTACGAGCAGGCGACGCAGGTCCGGGCGCGGCGGGACGGCGTTGGGGTCCGGCAGGTCGATGGTGGCCTCGCGGAACGAGCCCTCCTCGACCGCGTCGGCGAACATGTCGAGCTGCGCGCAGGTACGGGCCAGCTCGCCCGGCAGCCGCGGCGACCCGAGCGCCGTCTCGGCGTCGGCCAGCGCGACCAGCTCGTCGCCGGCGTCGCGCAGCGCGGACGCCACGGCGCGGAGCAGCCCGGCCCGCTCGGCCGGACCGTACCCGGCCAGCGGGGCGACGGCCCCGGCGGCGGCGCGGGCCACGGCGTCGACGGTGGCGCTGTCGCTCGCCGGTACGGGTGACCCCACCGGCTCGCCGGTGCGCGGATCCACCCCGCACAGGTCCTGCCCGGTGTGCTCCAGTTGCTCGGTCACCGCAAAACCTCCCGACCTCGGCGTGCCACGAACGCACCCCACGTTAGGCCGTGCCCGTCGGTCCCGCGTGCGGGCGGGTCCGCCGGTCCACGACCCGGTGGTACGCCGAGGTCGGGTGGCTCAGCGCTCCTCGGGCTCCCGGCGCAGCACGGCGCGGACGCCGACCACGAGGACGAGCAGCGACAGAATCGAGAACAGTGCAGTGAAAACGGTCGTGCGCATGATCTTCTCCAACCCCCGAAATACGCCTCCCCCAAGGCGTACGGGGAAAGCAAAGCACGCGGGTTTCCTTTGCTCCCAAGCGGTCCCGCCGGATGAGGCCGGCGCCACTGCAACCTTTCGCGTTCCCGGGTCGAACCCAGGGAATTTCCAGCGAACTGACCTAGGCTGGGGGTACAGACCGGTGATCAGGAGGGGTCAGTGGCCGAGGAGAACGCGCGCAAGCTGGTCGTCATCGACTTCGAGGACGCGATGCGGGCACAGGAGTTCCTGCTCGCCGCGATGCGCCTGGTGAAGGACGGGCAGCTCGCCCTGCACGACGCGGTGTTCATCATGCGCGACGCCGACGGGCGGTCCACGGTCCGGGAGACCACCGACCTGACGCCCGGCCGCGGCGCCCTCGGCGGCGCCATGTGGGGCGTGCTGATCGGCACCCTGCTCGGCGGCCCGATCGGGGCCCTGGTGGGCGGGGCGGCCTCGGCTGGCGGCGGCGCGCTGCTGGCCAAGCTGATCGACACCGGCATCAAGGACGACCAGGTCAAGGCGCTCCGCGAGACCGTACGGCCGGGCACCACGGCGCTCGCGCTGCTGCTCAGCCACGTCACGGTCGGGGCGCTCCAGACCGAGCTGGAGCGGTTCCCGGGCGCCACGGTGATGCAGTCCGACCTGCCGGAGGGCGCCCTGCACGTGGTGCGTACCGCGCTGGACGAGGCGCCGCCGGAGGTCTCCCACGACCCGAACATCCGGATCGGCCTGGACGAGCCGCCGCCGGCCGCGATCCCCCCGGACCCCGACGTACGCATCGGGCTCGACGAGCCGCCGACCCGGCCGGCCGCGCCGACCACGCCGGACGACCCGACGTCGCCGCCGCCCGAGCGCCCGTCCGGCCCGCCGCACAGCACCACCGATCCGAACGGGCCGCCCACCCCGGCCTGACCCGACCGCGTACGAAGCGGGCCGGAGCCACCGTGGCTCCGGCCCGCTTTCCTTGCCCCGCAAGGGTTTCCGTGCTTGTGTCAGCCGACGGCGAGGTCGGCGACGAGGATCCGGTGCGACGTGCCACCCAGGTCGTACGCCGAGATCCTGTACGCGTGGACGCGGCCCTCGGTGAGCACGTGGTCCACCGGGGTCGGCGGCACCGGCCACTTCGTGTACGTCGGCTTCAGTCCGGCGCCGACCGCGATCGCCGCGTCCTGGTACCCGTCGCGCTCCAGGTTGCGGAACGCCACGTTGTCCTGGGTGCCGTTGAAGTCGCCGAGCAGCAGCTGCGTACCGGGGTCCTTCGGGGTGGGCAGGGCGTCGAGGTCGTGCGTCCAGTCGGCCACGGTGTGGCCGAGCATCGGCGTCCGGGTGTGCACGCTGACCAGGTCGAGCGACACGCTGCCGACCGACATCCGGGCCCTGGCCAGCGACGACGTCGTACCGGACAGGTGCCCGCCGGTGAGCGCACCCTGCGCGTACAGCCCGGTGCCGGTGCGGCCGCCGGCGGGACGCAGCACGTTCGCCGGCAGGTACCGGCCGATGCCGGCCTTGCCGAGGGCGCCGGCCTCGCCCGGGGTCAGCTCCTGCACGGCGAGGATGTCGGGCTTGACCGCGGCGATCCGCTGCACCAGCGCCTTCGCGTCCGCCGACCCCGCGTTGAGGTTGACGGTCATCACGCGCAGCGTGTACCCCTTCGGCCGGGACTCGGGGCCGACCGCCCACCGCGGGAGCAGGGCCGCGCCGTACGCGATGGTCACGAGGACCATGAAGAAGCCGAGCCGGCGCCGCCCACCGGCGAACAGGACCAGGGTGCCGAGCAGGCTGGCGAGCGCCAGGTACGGCACGAAGACCATCGCCTGGATGAACGGCGTGATGCGGTCCCAGCCGGCCCACCGCACCGTGATCAGCACGGTCAGCAGTACGACCAGGACCCACCCGAGCGCCCGGAGCAGCCGCATGATCACGGCCTAGCCGATCAGCTTCGCGTACGCCGGCTTGATGACGTCGTTGATCAGCGCGAGCCGCTCGTCGAACCCGAGGAACGAACTCTTCATCGCGTTGACCGTGAACCACTGCAGGTCGGACCAGCCGTACCCGAAGGCGTCGGCGAGCAGCGACATCTCCCGCGACATGCTGGTGCCGGACATCAGCCGGTTGTCGGTGTTGACCGTGACCCGGAACCGCAGGTCGTGCAGCAGGCCGATGGGGTGCTCGGCGATCGACGCGGCGGCGCCGGTCTGCACGTTCGACGACGGGCACAGCTCCAGCGGGATCCGCTTGTCCCGCACGTACTGCCCCAGCCGGCCGATCCGGTACGAGTCGCCGACGCGCGCGATGTCGTCCACGATCCGTACGCCGTGGCCGAGGCGGTCCGCGCCGCACCACTGGATCGCCTGCCAGATGCTCGGCAGCCCGAACGCCTCGCCCGCGTGGATGGTGAAGTGGAAGTTCTCCCGCTGCAGGTACTCGAACGCGTCCAGGTGCCGGGTGGGCGGGAAGCCGGCCTCGGCGCCGGCGATGTCGAACCCAACGACGCCCTCGTCGCGGAACTCGACCGCCAGCTCGGCGATCTCCATCGACCGGGCTTGGTGCCGCATGGCGGTCAGCAGGGTGCCGACGCGGATCTGGTGGCCGGCCTCCTTCGCCCGCTGGGTGCCGATCGCGAAGCCGGACAGCACCACCGCGACGACCTCGGACAGGCTCAGTCCGCGCGAGGTGTGCTGTTCGGGTGCGAACCGGACCTCCGCGTACACCACGCCGTCGGCGGCGAGGTCCTCGGCGCACTCGGCGGCGACCCGCTGGAGCCCCTCGACCGTCTGCATCACCGCGACGGTGTGGTCGAAGGTCTCCAGGTAGCGCTCCAGCGAGCCGGAGTCGGCCGCCTCGACGAACCAGCGGCCCAGCTCGTCCGGGTCGGTGCTGGGGAGGCTGTCCGCGTAGCCGATGTCGCGGGCCAGGTCGATGATGGTCGCGGGCCGCAGCCCGCCGTCCAGATGGTCGTGCAGCAGCACCTTGGGTGCGTGCCGGATGTCCTCGATGCTCGGTGCAGGTCGTGCCATAGAGAGACCTTAGTCGGCCCCGTACCGGCCCGGAATCCGGCTACCGGCCACCCGCCGCCCGCAGCTGGTCCGCCACCTCGTACTGGCCGCGGTCGACGGCGTGGCGCAGCGGCGTGACACCGGACCGGTCCGGCAGGTTCACGTCGGCCCCGTGCGCCAGCAGCGACCGTACGACCCGCTGGTGTGCCGGCCCGCCGTCGCCGAGTACGACGGCCTCCAGCAGGGCGGTCCAGCCGAGGTCGTTGACGTGGTTCACGTCGACGTCGGTACGCGCCAGGACGGCCTCGACGTAGTCGGCGTGGCCGCGCTCGGAGGCGGGGATCACCGACACCCCGCCGTACCGGTTGGTGATCGTGGTGTCGGGGTGCGCGGGCAGCAGCGCGTCGAGCATCGCGACGCTGCCGGTCACGCCGGTCACCAGGAAGGGCGTGTCGTGCCGGTCGTCCAGCGCGTCCGGGTCGGCGCCGGCCTCGACCAGGACCGTCGCGGCGGCCACGTGGTCCCCGGTCACCGCCAGCAGCAGCGGCGTACGGCGGTGCCCGTCGCGGACCTCGGTACGGGCGCCGTCGGCGAGGGCGGCGCGTACCCGGGCGGCGTCGCCACCGCGGGCGGCGGCCAGCAGCGCGGCGTCGGCGGCACGGTTCGGCGCTCCGCTCGGGCTCGCCGAGGCGGACGGCGTGTTCTCGGGCACGGGCGTTCCTTCCGTACGGGGCGGTGCGCCCCGGCAGGCCGACAGTACGAGGGGTACCGCGACCGCCAGGGCGACCAGTGCGCGGCGTGTCGTCACCGGAGCGCGGCCAGGCCGACGTTGGCGTACTTCTCGTCGAGGGAGCCGTCCGGGGCGCCGCCGACGCCGATGCCCGCGACCGGCGCACCCTTGACCGTCACCGGTACGCCGCCGGACAGGAACAGCGTCCCGTCCATGTCGCGGAGGGTCGCACCGGGCCCGGTGACGCGCTTCGCCAGGTCCGAGGTCGGCGCGTTGAACGACACCGCGGTGAACGCCTTCTTCTCCGACGACGAGCCGGTCTGCGGGCCGGACCCGTCCCCGTGCAGCTGCACCCGTACGTTCCCGGACCGGTCCACGACGGTGACCGTCACGTGCTGGCCGTCCTTCTCGGCGGCGTCCAGCGCGGCCTGCGCGGCCCGGGTCGCCGCGTCCACCCCGAGCACCGGTACCTGCTGGGTGATCGCCGGGGTGGTGGGCTTCGGGGCGGCGTCCGCACCGGCCGGGTGGGTGAGGCTGAGGGCGGTGACGCCGCCGACGACGGCCAGTCCGGCGCCGGCCAGCGCGACCTTGCCGCGGGTGATGCTCATGCTCATCGGGGGTTCCTTCCGTATCGGATCCGGGCTGGGTGCCCGTTCCGCCGGGGGGCCGCGGAACGGGCTGACTCCACTCTCCGGCCGGCGCCGCCCCGCCGGATCGCGCGGACGATCGGTACCGCGGCGTCACGCGGCGCCGCACGCTCAACCTTTTGATCGATGCCGGCCCGGCCACCGGGGCTAGCGTGGTGGCGTGACCACTCCCGATACGCCGACGGACGCCGAGGCCGGCACGCCGCCCTGGCTCGGCCCGGTCATGCACATCGGCTTCTACCTGCTGCTCGCCGCGTCCGCCGCCCGGTTCGTCGCGCACCACGGCTGGCACGGCGCCACCGGTACGGTCGTCGGCCTCGTCGCCGCCCTCGCCCTCGCGTACGCGGTGGGCACGGTGCTGCCGGAGAACCACCGGGTACGGCTGGGCTGGCTCGCGGTGGTCGTCGTCCTGTGGCTGGCACTGGTCGTGGTGGCGCCCAGCTTCGGCATCTGCGCGGTACCGCTGTTCTTCGTGGCGCTGCCTTTGCTGTCCACGCGCGCCACGATCGCCCTCGCCGCCGTACTGACCGCCGCCGTGATCGTCGCCCAGGTACGTCTCGGCGTCCGGCTCGACGCCAGCGTCGTGCTGACCCCGGTCGCCGTCGCCGGCATCACCGTCGCCGTGTACGCCGCGCTCGCCGCGCAGACCCGCCGGCAGCGCCGCCTCATCGCCGACCTGCTCGCCGCCCGCGACGCGCTCGCCACCGCCGAACGCACCGCCGGCGTCCTCGGCGAACGCGCCCGGCTCGCCCGGGAGATCCACGACAGCCTCGCCCAGGGCTTTTCGAGTACCCGGATGCTGGTGCAGGCGGCGCAGCGGTCGGCGGACAGCGACCCGGCCGCGGCCCGGCGGTACCTGGCGCTGGCGGAGGAGGCGACGGCGGACAACCTGGCCGAGGCGCGCCGGGTGATCAACGACCTCGCGCCGGCCGACCTGGACACCGCCGGGTCGCTGCCGGAGGCGTTGCGGGAGCTGGCGAGCCGTACCGGGGCGGGCACCGGGCTGGCCGTCACCGTACGGGTGGACGGCACGGAGTGGCCGCTCGCGCCCCGGGTCGCCGCCGCGCTGCTACGGGTCGCGCAGGGCGCCCTCGCCAACGTCCGCGAACACGCGCAGGCCCGTACCGCCGTCCTTACGCTGTCCTATGTGGACAACGGCACCACCCTCGACGTGTACGACGACGGCGTCGGCTTCGACCCCGCCGGCGCCCGGCCCGACGGCGTACGCGGGCAGGGGCTGCGGCTCGCCCGGAACCGGCTCGCCGAGATCGGCGGCACCCTCGTCGTGGAGAGCGGCGCCGGCCGCGGCACCGTCGTCGCCGCCTCCGTACCGGACGCGCGATGATCCGCGTGCTTCTCGTCGACGACCACCCCGTCGTACGCGCCGGGCTCGTCGCGCTGCTCACCCCGGTCGACGACATCGAGGTCGCCGGGGAGGCCGCCGACGGCGAGCAGGCGCTCGCGCTCGCCGCCGCGCTGCGCCCCGACGTGGTCGTGGTCGACCTCGCGCTCGGCGCCGGCATCGACGGGGTCGAGGTGATCCGCCGGCTCCCCGACGGCCTCCGCACCCTCGTCCTCACCACGTACGACTCGGACGCCGACCTCGCGCGGGTGCTCGACGCCGGCGCCGACGGGTACCTGCTGAAGGCCGGGCCGCCGGACGACCTGTTCCACGCCATCCGTACCGTCGCCGCCGGCGGTACGGCACTGGCCCCGGCGGTCGCGACCCGCCTGATGCGCCGCGTACGCGAGCCGGCGACCACGCTGTCCGACCGGGAGACCGACATCCTCCAGCTCGTCGCCGACGGCCTCGCCAACCGCGACATCGCCGCCCGGCTCTACCTGAGCGAGGCGACGGTCAAGACGCACCTCGTGCACGTGTTCGCCAAGCTCGGCGTCGACAGCCGTACCGCGGCGGTCGCCGAGGCGGTCCGCCGCCGCCTCATCCGCCTCTCCTGACGTCCGGGCCTCCCGCCGCGCTCGACCGGCGAACGGCGCCGGCGTTCCCACCCGGCGCGAGCCGCCGTTCCCACCCGACGCGAGCCGGCGTCAGACCGACAGGTCGACGTCCTCCCAGCCGGCCGGATCCTCGTGGTACCGGCCGGTCAGCACCACGGCCCACTCCAGCGCCCACCGGCGGGCACCGATCGCGACCGGCGGCACCGCACCCGGCGGGTCCTCCCGCCGCCGGTCCGCCTCCTGGTACGCCCAGTCGAGGCAGTAGTACAGGTCGAGCAGGACGGCGGCCTCGACCGGGTCGCGGCCGTCCCGCGGCACCGTCGCCCGCCACGCCGGGTACTCCTCGCCCGGCGTACGCGGGTCGGGCAGCAGACCCGCCAGGTACGGCGAGCGCGGCAGCCGCGGATCGAGGTCGTCGACCAGGCCGAGCAGCCAGGCCAGGCCGTGCAGCGCGTCGCGTTCCAGGTCGATCAGGGCCGCGTCGCCGACTCCGCCGGCGATGAACCGCCACTCGCGCGGGGTCACCCGCTCCAGCAGCCGGGCGTCCCGCAGCCAGCGCATCGCCTGCCGCCGCGGCAGACCGTCGTGCGTGGCCAGCAGTACGCCGAGGATCGCGGCACGCGCCGCCAGGTCACCGCGCCGGCGGAGCCGCACCGTGTCGCCCGGATCCCACACCAGCGGGTACTGCGGCGGCGGCACCCGTACGCCGAGCCGGCGCAGCTCCTCGACCGTGCCCATCCGTACCGTGACCGGATCCGGCACGTCCACCGCCCGGTCGAGTACCGCCCGTTCCACCACAACCACCCCCGTCGTCGTCATCGCGTGATCAACGCGCCACGGGCGGTTGGATGACGACGGGTACCCCTGGTGGGGTCAGTCCTCGCGGTGCGCCAGATCGGGCGCGAACGCCGGCAGGCAGACCGCCACGTACTCCGCGCCGTCCGGACCGGTGCGGTAGCGCACCCGCTCGCCCGCCCGAGTGACGACACCCTGTCGCGCCGACACCTCGGTCACGCCGCCGTCGTGCTCCACCAGCAGCGTCCCCCGCAACACCACCGTGTACTCGTCGAACTCGGGGGTCTGCGCCGGCTCCTCCCAGCCGGCCGGCGCGACCATGTGGGCGACGGACACGGCCCCGGTGCCGGTGGTGACCCGCCCCGCGTACTCGTCGATGAGCTTGCCGCCGGGCACCGGGATCCGCGTCGGAGCACTGATCAGTTCGGGCATGCGCGCACCCTACTTGGTCTGGTACCCGGCGAGCTGCTCGACCAGGTTGTCGTGCAGCGCCTGGTACCGGATGCCCAGCGCGGCAAGGATCTCCATCGCGAGCGACGGCTCGTCGTTGGTACCGCCGCCGGCGGCGAGACCGAGCAGGAGGTGCTCCGTACCGATGTAGTTGTGGCCGAGGTCCAGCGCCTCGGACAGCGCGCGGGCGAGCGCGGCGCGCCCCTTGACGGTGAACCGCGGCTTCGCCTGCACCGGGCTCGGCCCGGCCAGCCGCCCCTCCGTCGCCGTACGCACCGCGTCGAGCGAGCCGCCGAGCTGCGCGAGCGCCTTGCCGGCCAGGCTGTCCGGGTCGGCGCACAGCCCGAGGAGCAGGTGCTCGGTGCCGATGTAGCTGTGCTCGTGCTGCTCGGCCACGCTCTGCGCGCCCACCACGACGCGCCGGGCCCGTTCGGTGAAGCGGGAGAAGTCGAACTTGGCCAGGTCGGGCGAGAACCGTTGCTGCGCGGCCTGTTTGCTCACGCCCCCGAGGTACTGCCCGATCTGCGCCCAGGAGGCGCCGGTCGCGCGGGCGGCGTCGACGAAGTGGCTGACGAGCTGGTCGCCGAGCGTACTGAGATCGCCGGCGGTACGGACGGCCTTGTCGAGCCGATCGAGCGGGTCGTCGGCGGAGGCGGACACCTGGTCGATGAGAGTCCCGAGGGACACCTGCGGTCTGGTCATGCGTCAACGGTAAGTTGACGCATGACCAGTCGTCAAGTACAGATTGACGCGACGCGTGCCGCGGGCGCCGGCGCTACGCGATCCGGTCGATCACCAGCGGCGGGCGCTCCGGCGCCGCGTCCGCGACCGTGACCGCCGCCCGCAGGTCCGCCAGCGCGGCCGGGATCCGCGCCGGATCGTCCGCCCGCAGCTCCGCCAGTACGTCGCCGCGCTCCACCCACTCCCCCGGCCGCCGGTGCAGCAGTACGCCCGCGGCCGCCGACACCGGGTCCTCCTTGCGCGCCCGACCCGCGCCCGCGCGCCACGCCGCGACACCCACGCCGTACGCGTCCAGGCCGGCGACCACGCCGGACGACTCGGCGCGCAGCAGCTCGACCTCCTTCGGGGTCGGCAGCGGGGCGTCCGGGTCGCCGCCCTGCGCCACCACCATCGCCCGCCACGCGTCCATCGCCTTGCCGGTGGCCAGCGCACCCTCCGGGTCCGCGTCCGGCAGCCCGGCCGCCGCCAGCATCTCCCGCGCCAGCGCCAGCGTCAGCTCCACCACGTCCGCCGGGCCGCCGCCGGCGAGTACCTGCACCGACTCGGCGACCTCGATCCCGTTGCCCACGGCCAGCCCCAGCGGTACGGACATGTCGGTGAGCAGCGCGACCGTACGCACGCCCGCGGCGCCGCCCAGCTCGACCATGGTGCGGGCCAGCTCGCGCGCCGACCCGACGTCCTTCATGAACGCACCCGACCCGACCTTGACATCCAGTACGAGCGCGCCGGTGCCCTCGGCGATCTTCTTGCTCATGATCGAACTGGCGATCAGCGGGATCGACTCGACGGTGCCGGTGACGTCGCGCAGCGCGTACAGCTTGCGGTCGGCGGGGGCGAGCGCGTCGGACGCGGCGCACACCGCGGCCCCGACCGTACGCAGCTGGTCGGCGAACTCGTCCGCGCCGAGCCGCGTCCGGAAGCCGGGGATCGCCTCCAGCTTGTCGAGCGTGCCGCCGGTGTGCCCGAGCCCCCGCCCCGACAGCTGCGGTACGGCCACGCCGAAGCTCGCCACCAGCGGCGCGAGCGGCAGCGTGATCTTGTCGCCGACCCCGCCGGTGGAGTGCTTGTCGACCGTGGGCCGGCCGACGCCGGACAGGTCCAGCCGCTCCCCGGACGCGATCATCGCGGCGGTCCAGCGGGCGATCTCCGCCGGCGTCATGCCGTTCAGCAGGATCGCCATGGCCAGCGCCGACATCTGCTCGTCGGCGACCGTCCCCCTCGTGTACGCGTCGATCACCCAGTCGATCTGCGCGTCGGACAGCTCGTGCCCGTCCCGCTTGGCCCGGATGACGTCCACCGCGGCGAATCCCTGTGTCATGCGCTCCGACCTCCGGCGGATACTGCGCTCGGCGCGGCGGGTCGCTGTCGGCGGCCCGCGCGCACGGTACTTCCCGGCGCCGGTGCCCGGCGCGGTCCCGCGGTCCCCATTCTCCTACGGGGCAAGGGATCCGCGGCCGAGATCCTCGACATCGAACGCCCGCGGCAGCAGCTCCCGCATGGACACCGGCGCCGGCGCGGCGTCGACCAGGCAGTCCGGCCCGCCGTTCTCCCAGAGCAGCTGGCGGCAGCGTCCGCACGGCATCAGCGCGGTACCGCGACTGTCCACACAGGACAGTGCAACGAGCCGGCCCCCGCCGCTCGCGTGCAGCGCGGACACCACGCCGCACTCGGCGCACAGCACCACGCCGTACGCCGCGTTCTCCACGTTGCAGCCGACCACGACCCGGCCGTCGTCGACGAGAGCCGCCGCACCCACCGGATACTTCGAGTACGGCACGTACGCGCGGGCCATCACGTCGGTCGCGGCTGCGCGCAGCACGTCCCAGTCCACCCGTACGGGCGTGCCCCCGTCGTCGGACCGCTCAGCGGACACCTCGGTCGACCCACTCACTCGCACTCGCTCACGTCAGCTCTTCACGTACGGCTTTCCGTCGGCCGCGGGCGCGCGGACCTTCCCGACCAGACCGGCCACCGCCAGGATCGTCGCGATGTACGGCAGCATGGTCAGGAACTGCGACGGAACCACGCTGTTGAGCGACGACAGGTTCGACTGCAGCGCGTCGGCGAAACCGAACAGGAGCGCGCCGAGCAGCGCGCCCGTCGGGCTCCACCGGCCGAAGATGAGCGCGGCGAGCGCGATGAAGCCGCGCCCGTTCGACATGTCCTTGCCGAACTGGCCGACCGACCCGACCGTCAGCGCGGCGCCGCCGATCCCGGCGATCAGCCCACCCATGATCACGTTCCGGTACCGGACCAGCCGGACCCGGATACCGAGGGTGTCCGCCGCGGTCGGGTGCTCGCCGACCGCCCGGGTACGCAGGCCCCACCGGGTCTTCGTCAGCGCCAGCGACACGACCACCACCAGCACGATCGCCAGGTACGTGATGATCGTGTTCTGGAACAGCACCGGGCCGATCACCGGGATGTCGGCCAGCAGCGGGATGTGGATCGCCGGGAACGTCGGCGGGTTGTTGTACGCCTGCGTGTTCGGCTGCATGAACCGGTCGTACAGGTAGCCGGTGACGCCCATGGCGAACACGTTGAGCACGACGCCGAGTACGACCTGGTCCACCAGGTACCGGATGGCGAGGACGGCGAGGATCGCGCCGATCAGGCCGCCGCCGATGGCCGCGGCGACCAGGCCCACCCAGGCGCTCGCCGCGATCGAACCGAACAGCGCGCCGCAGAACGCGCCGGTCAGCAGCTGCCCCTCGATCGCCACGTTGATCACGCCGGACCGTTCGCCGAGCACGCCGGCGAGCGACCCGAGGATCAGCGGTACCGCGAGGAACAGGGTCTGCTGGGCCAGCCCGACCAGCGGCAGGTCGTTGCCCGCCACCTGCCAGCACAGGAACGACAGCACGAACGACACGATCGCCACCGCGGTCGTCGCGCCGAAGTGCCGCCGGAAGTAGCCGGCCAGCAGCGCCGCGCCGGTCAGCGCGCACACCAGCCCGAACCCGATCGCGAACGCCCGCGCCGGCAGGTCCAGCCCGGCGCCGCCCGGCTTCGTGGAGAGCGTGAACGTGGCGGTCTCGCCGGCCTTCGTCGCCAGCCCGAACACCACCGCCGCGAACAGCCCGACGATCAGGTACACCAGGCCGGACTTGCGCGAGCGCGTCCAGAAGCCGTGTACCGCAACGGACTCCGCGACAACGTCGGAGACCATCACCTGCCCGGGGCCGACCATCAGCCGTTCCATCCCTTCGCCAGGTTCTGCCCGAGTGCGCCGACCCGCTGCGCCCGCAGCCGGAAGATCGCCCGCACCAGCGCCGGCGCCGCCACGAAGATCACGATCAGGGACTGGATGATCGTGGACACCTCGATCGGCACCTGCGAGGTCACCTGCATCTGACCCGCACCCGCCTGCAACGCGCCGAACAGCAGGCCGGCCAGGACCGTACCGACCGGGCGGCCCCGGCCGAGCAGCGCCACCGTGATGCCGTCGAAGCCGATCGAGCCGACCACCGACGGGGTGATCGCGTTCGGCGTGTTGCCGAGCACGATGCTCGCCCCGCCCAGCCCGGCCAGTACCCCGGCGAACAGCATGACCAGCAGGTACGTCCGGTTCAGGCTGATGCCCGCAGTACGCGCGGCGTTCGGGTTCGAGCCGACCGCGCGGAACTCGAAGCCCAGCGTCGAGCGGCGCAGCAGCCACGACACCACCAGCGCGGCGCCGACCACCAGGATGATCGCCAGGTTCGCCCGCAACCCGCTGCCGAACAGGTGCGGCAGCTGCGCGTTCGGCTCGACCGCCTTGCTGATCGGGTCGTTACGGCCCGGCTGCTGCACGCCGTGCTGCGTCACCAGCCACGTCACGAAGCTCGGCGCGGCGATGTAGTTGAGCATGATCGTGGTGATCACCTCGTGCGCGCCGAACTTGGCCTTCAGCCAGCCGGCGAGCAGGCCCCACAGGCCACCGCCCACCAGGCCGCCGAGCAGCGCCGCGATCACGCCGATCACCGGCGGCCACGGCACCATGAACCCGACCAGCCCGGCGCCGATCGCGCCCATCATCGCCTGGCCCTGCGCGCCGATGTTGAACATGCCGGCCCGGAACGCCAGCGCCACGGCCAGGCCCGTACCGATCAGGGGCGCCGCGTACGTCAGGGTCTCCGAGATCGGGCTCAGCACCGACGACCAGCTCGTCATGCCCCACCACGCCTCGTTCAGCGTCTCGGGGTCGACGATCGAACCGGTGAACAGCGCCGCGTACGCGGTGCCGATCGCGTGCCCGGCCGCCGCGAACGTGTCCCCGGGGCGGGCGAAGAAGTACTTCATCGAGTCGAGCACGGCCTGGTCGGACAGCGCGATCACGACCGCGCCGACCGCCAGCGCCAGCACGATCGCCAGTACGGTGACGGTGAAGGTGTTGGCCGTGGTCAGCGCGTCGATGACGATCCCGGTACGGGTGCGCTTCGCGTCGCCGGGCACCGCGGCCCTGGGCCCGGACCGCTTCGCCGGGGCGGTGGCCGTCTCGGTACCGGTGCCGGGGGCCCCGCCGTCCGGGTCGGCCGGACCGCCGCCGGGGCGCTCCTCGTCGCTACTCATCGGTCTCCTCCGCGGCCGACTCGCCGGTGACGCCGGCCATGAGCAGGCCGATCCGTTCGCGTGGGGTGTCCGGGCCGACGACCGCCAGCACCTTCCCCCGGTACATGACCGCGATCCGGTCGGCCAGCGCCAGGATCTCGTCCAGCTCGCTCGACACCAGCAGGACGCCGGTGCCCCGGTCGCGCTCCGCCACGATCCGCCCGTGGATGAACTCGGTCGACCCGACGTCGACACCGCGGGTCGGCTGCGCCGCGATCAGCAGTTCCAGCGGGCGGGACATCTCCCGCGCCACCACGACCTTCTGTTGGTTGCCGCCGGACAGCGTGCCCACCGCCGTCGTGTACGACGAGGTCCGCACGTCGAACTCGTCGATCCGCTCGCGCGCGGACTCCCGGATCGCGGTCGGCCGCAGCGACAGCCCCTTCCCGTACGGCGGGCGCCGGTACGTGTCGAGCACCAGGTTCTCCGCGACGGAGAAGTCGGCGACGAGCCCGTCGTGGCCGCGGTCGGCCGGCACGTACCCGACGCCGCGGGCGAGGATGTCGCTCGTCGTCCCGTACTGGTGGCCGAGGGTGTCGTGGATGGCGCGACCGTTGAGCCGGACCGTACCGCCGATGGCGGGGCGCAGGCCCATGATCGCCTCGATCAGCTCGGTCTGGCCGTTGCCCTCGACACCGGCGACACCGAGGATCTCGCCGTGGCGTACCTCCAGGTCGATGTCGTCGACGACGCGCTGGCCGCGGTCGTCGACCACGGCCAGGCCGGCGACGTCGAGGACCGGGTCGCCGGGCGACGCCGGCAGCTTGTCCACGGTGAGCTTCACGCTCCGGCCGACCATCAGCGCGGCCAGCTCGTCCTCGGACGCGTCCGGCTGGGCGGCCCCGACGACCTGGCCGCGCCGGATCACGGTGATCCGGTCGGCGATCGCCTTGACTTCCTTCAGCTTGTGCGTGATGAACACGATCGACTTGCCCGCGTCCTTGAGCGAACGCATCACGTCGAGCAGGTCGTCGATCTCCTGCGGGGTGAGCACCGCGGTCGGCTCGTCCAGGATCAGCAGGTCCACCTCGCGGACCAGCGCCTTGATGATCTCGACGCGCTGCTGGATGCCGACCGGCAGGTCCTCGACCAGCGCGTCCGGGTCGACCCGCAGGCCGTACCGCTCGGACACCTCGGCGACGTCCCGGCGCGCCTTGCGCCGGTTGAGCCAGCCGATGCCGGTGGTGTGCTCGGCGCCGAGCATGACGTTCTCGGCGACGGTGAACACCGGGACGAGCATGAAGTGCTGGTGCACCATGCCGATCCCGGCGCCGATCGCGTCCCGCGGCGAACCGAACCGCTGCGGTACGTCGTCCACCAGGATCTCGCCCTCGTCCGGCGTCAGCAGGCCGTACAGGACGTTCATCAGGGTGGACTTGCCGGCGCCGTTCTCACCGAGGAGCGCGTGGATCTCTCCCGGCTCCACCGTCAGGTCGATGCGGTCGTTGGCGACCAGATCGCCGAACCGCTTGGTGATGCCGCGCAGTTCGAGTTTCAGCGTCCGCCTCCCCTGACGAGCCGGCGGTGGAGCCCGCGGGCCCCACCGCCGAACAACCCTTCGTTACTTCGGCTGCGCCGTGGACTTGACCGTGATCTTGCCGGACTCGATGTCCGCGCCGATCTGGGTCACCTCGGTCTTCAGCGCACCGGGAACCTTCGAGTCCCAGTCGTGGTACGGCGCCAGGCCGACGCCCTTGTTCTTCAGGTCGCCGATGTACGACCCGGTCAGCGGCTTGCCCTTCTGCCCGGCCACGACGGCGTCCTTGACCGAGCCGGCGATCCCCTTGGTCACCGAGGTCAGGAACGTCTTGCAGTACGTCGAGGCGCTGACGCAGCCGTCGAAGTCCACGAAGATGGTCGACTGCTTGCCGTTCGACGCGGCGGTCGTCGACGCCGTGCCCTGCGCGGTACCGCCGGCCACCGGCAGGACGATGTCCGCGCCCTGCGACAGGAACGTCTTGGTGATCGACTGGCCCTTGTTCTGGTCGGTGAAGCTGTTCGCGAAGACGCCCTTCTGGCTCTTCTCGTCCCAGCCCAGGAGCTTGACGCTCTTGTGCTTCTGCTGGTTGTAGTACGCGACGCCCTCGGCGAAGCCGTCCTCGTAGATCGTCACCGGCGGGATCTTGAGCCCGCCGTACGTGGCGACCTTGCCGGTCTTCGACATGCCCGCGGCCAGGTACCCGGCCTGGAACGCCGGCTGCGCCGTGTTGAACTGCATCGAGTACACGTTCGACAGGGCGACGTTGGCGTCGATGATCGCGAACTGCTGCTTGGGGTTCGCCTTCGCGACCTTCGTGACCGCGTCCGCCATCAGGCCGCCGACCCCGACGATCAGGTCGCACTTGGCCTGTACGAACTTCGTCAGGTTCGGCTCGTAGTCCTGCTCGCTCGACGACTGCGTGTTCTGGACGACCACGCTGCTGTCCGCCGCCTTGGCGTCCTGCATGCCCTGCCAGGCCGACGCATTGAACGAGTGATCGTCGATGCCACCGGTGTCGGTGACCATGCAGGCCTTGTACTGCCCGCCGCCACTACCACCGCTGGCATTCTTCGCTGGCGGCTTGCCACACCCGGCGGCCACGGCGAGCGAGAGCCCTCCGACCGCGAGCACCGTGACGAGCCGCACCCCACGCACCCGGCGCAAGACGGTCTCCTTCCGCAGCAGCCACCGCGCCGTCGCGGTGGCTTTCACCGGTGGGCAGCGTAGCGGGCACTACCCGCTGGTACCGACACGGAGGGGCTCCCGACACCGAGCCGTGACCTGCCAGGACGACGAGGGCCACGGCGGAGGGCGACGATCGGAGCCGACTATCTCGAATGCGGGCCTCCGGCACCGTCTCCGCGGACCGGACGACGGGCCCACCAGCCGCGGATCCCGAGCACCCCGATGGCGGTGCCGAACACCACCGACGCGACCACGATCAGCGCGTGTACCCAGAGGAACGAGGTGGGCGAACCGCCGTGCCAGGACCGGTCGTCCTGCCAGATCGCCACCGCGAACCGCGGCCAGATCACCCACGACCACACACCGAACGCGACGAGCAGGGTCGACGTCAACCGAGACAGCTTCACACCGCCGAGTATGACCATCCTTCTACGTACGGTCGAAGCTGCCCCCGCGTACGGCCGACGCCGTCCCGGTACCGGCGGGAAAAGACCTTGGCGACGCCGCGACGGCGAAGTACTGTTCGAGCCACGTGGGAAAGGAGGTGGTCCGATCAATGTGTGGTAAACGGACTCACGAGGTGGTTGTCCGCTAGGCCGCCGAACGTCGGACGACTGGTTTTTACCGACCAGAGGCAGCCATCGTCGCCAACACGTGGGCGGCGACGACCGTGGCGGCCGGTGAATCCCAGACAACCATCCGACCCATGGGTTCCGGGACTTGTCCACCCGGACCTTTCCTGCGACAGCAGGGGAGGAAGCACCCATGGGTCGTTTTTTATGCCCGAAGCCCTGTGCCCGAAGCCCTGTGCGGCTGGAAGGCTGAAACCGTTGTCCTGCCCGCGGTCGCCGCCGCCTGGCCCGCGGTGTCGTCCGCTCAGGACCGGGTCGGGCCGGTGAGCGCGAAGTCGCGGCAGGGTCGCCAGCGCCGGTCGCCGTTGTGCGCGAACAGCCGGAACCGTACCGCGTCGAACCGCACCTCGAAGTCCGCCAGCTCGGCGAACACCCGGTCCAGCTCCATCTCCGGTACGTCCTGGGCCACCGTGATGTGCGGGTGGTACGGGTAGCTCAGCTCGCGGGCGAGTGGCCCGGACCGTACGTCGGCGGCGAGCCGCTCGCACTCGCTGATCCCCGCCGCGACGGTCACGAACACCACGTCGGTGATCGGCCGGAACGTGCCGGTACCGCGCAGCAGCAGGCCGAACGCGGGATGCGCGGTGGCCACCCGGGCCAGGTGCCGCTCGACCTCCGGCTCGGATTCGTCGGATATCTCGGTCGGCGGCAGCAGCGTCAGATGGGTCGGCACGTACGCGGCCTGCGGGTCGCCGGTCCGCGCCCGGCAGCGGTTCAGATAGCTGCCCCAGGGCTCGGGTACGTCGATCGCCACCCCGATGACCCGCATCGCGCCTCCACATGACCGCGTCGGTACCGCCGGCACCAAGCGCCAGCACCCTAACCGGCCGGAACGTTTCCCGTACAGCCCCGCCGGCTCAGCGGGCCGGCAGAAACCCGACCCTGTCGTACACGGTGCGGAGGGTCTGGTCGGCGATCTGCCGCGCCTTCTCCGCTCCCACCGCCAGCACCTTGTCCAGCTCCGCCGGATCGTCCAGGTACGCCTGCGTGCGCTCCCGGATCGGCGCCGTGAAGTCGGCCACGACCTGGCCCAGCTCCTTCTTGAGGTCGCCGTACCCGCGGCCCTCGTACTGCTTCTCCAGGTCGGCGACGGGTGTACCGGTGAGCGCCGAGTGGATGGTGAGCAGGTTGGAGACGCCGGGCTTCTGCTCCGGGTCGTACACGATCTCGCGGCCGGTGTCGGTGACGGCGCTGCGGATCTTCTTCGCCGAGCGGGCCGGCTCGTCCAGCAGCTCGATGATGCCGTTCGGGGTGGACGCCGACTTGGACATCTTGCTCGTCGGGTCCTGGAGGTCCACGATCTTCGCGGTGTCCCGCAGGATGTACGGCTCCGGCACCACGAACGTCTTCCCGTAGTCGCGGTTGAACCGCTGCGCCAGGTCGCGGGACAGTTCCAGGTGCTGCCGCTGGTCCTCGCCGACCGGTACCTCGTGCGCCCGGTACAGCAGGATGTCGGCGGCCATGAGCACCGGGTACGTGAAGAGGCCGACGCTGGCCCGGTCGGAGCCCTGCTTGACCGTCTTGTCCTTGAACTGGGTCATCCGGCTCGCCTCGCCGAAGCCGGTGATGCAGCTCAGCACCCAGGCCAGCTCGGCGTGCGCCGGCACGTGGCTCTGTACGAACAGGATGCTGCGCTCCGGGTCGATGCCGATCGCCAGGAGCTGCGCGGCGGCCACCCGGGTGCGCTGGCGCAGCACCTTCGGGTCGTGGCCGGCGGTGATCGCGTGCAGGTCGACCACGCAGTACAGACAGTCGTGGGTGTCCTGCAGCGGCACCCAGTTGCGCAGCGCGCCGAGATAGTTCCCGAGATGGAACGAGTCGGCGGTGGGCTGGATGCCGGAGAAGACGCGCGGTCGGCTGTCGGGCATGGCTCGATTCTGTCAGCAGGTACGCCCGGGCCCGCGCGCCGACCCCCTGCACCGGTCGGACCGCGCGGGCGCGGCGGGCTCAGCCCTTGGTGGAACCCAGCGTCAGCCCCGAGATGAACTGTCGCTGGAGCAGGACGTACACGACGAGGGTGGGGATGGCGACCATCATCGCGGCCGCGGCGATCAGGTTCTGGTTCGACACGAACTGTCCCTGCAGGTTCGCCAGCGCCGAGGTGACCGGCCGCCGGCTGCCCGTCTCGATCAGCGTGATCGCCCAGAAGAAGTCGTTGTAGATCCAGGTCGTGAGCAGGGTGGCGAGGGCGGCCAGCGCGGGCCGGCACAGCGGCATGGTGAGCCGCCAGTACCGGGTCCAGAGGGAGGCGCCGTCCACCACGGCCGCCTCGTACATCTCGTCGGGCACCGTGCGCATGAAGTTGCTGAGCACGAAGACGCAGAAGCCGAGCTGGAACGCCACGTTGATGGCGACCAGGCCGATGATCGAGTTGTACAGCAGGCCGCTCTCGGACAGGAAACCCGGCACCGGGATGAGCAGGTACAACCGGTACAGCGGGGTGATGATGACCTGCTGCGGCAGCAGGTTGCCGGCCGTGAACACGATCAGCAGCGCCACGTTGATCTTGATGTTGACCTTCGCCACCACGAACGCCACCAGCGAAGCGAAGAACAGCGTCAGGATCACCGCCGGCACCGTGATGGCCACCGAGTTCAGGAAGAAGTGGAGCATGTCCGACTGCGTCCACGCCTGGCGATAGTTGTCGAACGTGAGGCTGCGCGGCAGCGACACGTACCCCAGCTTCGAGGTCTCCGAGTACGGCCGGAGCGACACGTACAGCGTGAACACGATCGGGGTGATCCACAGGACCGTCGCGCCGATCATCAGCACGTACGACAGGATCCGTCCGACGCGGGCCCGGCCGGTACCCGACGCGCGCGCGGGCCGCACCCGCTCGGACACGGCAGCCGCGGTCATCGCTCCGCCTTCCGCTTGAAGTTCTGGTACAGGAAGATCGAGATCGGGACGAGCGAGATGACCAGCAGCACGACGCCGAGCGCCGAGCCGAATCCGATCCGCGACGTCTCACCGACGATGTTGTTGGTGACCAGCACCGACAGCATCTCCAGGCCGTTCGACCCGCGGTTCGTGATGTACACCAGGTCGAACGCGCGGAGCGACTCGATCACCGTGACGACCAGGATGACGATGTTGATCGGCTTCAGGGTCGGGAAGATGACCCGCCAGAACGTCTGCCACGCGTTCGCCCCGTCGACCGTGGCGGCCTCCCGCAGCAACGGGTCCGCCGCCTTCAGCCCGGCCAGGTAGAGCACCATCACGTACCCGGCCTGCCGCCAGGTCGCCTCGACGAGTACGGCCCAGAGGTTGAGGTGCGGGTCGCCGAGCCAGTCGACGAGGTTGCCGTTGGTGTTGTGGCCGGTGAGGGTGTTGATCAGGCCGTAGTTCGGCGAGTAGACGAACTCCCACATGATCCCGATCAGCGCCAGCGACAGCATGACCGGCAGGAACAGCGCGCTCTGGTAGATCCGGCTGCCCTTGATTCCGCGGTCGATGACCACCGCGAACAGCATCCCCAGCGGCGTCGCGAACACGATGAACACGACGAGCCAGATGACGTTGTGCTCGACCGCCGGCCAGAACGGCGGGTAGTTCGTCGCCGCCTGCGTGTAGTTGTCCCCGCCGATGAAGCAGCCGTTGTCCGGCAGCAGGCCACCCGGCGCCCGGCAGTGCCGCAGCGCCAGCCCGCCGATGCCGCTCCACTTGAAGAACGACAGGAACACCGAGGCGAGCGCCGGACCCCACACGAACGCCAGGTCCACGATCACCGGGATCGCCAGCATCACCAGGACGACGATCTTCTCGCCCCGCGTGAGCCGGCCGACCCGGTGCTTCCGGCGCCGCGGTGTCACCGGCGACGGTGCGGCGTCGTCCGCCGCGTCGGTCACCGTCGAAGCCATGTGCCGGGCTCCTCCCGTACTCGTGGGGCTGCCGGCACGACCCCTCGTCGTACCGGCAGCCTGCCGTGCGAACCGCTCAGCCGAAGATGGACTTGGCCTGCTTGGCCAGGCTCTTCTGCAGGGACTGGACGTTGGACGCGGTCGGGTTGCCGATGAAGTCCTGGATCGCGTGCTCCAGCGCGGTCGCCATGGCCGGGTCGGTGTCCCGGTCGCCGAACTGCGCGACGGCCTTCTGCTTCGCGATCATCGTGGCCGACTTCTTCTGGATGTCGTTGTACGTCGGCGCGACGAGCCCGGTGGCGAGACCGACGTCCCAGGAGTCGCCCTTCAGGTACGACGTCTCGGCCTCCGGCGTGCCGATGTACTCCAGGACCTTCTTGGCGCCCTTCGTGTTCTTCGCCTTCTTCGGCATGATGAACCCGTCGGCCGGCGCGTCCATGTAGTCCTGGCCGTACGCCGAGTTGATCTCCGGGTACGCGAAGAAGTCGAGGTCCTTGACGTCCTTCTTGTCGGTCGCGTACTGCGCGGCGACCTGGTTGGTGCCCTGGAACATCATCCCGGCCTGCTTGGCCTCCAGCGTCTTCGCCGCGTCCTGCCAGATCCGCCCGTTCGCCCCGGACTGCAGGTACGGCATCAGCTCGCGCCAGTGGTCGAAGACCGCGGTGATCTCCTTGTCGGTGTACGCCGCGCCCTTGTTCTGCATCAGCTTCATGTGGTAGTCGAAGCCGTTGATGCGCATGTTGAGGATGTCGAACGTGCCGAGCGCGGGCCACAGGTCCTTGTCCGCGAACGCCAGCGGCGTCAGGCCGTCCTTCTTCATCTTCTTGGCCAGGGCGATGAACGAGTCCCACGTGGTCGGGACCTCGTAGCCCTTCTGCGCGAACGTGCTCTTGTTGTAGTGCACGACCCACGGGTAGTTGTACAGCGGCACCAGGTAGTAGTGCCCGTCGGCGCCCTTCGACAGCGACTTGGCCGCGTCGTTGAAGTTCTTGCCGATCTTGTCCCAGACGTCGTCGATCGGCGACAGCAGGCCCTGCGCCGCGAAGTACTGCAGGCGGAAGCCGGCGAACCAGGTCGCGAGGTCGTCGGGCGTGCCCTGCAGGTACGACGTGATGTTGTTCTGGAACGTGTTGTGGTCCGTGGTGTTGATCTTCGTGGTGACGCCGGTCGCCGCCTTCGCGTCGTTGATCAGCCCGGCGAACGCGGACTTCGGCGCCGGGTCGGAGTAGTTCGAGCCGAACGAGATGTTGGTACCGCTCCCGCCGCTCTTCGTGGTGCCACTGCTGCTGCTGTTGCCGCCACCGCAGGCCGCGAGCAGGCCGGGCACGGCGAGCGCGCCCGCGCCGAACGCGGCACCGCGCAGCAGGCCACGCCGGGACAGGTGCGGACCCGGGCCGGTCGGAGACTGGGCCATCGGAACCCCCTACAGGAAAGTACGAAGAATCAAACGCGACCTTTCAAAAGTCCCCACATTCCATCGCCCTGGATGAGGGCTGTCAAGCCCTTCACCAGGCTCGTGGCCTTATCGATGCGAAACCCGGGCCGACCCGCGGATACGCGTACGCCACGGGCCGGTCACGCATCGACCGCGGCGCGGCAATGGACCCGAAACCTGCCGCGGCGACCGCGTCACCCGGCTGGGCCCGCCGCGGCACGGGTGTGCCACACTTTCGTTCGAACGTGTTGACTCTTGGTCGGTCTGGAACGAAGGTGGGTGCAGCGGCGCACCTGCCCGAACGCACCGGGACGACCGGGCATCCGGTGGCGCCGCGAGTGGTCGGCACACCCGACGCAGGAGGCCTGATGCTCGCACAGCAACGCCAGACCGCCATCCTGGACCTGGTACGTCGGCACGGCGGAGTCCGGGTGTCCGACCTCGTCCGCGAGTTCAGCGTGTCGGACATGACGATCCGGCGCGACCTGGAGAACCTGGCCCAACGCGGGTTGCTCGCCAAGGTGCACGGCGGCGCCACCACCCTCGCGCCCGGCTCGACCGACGAGCCGGGTTTCGCCGCCAAGTCCGTACGCCAGCAGGCGGAGAAGGAGGCGATCGCCCGCCGCGCCGCGTCCCTCGTCTCCCCCGGCACCGCGATCGCCCTGTCCGCCGGTACGACGACGTGGACGCTCGCGCACCAGCTCCTGGACGTACCGGGGTTGACGGTGGTGACGAACTCCGTACCGGTGGCCGAGGTGTTCTACCACAACGGGCGCGTCGACCAGACCGTCGTACTCACCGGCGGCATCCGTACGCCGTCGGACGCGCTGGTCGGGCCGTTCGCGGTGACGGCGATCCGGTCGCTCAACCTGGACCAGCTGTTCCTCGGCGTACACGGGATCAACGAGCGGTCCGGCTTCACCACCCCGAACCTGATGGAGGCGGAGACCGACCAGGCGCTGGTCGCCGCGGCCCGCCGCCTGGTCGTACTCGCCGACCACACCAAGTGGGAGACGGTCGGCATCTCCACGATCGCCCGGCTCGACGAGGCCGACGTGGTGGTCAGCGACGCCGGGCTGCCCGCGAGTGCCCGGGCCGCGCTCGACGGGCTGGTCGGCCAGCTGCTCATCGCCGGCGAGGAGAACGACGGGGCCGCCCGATGAAGCGCACGCCGATCCTGCTCGCCGACGGCCGCGAGCTGATCTACTTCGACGAGCGCGACGACGCCGACCGGTCCATGCCCGACCGGCGCTCGCTGCCCGAGCCGCCCCCCGCCTCCGAGCTGCGGTACGACGCGGTCATGGACGAGTGGGTCGCCGTCGCCGCGCACCGCCAGGACCGTACGTTCCTGCCACCGTCGGACGAGTGCCCGCTGTGCCCGTCCACGCCGGCCCGGTCCAGCGAGATCCCCGCGTACGACTACGACGTGGTGGTGTTCGAGAACCGGTTCCCGTCGTTCAGCCACCGGATCGGGCCGGACGGCGGGCCGGGCGCCCTCGACGCCGGGCTGGTACCGACGGTGCCCGGGCGCGGCCGCTGCGAGCTGGTGTGTTTCACCGCCGACCACGACTCGGCGTTCGCGCGGCTGTCACCGGCGCGGGTGCGTACGGTCGTGGAGGCGTGGGCGGACCGCACCACCGAGCTGTCCGCGCTGCCCGGCATCGCCCAGGTGTTCTGCTTCGAGAACCGCGGCGAGGAGATCGGCGTCACGCTGCACCACCCGCACGGCCAGATCTACGGCTACCCGTACGTGACGCCGCAGACCGCGACGATGCTCGACTCGGCCCGGCGGTACGCGCACCGGACCGGTGGCGGGAACCTGTTCGCCGACCTGCTCGCGGCGGAACGTGCCGGCGGCGAGCGGGTCGTCGCCGCCAACGAGTACTGGACGGCGTTCGTACCCGCGGCGGCGCGCTGGCCGTTCGAGGTGCACCTGTACCCGCACCGGCAGGTGGCGGACATCCCGGCGCTGGACTCCACCGAGCGGGACGCGTTCGCGGCACTGTACCTGGACGTACTGGGGCGTTTCGACGGGCTGTTCGACGCGCCGATGCCGTACATCGCGGCGTGGGACCAGGCCCCGGTACACGCCGACCGGCACCTCGCGTACCTGCATCTTCGGCTGTTCTCCGTCCGCCGCGCGGCGGGCAAGCTCAAGTACCTGGCAGGATCGGAGTCGGCGATGGGGGCATTCGTCAACGACATCCGCCCGGAGCAGGCGGCACAGATGCTGAGGGAGTCGAACCAACAGTGAAGCTTCTCGTCACCGGCGGCGCCGGGTACATCGGCAGTATCGTCACGCGGCAGTTGCTGGCCGCCGGCCACCAGGTCGAGATCCTCGACGACCTGTCGACCGGACACCGCGACAACGTACCGGCCGAGGTGCCGTTCCACGAGCTGTCCATCCACGACGTCGCGCAGGTGCTGACGCCGGGCGCCGGGTTCGACGGGGTGCTGCACTTCGGCGCCAAGATCGCGGCCGGCGAGTCGGTCGTCAAGCCCGAGCTGTACTGGGACGTCAACATCCGCGGCTCGCTCGCGCTGCTGGAGGCGATCCGCGCGGCCGGTGTGCGGAGGCTGGTGTTCTCCTCCACGGCCGCCGTGTACGGCGACGGTCCGGGCACCGACGAGCTGATCACCGAGACCACCCCGCCCGCGCCGACCAACCCGTACGGGTCGAGCAAGCTGGCCGTGGACATGATGATCACGGCGGCGACCGGCGCGTCCGACCTCGGCGCCGTCAGCCTGCGGTACTTCAACGCGGCCGGCGCGTCGGTCCCGGCGGAGGGTTCGTCGGCGGCGTTCCTGGGTGAGCGGCACGACCCGGAGACGCACCTGATCCCGATCGCGTTGCAGGCCGCGGCCGGCGACCGCGCCGAGTTCCTGCTGTACGGCGACGACTACGACACGCCGGACGGCACCTGCATCCGCGACTACATCCACGTCGAGGACCTGGCGACGGCGCACCTGCTGGCGCTCGACAGCGCCGAGGCGGGCACGCACAAGATCTACAACCTGGGCAACGGCAACGGGTACAGCAACAAGCAGGTCGTCGAGGTGGTGCGGGAGGTGACCGGGGCGAAGCTGCCGGTCACGCTGGCGCCGCGGCGGGACGGCGACGCGGTCGTCGTGGTCGCGTCGGCCGAGAAGGCGCGGCGCGAGCTGGGCTGGGCGCCCGCGAAGCCGGACCTGGCCGCCATCATCGCCGACGCCTGGGCCTTCTACCAGTACGACAAGGGACGGTCGTGAGCGCGGATCCGGTACCGGGCGGCGGTTTCGCCGCGGTGTTCGGCGGGGCGCCCGACGGCGTGTGGTACGCGCCGGGTCGGGTCAACCTGATCGGGGAGCACACCGACTACAACGACGGTTTCGTCCTGCCGTTCGCGCTCGCGCAGCGCACCACGGTGGCGGGCCGGCGGCTGGACAGTCCACAGTGGACTGTCCATTCCGTACTCACGGACGAGACCGTCTCGTTCGGCGTGGACGAGCTGGCGCCGGGCGCCGTCACCGGCTGGGCGGCGTACGTCGCCGGTGTGGTGTACGCGCTGCGTACCGACGGGTTCGAGGTGGGCGGAGCGGAGCTGTACGTCGACTCGGACGTACCGCTGGGTGCCGGGCTGTCCTCGTCGCACGCGATGGAGTGCGCGGTACTCGGCGCGCTCGCCGACCTGTCCGCCGTGGACGTACCGGTGGCGCGCCGGCCGCGGCTGGTGCAGCGCGCGGAGAACGAGTACGTCGGGGCGCCGACGGGGATCCTCGACCAGTCCGCGTCGATCCTGTGCCAGGCCGGGCACGCGCTGTTCCTGGACTGCCGCGACATGACCGGCGAGCAGGTGCCGTTCGACCTCGCCGGCGACGGCCTCGCCCTGCTGGTCGTGGACACCCGCTCGCCGCACCGGCACTCCGACGGCGAGTACGCGAAGCGCCGCGCCACGTGCGAGGCCGCCACCGCGACGCTCGGCGTACCGGCGCTGCGGGACATCGGGCAGGACCGGCTGGACGACGCGCTCGCCGCGCTGCCCGACGACGTGACGCGCCGCCGGGTCCGCCACATCGTCACCGAGAACCAGCGCGTACTCGACACCGTGGCGCTGCTGCGCGTCGGTGAGGTACGCGCGATCGGGCCGCTGCTGACGGCGTCGCACGCGTCCATGCGCGACGACTACGAGATCACCGTCGCGCAGGTGGACATCGCGGTGGAGACCGCGCTGCGCGCCGGGGCGTACGGGGCGCGCATGACCGGCGGCGGTTTCGGCGGCTGCGTCCTCGCCCTGGTCGACGCCGACGCCGTGGACACGGTCGCCGGCGCGATCCGGGATGCCTTTGCCAGCAACGGTTTCGACCAGCCGGTGGCGTTCATCGGCGTACCGTCGCAGGGCGCCGGCCGGCTCGCCTGACGGTCCGGGCCGCGGTCCGCGGGACCGCGGCCCACCCGCCCGTTTCCACAGTGGACAGACGAGGCGGTCCTACCCGGCGCTCGCCGGCCGCCACATGTACGGGACGGTGACGGCGACCGGGCGCAACCCCAGCCGCGTCAGGATCGGCCGGCTGTCCGGCGACGCGTCCACCTGGAGGTACCGCACGCCGCGCGCCGCGGCAAGCCGCGCCCGGTACGCCACCAGCGCCCGGTAGATGCCGCGGCCCCGCCACTTCTCCAGCGTCGACCCGCCCCACAGCGACGCGAACTCGGTGCCGGTGTGGAACCGGATCCACGACGCGCTGACCACCTCGCCGCCGGCCTCGGCGTACACGACGACGCCGGGATCGCTGTCGGCGCCGGACATCTCGCGTTCCAGCGCGTCCGGCAGCCAGCCGTGGTCGAAGCCCCAGACGGCCTCCTCCATCACCCGGATGCGTTCCAGGTCCGGCCGACCGGTCGCCTCCCGCACCACCACACCATCCGGTACGGGCGCGTCGACGGCGAGCGGCGCCACCGGGCCCACGTGTACCGTCTCGTCCTCGTCGGGGACGAAACCGTGCGCCCGCAACCGGTCCGGCAGGTCGGCGGGCAGGTCGTGGCTGTGCCACTTCCACTCGAACGGCTGCCCCAGCGCGGCGAAGTGCCGCACCTGGTCGGCGATCAGCTCGTCCAGCTCCGCGCCGTCGAGCCCGCCGAGATCCCGGTACATGACGAAGCCAGGGCCGTTGACGTCCGTCTTGCGGATCAGCGGCCCGACCCGCTCCACCGGCCGGCCGAACGTGTTGCCCGCGCGACCCCGCACCTGCCTGTCGTACTCGGCGCGGAGGCGCAGCGCCTCGGCCGACGTGTCCAGTTCGATCACGCCGGCAGTCGAGCACGGAATCCCGCCCGCGGCAAGGCATTTGGCCACACCGCGTACGCAGAACGGCCCGAACCGTACTGGTCCGGGCCGTTCGCGGTGGTACTCCTCAGGCGCGCTTGCCCGCCAGCCGGTCGGACACCGACGACATGAACTCGTCGGTCGTCTGCCACGGCGCGTCCTTGCCGATCAGCAGCGCCAGGTCCTTGGTCATCTGGCCGGACTCGACGGTCTCGACGCAGGCGGCCTCGATCTGGTGCGCGAAGTCGATCAGCTCGGGGGTGTTGTCCAGCTTGCCCCGGTGCTCCAGGCCCCGGCTCCACGCGAAGATCGACGCGACCGGGTTGGTCGACGTCTTCTCGCCCTTCTGCCAGCGCCGGTAGTGCCGGGTCACGGTGCCGTGCGCGGCCTCGGCCTCGACCGTACGGCCGTCGGGGGTCATCAGCACCGAGGTCATCAGGCCCAGCGAACCGAAGCCCTGCGCCACCACGTCGGACTGCACGTCACCGTCGTAGTTCTTGCAGGCCCACACGTACCCGCCGTCGCCCTTGATGGCCTGCGCCACCATGTCGTCGATCAGCCGGTGCTCGTACCAGATGCCGGCGGCGTCGAACTCCGCCTTGAACTCGGCCTCGAACACCTCGGCGAAGATGTCCTTGAACCGGCCGTCGTACGCCTTGAGGATCGTGTTCTTCGTCGACAGGTACACCGGGAACTTGCGCTCCAGCCCGTACCGGAACGAGGCGCGCGCGAAGTCGCGGATCGAGTCGTCGAAGTTGTACATGCCGACGGCGACGCCGCCGCCGGTGAAGTCGGCGACCTCGAACTCCATCGGCGAACCGTCGGTCGGGGTGTAGGTGATCGTCACCTTGCCCGGCCCCGGCACCACGAAGTCGCTCGCCTTGTACTGGTCGCCGTGCGCGTGGCGGCCGATGACGATCGGCTTGGTCCAACCCGGCACGTACCGCGGGATGTTGGACATGACGATCGGCTCGCGGAAGATCACGCCGCCGAGGATGTTACGGATCGTGCCGTTCGGCGAGCGCCACATCTTCTTGAGGCCGAACTCCTCGACCCGGGCCTCGTCCGGGGTGATCGTCGCGCACTTGACGCCGACGCCGTGCTTCTTGATCGCGTGCGCCGCGTCGATCGTGACCTGGTCGTCGGTCGCGTCGCGGTGCTCGATGCCCAGGTCGTAGTACTCAAGATCGACGTCGAGATACGGCAGGATCAGCTGGTCCTTGATCTGCTTCCAGATGATCCGGGTCATCTCGTCGCCGTCGAGCTCGACGACCGGGTTGGCTACCTTGATCTTGGCCATCGGCCGGGCTCTCCTCTCACTGTCATTAACAGTACGAGCGTACTGGAGACGGTGGCCGCCGCACAGCCCGGGGCGACCACGGTCACCACGGCCCGGGCGACCACGGTCGCGGATGGGGACAGCACCAGGGCCACCGGGTGCCAGCCCCAACACCGATCGACCTGCCGTCCGGATCGCCCCCGAACGGCCCGCACAGGAGAGTGGGTACCCAGCAGCCGGCGGACCTACCGCCGGGCGTCAGCGGAGGTAGTCATGGGTATCGCGACCGTCACCACGCACCTGTTCCGTCCGGGCCAGGTCCGGGTGGACCAGATCGACCGGGAGATCGCGACCCGCGTCGTCGACCAGGCGTACGCCCGCGGCCTGATCGACCAGGAACGCGCCGGACTCGCCCGCGCCGCCGTCGCCGACGCCCGTACCCGGGACGAGCTGGACGCCGGCGTCGGTGACCTGCCCGGCGCCGTCCGCCCCGCGTCCGGCCTGACCACCCTCGTCCGCGTACTCGCCGCGCTGTGCCTCGTGTCCACCGCCGTACAGGTGGTGGTGTGGGCGTCGATCGGGCTGGTCGGCGGCTGGGACACACCGTGGTGGCTGTGGTCCGCGGCGGTCGGGGCCGTCATCGTGACCGCACTGTGGTGGGTGGCCGAGACGCCGCGGCGTACCGCCCGGGTGCTGCACGCGGCGCACCACTGACCGCCCGCCACCACCGGGGAACCCGCGGTCACAGACCGGCGATCTGCTCCTGCTTCGCCCGGACCGTCTCGGCGGCCTCCCGCAGCGCGGCCAGCTCGTCGTCGGTCAGCGGCGTCGGCACCACCCGGCGTACGCCACCGGCGCCCAGCTCGGCCTCGACCCCCAGGTACACCCCGGACAGCCCGTACTCCCCGTCCAGCCAGGCGCAGACCGGCAGCACCACGCCGCTGTCCTCGACGACCGCGCGGGCCATCTGCGCCGCCGCGGCCGAGGGCGCGTAGTACGCGGAACCGGTCTTGAGCAGGGCGACGATCTCACCGCCGCCGGACCGGGTGCGCTCCACGATCTCGTCCAGCGTCTCGGCGTCGAGCAGCTCGACCAGCGGCCGACCGTCCACAGTGGACCGAGAGGGTACCGGGACCATCGTGTCGCCGTGCGAGCCGAGCGTCAGCGTACGAACCGACGAGCACGGTACGCCCAGCTCGTCGGCGACGAATGTGGCGAACCGCGCCGTGTCGAGAATGCCGGCCTGGCCGATCACCCGCTGCGGCGGGAACCCGGTCGCCAGCCGGGCCAGCGCGGTCATCTCGTCCAGCGGGTTGGACACGACGATCACGACCGCGTCCGGGGCGTGGCGCGCGACGTTCTCCGACACCTGGCGGACGATCTTCGCGTTCGTCTCCAACAGGTCCAGCCGGCTCATCCCCGGCTTGCGCGGCAACCCCGCGGTGACCACCACGACGTCCGCGCCGTCGACCGCCTCGTACCCCTCGCCGGAGGGGCCGGTGGTGCGGCCCACCAGCCGCGTCTCGAAACCCTCGATCGGCCTCGCCTGGCCGATGTCCAGCGCCAGCCCCTCGGCCCGGCCCTCGATCACGTCGGTCAGCACCACCGTGTCGAACGCGCCGGACTCGGCGAGCCGCTGCGCGGTCGTCGACCCGTAGAATCCGGCACCGATCACCGCGACCTTGCCAGCCATGGCGTACCCCCTGTCGGGTCCGGGCCCCGCGGGCCTCCGGTCAGCTCGCGGCCTCGGCCGCCTCCACCACGTTCGACAGCAGCATGGCGCGGGTCATCGGGCCGACCCCGCCCGGCATCGGCGCCAGGTGACCGGCCACCTCCGCCACGTCCGGGTGCACGTCGCCGACCAGCTTCGCCCTGCCGGACTCCTGCGGTACCCGGGTGATGCCGACGTCGAGGACCGCGGCGCCCGGCTTGACCATGTCCGGGGTGAGCAGGTGCGGGCGGCCCGCCGCGACGACCACCACGTCCGCGCCGCGGGTGTGCGCCGCCACGTCCCGGGTACCGGTGTGGCAGAGGGTGACCGTGGCGTTCTCCGAGCGGCGGGTCAGCAGCAGGCCCAGCGGGCGGCCGACCGTCGTACCGCGGCCGATGATCGTGACCTCCGCGCCGCGCAGACCCACCCCGTACCGGGTGAGCAGCTCGACGATGCCGCGCGGCGTGCACGGCAGCGCACCGGCCTCCCCGAGTACGAGACGGCCGAGGCTCACCGGGTGCAGCCCGTCGGCGTCCTTCGCCGGGTCGATGCGCTCCAGGATCGCCTGCGTGTCGATCTGCGCCGGCAGCGGTAGCTGCACGATGTATCCCGTGCAGGCCGGGTCGGCGTTCAGCTCGTCGACGGCGCGCTCCACGTCGGGCTGGGTGGCGTCGGCCGGCAGGTCCCGCCGGAGCGACGTGATGCCGACCTCGGCGCAGTCCCGGTGCTTGCCCGCCACGTACGCGTGGGAGCCGGGGTCGTCGCCGACCAGGATGGTGCCCAGGCCGGGCGTGACGCCGCGCTCGGACAGCGCCTTGACCCTGGCCCGCAGCTCGTCCTTGATCGCCGCCGCGGTGGCCTTGCCGTCCAGGATCGTCGCGGTCATCGAGGCGCCCTCCCAGGGGTACGCGTGGTGGAAAGCCGGTGCCCGCAGTCTTTCACGCCGGCCCCGCGGCACGTCAGCCGACCGGACGGACCGCCGGGTACGCGAGGGTCAGCCGACGGTCTCGTCGACGAAGCACCAGCGCCACGACTCGTGCGGCTCGAACGAGCGCATCACCGGGTGCGCGGTCTCGCCGAAGTGCAGGCTGGCGTGCTTGCGCGGGGACGAGTCACAGCAGCCGACGTACCCGCAGTCCAGGCAGAGCCGCAGGTGCACCCAGTCGTGCCGGCCCTCCGCCAGGCAGCCGACGCACCCGTCGGTACTCTGCGGCGCGGGGTCCGGCAGGTCGGCGATCTTCACCAGGTGCTCGCAGGTCATCGGGTCATTCCTCTCGGCTGAGCATGGACTCTTCGAGGTCCAGGTCGCGCTGGGCGCGGCGGAGGACCTCCTCGGGGATCCGGCCCGCGTCGCGCGCCTCGCGGAACACGATGCGCTCCGCATCGATCATCTCCTGTCGCAGCCGCCGGTACACCGCGGATGGGGCGCGACCAGGATCACCCAGCCGTTCCCATGCGGTGTTCGTCCGGGTCTGGGCGAGACCGCGCAGCCGCTTCATGACGTGCTCCGGTACCTCGGTGTCGGCGGACGCCTCCTCCAGCCGGTCGAGGGCCGCCCGGGTCGCGGCGTGCTGGACGGCGGCCTCGGCCAGCGCGTCCTGCGTCGGGTCGTCCGGGGGCAGCTTCAGCCGGCGTACCAGGGTGGGCAGGGTCAGGCCCTGGCCGACCAGCGTCACCACGATCACCGAGAACGCCAGCCACAGGAACAGGTCCCGCCCGGGGAACAGCCGAGGCAGCGAGAACGCCGCGGCCAGCGTCACCACGCCGCGCATCCCGGCCCACGCCAGTACGGTCGGCTTCGCCACGGCGGGCCGCGGCTCGCGCGCCCGTACCCGGGGGATGAGCCGCGCCAGGTACGTCGCCGGGTACATCCAGACGAAGCGGGCCAGGATCACGGTGCCGACCACGGCGGCGGTGGCGCCGACGATGACCGCCGGCGGTTCCTTGAGCGCGACCAGGATGCCCCGCAGCTGGAGGCCGACCAGCAGGAAGACCGCACCCTCCAGCAGGAACCGGACCATCGCCCAGAACGCGGCCATCTGGAGCCGGGACGCCGCGGACATCAGCAACGGCCAGCGGTGCCCCAGGTACAGGCCGGCGGTGACGACGGCGACCACGCCGGACGCGTCGATCGCCTCGGCCGGGAAGAACGCCACGAACGGGGTGAGCAGCGACAGCGAGTTGTCCAGCAGCGGATCGGTGGTACGCCGGTGCAGGAACGCGACGACGACCGCGACGACCAGGCCCACGGCGAGGCCGCCGCCGGCGGCGAGGACCGCGTGCCAGCCGATGTTGACGGCGCCGACCGAGGCGCCGACCGTCGCGCCGATCGCGACGCGCAGGGTGACCAGCGCGGTCGCGTCGTTGATCAGGCTCTCGCCCTCCAGGATCGTCACGACGGACCGCGGCAGCCCGATACGCCGGGCGACGGCGGTGGCGGCGACCGCGTCCGGCGGGGCGACGATCGCGCCGAGCGCGCAGGTCGCCGCGAGCGGCAGCGCCGGTACGACGGCGTGCAGCGCGAACCCCACGGCGAACGTGGTGAACAGCGTCAGCCCGATCGCCAGCAGCAGGATCGGCCGCAGGTGCAGCCGGAACGCCTGGACCGACGTCTCGATCGCCGCCACGTACAGCAGGGGCGGGAGGATGCCGACGAGCACGATCTCCGGGTCGAGGCGCACCTCCAGTACGCCGGGGAGCACCGAGATGGCGATGCCGACCAGTACCAGGAGGATCGGGGCGAGCAGCCGGATCCGCTTGGCCACGGCGTACACCGCGGTCACGACCACGGCGAGCAGAACGATCGTCTCCAGCTCGCTCACGAGACCTCTCCCCCGCGTTCCACGGTCAACGAGCGTACGTGCCGGCCGGGGGACGCACGCCGGCTCGTCCCAACCCGGGTCACGGCAGGTGGCGCGCCAGCCCGTCGAGGATCATGTCGAGGCCGTGCTCGAACCGTTCGTCGGAGTCGCCGGTCATCATCGCGTCGACCATCCGCACCGTGTGCGGGAACCGGTCCGGCGGCAGGCTGCGCAGGTAGTCACCGACCTGCGTCCAGTACCGACGGGCGTCGGACTCGTTGCGGAAGCCGCGGTTGCGGTAGAACGCGCCCTCCAGCACGTCGGCCGTGACGTACAGGGAGAGGCGGTCGACGCCCCAGGCGACGATCTGGTCGGGCAGCCCCGCGCCGGTGAGGATCCCCAGGTACGCCTCGGAGACGCGCAACCCGTTCGGCCCGAGCGGTACGCCGACCATGGCGGCGCGGGCGATGTCCCGGTGCCGCTGCATCGCACGCCGGGACGTACGGGTCACGGTGCGGACCGCGTCGCGCCAGTCGAGGTCGCTGGCGGCGGCGACCCGTTCGGCCTCGTCGACGACCTCGCCGAGCACCTCGTCGAGGACGAGTTCGATGAGTTCGTCCTTGTTCGCGACGTGCGCGTAGAGCGAGGCGGGGCCGGTGCCGAGGTCCTGCGCGACCCGGCGCATCGACACCGCGTCGAGCCCTTCGGCGTCGAGCAGGCGCAGCGCTGCGGCGACGATCGCGTCCTGGCTGAGCGGCTGCCGTACCGGCCGTTTCCCGGTACGCCACGGCGGCGCCGGGATGTCGGTCGTGCGCCTGGTCACCGCGTCCTCCTTCGCCGCCGCGCGTCGGGCGGGCACGTCGAACGGTAGCACTTGACCCGATCGCCATTCGCACTGTAGAACACCGTCTTATGAACGAACACCGTTCGTCAAGCGATCAACGTACGGGAGGCGCCGTGACGGCCACCGCCCACCCCACGACGCAGGACACGAAACCCCCCGGACCACCGGGCTACCGGTACCGGTGGCTCGGCCTCGCCGTGGTGCTGTGCGCCGAGGTGATGGACCTGCTCGACAGCACCGTCACGACCGTCGCGGCGCCGACCGTACGGCGTTCGCTCGGCGGCGGTACGGCGCTCATGCAGTGGCTGACCGCGGCGTACACGCTGGCGTTCGCGCTGGGGCTGATCACCGGCGGGCGGCTCGGCGACCTGTTCGGGCGGCGCCGAATGTTCCTCGTCGGCGCGGCCGGCTTCACCGCCGCGTCCGTCGCGTGCGGGCTCGCCACCGGCCCCGGCACCCTCGTCGCCGCCCGCGTACTCCAGGGCGTGTTCGGCGCGGTGCTCATCCCGCAGGGCTTCGGCCTGCTGAAGGAGATGTTCCCGCCCGAGGAGACCGGCCGGGCGTTCGGCGCGTTCGGCCCGGTGATGGGGCTGTCCGCGGTCGGCGGGCCGATCCTCGCCGGCGTCCTCATCGACGCCGACCTGTACGGCACCGGGTGGCGCGCCATCTTCCTCATCAACCTGCCGATCGGGCTCGCCGCGGTGCTCGGCGCCGCGCTGTTCCTGCCGACGGTCCCCGCCGTACGCGGTCAGCGGCTCGACCCGCTCGGCGTGCTGCTCGTCGGCGGCGGCCTCGTCGCCCTGCTGTACCCGCTGGTGCAGGGGCGTGAGCTGGGCTGGCCGTGGTGGGGCTTCGCGCTGCTCGGCCTCGGGGTCGCGCTGCTCGTCGCGTTCGCCGGCCACCAGGTACGCCGGGCGCGCGCCGGCCGCGACCCGCTCGTACCGCCGGCGCTGTTCCGGCGACGGTCGTTCACCGGCGGGCTCGTCCTCGGCGTCGTGTTCTTCACCGCGGTGATGGGCATGCTGCTGACGCTCGGGCTGTACCTGCAGCTCGGGCTGGGGTACACGCCGGTCCGGGCGAGCCTCACCACCGCGCCGAACGCGTTCGGGATCGTCGTCGGCAGCATCCTCGCCGGCACCCTCTCCGCCCGCCTCGGCCGTCGCGCGCTGCACCTCGGCCTCGCCGTCATCGCCGTCGGGCTCACCGGCCTGACCGTGCTGGTCACCCTGGTCGGCACCACCCTCACCCCCTGGTACTTCACGGCCCCGCTGCTCGTCGTCGGCGTCGGCCTGGGGCTGGTGTTCGCACCGCTGTTCGGTTTCGTACTGGGCGAGGTGGCGGGTGACGAGGTCGGCGCCGGCTCCGGCGTACTCAACGCGGTGCAGCAGGTCGCGAACGCCACGGGCGCCGCCGTCGTCGGCACGCTGTTCTTCACCGTCGCGGGCACGCACCCCGACGCCACCGCGTACACGGGGGCGGTGCGGGTGGTGCTGCCCGTGGTGATCGCGGTCGTCGCGGTCAGCTTCGCCCTGGTGTACCTGTTGCCGAAGCGGGCCGCCGCCGGCGCGGGCTGACGGCCGGTCGCCGCCCCGCACGGCTGGGCACGATCCGATACGGTCGGCGGGACGGCGAGCGACGGAGGAGTCGATGGCGGACACCGGTCGGATCGAGACGCTGCCGGAAGCGTTGCACGGCAAGGGGTTCCGGCCCGGCGACCCGGGGTACGACGAGCTGTGCTCCGGGTGGAACAGCCGGGTGCGGCACCGGCCGGACCTGGCGGTCGCCGCCACCGACCCGGCCGACGTGGCCGCCGCGGTGCGGCTGGCCGGTGCCTTCGGGCTGTCCGTCCGGGTGCAGGGCACCGGGCACGGCGCGCTGCTGCCGCAGTACGGCGGGGTGCTCGTGGCGACCCGGATCGGCGGCGCCACGGTCGATCCCGCCGGCCGTACGGTGACCGTCGGCGCCGGGACGCGGTGGCAGGACGTGCTCGCCGCCGCCGCACCGTACGGGTTGGCCGGGCTCACCCCGCCCGCCCCCAGCGTCGGCGTCACCGGATACGCGCTGGGCGGCGGCGCCGGCTGGTTCGCCCGGCGGTACGGGCTGTGTTCGGACAGCGTACTGGCCGCCGAGGTGGTCACCGCCGACGGCCGGATCCGTTGGGTGGACGGCGATTCCGAGCCCGAACTGTTCCGCGGGCTGCGCGGCGCGGACGACAACCTCGGCATCGTGACCCGGCTGCGCCTGCGGCTGTTCCCGATCGCCGAGATCTACGGCGGCGCGCGCTACTGGCCGATCGAGCGCGCGGCCGAGATCATCGGCCGGTACCGGGAGTGGACCGGCACGGTGCCCGACGACACGACCTCGTCGGTCGCGTTCATGCAGTTCCCGGCGAGCCCCAAGCTGCCGGAACCGTTGCGCGGCAAGGCGGTCGTCGGGGTCCGCGCGGTGCACCTCGGCCCCGGCGGCCCCGACGTGCTGGCGCCGCTGCGGGCGCTGCCGGGCGAGCTGACCGACTCGTACCGGACGATGCCGGTGACCGACATCGGTTCCATCACGAACGACTCGACCGCCCCGCTGCCCCGCATCGGCTACTCCCGCGGACTGTCCGATGTGGACGACAAACTGACCGGCCGGCTCGTCGACGCGGCCCATCCGGGCGCCACGTACGGCGCGCTGGAGCTGCGGCACGCGGGCGGCGCGCACGCCCACGACGACCCCGGCCTCGGGTACGACGGGGCCGGGTTCCTGCTGTTCACGATGGCGGTCACCCCGGACGACGCCGCCGTACGCGGGGCCGAGGAGTTCGCCGCCGCGCTCACCGCGGCGACCGCCGACCACCTCGCCCCGCGGAACCTGATGTCGTTCCTGCTGGCGCCGCCCGGGCCGGTCGACATGGCCGAGCGCGTGCGCGGCGTCTTCGCCCCCTGGTACTACGAGCGCCTCGCCGCGCTCAAGTCCGAGTACGACCCGGCCGGCATGTTCGGCGGCGACCGGCCGATCGTCCCCTGACCGGCGACGCCCCGGGGCCGGCCGCCCGGGGCGTACGCGGGGGTCACTCCGGGCGGCGGCCGCGGACCGAGTGCATCAGGTAGGAGTTCATCACCAGCGACGGGTCGTCGATCAGGTCGAGGAACGCGCCGAACTGCTCGGCTGTCACGATTCCCTTGCCCACCAACTGATCCCGCACCTGTACGGCGTTCGCCCGGTGCAGCCGCGCGCCCGGCGACCCGCCCGGCCACGACTCGCAGTACGCGGTGCTGGCGCAGTCGGCGAAGCCCTTGTCGCGCATCGCGGCCAGCGCGTTGCGGCCCCACGCCGAGTCGCCGCCGATGTCGTCGATGAGCCGGTGCACGCCGCCGCTCACCGCCGCGAACAGCTCCCGGCTCGCCTCGTCCGGCGCCGCCAGCAGCGGCAGGTACGAGCAGTCGAACTCGTCGAGCAGCAGCCACCCGCCGGGCTTCAGCGCGGTCCGGATGCGCTCCAGCGCGCGCAACCGGCCGGGCAGGTGCAGCAGGACGAGCCGGGCGTGCACGAGGTCGAACCCGGCCTCCGGCAACGGATCGGTGACGATGTCGTGCTGCCGTACGGTCACTCCCGGCGCCGAACTGTCCATTCTGGACGGATCGATGTCGGTGGCCAGTACCGAACCGGTCGGGCCGACGGCGCCGGCGAGCCAGCGCGCGACCGAGCCGCCACCGCCGCCGACCTCCAGGCAGTGCCAGCCCGCGGCGACACCCAGCTCACCGAGCCGGGCCACGGTCACCTTGTCGTACAAGGACTCCAGCGCGGCGAACCGGTCGACGGTCTGCTCCCCGGAGTTGTCGAACACGTACTCGGGCACTTCTTCTGCCTCCTAGTCGCCGAGGGTGCCGAGGTCCTGCACGACCACGTTGGACAGCACCTCGCCGTCCCGCTGGACCTTGCGCAGGTACCACTTCTGCACGGGTACGCCGTTGCGGCCGAACGTCCACGCGCCGCGCGGGCTGTCCACCTGGCCCACCGCGGCGATCGCGTCGAACAGCCGCGGCCCGCTCAGATCCGACCCGGCCGCGGTGACCGCCCGGTCGAGTACGGCGAAGGCGTCGTGCGCGGACACCGAGAACGCGTTGGGCAGCGCATCGTACTCGTCCTGGTAGGCCGCGACGTACGAGCGGTTGGCGGGGCTGTCGAGGTCGGGCGAGTAGTACATGGCGTTGAGGAGGCCGGTCGCGGCGGAACCCTCCTGCTTCAACGTGTTGCTGCCCTCGGTCATGAACCCCGGCGCGTAGAGCTGGTAGTCGTCCGCCACCCCGTACTTCTGGTACTGCTGCACGAAGTTGACCGCGTCGGCGCCGGCGTAGAACGCGTAGACCGCGTCCGCGTCGGAGTTGCGCACCTGGTCGAACGCCGAGCGGAAGTCCTTCGTCCCCGGGAACGGCGTGTACACCGTGCCGGCGATCTTCCCGCCCGCCGGGACGAACGTCGTCTTGAAACTGTTCAGGTAGTCGTGACCGGCCTGGTAGTCCGGCCCGATCAGGAACACCTTGTCGGACTTGTGCGCGGCGGCGACGTACCGGCCGAGCGAGATGCCGGAGTGCGCGTTGATGAAACCGGTGCTGCGCACGTAGTCCCGGCCCTGGGTGGCCGACGAGTTCGCGCACGAGCCGAGCAGCGGGACCTTCGACTTCGGCGCCACCTCGGCCGCGCCGCCGATGCCCAGCGAACTGATGCAGCCGGTGATGACGTGCACCCGGTCCTGGTCGATCAGCTTCTTCGCCGCCGCGGCGGCGCTCTCCTGCGTCACGCCCTCGTCCGCGTGGAACAGCTGCACCGGCCGGCCGCCGACCTTGTTGCCGTTGAGCTTCAGGTACAGCGTGAAGCCCTTCAGCTCGTCGGCGCCGATCGGCAGGTACGGCCCGACCTTCGGCAGGATCAGCCCGACGCGGATCGGGTCGCGCTGCACCGTCTCGGTCGTCGTACAGCCGGATCCGGCCAGCGCGGTGCCGGCCAGCGCGGCGCCGAGACCGAGGAAACGCCTGCGGCTCAAGGGTTGTCGTGTCACCTGTCTGCCTTCAGTGTGGCGAGGCAGTCGTCGTACGCCTCGCGGTAGGTGCCGGTCAGCCCGTGCCCGATCAGCCGCTTCGTCAGCGGTACCGCGTGCAACGCCGTCCGGTACGGCGCGATCAACGCCTCGGCCGCGTCCGCGTCCGGTACCACGTGGTCGACGAGACCCGCCTCGTACGCCTCGGCCGGGGTGAGGTTGCCGCCCGCCAGCATCAGCCGCACCGCGACCCGGGGGCCGACCGTACGCGCCAACCGGTACGGCATCAGGCCGGGGAACATGCCCTCGTCGACCGCCGGCATGCCCAGTTTCGCGTCCTCGCAACAGATCCGTACGTCCGCGGTGAGCGCGAGCTGGATCGCGCCGCCCAGGCAGAACCCGTGCACCAGCGCCACGGTGACCGCGGGCAGCGCCTCGAACCGCCGGTACACCCGCTCCTGGAGTTCGAAGAAGTCCGCCGGCACGCCCTCGTCGGCGACCATCGTCAGGTCCAGCCCGACACTGAACGCCCGACCGGAACCGCGCAGCACCACCACCCGCACGTCCGGCTCCTGCTCGACCCGGTCCAGCGCCGCGCCGAGATCGGCGAGCAGCTCCCGGTTGAGCGCGTTCAGCTTCGCGGAGCGGTCCAGGGTCAGTACCGCGGTGGGCCCGTCGACGGTCAACCCGATCAGACTCTGCGCCATCTGTCGTCCTCCACATCGCAGCGCGCCGCACCGTACCGGTGGCGCGTCCGTTCGGAGGTGCGTGGACGACGCGGCGCTGCGCCGTACACCCGCACCCGGCCCGGCGGCCGGACCGTGCCGCACCGCCGACGACGCCGTCACGCGTCGGGCCCGGCGGCCCGGCCGCGCTCGATGCCCCGCTGGTACGCCGACAGCAGCCCGCGTACCGACTCCGGGGAGCGGCGCGCCACCGGCTTCGGGCCCTCCACCGCCCCCGGTACCAGCTCCGCCATCGGCTGCCGGCGCGGCAGCCCCCCGGTGCCCGGCGCGGGCGGCGGCGCGGGCTTGGCCGCACCCACCGCCGACGCCGCCCGCCATCCACTGTCCGCCGTCGTACGCCACTGGTCGGCCGGTGCCTCCGCGGCGCTCGGCGGCGGCCGCCGCAGCCACGCCGACACCCCGTCCGCCGCGTCCGCCCGCACCGGTTCCGCCGGCGCCGCGTCGCCATGCACCGTGTCGCCGTGCATCACGTCGGCCCGCGCCGGGTCGGCGTGCACCGTGTCGTCGCTCACCGGCGACACCGTCCGATGCTCGTACGTCGTTTGCGCCCCAACGGTTCCCCGCGACACCGGCGCCACCGGGTACTCGGCCGGGGCCGCCGGTACGGCACGGCGCGGCGCCACCGGTACCGGGGTCGGCGCGGGACGACGCTGGGCGCCGACCGCGGCCGGTCGCCGCGCCGGCGGGACGTCGTCGTCGAGCAGGTCGCCCGGCATCACGACCTCGGCGAGCGTGCCGCCGCCGGTCGCCGGGCGCAGCTCCACCGTGACGCCGATCCGGCGGGCGATCCGGCCCACCACGACCAGACCCATCATCCGGGACGCGGCGACGTCCACCGGCGGCGGACTCGCCAGCCGCTCGTTCAGCTCGGCCAACTGCTCCGGGGCGATGCCGATGCCGCGGTCCACGATCGTCACGTATGCCCGGTGCCCCACCCGGCACGCCTCCAGCAGTACGACCGTGTCCGGGCGGGAGAACGCCGTCGCGTTGTCCAGCAGCTCCGCGACCAGGTGCACCACGTCGTTGACCGCACCGGCCGCCACCCGTACGTCCGGGTCCACCACCCCGAACTCGACCCGCGTGTACTGCTCGATCTCGCCCTGCGCCGCCCGCAGCACGTCCGACAGCGGGGCCGCGTCCCGCCGGGACCGCGCCGCGTTGGCACCCGCGAGTACCAGCAGGTTGTCGTTGTTGCGGCGCATCCGGGTGGCCAGGTGGTCCAGCTGGAACAGCTGCGCCAGCCGGTCCGGGTCCTCCTCGCCGCTCTCCAGTCCGTCGAGCTGGCCGATCAGCCGGTCCACCATCACCTGGCTGCGACGCGCCAGGTTGACGAACAGCATCGACACGCCCGCGCGCATCACGGCCTGCTCGGCCGCCCCGCGCACCGCCTCCCGGTGCACCGCGTTGAACGCCTGCGCGACCTGACCGATCTCGTCCCGGCCCGACACCGGCACCGCGTCCCGTACCTGCTCGGCGAACTCGGCCGGGGTCCGGTCGCCCAGCCCCTCCTCCTCGCGCAGCCGCGCCACCGAACCCGGCAGCTCCCGGTACGCCACGTCCAGGGCGCCCTGCCGCAGCCGCCGCAGCGACCCCGCCATGCCGCGTGCCACGATCAGCGTCAGGCCGATCGCCAGCACCAGCGTCACCGCCACCGCGCCGGCCTCGATCGCCGCCTGGTCGATCCGCGAATCGTGGTACGCCGTCAGCCGGTCCACCAGCTCGCCGTCCGTCTGCGCCTCGACCTTGCGCATCAGCGCCCGCTGCCCCGCGTACGCCTGGTCGACGTCGTCGATCGAGGTCGGCAGCGACAAAGGCCGGCCCAGCCCGGTCTGCGCCATCGTGCCCTCGACCCGCTGCACCATCTGCACCGCGGCACCCTGCATCGACCGGCTGAACAGCGAACGGTCCGCCGCCGGGGCCGTCCCGTCGAACTCCAGCAGCGCCTCGTCGCGCGCCGTCGTCGCACCCACGAAGTTCTTCTGCAACTCCGGCGTCAGCGCGCCGAACTGCACCGCACGCAGCACGTTCAGCTGCTCCAGCGCCAGGTTCTCCATCGCCGTCGACATCGACGCCGACGCGCCCGCCAGATCCGACGTGCCAGAACTCGCGCCCAACTGCGTCAACTTCTGCCGGAACGAGATCAGATCCGCAATCAGGATCCGGTACTTGAACACCGCCGCGGACAGCGCGATCTTCCCCGGCGTCGAGATCGACAGTCGCAGGTCGCGCAGGTTCGCCACGCCGGCGTCGATCGCGTCCAGCCCGGACACGTCACCGGACACCGCCGCCCGACGCGACGCGTACGTCGTCGCGGCACGGTCGGTGGCGCTGCGCGACGTCTCCAGCTGCCGGGTCAACTGGTCCTGCCGCTTCGCCGACGCGAACAGGTACGTCGCCGACACCGCCCGCTCGTCCTGAAGCCGCTGCACCAGCACACCCGCCGACGACGACAGCCGGGCGAGCGCCAGTACCCGGTTGGCGTCGAGGCCCTGCCCGGCCACCTCACCCAGACTGATCGCCGCCAGCGCGAGGATCGCCACGATCGGAATGACCAACAGGGCGGCGAGCTTCGACCTGACCCGCACGTTCCGGAGCGAGGGCAGGTGGCCTCCGCGCGCCGTGCCGCCCGCCGATTTCCGAGTACGCCCAGCCAATGAGCTACCTTCCCCGGTGCGTGCCTCCCGTACCGACGGCACAGCTACTTCCCTTGGGGCACAACAGTTCCCTCACCGAGAGAACACTGACCGGTGTCGACCGCACCGGTGCGGAGAAACGGTCGGGCCAACGACCGCACGACAACCGGAACCCGCGGAAACAATGCGCGGTACGAAATGCACGAAGTAAGAGTTATACGCCTCGCTCAGTTAAAGCCCTGGAAGATCATGCTTTCGTCGTATCGGGCGCCGATGTTACAGACCGAACCTATCGAGTTCAAGATCCCATCGAACATAACGAATGGACGTTGATGTGCTCTCTGCGGCGTTGACCGGCGCGTACATCCGTTTTACGCGAAACGACACGCGACGTTCACGGTGGCGGGGACGTTGCCGTACGCAAATCGCGGTAAGCGGCGCGGGGCGTACGCGGGAAGATCCCCGCGGCGGCACGGGGAGGGCCAGAAGGGCACACGGGGCGTACGCCGGAAGCTCGCCACGGCGGCACGGGAAGGGCCGGAGGGGCCGCGCGGGAAGGGGCGGAGGGGCCGCGCCGGAACTGTCGCGGGGACGGCACCGGGAGGCGTCCCGGGGGCACGCGGGAACCGTCACGGCAGGGAACGCGAGCGCGTCACGGCGCGAAGTTCCGGCGCAGTACGGCAGGAACGCGGGCGCGTGATGGAGCAGCACGGCAGGAAACGCGGGCGCGTGATGGCGTGAATGCCAGAGCAGCACGGCCGGCCGCGGGCACCTGACGGCGCGAATGCTGCAGCAGCACGGTCGGAAGCGCTGAAGCGCCACGGCCGGAACATGCTGGAACTGGTGGAGCAGCACGGCCGGGAGGCGCCAGAGCGCTACGGCCGAAGCGTGCTGGGACTGCTGGAAGGGCCGCACGGGTGGCGCTGGCGACAGCGGGATGTCATACCCCCACCCACCCTGGGGGGCGCACCCCGACACGATCCTACGGCCAAACACAACAGCCCGCCCCGGCCTGTGGACAGACCGGGGCGGGCTGTGGACAACCTGCCGACCGCCAGGTCGACGTGCTACGAGCGCGTCGTCGACGTGCCAAGAACCGGCCACATCAACGCCGCGCCCCAGCGCCGACCAACGTGCGCCGGCACCCGCCGCCGCCCGGTACGTCAGTGGAAGAAGTGCCGGGTGCCGGTGAAGTAGAGCGCGATGCCGGCGGCTTCGGCGGCGGCGATGACCTCGGGGTCGTTCTTCGAGCCGCCGGGTTCGACGACGGCGCGTACGCCGGCCTCGGTCAGTACCTCCAGGCCGTCGGCGAACGGGAAGAAGGCGTCGGACGCTCCGACGGCCGACGCGGCCCGTTCGGTACCGGCGCGGGTGACGGCGAGCCGCGCGGAGTCGACGCGGTTGACCTGGCCCATGCCGACACCGACGGTGGCGCCGTCGGCGGCGAGCAGGATCGCGTTGGACTTGACGGCGCGTACGGCCCGCCACGCGAACGCCAGGTCGCGCAGTGTCGCCTCGTCGACGGGCTTGCCGGTGACGAGCCGCCAGTTGGCCGGGTCGTCGCCGTCGGCGTCGATCCGGTCGGCGTCCTGCACGAGCACCCCGCCCGAGATCGGCTTGTACTCCAGCCCCGACGCGGGCAGTGACGCGCACCGGAGTACGCGGAGGCTCTTGCGGCGGGCGAGGACCTCGACGGCACCGTCCTCGTACGCGGGGGCGATGACGACCTCGGTGAAGATCGGCGCGATCTGCTCGGCGAGGGCGACGGTGACCTCACGGTTGACCGCGATGACCCCGCCGTACGCGGAGACGGGGTCGCAGGCGTGCGCCTTGCGGTGCGCCTCGGCCACGTCGGCGCCGATCGCGATGCCGCACGGGTTGGCGTGCTTGATGATCGCGACGCACGGTTCGGCGAAGTCCCACGCGGCACGCCACGCGGCCTCGGTGTCCGTGTAGTTGTTGTACGACATCTCCTTGCCGTGCAACTGGTCCGCGTCGGCGAGCCCGCCCCGGCCATCGGTGTACAGCGCGGCGGACTGGTGCGGGTTCTCGCCGTACCGCAGGACGGCGCGGCGGTCCCAGGTGGCGCCCGTGAACGCGGGGAACTCGCCGGCCTCCGGCTCCGTCGCGGCGAACCAGGACGCGACGGCCACGTCGTAGCGCGCGGTGTGCGCGAACGCCTCGGCCGCCAGCGCCCGCCGCCGCCCGTACGTGAAGCCGCCGGCGCGGACCTCCGCCAGCACCTCCTCGTACGTCCCGGGGTCGGTGACGACGGCGACGTTGGCGTGGTTCTTCGCCGCGCCGCGCACCATCGACGGGCCGCCGATGTCGATCTGCTCGATGATCTCGTCCGGCGCGGCGCCCGACGCGACCGTCTGCTGGAACGGGTACAGGTTGCTGACCAGCAGTTCGAACGGCTCCACGGCCAGTTCGGCGAGCTGCGCCCGGTGTGCGTCCAGCCGTACGTCGGCGAGCAGGCCGGCGTGCACCTTCGGGTGCAGCGTCTTGACCCGGCCGTCCAGGCACTCGGGGAATCCGGTCAGCTCCTCGACCCGGGTCACCGTCAGGCCGGCCTCGGCGATCCGCGCCGCGGTCGACCCGGTCGACACGAGCTCGACGCCCGCCTCGGCCAGCCCGCGGGCCAGCTCGACCAGCCCGGTCTTGTCGTACACGCTGATCAGGGCGCGGCGGACCGGCGTACGGTCCTGCGCGGGGGCGGTCATTCTGGCACCGTGACCTTTCTTCCGGTGACCGTCCAGCCCTTCCGGACCATCCGGCCGACGTACTCCACCAGCTGCGGCCGTTCGGCCTGCTTGATGCGCTCGGACAGGGTGTCCTCGGTGTCGTCGTCGAGCACCGGCACAGCCACCTGCGCGATGATCGCTCCGGTGTCCACACCCTCGTCCACCAGGAACAACGTCGCCCCGGCGATCTTCACCCCGTACGCCAGCGCGTCCCGCGGCCCGTGGATCCCCGGGAACGCCGGCAGCAGCGCGTTGTGCGTGTTGACGTAGCGCCCGGTGAAGCGGGCCAGAAACGCCGGCCCGACGAGCTTCAGGAAACCGGCCGACACCACCAGGTCCGGCTCGTACTTGGCGACCTGCTCGGTCAGCGCGACGTCCCACGCGGCCCGGTCGGCGTAGTCGCCCACCCGCGCCACGAACGTGTCGGCGCCGGCCCGCGCGCCCCGGGCCAGGCCCTCGACGCCCGGCCGGTCCGCACCGACGGCCACGACCCGCGCCCCGTACGCCTCGTCGGCGCAGGCGTCGAGCAGGGCCTGCAGGTTGGAACCGGCCCCGGAGACCAGGACGACGAGGCGAGCGGCCACACCAGACTCCTCAGACGCCGGGCGCGCGACGGCCCGTGCATCGGCTGCTACCAGGGGCGATGCGACCACCATAGCCGGTACGCCGGGCCACCCGGCCGCCGGCTCCCGACGGTCCCGTACGGACCGCATCGCGCGCCTCTCCCAGCGAAGTTGGCTTGACTCGGTAAGACTGGGACGCCGAAGATCTCTATCAGGCTTCCAGCCCTGGAAGCCGTCAGTACGCAAGGGGGAACTCGACGTGACAGACCCGACGGCGCCGCCACCTCCGTCCGGACCTGGCGGTCCCGGCGGCTACGGAAACGATCCGTACGGCAACCAGGGATACGGTGGCGCACCCGGTCCCGGCGGCCCCGGCGTTCCTCCGCCGCCCGCCCCGCCGTACGGCGGAGGTGGCGGCCAGCCCGGTGGCGACACCAGCGGCAACGTGCTCAACATCCTGTCCCTGGTCGCCGGCATCGTCTCGGTCGTGGCGTGCTGCCTCTACGGCTTCGGCATCCTCACGGGTGTCGCCGCGATCATCCTGTCCATCCAGGGCAAGAAGAAGGCCGAGGCCGGTCAGGCCAACAACCCGACCCTGGGCAAGGTCGGCCTGATCCTCGGCATCATCGGTGCGGCGCTCTCGGCGATCTACCTGATCCTCATCATCGTCGGCCTGAGCGTGAACCCGAGCACCTTCAGCAGCACCAGCTGAGTACCGCGACATTCGTGGCCGGCGGAGCGCCCTCCGCCGGCCACGACGCGCATCCGGGCATCGACGGGACGTCTTCGCTAGGCTTCTTCGAGCCACCCGACAGGGTGAATGTCCCCGGCCGCCGAGGAGCGGGATGATGCAGCCCGGCCAGCCCGACCCGGACCGCCCCGACCCGGACCGTACGGCCGAGCCCCGGCACCGCCCCGGTTCCTGGACGACGCCGCCACCGGCCGACGGCCTCCGCTTCGGCACCACGCCCGCCGCGCCCGCACAGCAGCCCGCGCCCGCTGCCCCCACCCCACCGGGTACTCCCGCGCACCAGCCCGGCGCCCCCGTACCACCGCAGGCCGCCGCGGGCCCGATGGACGGGTTCGCGAGCAACCTCGCCACCTCGGTCGTCATGTTCGTACTCTTCCCGCCGTTCGCGCTGCCGGCGACGATCGACGCGTACCGGGCGCGCGTGGCGTACCAGGCGGGTGACCGGGTGGCCGCCGACGACGCGGCGAACGAGTCGCGCCGGTGGAGCCGGATCGCGCTGATCGCCGGCATCGTCTCGTGGGCGCTGCTGGTGTGCTGCGGCGGCGTCGGCCTGGTGCTCCGCAAGTTCGGGCTGCTCGGCTGACCTCCCCGGCCGTGCGGTGGCCCGCTCGGTTCACCGCTGTTGGCCGGTTCATCGCCCGGTGCGTACGGCCGGTCTGCCCAGTTCATGGGGAATCCGGCCTGCCGCGCACGGGCCCGCCATCCGGTGCGGGGTCAGGGTTCCTGGTCGGGGCGGGGCGCCACGTGGCCGAACGTACGGGCGACGACGCCGGCGACCATCGCGCCGACCCCGATGAGTCCGGCGACGGCGAGCCCGAGCTGCCACCAGACGGGTCCGATCACGGCGAGCCGGCCGCCGCCGAGGCTGCCGGCGGAGAGTACGCCGGCGACCGCCGTCAGCGCGCCCGCGACACCGCCGGACAGCGCGGTGGCCAGCAACAACGGCGTCAGTCCGGCGCCCGTGTCGCGCCGCGCGGTCAACCATCCGGTACCGACACCGACCAGGAGCGGCAGGCCGAGCAGCAGCGCGCCGGCGGCGGGTGCGGCCCCGGTCGGCAGCGCGGCGAGCACCGGTACCGCCGGCAGCGGTCCGAGGTGGACGTCGGCGATGCCGACGGAGGTGCCGACGCCGACGGCGAAGCCGGGGCCGGCGAGGTAGCTGAGGGCCCACACCGACACGGTCGGCGCGTACACCAGGCAGAGCAGGGTGATGCCGATGTCGCCCACCGGCCCCGCCTGGTACGCGCGAAGCGTGTCGGCGGCGCTGTCGGCGTGCCAGGCGAGGGACGCGCCGGCGGCCAGCGCGCCGAGGGCCAGCAGGGCGAGCGCGGCGAACGTCCCGCCGCGCAACCCGGCGCGTACGGCCGGGGAGAGTTGGCCGGCGACGTGCGCGGCCATGCCGTTCTCGCGGACGGCGCCGGCGACGGCGGCGACGAGCGCGATGAGGCCCGCGGTCAGGAACGCCCGCAGCGGCGACACCACGATTCCCTTGGTGGACACCAGAAGCGCGACGATCGCGGCGAGCACCCCGTATCCCACGGCGACGCCGAGCGCACCGGACAGCGCGGTACGCCGGTCGCCGCCGACCGCCCGCGCGGTGTGCGCGCCGGCCCGTACGAGTCGCCACACGATGAGGGCGGTCAACGCCAGCGGCGTCAACGCGAACGGCCCGGCGACCGTCCCGACCGGTACGGCGTGGCCGGCGAGCCAGCCCGCCCCGGCGAACCGCAGCGCCGTCACCGCCGAACTCGCGCCGCGCCCGTCCACCAGCCACCCGAGTACGACGAGCACCAGCAACGGTACGAACGAGACCAGGGCGGCCCACCCCGCGGTGGCCGCCGCGGCGACGAACACGGAGACCCCGGCACGCGGCGACGCCACCGGGGTACGCGAAGGGCCGCCGGCCGGCGACTCGGCGACCGGCGGCGGGTCCTCGGTGGGGGTGGTCGGGGGTTCGGTCACGGACATCTCCCCTCCACCGAACACCATCCGGCGTCCGAAGTCCCTACACGACACGCGGGTCGGGCCCGACGTCACCCGGCGCGTACCGGGGCGGCACGACGCGTCATCGACACCGCGGCTGCGGCGCCATGACGGCCGCCAAGGACGCGAGCGACGGCCTCGACGGCGGTGGCTACCGAGCGACCGGCCACGACGCGACAGTGGGGGCACACCGCCAACGGTGTGCCCCCACTGTCGTACCGGTGGAACTACTTGCTCATCAGCTCGCGCATCAGGTTCGCGGTCTCGGTCGGCGTCTTGCCGACCTTGACGCCGGCGGCCTCCAGCGCCTCCTTCTTCGCCGCGGCGGTGCCGGACGAACCGGAGATGATCGCGCCGGCGTGCCCCATGGTCTTGCCGGGCGGCGCGGTGAAGCCCGCGACGTACGCCACGACCGGCTTGGTCACGTGCGCCGCGATGTAGTCGGCCGCGCGCTCCTCGGCGTCGCCGCCGATCTCGCCGATCATCACGATCGCGTCGGTCTCCGGGTCCGCCTCGAACGCCGCCAGGCAGTCGATGTGCGTCGTCCCGATGACCGGGTCACCGCCGATGCCGACCGCGGTCGAGAAGCCGATGTCCCGCAGCTCGTACATCATCTGGTACGTCAACGTGCCGGACTTCGAGACCAGACCGATCCGGCCGGGGCCGGTGATCGTGTCCGGGATGATGCCCGCGTTCGACTTGCCGGGGCTCGCCACGCCGGGGCAGTTCGGCCCGACGATGCGGGTCGCGTTGCCCTTCGACTTCGCGTACGCCCAGGCGGCGGTGCTGTCGTGCACCGGGATGCCCTCGGTGATCACCACGGCCAGCGGGATCGCCGCGTCGACCGCCTCGATGATCGCGTCCTTGGCGAACTTCGGCGGTACGAAGATGACCGTCGTGTCCGCGCCGGTCTCGGCCATCGCCTCGGCGACCGTACCGAACACCGGCAGCTGCTGACCGTCGAAGTCGACCTTCTGGCCCGCCTTGCGGGGGTTCACGCCACCGACCACGTTCGTACCGGCGGCGAGCATGCGGCGGGTGTGCTTGGTGCCCTCCGAGCCGGTGATGCCCTGGACGATGACCTTGCTGTTCTCGGTCAGGAAGATCGCCATCTCATGCCCCCTGCGCGGCGAGCTCGGCGGCGCGCCGGGCCGCACCGTCCATCGTGTCCACCTGCTCGACCAGCGGGTGGTTCGCCTCGGTCAGGATCCGGCGACCCTCGTCGGCGTTGTTCCCGTCCAACCGTACGACCAGCGGCTTGCTGACGTCCTCGCCCCGCTCGGCGAGCACGCCGAGCGCCTGCACGATGCCGTTGGCGACCGCGTCGCACGCGGTGATGCCGCCGAAGACGTTCACGAAGACCGACTGCACGGCCGGGTCGGACAGGATGATCTCCAGCCCGTTCGCCATCACCTCGGCGCTCGCACCGCCGCCGATGTCGAGGAAGTTCGCCGGCTTCTTCCCGCCGAACTCCTCCCCCGCGTACGCAACGACGTCGAGGGTGGACATCACGAGACCGGCGCCGTTGCCGATGATGCCGACCTCGCCGTCGAGCTTGACGTAGTTGAGGTGCTTCTCCTTGGCGCGCTGCTCCAGCGGGTCCACCGCGCTGGAGTCGACCAGCTCGGCCTGCTCCGGGTGCCGGAACGCCGCGTTCTCGTCCAGGGTGACCTTCGCGTCGAGCGCGAGCACCCGGCCGTCCGGCGTCTTGGCCAGCGGGTTGACCTCGACCAGCGTGGCGTCCTCCGCCACGAACGCCGCCCACAGCTTCACGATCAGCTCGGCGGTCTGGTCGGCCACCTCCGCCGGGAAGCCGGTCGCGGCGACGATCTCGTCGGCCTTCGCGCGGTCGACCCCGACGTTCGCGTCGATGGCGACCTTCGCGACCTTCTCCGGGCTCTCCTCGGCGACCTGCTCGATCTCCATGCCGCCCTGCACGCTGGACATCGCCAGGAAGGTGCGGTTGGCCCGGTCCAGCAGGAACGAGAAGTAGTACTCGTCGGCGATGTCGGCGGTCACCGCCAGCATCACCTTGTGCACGGTGTGGCCCTTGATGTCCATCCCGAGGATGTCGGTCGCGCGGGCCTGCGCGTCCGCCACGGTGTCGGCGAGCTTGACCCCGCCGGCCTTGCCACGGCCACCGGTCTTCACCTGGGCCTTCACCACGACCCGGCCGCCGAGCTGCTCGGCCACCTTCCGGGCCTCTTCCGGGGTGCTAGCGACTCCGCCGTCCAACACCGGCACACCGTGCCGTGCGAACAGCTCCCGCGCCTGGTACTCGTACAGGTCCACGTGCGCGTCCCGTTCCGTCGTCCTTGACGTGATGTCGTCATTCCCCGCTGCTTCCCAGCGGGCCTACCGGCGCAGGGTAGCGAGATGCCGGCCACTCGGCGCCGTGGGGTACCGCGGCTGGCTGATAGGTCACGCCGACGCGTTGTCGACCTTCACCCGCTCGCCACCCAACACGTACAGCTTCTCCAGGGTCTCCGGGAGCGACGCCCGCGTGTACCAGTCGTGCACCGCGAACGAGCTGTCACACCAGCGGCGCCGCCGACGTACCTCCATGAGCAGGTCGTCGGACTTCTGCCGCACCGTCGCCTCGCCCAGCTCGCTGCGCACGCACAGCACCCTGGCCCGCCTGTACTCCACCATCTCGACGTTGTCGACGGTGTCCCACGGCAGGAACAGGCCGCGCACCTTGATCGTGCCGCCCATCCGCAGCCACACCCCGGACTCGTCGGCGACCAGCAGCGGACCGCGGGACTCCGCCCGCCACCGCTGGATCACCAGCATCACCGCGATGACCACGACGACAGCGCCGAGAATCCACGCGATCAACGTCGGGGTGTCCACGTCCAACGCGCCGCGCGCCACGCCGAGCACGGCGAGGGCGATCCACAGCGCGAGCATCGCGACCCCCACCGCCAACCGTCGGCTGTACCGCCGGGCGATGCGTTTCATGTCGGGCTCAACCACGACCGGTCGACCGGCCGGTACCCGGGTCGTGTACCGAGGGGCGTCGTTCACGACAGCGATTCTCCTGTGCTGGCCAGTTGCGATCTCAGCCGGATCCGACCGGCGGCGCGGCCCGGCGCGTTCGGTAGGCCCCTCACCTTGCCAGCAAACGTACGGAAAGGGAAACCGCCACCCGCGCCGAGTCATCAACGCCACCCCGGTCTGTCCGGGACTCTCCGTAAAACTCCTCACGACCGGGCGTTACCTCGGTCACGGGCCGTCGTTGAACGGGACGTCGGCGCCGGTACAGCCGGAACCGACAAGCAACACAGACGGCCGATGCCCTGTCGGTCGAGGGGTGGCGGCGGGGCATCGTGCACAGGAAGGGCCGGGTGTCTGAGGGGTGCACCCGGCCCTTCACTTGGGTTGGTGGCGCTGCGCCGGCGGGATTCGCCCGCTGGACTGCGCCGATTCGAGACTTGTGTGCTGACGCACACGGCGCCTCGCCTCGGCTTGCCAGCGAACGAATCACGCTCGGCTCGCTCACGTCCCCCGTAGGTGACGATGGGCCGCGGCCGCTTCGCGGCGCGGCGAACCAACAGGCAGGCCGTGAGTCGCGACCGCTTCGCGGCGCGGCAATCCGATTTCGTGCGGGGCCGCGGCTGCTTCGCAGCGCGGGCGGAAATGGTGCCGTGGTTGGGGATCCGGGCTAGGCGGCGTGGGCGGGGACGTGTTCGGTGACCCAGTCGACGATGGCCTGCGTACTGGCGCCGGGGGTGAAGATCTTGGCGACGCCGATCTGTTCCAGCTCGGGGATGTCGGCGTCGGGGATGATGCCGCCGCCGAACACGACGATGTCGCCGGCGTGCTGTTCGGTGAGCAGTTCGACGAGGCGGCGGAACAGGGTCATGTGGGCGCCGGAGAGTACGGACAGGCCGATGGCGTCGGCGTCCTCCTGGAGCGCGGTGGCGACGATCTGTTCGGGCGTCTGGTGCAGCCCGGTGTACACGACCTCCATGCCGGCGTCGCGCAGCGCGCGGGCGACCACCTTCGCGCCGCGGTCGTGGCCGTCGAGGCCCGGCTTGGCGACCACCACGCGGATCCGTCCAGTCATCGTCAGTCCCTCCGCACCCGGCAACTGAACGAATACTAAGGGGTGGGCCGGCAGGTGTGGACAAGCCATGGCGAGCTGGCCGATAGTCGGGCCGGGGAGGCGGTCGGATGTGGCGGACGGCGAGCGCTCTGGTACGCGGTGCGGCGGTTGAGGCGGCCTGGACCGGCTTGCACGCCGCGCTCTGGCCGTTCGGTTTCGTGGCGACGCACACCGATCCGCGCCCGTTCGCGCCCGCGCCGGCCGACGACGGCGACGTCCCCGTCCTGCTGGTGCACGGCTTCGGCGACAACCGTTCGATCTTCGCGGTACTCCGGCGTGCGCTGCGGCGGCGCGGTTTCCGCCAGGTCGTGACGATGAACTACGGCCTGCTCACCAACGACGTACGAGGCGCCGCGGCGGTGCTCGGCGCGTACGTGGAGCGGTTGTGCGTGATGACGGGGCACCGCCGGATCCGCCTGGTCGGGCACAGCCTCGGCGGCCTCATCGCCCGGTACTACGTGCAGCGGCTCGGCGGCGACGGCCGGGTCGACGTGCTCGTCACGCTCGGCAGCCCGCACGGCGGCACCCATCTCGCCCGTCTCTTCCCGGTACGGCTGGGGCGGCAGTTGCGGCCCGGTTCCCGGCTGCTGCACGACCTGGCCGGGCCGACCGACTGCGCGACCCGGTTCGTGGCGGTGTGGAGCCCGGTCGACGAGATCGTCGTACCGGGGCGGTCGGCCCGGCTGGACCATCCGGACCTGGACTGCCGCAGCGTCGAGGTGCCGGCCGTCGGCCACCAGGCGCTGCTGGTGCACCCCACGGTCCTCACCGCTGTGTACACAGCGCTCACCCCCGACCGCGCCGACGAGGGCGCCGTCACGTTGTGACACAGCCCGCAGTGGGCAAAGTATTTCCATTGCGGGCAAAGCGAAGTACGCAGTTTCGGCGAGACCCGGTATATGCGGCGAAGCGTGACCCGGCGCCGCTCACGTTCCGCTTACGGTGACCGGCGCGCGCCACCCGGCGTGTCGTTCACGAGTCGGAGGGACGAGCCGTGGTACTGCCGAAGCGCTTCCGCAGCACCGGCCGGCACCATCAGCCGGCCCGACCGGTACGCCGGATCGTGATCGCCGCGTCCGCCGTCGCGGTCCTGGGCATCGGTGGCGCGGGCGCCGCGTACGCCGCGACCGGGCACGACGAGGCCGCGTCCGGCGCGCGCCCGGCGACCCCGAGCGGGTCTGTCGACGACGCGCGCCGCGCCGACGCGTCCCAGCGCGCCAACCGCAGCAAGATCCGTACGACGAGCCCGAGTCCCAGCCACAGCACCAGCCCGAGCCCGAGCCGCAGCCGGTCGGCGAGCCCCAGCCCGTCGCCGTCGAAGACGAAGAAACCGGCCGTGACCTGGAGCGTCCCCGTGCACGGGTACACGGTGACGTCGGAGTTCGGGCCGCGCTGGGGCACCAACCACCCGGGCGTCGACCTCGCCGTCCCCACCGGCACCCCGGTGTACGCCGCGCACTCCGGCACCGTCACCCTCGCCGGCTGGGACGGCGGCTACGGCAACGGCGTCGAGATGAACCTCGGCGGCGGCATCACCGTCGTGTACGGGCACAACTCGTCCGTCGCGGTGTCGCCCGGCCAGTACGTCAAGCGCGGCCAGCTCATCGCGTACGCCGGGGCCACCGGCGACGCCACCGGCCCGCACGTGCACTTCGAACTCCGGCTCAACGGCACCGCGTTCGACCCCGTGCCGTACCTGAAGGCGCGCGGTCTGAACATCCTCGCCGGCGGCTGACCCGGCCGCGCACCAGACGGCGGGGGGTCAGAGCTTCTCGACCGGGGCGTGCCGCAGCACGATCCACATGGTCTGGCTGCCGAAGTCGATCTGCGCCTGGGCACGCGGGCCGGAACCCTGCACCGCGACGACGCGGCCGAGGCCGTGCCGGTCGTGGTTGACCCGGTCACCGGGCGCGAGCGACGGCACCTGCCGCATCTCGCTCGCCGCGCCGACCAGCCGCGGGTCCAGGCCGAGCTTGTCGGCCAGCGCCTTGCCCTTGGGCCCTTGCGCCGCCACCGTCTCGCCGCGACCCACCCCGCCACGCGTCCACGTCGTGTACGCGTCGGCGGTGCGCTTCCAGTCGAGGTGGTCGCTCGGCAACTCGCCCACGAACCGCGACTCCGGGTTGTACTGCGGCTGCCCCCACGCGGAACGCGTGACGGCACGCGAGATGTACAGCCGCTGCCGCGCGCGGGTGATCCCCACGTACGCCAGGCGGCGCTCCTCCTCCAGCTCCCGCTTGTCGCCCATCGAACGCAGGTGCGGGAAGACGCCGTCCTCCATCCCGGTCAGGAACACCACCGGGAACTCCAGCCCCTTCGCCGTGTGCAGCGTCATCAGCGTGACGACCCCGGCGTGTTCCTCGTCGCCCTCGGGGATCTCGTCGGCGTCGGCGACCAGCGCGACCTGCTCCAGGAACCCGGCCAGCGACGGGGTCTCCTCCGCGTCGGCGTCGTCGGTGTCCCCGGCCGCCGCCGCCCGCTCGATCCGCTCCGTGTACTCCCGGGCCACGCTGACGAGCTCCTGCAGGTTCTCCACCCGGCCGGCGTCCTGCGGGTCCTCGCTGGCCTCCAGCTCGGCCAGGTATCCGGAGCGCGCGAGCACCGCCTCCAGTACGTCCTCGGGCGGCTCGGTCGCGGCCATGGTGCGCAGCTCGGCCATCATCGCGACGAAGTCGCCGATCCCGTTGACCGCGCGCGACGAGATGCCTGCCGGTGCGTGCTTGCGACCACCGCTCGCCGCTGCGTCGCCGACCTCTTCGAGCGCGGCACCGAACGAGATCTTCTCCTTGGCCGCCAACGCTTCCAGGCACGCCTCCGCCCGGTCGCCGATGCCCCGGCGCGGCGTGTTCAGGATCCGGCGGACGCTCACCACGTCGTCGGAGTTCGCGATCGCCCGCAGGTACGCCAGCGCGTCGCGGACCTCCTTGCGCTCGTAGAACCGCACCCCACCGACCACCTTGTACGGCAGGCCGACCCGGATGAAGATGTCCTCGAACACGCGGGACTGCGCGTTGGTGCGGTAGAAGACGGCGACGTCGCTCGGCTTGACACCGTCGTCGTCGACGAGGCGGTCGATCTCGCGCGCGACCCAGTCGGCCTCGTCATGCTCGTTGTCCGCGACGTAGCCCACGATCTTCTCGCCGGTGCCCGAGTCGGACCACAGGTTCTTCGGCTTGCGCTCGGTGTTGCGGGCGATGACCTGGTTGGCGGCGTTGAGGATCGTCTGGGTGGAGCGGTAGTTCTGCTCCAGCAGGATGGTCTCGGCGTCCGGGAAGTCGCGCTCGAACTCCATGATGTTGCGGATCGTCGCGCCGCGGAACGCGTAGATCGACTGGTCGGCGTCGCCGACGACGCACAGCTCCGCCGGCCCCAGCGGCTCGCCTTCCGCGATCACCTCGGGCGCGCTGCCCACCCCGCCCCCGACAAGCTCCTTGACCAGCACGTACTGCGCGTGGTTGGTGTCCTGGTACTCGTCGACGAGGATGTGCCGGAACCGCCGGTGGTAGTGCTCGGCGACCGCCGGGAACGCCTGCAGCAGGTGCACCGTCGTCATGATCAGGTCGTCGAAGTCCAGCGCGTGCGCCTCACGCAACCGCTGCTGGTACATCGTGTACGCCTCGGCGAGCGCGCGCTCCGCCGGACCGGACGCCCGCGCCGCGAACGTCTCCGCATCGACCAGCTCGTTCTTCAGGTTCGACACCTGGGCGGCGAGCGACCGCGCCGGGTACCGCTTCGGGTCGAGGTCCAGCTCGCGGGCGACGAGCTGCATGAGCCGGCGCGAGTCGTCCGCGTCGTAGATCGAGAAGGTGGACTTCAGCCCGGCGTGCTCGTGCTCGGCGCGCAGGATCCGCACGCACGCGGAGTGGAACGTGGACACCCACATCCGCCGGGCGCGCGGCCCGACCAGCGCGCCGACCCGCTCCTTCATCTCGCCCGCGGCCTTGTTGGTGAACGTGATCGCCATGATCTGGCCGGGCGTCACGTCGCGCGCGGCCAGCAGGTACGCGATGCGGTGGGTGAGGACGCGGGTCTTGCCGGACCCGGCGCCGGCGACGATGAGCAGCGGCGAACCGGTGTGGGTCACGGCGGCGCGCTGCTGCGCGTTCAGCCCGCGGAGCAGGTCGTCGGGGTCGGGCCCGTGCGGCCGTCCCGTTCGCTGCGCGCTGGGGTTGACCGGCGGGATCTCAAAGAGTGCGTGCATCGCGGCAAAGTCTATTCCGGGGCACCGACAGTTCGATCGGCGACGCGGCGCCCACGGACCGCCCCGAACCGGCGGAGGTACCCGGGCCCGGCACGGTGTCGCGGAAGGTCGCCCGCGCCGGCGCGGTCCCGGAGTCCACAGACCGCGCTGTGGGTCGCAATACCGCCAGGTGGCGGCTATCCGCTGGGTAATTCTGCCCAATTACCGCGATCAATCTTAATGGTCGCTTAAGTACCTCTTTACTGGCCGGTAGCTGCCCTGTTATACCCGCTTCCGTGACAACAGTCACGTACCCCTCAAGTCAGGGAGGCTCAGGGTGAAAAAGACCCTCGCCGCCGCGGGCGCAGCAGTACTCGTCGCCGGAGGTATCGGCGTCGGGCTCGCGGCGACCGCACAAGCAGGGCCGGTGACCCCCAGCCGGGCGCAGGCGATCTCCGCTGCCAACACCGCGCTGTCCGCACACCGCAGCGCGATCCACGCGTCCAGCTCCGACGCGTTCAAGGTCCACCGGGTCGTGACCGACTCCGACGGCGCCACCCACGTCCGCTACACCCGCACCTACCACGGCCTGCCCGTGTACGGCGGCGACTTCGTCGTGCACAACGCCCCCGGCGGGTCGTACGAGGGCGTGACCGTCGCGCAGCACCAGACGATCGGCGTCGGCACCACGGCGAAGATCCCCGCGTCGAGCGCCGCGCGCACCGCCCGTACCGCGCACAAGGGCAAGGTCACCTCGGTCGACACCCCGACCCTGCTCGTCGACGCCGCCGACGGCGCCCCGGTCCTCGCGTACGAGGCGATCGTCACCGGCTTCAAGCAGGACGGCCAGACCCCCAGCAAGGAGCACGTGCTGGTCAACGCCGACACCGGCAAGACCATCCGCAGCTGGGACACCGTCGAGGAAGTGGCCGGTACCGGCAAGGGCATCTTCGTCGGCGACGTCAACCTGGACACCACCCAGGCCAGCGGCGGCTACGAGATGACCGACCCGTCGCACGGCAACGGCTACACGTGCGACATGAAAAACACCGAGAGCGGCACGTGCACGAAGTTCACCGACGCGGACAACGCGTGGGGTACGGGTGCCAACTCCGACCGGGCGTCGGCGGCCGTGGACGCGCACTACGGCGCGGCCATGACCTTCGACTACTACAAGGAGAAGCAGGGCCGTAACGGCATCTTCGGCGACGGCAAGGGTGTGCCGTCCCGCGTGCACTACGGCAGCGGGTACGTCAACGCCTTCTGGGACGGCCAGCAGATGACGTACGGCGACGGCGAGGGCGACAACGCCCCGCTCGTCGAGATCGACGTCGCCGGCCACGAGATGTCCCACGGCGTCTCCGAGGCGCTCGCCGACCTGGGCTACTCCGGTGACGTCGGCGGCATCAACGAGGCCAACAGCGACATCTTCGGCACGATGGTCGAGTTCTACGCCAACAACCCGAACGACCCGGGCGACTACGACATCGGCGAAGAGATCAACATCAACGGCGACGGCACCCCGCTGCGCTACATGTACCAGCCGTCCAAGGACGGCGCGTCCTTCGACTGCTGGTCGTCGGCGGTACCGCAGGCCGACCCGCACTACTCGTCGGGCGTCGGGAACCACCTGTTCTTCCTGCTCGCCGAGGGCAGCGGGAACACGCAGTACGGCACCAGCCCGACCTGCGACGGTTCGACCGTCACCGGCATCGGCCGCGACAAGGCCGCGAACATCTGGTACCACGCGCTCGACGCGTACATGGTCAGCACCGAGTCGTACGCGCAGGCCCGGCAGGACACCCTGAAGTCCGCGACCGACCTGTACGGCCAGTGCAGCGCGGAGTACAAGGCGACGCAGGCCGCGTGGACCGCGGTGGCCGTCACCGGCTCGGACACGCCGTGCGACGGTTCGTCGCCGACGCCCACGCCGACCTCGCCGACGCCGACTCCCACCCAGGGCGGCAGTTGCGACGCGGTGACGAGCAGCGCGGCCCAGGCGATCCCGGACGCCAGCTCGGTCACCAGCTCCATCGCGGTCACCGGCTGCTCGGCGAACGCCACCGCGCAGACCAAGATCACCGTGCACATCACCCACTCGTACCGGGGCGATCTGCAGATCGACCTCATCTCGCCGAAGGGTGACACGGCACGGCTGAAGAACGCCAACCCGTACGACAGCGCCGCGGACGTCAACGCGACGTACACGGTGAACGCGTCGGACGAGACCCGCAACGGCACCTGGAAGCTCAAGGTGACCGACGTGTACTCGGGCGACACGGGCACGCTGAACTCCTGGTCGGTCACCTTCTGACCGGCGCACCACCGAACACGGCGCGAGCTGCTGTGCCAGCTGCAGCCCTGTGTATAGTCGGGCCGTGACGTTCGGCGGGCGATTTTATGGCACCGGAGACCCGGTGACCGTAGGTCGCGCCTGAGCGCACACCAGACCGACGCAGACGCCCCGGGCTCCTCCGAGCCCGGGGCGTTTTCGCTGTCCCGGGACGGCAACGGAGCACCCGGCCGCGACGACCACAGGAGAGCGCCATGACTTCCGCCGACAACGGTCCGGACACCGGTACCAGCCAGCCCGCCGCCAGCGACCGCATCCAGCAGCTGCGCCGCCGCATCGACGAGATCGACGGCCAGATCATCGACCTCTGGCAGGAACGCGCCGCCGCGTCCCGCGAGGTCGGCGCCACCCGCATCGCCTCCGGCGGCACCCGGCTCGTCCTCTCCCGCGAACGCGAGATCATGGAACGCTACCGCCAGGGTCTCGGCCCCGACGGCACCCAGGTCGCCCTGCTCGTACTCCGCGCCGGGCGCGGGCCGCTCGGCGGCATCGACGACGCCTGACACCCGGAACCGGCCGTACGGAGCCGTTCCGCGCCGAATCGGCGGATGCGCGGAACGGCGCCCGTACCGGGCCGGCCGCTCGCGACTCGTACGCGGTTGCGGTGTGGGCAAGCGGCGGGCGAGTTCGTCGACACGCTCGGGTCCGCAGACGCGGCGCGGGGGGGTGCGGGTGGGTGCCGGATTCGCTGGCGGCGCATACGATTCCGCCGTGAGCCAACACGACAACGAGGTCAAGCGCGTACTCGCGGTCTTCGCGCACCCCGACGACATCGACTTCGGCGCGGCCGGCACGATCGCCACGTGGACCGACGCCGGCATCGAGGTGGCGTACCTGCTGGTCACGCGGGGCGATGCGGGCGGGTTCGACGACACGCCGCGGGAGGAGATGCCGCGGATCCGGGAGGCGGAGCAGCGGGCGGCCGCGGCGGCGGTGGGGGTCAGCGACGTGGCGTTCCTGGACGGTCACCAGGACGGCGCGGTGTACGTGACGCATCAGCTGCGGCGCGACATCACGCGCCGGATCCGCGAGTTCCGGCCGGACCGGGTCCTCACGAACTCGCCGGTCCGCGACTGGTCCAGGCTGGGCGGCCCGAACCATCCGGACCACCAGGCGGTCGGCCAGGCCACCACGTACGCGGTGTATCCGGACGCGCGGAATCCGTTCGCGCACACCGATCTCGGCCTCGACGCGTGGACCGTCCCCGAGGTCTGGTACTCGGGATGTCCCGAGCCGGACCACTACGTGGACGTGACCGACACGTTCGAGCGGAAGGTGACGGCGCTGCGGGCGCACGCCAGCCAGCTGACCGACCCGGACGCGACCGTCGCGTTCATGCGCGACCGGTTCACCGAGCTGGGCCGTACGGCGGGGTTCGGCGAGGGGCGGATCGCCGAGGCGTTCGCGATCGCCCGCGACTGACCACACCGGGCCCGCGATTCGCTTGTACCGCAACGATTCGCGGGCCGGACAGGACGGCGCCCCCGGGGATGTCCCCGGGGGCGCCGTTTCTTCGTGGTTCAGCGGGTCACTGGGTCACCCGGCGACGGCGGGCGAACACCACCGCGGCGCCACCACCGGCGAGCAGCACCAGCGCCACCCCGACGATGATCGGCAGCGAGGTACCGGTGACGGGCAGGCCGCCGCCCGCGGTACCGGAGGCGCTCGGGGACGCGGCCGGCGCGCTCGGCGAGGCGCTGGACGGCGTCGGGCTCGGCGACGGCTTGGTCGTGACGGTCACCGTGGCCTGGGCCCCGACGTTCTTCGTGGCGGTGTCGGCCAGGATCAGCTGCTGGAACTTGTGCGGGCCGGCCTTGGCCAGGTAGACCGAGCCGGTCGGCAGCACGCCGACCCCGTCGGCGGACACCGTGACGCTGGAGGCCGACTTGCCCACCAGCCAGAACTTGCTGCCCACGGCCGGCGAGGACACCGCGTTGCCGTCCGCGTCGACCGCCTCGGCGTCGCCGTTGACCGTCAGCTTGACGTGGTCGACGGTGCCGGTGCCCTGCACGGTGAACGGGCCGATCTTGTCGCCCGCGTGGCCGGACGCCTGCTGCGGGTCGATGCTCAGGCTCGGCGCCGGCGGCTCGGGCGTGGTGCCCGCCTTGCCCACCAGGTACTCCCGGACCTTGGTGAGCGCCGCGTACTCCTTGTCGGAGAACGGCTTGACCCGGCCGCCGGACCTCGACGAGTTACCGGTGATCTCGACGCCGTCGCTGAAGTGCCAGATCGCGGTCTGGGTCGCCGAGTACGCCACGAACTCGGTGTCGATGCCGGCGGTGTCGCTGACGCCGGCCTGGTTGAGCAGCTCGGTGGCGCTCTCGTGCGGGAAGCTGTTGGTGAGGATCCACTGGATCTTCGGCAGGTTCTTCACCGTCGACTCGTTCCACTGGCCCGGGTCGTACTCGGTGCCGCTGGAGTCGGCGTCGTGGTGGAAATCGATGCAGTACGCCTTCTTGACGCTGCCGTCGCTGAACTTCAGCGTGAACTCGGCGATCGGTGCGGCCTTGGTCGGCTGGTTGTCCTCGACGAACGCGATGCGGTCCTCGCGGCCGATGACGGCACCGCCGGACGGCAGTTCGGAGGCGGCCTTGGGGCTGACCGCCTTGTCGCTGTCGCTCTTGGCGAACGCGCTGCTCGCGCCGCCGAGGACGAGCGCGCCGGTCGCGGCGACGACCACCGCGGCACGGAGGCCCAGACCTCTACGCCGGTTCTTTCCTGCGAACACGGAATGCCTTCCTGCTGGGGGGTGACCGGCAGCCCACCGAAGGTGACGGGCCGCGCGAAGAAGTGCCCGGAGGAGAAGTCCCTGCAACGGCGGTTTCCCCGCAATGCGCACGAATCCTCGCCCCAGGACTTTCAAACATCAAGGAGTGCGACAGTTACCAAAGGAAATGCAGAGGCAGACTCTATGCGAACCGCGCGGAGGGAACAAGCCCACTTGCCGGGATCTTGTTCACACAATTCCCGGCAACCGAAAACGAAACCGTTGCCCGGTCAACGACCCAGACAGAGCAAGGGGTACCAGGGGGTCGCGCCGGCGTCGGTACGTTGGCCGTGCCCGGCGAAGCCGCCGTCGGCGTACCGGGTGAGTCCATTGTGGACGGCGAGGCGGGTGACGGTGTCGCGGCAGTCGGTGGCGTCCGGATCGCGCGGCGTCCCGTGGTTGGCGGCCCGTTTGTCCACAGTGGACACGAACCGTCCGCCCGGGGCGAGACACCGGGCCACCTCGGCCATCGTCGCCGCGACCAGCTCCGGCGGCAGCAGGTGCAGCACCCAGACCGCCACCACCGCCGACACCGACCCGGTACGCACCGGCAGCGCGGCCAGCGAACCGCGTACCACCCGGCCCGGGATCCGTTGCGCGGCAAGGCGGAGCATGCCCGCCGAGCCGTCGAGTACGAGGACCCGGTGGCCGGCCGCGGTCAGCTCCGCCGCCACCGAACCCGTACCGCCGGCGAGGTCGAGCACCGGGCCGGACGGCGGCCCCAGCAACCCGGCCAGCGCGGTCGCCGCGGCACGGGCACGGGGCCGGCCACCGCGGGTCGCGTCGTACCGGACGGCCTCGCGGTCGTAGTAGCCGGTCACACCAGGCGGCGGTCGGCCGCCCAGCGGGACAACTCGTACCGGTTGGACATCTGGAGCTTGCGCAGCACGTTCGACACGTGCGTCTCGACCGTCTTGATCGAGATGAACAGCTCCTTCGCGATCTCCTTGTACGCGTAGCCGCGGGCCAGCAGCCGCAGCACCTCGCGCTCGCGGTTCGTCAGCTGGTCCAGCTCCGGGTCGCTGACCGGCTGGTCCGGCCGGGACGCGAACGCGTCCAGCACGAACCCGGCCAGCCGCGGGCTGAACACCGCGTCGCCGTCGGCCACCCGGCGGATCGCGTCGGCCAGCTCGTCCGCCGAGATCGTCTTCGTCACGTACCCCCGGGCGCCGGCGCGGATCAGCCCGATCACGTCCTCCGCCGCGTCCGACACCGACAGCGCCAGGAACTTGACGTGCGGATGCGTCTTGCGCATCGCCTCCAGTACGGCGCGGCCACCGCCGTCCGGCATGTGCACGTCCAGCAGGACCACGTCCGGCTCGTGCGCGGCGATCGCCGAGATCGCCTCGGCGACCGTGGCCGCCTCACCGATCACCGACACCCGCGGCCCCAGCTCCGCCCGTACGCCGGCGCGGAACATGGCGTGGTCGTCGACCAGGAAGACCCGCAACGGCCGGGCCGGCGTCTCGTCCGTCATGTCCTCGCCTCCGCGCTGGTGGATTCCCCGACCATCATGCACCGCCTCACGGCCGGTCACCCTTGGAGTCCTCGGCCTTCCGCGGCATGAACAGCCGGATCTCGGTGCCCTCGCCCGGGGTGCTGCGGATCTCGGCGCGGCCGCCGTGGCGTTCCATCCGGCCGATGATCGAACCCTGCACCCCGTGCCGATCATCCCGTACGGCGGCGGGGTCGAACCCGACGCCCCGGTCCCGTACGAACACGCTGACCTGCTCGGGCTCGACCTCCGCGTACAGCGAGACGGTCTCGACGCCGGCGTGCTTGCCCGCGTTGACCATGGCCTCGCGGGCGGCGGCGGCCAGCGCCGCGATGTCCGAGTCGACGTCGCAGTCGCCGACCACGACGGTGTCCACGCTCAGCGCGAACGAGTCCTCGACCTCCGCCGACGCCTCCTCCAGCGCGGCGCCCAGCTTCTCCGCCGGCGACGCGGTCGGCTTGTACAGCCAGTTGCGCAGGGTACGTTCCTGGCCGCGGGCCAGCCGCTGCACCTCGCGCGAGTCCTGCGCGTTCCGCTGGATCAGGGCCAGCGTGTGCAGCACCTGGTCGTGCACCATCGCGGCGATCTCGGCGCGCTCCGTCTCCCGGATCCGGGCCTCCCGCTCCGTACGCAGCTGGCCCATCGAACGCCACAGCAGCGGCCCGAACACGACCGTGATGCCGGCGACCGCGATCAGCGCGAAGAGCAGCCCGTTCAGGATGGCGTTCCAGCCGACCCCCGATCCCGCCGACCGGATCGGCCCCGTCGCCGTCGTGATCGCGACCAGGCCGATGATGCCGACCGCCACCAGCAAGGCGCCGCCGCCGAACCGCAGGATCATCGCCCGCCGGTCGCCGACCCGGTCCCCGATCCGCCCCAGGAACGACAGATCCGGTACGCCGGCCTCCTCCATCCGCCGGCGCCGGTCCGGATCGGCCTGGTGCCAGATCACCCCGGCGCCCATCGCGACGACCGCGGTGAGCAGACCGACCAGCAGGGCCGTACCGCCCCAGCCGACCATGCCGAACAGTACGAGCAGGCCCACCCCGACCGCGGCGAGCGCGGCCAGCTGGCCCAGGTCACGGCGGGACGTCTTCGGCGCGCCGTCCACCGGCAGCACCGCCCAGAACGCCGCGTACAGGATCGCGCCCAGCCCGTACGCCACGATCAGGACGACGAAGACCAGCCGCACCGCGATCACCGGTACGCGCAGGTGGTGCGCGATGCCCGCGGCGACACCCGCCAGCGCCCGGCCGTTCGTGGCGCGACTGAGCCGAGGCCCCGCCGGTACCGGCGGCTGCGGGGTCGGGCGCGGCGCGACCGGCGGCACCGGCCCTGGCGGCGCGTACGCCCGGCCACGCGGGCGGCCCGTCGCACCCGGCGGCACGTACCCGGGCGGCGCGTACGCCGGGCCCGGCTGGTAAGGCCGCGGCGGCGGATACGGCGGAAGCTGGTGCGGCGGGGCGGTCGCCATGGGGCGCAGGATGCGCGGCGGGAACGGCCCCGGCCGGGCACCGGTCGACGGCGCGGCGCTGCCGGGCTGCTGCCCTGACCCCGTCGGCTCGGGTACGGGTCCGGTCGGCGTGCTGATCGCGGCGCTCCTCACGTGCGGGGACGGCCCATCCGTCCGCATCGATCGTCACACGCGGCGCGGCCGCCGGACCACCGGACGCACCCCGGAGCTTCGCCCCGTCCGGGCTCAGGGTCGACTCAGGGTCGACGCCCGATGACGTGGCCGCCCCCGCCTGGGCACGATCGTGTCATGACCAGCGACACCGCCCCGGGTACCGGCGGCGAGGAGCGCGCGGACCGGACGGACCCGGCCCGGCGGTCCGACGCACCCGGCGACCCCACGCCAGCCGCCGCGCCCGACCCGGACGCTGCCCGCACCACACCCGACCCGGACGTACCGCCCGCACCGTCCGCGGACGGCACGGACACGCCGCCCGGTCCGGCGGCGGACAGCGTGGACGCACCGGCCGTGGACGGTACGGACGCTGACGTCGCGGGCGGGTCGGCGGTGGATACGCCGTTCGCGGAATCCGCCGCCGTTCCGGGTACGGACGGCACAGCGGGCACGGGCGGCGCGGCAGCTCCAGCCGCGGACGCGGGCTCCGACCCGACGGCGGACGCGGCCCCGGACCCGGCACCGGGCGACGGCGGCGCCGAACCGGACGCGGACCGTACCGTGCCGGTCGACGCGGAGCCGGACACCCGGCGGGTCGACGCGGAGTCGGACACCGTGCCGGTCGCCGCGTACCCGGACCGGACGGTGGATCTGGACGCCGGCCCGGCCGCGGACGAGAGCCCGACCGAGTTCGTCGACACCACCACGTACTCCGCGGCCGACGCGCCGCCGCCCGCCGACACCCCGATGCCGCCCGGCGACCCGACGCCTCCTGGCGGATCGGTGCCACCCGGCGACTCGATGCCTCCTGGCGGATCGGTGCCACCGGGTGGATCGGTGCCACCGGGCGGATCCGTGCCTCCCGGTGGATCGGTGCCGCCCGGTGGATCGGTGCCGCCCGGCGCGGGGATGCCGCCCGGTGGGGCCGGACAGCCCGGGCCCGGGGCGAACGGCGACCTGCCGCCGATCACCGCGTTCGCGCGCCGGCACCGACTGGTACGTCCCGTACACGGGAAGAAGATCGCCGGGGTGTGCGGCGCGTTCGCGCGGGCCACGGACACCGATCCGGTGCTGTGGCGGGTCGTACTCACGGTGACCGCGTTCTTCGGCGGCGTCGGCCTGCTCGCGTACGTGGTGGGCTGGCTGATGATGCCGCGCGAGGACGACCAGGTGGCTCCGGTGGAGTCGCTGATCGGGCGGGGCCGGTCGAGCACGAACCCGGCCGTGACCGTACTGCTCGGGGTCGCCGGCGTCGCGCTGGTGTTCTTCGTCCTGAACGACAGCTTCCGGTTCACCGTACTGGCGGCGGCCGTCGCGGCCACCGTCGCGGTCGTCCTGACCCGGCGCAGCCAGGCGCGGTCCGCGACCGGTACCGCGGCCGGTGACGGTGCCGCGCCGGCCCCCGCGACCGCTCCGCCGGGACCGAACGCCGACTGGTCGGTCGGTACGCAGCGGCCCGAGCCGACGCGCGTCGCGCCGGCCGCCGGGTACACGGTGCCGCCGACGGGGCCGCAGCAGCCGGGCTACCGGCAGGCGTTCGCGCCGCACGGACCGTACGGTCCGGCGGGCACCGGCACGCTGCCGCCCCCGCCTCCGCCGCCGCAGTTCCACGCCCGCCCGTCGAAGCCGCCGCGGCCGCCGAAGCCGCCGCGGGAGAAGTCGGCGCTGGGCCGCCTCACGTTCTTCGCGCTGTGCCTGGCGCTCGGCGGGCTCGCCGTCCTGGCCGTACTCGGCCTGCACGTGCCGGCGTCCGGGTTCTTCGCCCTGGGCCTCGCGGTGCTCGGTACCGGCCTGGTGGTCGGCGCGTGGCGCGGCCGGGCCCGCTGGCTGATCGCGCTGGGCTGCGTGTTCGCGCTGGCGCTGCCGATCTCGTGGGTGTCCGAGCGGGCCGACTGGGACCGGATCCCGCAGCCGGGGCCGGCGACCGTACGCGACATGACGTGGACGCCGCTGACGGTCGACGAGATCCAGTCCGACTACCACACCGGGGTCGGTGACGCGACGCTCGACCTGACCCACGTGGACTTCGCGCGCACCAGCGCCGCCGGTCAGCCGCCCGAGGGCCCCATCCCCCCGGTACGGATCAGCGCGGAGGTCGGTGACGTGAAGGTGCTCCTCCCCAGGAACGTGGACGCGACCGTGGAACTCCAGGGCGGCGCCGGCGACGCGACCCTCTTCGGCAAGCAGTACGACGGGCACCAGCCCGGCATGCAGCGCGTCACCGACGACGGCCCGGACGGGCCCGGCGGCGGGACCGTGACCCTCGACGTACAGTCCGGCGTCGGCAACGTGGAGGTGGCCCGGTGAGCGACGACGAGCGCAGGCGCACCCTGAAGCCGCACGCGACCGACGTACTGTCGCTGGTCTTCGGCCTGATCTTCCTCGGTATGGGCGGTTGGTGGCTGGTCGCCGCGGTCGCCACCGTGACCGTGCCGTTCGGCTGGTTGGCGGCCGGGTCGCTGATCGTGATCGGCGTGATCGGCCTGGTGGCCGCGATCCGTTCCGGCCGCCGCGGCTCCCCGCCGTCGTCCTGAGCGCGGGGGCGCGCCGGTCCGTCCGGTACGCCGGGTTACCGTGGCAGTGGACACACCCGCCGAGGAAGACGGAGCAGGCCCCGCGATGACGCAACCCGCGAGCCGTACGGTGCTGCCACTGCGATCCGGCAAGCTGGGCGGCCGCGTCGCCGCGCAGCTGCTGGGCGAGCTGGCCCGGCACACCGGACCGAAGACCGCACTGCTGGTCGGCGTACCGGCGGCCTCGCCGGTGCTCGCCGGGGCCCTCGCCGGCCTCCGCGACGGCGACACCCTGACCGTGCTGCCCGACGCCGGCTCGGTCGACGCCCCCGCCGCCGTACGGGACGAGGTCGCCGGCCGGGCCGAGGTCGTCACCTCGCTCGCCGACGCCAAGCCGTGCGACGTGGTCGTCGTCGCCGCCCCGCTGTCCGGCCCGGCCGACGAGGTCGCCACCTTTCTCGCCGACCTCCGCGAACTGGTCGCGCCCGGCGGCGTCCTCGTCGCCGCCGCCGCTGCCCGGCCCGGCGACCCGGCCGACGTCGAACTCCGCGAGCTCGCCGAGGAGTACGGGGTGGGCAGCGACCTGGTGCTGCGGCACCTCCCGCCGATGCGCGTACACCGGCTGCGGTTCACGGCGGCCGAGCCCGCGCTCGCCGCGACCCTCGCGCCCGCGACCCGCCCCAGCAGCGTCCCGCTCGCCGGCGGCATGCACCTCGACTCGAACGGCGTGGTCGCCGGGGCCGCCATGCTCGGCCTGGCGCTGCTCACCAAGCGCGCCCGCCCCCAGTCGAAACTCTGGCTCGTACCGGCGCTCGCCGCGCTCCCCGTCGCCGCGTTCTTCCGCGACCCCGAGCGTGCCGTACCGGACGACGAGTCGCTCGTCGTCGCCGCCAGCGACGGCACCGTACTCAGCGTCGAACGGCTCAGCGACGACCGTTTCGGCGTCGGTACCGGCGAATGGCTGCGCATCGCCGTCTTCCTGTCCGTCCTCGACGTCCACATCAACCGGGCGCCCGTCGCCGGCCGCGTCATCGAGGTCTTCCGCGAATCCGGTGGGTACGCGCCGGCGATGAAGGAAGCCGCCGAACACAACGTCGCCGCGTACACGGTGCTCGACACCCCGCGCGGACCCGTCGCCGTCGCCCAACGCACCGGCCTCGTCGCCCGCCGCATCGTGCACCGTGCCCCCGCCGGTGCGCTCCTCTCCCGCGGCGAACGCTTCGGCCTCATCCGCTTCGGCTCCCGCACCGACGTGTACCTCCCCGCCGACGCCGCCGAAGCCCTCGTCGCCCCCGGCGAAAAGGTCGCCGGCGGCGCCACCCCCATCGCTCGGTGGGTTTAGGGCGCTGCGCCGGCCTGGTTCGCCCGCTGGACTGCGCCGATCTCCGGCTTGTGTGCTGACGCGCACGGCGCCGAATCTCGGCTTGCCAGCGAACGAATCAGGCTCGGCTCGCTTCCGTCCCC
>NZ_BOMB01000013.1 GCF_016861975.1 Actinocatenispora rupis | reverse complement strand
CCCCGGGTGACGCTTGGACTTGGCCCAGGTTTGTCATGACGAAGGCCCCGCCGAATCTCGGCGGGGCCTTCGTCGTGCGTACGTCAGGCTGAGGCGGAACGGGCGGTGCGGCGGTGCTTGAGCCACAGCAGCGGGCCGCTCAGCAGGTAGATCGCGACGAGTACGAGGAACGTCGCAGTGAGGTTCAGCAGCGCGCCGGCCACCGGTACGACGACGAGCCAGAGCGGGAGGCGGCGGAGCTGGGCGAGCTTCGCGTACGGGAAGGTGGTGACCATCAGGATGGCCAGCACGCCGATGCTGGCGACGAGGGCCAGGCCTGGCCGCGGGTGCAGCAGGCAGGCCAGCGCGAGGATGCCGGCAACCAGCGTGGTCGGGATGCCCGAGAAGTAGCTGCCGTCCTTGGGCGACACGTTGAACCGGGCGAGCCGGATCGCGGCGCACGCGGCGACCAGGGCGCAGACCGGGGCGAGCACCGCGACCGGCGCGCCTTCGGCGAGCCACTTGTACACGAGGACCGGCGTGGCGATGCCGAACGAGCACATGTCGGCCATCGAGTCCATCTGCGCGCCGAACGGGCTGGCCACCTTGAACGCGCGGGCCAGGCCGCCGTCGAGGCCGTCGAAGACGACGCAGGCGATCAGGCAGAGCGCGCCGGCGCGCAGGTTGCCGGCCATCGCGAGGAAGATCGCGGTGACGCCGAGCAGCAGGCTCGCGACGGTGCAGCCGTTCGCCAGGGCGAAGCCGATGCGGCGCTTCCAGGTGTGCTCACCGGGCAGCAGCCGCGGTACGACGGGCGACGGCGCCGGCTCCGGCACGCGCTCGGCCGCCGGGTACGACGGGACGGCGGGGCTGACCGGGGCGATCATGCCGACGGTGCGGTGCTGGCCGTCACGCGGGGGGTCGACCGGCAGGCGCAGGCTCGCGGCGGTGTCGTGCTGGCGCCGCCCGACGAGCACCCGTCGGGCGAGGGAACCGCCGCGGCGTAGGCCCCGGGTGATGCGGCGACCGGCCGGGCGCGGACTGTCCGTCACGCGGCGGCGCCATGGAGTTCTCGGCACGCAGTCTCCTCCTCACCGGATCGGCTGGTCCCGCCAGGTCGGCGGCCGTCCGGTGCGCGTCCTACACCATGGCATATGAAACACGCCTTGGCGATATCAGTGATCGGCCACTCTAGCCGATTCCCCGACGAACCACCACATATGCACCCGACGTGGGGCAACGCTCGGTGATGGTCACCGGTCCCGCCGTACGGCCGCGTGCAGTGCCGCCTGCACCGCGCCAGTGACCGGCAGGTCGACGAGCCGGTCGGCCGGAAACCAGGCCGCGGCGTCGGTCGAACCACCCACCTCGGTCACCGTCGGTACGCTCGGCTCCCGCACGATCACCCGGTACAGTACGCGGACCGCGTGCCAGTCGATCGGGTAGCCCTCCGGTCCGAGCGCATTCGGGTCGTGTTCGCTGGACACGTCCAGCAGAGCGCCGACCGTACCGCGTTGTCCGGTCTCCTCGGTCAGTTCGCGGGCCAGCGCCGCGGCCGGCTGCTCGCCGTGGTCGGTGCCGCCGCCGGGCAGGTGCCAGCGGCCGGCGCCGGGGTAGCCGGGCGCGATCCGGCTCAACAGCACCCGACCGTCCGGATCCGTGGCGTACCCGTAGGCGGCGAAGCGCTGCCCGGACGTGGGCCGTACGGGTGGCGGCGCGGGGGCGGGCGCGCCCGGCGGCAGGTCCGCGCGTACCCGGGGCGGGGTGCTCGGCAGGCCCAGGGTGTCCGCGACGAACGGCATCAGCGGCAGCCCCGCCAGCTCGGTCCGCGGCACCCAGCGGGCCAGGTCCGTCGTACCGACCGGCTCGTCGCGCAGGTCGCCGCCGAGCAGCCGCACGTCGTACAGGATGCGGTCGGTGTGCAGGAGCTGGTCGCGCGCCGGGATCGCCAGTACGTCGGCCGTCACCGCGCGCAGCCCGTCCACCGCGACGGCCAGCCCCGTCTCCTCCGCGAACTCGCGTATGACCGCGTCGGCGGGCGGCTCGCCCTGCTCGACGCCACCACCCGGCAGGTACCAGGTGCCCGGCACGTCGGAGAGCGCCGAGGAACGGGTGAGCAGGACGCGGCCGGCGGCGTCGGTGAGCACGCCGTACGCGGCGATCCGTCGCGCGTCGCGCACCGCGCCTCCTCGGGGTCGGGGCTCAGGGTCGGACCCGGGACGCTACCCGATGCCACTCGGGTCACCAGTGCCGCACCGTGGAGGAGTCAGCAGTTCACCACCGCGGCGGCGGGCCCGACCCGCCGACGCACTCCTACCGCGGAGGCGGCAGAGATGACCGAGACGAACATCCCCCCGGTGACCGACCACTCGATCAAGCGGCTGCGGCGCAGCCGGACCGACCGGAAGCTCACCGGCGTGTGCGCGGGCATCGGCGAGTACTTCGACGTCGACCCGAACATCGTCCGGATCGCCGCCGTACTGGGTGCCTTCTTCACCGGCGGGACGCTGATCCTGGCGTACCTGGCGGCGGCGCTGCTCATCCCGGAGAGCTGATCACTCCCACTCGATGGTGCCCGGCGGCTTGCTCGTCACGTCCAGGACGACGCGGTTGACCTCGGGCACCTCGTTGGTGATGCGGGTCGAGATGCGCTCCAGCACCTCGTACGGCAGGCGGGCCCAGTCGGCGGTCATCGCGTCCTCGCTGACCACCGGCCGCAGCACCACGGGATGCCCGTACGTGCGGCCGTCGCCCTGCACCCCGACCGACCGCACGTCGGCCAGCAGTACGACCGGGAACTGCCAGATGGTCGCGTCGAGGCCGGCGGCGGTCAGCTCCTCGCGGGCCACCTTGTCCGCGGCGCGCAGGATCGCCAGCCGCTCGGCGTCGACCGCGCCGATGATCCGGATGCCCAGCCCCGGCCCCGGGAACGGGTGCCGGCCGACGATCTCCTCCGGCAGGCCCAGCTCGCGGCCGATCGCGCGTACCTCGTCCTTGAACAGCGTGCGCAGCGGCTCGACCAGCGTGAACGCCAGGTCGTCCGGGAGCCCGCCGACGTTGTGGTGCGACTTGATGTTCGCCGTACCGGTGCCTCCGCCGGACTCGACCACGTCCGGGTAGAGCGTCCCCTGCACCAGATACTCGACGCCCTCGGCGGTGGCGACCTCGCGGGCCGCCGACTCGAACACCCGGATGAACTCCCGGCCGATGATCTTGCGCTTCTGCTCGGGGTCGGTGACCCCGGCGAGCGCGGTGAGGAACCGGTCGGCCGCGTCGACCACGACCAGCTTGATGCCGGTGGCGGCCACGTAGTCCCGCTCGACCTGCTCGGCCTCGCCCGCCCGCAGCAGGCCGTGGTCGACGAACACGCAGGTCAGCTGGTCACCGACGGCCCGCTGGACGAGCGCGGCGGCGACCGCCGAGTCGACCCCGCCGGACAGCGCGCACAGCACCGCGGAGTCGCCCACCGTGGCCCGGATCGCGGCCACCTGGTCGTCGATGACGCTGCCGGTCGTCCAGTTCGGCGTCAGCTTCGCCACGTCGAACAGGAACCGGCGCAGCACGTCCTGCCCGTGCGGGGTGTGCCCCACCTCGGGGTGGAACTGCACGCCCGCCAGGCCCCGCGCGGTGTCCTCGAACGCCGCGACCGGCGCGCCCGCCGACCGGGCCGTCACCGTGAACCCGTCCGGCGCCTCGGTCACCGCGTCGTTGTGGCTCATCCACACCGGCTGCTCGGCCGGCAGGTCGGCCAGTACGGCGCCTGGGTCGGTCACCGTCAGCGCCGTCCCGCCGAACTCGCGGCGCCCGGTCTCCGCGACCGTGCCGCCGAGGGCCGTCGCCATCGCCTGGAACCCGTAGCAGATCCCGAACACCGGTACGCCCGCCTCGAACAGCGCCGGGTCGACGCCCGGCGCGTCGTCGGAGTACACGCTGGCGGGGCCGCCGGAGAGGACGACCGCGGCGGGGTTGCGCGCCAGCATCTCCGCGACCGGCATCGAGTGCGGGACGATCTCGGAATACACGTTCGCCTCGCGCACCCGGCGGGCGATGAGCTGGGCGTACTGGGCGCCGAAGTCCACCACGAGGACGGGCTTGAGATCCATCCTCCGAGCGTAGCCAGCGGCCGACCCGCGGTCGCGGCCGGTCCCGGGCGGTGTGGTCAGCCGATCCGCGGGTGGTCGAGGCTGATCGCCGCGGGCGCCTGCCGGCTCGCGGGGATCGGGGTCATCCAGACCCGGAAGTCGGACATCGGGTCCTTGCCGACCAACTTCAGCCGTACGTCGATCATCGTCGCGGTGGTCCAGCCGTCGTGCCCGCCGTACGGCGTCTCGGAGGCGCGCCAGAACGGGCGGATCGCCACCGACCAGCTGCCCGGGTGCGCCGGATCCGCGGCCATCATGGTGTCCCCGTACTCCATGGACCAGCCCGCGCCGTAGTCCCCCTCGCTCGTCCGCGGCATCGAGCGGGCGACCGCGACCAGGTGCCGGCAGGTGGCGTCGCCGCAGGACCGCAGCGTCGCCACCGCCACCTTCGGATCGCGTACGGCGTCGAGCCCGTGCACGAAACTGGTGAGGAACTGGTTCGCCTGGGCGAGGGTGCCGGCCGTCGCGCCCGCCATCGGCGGCGGCGTCGGCACCCGGAACGCCGGCGCGGTCACCGCCGCCGCGTCGTGGCCGCACCCGGCGAGCAGCAGCCCGGCGGCGAGGGCCAGCACGGCCGGGCCGGTACGGCGGAGTCGGTGCCTGTCCGCAGGACGCATGCCCGCAGGCTAGCGGCGGCGGACGGCGCGGACGAGGGGCGGGACACGAGACGCAACCGGGCCGATACCGGCCCGTGATCGGCCGTTCCGGTTGCCCGGGACCGGCCGGCGGGGTGGACTCGGCGCATGGGCGACATCCTGGTGGGTACCGCGTCGTGGACCGACAAGACCCTGCTCGCCTCCGGCTGGTACCCGGCGGACGCGGACAACGCCGAGCGCCGCCTGGAGTACTACGCGAGCCGGTTCCCGATCGTCGAGGTCGACGCCACCTACTACACGCCGCCGGCGGAACGTACGGCCGAGTTGTGGGCGGACCGCAGCCCGGCGGGCTTCACGTTCAACGTGAAGGCGTTCAGCCTGCTCACCGGGCACCCGACCCGGGTCAACGCGCTCTACAAGGACCTGCGGCCGGAGACCGACAAGACGTACGTCTACCCGAAGGACCTCGACCCGCAGACCGTGGAGGACTGCTGGGACCGCTTCTTCTCCGCCCTCGACCCCTTGGTACGCAACGGAAAGCTCGGCGCGCTGCTGTTCCAGTACCCGCCGTGGTTCACGATCCGGCGGGACAACAAGCAGTACCTGCTGGAGTGCGCACACCGGTGCGCGCCGATCCCGTGCCTGGTGGAGCTGCGGCACGCGAGCTGGTTCGACGGCGACAACGCCGACGAGACGCTGGACTTCCTGACACGCCACCGGATCCCGTACGTCGCGGTCGACATGCCGCAGGGCCACCGCTCCTCCGTCCCCCCGGTACTCCGGGCCACCGCGCCGCTGTCCGCGGTCCGCTTCCACGGCCACAGCGAGCAGTGGACCAGCAAGGACATCCACCGGAAGTTCGGCTACGACTACTCCGCCGAGGAACTGGCCGGCTGGGCGCCGAAGATCGCCGAACTCGCCGGCCACGCCGAACGCACCCACGTCCTGATGAACAACTGCTACCGCGACTACGCGACGCGCAACGCCGCCGCGCTGGCCGACCTGCTCGCCGCCGAAGGTGCGGACACCGTTGCGGCGCAAGGACACTGGCCGTGATCCTGATCGGTACGTCGGGCTGGCAGTACCGGGACTGGCGCGGGGTGCTGTACCCGCCGGGCGTCCCGCAGCGCCGCTGGCTGGAGTACTACGCGGAGCGGTTCGCGACGGTGGAACTGAACAACGCGTTCTACCGGCTGCCGGCCCGGGAGACGTTCGCCGGCTGGCACGACCGTACGCCGGCGGGGTTCGTGGTGGCGGTGAAGGCCAGCCGCTACCTGACCCACGTCCGGCGGCTGCGCGAACCGGCGGACCCGGTGGCGACGCTGCTGTCCCGGGCCGCCGGGCTCGGCGACCGTCTCGGCCCGGTACTCCTCCAGCTGCCGCCCACGCTCACCGCCGATCCCGGCCTGCTGTCCGCCACGCTCGACGCGTTCCCCGCCGGGCAGCGCGTCGCCGTCGAACCGCGGCACGAGTCCTGGTGGACCCCGGAGGTCCGCGCCGTCCTCGAACGCCACGGCGCCGCGCTCTGCTGGGCCGACCGGCTCGGCCCCGTCACCCCGACCTGGCGTACCGCGGGGTTCGGGTACCTGCGCCTGCACGAGGGCAGCGAAGACCTCTGGCCCCGGTACCCGAGGGCCCGGCTGCGCCGCTGGCTCGACCTGATCGCCGACACGTACGCCGACGCCGACACGTACGTGTACTTCAACAACGACCCGGACGGGGTGGCCGTCGCCGACGCGGTCACCCTCGCCGACCTCGCCCGTACGGCCGGGCTGCCGGTCACCCGCACCCCGACCGACCTGATCCGTACCTGGGGCGAGTGATCCCCTTGCGCCGCAACCGAACCCGCCGGCACGTCCAGGTGCCCCGGGGTCCGCGCCGGCCGGACGGAGTACGGTGCTCGCGCACGCTCCGCGCTCGCCGCCCGGGAGGGTTCCGGTGTTCGTCGCCACGGTCGTACTGTCCGTCCTGCTCGCCGTCGCGTTCCTCGCCACCGGCGCGGCCAAGCTCGCCGGCCTCCGGCCGATGCGGGACAACGCCGCCCACCTGGGCTTCCCGTACCCCGCGTGGCGTGGCATCGGCGTACTGGAGGTCGCGGCCGCGGCCGGGTTGCTGGTCGGGCTGGCCTGGGCGCCGCTCGGCGTCGCCGCCGCGGTCGGCCTGGTCCTGCTCATGCTCGGCGCGGCCGTACTCCACCTCCGGCACCGCGACGCCGCCGGCCAGACCGTCCCCTCCCTCGCGTTCGCCCTGCTCGCGGTACTCCTCCTCGTCGCGCGCGCCCTCTCCTGACCGCGCGGCGGTCACGCCCGGGCGGTGCCGGCGAGCGCGGCCGCGACGACGGCGGCGGACAGCAGCAGCGCCACCGGTACGGCAGCGAGGCCCGGCGCGACGACCGCGCCCATCGCGGCGACCCCGACCGTCGCGCCGACCTGGCGTACCGCGTTGAGGAGGCCGGACGCGGTGCCGGCGAGACCGTCCGGCGCGGCGGCGACCGTGGCCGTGACCAGTGCCGGCAGCGCGAACGAGACGCCCAGCCCGGTCACCGCCAACCCCACCGCGAGCACCGCGTACCCGGGGGCGGCGGCGAGCAGCAGCGCGCCCGCGGTGAGCAGGCCGAGGCCGGCGAGTACGGGGCGGCGCGGGCCGTACCGGGCGACGAGGCGGCCGGTGACCAGCGGGTTGAACGCGGTCGGCAGCGTCAACGGCAGGAACGCGAGGCCCGCGGCGAGCGGACCCCAGCCGTACCGGTCCTGGAGGACGAGCGTCACCACGAACAGGGTGCCGGACAGGGCGAAGTTGACCGCGGCGCCGGACAGCAGCGCCGACCGCGCCGCGGGTACCCGGAGCAGCGCCGTCGGTACGAGCGGATGCGGCGCCCGGCGCTGCCGGCGTACGAGGAGGGCGAGGGCGAGCAGGGCGGCGGCGCCGGTGGGCAGCGAGAAGGCGCCGGCCCCGATGACGGCCGCCGTGACCAGCCCGAGGAACGCGGCGGCGAGCAGCTGCGAACCCCAGTCGACCCGGCCGGTACCGCGGGGCGCGGCGAGCGTACGGCCGGCGGTGAGGAGCAGGGCGAGCGCGGCGACCGGGACGTTCACGAGGAACACGGCCCGCCAGCCGGCCAGCGACACCAGCGCGCCGCCCGCGACCGGCCCGGCGGCGAGCGCCACGCCGGTGATCGCCGCCCACGCGCCGAGCGCCCGCGCCCGTTCGGCCGCGACCGGGTAGAGCCGCGCGACCAGCGCCAGCGACGCCGGCAGGCACGCCGCGCCGGCCGCACCGAGCAGCGCGCGCAGCACGACGAGTACCCAGAGGGTCGGGGCTGCCGCGCTGGCCAGCGACAACACCCCGAACGCGGCGACACCGGCGGCGAACACCCGGCGGGCGCCGTACCGGTCGGCGACGGCGCCGGCGCCCAGCAGCAGCGCCGCGAACACCACCGTGTACCCGGCGACCGCCCACTGCTGGCCGGCGACCGGGCCGCCGAGCGAGCGGCGCAGATCGGGCAGGGCCACGGTGAGCACGGTCGTGTCGAGCAGGACGAGGAAGTACCCGAGGGAGACGCCGACGAGTCGGACGGCGCGGCGCAGAACGGCGTCGCGGCCAGCAGCGGTGCGTACGGTCATGGTCCGCAGCCTCCGGCGGAACGTGTGCGGCCGCCCACCGCGAACCCCGCACGCACCGTTCGGACATCCCGTACGGGCCAGCCCGTGTCTGCACGGGTTCGGTCGGGCGAGCCGCATTCCGTTCGTTGCGCGAGGCGGAGGTGCAGGTGGGTGCGCTCGTGCCGACAACGCGGCGAACAGGCCCCGGCGCAGCCGGCCCCGCAACCTGTGCAGACCCGGGCTAGCTTTGCGGGGTGAACCCGAGCCATCTGCGCGGCTTCCTCGCCGTACTCCGGGCCGGTGGGGTGACCGCCGCCGCGGCCCGCCTCGGCGTCGCGCCGTCCTCGGTGTCCGGCCAGGTCCGGGCGCTGGAACGCGATCTCGGGGTGCGGCTGTTCGACCGCACCGGCGCCGGCATGCGCCCCACCCGCGCCGGCCAGCGCCTCGGCCGCCACGCCGAGGACCTCCTCGGGTACGTGGAACGGGTCCGCGCCGAGGTGACCGGCCGGCACGCCGGCGTACGGGTGGGCGCGCTGGAGACGCTGGTCGCGGGGCTGCTGCCGGAGATGCTGGACCGGCTCGCCGACCGCCACCCCGACCTGACCGTACTGGCCCGGCCGATGCAGCGCGGCGCGCTGCTCGCCGCGCTGGCCGCCGACGACCTCGACGCCGGGCTGTTCCTGGACACCGGCGACACGCTCGGCGGTCTCGGGTTCGCGCCACCGCCGGGCACCACGCTCGACTTCCTCGACGTCGCCGACGTCCCCCTGGTACTGGTCGGTGCGCCGGACCGCCCGGAGGGCCCGCTGCTCTGTACGGAGCCGGGCTGCTCGTTCTGGCTGGCCGCCGACCGGGTGCTCGGCACCGCGGCGGACCGGGTCGAGCTGGGGACGGTCGGCGTGATCCGGGCGTGGGCGGCGGGCGGCCGCGGGCACGCGCTGCTGCCCGAGTTCGCCGTCGCCGACGACCTGGCCACCGGCCGTCTCGTACGGCTGCCGCAGCCGGCCGCCGCGCCGCTGTCGCTCCGCCTCGCCTGGCGTACCGGTCGGGACCGGACCGACGCCGACCTCCGCGCCGTCCTGTACGCCCTCAGCGCCTGACCGCGCCCGGAGCGCGTCAGGACGGCAGGCGGAGGGCGCCGGGGGCGCCGGCGGGCACCACGGGCGAGCGCGGCGCCACCGCCACGACCTGCCGGTACGGCTCGCCCAGCGGCGGCCGCGGGTCGGCGTCCCCGTGGTTCGGCCAGTACGCGAGGGCGCGCTCGGCCTGCGCGGTGATGGTGAGCGACGGGTTGACGCCGAGGTTGGCGGACACCGCCGCGCCGTCGAGTACGTGCAGGCCGGGGTGGCCGTGGACGCGCTGGTAGCCGTCGAGTACGCCGCGGTCGGGCGAGTCGGCGATCGGGCAGCCGCCGAGGATGTGCGCGGTGATGGGGATGTTCGCGATCTCGCCCCAGGTACCGCCGGCGTCGCCGTCGATCTCCTCGGCGAGCCGGCGTACCGCCTCGTTGCCGGCGGGGATCCACGCCGGGTTCGGCTCGCCGTACCCCTGGGTGGTGGTGAGGGTGTGGCCGCCGAACAGGGTGCGGCGCTGCCGGACGGTCAGCGAGTTGTCCAGCGACTGCATGACCAGCGCGATGATCGTGCGTTCGGACCAGTGCCGGGTGGACAGGCTGCGGGCCAGCGCGCCCGGGTGCCGCGCCGCCTCGGCCAGCCAGGTGAACGCCCGCGGCCAGCGCCCGCCGCCGTCGGTGAGGACGGTCTGCAGCAGGCTCATCGCGTTCGACCCGCGGCCGTACCGGACGGGCTCGATGTGGGTGCGCGCGTCGGGATGGAACGAGCTGGTGATCGCCACCCCGCGGGTGAAGTCCACGTCGGACCGGCGCGACCGCGCCCCGACGATCGACTCCGAGTTGGTACGGGTCAGCGTGCCCAGCGCCGGCGACAGGCCGGACAGTACGCCGTCGTCGCGCATCCGGAGCAGCAGCCGCTGGGTACCGAGGGCGCCGGCCGCGAAGACCACCTGGCCGGCCGCGAACACCCGCCGGTCGCGCGGCCCGCCCCGCGTCCCGGTACGCGCCATCTCCACCCGGTATCCGCCGCCGGGCGCGGGCCGTACCGCGGTGACGGTGCTCAGCGGGAACACCCGCGCGCCGGCCCGCTCCGCCAGGTACAGGTAGTTCTTGACCAGCGTGTTCTTCGCGTTGTGCCGGCAGCCGGTCATGCACTCGCCGCACTCCAGGCAGCCCGTGCGCGCCGGGCCCGCACCCCCGAAGTACGGGTCGGGGGCGGTGCGGCCGGGCATGCCGAGGAACACCCCGACCGGCGCCCGGTGGAACGTGTCGCCCACGCCCATCCGCTCCGCCACCGTACGCATCGCCACGTCGGACGGCGTGTCCGTGCCGTACTCCACGACGCCGAGCATCCGCTCCGCCTGGTCGTAGTACGGCGCGAGCTCAGCGGCCCAGTCGGTGATGTCGGCCCACTGCCGGTCGGCGAAGAACTCGGCGGGCGGCCGGTAGAGCGTGTTCGCGTACACCAGCGAGCCGCCGCCGACGCCGGCACCGGACAGCACGAGTACGTTGCGCAGCAGGGTGATCCGCTGGATGCCGAAGCAGCCGAGCCGCGGCGCCCACAGGAACCGGCGCAGCCGCCACGACGTCTCCGGCAGTTCGTCGTCGGCGAACCGGCGGCCCGCCTCGACGACGGCCACCCGGTACCCCTTCTCGGTGAGGCGCAGCGCCGCGGCGCTGCCGCCGAAGCCGGAGCCGATCACCACCACGTCGAAGGCGGCGACGGGATCTGCGACACCCATTGCGCTCCTCACCCACTGCGGACTTGCGCCGATGGACAATGATCCCCCGTATGGCACGTGATGGGTAGCGCGTCAGCAGTAACGACGGCACGCGGTCGAGAGATCAACAATTGACCGCACCGGCACGTCGGGTCCGGGCGGGGGTTCGCCCGACACGCCGGTCCATCTGCGGTACGCGGGCAGGAGGGAGACGGTCATGACCGCGGACCGGTTCGAGGTCGACACAGACCGGTTGCGCAGCGCCGCGGCCCGCCTCGCCGAGATCGGTACCCGGCTCGGCGGCGCGGACGACCACCGCGCCGAGGACCCCGCCCTGCCGGCGCCGGCCGAGCTGCTCGGCGACGCCGGCCTGAGTGGCTGGTCCGCCGGTGCGGCGCTGGCCAGCCTCGGCGAGCACTGGGACGCCTCCGTCCGGGGCCTTGCCGCGGAGTACTCGGACCATGCCGACCAGCTCCGCGCCGCCGCCGACCGGTACGACGACGCGGAGCGGCTGATCCAGCGCGCCCTGCGTGAGACCGGGGATCCATGTTGACCGTCGAGCAGCTCCGGAAGGTACGGCCGGAGCGGGTCGCGGCGATGGCGGAAGCCCTGCGTACGCACGCGCAGCGGATCTCGACGGTGGTGGAGCAGGCGGTCGAGTCGGCGGGCCGGGACCTGGCCGGCTGGCAGGGCCCGGCGGCGACCGCGTCGACGGCGCACCGGCACGCGCTGGCCGACGACGCGCACCGGCTCGGCGACGCGCACTCGCAGGCGTCCACGGTGATCTCGGGCCTGGCCGACCGGCTCGACGAGGCACGCCAGCTGCTCGACCTGGCCGACAACTTCGCCCACCTCGTCGGCTGCCAGGTGTACGGGCGGGCCGACGTCACCGTCCTCCCGCCGACGATGCTCGGCCCCCTCGCCGGGGTGTACGACTCGGTCCGGCGTACGGCGGCGTCGTTGGCGGCGCAGGCGCTGGTGGTGGCGGAGGCGGCCGACGCGCACGCCTCCCGCGCCCTCGGCAGCCGGCCCGCCGGCGCCGACGCGGGCCCGGACACCGACGCTGGTACGGGCGCCGGTTCCGTGGCCGCGGACGCCGACGGTACGGGCGGCGCGCTGGCGGGCGACGAGCAGGCGGACGACGACCGGTCCGACGTCGACTCGCTCGACGCGCTCGCCGCGCGGCACGGGTCGGTCGCCGACCTGGCCGGCGCCGTCCTGCTGTTCTACGGGTCGCTCCCGGCGAACCGGCGGGCCCGCGCGCGCCGGCGGCGGCCGGGGCTGGTCGCGCACCTGCCGGGCGCGCCGCTGTCCGAGCGGTACGCGGCGAACCGGCAGCTCATCGACGAGAACCGGGCCGACCTGCGCCGCAGCCGTACGGAACTGGCGGCGGCGTCGGACGAGGCGCGCACGGTGACCCGGGCCCGTACGATCGACGCGATCAACCAGCGGATCGGCACGCTCAACTCGTTCCTCGCCAGCCGTACGGTGGCCGCGGTGGACCCGGAGACCGGCGAGCGCACGAGCGGGCAGTACGAGCGGAGGTTCCTGGCGTTCGACCCGAGCGGCGCTGGCCGGATCGCGGAGGTCTTCGGCGACCTGGGCACGGCGCGGCGGGTCGCGGTGCTGGTGCCCGGCGGGCGCAACGGCCTCGACACCTTCAACTCCCTGGCGAACGACGCGCGCACGCTCGCCGACGCCACCGGCCCCGGCACCGCCGTCGTCGCCTGGCTCGGGTACGACGCGGCCGGCGCCGGCGCGGTCCCGGCCCGGGCGCGGGCGGGCGCGAGCGCGCTGCGCCGGTTCGTCGCCGGGCTCCGGCCGACGATGGCGCCGGACGCGCACACCGTGGTCGTCGCGCACGGCCTCGGCACCGTACTGGTCGCCGCCGCGCTGCGCGCCGGGTACCAGCCGGACGACGTGGTGTTCGTCGGCAGCGCCGGGCTGGGCGAACGGATCCGGTCCGCCGTCGACCTGCGCCCGGCCCGGCCCGGCCCCGCCGACGACCTGCCCGACCCCGTCCGCACCGCGCGCACCGGCACCCGGTTCTGGGCGATGCGCGCACCCGGCGACGCCCTGGCGTACTCCCGGGCGCACGGCGCGGACCCCGCCGACTTCGGTGACGTGACCCGGCTGGAGACGCAGGGCGGCGCCGAGGTCACCGGACACGGCCGCTACTACGCGGTCGGTTCCGAGTCGCTCGACAACCTGGCCCGCGTCGTCACCGGCCGGCTCGGCGACGTCACCCTCACCGACACCACCCTCGACGAGGAACTCGTGCTCGCCGGCCTCGACGAACCCGGCACACCGGCCCCGCCCGGACCGGCACCGGCCGCCGCACTCGACGGCGTCCTCGACACCGTCGGTACGGTCGGCGGCGCGCTCGTGCGGTGGTCCGGGCCCGAGCCGGGAGGTACCGGGGCGTGACCGCGGACCGTCGGCCGAACAGCCCGTACCAGGCGCGCGACGAGCTGCGGGGCCTGCTCCTCGTCGCCGCCGTCGCCGCGGTACCCGACCAGCAGCCCGTCGTCGTCCACGACGCCGGGCCCGGCGGCGCCGGTGCCATCTCCGACGGCGCGGCCACCGCCGTGACCAGCCGGATCCGCGTCGAGATCGGCGATCCCGCCGGCACCCCCGCCCCCACGCGACTCGCCGCCGCCCGCCGCTACCTCGCCGACGAGGGCTGGGCCGTCGTACGCAGCAGCCACACCGAGCTCGTCGCCGTACGCGGCGGCTTCACCATCACCGTCGCCAAGCGCGACGACGAGCGCCGCCTCGTACTCACCGGCGAAACCCCCGCCCTCCCCCTCTGAACGCGTTGGCGCACAACGGTTGCACCGACGCGAGCCGCCGGTTTCCCTTGCGTACCAAGGAAAAGTGGTGAATCGGTTGTGCCGTAACGGTGATGTGGGGAAACGGGACTTGCCGCAGCGTCATCCAAAAACTAGCGGTCGAGGATGAGGTTCACCCGCTGGAACTCCTTGAGGTCGGAGTAGCCGCACTTGGCCATGGCGCGGCGGAGGCCGCCGAAGAGGTTCATGGCGCCTTCGGGGTCGTCGGAGGGGCCGTAGAGGACCTCTTCGAGGGTGCCGAGCTGTTCGCCGGCGGGGCTGAACATGCCGCGGGGCAGTTTGGGGTGGCTGGCGGCGGAGTGCCACCAGGCGCCGCCGGCGGGGGCGTCGGTGGCGAGGGTGAGCGGTTCGCCGAGCATGACGGCGTCGGCGCCGCAGCCGAGGGCCTTGGCGATGTCGCCGGAGGTACCGAGGCCGCCGTCGGCGATGAGGTGCACGTACCGGCCGCCGGTCTCGTCGAGGTAGTCGCGGCGGGCGGCGGCGGCGTCGGAGATGGCGGTGGCCATCGGTACGCGAATGCCGAGGACGGTGTCGGTGGTGGAGAAGTCGTCGGCGCCGACGCCGACGATGACGCCGGCCGCACCGGTACGCATGAGGTGCAGTGCGGTCTGGTAGTTGGTGCAGCCACCGGCGATGACGGGCAGGTCGAGGTCGGCGATGAACTCCTTGAGGTTGAGCGGCTCGTCGGTGGTCGAGACGTGCTCGGCGGACACGATGGTGCCCTGGACGACGAGGATGTCGATGCCGGCGTCGAGGATGACGGGCGCGAGCTGGAGGGTGTGCTGCGGCGACACCCGTACGGCGACGGTGACGCCGGCGTCGCGGATCTGCTTGACGCGCTCGCCGATGAGTTCGGGGCGGATGGGTTCCGCGTACATCTGCTGGAGGCGGCGGGTGGCGGCGGCCTCCTCGTCGAGCTGGCTGAGCTCGTGCAGCACGGGGATGGGGTCCTCGTACCGCGTCCAGAGTCCTTCAGCGTTGAGGACGCCGAGGCCGCCGGCCCGGCCGAGCGCGACGGCGCTGTCGGGGCTCATGGTGGCGTCGGAGGGGTGCGCCACGCACGGGATGTCGAACCGGTACGCGTCGAGCTGCCAGGCGGTGGACACCTCGTTGACGTCCCGGGTGCGCCGGGTCGGCACCAGCGCCACCTCGTCGAGGTGGAATCCGCGCCGCGCCGCCTTGCCCATCCCGATCTCGACCATGTCACGCACGCTGGACCCCTCCCGCCGCTGGACACCCGAAACGGCACTGTACCGGGCAACACGAGCGGACGAGCCGCCGGAGCCCGCGTACGACGACGCGCACGCGGACCCCGCGCACGCTCTACCGCGTGTGGTAGTTGGGCGCCTCGGACGTCATCAGGATGTCGTGCGGGTGGCTCTCCTTGAGGCCGGCCGCGGTGATCCGGATGAGCCGGCCACGCTCCTGGAGCGCCGGGACGGTGCCGGCGCCGGAGTAGAGCATGGCCTGGCGGAGGCCGCCGACGAGCTGGTGCGCCACGGCGCGCAGCTGCCCCCGGTACGGCACCTGTCCCTCGATGCCCTCGGGGATGAGCTGGTCGTCGGTGGCGACGTCGCCCTGGAAGTACCGGTCCTTGGAGTAGGACTTGCCGGCGCCGCGGGTCTGCATCGCGCCGAGCGACCCCATCCCCCGGTACGACTTGAACTGCTTGCCGTTGATGAAGATCAGCTCGCCGGGGCTCTCCTCGCAGCCGGCGAGCAGGGAACCCAGCATCACCGAGTCGGCGCCGGCGACGATCGCCTTCGCGATGTCCCCCGAGTACTGCATGCCGCCGTCGGCGATGACCGGCACGCCGAGCGGCCGGCACGCGGCGACGGTGTCCATGATCGCCGTGATCTGCGGTACGCCGACGCCGGCGACCACCCGTGTCGTACAGATCGAGCCGGGGCCGACGCCGACCTTCACCGCGTCCACGCCCGCCTCGGCGAGCGCCTTCGCCCCCTCGTACGTGACGACGTTGCCGCCGATGACCTGCACCCCGGTGTCCTTCTTGACCCGGGCGACCATCTCCATGACGGCGCGGCTGTGCCCGTGCGCCATGTCCACCACGACCACGTCGACGCCGGCGTCCACCAGCGCGCGGGCCCGCTTGTACGAGTCGTCGCCGATGCCGACGGCCGCCGCCACCCGCAGCCGCCCGGCCGGGTCCTTCGTCGCCCCCGGGTACTGCTCGGACTTGGTGAAGTCCTTGACGGTGATCAGCCCGCGCAGCCGGCCGCCGTCGTCGACCAGCGGCAGCTTCTCCACCTTGTGCGCCCGGAGCAGCCCGAACGCGTCCTCGCGGCTCACCCCGACCGGCGCCGTGACCAGCGGCTGCGGGGTCATGACCGAGTGCACCGGGGTGGCCTTGTCCGCGACGAACCGCATGTCGCGGTTGGTCACGATGCCGAGCAGGATGCCGTCCGCGTCGACCACCGGCACCCCGGAGATCCGGTACCGCGCGCACAGCGCGTCCACGTCCCGGAGGGTGTCCTCGGGCGAACACGTCACCGGATGGGTGATCATGCCGGCCTCGGACCGTTTGACCAGGTCGACCTGGCTGGCCTGCTCCTCGATGGACAGGTTGCGGTGCAGTACGCCGATGCCGCCGAGCCGGGCCATGGCGATCGCCATCCGCGCCTCGGTGACGGTGTCCATCGCGCTGGACACCAGCGGCATGGACAGTTCGATGTCCTTGGTGAGCCTGGTCGCGGGGATGATCTCGGCCGGGTCGACGTCCGATTCGACCGGCTGGAGCAGCACGTCGTCGAAGGTGAGCCCGAGCGGCAGTGTCGCCGCGGGACCGAGCGGAAGGTCCTGGGAGTGGTCGGCGGGATGCGTGGCAGCCATGTTGATCCGATCGTGGGCGGCCCCGTGGACGGGCCGGGTTTCTACCGACACGCGCGCATCCGCGACAACGCTCCGTGCGGTCCGGGCGCCGCGTAGTCCGATCCTACGCCCCGCGACCTGCACGAACCGGACCGGCCGTACGCCAACGGGGTGTTGCCCCCACCACGCGAGGCGTACCGGCGAGGGCGGCGCGAAACGCCCCAATGGCGATACCGTTGTCAGGTGCGTGACGAGCCGCTCGACCCCTTCGCCAACGACCCGGCCGATCCGACGGCGGGCCTGTCCGACGACGTGTCCGGGCAGCCGTTGAGTCCGGAGGAGCGGGACGAGGTCAGCGCGGACCTCGACGACCTGGACGAGTTCCAGCGCTGGTTGGAGCCCACCGGCATCCGCGGTCTCGTCATCGACTGCGAGGACTGCCACGAGCCGCACTACTTCGGGTGGGAGCTGCTCCGCGGCAACCTGCGGCACCTGCTGGAGCACGACCAGCCCCGCCTGCACGAGCCCGCGTACCAGCCCGACCCCGACCACTACGTCACCTGGGAGTACGCGCGGGGTTACGTCGACGGCGCCCACGACGCCACCGGCGAGGACTGAGCCAGGGCCCCGCGCAGGACCGGGCGCGGCTCAGCGAACGGGGAGCAGCGCGGTCAGAGCGCCGAGGCTCAGCGACTCATGTTTCTTGTGCCCTTTGCCTTGGCCACCGTTGCCGTCCTGGCTGCCGTTGCCGTCGTCGCCGTTCGTCGTCGCGGACTCGCCGGACGGCGACGGGCTCGGCGGCGGCTGCTCGGACGCGCCACCCGACGGCGACGGCGACCCCGGCTCGGTACTCGGGCTCGGCTGCCCGCTGCTCGGCGGCGCGATGTTGTTGTTGCCGCCGGCCGCGTCCGTCGACGGCGACGGCCCGAGACTCCGGCGTACGTCGTCGGCGTCCCGGCGCACGGCGTCCGCGTCGGACGACGGCATCTCGCGGCTGTGCCGGTCCGCGTCGTCCAGGTACCGCCGGGCGTCGTCGTCGCGGCCCTCGGCGGCGGCCTTGCGCGCGGACGCGAGGTCGTGCGCGGCGGCGGCCTGGTGCTCCCGTACCGAGGCGCGGTCCGGGTAGATGACCTTGGTCAGGGAGAACAGCGGGCTGCCCGGCGTCGCGCCGCCCGCGGCCATCGCCACCCCGGCGAACCCGGTCGTGGCAAGCACCGCGACCCCGGTCGCCAGGGCCAGCCGGCTGCCGCGCCGACGACCACGCCGCTTCCCCGGCCGGGTACGGTCCGGCTCCACCGACCCGGCCGTACGCCGGCGGGTACGGGCGATGTCCGGCGCCGCGGCCCGTACCGTCGCAGGCTCTTCAACGTCGTATGCCGGAACGGGGCCGTCGGCGGACAGGTCCGCGTGCCAGGCGGCGAGCAGGCGCAGGGTCGGGTCGTCGGTACGCGCATCGGCCGGGTCGCCGAGTCCGGCCAGCGCGTCCAGCGCCCGGTCGTCCCGCTCGACCGCGTCCAGCGTGACCCTCTCCCGGTCGGCCCGCGTGTCGTCGCCCCTCATACCGGAACCTCGTCGTACAGCTCGGCGGCGAGCGCGCGGAGCCGGTTGAGGGCCCGGTGCTGCGTCACCCGTACGGCGCCGGCGGTCATGCCGAGCGCCCGGCCGGTCTCCTCGGCCGTCAGCCCCACGCCGACCCGCAGCACGATGACCTCACGGTGCTGCGGGCTGAGCCGGTCCAGCAGCCGGCGCATCCGCCCGACCGCGTCGAGCTGCACCGCGCGCGCCTCCGGACCGGCGTGCACGTCGGCCCGCTCGGGCAGCGCCGCCACCGGCTCGGACTTCTCCCGGGAGGCACCGCGGTGCGCGTCGGCGACCTTGTGCGCGGCGATCCCGAACACGAACGCGGTGAACGGCGACCCGGACTCCCGGTACCGCGGTAGTGCGCCCAGCACGGCGATGCACACCTCCTGCGCCACATCATCGGCCGTCGTGTACGCGCCGCCTCCTGTCCGGCCCAGCCTGGCCCGGCAGTACCGGACGACGATCGGTCGGACCCTCGCGAGCAGCTCGTCCACCGCCGCTCGGTCTCCGGCGGCGGCGCGCACGGCGAGTTCGGTGAGACCCGCCTCCGGTGATGTCATCGCGCGCTCGCACTCTCCCGTTACGGCCGGGGTCACGAGTCACGGCCCGTCCTGCGCTCCGCCATCACTGCGACGCGCGACCCCGGGGCCTTCCGCCGAACGGTAGCGTGTTTGCGGCGATCTTCGCTCAGTCGACGTCCGTCGATCCGTACTCCGACCCGTCAGGTCACCAGACCGGAGCGGAACGCGGAGGCCACGGCGTGTGCGCGGTCCCGCGCACCGAGCTTCCGGAACAGTCGACGGGCGTGCGTCTTGACCGTGTCCTCCGACACGAACAGCTCCCGGCCGATCTCCGCGTTGCTCTTGCCCTCGCTCATGCCGCGCAGGACCTGGAGCTCGCGTTCGGTCAGGACACTGCGCCGTACGGTGGGCGCGGTGGTGGGGCGGCCCAGCGCCGGGCTGGCGACCGGGGTCGTACGGCTGCCGTTCGGGCAGGCCAGGAGGATGCCCTGGGCCAGCGCGCTGACCAGGTCCTCCCCGTGTTCGCCGGCCCGGATCACGCCGCGGGCACCCGCGGCGACGGCGGCGGCGGCGGCCCGCGGGTCGTCCGCACCGACGAGTACCAGCGCGGTGTGTGGTCCGCGGCTGAGGACCCGGCGCGTGAACTGCACCGGGTCGGGTCGGGTCATGCCGACATCGATCAGGACGACGTCCGCCGGGCGCTCGCCCATACGGGCCAGCGCCTCCTCACCGGACAGCGCCGTCCGGACCGCGGCGGCCACGCCGAGATGCGCCGCCCATGCGGCGATCCGCTGCGCCGCCACGGGCGTTCGTACACAGACGAGCACCGAGCGCACGTGTTTCTCCTCTCTCGCTGACAGAGAGACCCCGGTGACTCGGGCTCATGACGCGACTTTGGTGTACGTGTTCTGCGCCACAGCTTCCCCCGTCACAGTGACCTCCTCCAAGGTCTCCTGCCGCTGCCGGCACGCCACCTCCAGCAGTGGAAACGCCTCGACCGCCGCCGCGAGCCGTTCCGCTCTCCCCAGTATCACCGCCGCGGACCGGAATAGGGGTGCGACCGCTTGTCTGCGAGCAAGTTCCCGCATTGAAACGCCATAAAAGAGCAAACTCTTCGCAAGGTGCCGGGGCGCCTGGGCCGCCTCGGCCCGCCGTACGGCATCGCGGGACGCCTCGGCGGCCCGTGCCGGCCGGTCGGTGAGCAGCGCCAGTTCACACGCCACCCATCCCCGCCGTACGCCCGCGCGCCAGCCGGCGCCGTCCACCATCGCGTCCAACTCGGCCAGGCGTACGGCCGCGGTGTGAGGGTCGGCGGCGCCCACCGCGTCGGCGGTCAACCCGACCAGGGCGTCGGCGCGTGCCTCGGCGTCCGCGCCCGCCGCGGCCAGCGCGTACGCGTCGCGTTCGGCGGCCTCCGCGTACCTGCCGCACTGCCGGGCCACGCTCGCCGACGCCGCCGCGAGCAGCGCCGGCCACCGCCCGGCCGACCCCGGGAACGCGACGGCCCCGGCCTCCTCGTACCGGCCGGTGGCGAGCAACGCGACGGTCCGCAGCCAGCCGGTACGCGGGGTGTCCGGATGCTCGCCGAGCAGGGACAACGCCCGTTTCGGGGTGCCGAACCACAGCGCGCGCTCCACCGCGTCGAGGCTTCCCGGTACGACCCGTTTGCGGGCGGGCGGCCCCGGGTACGCCCAGGGCAGACACCAGACATCCGGGGCCGACTCGTGCACGTACGCCATCGTCGCCGATGGCGGCGGGCAGCGGGGGGCCGGCACCGGATGACACGTGAGCGTGGTCGGCCGGCCGGCCACGTGTGGTCGGCCAAGGTCCGGCGGACCGCCGCACCCGCGGCGGCGAACCGGACGGAGGGCGAACGATGAGCAAGGAGGGCTGATGGCGGACATCCGTCGCCTACCGGGTACCAACGCCGACCTGTGGGACTGGCAGCTCGCCGGCAACTGCCGGGGGTTGCCGAGCGCGGTCTTCTTCCATCCGGAAGGCGAGCGCGGACCGTCCCGTACCCGGCGCGAGCGGGACGCGAAGGCCGTGTGCGGCAGCTGCCCCGTACGGGCCCAGTGCGCCGCGCACGCCCTGAAGGTGCACGAGCCGTACGGCGTGTGGGGCGGGCTGAGCGAATCCGAACGCCAGCGCCTGATCGACACCGGCTGGGAGGACCTGGCGGACCGCCGCCACCGCCGCGTCGACCTCCACCGCCTGGACGCCCGCCTCCGCGGCGCCGACACCCCCGAATCCGTCCCCGCGTAGACCCCCCGGACACGACGGTGGGGCTGACCAAAGGTCAGCCCCACCGTGTATCGCTCGAACATCACCTACTGGGGACGCGAGCGAGCCGAGCCTGATTCGTTCGCCGGCAAGCCGAGATTCGGCGCCGTGTGCGTCAGCACACAAGCCGGAGATCGGCGCAGTCCGGCGGACGAATCAGGCCGGCGCAGCGACCCCTACCCTCAGAAGCCGGGGCCGTGCTGGTGGCCGTGGCCGTGCGAGTGGCCGTGGCCGGCTTCCTCGGCCTCCTCGGGCTTGTCCACGACCAGGCTCTCCGTGGTGAGCAGCAGGCTGGCGATGCTCGCCGCGTTCGCCACCGCGTTGCGGGTGACCTTGACCGGGTCGATGATGCCGGCCTTGGCCAGCTCCACGTACTCCCCGGTGGCCGCGTTGAGCCCGGTGCCGAACTCGGCGTCGCGGACGCGCTCGACCGCGACGTGACCGTCCCGGCCGGCGTTCTCCGCGATCCAGCGCAGCGGCTCGGACAGCGACCTGCGGACCAGCGCCACGCCGACCGCCTCGTCGCCGGTCAGGCCGAGCCCGCCGTCGAGTTCGCCGGCGACCTGGATGAGCGCCGCGCCGCCGCCCGGTACGGTGCCCTCCTCGACCGCGGCCTTGGTCGCCGAGATGGCGTCCTCGATGCGGTGCTTCTTCTCCTTCATCTCGACCTCGGTGGCGGCACCCACCTTGATGACCGCCACGCCGCCGGACAGCTTCGCGAGCCGCTCGGACAGCTTCTCCCGGTCCCAGTCGGAGTCGGAGTCGTCGATCTCGCGCTTGATCTGCTCCACCCGGTCGGCGACCGCGGTGTCGGAGCCGCCGCCGTCGACGACGGTGGTGGTCTCCTTGGTGACGACCACCCGGTGCGCGGTGCCGAGCACGTCCAGGCCGACCGCGTCGAGCTTGTACCCCAGCTCGGGGGAGACGACCTCGGCGCCGGTCAGGATCGCCAGGTCCTGCAGCATCGCCTTGCGGCGGTCGCCGAACCCGGGCGCCTTGACCGCGCACGCCTTGAGCGTCTTGCGGACCGCGTTCACCGCGAGCGTCGACAGCGCCTGGCCGTCCACGTCCTCGGCCACGATCAGCAGCGGCTTGCCCGCCTCCAGGACCTTCTCCAGTACGGGGAGGAGGTCCTCGACGGAGGAGATCTTCTCGGTCGTGATCAGGATGTACGCGTCCTCCAGCACCGATTCGCCGGACTCGGCGTCGGTGATGAAGTGGGGCGAGAGGAACCCCTTGTCGAACTGCATCCCCTCGGTGATCTCCAGCTCGGTGGTCAGCGTCGAGCCGTCCTCGACGGTGATCACGCCTTCGCGGCCGACCCGCTCCATGGCCTCGGCGATCAGGTCACCGATCGTCGAGTCCTGGGCCGAGACGGTTGCCACGTGGGCGATCCGCTCCTGGGTGTCGACCTCGGTGGCCTTGGCGAGCAGCGCGTCCGAGACGGTCGTGACGGCGGCGTCGATGCCGCGCTTGAGCGCGGTCGGGTTGGCGCCGGCCGCCACGTTGCGCAGACCGAACCGGACCATCGCCTGGGCCAGGACCGTGGCCGTGGTCGTACCGTCGCCGGCCACGTCGTTGGTCTTGGTGGCGACCTCCTTGGCGAGCTGCGCGCCGAGGTTCTCGTACGGGTCGGCGAGGTCGATCTCCTTGGCGATGGTGACGCCGTCGTTGGTGATCGTCGGAGCGCCGAACTTCTTGTCGAGCACGACGTTGCGCCCGCGCGGACCGAGGGTCACCTTGACCGCGTCGGCGAGCGCGTTGACCCCGCGCTCCAAGCCTTTCCGGGCGTCGTCGGAGAAGCTGAGAATCTTGGGCATCTCCGGTCCTTCGTGTCGTTACGGGATTGAAGATGGAACCGCCCCGGGGTCGGCACGCGGCCAACCCCGGGGCGAGTGGTTACTGCGCTGTCGTCACTTCTGGACGATCGCGAGGACGTCGCGCGCGGAGAGGATGAGGTACTCCTCGCCCGCGTACTTGACCTCGGTGCCGCCGTACTTCGAGTAGATGACGACGTCGCCTTCCTTGACGTCGACCGGCACTCGGTTGCCCTTGTCGTCGATACGGCCGGGGCCGACGGCGAGGACGGTGCCCTCCTGCGGCTTCTCCTTGGCGGTGTCGGGAATGACGATGCCCGACGCGGTCGTGGTCTCAGCCTCGTTGGCGGAGACGACGATCCGGTCCTCCAACGGCTTGATCGCAACCTTGGTCGCGGTGGTCACGGCAAGACCCTCCATGGGTACTTGATCTTCATGCCTGATGTGACCGGCGGGTCCGTCGTCGCGGGTGGCCGGACCGCTCGGCCTTCTCGTACTTGCTGGCACCCTAAGAGCGAGAGTGCTAACCGAAGGTTAGGTCGGCGGCTGGCACTCCGTCAAGGAGAGTGCCAATCGCCACGCCGGTACGGTGCCGCAGCCGAGCGTACGCCGTGAGCCGAACCGCTTCCGTGCGTCCCCGCCCGACCGCAGACTGGAGGGTGACGTACGGAGGTGAGGAACATGCAGGCCACAGTTGGTGACCACCTGCACGTCCATGGTCGTACGGTCGGCGAACACGACCGGGTGGGCGAGATCATCGAGGTGCGCGGCGACCACGGCGAGCCGCCGTACCTGGTGCGCTTCCCGGACGGACACGAGAACCTGGTCTTCCCCGGCCCGGACTGCGTCGTCGACGAGCACCTGCCGCACGCCTGACCGCGGTAGGGCAGCATCGGCGGGGTGACACCGGAGATGCTGCAGGCGCTGCTCGGCGCGGACGGCTCGGCGGCGCTCGCCGCGGCGGCACCGCTGGCGGCGGGTGACCCGCTGGCCGGGGTGGAGGCACTGCGCCGGTCCGGATACCCGGCCGACCTGGCGGCCGCGGCGTACGGGCAGGCGACGCTGCGCGCGCGGGCGGCGGCGAAGTTCGGACCGGACGCCGCCCGGATGTGGTTCACGGCCGACGGGCTCCAGCAGGCCACCCGCCCCGTGGTCGCCGACCGGCGGGCCCGGCGACTCGCCGCCGCCGGCGTACGGACGGTGCTGGACCTGTGCTGCGGCATCGGCACCGACGCCCTCGCGTACGCGCGGGCCGGGTTGCGGGTGACCGCCGTCGACGCCGACCCCGGTACGGCCGCGGTCGCCGCGGCCAACGCGGAGTCGGCCGGGTTGAGCCATCTCGTCGACGTACGGTGCGCGGACGCGACGACCGTCGACCGCGCCGGCGCCGACGCGGTGTTCTGCGACCCGGCCCGGCGCAGCGGTGGACGCCGCGTCTTCGACCCCTCCGCGTACTCGCCGCCCTGGGACTTCCTGCTCGACCTCACCGCCGGTACGACGTGCCTCAAGCTCGGCCCCGGCATCGACCACGCGCTGCTGCCGCCCGGCGCCGAGGCCGAATGGGTCTCGGTCCGCGGCGAGGTCGTCGAGGCGGCGCTCTGGTGCGGCCCGCTCGCCCGGGTACCGCGGCGCGCCACCGTGCTCGACGCCACCGGCGCCGCCGACCTGACCGGCGACGGTACGCGGGAGGCGACGGTCGGCCCGGTCCGGGCGTACCTGTACGAGCCGGACGGGGCGGTGCTGCGCGCGCACCTCGTCGCCGAACTCGCCGACCGGATCGGCGGCACCATCGGCGAACCCGGCGTCGGCTACCTCTACACCGACCGCCCCGCCGCCACCCCCTTCGCCCGCGGGTACGCGGTGGACGAGGTGCTGGCGTACTCGGTGAAGCGGTTGCGCGCGGTGCTGCGCTCGCGCGGCGTCGGTGTCGTCACCATCAAGAAGCGCGGCATCGCGCTCGACCCGGACGCGCTGCGCAGGCAGCTCAAGCCGGCCGGCGACGCGACCGCCACCGTGGTCGTCACCCGGATCGCCGGCACCCCGACCGCCCTGCTCTGCACCCCGCTGCCGGCCGGCGGCGCGGTGGGAAATGCCCGGCCGGCCGGTACCGGCGGCGGGTAGGCTCCGCTGCCGTGGCGGGCAAGGGAACGCCGGCGACCGCTCTCGTCGCGCGGCAGAAGGTGACACACCGGGTCCACGAGTACACGCACGACCCGCGGGCCGAGTCGTACGGGGCGGAGGCCGCCGAAGCGCTCGGCGTACCGGCGGGGCGGGTGTTCAAGACGCTGGTCGCCGAGGTGGACGGGGCGCTCACGGTCGCCGTCGTACCGGTGACGGCGTCGCTGGACCTGAAGGCGCTGGCCGCCGCGGTCGGCGGGAAGAAGGCCGCGATGGCCGACCCGACCGCCGCCGAGCGCGCCACCGGGTACGTGCGGGGCGGCATCAGCCCGCTCGGCCAGCGCAAGCGCCTGCCCACCGTGCTCGACACGTCGGCCGGGGAGTACGAGACGGTGTACTGCTCGGCGGGGCGCCGCGGGCTCGAACTCGAACTCGCCGCCGCCGACCTCGCCCGCCTCACGAACGCGGTGACCGCGCCGATCGCCGCGACCGACTGACCGTCAGTCGGCGAGGATGCTGCGGCCCGCGCGACCGGGACCGTCCGGCATCGACACGCCCGCCGACCGCGCACCCGACGCCGGTACGGCGGCGTCGTCGACGGTCATGGACACGGTGGTCGGCCGCGGCGCGGGCCCCGGCACCGCGGCCGGCCGTACGGTGACGCGGGTGTCGGGGGCCGGACGGCGACGCCGCCGCCGGAACGACAGGACGCCGGCGGCTGCCGCGACGAGCACCACGCCCGGCCCGACCACCAGGTACCAGCGGGTGCCGGGGGACGCGGCCGGGGTGGGCCGCGGCGCCGTGCCGACGACGCGGAGCCGGTGCGCGCCGGGGTCCGCGACGAACAGCGCGCCGTGCGGGCCGACCGCCACGTCCGCCGGCCCGTCGAGACCGCGCGTCCCGCCGGGGACGGTGGTGATGGTGCCGCGGGCCAGGTCGACCGCGCGGATCCGGTGTCCGGCAGGATCGGCGAGGTAGAGCGTGCGGCCGGTGACGGCGAGGCCCGCGACGGACAGCGCGCCGGTCGACGTGGCCGGACCGCCGTCCGAGTACGGGCCGGTGCCGGACGCGGCGCCGGCGACCGTGGCGACCGTCCCGGTCGGGGCGACGGCGCGGACCCGGCCGCCGTCCACCACGTACGCGGTGCCGGTGGTGTCGACGGTGATCGCGCCCGCGGCCGGCACCCGCGCGTGCGTGGCGAGGACCCGGCAGCTGCCGGAACGGAGCACGCAGACGCCCGCGCGGGACGACACGTACAGGGTGCCGCGGGGGTCGGTGGCGAGGTGGGCGGCGCCGGGCGCGCCACGTACCGCGGTGGTGGTGTGGGTGGACAGGTCGACGGCACGGACGCCGCGCCGGTCCGCCACGTACAGCGTGTGGTGGTGGAGGGCGAGGTCGCGGGGGTGGTCGAGGCCGGTGGCGACGCGGGTGCGGGTGCCGTGCCGCGGGTCGACCGCGTCGACGACGCCGCGCCGCCCGTCCGCCACGTACGCGGTGGCGTCGGTGCCGACCGCGACGGCAGTGGGGTCGGCGAACGTGCTGTCCCGGAACGGATAGCTGGTGACGGGCCGGGCCGGGCCGGGGTCGGCGCGCGCCGGCGGATGCGCGGTGACGGCGCGGATCCGGTGGTGCCGCGGATCGGACAGGTACACCGGGCCGCCCGGCGCGGCCGCCACGTCGGTGTCCGCGCCGAACGCCACCGCGGTCGGCGTTCCCCCGTCGCCGAGCCGGTCCGGGTCGCCGCCGCCGGCGTACCGGTGCAGGGCGGCTCCCGGGTCGCCGAGGCGCAGGGTGTGCACGCCGGCGTCGTCCACCACGTACAGCGTGTGGGCGGCGACGGTGAGGTGGCTGGGGTGCCGCAGCGCGTCGGCGCCGGAGCCGTCGAACACCGTCACCGCACCGGATCCCGGTCGTACGGCGAGGATCCGGTTGCGGTCCGCCACGTACACGGTGGCGTCGGGGGCGACGGCGACCGCGACCGGCTCCAGGTACGTGCGCAGCGCGGTGGCGCCGGTGTCACCGCCGAACCCGCCCCGGTGGTACAGCGGGTCGTCGGTGCCGCCGCCGGCGAACGTGCGGATCGTGTGCCGGTCCGGGTCGACCGCGCGGATCCGGCCGTCGCGGCGGTCCGCGATGTAGAGCGTGCCGTCCGGCGCGACCGCGACGTCGGTGGGATCGGACAGCCGGGCCTCGTCCGCCGGGGCGCCGTCACCGAGCCGACCCCCGCCCGCCACCGTACCGATCCGGTGGGTGTGCGGGTCGACCGCGCGCACCCGGTCGTTGCCGGTGTCCGCCACGTACAGCGTGCCGTCGCGGGCGACGGCGAGGCCACCGATCGACCGGCCCAGGCTGGCCCGCGTCGCCGCGCCACCGTCCCCCGACCATCCGGTACGCCCGGTCCCGGCCACCGTACGGATCGTGCCGTTCGGCTCAACGGCGCGGATCCGCGACCCCGACACCAGGTAGAGCGTGCCGTCCGGGGCGAGCGCCACCGGCCCCGAGACCGGGACACCCGCGCGCGTCGCCCGACCACCGTCCCCCGAGTACTCCCCGTCACCGGTGCCGGCGACCGTGGTGAGCACGGGTGCGCTCGGTGCCGACCACGCCACACCCGGCGACGCCAACGCCGCCGCCGCGACCAGGATCGCGGCGAACGGGGCGATGCGCGCCTGTCGGATCATGCCGGCGACTCCTGACGATCGGGACCGGCATAGACCTTAGAGGTCCTGACAGAAAGGACTGTCGGCGCCTGGCGGACTCAGGACGACGCTGCCGACGTTGTCGGCACAGTCGCATACAACACCGGTATGCGACTGCACCTCCGCCTTGGCAGCCCCGCCCTGAGCCTCGCCAGCCATCCGACGCCTTTCTGCCAGGACCTCTGAGGCGCGACCCGCAACAGCCGAAAACCCGCGGCACCCCCGCCGGTTCCCGGATACCGTCGCCCGGTGACCGTCACTCTCAGCGAGAAGCCGACCCTCGTCGGCACGCGCGCGCTGCTCCGTCCCGTCGGCATCGACGACGTCGAACCGCTGCTCGCGGCCATGTCCGACCCCGAGACGCAACGGCTCACCGGCAGCCATCCCCGGCCGTACGACGTCGACCCCGAGACGCAACGCCGCGCCGTCGAGGAGTGGTACCGCACCCGGCACGAACACGCCGACCGGCTCGACCTCGCCATCGTCGACCGAGACAGCGGCCGCTGCGCCGGCGAGGTCGTCCTCAACGAACTCTCCGTCCCCGACCGGTCCTGCAACCTGCGCATCATGATCGGCCCCGAATGGACCGGCCGCGGGCTCGGCACCGAGGCCATCTCGCTGCTCCTCGCCCACGCCTTCGACACCGTCGGCCTCCACCGCATCTCCCTCGGCGTGTACGCGTTCAACCCGCGCGCCCAGCGCGTGTACGAGAAGGTCGGCTTCCGGCTCGAAGGCACCCTGCGCGACGCCCTCCACTGGGACGGCACGTACGTCGACGAGCTCGTCATGGCCGTCCTCGCCACCGATCCCCGCCCATGACCCCCGGGTACTCCCGCGCGCGGTGCGCCCAGGTGTGACCGGGGCCGGGGCGACCCCGGGGCCGGCGGTGCCGCCGCGGGTCGGTCGGTGACCCGCCGCTCGGGTTGCCGAGATGGCTCAACCCCAACGATCCCGGGGCTCGTCCGCTTCGCCGGCGCCGGGCGGCGACATCGCCAGACCTTCCGATGGGACCTTCCGGGATGGCAGACGCGACGAGTCGTGCTTGACACCGGGTGGCCCGGGAGTGGGCGCGGTCCAACCGGCTCAACCCCAACGATCCCGTTGGCGTACGCATCGCGACACGGGCCGGCGTGCCATCACCCGGCCGACCCGACCACACACGAACGCCCACCCACCACCACAGCGCGGCAGGCAGGTCGACCCGATCCGCTCAACCCCAACGATCCCGTTGGCGTACGCATCGCGACACGGGCCGGTGCGCCACCACCACACGAACGTCCACGTGCCACCACAGCGCGGCAGGCAGGTCGGCCCGATCGGCTCAACCGCAACGGTTCCCGGCGCTGGCAGGTGCCCGCGTGGATGCCGCGCACCGGACCGGCAGGGCCGGGACGGACACGTCGAGGCGGCACGCGCAGGTGAGCCGCGCGACGGCGCGCGGAGTACCAGTCAGGCGGGGAGGGGGTCGGCGGTGCCGGGTACGACGTCAACTGTGCAGCGGTGGATCCGGGCGACGGTGATCCGGGCGCCGGCGAGCAGCCCGTACGCCTGGATCGCGGCGACGCCGTAGCGCGAGCAGGTCGGGGTGTAGCGGCACCGGGTCGGCAGGCCGGGCGAGATCCGTTGGTACGCACGGATCGCGGCGACGCCGACCCGCGCCGGCACGCCGGGCCGGTCGGTGGCGGTGCGGTGCAGGTACGGCAGGGTGGGGGCGGCCGACGAGACGGTGTGCAGGACGTTGCCGCAGTTCGGGTCGGAGCTGCCGCAGCCGGAGTCGTCGCAGCTGGATCCGCCGCAGCTCGGGTCGAACGCGGTGCACCCGCTGCCCAGGTCGCCGCACGCCGAGTCGCACGCCGACTGGAACGGGTGGCAGCTCACGCCCTGTACCGAGCAGTTGCCGCTGGACGGGTCGGTGGTGTGGCCGCCGGCGCCCGGCGTGCCGTGCGCTCCCGGGCCGCCGCCGGGAGTCTCGCCGGGGGTCGGGTGACCGTGCCCGGGCGTACCGGACGGGCTGGGTGCGGGGCCGCCGCCCGGTGGGGCGCCGCGGCCGGCGCCACGCAGCCACACGTACACGACGCCGACGGCGAGGGAGCCGAGCGCCGCGAGCGCCGCCAACCCGCCCAACCACCGCCACGGCCGCCGCGGTACGAGCCGGCGCCAGCCCCGGCGGTCCGACCCCGGCGTACGCGGATCGTGGTCGGCGCCGGCGTCCGCGGCCGACCCGGCCGGTACCGCCGCCCGCGCGGTGACGACCTCCCCGCCGTGCTCCGCGACCGGCTCGTTCCGCCCGCCCGGCCCGCGGCACCCGCCGTGCTCCTCCGCCGCCGGCCCACCCGCGTCCGCGGCCGGATCCGCGCCGTTCCGGGAAACGCCGACCGTCCGGGCCGCGTCCTCCCCGTCGCCCCGCACGCCGTCGGAACCCGCGTCGCCCCGCACGCCGTCGGAACCCGCGTCGCCACCCGCGTGAGCGGCGGCACCGCCGGATCCGTCGTCGGCGTCCTCACCGCCGGGCGAGGCCACACCGCCGGCATGGTCGCCGGAGCCCGCGTCGCCGCCCACGGACGAGGCCGCGCGGCCGGGGCCGCCGGCGTTGCCGGCACCATCAGGAGAGCCCGAGGCGGCGGGGCTGCCGGATGGTGCGCCGGCGGAACTGGCCCGGTCCGTACCCGGCGTGGCGTCCGACCCGGCATCGGGCGCGGCGTCCGGCGCGGCGCGACCGTCCGCGGCGTCGGGTACGGCCCAGCCGCGGGACGGCGGCGCGAACCAGCTGTCGCCGTCCGGCGTCGGCCGATCCAGGCGCGGCGGCTCGGCGGTACGTCCGTCGGGGTCGCGGCCCGTACCGGAGCGGCCGGGCGGGTCGGCGCCGGGCGGCACCGGGTCGGCGCCGGGGCTCGGGTCGCGGTCGGGCTCGGTCACGCACGCCTCCAGGGGATCGGCCGACATCATGGCCGAACGGGGCAACCCGCCCGTTCCCCGCCACCGTCACCCGCACCCCGGCGGGGCGTACCGGAGGGTCAGGGTTTGCCGTGCCAGGAGGACCAGAGGGCGGCGTAGTCGCCGTCGGCGGCGACGAGGTCGGTGTGCGGGCCGAGTTCGGTGATGCGGCCGTCGGCGACGACGGCGACCCGGTCGGCGTCGTGCGCGGTGTGCAGCCGGTGTGCGATGGCGATGACGGTACGCCCGGCCAGTACGGCGCCGAGGGACCGTTCGAGGTGCCGGGCGGCGCGGGGGTCGATGAGGGAGGTGGCCTCGTCGAGTACGAGGGTGTGCGGGTCGGCGAGGACGAGGCGGGCCAGGGCGAGCTGCTGGGCCTGCGCCGGGGTGAGCGTCTCGCCGCCGGAACCGACCACTGTGGACAGTCCGGCGGGGAGCGCGTCGACCCAGCCGAGGGCGTCGACGGCGCGCAACGCGGCGCGGATCTCGGCCTCGGTGGCGTCCGGCCGGGGCAGCGCGACGTTGTCGGCGACGGTACCGACGAAGACGTGGTGTTCCTGGGTGACGAGGGCGACGCGGCGGCGGCGTTCGGCGAGCGGCAGGGACGCCAGCGGTACGCCGCCGACGGTCACGGATCCGGCGCGGGGTGGGTGGATGCCGGCGAGCAGCCGGCCGAGGGTGGACTTGCCGGCACCGCTCGGGCCGACCATGGCCAGCCGTTCCCCGGGCCGTACGGCGAGGTCGATGCCGCGCACCACGTCCCGACCGTCCACATAGGAGTAGCGAACCCCGGTGGCGACCAGTTCGCGGCCGTTTCCGTTGCCGGGCAAGGGTTTCGCCGGCCGCTCCGGTTCGTCGGAGGACACCCCGAGCAGCCGGGCCAGCGAGGCGCCGCCGACCTGGAGCTCGTCCAGCCAGGACAGCAGGCGGTCGACCGGGTCGATGAGCTGCTGCACGTACAGGGTGGCGGCGGTGACCTGGCCGAGGCTCGCCAGGTGGTGGGTGTAGAGCAGGCCGCCGACGAGCAGGGTCGCCACCGTGGGGATGACGTAGCTGATCTCGGCGGTGGGGAACCACACCGACCGCAGCCACAGCGTGTACCGCTCGGCGGCGAACGACCGCCCGATGTCGCCGTCGGTGCGCCGGACCCGTTGCCGCAGCAGGCGAAGCGCCTCGACCGTACGGGCGCCCTCGACGGTTTCCGCGAGTCCCTCGTTGACGTCCGAGTACGCGGCGTTCTCGCGCAGGTAGCCGGCGGGGGCGCGGCGCAGGTACCACCGGGTGGACGCCCAGAGGATCGGGACGGCGACGAGGCAGGGCAGCGCGACGAGCGGGCCGACCAGGGCCAGCGCACCGAGCGTCAGTACGGTCGTGACGAGGGCGATGAGCGTCTCCGGCACCGCGAACCGCACCGTACGGGCGAGCGCGTCGACGTCGCGGGACGTGCGGGTGAGCAGGTCGCCGGTGCCGGCACGTTCCACTGTGGACAGAGGCAGGGCGAGCACCCGGCGGACGAACTCCTCGCGCAGCTCGGCGAGAACCCGTTCGCCGAGCCGGAACGACACGAGGCGCGCGTACCGGGTGAGGACGGACTGGGCGAGCACGAAGACCGCGATCGCCACGGCGACCTTGTCGACGGTGAGCCGGGTCGTACCGTCCTGGACGGCCTGGACCAGCTCGCCGAGCAGCCGCGGCGCCGCGAGCCCGGCGATCGCCGCGAACGCGTGCAGGGCCAGCGCGGCGGCGAGCGCGCGCGGGTGCCGCCGGAACAGGGTGCGCGCGTACCGCCGGACCTGCGCCGCGTTCGCGACCGGGAGCTGCACCGTCATTCCGCCGCCTCCGCACGGTTCGGGCCGTCGCCGGCACCCGCCGCGGCCGGTACCGGCCGGTCGGGTGGCGCGGGCTGGTCGCCGTCGTCGTCCCCGCGCAGCACCACGCCCCGGTACGCCGGGTCGGCGAGCAGGTCGGTGTGCGCGCCCGCGCCCGCGACGTGCCCGTCCCGTACGAACAGGACGGTGTCGGCGTGTGCCGCGAGCAGCGGGCTCGCCGTCACGACCACCGTGGTACGCCCGGCGCGGGCCGTGCCCAGGTTCGCCGCGATCCGCGCCTCGGTGTGCGCGTCGACCGCGGACGTCGGCTCGACCAGTACCAGCACGTCCGGGTCGGCGAGCAGGGCGCGGGCCAGGACGAGGCGCTGCTGCTGGCCGCCGGACACCGACCGGCCGCGCTCCTCGACGGCGGTGTCCAGCCCGTCCGGCATCCCGACCAGGATGTCCGTACCGGACGCGGCGGCCAGCGCGGCGTGGATGCGCTCGTCGGGCAGCTCGCCCGACGGGTCCAGCTCGGTCCGCAACGTACCGGCGAACAGGCGGGATCCGGTGTCCGACACCAGGATCCGGCGGCGTACCTCGGCCAGCGGCAGCCGCGCCAGCGGTACGCCACGGAACAGCACCGGGCCGTCGACGTACCGGCCGAGGCGGTCGGCGAGGTCCGCGCCGGACAGCCGGCCGGACACCACGAGGACGGTCAGCGACCCGCCGGCCACGCGTACGCCGGAGTCCGGGTCGGCAAGCTCCACCTCGCACGGCCCGCCCGGTACGGGCACCGGGTCGGCCGGGTCGGCCAGTTCCGGGGTGATGCCGAGGATGTGCACGACCCGGCGGGCGGCGACCAGGCCGCGGGTGATCTTGTCCGCCGCCTCCGTCCCGGTACTCAACGGCGTCACCAGGAACGCCGCGTACCCGTAGAACGCGACGAGCTGGCCGGCCGAGATGGTGCCGTCCAGCGCGAACCGGGCCCCGAGCCAGGTCACGAGTACGACGAAGATGCCGGGGAGCAGAATCTGCGCGGCGTCCAGCGTCGACTCGACGCCCGCGACGCGGTAGCCGGCCGCGCGCACCCGCTGCGACCGTTCCGCGTACCGGGTGGCGAAGACGTCCTCGCCGCCGACGCCGCGCAGCACCCGCAGCCCGTGCACGATGTCGTTGGCGTACGTGGTGAGGTCGCCGGCCAGCTCCCGCTGCGCGCGTTGCCGGTGGTGCAGCGGCCGCAGCACCGGGCCGATCGCCAGCACCAGCACCGGTACGCCGATGAGCACGAGCAGGCCCAGCGGCACGGAGGTGGCGAGCAGGATGACCGCCACCGTCACGAACGACACCACCGAACCCGCCAGCCGCCCCGCGATCTCGACCGTGTTGCCGATCTGCGCGATGTCGGTGCCGCCGACGGTGACGACCTCGCCCGTCGCGACCCGCTTCGGCAGCGTCGCGCCCAGCCGCGCCGAGTGCCGCGTCACGACCTGGACCGTCCGGTACGCCGCGGTCAGCCAGTTCGACACGGCGAGCCGGTGCCGCATCACGCCCGCGGCGGCCTGTACCGCGCCGAGACCGAGCAGTACCGCCGACCAGTCGAGCAGCGCGGTCGCGTCCCGGTGGCCGAGGCCCTCGTCGATCGCCTTGCCGATCGCGGCCGGCATCAACGCCTGCGCGAGCATCCACAGCACGCCGAAACCCATCGCCGCGGCGATGGCGCCACCCTGCTTCCGCGCCACCCAGCGCAGGTACGCGGCGGGTGTGCGGTGTACGGGAATGCCGGGGTCGGCGAGCGGAAGCGTACGCACGACCCCTGACGCTACGAGCGGCGCCCGGCGCTCCGCGACCGAGTTTCCCGCGTACGAGGGCGGCGTTGTGCGCCGTGCACCACAGTTCGGTCGTCGGCCGCGCGGACGCCGGCGTACCGGCACATAGGGTGCCCGGCGTGACCTTCACCCGGCGCCTGTTGGCGGACGGCGAGACCGCCACCGTGCTCGCGTCGCTGCGCGCGTGGGAACCGCCCGCCGGGTGCGGCTGGCAGCTCCAGGCCGGCGACCTCGGCTGGGCGCTGCGGTTCGAACCGGCGATCCGGGACGAGCAGATCCGGGTCTGGTGGGACGCGACCGGCCGGCCCGCCGCCGTGGTCCTCCGCGACCAGCCGGGCGCCGCCCGCTGCGCCGTCAACCCCGCGTACCTGCACGACTCCGCGCTCGCCGACGCCGTACTGGCCGACCTGGCGCGGCGGCTGGAACGTACCGACGGCGGACCGTGGATCGACCCGCCGCCCGGCCCCGGCGCGCTGACCCGGGCGCTGCTGTCCGCCGGGTACGAGCCGGATCCGGACATCTGGCTGCACCTGTGGCGCCCGCTCCCCCCAGTACCGGCGGCGGACGGCGTTCCGGTCCGGGCGTACCGGGAGGCGGACGAGGCGGCGCGGGTGGCGGTGCAGCACGCGGCGTTCCCGGGGTCCTCCCTGACCGCCGAACGGTACCGACGGCTGCGCGCGGTACCGGGCTACCGGCCGGACCTCGACCTGGTGGCGGACGTGAACGGCCGCATCACCGCGTTCTGCCTGGCGTGGCTGGGCCCGGCGGGCGGCACGGCGCTGCTCGAACCCGCCGGCACCCACCCCGACCACCGCCGCCGCGGGTACGCCACGGCCGTGCTCGGCGCCGCCTTCCGCCGGCTCGCCGGGCTCGGCGCGACCGGCGTCGCCGTCCTCACCCCGGTCGCGAACCGGCCCGCGGTCGCGCTCTACCGCTCCCTCGGGTTCAGCGCCGTCGGCGAGCGCCGCGCGTACCACCCGGCCCCCACCGACACCTGACCACCGGCCAGACCCCTTCCGTACCAACGGATCCCGCGTGACGCGCACTGTCGCGCGCCGGGCGGTTCGCGTACCGCGCGCGGCACCCACATCCCCGAACGGCAGGCGTACCGCGACCGCGCGTCGGCCGGGGGTCACTCGGGCGGTCGGCGGAGGTCACCGGATCGTCACCGTCCGCCTGCCCCGCATTAGCGGAAATGTGCGGCGTCGGTGGGCGGCGCTCCACCTGGCGGCCACATAGGTGCGAAACGGTCATAACCGTCACTCGATCCCCTCGAACGACGGGTGCCGACCATGGACCTCAGCAGACGTCGACTCCTCGGTCTCGCCGGCGCCGGTGTCGCCGCGATCAGCTTGTACACCAACGGAATCAGCCACGGCAAGGCGTGGGCGGCACCGCGGTTCGCGGACGACCCGTTCCGGCTGGGTGTGGCGGCCGGCGACCCGACCGCCGACGGGTTCGTGCTGTGGACGCGGCTCGCGCCGGACCCGCTGGCGGTGGACGGCCGCGGCGGCCTGCCGGAGCGTACGGTCGCGGTCGACTGGCAGGTCGCCAGCGACGACCGGTTCCGGCGGGTGGTGCGGTCGGGCACCGCGCACGCCGTACCGGAGCTGGGGCATTCGGTGCATCCGGAGGTGCACGGGCTCGCGCCCGGCCGGGAGTACTTCTACCGGTTCCGTGCGGGCGGGGTGCTCAGTCCGGTGGGGCGGGCGCGCACCGCGCCGTTCCCCGCCGACCTGGGTACCGGGTCGTTGTCGTTCGCGTTCGCGTCCTGCCAGGCGTGGTACGAGGGCTGGTACTCCGCGTACCGGCACATGGCCTCGGCCGGGCACGACCTGGTCGTCTTCCTCGGCGACTACCTGTACGAGTACGGCGTCGGGCCGGACGCCGGGTGCCGGCACCGGACGCTGCCCGCGCAGTACCAGCGGGAGGCGCACACGCTCGTCGAGTACCGCAACCGGTACGCGCTGACGAAGCTGGACGCCGACCTGCAGGCCGCGCACGCCGCCGCCGCGTGGGTGCTGACCTGGGACGACCACGAGATCGAGAACAACTGGGCGGGCGACGTCGCCGAGCCGGACGACGACGGCTACCCGGACGGTGACGTCGCCGCGTTCCGCCGCCGCAAGGCCGCCGCGTTCCAGGCGTACTACGAGCACCTGCCGCTGCGGCTGCCGCAGAAACCCGCCGGGGCGCGGGCCCGGATGTACCGGCGGCTCGGCTTCGGCACGCTGCTGGACCTGCACGTGCTCGACTCCCGCTCGTACCGGTCGGATCAGGTCGCCGGGGACGGCACCGGGAAGGCCCGGGACGCGCAGCGCCGCGACCCGCGGCGGACGATGCTCGGCGCGGCGCAGGAGGCGTGGCTGCTCGACGGCGCCGCCCGGTCCGCCGCCACGTGGCAGGTGGTCGCCAACCAGACCCTGATCGCGCAGGTCAACCAGCGTCCCGACGCGAAGCACCCGTCCTGGGGTACCGACATGTGGGACGGGTACGTGGCGTCCCGGGACCGGCTGCTCGGCGGCCTGCACGACCGCGGCGTACGCAGCGCGGTCGTCCTCACCGGCGACATCCACCGCGCCACCGTCGCCGACCTGAAGCTCGACTTCGACGACCCCGGCTCGCCGGTGGTGGCCACCGAGTTCGCCGGTACGTCGATCTCGTCGGGCGGGAACGGGGCGGCCACCGACCAGATCGGCCGGGACTGGATGACGCCCGGCATCAACCCGCACCTGAAGTGGCACAACGCCCAGCGCGGCTACACCAGCGTCCGCCTGGACCACCGCGAACTGCGCGCCGGCTACCACGTCCTCGGGTACGTGACGCGGCCCGGTGCGCCCGTCTCGACCGCCGCCCGCTTCGTGGTGGAGGCGGGTCGGCCCGGCGCCCACCATGCCTGACGCCGCCGGTCCGCGACGGACATCGTTGGCGCGCAACGAGCGCCAGGGTGCGGCGGGGCGAGCCAGGGACCGGCGGTACCAGGATGCGGGCGGGCGGCGGCGTGATACTTGCGGCATGGACCGTGCCGAGTTAGCCGACTTCCTCCGCCTGCGCCGCGCCCGGATCCAGCCGGCGGACGTGGGCCTGCCACCCGGCAACCACCGCCGTACGCCGGGGCTGCGCCGCGAGGAGGTCGCGCACCTGGCCGGCATGTCCGTGGACTACTACGTACGGCTGGAGCAGGCGCGCGGGCCGCACCCGTCCGAACAGGTACTCGACGCGCTGTCCCGGGCACTGCGGCTGTCCGAGGACGAACGGCGCCACCTGTTCCACCTGGCCGCGCGTACGCCGGGGCCGGGTGCGGGGCCGCGCCGGGACGTACCGGCGGGAATCCTGCGGTTGCTGGACCGGCTGGACGACACGCCGGCGATGGTGGTCGACGCGAAGTCGGACATCCTGGCGTGGAACCCGATGCTGTGCGCCACCCTCGGCCGTGACCTGGCCGCGTACCCGGAGCGGGAGCGGAACGGGCTGCGCTGGCTGTTCCAGCCGGGCGGTACGGAGACGGCGGACCGGGTGACGTTCGCCCGGGAGATGGTGGCGGACCTGCGCGCCGCCGCGGCCCGCTACCCGGACGACGCGAGCATCCGGGAGCTGGTGGCGGACCTGGCCGGGCATCCGCTCTTCGACGAGCTGTGGGCGGCGCACGAGGTCGACACGCGGCGGTCGACCAGCAAGCTGATCCGGCACCCGACCCTCGGTACGTTCGAGGTGGACTGCCAGACCCTCGACATCCCCGAACGCGACCAGCGGCTCATCTTCTACACCGCCGCCCCCGGCACCCCCGGGTACGAGGCGCTCGGGATGGTCCGGGTGATCGGCACCGCCGACCTGGCCACCCGGTAGCGTTCGGGCGTGACCCGAGCGATCCTGTTCGACCTGTTCGGCACGCTGGTGCCGGGCGACACCAACGCCGAGCGGGACGAGACCTCCCGCCGGATCGCCGCCGTCCTCGGCGTCGACCCGACCCGTTTCGCCGCCGAGGTTCGCGCCAGCCGCCGGGACCGGTTCACCGGGCACCTCGGCGACATCCCCGAAACCGTGCGTACGCTCGCGGAACGGGTGGGCGGCAACCCCACGCCGGCCGCCGTCGACAGCGCCGTACGGCAGCGCCTCGCGTTGACGCGGCGCCAGCTCGTACCGGGGCCAGGGGTGTTGGACGCGCTGGACCGGCTGCGCGGCGACGGCTGGCGGCTGGCGCTGGTGACGAACTGCAGCGCGGAGACCGCGCAGCTGTGGCGGGAGACCGAGTTCGTGACCCGGTTCGAGCTGGCGGTGTTCTCCAGCACGCTGGGCCACGCCAAGCCCGACCCGCGGGCGTACCTGGCGGCGGTGGTGGCGCTGAACCTGCCGCCCGCGTCGTGCGCGTTCGTCGGGGACGGCGCGAGCGGCGAGCTGCCCGGCGCGGTGGCGCTGGGCCTGCCGACCGTACTGGCCGCCACGCCGCTGGCCGACCCGGACGTGGACACCGCCGACTGGGCCGGCCCGCGGATCACGTCGCTGTCCGAGCTGCCCGCCCTGCTGGCCGACCTGGTACCGGATCAGGCGGACTGACGGCTCAGCGGTCGACCGGGGTGAAGTCCCAGGCGTGCGGGTCGCGCGGGACGAGGTGGCCGGGCGGTTCGGGCATCACGGCCGGCTCGCCGCGCCACCGGGAGATCACGACGACGCGCCGGTCGGCCGCGCTGAACACCTCGGTGTCCAGGTGACCCGGGGCGGACTCCAGCCCCGGCACCGCGTCCTCGCAGACCCAGTCCAGCAGCTCGGCGAAACCGTCGCGGTACGCCCGGGCCTCCCACATGCGCACGATCACGCCGCTCATTGTGCCCCGCCCCGATTCGTCGACATCGATCGATACCCGTACCGGTCAGAGCCGGTCGGCCAGGCTGACGGTCGTCACCGGCAGCGCCGAGTCGGCCGGAATGTCCAATGTGGACGGCGGTACGGCGGCGGCGACCAGGTGCGAGCCGAGCGCCGCGACCATCGCGCCGTTGTCGGTGCACAGCTTCGGTCGCGGGATCCGCACCGTGATGCCGTACGCCGCGGCCCGCTCGGTCACCATCGCGCGCAGCCGCGAGTTCGCCGCGACGCCGCCGCCGACGAGCAGCGTGTCCACCCCGCGGGTACGGCAGGCGTCGATCGCCTTGCGGGACAACACGTCGCACACCGCCTCCTGGAACGACGCGGCCACGTCGGCCACCGGCACCGGCTCCCCGGTACGCTCGCGCGCCTCCACCCAGCGCGCCACCGCCGTCTTCAACCCCGAGAACGAGAAGTCGAACCGGTGCCGTACCAGATCGCGCGGTCCGGTCAGGCCGCGCGGGAAGTCGATCGAGACCGGGTCGCCGTCGCGCGCCGCCCGGTCGATCGGCGGCCCGCCCGGGAACGGCAGCCCCAGCAGCCGGGCCACCTTGTCGAACGCCTCGCCCGCGGCGTCGTCGATCGTCGCGCCGAGCGGCTCCACCCGGCCCGCCAGGTCCTCCACCATCAGCAGCGACGAGTGCCCACCGGACACCAGCATCGCGATCGCCGGCTCGGGCAGCGGCCCGTGCTCCAGCGTGTCCACCGCGACGTGCGCGGACAGGTGGTTCACGCCGTACAGGGGCTTTCCGGCGGCCAGCGCGTACGCCTTCGCCGCGGCCACCCCGACCAGCAGCGCGCCCGCCAGCCCCGGCCCGGCGGTCACCGCGACGGCGTCCACATCGGACAGTCGTACGCCGGCGGTGTCGAGCGCCTGCCGCATCGTGCCGGCCATCGCCTCCAGGTGCGCCCGGCTCGCCACCTCCGGCACCACCCCGCCGAACTTCGCGTGCTCGGCCATGCTCGACGCGACCGCGTCGGCCAGCAGCGTCGTCCCGCGTACCACGCCGATGCCCGTCTCGTCGCAGGACGTCTCGATCCCGAGCACCAGCGGCTCGTCCGTCACCGTTCCTCCCGCCTCTCCATCACCAGCGCGTCGGTGTTGCTCGGCTGGTAGTAGCCCTTGCGTACGCCGACCGGGACGAACCCGTACCGCTCGTACAGGCGCTTGGCCGGCTCGTTGTCCACCGCGACCTCCAGCAGTACCCGGGTCGCGCCGCGCCGGGCCGCCTCCGCGAGCAGGTCCGACAGCAGCGCCCGGCCGATGCCCGCGTGCTGCCGGTCCCGGCGTACCGCGATGTTCTGCACCCACGCCTCGTCCGGCCCGGTCACCGCGAGCCCCGCGTACCCGACGATCTCGCCGTCCTCGCGGGCGATCCGGTAGTAGTGGCCGGAGGCCAGCTCGTTCCAGAACATGGCGGCGCTCCACCGTTCCGCGCCGAACAGGTCCTCCTCGATCGGCAGCAGCTCACGGATGTGCCACCACCGCAGCCGGTCGATCGTCACCGGGGCGTCCCGGCCGCGGCGGGCCGGGTCGCCGCCGGCGCGGCCGGTGTCACGTCCGGCCGCCGCAGGTACCGCGGCTCCAGCACCTCGCCCGGCGCCCCGGCCAGGATCCGCTCCGCCGCCAGGCCCACCAGCACCGCACCCACCGGGTACCGCGGCTCCGGCACGATCCGGACACCCAGCACCTCCGCGTACTTCCCGGCCCCGTCGCCGACCGCCCGCTCCGCGTCCACGTGGACGTCGGCGGGTTTCGCCACGGCGGGCCCGTCGGTACGGACCCCGTCGACGTACCGCGCCCAGTAGACCTCGCGGCGGCGCGCGTCCGTCGCCACGAGTACCCGGCCCGGCCCGGCGGCGGCGCCCAGCGCGTCCAGCGAACACACCCCGTACGTCGGGACGCCGAGTGCCTGCGCCATCGCCGTCGCCGTCACCAGACCCACCCGCAGCCCCGTGAACGGCCCCGGCCCGGTGCCCGCCACCACCGCCGACAGCTCGCCGACCGTACGCCCGGCTCGGGTCAGCACCTCGGCCACCGACGGCGCCAGCCGCTCCCCGTGCGCCCGCCCGTCGACGGTCACCGCCGACGCCAGCTCGCGTACGCCGTCCGCGTCCACCTCGGCGAGGACCGCCGTCACCGCCGCCGTCGCCGTGTCCACTCCCAGCACCAACACGTCGTCAATCCTGCCTCGCGCCACCCCGCCGCGCGCACCGGCACCACCGGGTACCACCCCGCAACGCGCACCACGTCGGATGTCCGGACATTCTCCCCCACCGTTCCGCGGTCGGCGATGCTGCGACCCTGGACCAACGACCGACCGGACGAAGGGCGACGCCGTGCACGACTGGAACCTCACGCAGACCTTCGACAGCACGTCCGGGGAGGTCCGCTGGGACAGCCTCGGCCCCGACGACGGCGACCCCGTCGTCCTCCTCCACGGCACACCCTTCTCCTCGTACGTCTGGCGCAACGTCGCCGCCGCCCTCGCCACCCGCCACCGCGTGTACGTCTGGGACATGCCCGGCTACGGCACCTCCGCCATGTACGACGGCCAGGACGTGTCCCTCGCCGCGCAGGGCCGCATCTTCACCGACCTGCTCCGCCACTGGCGCCTCGACACCCCCGCCGTCGTCGCCCACGACTTCGGCGGCGCCGTCGCCCTCCGCGCCCACCTCCTGCACGGCGCCCGGTACCGGCGGCTCGCCCTCGTCGACCCCGTCGCCGTCGCCCCCTGGGGCTCCCCGTTCTTCCGGCTCGTCGCCGCCAACGCGGCCGTCTTCGAGCAGCTCCCGCCGCACCTGCACGCCGCGCTCGTCCGCGAGTACATCTCCACGGCCAGCTCGCCCGGCCTGCACCCCACCACCCTCGACACCCTCGCCGCCCCCTGGCTCACCCCCACCGGCCAGGCCGCCTTCTACCACCAGATCGCCCAGGCCGACCAGCGCTACACCGACGAGATCCAACCCCACTACCCCGACATCGACATCCCCGTACTCCTCTGCTGGGGCACCGACGACACCTGGATCCCCGTCGCCCGCGCCCACACCCTCCACAGCCTCATCCCCACCGCCACCCTCACCTTCCTCCCCCAAGCAGCCCACCTCCCCCAAGAAGACAACCCCGCACTCCTCACCACCCACCTGCTGGACTGGACGCGATAGTCAGGGACGCTGCGGCGAACCGATTCGCCCCCTCGCGGCGCCGATCCCGACCTTGTGTGCTGACGCACACGGCGGCCGGTCTCGACTTGCGAGCGAACGAATCGGACTCGCCTCGCTCCCCTCCCCCCACACCACCCTTTACTTCAAAAACCAAGCCATACAAGACCTTCCCCGGTACGGCGGGCGCCGAAGGCGCCAACAACACCCGGGTAGCGAGAGGGCGGAGCAACGAGCAGCACAAGAAACGGTGGCGACCAGCGCAACGAAGAGGCCGCCTACTTTTCAGGGCGAACAGCAAGCCCGGTGAAAGAAGCCAACTCCGGTTGACGCACAAGGACTTGGACCGGTGACGAGAGGCGAACGCGAACGCATCTGCCTACTTGTGGGGGTTTCCAAAGGGGGCGAAGCCCCCTTTGGCAGGAGAGAGCGCGAGAGAGGACAGCGTCCTCTCTCGCACCCCCAAGCCCCGGCACGGGCAACCGACACCGGGGAAGAACCACCACAAGAGCGAGCAGTACCAAGGAAACCCAAGGCCGGGCGGCCACGTTCAGAACGAGGCGAGCCGAGCCCCCCAGTCCCCGCCGTGCGGCACCAACTCAACCTCCCGTACGTCGTCGTCGCGCCGCGAGATCCGTACGTCGAGCCGGGCGGGGCTCAGCTGCTCGACCAGCCCCTCGCCCCATTCGACGACGGTCACGGACTCGTCGATGCTGGCGTCGAGGTCCAGGTCGTCGACCTCGACGACCCCGCCGAGCCGGTACGCGTCGACGTGCACCATCGGTACGCCGCCGCTGCCGGCCCGGTGTACGCGGGAGATGACGAACGTGGGGCTGGTGACGGCGCCGGTGACGCCGAGCCCGGCGCCGATCCCTTGCGCCAGCGCGGTTTTCCCGGCACCGAGCGGTCCGACGAGGACGACGAGGTCGCCGGCGCGCAGCAGCGCGGCGAGCCGTTTCCCGAACTCCCGGGTGTCGTCCACGGTGGACAGTTCACAGTGGACGGTCATGTCCGCCTCGGTCATCGTTTCCTTCCCGCCCGTTCCACGAGTGCGAGCAGCGCCTGGTTCACCACGTCCGGGTACTCCAGCAGCGCCATGTGCCCGGAGTCCGGTACCACCAGCAGTTCCGCCGTGGGCAGCAGCCGGGCGATCTCCTCGGCGTGCGCGAGCGGCGTGAACAGGTCCTTGTCGCCGGCGACGACCAGCACGTCGGTGTCGGCCAGCACCGAGAGCACCGCGTACCGGCTGTGGGTGAACAGCGTCTCCAGGTAGCCGGCGATGACCTCGATGGAGGTCCGCTCGTTCATGCGTTCCACGTACGCGACGACGGCGGGGCTGGGCGACGCGCCGCCGAACCCGTACCGCCGGGTCAGCAGGTACGCGACGTCGGTGGCGGCGCCACGCGCCCGGTCGATCACGCCGGGCGTCAGCTTCGCCGCGCCGGCGAGTACCGGAAGCAGGCGGGCGCGGGCCCGGGGCAGGACGTTCGGCAACCCGAGCGGTACCTCGGACAGCTTCCCGGCGGACGTGGAGATGAGCGCGACGGCGCGGACCCGGCCGCGCCGGCCGAACAGCTGCGGGTGCTGCTCGGCGAGCGCCATGATGGTCATCGCGCCCATCGAGTGCCCGACGAGCACGAGCGGCCCGTCCGGCGCGACCTGCTCGATCACCCGCCACAGCGCCGATCCGAGCGCCTGGATGCTGTACCCTCCGTCCGCGGCACGCGCCGAACGCCCGTGCCCCGGCTGGTCGTACGCGACGACGCGGTAGCCGGCCTCGGTCAGCGCGCGCCGCTGGAAGTGGAAGGTGCCCATGTCGAGCGCGTACCCGTGGACGAGGACGACGGTCGGCGCGGACCGCTTGCGCCGCCCCGGTGCCTCGACGACCTCGACGTGCAGGTCGACCCCGCCGTCCGTGGTCACCGTCGTCTCCGTGTCGTACGGCAGCGCGTCGAACGGCTCGTCCCGGTACGGGTCCGGCCCGGCCTTCTCCTTGCGTACCAACAGTTTCTGTACGGCGATGCCACCCGCAACGCCGGCCGCGGCGACACCCACGACGGCGCCGAGCAGCCCCGCGGTACGCGCGCGCCGGCGCCGGTCCGGGGTCGCCATCAGGCCGCCGGGTCGGTGTCGGGGGCGCCCACGTACACCCGGCGGGCGCGCGGCCCGATCCGGCTGACGACCTCGTAGCTGATGGTGGACAGCACGGCGGCCCAGTCGTCGGCGGTCGGTTCGCCGTCGGTGCCCGGCCCGAACAGCACCGCGACGTCCCCGTCGGCGACCGGGTCGTCCCCGGCGTCGACGACGAACTGGTCCATGCAGACGCGCCCGGCGATGGTGTGCCGGGCGCCGCCGACGAGTACCGGGCCGGCGTTGCTCGCGGCGCGCGGGATCCCGTCCGCGTACCCGAGGGGCACCACGGCCAGCGTCGTCTCCCGCGGCGTCGTGTACGTCAACCCGTACGACACGCCCTGCCCGGCCGGTACCCGCTTGGTGACGAGGATCCGGGCCCGCAGCGTCATCGCCGGTACGAGCGCCGCCGCGGCCGGCCACCCCGCGATCGGCGACAGCCCGTACGTCGAGATGCCGGCACGTACCAGGTCGAAGTGCGTGTCGGGCCGGCTGAGCAGCCCCGCCGAGTTGGCCAGGTGCCGGTACGCGGGCCGCAGCCCGGCGCGTTCGGCGACGGCGAGCGCGTCGGTGAACGCGGCGAGCTGCCGGTCGACGCTCGGGTGTCCCGGCTCGTCGGCGCAGGCCAGGTGGCTCCACGTGCCGACCACCTCGACGGCGCCGTCGGCCTGCGCCTTGGCCGCCGCGGTCACCAGGTCGGGCCAGTACTGCGGGGTCGCGCCGCCCCGCCCCAGCCCCGTGTCGATCTTGAGGTGTACCCGCGCGGCGCGGCCCTCCCGCCGCCCGGCGTCGGCCACCTCGTCGAGCTGACCGACCGTGGCGGCCGACAGGTCGATGTCCCGGCGTACGGCACCGGCCAGCGGCGTACCGGGAGTGACCAGCCAGGCGAGCATCGGCGCGTCGATACCGGCACCGCGCAGCTCGTACGCCTCGTCGAGGGTGGCCACGCCCAGCCACGTCGCCCCGCCCCGCAGCGCGGCCCGCGCCACCGGAACCGCGCCGTGCCCGTACCCGTCGGCCTTGACGACGGCCATGACCTCGGCGCGGGTGAGCCCGCGCAGGTGCGCGACGTTGCCGGCGACCGCACCCAGGTCGACCACCGCTTCCGCCTGCCACATGACCCCAGTCTCGCAGGCAGTGGCCGGATCCTGCACGCACGGCCCGTCGTACTGCCGCGTCCGGTGGTGATCGCGCCGGTGACCGCCCGCACCCCCCAGTACCGGGCGGTCACCGACACGAGGATGGCACCTCAGAGTGCCGACCTCAACACAATGTGTCAGGCGGACCCCATGATGCCGGGTAACCCGAACCCCGTCCAACCCGTACACCCCGATTGGTGGCGTCATGTCACCCGGACGGCGGTCACCCGACTGCGGAGAGTGTTCATGGCGCGGGGATCCGCCCCCGGCCGCCCGCGTACGACGGTCACCGGTTGTGCCGGTGTGACTTCCCCATCTGAAAGCCGAGGTCACCCGGTCAAGGAGTGCACGACAGGCCGAAGGGACGCAAGAATGTTCTGCGCGCTCACCGGCCCGCTTGCCGCCGCGTACCGGCCGGCGAGGCCGTGCACGAACGACGCCGCGAGCGCCGCCCGCTCCGCCGGCAACCCCGCCGCCAGCAGCGCGCCCAGCAGCCCGGACAGCACGTCGCCGCTGCCGGCCGTGGCGAGCGCCGGGCTGCCCGTCGAGTTCACCAGGCAGCCGCCGCCCGGCGCGGCCACCACCGTGCGGTCGCCCTTCAGCAGCACCGTCACGCCCAGCCGGTCCGCCAGCCCGCGCGCCGCGGCCACCCGGTCCGGCCCCGGCTCCCCACCCGCCAGCCTCGCGTACTCCCGGTCGTGCGGGGTGACCACCGTCGGCGCCGTACGGTCGGCGAGCCAGCCGGCGGGGTCCTCCGCCAGCAGCGTCAACCCGTCCGCGTCCACGCACACCGGTACGTCCGCGGCCAGCGCGGCGCGCAGCTCGCCCTTCGCCCGCACGTCCGTGCCGAGCCCCGAGCCGACCACCCACGCCTGTACCCGGCCCGCGTCGCTCACCCGGTCGGCGACCACCGCCTCCGGCCACCGCAGCCGTACGTGGTCGGCGGCGTGCCCGGCGTACCGGACGAAGCCGGCGGGTCCGGCGAGCGCGCCGCCCACCGACAGCACCGCGGCCCCCGGGTACGTCTCGGAGCCGGTGGCCACCCCCGCCACCCCGCGGGTGTACTTGTCGTCCAGCGGTCCCGGCGTCGGCCACCACGCGGCGACGTCCTCGGCGTCCGGTACCCGCAGCCACGGCTCGTCGGGCAGGTGTGGCCCGAGGCCGATGTCGACGAGTTCGACCAGGCCGGCCCGCGGCGCCGCCGGCCCGACCACCAGGCACGGCTTGAGCGTGCCGAACGTGACCGTCACGTCCGCCCGTACGGACTCGTCGGGTGCGGCGCCGGTGTCCACGTCGACCCCGGACGGTACGTCGACGGCGAGGACCGGAGCCCCGGCCGTGGCGCGTACCGCGGCGAGTGCGGCCGGTCGCAGGCCGGGTCGTCCGCCGATGCCGACGATCCCGTCCAGCACCAGGTCGGTACGCCCGTCGGCGGTGTCGACGATCCGCCCGCCCGCGGCCCGGTACGTGGCGAGCCCGTCGGCGTGCGTCGAGTCCGGCGACAGCAGCAGTGCCCGTACGGCGGCGCCGCGGCGGGCGAGCCGGGCCCCCGCGTACAGGGTGTCGCCGCCGTTGTCGCCGGAGCCGACGAGCAGCAGTACGTGCGACGCGTAGACGCCGCCCGCACCCTCGGCGAGCAGGGCCGCGGCGCGGGCGGCGAGGCCGGCGGCGGCGCGCTGCATGAGCGTGCCGGGCGGCAGTGTCGCCATCAGTTCCTGTTCGGCGGCCCGCACCTCGGCCACCCGGTACGCGCGCCTCATCGTCCCCCCTCCGCGACGACCATGGCCGACGCGATCCCTCCGTCGTGCGACAGCGACAGGTGCCACCGGTCGATGCCCTGCCCGCCCGCGGCGTCGGCGACCGTACCGGTGACGGTCAGCCACGGTCGTCCGGTGCCGTCGACGACGATCTCGCAGTCGCGCCAGTTCAGGCCGGTGGGCGCGCCGAGCGCCTTCGCCACCGCCTCCTTCGCCGCGAACCGTGCGGCCAGCGACTCCGCGGACCGCGGGTGGCCGGCCGCGGTGACCCGTTCGTCCGCGGTGAACAGGCGTTCGGCGAGCAGCGGCGTGCGCTGCAACGCCCGGACGAACCGGTCCACCAGGACGACGTCGACCCCGACACCGATGATCACGCCGTCCACCCTGACACACCGCCCGAGGGGCTGGTGCACACTGGCCGGCATGAGCGAGCGCGCGACGGACGGCGAGGATGAGTTCGGCTGGCTGGAGGAGGTCACCGGCGACGAAGCCCTGGCCTGGGTACGCGAGCGCAACGCCGGCACCGTCGCCGACCTGGCCGCCGGCTCCCGGTACGACGGGCTGCGCGCGGGGATCCGGGAGGTACTGGACGCCGACGACCGGATCCCGTACATCACCCGGCGCGGGGACTTCCGGTACAACTTCTGGCGGGACGCGGCGCACCCGCGCGGGCTGTGGCGGCGCACCACGCTCGCGTCGTACCGGACGGCGGAGCCGGAGTGGGACGTGCTGCTGGACCTGGACGCGCTGGCCGACGCCGAGGGCGAGAACTGGGTGTGGGACTCCGCGCAGGTCCTCCGCCCGGCGTACGAGCGGGCGCTGGTGCAGCTGTCGCGGGGCGGCGCGGACGCGACGGTGGTGCGCGAGTTCGACCTGGTGCGGCGGGAGTTCGTGGCGGACGGGTTCACGCTGCCGGAGGCGAAGACGTTCGTCGACTGGATCGACGCGGACCGCGTCTACGTGGGCACGGACACCGGCCCGGGCAGCCTCACCAACGCCGGCCTGCCCCGTACGGTGCGGGAGTGGCGCCGGGGCACGCCGGTGGCGGAGGCGCCGCTGGTGTTCGAGGGCAAGCCCGACGACACGTACGTGACGGGCCACCACGACGACACCGAGGGGTACGAGCGGGACTTCGTGCGCCGCGGCATCGACTTCTACCGGGACGAGCTGTACCTGCGCGACGGCGACACGCTGACCCGGATCGACCTGCCGGACGACGCGATCGTGACGGTGCAACGGGAGTGGCTGCTGGTCGAGCTGCGTACGCCGTGGCGCGGCTTCCCCGCGGGCGCGCTGCTCGCCACCGGCTTCGACGCGTACGTGGCGGGCGAGGACCCGGCGTTCGTCCCGCTGTTCGAGCCGGACCCGCACACCGCGCTCGCCGGATACTCGTGGACCCGGCACCACCTGATCCTCACCGAGATGCACGACGTGTCGAGCCGGCTGACCGTACTGACGCCGCGGGAGTCGGGGCCGTGGCACGCGGAGCCGCTGGCGGGCGTACCGGAGCTGGGCACGGCGTCGGCGCACGGCACGGACGCGGACGTCGACGACGAGTACCTGCTGGAGGTGACGGGGTTCCTCACGCCGACGACGCTGTCGGTGGGCACGATCGGCGCGGGCGCGGAGCCCGTCAAGCACGCCCCGGCGTACTTCGACGCGACGGGTCTGGTGGTGCGGCAGCACTTCGCGGTGTCCGCGGACGGCACCCGCGTGCCGTACTTCGTGGTCGGCCCGGACACCGACGGCCCGCTGCCCACCGTCCTGTACGGCTACGGCGGCTTCGAGGTCCCCTGGCAGCCCACGTACTCGGGCACGATCGGCCGCGCCTGGCTGTCCCGCGGCCACCGGTACGTGCTGGCGAACATCCGCGGCGGCGGCGAGTACGGGCCGACGTGGCACTCCGGCGCGGTCCGCGAGAACCGCCGCCTCGTGTACGAGGACTTCGCCGCGGTGGCAACGGATCTGGTGTCGCGCGGGCTGACGACCGCGCCGCGGCTCGGCATCCACGGCGGCAGCAACGGCGGCCTGCTCGTGTCCGTCATGCTCACCCGCCACCCCGAACTGTTCGGTGCGGCGGTCTCGCAGGTGCCGCTCACCGACATGCGCCGGTACCACCGGCTGCTGGCTGGCGCGCTGTGGGTGGCCGAGTACGGCGACCCGGACGAGCCCGACGACTGGGCGTTCATGCGGGAGTTCTCGCCGTACCACCAGGTCCGGCCGGACGCCGCCTACCCGCCGGTGCTGTACACGACGTCGACCCGGGACGACCGGGTGCACCCGGCGCACGCCCGCAAGATGGTCGCCCGGCTGCTCGCGCAGGGCCACGACGTGACCTACTACGAGAACATCGAGGGCGGCCACGGCGGCGCCGCGGACAACGCGCAGGCCGCGTTCGTGTCCGCCCTCGTGTACGAGTTCTTCGCCCGGCACCTGACCTGAGGGCGGGCCGCCCGGCCCGGTCGCGGGTCGGGCGTCGCGGCGCGTCGCGGGCCGGAGCTGGCTCCGCGTCAGGCATCCAGCCAGACGAGCGCGTTGTCCATCGCCAGGTCGATCAGGCCGGCGATGTGCTCGGCGCTGTCCGCCCGGTGCGTACTGCTGCCGCCCGGGTGGAAGGCCACGGCCCGTTTCTCGGTCTGGAGTCCCCACAGGTGCAGGACGGGTTCGTCGTCGGCGTCGAACCGGAAGATGGCGAAGCGGCGCGGCGTCTCGGGCAGCGTCGCGCCCGGAAGCTCGTCCTCGATGCGGGCCGCGAGCGCGCCGTCCACGGCGCCGGATTGTGTACTCATGTCCCCAGAGTGCCGTCTGTACTTCACGCAGGGTAGGGGCTTAGGCTCCACGGGTCAGCGCTGTCCCGCGCGCGCGGGGCGCCCGTACCGACGCCGTACCGGTGGTGTGCGATGCCTGTGGAGACGCGTGTGGACGCGGCCCCCGACGCGATGCGGCGATACTTCGCGGCCGAGCTGCGCCGGCTGCGTACCGAACGCGGCCTCACCCAGGAGCAGGCCGCGCGGCTCATGACGTTCTCCGCGTCGCTCGTCGCCGAGGTCGAGAAGCTGCGGCGCGTCCCCACTGAACCCTTCGCCGTACGCTGCGACGAGGTCTTCGCCACCGACGGCTTCTTCACCCGCATGGTCCAGGCCATGCCCCGCGGCTACCCCAAATGGTTCCAGCCCTTCGTCAAACTCGAAGCGGAAGCCCTTGCGCTGCACAGCTTCGAGGTCCAGGTAGTCCCCGGCCTCCTCCAAACCGAGGACTACGCCCGCGCGGTCCTGAACACCTGGCCACCGAAGAAGCCCGAGGAAATCGAGAAACAAGTCCGTGCGCGCCTCCAACGCCAAGAGCTCCTCGTCAGGCATGACATGCCTCGGCTCTGGTTCGTGTTGGACGAGAGCGTCCTGCGTCGCCCGATGGGAGACGACGACGTCATGTCAGAGCAACTTCGGCGCCTGATCGAGCACGCCGAACTACCCAACCTGTCGCTGCAAGTCCTCCCTTATGCCCAGGCGAAGAAGGCACCGACCTCCGGATCGTTCGTCGTGCTGACAAGCCCTGACCGCAGCCGATTCCTCTACATGGAAGGCCCCGGTGACGGTCGCGTGACGCCGGATCAGGCGATCGTGGAGAGCTACACCGAGGCCCTGGATGCCGCTCGCGCGCAAGCCCTCCCGGTGGAAGACTCGATCGCGTTCATCGCCGGCCTGAGGAGTGAACTGTATGGGCACCGTTGACGTGAACGGCTTGCGCTGGTGGAAGTCGAGCCGCAGCGGAGGGGAAGGCGGCAACTGCGTCGAAGTGGCGACCACCTGGCGAAAGTCCACCCACAGCGGCGGCGAAGGCGGCCAGTGCGTCGAGGTCGCGACCGGATGGCGGAAGTCGAGCCGCAGCGACAGTCAGGGCGGCGAGTGCGTTGAGGTCGCGGACGTGAACGACGTGTGGTTCGTGCGGGACAGCAAGGACCCGGACGGCGGCGTCCTGCGCGTCTCCGGCACCGCCTGGCGCACCTTCCTCACCACCGTGACAGCCGACGCATAGCGCGCCGCCCTCCATCGACGTACAATATTCTGTACGTAGGCGAGAGGAGGATGCATGCGGACGATGAGCTACTCGGAGTCCCGGGCGCGCTACGCGGAGACGCTTGACCGCGTTGTGGAAGACCGCGAGGAGGTGGTGGTCACCCGGGCCGGACACGAGCCCGTCGTGATCGTCTCCCTGGACGACTACGAGTCGTTGAAGGAAGCGGCATACCTGCTGCGCAGCCCGGCGAACGCCCGCCGCCTGCTGGCATCGATCGAACGGCTCGAAGCCGGCAAGGGAACCCGGCGGGACATCGTCGAATGATCCTGGTGTGGGACGAGAACGCCTGGGAAGACTACGTCTGGTGGCAGCAGCAGGATCGCAAGATCCTCAAGCGGATCAACACGCTGATCAAGGACATCGACCGGAACGGCAACGAGGGGCTCGGGAAACCCGAGCCCCTCAAACATGGCTTCCACGGATTCTGGTCACGCCGGATCACCGACGAGCACCGGCTGGTCTACAAGATCGACGGCGAGGAGATCCGCATCGCCCAGTGCCGCTAACACTACGAGGACTGAGCCGTCGCGTCATTCGACGGTGACGGACTTGGCGAGGTTGCGGGGCTGGTCGACGTCGTGGCCGCGGGTCGCGGCGATCTCGCAGGCGAGTACCTGCAACGGCACCGTACTGACGAGCGGCGCGAGCAGCGTCGGCGTCCGCGGTACGTGGATGACGTGGTCGGCGTGCGGGAGTACGGCGGTGTCGCCTTCCTCGGCGATGGCGATGACGCGGGCACCGCGCGCGCGTACCTCCTGGATGTTGGACACGATCTTGTCGTGCAGCACGGCGCGGCCGCGGGGCGACGGCACGACGCAGACGACCGGGGTGCCGGCGTCGATGAGCGCGATCGGGCCGTGCTTCAGCTCGCCCGCCGCGAACCCCTCCGCGTGCATGTACGCCAGCTCCTTGAGCTTGAGCGCACCCTCCAGCGCCACCGGGTAGCCGACGTGCCGGCCGATGAACAGCACCGAGCGGGCGGTGCCGAGCGACCGGCCCAGCTCGCGTACCGGCTCCATCGTGGCGAGCACGGCCTCCACCTTCGACGGCATCGCCTGCAACTGCGCGACCACCGCCGCCACCTCGTCCGCGTACTTGATGCCGCGCACCTGCGCCAGGTGCAGCCCCACCAGGTAGCACGCCACGAGCTGGGTGAGGAACGCCTTCGTCGACGCCACCGCGACCTCCGGCCCGGCGTGCGTGTACAGCACCGCGTCGGACTCGCGCGGGATGGTCGACCCGTTCGTGTTGGAGATGGCGAGCACGCGGGCCTTCTGCACCTTCGCGTGCCGCAGCGCCATGATCGTGTCCATCGTCTCGCCGGACTGCGAGATCGCCACCACCAGCGTCGACCGGTCCAGCACCGGATCCCGGTACCGGAACTCGCTCGCCAGCTCCACCTCGCACGGGATCCGCGTCCAGTGCTCGATCGCGTACTTGGCGACCAACCCCGCGTGGTACGCCGTACCGCACGCCACGATGAAGATCTTGTCCACGTCGCGCAGGTCCTGGTCCGACAGGCGTACCTCGTCGAGGGTGATCTCGCCGGCGTCGGTGAGCCGGCCGCGCAGCGTGTCCGCGACCGCCTTCGGCTGCTCGGCGATCTCCTTCAACATGAAGTAGTCGTAGCCGCCCTTCTCGGCGGCGCTCGCGTCCCAGTCCACGTGGTACGCGGTGGTCGCGGCCGGCGCGCCCGCCAGGTCGGTCACCTCCACACCCTTCGGCGTGATCGTCACCACCTGGTCCTGGCCCAGCTCGATCGCGTCCCGGGTGTGCGCGATGAACGCCGACACGTCCGACGCCAGGAAGTACTCCCCGGCGCCGACGCCGACCACCAGCGGCGAGTTGCGCCGGGCGCCGACCACCAGGTCCGGCTCGTCCGCCGCCACCGCGAGCAGCGTGAACGCGCCGTCCAACCGGCCCGCCACCGTACGCATCGCGGCGGCCAGCCCGACGTCCGCGGCCGTCTCCGCCGCCAGCAGGTGCGCCACGACCTCCGAGTCGGTGTCGCTCGCGAACTCCACCCCGGCCGACTCCAGCTCGTCGCGCAGCCGCGCGAAGTTCTCGATGATGCCGTTGTGGATGACCGCGACCCGGCCGTCCGCCGACGTGTGCGGGTGCGCGTTGCGGTCGGTCGGCGCGCCGTGCGTCGCCCACCGCGTGTGCCCGATGCCGGTCGTCGCGGTCTCCAGACCGTCACCGCCCGGACGCTCGTCCAGCGCCTTGCACAGGTTGGCGAGCTTGCCCGCCCGCTTCGCCGACCGGACCGCCCCGTCCGCCACGACCGCGATCCCGGCCGAGTCGTACCCCCGGTACTCCAGCCGGCGCAAGCCGTCCACGACGATGCCGGAGGCCGGCTGGTGCCCGACGTACCCCACGATGCCGCACATAATCCGGGAGCCTAGCCGAGAAACGCGCAGGACCGGTGCGCAGTTCGCGGGGTGTCGAACTGGCCATTTGCGCGTTTCGCGGCCGAAAGCCATCGTTCACCGCCCGTCCGCGCGGGCGTCGCCGTACCGTCGTCAGCGCCGAACCGGCCAGGATCAGCACCAGACCCAGCACCGCCGCCGGCGTCAACCGCTCCCCCGCCAGACCCACGCCGTACGCCACCGAGAACACCGGCGCCAGGTACGACACCAGGCTCGCCGCGCCCGGCCCCGACCGCGTCACCAGGTGGTTGAACAGCGCGAACCCACCCGCCGTGCACACGATCCCGAGTACGGCCAGGGCCACCAGCGTGCGGGTCGGCGGCACCGCGCGCGGCACGTACGCCAGCGCGAACGGCAGTACCAGCAGCGCCGCCACCGCCTGCCCCGCCGCCGTCAACGGCACCGCCGGTACGCCCGGCAACAGCCGACCCAGCAGCAGCGCGCCCGCCGCGTAACTCACCGCCGCCGCCGTGACCAGAACCACGCCCACCGGATCCGGCCGGCCCGCCCCGAACGGATCCGCCAGCGCCACCACACCCAGCAGCCCCACCGCCACGCCCGCCAGCGCCACCGGGCGTACCCGGGAGCCCGGGGCGAGCAGCGGCGTCAGCAGCACCACCCACGTCATCTGCGTCGACACCAGCATCGACGCCAGCCCCGACGGCACCCGGCCCTCCCCGTACGCGATCAGCAGGTACGGCAGGACCATCTCGAACAGCGCGAACACCGCCAGCCGCAGCCACCGCCCGCGCAGCGCCCGGAACGTACCGGGGCGGGCCACCACCGCCAGCGTCGCCGCACCGACCAGCAGCCGCCCGAACACCACCACCGGCGCGCCCAACCCGTCCAACGACCAGTCGATGAACAGGAACGAGGCGCCCCACGTGGCGGACAACACCAGCAGCAGAAACCAGGAACGTCGAGTCACGGCAGCAACTCTCCGTCGAATCCGTCGCCAGGAGTAGAGCCGAATCCGGTGAGGGGTGTTAAGCAGGACTGATGATCGACGTACCCCGGCTCATGGTGCTGCGCGCCGCCGCCGCACGCGGCAGCATGGCCGCCGCCGCCCGCCAGCTCCGAATCACCCCGTCCGCGGTGTCACAGCAGGTCGCGGCGCTCGAACGGCAGGTCGGAGCGCCCCTCGTCGAGCGCCGTACGACGGGGATCACACTCACCGCGCCCGGCCGCCGGCTCGTCGCCGCTGCCGACACCATCGCCGCCGAACTCGCCAAAGCGGAGCGTCACGTCGCCGACATCGCCGCCGGCGACCGCGGCAGCCTCGCCGTCGCCACGTTCGCCTCCGCCGGCCAACGGCTCCTCCCCGAAGCCGTCAGCGGACTCGCCACCGACCGCCCGAACGCCGAGGTCAAGGTGATGGAAGCCGAACCGCACGCCGCCGTACCGATGGTCCGGCGCGGCGAAGCCGACCTCGCCGTCGTCTACCACTTCTCCACGCCCCGGCCGCCCGACGACTGGGGCATCGGCGACACCCTCCGGTACGTGCCGCTCCGCCGCGACCCCGTCCGCGTCGTACTCCCCGCCGACCACCGGCTCGCGCACCACGGCACCGTACGGCTCGCCGACCTCGCCACCGAGCCCTGGGTACAAGGCTGGGCGGACGTCGGCGAGATGCTCGACCACTACGCCGCCGTCGCCGGCTTCCGCCCCCGCGTCGCCTGCTACGCCAGTGACTACCTGTTCATGCAGTCCGTCGTCGCCGCCGGCATGGGCGTCGCCCTCGTCCCCACCGTGGCCCTCGCCACCGACAGCACCACCGGGCCGCTGAGCGGACTCGTCGCCCGCCCCGTCGACCCCACCCCCATCCGGTACGTCGGCGCCGTGCACCCCACCGACCGCTGGCGCTCGCCCCTCACCGAGGAACTCCTCACCCGCCTCCGCGCCACCGTCGCCGACTGACACCGGTTGCACAGCACCGGAACCTCTCGCCGCTCGGGTACCGGGGCCGACTGACACCGGCACCGGTTGCACAGCACCGGAAACCGCTTGCCGCTCGGGTACCGGGGCCGGGTCAGGCGGGGCTGACGGCGCGGACCGTCGCCGCGATGGACTCGGCGGTCTCGACCGCCTGCCGCTGCGTCTCCGCCTCCACCATCACCCGGATCAGCGGCTCCGTACCGGAGGGGCGCAGCAACACGCGGCCCGTCGTACCGAGGGCCTGCTCGGCGGCGCTCACGGCCTCGACGACCTTCGTCGCCGTGGCGGCGGTCTTGTCCGCGACCCGGACGTTCGTCAGCACCTGCGGCAGCGGCCGTACGACGGCGGCCAGGTCGGCCAGGCTGCGACCGGTCCCGGCCATCCGCGCGAGCAGGTGCAGCGCGGTCAGCGTGCCGTCACCGGTCGTCGCGTACCCGGGCATGACGACGTGGCCGGACTGCTCGCCACCGAGCGCGAGGCCACGCGACCGCAGCTCCTCCAGCACGTACCGGTCGCCGACGGCGGTGGTGGCCACCTCGATGCCGTGCTCGTGCATGGCCAGGTGCAGGCCCAGGTTGCTCATCACGGTGACGACGAGCGTGTCGGCGGTGAGCGTGCCGGCGTCCTTCATGCCCAGCGCGAGGATGCCCATGATCTGGTCGCCGTCGACGGTCTCGCCGTCGGCGGTCACGGCCAGGCAGCGGTCCGCGTCACCGTCGTGCGCGATGCCCACGTCCGCCCGGTGCTCGCGTACCGCGGCGCGGAGGTCGTCGAGGTGGGTGGAACCACACTTGTCGTTGATGTTGAGCCCGTCGGGCTCGGCGTGGATCGCGATGACCGTCGCCCCGGCCCGCTCGTACACCAGCGGGCTGACCGCGGACGCCGCCCCGTTGGCGCAGTCCACCACGACCGTGAGGCCGTCCAGCCGGTGCGGCAGCGTCGCCAGCAGATGCCCGACGTACGTCTCCGCGCCCGCCTCGTACTCCCGGATCCGGCCGATGCCCGCGCCGGTCGGGCGGGTCCACGAGTCGGGTGCCTCGACCAGCTTCTCGATCTGCTCCTCGACCTCGTCGGGCAGCTTGTGCCCACCGGCCCCGAACAGCTTGATCCCGTTGTCCGGCATCGGGTTGTGGCTCGCGGACAGCACCACACCGAAGTGTGCGCCGGTCGACGCGACCAGGTCGGCGACCGCGGGGGTGGGCAGTACACCGACGCGCAGCACGTCGGTGCCGGCGCTGGTGAGACCCGCCACCACGGCGGCCTCCAGCATGTCGCCGCTGGCCCGCGGATCCCGGCCGACCACGGCCAGCGGTCGCGCCCCGTCCTCCGACCCGACGCCCAGTACGTGCGCGGCGGACACCGCGACGCCGACCGCCAGCTCGGGCGTCAGCTCGGTGTTGGCGAGCCCACGCACCCCGTCGGTACCGAACAACCGAGCCATGCACACCCCTCGCTATCGAAGTCGTCAGCGCCCGTTCAACCGCAGGCTACTTTCCCCGAACAGCAGTTCGGCCGGACACGATGCAGACGTGTCCGGCCGAGACAGGATCCGGCGGAAAGGCCGGACCACAAACTACCGCTTGGAGTACTGAGGCGCCTTGCGCGCCTTCTTCAGGCCGTACTTCTTCGACTCGACGGCGCGGTCGTCACGCGTCAGGAAGCCGGCCTTCTTCAGCGCCGGGCGGTGGTCGGGGTCGACCTCGCACAGGGCGCGGGCGATCGCCAGGCGCAGCGCGCCGGCCTGCCCGGTGATGCCGCCGCCCTTGAGGTTGGCGTGCACGTCGTACGCCTCGACCCGCTCGGAGGTCACCAGCGGCTCCTTGACGAGCTGCTGGCTGACCTTGCTCGGGAAGTACTCCTCCAGGGTGCGGCCGTTGAGCTTGAACTGGCCGGTGCCGGGAACCAGGCGGACCCGGACGATGGCCTCCTTGCGGCGGCCCACGGTCTGCACCGGGCGGTCGGCGGCGCGCGGCGTCGGGACGGGCTCGACGACCTCGGCGACTGTCTCTTCGATGGCGCTGGTCACGCTTACTCCTGCCCTACTGCGCGATCTGGGTGATCTCGAACGGGGTCGGCTGCTGCGCCGAGTGCGGGTGCTCCGGGCCGGCGTAGATCTTCAGCTTCTTGAGGATCTGACGGCTGAGCCGGTTGTGCGGGAGCATGCCCTTGACGGCGAGCTCGACGGCCCGCTCCGGGCGCTTCTCCAGCAGCTCGGTGTAGCCGACCTGCTTGAGGCCGCCCGGGTAGCCGGAGTGGCGGTAGGCCACCTTCTGCTCGCGCTTGTTGCCGGTCAGGGCCACCTTGCTCGCGTTCACGATGATCACGAAGTCGCCGGTGTCCATGTGCGGCGCGAAGGTCGGCTTGTGCTTGCCGCGCAGGAGCTGAGCGGTCTGGCTGGCGAGGCGGCCGAGCACGACGTCCGTGGCGTCGATGACGTGCCACTGGCGCGCAATCTCGCCCGGCTTGGGGCTGTACGTACGCACAGGTTTACCTTGTCTCGTCGTCGGTGTCTCGGGGTGCGGCCGCCTGAAGGTATCGACGCCCTGAGTCGGGCGTGCGGACGGTACACGCAACAGCCCACAACGATACCTGGCGGCTTCCGGCACGGTCAAAGTGACCCCGCTCCGGCGTCCCAGGGTACCTGAGCGCCCGACGGCGCCGCCCCCGGCAGTCACCGTACCGCCGCGACGTGGGTCACCGTGGCGCCGGATCAGCGGAACGGGCGGGGTCGCGGGCGGCCGGGAGCGGGCACGTAGCAGGAGAAAAGTTAACCAAGATCGACATAATGCGAAAGATCGTTTCGGGGAGCAGGATGCATCCTGGACCGTGCGAAATCCGACGCACCCGCGGTCGTGGAACGAAGCGGAGGTGAGCTCGATGGGCAGAGCCGTGGCACGTCGTTCCGGGGAGGCACCGTGAGCACGGCGGCGACGCCGGCCGGGCGGCAACGACTGACCCGGGACCAACGCAGCTCGTTCATCGCCGCACTGCTCGGCTGGACGATGGACGCGTTCGACTACTTCATCATCGTGCTGGTGTACGCGGAGATCGCCAAGGACTTCACGATGTCCCTGGAGGCGGTCGCCGTGCTCACCACGGTGACGCTCGTCATGCGGCCCGTCGGCGCCGCGCTGTTCGGGCTGTGGGCCGACCGGGTCGGCCGCCGGGTGCCGCTCATCACCTGCGTCTGCTTCTACGCGGTGGTCGGCTTCGTCTGCGCCTTCGCGCCGAACTTCACCGTCCTGCTCGTCCTCCGCCTCCTGTACGGGATCGGCATGGGTGGCGAGTGGGGGCTCGGCGCCGCGCTCGCCATGGAGAAGATCCCGGCCGGTCGCCGCGGCTTCTTCTCCGGCGTCCTCCAGGAGGGGTACGCCTTCGGCTACCTGCTCGCGTCGCTGGCGTTCCTGCTGATCCACTCGACGCTGGGGCTGTCCTGGCGGTGGATGTTCGCGCTGTCCATCCTGCCGGCGCTGATCAGCCTCATCGTCCGCATGTCCGTACGCGAGTCGGAGGTGTGGGAGACCGCCGTCGAGCGGCGCCGCGCCACGAGGACCACCATCGCGCAGGTCTTCTTCAACTGGAAGACGCTGCGCCGGTTCATCTACCTGGTCCTGCTGATGACCGCGTTCAACTGGATGAGCCACGGCACGCAGGACGTCTACCCGACGTTCCTGAAGGAGAGCGGGAACGGCGGGATCGGACTCAGCGCGACCACCGCCACCTGGATCGCCGTCATCTACAACGTCGGCGCGATCCTCGGCGGCACCCTCGTCGGCACGCTGTCGCAGAAGTTCGGCCGGCGCGTCTCGATCATCTTCTGTGCCGTACTCGGCCTGCCCATCGTCCCCCTCTTCGCGTACTCCCGGACCGCGGCGCTGCTGTGCCTCGGCTCGTTCCTGATGCAGGTGATGGTGCAGGGCGCGTGGGGCGTCATCCCCGCACACCTGACCGAACTGTCGCCGGACGAGATCCGCGGCTTCTACCCGGGCGTGACGTACCAGCTCGGGAACCTGCTCGCGGCGCTCAACCTGCCGATCCAGCAGCACCTCGCCGCCACGCACGGGTATCCGTTCGCCCTGGCGGCCACGATCGTCCCGGTGTTCGTGGCGGTGATCGTGCTGACCGCCATCGGCAAGGAGGCCCGCGGCATCGCCTTCGGTACCAGGGCGGCGTCCGCGGTCGCCGAGAAGGCGGTGACCTGACCGGTACGGGGCGCGGTGCGCATCGCCGCGCCCCGTACCGTCCGGTCGCCGGCGCGGCGCGGCCGGCACCCGCGGGCCGGTGACGGCCGACCGCGCTGCTCCCGGTGGCCGGCGCGCCGCACTGTTGGGCGTCGCTGGATCGCTTGCGGGGCAGGGTTTCCGGCGCCGACGCGGCAGTCGTCGGGACGTTTCCCGGACCGATCCTTCGTACCCGGTTCGGGCGGCGGACCACGCCGGCGACCGTACTGCCGCGACCTCGCACACGAGGACACGGCGATGACGGCCAGCGTCCGCTTTCCCTTGTAGTACAAGGGAAAGCGGCGCGGTCAGAGGTAGAAGCCGCCGGCCGGGCGGGCGGCGCGGGTCACGCCGACCGGGTCGGCACCGTCGCGCAGCGCGAACAGTTCGGCCAGGGTCGCGCCGTCCGGGCCGACCTCGCCGGCGCCGCCGAGCCAGCGGGTGGCCTCCTCGCGCGGCAGCGCACCGATCTCCACCCGGGCCAGGCAGCGGCCCGGCCGGGTGACCGCCGGGTGCAGGCGGGACAGGTCCTCGTTCGTGGTGATCGCGACGAGTACCCGGCGGGACTGGCCCAGCAGCCCGTCCGTCAGGTTCAGCAGCCGGGCGAGCGCCTGACCGCTGGTGCGCTTGGCGTCGCCGCGGATCAGCTCGTCGCAGTCCTCCAGCAGCAGCAGCCGCCAGCGGCCGTCGTCCTCCTCCTCGCCGTCCCCGAGTACGACGTCCATCAGGTACCCGGGGTCGGCGAACAGGTGCTCCGGGTCGAGTACGCAGTCGACCTGGCACCAGTCGTGCCACTGCCGGGCCAGCGACCGCAGCGCCGTCGTCTTGCCCGTACCGGGCTCGCCGTGCATCAGCATCAGCCGGCCCGTCGTCGGCCCCGGCCGGAACGCCATCACCCGGTCGAGCGCGGCCGCGACCGTACCGGCGTAGTTGGCGCGGATGTCCAGCCAGCTCGGCGCGTCCACGGACCGTACGGTGCGGTACCCGCCGCGCCGCGCCGAGTGGTACCAGAAGCCCAGGTCGACCGCGCCGTCCTCGGCGTCCACCGGTGTCGACGCGGCGTCGCTGGTGGCGGAGGCGAGCACGGACCGGGCCAGCTCGTCGCTGATCGCGGTGACGGTCACCTCGCCGCCACCCCCACGCCACCGTACGGCGCGCAGCGTCCAGCCCTCGCCGGTCGCGAGCAGCGCCTCCCGACGGTCACCGGCCGCCTGGCGTACCGGGACCGCGCCGGGCGGCAGCAGCGACGCGTCCGGCCGGATGTGGTCCAGCCGGGCGGTCCTGGCCCACGGCTGCGCCCCGTCCGCGAACGGCGTCAGCGACAGCGCGTCGACCACGTCGTACGTGGTGTCGGCGTCGTCCATGTGGACCACGATCGGCAGCGTCCGTACGGGATCGACGCTGGCGGAGGGCACGGTCAACTCACGGGGGGTGCTCACCTCTCCGATGGTGTCAGCACCTCGGCCATCACGAACAGTGACGTCCCGCACGCTGAAACGGCTCAACCACGCCGTTCCCGACCGTCCCGACCACAGACCGCAACCAGTCGATCTTGGACGGGTACCCCCAGAACCGGCGATCACGCCGCGTCAGAGGTAGAAGCCGCCGGCCGGCTCGGGGCGGACGGCGCAGCTCCACCGGCGGACGCCCGGCGCGCAGCGCGAACAGCTCGGCCAGCGTGGCGCCGGTCGCCGGTGCCTTCGCCGCGTCGCCGAGCCACGCCTGCGCCTCGTCCGCGGTCAGCGGGCCGACCTCGATCTGCGCCAGGCACCGACCCGGGCGTACGACGGCGGGGTGGAGCTGTTGCAGGTCCTCGTTGGTGGTGATGCCGACGAGCACGTTGCGGCCCTGGCCGAGCAGCCCGTCGGTCAGGTTGAGCAGCCGCGACAGCGCCTGACCCGTCGCGTACTTCGCCTCGCCGCGGATCAGCTCGTCGCAGTCCTCCAGCAACAGCAGCCGGAACTTGCCGTCCTCGTCGTTGTCGTCCCCGATGACCAGGTCCATCAGGTAACTCGGCTCCGCGAACAGCTTCTCCGGGTCGAGTACGCAGTCGACCTGGCACCACGAACGCCACGACCGGGCCAGCGCCCGCAACGCCGTCGTCTTGCCCGTACCGGGCGGGCCGTGCAGGAGCAGCAGCCGGCCGTTGACCGAGTCCGGGGTGACCGTCATCAGCTTCGCCAGCGCCTCGGACACCGGGCGCGAGTAGTTCCGCGTGATGTCCGCCCACTCGCTCGTACCGATCCCGCGCGCCGTCCGGTACGCCCCGTGCCGCGACGAGTGGTACCAGAAACCGATCTCGACGGTGTCCGGCTCGGGCGACGGCTCCGCGGCCACCCCGTCCACCGCCCGCTCCAGTACGGAGACGGCCAGGTCCTCGGTGGTCGCGGTGACGGTCACCTCGCCGCCGCCGCTACGCCAGCGCACCGCCCGCAGCGTCCAGCCGTCGCCGACTGCGAGCCGGGACTGCCGCGAGTCCTCGTGCACCGTACGCAGCAGGCGGGCGCCCTCGGGCAGCAGCGACGCCTCCGGCTTGATCCGCTCCAGCCGCTTCGTGCGCGCGTGCGGCTGCTCCCCGCTGATGAAGCGCATCAGGCTCAGCGCGTCGACCACGTCGTACGGCTCGTCGGCGTCGTCGGCGGTCATCCGTACCGGCAGCACCTCGGACACGTCGTCGGGGCGTGGGCGCTGCTGGTCCGGCGGGGTGAGACGGGTGCCCGACTCGTCCGGCTCGACGGCCTGTTGGGGGATGGACATGTCCCTATCGTCACTCACTCGTCCCGGACCGGCACACGCCGGTCACCGTACGTCCCAGACGGGCTCGGCCGTCTCCGTCACCGCACCGTCGTTCCCGAACACCAGGTACCGGTCGAAGCCGCGGGTGAACCACCGGTCGTGCGTCACCGCGAGCACCGTGCCCTGGAACGACCGGAGGCCCTCCTCCAGCGCCTCCGCGCTGACCAGGTCGAGGTTGTCGGTCGGCTCGTCGAGCAGCAGCAACGTCGCCCCGGACAGTTCCAGCAGCAGCACCATGAAGCGCGCCTGCTGACCGCCGGACAGGGTGCCGAAGTCCTGCTCCGACTGCCCCGTCAGCTCGTACCGGCTGAGCGCCTTCATCGCCGCCGACCGGTCCATGCCGTCGCGCCTCTCGTCCCCGCGCCACAGGATGTCCCGCAACGTCCGCCCGACCAGTTCCGGCCGGTCGTGCGTCTGCGAGAAGTGCCCCGGGCGCACCCGGGCGCCGAGCCGCGCCACGCCGGTGTGCGGCACCGGCGCCAGATGCGTACCGGGGAGCACGGTGCCCGGCTCCGGATCCGTGCCGCCGAGCGCGAGCAGCCGCAGGAAGTGCGACTTGCCCGTACCGTTCGCGCCGAGCACCGCGACCCGGTCGCCGTACCAGATCTCGGTGTCGAAACCGCTGGTCAGCGTCTCGCCGGACGGGTTCGACAGAGCCAGGTCCGTGCAGATCACCGCCCGCTTGCCGGTACGGCCGCCGCGCAGGTTCATCCGGATGTCCTGGTCCTTCGGCGGCGCCGGCGGCGGCCCCGCCTCCTCGAACTTCGCCAGCCGCGTCTTCGCCGCCTGCAACCGGCTCGCCATGTCCGAGTTGTACTTCGCCTTCTCCCGGTACATCAGCACCAGCTGCTTGATCTTGGCGTGCTCCTCGTCCCAGCGGCGGCGCAGCTCCTCCAGCCGCTCGTACCGGTCGGCGCGGGCCTCGTGCCAGCTCGCGAACCCGCCGCCGTGCGTCCACGAACTGCCCGACTCCAGGGCCACCACCCGGTCCGCGGTGTTCGCCAGCAGCTCCCGGTCGTGGCTCACGTACAGGACGGCCTTGTCGGAGGCGTTCAGCTGCTCCTCCAACCGCCGCTTCGCCGGTACGTCGAGGAAGTTGTCCGGCTCGTCCAGCAGCAGCACCTCGTCCGGCCCGGACAGCAGCAGCTCCAGCGCGAACCGCTTCTGCTCGCCGCCGGACAGCGTGCCCAGCAGCCGGTCCTTCGCGTCGACCCACTCCGCGTCCAGCACCTCGATGGAGGCCGTGTCGAACGCCACCTCCGCCTCGTACCCGCCGGCGTCGCCCCACGCACCAAGCGCCTCCGCGTACCGCACCTGGGCCGCGCGCGCCGCGTTCGAGAACTTGCCGCGCAGCTCCGCAGTACGCATCGCCTGCTCCGCGGCGGCCAGTGCCGCGCCGGCCGCGCGTACCCGGGGCGGGGCCAGGGACAGCGCCAGATCCTGCACCGTGCCGCCACCCGGCCGCGGCGCCACACCCGGCACCTCGTCCGTCATCCCGATGAACTGGCGCATCACGCCCAACCCACCCGCGCGGGCGATCGCGCCCGTGGACACCGGCAGGTCACCGGCCACCATCCGGACCAGCGTCGTCTTGCCCGTCCCGTTGGCGCCCACCAGCGCCACCTTGGCGCCCTCGCCCACCCGGAACGACACGTCCGCGAAGAGTTCCCGCCCGTCGGCGAGCACATGGCTCAACCCGGCGACGTCGACATAGCCCACGAGTACCCGATTGTGCAGGTGACCGGCCGCCCTGTCGCGGGGTTATCCGGCCGCGGCGACGGACAGCACCCGGTAGCCCTTCTGGCTCGCGTGCCGGTCCACCGCGTACCCCTGGGTGGTCAGCCAGCCGGCCAGCGAGTCGGCGCCCAGGTTACGGGCCACGACCAGCCACGCCACCCCGCCCGGCGCCAGCCGCGGCAGCCACGTCGTCAGCAGCCCGTGCAGCGCCGGCTTCCCGATCCGGATCGGCGGATTCGACCAGATCTCGTCGAACACCACGTCCGCCGGCACCGCGTCCGGCGTCGCCGGGACGATCCGGTCGGCGGCACCCAGCGCGGCCGCGTTCTCCCGCACCAGGTCCAGCGCGCGGGCGTTCACATCCACCGCGTACACCGTGGCGGCCGGCGCGCTCACCGCCAGCGCTGCCGCGATCGGCCCGTACCCGCAGCCCAGGTCCAGCAGCGTCCCGGCCCGCCGCGGCAACGGCGCCTTACGCAGCAGTACGGCCGTGCCCGGGTCCAGCCGCGACGCCGAGAACACCCCGCCCGCCGCGGTCAACCGCACCTCCCGCGTACCGACCGCGAACCGTACCGTCGACCGGGTCGCGGGCGCGCTCGGATCCGCCGTGAAGTAGTGCTCCCCGGCCGCTGCCCCGTCACCGGGCCCCGCCGTACCGTCCCCGGCAGCGTCGGAAACCGCGCCGTCGTCCCCGGCAGCGTCGGGAACCGTGGCGTCGAAGCCAGGCGTCGCGCCGGTGCCACGTTCCGCGGAGCCGGGCGTCGGGGCGGCGGCGGGCGTCGGGGCGGGGTCGGGGCCGGCGGCGCCGCTGTCCGCGGTCGCCGCTGCCTCGCCTGGCTCCGTGGACTCGCCGGCGGCGTCGCGGGGCGTGGGGGCGGAGTCCTGAGCGGGGGTGCCGGGGTGCGTCGGGTCGCCGGGCGCCGGTCGGACCGCTCGCCCCGGGTCGTCGGCAGGCTCGTTCGGCACGCGGTGGCCCCTTCGGCTCGTTGGGTACTCTGGCGCGCATGACGCACCCGGACCCACGGTATCCGGGCGGCTTCCCGCCCCCGCACACCGACCGGGAGCAGGTCGGATCCCAGGATCAGCCCACCTCGATGCAGCCCTTCCCGGACCAGGCGACCCCGCCGTACTCCGGACAGTCGTCGCCCCCCGGCTCCCAGCCGTACCCCGGGGCGCAGCAGTACCCGGGGCAGGCGTCGGGCCAGGCGTACCAGGGACAGCAGCAGCATCCGGGGCAGGGGTTCGCGGGGCCGTCGTTGGGGGCGCCGCCGCCGAGTCCGTTCGCGCCCCAACCGGGCTCCGGTGCGCCGTTCGGCACGGGACTGCCCGCCCAGCCCTTCGGCGACCCGGTACGCCCGTTCGCGCCCGCCGCGACGCCCGAGCCCGTGCCCACGCCGCCGCGTCGGGACCGGCCGCACCGCTGGCCGAAGGTACTCGCCGGGATCGCCGCGGTGGTGCTCCTCGGCGGTCTGCTCGCCGGGTCGTACGCGCTGGTCAAGGGCAATCCGCAGGACACGCCGACGGCCGGGCCGAAGCACTCGGCGACGACCCCGCCGAGTCCGTCGCCGACCCGGTCGCCGATCGACGTCAGCGCGCGCGGTACGGATCCGAAGCCGCTGACCGTCGACGAGGTGTGGGGGCAGGACGACCTGCACCCGGACCCGGGCCGGGACGCCACGTACCGGATCCTGGCGCGGGACAAGCCGCGCACGGTGTGCGGGCAGGCGGCCACGGGCAAGGTCGGCGGCGTGCTCACCAAGTACCACTGCACGCAGGTGATCCGGGCGACGCTCGCCGCACCCGCCGACGGGTACGTGCTGACCGCCGGGATCTGCAACCTCGCCGACTCGGCCGGCGCGCAGTCCGCGGCCGACGCGATCAAGCAGCTCGGCCGGCAGACCCGCGGCAACTTCGCCGGCCTGTCCGCGCCCGGCGCACCGAAGCTGGCGAAGTCGCCGACCGTCTTCACCCTCCAGTCGTACGGCCACTACGTGCTCTACGTCGTGGTCGGCCGTACCGACGGCAAGGCGCCGGCCGGCAACGCCACCACGCAGCAGATCGTCACCGACATGGTCCAGACGTACCTGACGGGTGTGGTCGACGCCCGCCGCAACGCCGACTGACCGTCCCGCCGCAACGCCCGGCGAACACGTTGTCGGCCAACGGTTCCGCCGGCGGACGCGGCTAGCCGCCCACGGCGAGGGCCGCCCACCCCGGCCGGAACCCTTTCCTGTCAACGGTTTCCGGCTCGGTGGTCGCGCGGGCGGCAGCGCTGCGACGGCGCCCGACGCGATGCGCGACGGGCGCCGTCCACAGCGCCGACCCGTTTCCCGCCAACGGTTCCGCGGCGGCCCCTCACAGCTGACCCGTTGTCTGCCAACGGTTCTGTGTTCAAGGGCCAGCGGAGGCGTTGCCTGCCGCCGGATCCCGGGGGTCAGCCGACGGTACGGCGTCGGGCGAGGAGCAGGGCGACAGTACCGGTGCCGAGCAGTACGGCGGCGACACCGCCGACGAGCAGCAGCGAGGTACCGGTCACGGGCAGGCCGCCGGCCGCGGGCGTACTCGGGGATGCGGTGGCCGTGGGGCTGCCGCTGGGCGACGCGCTCGACGACACGAGCGTCACCGGTACCCGCGCGGAGACGGTGCCCTCGTCGTTGTGCGCGGTCAGCGTCACCCACCGCCTGGTCGGCGAGTGCGTCAGGTGCCGGACGACGAGCGTCGTGGTGTAGACGGCGGCATCCTCGTCGGTGGGTACCTGGCAGGTCATCCGGGACGACGTCGTCATCCCGCACGCGTACTCCTCCGGCGTGTACCGGACGGACAGCGGGCCGCCGAGGCCGTCGACGGTCAGCTGCCCACCGGCGCTGGTGTACCGGACGGTCACGGTGAGCGTCACCCGGTCGCCCTCCGCCGCCGGGTCGGGCGAGAACGTGCCCTCCACCGAGAACGGCGTCCCCGGCTCGGTGGACGTACTCGGGCTGGGGCTCGGGCTGTCGTCGGGCGTGCTGGCGCTCGGACTCGCACTGCTGCTGGGACTCGCGCTGGGGCTTGCGCTGTCGCTCGGACTCGCGCTGTCGCTCGGGCTCGGGCTGGGGCTCGGGCTCTCCGGCGTCGCGAGCGCGGGCGCACCCGCGGCGAGGGCGAGCGCGGCCGCGACGACCGGCACGGCGAGCATTCGGGGGATGCGCATGGGGACTCCTCGGGGTACGGTGCCCGTCCGGGCACCCACTCCACGCCTTGCCCGACGTCCCGGTTTCACGGCGGACACCGCGAAGATGCGGCCCCGGCGCGACGACCCGAAGGCGGCACACACCACGCCGCAGCCCCGCGTACGGTTTCACCCTCCACACCGGAACGTCTTGTACCGCAACGGTTTCCTGCCGTACCGGCGGAAAAGCGGTGCCGTCCGCTTGCCCGCGGCCGGTAGCCTCCGGTGCCGACACCACATTCCCTTCGCCGTACCGGCGAATGTCGAAGGCAGAAACGATGGCCAAGCTGAACCAGATCATCGCCGTGGAGAAGGGCGTCAAGAGCCGCTCGTTCGCCGAGCTCACCGCGAGCCACCACGCCCTGCAGAAGCAGGCCGCGCTGTCCGGCATCTCCCGGACGTACCAGCCGAAGGACGAGGAGGGTGAGCGGCTGCCGCCCGAGTCGACCCGCGTGCAGGTCAAGGCCGACGACGTCATCCGGGAGACGGTCCGCATCCTCACCCGGCTGTTCGACGTCACCGCCACCAAGGACTGGGCGAACTGCACGGCCCGCGCCGACGTGACCGTCGACGGCCGGACGATCCTGTCCGACGTGCCCGTCACGTACCTGCTGTTCCTGGAGAAGCAGCTCGTCGACCTGCACACGTTCGTGCGCAAGCTGCCGGTGCTCGACGCCGCCGAGTCCTGGACCTACGACGCGTCCGCCGACTCGTTCGCCACCGAGCCCGTGCAGACCCTGCGTACCCGGAAGGTGCCGCGCAACCACGTCAAGGCAGAGGCGACCGAGAAGCACCCGGCGCAGGTCGAGGTCTACCACGAGGACGTCACCGTCGGATACTGGCGCACCGTGAAGTTCTCCGGTGCGCTGCCCGCCAGCCGCATCAACGAACTCGTCGACCGCGTCGAGAAGCTCCAGGCCGCCGTGAAGTTCGCCCGCGAGGACGCGAACGGCACCGAGGTCGAGGACCGCAAGGTCGGCGAGCGGGTCCTCGGGTACCTGTTCGGCTGACCGCACGCCGCGCCGCCCCGCACGCTCGGGACGGCGCGGCTTTCCCTTGCGTACCAACCGACCGAGCCTCCGCGCCGCCCATCCCCCGGTACTTGTGGGCCCCGGTACTCGTGGCCCCGGTACTCGCGGCCCCGGGTTCTTGTGCGGCACCGGTTCCTGGTCACACGGGTTGCTCGCGCCGCATCGGTTACGTGGCACGTCGCTCCGGCTCCGCGTGACGCCGGATCCGCGTGGCGCCAGTCGTGCGTGGCCACGTCGCACAGGTACCGTGTCGCGACGGTGGTCCGGAGTGCGGCGGCGGGAAAGCGCTCGATCCCCTTGCCCGCAACGGTTATGCTGACCCCGCGCCAAGGAGCGCAGACTGAGACTGATGCTCAGCCTGAACCAGGGTCGCGCGGACAGGGATGACCCGCGCGTTCCAGGCGCCGGGTCCACAGTGGAGGTTCGAGTCCTCCTCCCGTCACTCGTGACGGGATAGCCCAACTGGCAGAGGCAGTCCCGGACACCGAGTCACGTTCACGCTATCGCTCCAGGATCAGCATTCTCGCCGAGTGTCGAATCGAGGGAGTACGGACGACAGGCCCAGGTTGCCGGTTCGAATCCGGCCCGCCCGGCTCACGGGAACCGTTGCGCCGCAACGGTTCTCCCGACGGGCGGTAGGCTCAATGGCAGAGTCGTGGGCCCACAGGATGATCCCGCTCTTAAACGTGTCGGCGCTACCAAATCGGCGACGGGTCGTTGATCGACCGGTTGGAGGTTCGAGTCCTCCCCCGCGCTTCGCGCGGTTAGCTCAATCGGTAGAGCAGTCGAATATCCCACGGGCCCGGCGGAAGGCTACTCCGCCGGGCCCACCTATCCCGGATCGCCTGCCGCGCAAGGGAACCGGCGCGGGTCAGGTCTCGTCGCGGCGGCGGCGGGTGGCGGCGTCCCGGGCGGCCCATTCCGCCGGGTCGGTCGGGTAGTCCACGCCGACCAGGCTCAGCCCGTGCGCGGGCGCCACGGTCACCTCGCTGGCCCGTTCCGTACGCGTCAGCAACCCACCCGGCCACGGTACGGTGCGCCGTCCCTCACCGACGGCGAGCAGCGCGCCGACGAGGCTGCGCACCATCGCCTGGCAGAACGCGTCGGCCGCCACCGACACGGTGATGACGTCACCGCGGACCACGTCGAGCCGCTGGAGTTCGCGGATGGTGGTGGCGTTGTCCTTGCGCCGGCAGTACGCGGCGAAGTCGTGCTCGCCGAGCAGTCCGCGCGCGGCGTCCGCCATCGCCGCGGTGTCGAGGGTCCGCGGCCACCCGAGCGTGTCGTACCGGCGCAGCGGCGTGGGCCCGGCCGGGTCGTCCGTGATCCGGTACTCGTACCTCCGGCGGAACGCCGAGAAGCGCGCGTCGAAGCGCGGGTCGACCGGGGTCACGGCATGCACGCGTACGTCGGGCGGCAGCACCCCGGCGAGCCGCCGCACCGCGACGGTCGGGTCCGGGGCCGCGGCACCGCGCGCCGACGCCACGCGTACCCAGGCGTCGTCGGGAACGTCGACGTGGCACACCTGACCGGTGGCGTGCACCCCCGCATCGGTACGCCCCGCCACCGTCAACCCGTCGTACTCCCGGAACAGCCGCCCGAGCGCCTCCCCGAGTACTCCCGCGACGCTGCGGCGGTCCGGCTGCACCGCCCAACCCGAGAACCCCGTGCCGTCGTACGCCACGCCCATCCGCAACCGCAACGCCCGAAACCCTTCCGTACCAATGGATCGAGCCCGCCACCGCGCGAGGCGGTGACGGGCTCGGCCAGGAACTGCGAACCTACTCGGACTTGCTCTCGTCCGCGTCGGTGTCCTCGACGGCGGCCTCGGCCGCGGGCTCCTCCGGGGCCAGCGCGGCGGCGGTCTCCGTCTTGGCGGCGGCCGGACGGGCCGACCGCTTCGGCGCCGGCGCCTCGGCCAGCTCCTCGACCAGCTCGATGACGGCCATCGGCGCGTTGTCGCCCTTGCGCGGGCCGACCTTCACGATCCGGGTGTAGCCGCCGGGCCGGTTGGTGAACCGCGGCGCGATCTCTGCGAACAGCTGGTACGCCACGTCCTTGTCCCGGACCACGGTGGCCACCTGACGGCGGGCGTGCAGGTCACCGCGCTTGGCGAAGGTGACCATACGCTCGGCCAGCGGGCGGACCCGCTTCGCCTTCGCCTCGGTGGTCGTGATCTTGCCGTGCTTGAACAGCGACGTCGCCAGGTTCGCCAGCATCAACCGCTCGTGGGCCGGGCTGCCACCCAGACGGGCACCCCTGGTCGGCTTGGGCATTTTCGAAGGCTCCTCTATTCCAGTGCGGCTCGGGGGCGCCCCTCACCTGCGGTACTACAGCTTAGAGCTGCTCGGTCTCGCGGAAGTCGTTGCCGTCGTAGTCGGGCTCGGCGAAGCTCTCCGCGACACTGGCAGGGTCGAACCCGGGAGCCTGGTCCTTCAGGCCCAGCCCCATACCGGCCAGCTTCATCTTGACCTCGTCGATGGACTTCTGACCGAAGTTCCGGATGTCGAGCAGGTCCGCCTCGGTACGCGACAGCAGCTCACCAACGCTGTTGATGCCCTCGCGCTTGAGGCAGTTGTACGACCGGACGGTCAGGTCCAGCTCCTCGATCGGCAGCGCCAGGTCGGCGGCGAGCTGCGCGTCCTGCGGCGACGGGCCGATGTCGATGCCCTCGGCCGCCTCGTCCAGCTCGCGGGCCAGCCCGAACAGCTCGACCAGGGTCGAACCGGCGGACGCCAGCGCGGTACGCGGCGAGATCGAGTTCTTCGTCTCGACGTCGAGTACCAGCTTGTCGAAGTCGGTGCGCTGCTCGACACGGGTCGCCTCGACGCGGTAGCTGACCTTCAGCACCGGCGAGTAGATCGAGTCGACCGGGATCCGGCCGATCTCCTGGCCCTGCTGCTTGTTCTGCGCGGCCGTGACGTAGCCACGTCCACGCTCGACGACCAGCTCCATGTCCAGCCGACCCTTGTCGTTCAGGGTGGCCAGGTGCAGGTCGGGGTTGTGCACCTCGACGCCCGCCGGCGGCTGGATGTCACCCGCGGTCACCGGGCCGGGGCCCTGCTTCCGCAGGTACATGGTGACCGGCTCGTCGTGCTCGGAGCTGACGGTCAGCTCCTTGATGTTCAGCACGAGGTCGACGACGTCCTCCTTGACACCGGGAATCGTCGTGAACTCGTGCAGCACGCCGTCGATCTTGATGCTCGTGACGGCCGCGCCGGGAATGGAGCTGAGCAGGGTACGCCGCAGCGAGTTGCCGAGCGTGTACCCGAAGCCCGGCTCCAGGGGCTCGATCGTGAACCGCGAACGGTTCTCGGCAATCGACTCCTCGGACAGCGACGGCCGCTGGGTGATGAGCACGGTGTTTCCTCCATCTGGTCGGGCGCCCGCCATATGACGCCACAACATGCTTCCGGTCCCCGGAGCGGGCTGCCCCGGGGACCGCAGGTGTTACTTCGAGTAGTACTCGACGATGAGCTGCTCCTGCACCGGCGTGTCGATGACCTGCCGGGCCGGGGCCGAGTGGATCAGGATCTTCATCGGGCCGGGGATGGCCTCAAGCCACGCCGGCACCGTCTTCTCGCCGGCCTCGGCCTTGGCGACCACGAACGGCGTGAGCTCGCGGGACTTCTCCCGGACCTCGACGATGTCGTGCTCGGTCACCTGGTACGACGGGATGTCGACCTTGCGGCCGTTCACCACGAAGTGGCCGTGCCGGATGAGCTGACGGGCCATGTCCCGGGACTTGGCGTACCCGGCGCGGTAGACCACGTTGTCGAGGCGCATCTCCAGCAGCTGGAGCAGGGCCTCACCGGTCTTGCCCTTCTGCCGGTTCGCTTCCTCGTAGTACCGCACGAACTGCTTCTCCAGCACGCCGTACACCCGGCGGGCCTTCTGCTTCTCACGAAGCTGCAGCAGGTACTCGGTCTCCTTGAGCCGACCGCGGCCGTGCTGGCCGGGCGGGTAGGGACGCGACTCCAGCGGGCACTTCGGGCCCTCGCACTTGCTGCCCTTGAGGTACAGCTTCATCTTCTCGCGCCGGCAGCGGCGGCAGTCAGGACCTGTGTAACGAGCCATGATTCTCCTGCTCCCCCTCAGACCCGACGGCGCTTCGGCGGCCGGCATCCGTTGTGCGGCTGCGGCGTGACGTCCTGGATCGACCCGACCTCGAGGCCGGCCGCCTGCAGCGACCGGATCGCGGTCTCCCGGCCGGAACCGGGGCCCTTGACGAACACGTCGACCTTGCGCATGCCGTGCTCCATCGCACGACGCGCCGCCGCCTCAGCGGCCAGCTGCGCCGCGAACGGCGTCGACTTGCGGGAGCCTTTGTAACCCACCTGGCCGGACGACGCCCACGAGATCACCGCACCGGTCGGGTCGGTGATCGACACGATCGTGTTGTTGAACGTGCTCTTGATGTGGGCGTGGCCGTGGGCCACGTTCTTCTTTTCCTTACGCCGGACCTTCTTGGCACCGGCACGCGCCTTGGGCGGCATACCTGTATGTCTCTCCTGTCGAGATCGTCAGCGGTTACTACTTCTTGCCCGGCTTCTTCTTGCCGGCAACGGTGCGCTTCGGGCCCTTGCGGGAACGCGCGTTGGTACGGGTCCGCTGCCCGCGTACGGGCAGGCCGCGACGGTGCCGGATGCCCTGGTAGCAACCGATCTCGATCTTGCGCCGGATGTCCGAGGCGACCTCGCGGCGAAGGTCACCCTCTACCTGGTAGCTGGCCTCGATCCAGTCGCGGAGCTGAACCAGCTCCTCGTCGGTGAGGTCACGGACGCGCTTGTCGGGGCTGATGCCGGTCTTGTCGAGCGTTTCGATCGCCCGGGTCCGACCGACCCCGTAGATGTACGTGAGCGCGATCTCCAGCCGCTTTTCGCGGGGAAGATCGACGCCGACCAGACGTGCCATTACTGGGCGTACTCCTCGTGTCCATCCGGAGGTCTGCGCCCGTCCGTCCCCGCGCGCCCAATGAGCGGGGCCCCAGCCTCCGGGCCGAGGGTACGACCGTGGACGGGCCTTCCTGGTGGTGAAGCGTCAGTGCGATCCGCGCAGCGCTGGGCTCAGCCCTGGCGCTGCTTGTGCCGCGGGTCAGAGCAGATGATCATGACCCGGCCGTGACGGCGGATCACCCGGCACTTGTTGCAGATCTTCTTAACGCTCGGCTTTACCTTCACGGTTCTAAGCGTCCTTCAATGGGGAGCACCCCCGCGCACGACGGAAGTACTCTTTCGATCACGGACACGGCGGGCCCGTGTCAGGCGAGCGGCAAAGGACCGGACCGCCGTACGGCAGCCCGGTGGTCCCACCACCCGAAGAGAGTCCCGAGGGACTCACTTGTAGCGGTAGACGATGCGTCCCCGGGTCAGGTCGTAGGGAGAGAGCTCCACGACTACCCGGTCCTCCGGCAAAATACGGATGTAGTGCTGCCGCATCTTGCCGCTGATGTGTGCCAACACTCGATGGCCATTGGAGAGCTCCACGCGGAACATCGCGTTCGGCAGGGGCTCCACAACACGGCCCTCGATCTCGATGGCGCCGTCCTTCTTCGGCATGTCCTCCGCTTACCCTGACGAGTCGGGTCCTATGGTCGACGTACAGTGCCTCAGCCGCGGTCCCGCGCGCTCACGGACGCCGGAGGGCCACCTCAGCAGAGGGTGTCCGCGGCAGGTCCGATTGAAGACACGACAGGACGGGCGCTGTGCGCCAAGGATGTATCTTACGCGGCCCGATCACGCTTGCCAAACCGGGCCGTCAGCGGCGCCCGTACCGTCCGGAACGGGCCAGGCCCCAGAAGCCGAAGATGAACAGCGGCCAGAACGGGATCAACACGCCACCGGTGGCGACCGACATCAGGACACTCAGCCCGATGAACACGAAGACCACCGAAAGCACCGCGATCGCACGGCTCGGCGGCTCGCCCCCGCGCGCACGGGCGAGTGCGGCGCGTTTCTCACCCAGCGGCGCCGGCACCGGCAGCCCCGGCAGATCCGCCGTCAACGGCACCAGATCCCGGTACGTCTTCGCCTGGTACGCGGACTGCACGCGCTCGTCGTACTCCTCCACGTCGAGGCGGCCTTCGCCAAGCGCCGTGCCCAGTTGGTCGACGACCTCCTGGCGCTCGGCGTCCGACACCCGCATGTCCTGCCGGTCCACGGCCGCCCCCCTCCCCGTGCAGCAGAGGTACCCGACTCCATGGTACGGCGGGATGCGCGGGAAAGCGGTTGCCGCGGAAATGGCTCAGAGGGCGGGGGTGGCGAGCGCCGACGCGAGGTCGCCGAGACGGGAGCGGCCGCCGTCCGGCGCCGTGAGTACCCAGAGGCCGTCGGAGCACAGCGCGACCGAATGTTCGACGTGCGCGGCGAGCGAATGGTCGGCCGTGACGACCGTCCACTGGTCGTCCAGCTCCACGACGTCGGCGCGGCCCATCGTGATCATCGGCTCGATCGCCAGCGCCATGCCGGTCACCAGCTTCGGGCCCTTGCCCGGACGTCCGTAGTTCAGGATGTGCGGGTCCTGGTGCATCTCCGTACCGATGCCGTGCCCGCCGTACCCCTCGACGATCCCGTACTGTCCGCCGGCGCGGACGACCTGCTCGATCGCGTACGAGATGTCGGTGAGGCGACGGCCGGTGCCCGCGGCGGCGATGCCCGCCCACATGGCGTCCTCGGCGACGTCGATCATCCGGGTCAGCGCCGGGTCGACCTCCCCGACCGGGACGGTGATCGCCGAATCGCCGTGCCAGCCCTCGATGATGGCGCCGCAGTCGATCGAGATGATGTCGCCCTCGGCAAGGACCTGGTCCGCGCTCGGGATCGCGTGCACGACCTGGTCGTTCACCGACGCGCAGATCGTCGCCGGATAGCCGTAGTACCCCTTGAAGTTGGGGGTGCCGCCGGCGGCCCGGATGTTCGACTCGGCCAGCTCGTCGAGATCCTTGGTCGAGACACCCGGCGCGACCGCGGCGCGCAGCTTCGCCAGGGTGTCGGCGACCAGGAGGCCGGCCTCGCGCATGAGCGCGAACTGCTCGGGCGTCTTGAGCTGGATGCGTTGCTTGGCGAACAAGTGGGTCCTAACCGCCGTACGACCGGAGCGCGTCGTACGCCCGCTGGGTCACGTCCTCGACCGGGCCGACCGCGTCCAAGCCGACCAGCTTGCCCTGGGCGGCGTAGTACGCCACGAGGGGCTGGGTGTCGCGCGCGTACACCCGGAGGCGCTCGGCGATGGTCTCCGGCTTGTCGTCGTCGCGCTGGAACAGCTCGCCGCCGCACCGGTCGCACGCCCCGGACCTGGCCGGCGGATCGAACTCGACGTGCCAGATCTTCCCGCAGCCCCGACAGGTACGCCGGCCGGACAGCCGCCGGATGACCTCCTCCTCCTCGACCACGAGTTCGAGAACGAGGTCGAGACCGGTGCCGAGGTCCGCGAGCATCTTGTCGAGCTCCTGCGCCTGCGGCACCGTACGCGGGAATCCGTCGAGCAGGAAGCCGTCCTCGGCGTCGGGCTCCGCCAGGCGGCCCCGCACCATGTTGATGACGACCTGGTCGGGGACCAGCTCGCCGGCGTCCATGTACCCCTTGGCCTCGCGGCCCAGCTCGGTGCCGTCCGCGACGTTGGCCCGGAGGATGTCGCCGGTGGAGATCTTCGGCGCAGACAGGTGCGCGGCGATGAACTCCGCCTGGGTTCCCTTGCCCGCCCCCGGCGGACCCACCAGCACCAGCCTCATGCCCGTTCCTCGCTTCGCGTCGGACGGGCGTGGCACACGAGGCCGCTGCGCTGACGACTCGCCCGTTGGCGCCCGCTCATGCCATCACCTCGATCCACCGGACTTCCTGTGCGCGAACCCCCGCTGCGCGGCGACACTACCGGAGGAACCCTTCGTAGTTGCGCTGCATCAGCTGCGATTCGATCTGCTTCACCGTCTCCAGGCCGACGCCGACCATGATCAGCACCGCCGTACCGCCGAACGGGAAGTTCTGCACGTTGCCGCCGGCGAGGCCGATGAACAGGTTCGGCAGCACCGCGATGATGCCCAGGTACAGCGAGCCCGGCAGGGTGATCCGGCTCAGGATGAAGTCCAGGTACTCCGCGGTCGGCCGCCCGGGCCGGATGCCCGGCACGAACCCGCCGTACTTCTTCATGTTGTCCGCGACCTCGGTCGGGTTGAACGTGATCGCGACGTAGAAGTACGTGAAGAAGACGATGAGCGCGAAGTACAGAAGGATGTGGACCCAGTTGTTCTGCTGGGTGATGTACCTGGTGATGAAGGTGACCACCGGGTTCGTGCTGTTCTGGCCGGCGAGCTGGGTGACCAGCTGCGGCAGGTAGAGCAGCGACGAGGCGAAGATGACCGGGATGACGCCGGCCTGGTTCACCTTCAACGGAATGTAGGTCGAGGTGCCGCCGAACATGCGGCGGCCGATCATACGTTTCGCGTACTGCACCGGGACGCGGCGCTGGGCCTGCTCGATGAACACGACCGCGGCGATCACGACGATGCCGATGCCGAGCACGATCGCGAACGTCAGCGTGCCCTTCTTCAGGATCGTCCAGCCCTCGGACGGCATCCGGGCCGCGATGTTCGTGAAGATCAGGACCGACATGCCGTTGCCGACACCGCGGTCGGTGACCAGCTCACCCAGCCACATGATGCAGCCGGTACCGGCGGTCATGGTGATCACGATGACGACGAGCGTGAGCCAGTGCGGCAGCGGGCCGACCGTCGGGATGATCGGGTCGGTGCACTGGTTGCCGAACAGCTGGCCGGACTCCGCGAGCGCGATGTACCCGGAGGCCTGCAGCACCGCCAGGCCGAGCGTCAGGTACCGCGTGTACTGCGTGATCTTCGCCTGGCCGGACTGACCTTCCTTGCGCAGCAGCTCCAGCCGGGGAATCACGACGGTCAGCAGCTGCAGGATGATGCTCGCGGTGATGTAGGGCATGATGCCCAGCGCGAACACACTCAACTGGAACAGCGCACCGCCGGAGAACAGGTTCAACAGTGTGAAGACGTCCGACGTCGCGTTGCTCTTGCTCGCGATGTCGATGCACTTCTGCACATTGGTGTACGAGACGCCGGGGCTCGGTATCGCCGCACCGAGTCGGAAGATGGCCAGGATGAAGATCGTGAACAGTATCTTCTTGCGCAGGTCAGGCGTACGGAACGCGCTGACAAAGGCGGAGAGCAACTGTTCCTCCTGCGCAGACTGACCGCCGACGCGGCGGTACGTGTCGATCCCAGTGCCCGGCGCACCCGCCGGGGCTCGGGGGCGACTCTAACAGTACGGGCGATTACGACGGTATCCATGGCGGCGACAACGGTGCCGACATGAGACCGCGCCGTTGCGGGGAACCGGATCGGCCCTCACAACGGCGCGGTTTCTGCATCGCTACAGCTCGGTGGTGGACCCACCGGCGGCGGCGATCTTCTCCTTGGCCGACGCGCTGAACGCGTGCGCCGAGACCTGGAGCTTGACGCCGCCGAGGTCGCCCGAGCCGAGCACCTTGACGGGCTCACCGGCGCGGACGGCGCCGGCCTCGGCCAGCTCGACCGGACCGATCTCGCCACCGTTCGGGAACAGGCTGGCCAGCCGGTCCAGGTTCACGACCTGGAAGACGACCTTGTTCCTGCTCTTGAAGCCCTTCAGCTTCGGCAGCCGCATGTGGATGGGCATCTGCCCACCCTCGAACGCAGCCGGCACGTTCTTCCGGGCCTTCGTACCCTTCGTACCGCGACCGGCGGTCTTGCCCTTCGAGCCCTCACCGCGGCCGACCCGGATCTTGCTGGTCTTGGCGCCCGGCGCGGGACGCAGGTGATGAACCTTCAGTGCCATCGCTACTCCACCTCCTCAACCTGCACGAGGTGGGTCACGGTGCGGACCATGCCCCGGATCTCCGGACGGTCCTCCTTGACCACCACGTCGTGAATCCGCTTCAGGCCGAGGCTGCGCAGCGTCTCGCGCTGGTTCTGCTTCGTACCGATCACGGACCGGACCTGGGTGACCTTCAGGCGTGCCATGTCATGTCTCCCGTTCAGCTCGCCAGGCCCGCACGGGTCCGCAGCATCGCGGTCGGAGCCACGTCCTCCAGCGGCAGGCCACGACGGGCCGCCACCTGCTCCGGCGACTCAAGACCCTTCAGCGCGGCCACGGTGGCGTGCACGATGTTGATCGGGTTCGACGAGCCCAGGCTCTTGGAGAGCACGTCGTGGATCCCCGCGCACTCCAGTACGGCACGCACCGGGCCACCGGCGATCACACCGGTACCGGCGGAGGCCGGCTTGAGCATGACCACGCCCGCAGCGTCCTCGCCGATCACCGGATGGGTGATCGTCGCGCCGATGCGCGGCACCTTGAAGAAGTGCTTCTTGGCCTCCTCGACACCCTTGGCGATCGCCGCGGGCACCTCCTTGGCCTTCCCATATCCGACACCAACGGTGCCGTCACCATCGCCCACCACGACCAGCGCGGTGAAGCTGAACCGGCGACCACCCTTGACTACCTTGGCGACGCGGTTGATCTTGACGAGCCGCTCGAGGTGCGGTGTCTTCTCCGCGGCCGCGCCGCCACGGCCGCCATCCCGGCGATCCCGGCGGTTGTCGCCGGATCCGCCACGGCGCTGCGGACCTGCCATCAGGCGCTACCTTTCCTCAGAATTCCAAGCCGCCAGAACGCGCGGCGTCGGCCAGCGCGGCGATACGCCCGTGGTAGGCGTTGCCGCCGCGGTCGAAGACCACCTGGGTCACGCCCGCGTCCTTCGCCCGCGCGGCGATGAGCTCGCCGACCTTGCGGGCCTGGTCCTTCTTGTCGCCCTCGGCGCTGCGCAGCGTCTCCTCCAGCGTCGACGCCGACACCAGGGTGTGCCCCTTGGTGTCGTCCACGACCTGGGCGAAGATGTTGCGCAGGGACCGGGTCACGACCAGCCGCGGACGGTCCGCGGTGCCGTTGATGTGCTTGCGCACCCGGTAGTGCCGCCGGCTCTTGGAGATCCGACGTGCCGCGGCACCGCCCTTCACCGCGTTGCGGTTGATGAGCTTGGCACCCATTACTTACCCGCCTTTCCGGCCTTGCGGCGGACGACCTCGCCCTGGTACCGCACACCCTTGCCCTTGTACGGCTCCGGCGGCCGGATCTTGCGAATGTTCGCCGCGACCTCGCCCACCAACTGCTTGTTGATGCCGGACACGGTGAGCTGGGTCGGCTTCTGCACGCTGAACGAGATCCCGTCCGGCGCGGTCACCACCACCGGGTGCGAGAACCCGAGCGCGAACTCAAGGTCCGAACCCTTCGCCTGCACGCGGTAACCGGTGCCCTGGATCTCCAGAACCTTGGAGTATCCGTCGGTCACACCGACCACGAGGTTGTTCACGAGGGTCCGAGACAGCCCGTGCAGGGCGCGCGAACGACGCTCGTCGTTCGGCCGCTCCACGTACAGCGTGCCGTCCTCGATCTTCGCGGTGATCGGCTCGGCGAGCGTGTGCGACAGCTCGCCCTTCGGCCCCTTGACCGACACGGTGGCGCCGTCGATGTTGACGTCCACACCGGCCGGGACCGGGATCGGCTTACGTCCAATCCGAGACATGGCTCCGCAACTCCCTTACCAGACGTAGGCGAGGACTTCCCCGCCCACGCCACGCTTGCGAGCCTGCCTGTCGGTCAGCAGCCCCTGCGACGTCGAGATGATCGCGACGCCCAGGCCACCGAGCACCCGGGGCAGCTCGTCTGCCTTCGCGTACACCCGCAGGCCCGGCTTCGAGACCCGGCGGATACCGGCGAGGCTGCGCTCCCGGTTCTGGCCGAACTTCAGCTCGACCTTCAGCTTCTTTCCGACGGTACCCTCGGCCGGTTCCTCGACTCCCCAGCCGGTGACGTACCCCTCCTGCTTCAGGACCTCGGCGATGTTCGCCTTGATCTTGGAGTACGGCATCGACACTTCGTCGTGGTACGCCTGGTTACCGTTGCGCAGACGGGTCAGCATGTCTGCGATCGGATCGGTCATCGTCATGTGATGTGGTGCCTTCCTCGCCCCGGTTCCCTGTGTGGGCCTGTGGCGTTGCTATCCAGCGTCGGCTTCTACCAGGACGCCTTGGACACACCGGGAAGCTCGCCGCGGTGCGCCATCTCACGGATGCACACCCGGCAGAGCCCGAACTTGCGGTAGACCGCGCGGGGCCGACCGCAGCGCTGGCAGCGAGTGTACGCACGCGCGGAGAACTTCGGCTTCCGCGCCGCCTTGATGATCAGCGCCTTCTTGGCCATTCGATCAGTTCTCCTTGAACGGGAAGCCCAGCAGCTTCAGCAGGTGCCGGCCCTCCGCGTCGTTGGTTGCGGACGTCACGACGGTGATGTCCATGCCTCGGACACGGTCGATCCTGTCCTGGTCGATCTCGTGGAAGACCGACTGCTCGGTGAGACCGAACGTGTAGTTGCCGTGGCCGTCGAACTGCTTCGGCGACAGACCACGGAAGTCGCGGATACGCGGGAGCGAGATCGACAGCAGCCGGTCCAGGAACTCCCACATCCGGTCGCCGCGCAGGGTCACCTTCGCGCCGATCGGCATACCCTCACGCAGCTTGAACTGCGCGATGGACTTCTTCGCCCGCCGTACCAGAGGCTTCTGACCGGTGATCGCGGCCAGGTCCTTCACCGCACCGTCGATCAGCTTCGCGTCCCGCGCAGCCTCGCCGACGCCCATGTTGACGACGATCTTCGTCACCGACGGAACGAGCATCACGTTCCGGTAGGCGAACTCCTTGGTCATCGCCGGGGCGATCTCCGCCTTGTACCGCTCCTTGAGGCGCGGGGCGATCTTCTCAGTTGCCGTCGTCATCACAGGTCCTTACCGGTGCGGCGGGAGATCCGCACGTTGCGGCCCTCCTCGTCCTTGCGCCGACCCACGCGCGTCGGGTTCCCGTCGCTGTCGACCACCATCACGTTGCTGACGTGGATCGACGCCTCCTGGGTGACGATGCCACCGGTCTTGGAGCCGCGCTGGGACGTCTGGATCTTGGTGTGCTTCTTGACCCGGTTCACGCCCTCGACGAGCACCCGGTCCTGGGTCGGGTAGGCCGCGATGACCTTGCCCTTCGCGCCCCGGTCCTTGCCCGCGATGACGAGGACCGTGTCGCCCTTCTTGACCTTCACGGTCACAACACCTCCGGGGCGAGCGAGATGATCTTCATGAACTTCTTGTCGCGCAGCTCGCGGCCGACCGGGCCGAAAATACGGGTACCGCGCGGGTCACCACCGTCCCGGATGAGGACGGCGGCGTTCTCGTCGAAGCGGATGTACGAGCCATCCGGCCGGCGCTTCTCCTTGGCGGTACGGACGACGACGGCCTTGACCACGTCGCCCTTCTTCACACCGGCGCCCGGGATCGCGTCCTTGACGGTGGCCACGATGACGTCGCCGATGCTCGCGTAGCGCCGACCGGAGCCGCCGAGCACCCGGATGCACAGAATCTGCCTGGCACCCGTGTTGTCGGCGACCCGCAGTCGCGACTCCTGCTGAATCACGTCAACTCCTGATGTCTGCCGGTCCTCCGCTGCGCGGAGCCTGGCGGAACGTCTCTTCCAAGCTCAGTGGTCGCCCACCGGGCCTGTCTACTTGGCCTTCTCCAGGATCTCGACGACCCGCCACCGCTTGGTCGCCGACAACGGACGCGTCTCCATCAGACGCACCCGGTCGCCGACGCCGCACTGGTTCTGCTCGTCGTGCGCCTTGAGCTTGTTGGTCCGCCGCATGACCTTGCCGTAGAGCGGGTGCTTGACCCGGTCCTCCACGGCGACCACGACGGTCTTGTCCATCTTGTCGCTGACCACCAGGCCCTCGCGTACCTTGCGACGGGCCCGCTGGTCGGTCTGCTCAGTCGTCTCGCTCATCACGCAACCTCGCTCGGCGCAGCGCTGAGGCCGAGCTCGCGCTCACGCATGATCGTGTAGATCCGGGCGATCTCCCGGCGTACCACCTGGAGCCGACGGTTGTTGTCGAGCTGCCCGGTAGCACCCTGCACGCGGAGGTTGAACAGCTCCGCCTTGGCCTCGCCGAGCTTGGTGGCGAGTTCCTCGTCGCCCAGCTCGCGCAGCTCACCGGCCTGCGTGCCAGCCGCCATCAGACCTCACCCACTTCGCGCTTCACGATCCGGCACTTCATGGGAAGCTTGTGGATCGCGCGGGTCAGCGCCTCACGCGCCACCGCTTCGTTCGGGAACGACAGCTCGAACATCACCCGACCCGGCTTGACGTTCGCCACCCACCACTCGGGCGAGCCCTTACCGGAACCCATCCGGGTCTCGGCCGGCTTCTTCGTCAGCGCCTGGTCCGGGAAGATCGTGATCCAGACCTTGCCACCACGCTTGATGTGACGGGTCATGGCGATACGAGCGGCCTCGATCTGCCGGTTGGTCACGTACGCCGGCTCCAGTGCCTGGATGCCGAACTCGCCGAAGACCACCCGCGTGCCGCCCTTGGCCTTACCAGCCCGCTTGGGGTGGTGCGGCTTCCGGAAGCCCTTCGGGGGCTTACGCGGCATCAGCATGGCTCAGCCCTCCTGACTCGTCTCGGCCGGCTGGCTCGCGGCCTGGCCGGTCTCGGCGGACTCGGTCGCCGGCTTCTTCCGCTCCGACGCCGCGGCGCGACCCGCCTCGGTGCCGGCGGACGTCGTGCCGGACGCACCCGAGCGGGTACGACGCGGGCGGTCCGTGCGCTCCCGACGCGGACGGCCGGACGGAACCTCCGGCTGCTCGCGACCCGGTACGGCCTCGCCCTTGTAGATCCAGACCTTCACGCCGATGCGGCCGAACGTGGTCCGGGCCTCGAAGAAGCCGTAGTCGATGTTGGCGCGCAGCGTGTGCAGCGGCACGCGACCCTCGCGGTAGAACTCCGAGCGCGACATCTCGGCGCCGCCGAGGCGGCCGCCGCACTGCACCCGGATGCCCTTGACCAGCGGGTTGCGCATCGCGGACTGGATCGCCTTGCGCATCGCCCGCCGGAACGCGACCCGGCTGGCGAGCTGCTCGGCGATGCCCTGCGCGACGAGCTGGGCGTCCGACTCGGGGTTCTTGACCTCAAGGATGTTGAGCTGGATCTGCTTCTTCGTCAGCTTCTCCAGCTCGCCGCGGATCCGGTCGGCCTCCGCGCCCTTACGGCCGATCACGATGCCCGGCCGGGCGGTGTGGATGTCGACGCGGACCCGGTCACGGGTGCGCTCGATGTCCACGCTGGAGATGCCGGCACGCTCCAGGCCGCCGGACATCATCCGCCGGATCTTCACGTCCTCGGCGACGTAGTCCTTGTACAGCTTGTCCGCGTACCAACGGGACCGCCACTCGGTACTGATACCGAGCCGGAACCCGTGCGGGTGGACCTTCTGACCCATTACTCCGCGCTCTCCTTCTCCGAGGCCTCGGTGCTCACCGTGTTTGCCTCGTCGGCCTGCTTCGCGGTGTTCTTCTTCGCTCCGCCACGCTTCCGACCGGTCGGGCCGGCCTGCACGCTCTCCACCACGACGGTGATGTGGCAGGTCCGCTTCCGGATCCGGTACGCCCGGCCCTGCGCCCGCGGCCGGAACCGACGCAGCGTCGGCCCCTCGTCGACGTACGCCTCGCTGATGAGCAACGAATCCGGGTCGAGCCGCTCGTTGTTCTCTGCGTTGGCGATCGCGGAGGCAACCACCTTGTAGACCGGCTCGCTGGCTGCCTGGGGGGCGAACTTGAGCACCGTGAGGGCCTCCTTCGCGGACATGCCGCGAACGAGGTTGACCACACGGCGCGCCTTCATCGGCGAGGTGCGCACGTACCGCGCAACCGCCCGCGCGCCGGGAGGCGCAATAGCGTCGCCCTTAGTTGGCATCGCTGTCCCCTTGCTCGTTTCCTCGTATCGATTCGTACGTCTGCCCGACCCGGTGGGGTCAGCGACGCCGGCTCTTCCTGTCGTCCTTCTCGTGACCCTTGAACGTGCGGGTCAGCGAGAACTCGCCGAGCTTGTGCCCGACCATCGCCTCGGTGATGAACACCGGGATGTGCTTCATCCCGTTGTGCACGGCGATCGTGTGCCCGAGCATCTCCGGCGTGATCGTGGAGCGACGGGACCAGGTCTTGATGACGTTCTTGGTGCCCTTCTCGTTCTGGACTTCCACCTTCTTCATCAGGTGGTCGTCCACGAAGGGCCCCTTCTTCAGGCTGCGAGGCATCGTGTACTCCTAGCGCTTCCGGTTGGCGTAACGGCGACGGATGATGAGCCGGTCGCTCTCCTTGCCCTTACGGCGGGTGCGCCCTTCGGGCTTACCGTTCGGGTTGACCGGGTTACGACCACCGGAGGTCTTGCCCTCACCACCACCGTGCGGGTGGTCGACCGGGTTCATCGCCACACCACGAACCGTCGGACGCTTGCCCTTCCAGCGCATCCGGCCGGCCTTGCCCCAGTTGATGTTGGACTGCTCGGCGTTGCCGACCTCACCGATCGTGGCCCGGCACCGGACGTCCACCAGCCGCGTCTCACCGGACGGGAGCCGCAGCGTGGCGTACATCCCCTCCTTGGCCTGGAGCTGGATGCTGGCGCCGGCGGACCGGCCCAGCTTCGCGCCACCGCCGGGTCGCAGCTCGACCGCGTGGATCGTGGTACCGACCGGGATGTTGCGCAGCGGCTTGTTGTTGCCGGGCTGGATGTCGGCGGCGGGGCCGGACTCGACCAGCGCGCCCTGCTTCAGGCCGCGCGGCGCGAGGATGTACCGCTTGGTGCCGTCGACGAAGTGCAGCAGCGCGATCCGAGCCGTACGGTTCGGGTCGTACTCGATGTGCGCGACCTTGGCCGGCACGCCGTCCTTGTCGTTGCGACGGAAGTCGACGAGGCGGTACTGCCGCTTGTGGCCGCCACCCTGGTGCCGCGTGGTGACCTTGCCCTGCGAGTTACGGCCACCCTTGTTGTGCAGCGGGCGCAGCAGCGACTTCTCCGGCGTACTCCGGGTGATCTCCACGAAGTCCGACACGGACGAGCCGCGACGACCTGGTGTGGTCGGCTTGTACTTGCGGATGCCCATCGTTCTCTCTCTACCTCTGGCCGGCGTCCATCAGAATTCGGTACCGGCGTGTCCGCCTGGTCAGCTGACCGGGCCGCCGAACGCCTCGATCCGGTCGCCCGGAGCGAGGGTCACGATCGCCCGCTTGGTGCTCTTCCGCTTCCCGAAACCGGTGCGGGTGCGCTTGCGCTTGCCCTCCCGGTTGATCGTGTTCACCGAGAGCACCTTGACGTTGAAGATCTGTGCGACGGCGATCTTGATCTGCGTCTTGTTCGCGTCCGGGTGGACCAGGAACGTGTACTTGTTCTGGTCCAGCAGGCCGTAGCTCTTCTCGGACACGACCGGACGGTCGATGACGTCCCGCGGGTCGTTGAAGCTGACCCCGCTCATGCTTCCTCCTCAGCCTTCGCGCGCTTGCCGAGGAACTCGTCCAGCGCGTCGGCGGTGAACACCACGTCGTCGTTGACCAGCACGTCGTACGTGTTGAGCTGGTCGGCGGCGATCAGGTGGACCTCCGGGGCGTTCCGCAGGCTGCGCCAGGTCAGCTCGTCCTCGCGGGCGACGACGACCAGGACCCGCGGGGCCTCGGTCACCTTGCGCAGCGCGGTCAGGGCCGACTTGGTGCTCGGGGTGTCACCCTCGACCAGCGAGGAGACCACGTGCACCTGCTCGGAGCGGGCCCGGTCGGACAGCGCACCGCGCAGCGCGGCGGCCTTCATCTTCTTCGGGGTCCGCTGCGCGTAGTCACGCGGCACGGGGCCGTGCACGACGCCACCACCGGCGAACTGCGGCGCCCGGGTCGAACCCTGACGGGCGCGGCCGGTGCCCTTCTGCCGGTACGGCTTCTTGCCACCGCCGGACACCTCGCCGCGGGTCTTCGCCTTGTGCGTGCCCTGGCGCGCGGCGGCCAGCTGGGCCACCACGACCTGGTGCATCAGCGGCACGTTGACCTGTACGTCGAAGATCTCGTCGGGCAGCTCGGCCGAACCGGCGTCACCGCCGTTGCGGTCCACTACCTTCACCTGGCTCACTTGACACCGCCCTTGCGCAGCGCCTGCTTGGCCGCGGTACGCAGCAGGACGACCCCGTTGCGGGGGCCCGGAAGCGCGCCCTTGATCAGCAGGAGGTTGTTCTCCGGGTCAACGTCGACCACGACCAGGTTCTGCACCGTGAAACGGTCCGAACCCATCCGGCCGGCCATCCGCACGCCCTTGAACACGCGGCCCGGGGTGGCGCAGCCACCGATCGAGCCCGGCGAGCGGTGCTTGCGCTCGACGCCGTGCGACGCCTTCAGGCCGTGGAAGCCGTGGCGCTTCATCACACCGGCGAAGCCCTTGCCCTTGGTACGCCCGGTCACGTCGACGAGCTGCCCGGTGGCGAAGTCCTCGACCGTCACCTCGGCGCCCAGCTCGTACTCGCTGGCGTCGGTGGTGCGGATCTCGACCACGTGCCGGCGCGGCGTGACGCCCGCCTTCGCGAAGTGACCAGCCTCGGGCTTGTTCACCTTGCGGGGGTCGATCGCGCCGTAGGCGAGCTGCACCGCCGAGTAGCCGTCCTTGTCCGCCGTACGCACCTGCGTGACGACGCACGGTCCGGCCTGTACGACGGTCACCGGAACGACGCGGTTGAACTCGTCCCAGACCTGGGTCATGCCGAGCTTGGCGCCCAGGATTCCCTTGACTTGCCTGTCCATCGTCTCCGGTCCCTACAGCTTGATCTCGATGTCGACGCCGGCCGGAAGGTCCAGCCGCATCAGCGAGTCGACCGTCTTCGGAGTGGGGTCGATGATGTCGATCAGCCGCTTGTGCGTACGCATCTCGAAGTGCTCGCGCGAGTCCTTGTACTTGTGCGGCGAGCGGATGACGCAGAAACGGTTGATCTCCGTGGGCAGCGGCACCGGGCCAGCGACCTGAGCCCCGGTGCGCGTCACCGTCTCGACGATCTTTCGCGCCGAGGAGTCGACGACCTCGTGGTCGTAGGCCTTCAGCCGGATGCGGATCTTCTGTCCCGCCATGGTGGCTTCTGATTCCTTCTCTCGTGCCGCTGCCCGTCGGGCTCACCGGGCGCAAACCCTGTGGTCCCTGCCGGGCTCCTGTGGTCCTTCATCAGCCGGTCAACCGGCTCTTACGCCGGCTTCTCCGACCCCCGCGGTCGGGCGTGTCGCCGACTCAGGGTCACAGCTCCGCCCGGGAATCCGGACCGGAGATCCGCCTGTATCTCGACGTCACTCCCCGCGGCCACCACCAACGCGGTGACACTGCGCGGGCCTCGACGCTCGGCTCCACACCGCCCGATCGGAAGACCGATCGGCCAGGCTCGCTGGCCTCGCATCGTGCGACGCGACTTCCGCTGCAGTGGCCCGAAAACCGAGCGCACGCATCCGAACGCGCCGCGGACGCAACCTGTCTAGTATGCCGTACCCAGTGCGGCGAACGGAAACCGGGGTGACCGGACCCACCAACATTGCCCGGTGGGTACCGGTCACCCCACAGATCGCTACTTGTTGATCTTGGTGACCTGGCCGGCGCCGACGGTGCGGCCGCCTTCCCGGATCGCCAGCTTCAGGCCCTCCTCCATGGCGATGGGCTGGATCAGCTCCACCGTCATCGAGGTGTTGTCGCCCGGCATGACCATCTCGGTGCCCTCGGGGAGGGTCACGACGCCGGTCACGTCGGTCGTACGGAAGTAGAACTGGGGCCGGTAGTTGTTGAAGAACGGCGTGTGCCGCCCGCCCTCGTCCTTCGACAGGATGTAGACCTGGCAGTCGAAGTTGGTGTGCGGGGTGATGCTGCCGGGCTTAACGACGACCTGGCCGCGCTCGACGTCCTCGCGCTTGATACCGCGCAGGAGCAGACCGCAGTTCTCACCGGCGCGCGCCTCGTCGAGGATCTTGCGGAACATCTCGACGCTGGTGACGGTGGTGGTGGTCGACTTCTCGTGGATGCCGACGATCTCGACGGTCTCGTTCACCTTGAGCGTGCCGCGCTCGGCGCGACCCGTGACCACGGTGCCGCGGCCGGTGATCGTGAAGACGTCCTCGATCGGCATCAGGAACGGCTTGTCGATGTCGCGCTCGGGCTCCGGGATGTAGCTGTCCACGGCGTCCATGAGCTCGCCAACCGACGCGGCCCACTTCTCGTCGCCCTCCAGCGCCTTCAGCGCGGAGACCTTCACGACCGGCAGGTCGTCGCCCGGGTACTCCTGGCTCGACAGCAGCTCGCGTACCTCGAGCTCGACGAGCTCCATGAGCTCCTCGTCCTCGACCATGTCCGCCTTGTTCAGGGCGACCACGATGTACGGAACGCCGACCTGGCGGGCCAGCAGCACGTGCTCGCGGGTCTGCGGCATCGGGCCGTCGGTCGCGGCGACCACCAGGATCGCGCCGTCCATCTGGGCGGCACCGGTGATCATGTTCTTGATGTAGTCCGCGTGACCGGGGCAGTCGACGTGCGCGTAGTGCCGCGACTCGGTCTGGTACTCGACGTGCGAGATCGAGATCGTGATACCGCGCTGCTTCTCCTCAGGCGCGTTGTCGATCTCGTCGAACGGCGTGTACGGGTTCAGGTCCGGGTACTTGTCGTGCAGGACCTTCGTGATGGCCGCCGTCAGCGTCGTCTTGCCGTGGTCGATGTGACCGATGGTGCCGATGTTGACGTGCGGCTTGGTCCGCTCGAACTTCGCCTTCGCCACTGGTGTCCTCCTGTGGACTTGCTGTTTTCTACGCCTTATCCGGAACTGGCGCTTGAGACCAAGCCGCCGGACGCTGGTGGTTTTCGGTTCGGTGGCGCGGTGATCCGCGCCCGCCGCGGCACCCCGTCAGGGGCACCGCGACGTTCGGATCACTCGCCGGTGGCCTTGGCGATGATGTCCTTGGCCACGTTCTGCGGGACCTCGGCGTACGAGTCGAACTGCATCGAGTAGCTCGCCCGACCCTGCGTCTTCGACCGGAGGTCGTTGACGTAGCCGAACATCTCGGACAGCGGCACCGCCGCGCGGACGACGCGGGCGCCGCCACGCTCCTCCATCGCCTGGATCGCACCGCGCCGCGAGTTCAGGTCGCCGATCACGTCGCCCATGTTCTCCTCGGGCGTGGTGACCTCGACCGCCATCATCGGTTCGAGCAGCACCGGGCTGGCCTTGCGGGCAGCCTCCTTCAGCACCATCGAACCGGCGATCTTGAACGCCATCTCGGACGAGTCGACCTCGTGGTACTGACCGTCGGTCAGCGTCAGCTTGACGCCGACCAGCGGGTACCCGGCCAGCACGCCGTACTGCATGGCGTCCTGCGCACCGGCGTCCACCGACGGGATGTACTCCCGCGGCACGCGGCCACCGGTGACCTTGTTCGAGAACTCGTACGTCGGGGCGTCCGGGCTCAGCGGCAGCGGCTCCAGGTTCACGACGACCTTCGCGAACTGGCCGGAGCCACCCGTCTGCTTCTTGTGCAGGTAGGTGACGTTCTCGACCAGCTTCTTGATGGTCTCGCGGTACGCGACCTGCGGCTTGCCGATGTTCGCCTCGACGTTGAACTCGCGCCGCATGCGGTCGACGAGGACGTCGAGGTGCAGCTCGCCCATGCCGCCGATGACGGTCTGGCCGCTCTCCTCGTCGGTACGGACCCGGAAGGTCGGGTCCTCCTCGGCGAGACGTTGGATCGCGGTCGACAGCTTCTCCTGGTCGGCCTTCGACTTGGGCTCGATCGCCACGTCGATGACCGGCTCCGGGAACGTCATCGACTCCAGGATCACCGGGTTGGCCGGGTCGCAGAGCGTGTCACCGGTGGTGGTCTGCTTCAGGCCCTGCACCGCGATGATGTCGCCAGCCTGCGCGGAGGTGCGCTCCTCCCGCTTGTTGGCGTGCATCTGGTAGATCTTGCCGATGCGCTCCTTGCGGTCCTTGGTGGAGTTCACCACCTGCGCACCGACCTCGACCGAGCCCGAGTAGATCCGGACGAAGGTCAGCTTGCCGAGGTGCTTGTCCGTCTGGATCTTGAACGCCAGGCCGGCGAACGGCTCCTTGACGTCCGAGTGCCGCTCGACCGGGGTCTCGCCGTCGGTGGCGACACCCTGGATCGCGGGCACGTCCAGCGGGCTCGGCAGGTAGTCGATCACGGCGTCGAGCATGGGCTGCACGCCCTTGTTCTTGAACGCCGAACCGCACACCACCGGGTTGGCCTTGTTGCCGATCGTGGCGCGCCGGATGGCGGCCTTGATCTCGGCCTCGGACAGCTCCTCGCCTTCGAGGTACTTCTCCATCACCGCGTCGTCGACGTCGGCCAGGGTCTCCAGGAGCTTCTCCCGGAACTCCGCGGCCTTCTCCTGCAGCTCGGCGGGGATGTCCTCGACGGCGTAGTCCTCACCCTTCTGGGTTTCGCCACGCCAGGTCAGCGCCTTCATGCGGATCAGGTCGACGACGCCGACGAAGTCGGCCTCGTTCCCGATCGGGATCTGCAGCACGAGCGGCGTCGAGTTCAGCCGCTCGACCATCATGTCGACGCAGCGGTAGAAGTCCGCGCCGGTGCGGTCGAGCTTGTTGACGAAGCACATCCGCGGGACGTGGTACTTGTCCGCCTGCCGCCACACGTTCTCGGTCTGCGGTTCTACCCCGGCAACCCCGTCGTACACGGCGATGGCGCCGTCCAGGACGCGCAGCGACCGCTCCACCTCGACGGTGAAGTCGACGTGGCCCGGCGTGTCGATGATCTGGATGGTGTGGTCTTTCCACTCACACTTCGTCGCAGCAGAAGTGATCGTGATGCCACGCTCCTGCTCCTGCTCCATCCAGTCCATGACGGCAGCGCCCTCGTGGACCTCACCGATCTTGTACGTGATGCCGGTGTAGAACAGGATCCGCTCGGTCGTCGTCGTCTTACCGGCATCGATGTGCGCCATGATGCCGATGTTCCGAAGCTGGGCCAGGGCGGCGTCAGCTTTAGCCACTGCTACCTCCGGATGAACCCCGCCGAGCGGGGACCACGGTCTTGTGGGTTGCCGGGTCGAACCTGCGTCGTACTACCAGCGGTAGTGCGCGAAGGCCTTGTTGGACTCGGCCATCTTGTGGGTGTCCTCGCGGCGCTTGACCGCGGCACCCAGCCCGTTGCTGGCGTCGAGCAGCTCGTTCATCAGCCGCTCGGTCATGGTCTTCTCGCGCCGCGCCCGCGAGTACTGGATCAGCCAGCGCAGGCCCAGGGTGGTCGCGCGCTGCGGCCGCACCTCGACCGGCACCTGGTACGTCGCGCCACCGACACGGCGGCTGCGGACCTCCAGGGTCGGCTTCACGTTGTCCAGGGCACGCTTCAGGGTGACGATCGGGTCGGTGCCCGTCTTCTCCCGAGCGCCCTCGAGCGCGTCGTACACGAGGCGCTCGGCCAGCTGGCGCTTACCCGAGATGAGCACCTTGTTGATCAGCTGGGTGACGAGCACCGAGCCGTACACCGGGTCCGCGGTCAGCGGACGACGCGGCGCGGGTCCCTTACGCGGCATGTCAGCTCTTCTCCCTCTTCGCTCCGTAGCGGCTGCGCGCCTGCTTACGGTTCCGCACGCCCTGGGTGTCCAGCGAGCCGCGGACGATCTTGTAACGCACACCCGGGAGGTCCTTCACCCGGCCACCACGCACGAGCACGATCGAGTGCTCCTGCAGGTTGTGGCCGACGCCCGGGATGTACGCGGTGACCTCGATGCCGCTGGACAGCTTCACGCGGGCCACCTTGCGCAGCGCCGAGTTCGGCTTCTTCGGGGTGGTCGTGTACACACGCGTGCACACGCCGCGCCGCTGCGGGCTCCCCTTCAGTGCCGGCGTCTTGGTCTTGCTGGTCTTCGCCTGGCGGCCCTTACGGACCAACTGCTGGATCGTGGGCACCGGGTCTTTCGCTCCCTTCGGCCATCACTGGCCGGGCCAATCTGAACGTGATCGGGTTCGTACGGGTCTTGCGGGTGCTGCCGGGGTGTCGTGCCGGGTGAGGCTGCGCCCTTGATCCGCCCCGACACGTGGCGCACGGCCTCGTACGTGGCGGCACGGCGCAGGCCGGCCGGCCGGTCTCCCGACCCCCGCGGTCGGGCGTGTCGCCCGCTCGCAGACCTCCGGAACTGCGCGATCACTCGACACAGTCTTTGTCTTGCACGTCGTCTTGTGGCTGACCTGGCCAGGGCCGGTCAGCCCATGCCGGCCAGTGCGAAGGCACCGGCCTAGGACGCACACGCGACGAGCCCAGGCAGTGCCCAGGCACGAAGACCAAGAGTACCCACCATCTGGACCGTGGTCAAAACGGGGGTGGTGGACCTCCCACCCGGGGTGGCCGACACCGACGTACCACCTGTTTTTTCTTGAGGATACCGAGCGGGACGCACCGTCCCGCACGGACCCGGCAGATCGTGACTCCGGTGACCTCAGTACGACGAGGAACTGGACATGAGCGCGCCGATCCACACCAGGCTGATGATCACACCGATCAGGCCGATGCCGGCACCGATCGCGCCGCAGATGATGCCCGCCAGGGCCATCCCCGCGCCGCCGGTCTGCTCGTTAGACGCCGCGATCTGCTTCCGCGACACGACACCCAGGATGATGCCGGCCGCGCCGGCCAGCATCGCCGGAATGCCGATCAGGATGCTGCACCAGCCGAAGACGCCCAGCACCGCGCCACCGATGCCGGCGATCATCGCGCCGATCGCGAGCCCGGAGTTCGGCGGCTTGTTGGGCGGCAGCATCACGCCGTACTGCTGCTGCGGCGGTGTGCCGTAACCACCCTGCGGGTACGCCGGCGCGCCGGCCGGCTGGCCGTACCCCGGGGCCTGGCCGTAGCCGGGCTGCTGCCCGTACCCGGGCTGGCCGTACTGCGGGGGCTGCTGGTTGTACGCCGGGGGCGCGCTCTGCTGGTTGTACGACGGCGGGGCGGAGGGCTGCCCGTACGGCGGGGCGGACGGCTGCTGCGGCTGCTGGCCGTAACTGCCCTGGTCGTACGGTCCGGAGCCGGCGGGCTGCCCGTACGACGCGCCGGGAGTGGCGGTCGGCGAACCCGCGCCGTACCCGGTGGCCGGGGTGTTCGGCTCGGCGTTGGCGGATCCGCCGTACTGCTGGGCCGGCGGCGGGCCGGACGGGCCGCTGACCGGCGAATCCGGCTCGGCCGACGGCAGGGTGAACGACGGGCCGCTCGGCGGCGCAGGTGGTGCTGGCGTGGGCGGCTGCGGCGGGAGCGGTGGCGGCGTCGAGTTCTCGTCGACGCCGCGTTCCGAGTCGGAGGGGATCAGGTAGCCGGGGGTCGGCTGCTGGCCGGCCTGACCGGAACCCTGTCCAGGCCCGGACTGGTCACTCATGCTGTTCCTTCCTCGCCGGCGCCGCTACGGGACGGCCGGGCAGAAATCAGTTCACGTCCGGACCGTACTGAACGCCGGTGGAACCGCCACCACCGGTACGGAACAGCGCGATCACCACGCCGACGACGACCACCGCGACGGCGACGAGCAGCGCCACCCGGGCCAACCGGACGCCGAGCCGGAGCGGAGCGGTACCGGTCAGGAAACCCTCGGAGGCGCGCATCTCGGTCTCGGTCCACCGACCCAGCGCCAGCGCGAACACCGCCGGCACGACACCGGCCACGACCGGCGAGAACACCAGGCCGACGACACCCAGCCAGAGCACCGCGAGCGCCTTGGTGGACCGCACCGGGTCCGGGTCGAGGGGGTGCCGGCGACCGGCAACCGTCGGCGCCGCCGCATGGTCAACTGCCGCTGACAACCGCTACCCCCCAGGTACCGCCGGGCTGTCGACGAGCCGGCGCGTATCGATCCGATCAGGTCCCAACGTACTCGCCCGCCGCCATGCCCGCGGTACGGCAAGGGCCGCCGGGGACCGTGTGGTCCCCGACGGCCCGTCGCCGTTGGGTCGGACTGAACTCAGCGGCCGAAGCCACCGAGGTCGTAGTCGTCCAGCGGAACCGCCTGGCCGCTGGCCGGGCCGAACCCGTAGTCGGTGTCGCCGTACCCGGTCATCGAGTACACCTGGGCCTTCGCCTCCTCGGTCGGCTCGACCCGGATGTTCCGGTACTTGGAGATACCGGTACCGGCCGGGATGAGCTTACCGATGATGACGTTCTCCTTGAGGCCGATGAGCGAGTCGCTGCGCGCCTCGATCGCCGCCTCGGTGAGGACCCGGGTGGTCTCCTGGAAGGAGGCCGCCGACAGCCACGACTCGGTCGCCAGCGACGCCTTCGTGATGCCCATGAGGACCGGACGACCGGAAGCCGGCTCCCCGCCCTCGGTCACCAGCCGGCGGTTCTCGGCCTGGAACATGGCGTTCTCGACCGGGGTGCCGGGCAGGAACTCCGAGCCGCCGGAGTCGATCACGATGACGCGCTTGAGCATCTGCCGGACGATGATCTCGATGTGCTTGTCGTGGATCAGCACACCCTGCGACCGGTAGACCTCCTGGACCTCGCGGACCAGGTGCAGCTGCACGGCACGCGGGCCGAGGATCAGCAGCTCGTGCGGGTCGATCGTGCCCTCGGTGAGCTTCTCACCGATCTCGATGTGGCCACCCTCCTGCACACGCAGACGGGTACGCCGCGGGATCTTGTCGTACACGATCTCGTCGGAGCCGTCGTCCGGGGTGAGGATGATCTTCCGGGACTTCTCGCCGTCCTCGATCCGGATGCGACCGGACGAGGTGGCGATCGGCGCCTTGCCCTTGGGTACGCGGGCCTCGAAGATCTCCTGCACACGCGGCAGACCCTGCGTGATGTCGTCACCGGCCACACCACCGGTGTGGAAGGTACGCATCGTGAGCTGGGTGCCGGGCTCACCGATCGACTGGGCGGCGATGATGCCGACCGCCTCGCCGATGTCGACGAGCTGGCCCGTCGGCAGCGAGCGACCGTAGCAGTGCGCGCAGACGCCGAGCCGCGACTCGCAGGTCAGGACCGACCGGACCTTGACCGACTTGACGCCGCCGGCGACCAGCTTGTCCACCAGCGGACCACCGACGTCGGTGTTCCGGGTGGCGATCAGGTTGCCGTCGGTGTCGTGCACGTCCTCGGCCAGCGACCGGGCGAACACGCTCGTCTCCACGTGCTCGTCCTTGACCAGCGTGCCGTCGACCAACGCCGCGACCGCCATCGGTACGGACCGCTCGGTGCCGCAGTCCTCCTCGCGGATGATCACGTCCTGCGAGACGTCCACCAGACGACGGGTCAGGTAACCCGAGTCGGCGGTACGCAGGGCGGTGTCGGCCAGACCCTTCCGGGCGCCGTGCGTGGCGATGAAGTACTCCAGCACGGAGAGACCCTCGCGGTAGCTCGACTTGATCGGCCGCGGGATGATCTCGCCCTTCGGGTTGGCCACCAGGCCGCGGATCGCCGCGATCTGGCGCAGCTGCAGCATGTTGCCGCGCGCCCCGGAGTTGATCATCTTCCAGAGGGCGTTCTCCTGCGGGAGCGCGTCCTCCATGTCCTTGGCCACCTCGGCGGTCGCCTTGGTCCAGATCTCGATCAGCTCGCCGCGACGCTCCTCGGCGGTCATCAGACCACGCTGGTACTGCTTGTCCACCTGCGCGGCGTCCGACTCGTGCCGCTCCAGGATCGCCTTCTTGTGCGGCGGGTCGACCACGTCGGCGATACCGATGGTCAGGCCCGACCAGGTGGCCCAGTGGTAACCGGCCTCCTTGAGGGCGTCCAGGGTCGCGGCGAGGAGCACCTTCGGGGTGCGCTCGGCCAGGTCGTTGACGATGGCCGAGAGCTGACCCTTACGGATCTCGTAGTTGATGAACGGGTACTCCTCGGGGAGCGCCTCGTTGAAGAGGACGCGCCCGAGCGTGGTCTCCAGGACCACCCGCTCACCCGGCTGCCAACCCTCCGGCGCCTGCCAGGGCTCGGCACCGGCACCGTTGGTCACCGAGGTGATCCCGCTCAGCCGGATCCGTACCGGAGCCTGGAGGTCCAGGTCACCGGCGTCGAACGCCATCTGCGCCTCGGCCGGCGACGAGAAGATCCGGCCCTCGCCCTGCGCACCCTCGCTGCGGTGGGTCAGGTGGTACAGGCCGATGATCATCTCGTGCGACGGCATGGTGACGGGCTTGCCGTCCGAGGGCTTCAGGATGTTGTTCGAGGACAGCATCAGGATGCGGGCCTCGGCCTGCGCCTCGGTCGACAGCGGTACGTGCACCGCCATCTGGTCGCCGTCGAAGTCGGCGTTGAACGCGGCACACACCAGCGGGTGCAGCTGGATCGCCTTGCCCTCGATGAGCTGCGGCTCGAACGCCTGGATGCCCAGCCGGTGCAGGGTCGGCGCACGGTTCAGCAGTACCGGGTGCTCGGAGATGACCTCTTCGAGGACGTCCCACACCGCGGTACGACCGCGCTCGACCATGCGCTTCGCCGACTTGATGTTCTGCGCGTGGTTCAGGTCCACCAGGCGCTTCATCACGAACGGCTTGAACAGCTCCAGCGCCATGTACCGCGGCAGGCCGCACTGGTGCAGCTTGAGCCGCGGGCCGACCACGATGACCGAACGGCCGGAGTAGTCGACGCGCTTGCCGAGCAGGTTCTGACGGAACCGGCCCTGCTTGCCCTTGAGCATGTCGGACAGCGACTTGAGCGGCCGGTTGCCCGGACCGGTCACCGGACGACCGCGGCGGCCGTTGTCGAACAGCGCGTCGACGGCCTCCTGGAGCATCCGCTTCTCGTTGTTGACGATGATCTCGGGCGCGCCGAGGTCGATCAGTCGCTTGAGGCGGTTGTTCCGGTTGATGACCCGGCGGTACAGGTCGTTCAGGTCGGAGGTGGCGAACCGGCCACCGTCGAGCTGCACCATCGGGCGCAGGTCCGGCGGGATCACCGGTACGCAGTCGAGCACCATGCCGAGCGGCGAGTTGCGGGTGTTCTGGAACGCCGCCACGACCTTCAGCCGCTTCAGCGCCCGGATCTTCCGCTGCCCCTTGCCGGAACGGATCGTCTCGCGCAGGTTCTCGGACTCGGTGTCGAGGTTCAGGTTCTCCAGGAGAGCCTTGATCGCCTCGGCGCCCATGCCGCCCTCGAAGTACTCCCCGAAGCGGTCGCGGAGCTCGCGGTACAGCAGCTCGTCCGGGACGAGCTGCTTCGGCTCCAGCTTCCGGAAGGTCTCCATGACCTCGTCGAGCCGGTCGATCTCGCGCTGCGCGCGGTCGCGGAGCTGGCGCATCTCGCGCTCGCCGGACTCCTTGACCTTCCGCCGTACGTCGCTCTTGGCGCCCTCGGCCTCCAGCTCGGCCAGGTCGGCTTCGAGCTTCTTGGCGCGGGCGTCGACGTCGGCGTCCCGGCGGTTCTCCAGCTGGCGCTTCTCCGCACCGATCTCCGACTCGATCGTCGGCAGGTCACGGTGCCGGGCCTCGGTGTCCACCTTCGTCACCACGTACGCGGCGAAGTAGATGATCTTTTCGAGGTCCTTCGGCGCGATGTCCAGCAGGTAGCCCAGCCGGCTCGGCACACCCTTGAAGTACCAGATGTGCGTGACGGACGCGGCCAGCTCGATGTGGCCCATCCGCTCACGACGCACCTTGGCACGGGTCACCTCGACGCCGCAGCGCTCACAGATGATGCCCTTGAACCGGACGCGCTTGTACTTGCCGCAGTAGCACTCCCAGTCCCGGGTGGGGCCGAAGATCTTCTCGCAGAAGAGCCCGTCCTTCTCCGGCTTCAGGGTGCGGTAGTTGATCGTCTCGGGCTTCTTGACCTCGCCATGCGACCACTGCCGAATGTCGTCGGCGCTGGCCAGGCCGATCCGCAGCTCGTCGAAGAAGTTCACGTCGAGCACTTGTGGTCAGTCCCCTTTGGGTTGTGGTCGGACGGTGTGCACGCCGCCCGGCCGGTGGTATCGGCCGCTGTCCTTCGGGGTACCGGGGCGCCCGAAGCGCCCCGGTACAACCACTTAGACCTCTTCGACGCTGCTCGGCTCGTGCCGGGACAGGTCGATACCCAGTTCCTCCGCAGCGCGGAACACCTCGTCGTCGCTGTCCTTCATCTCCAGGGTGACCCCGTCGCTGGACAGCACCTCGACGTTCAGGCACAGCGACTGGAGTTCCTTGAGCAGAACCTTGAACGACTCCGGGATGCCCGGCTCGGGGATGTTCTCGCCCTTGACGATCGCCTCGTACACCTTGACGCGGCCGACCACGTCGTCGGACTTGATCGTCAGCAGCTCCTGCAACGCGTACGCCGCGCCGTAGGCCTGCATGGCCCAGCACTCCATCTCGCCGAACCGCTGGCCACCGAACTGCGCCTTACCACCCAGCGGCTGCTGCGTGATCATCGAGTACGGGCCGGTGGAGCGGGCGTGGATCTTGTCGTCCACCAGGTGGTTCAGCTTGATGATGTACATGTAACCGACCGCGATCGGCGACGGGAACGGCTCGCCGGAACGACCGTCGAACAGCTTCGCCTTGCCGCTGGAACCGATCAGCTGGGTGCCGTCCCGGTTCGGGAGCGACGCCTCCAGCATCCCGGCGATCTCCTCCTCGTGCGCACCGTCGAACACCGGCGTCGCCAGGTTCGTGTCCGGTACGGACGAGTCGGCTCCGATCGACGCGAGCGACTGCTTCCACGGGGTGTCGTCGACGTCGAGCTTCCAGCCGTTCTTGGCCAGCCAGCCGAGGTGTGTCTCCAGCACCTGGCCGATGTTCATCCGGCTCGGCACACCGAGCGGGTTGAGCACGATGTCGACGGGCGTGCCGTCCTCCAGGAACGGCATGTCCTCCAGCGGCAGGATCTTGGAGATGACGCCCTTGTTGCCGTGCCGGCCCGCGAGCTTGTCACCGTCCTGGATCTTGCGCTTCTGCGCCACGTACACCCGGACCAGCTCGTTCACGCCCGGGGACAGCTCGTCGCCGTCCTCCCGGCTGAACGTGCGGACGCCGATGACCGTGCCGGACTCGCCGTGCGGCACCTTCAGCGAGGTGTCCCGGACCTCCCGGGCCTTCTCGCCGAAGATCGCGCGCAGCAGCCGCTCCTCCGGGGTCAGCTCCGTCTCGCCCTTGGGCGTGACCTTGCCGACCAGGATGTCGCCGTCCCGGACCTCGGCGCCGATGCGGATGATGCCCCGTTCGTCGAGGTCGGCCAGCATCTCCTCGGAGACGTTCGGGATGTCCCGGGTGATCTCCTCCGGACCCAGCTTGGTGTCGCGGGCGTCGACCTCGTGCTCCTCGATGTGGATCGAGGAGAGCACGTCCTCCTGCACGATGCGCTGCGAGAGGATGATCGCGTCCTCGTAGTTGTAGCCCTCCCACGGCATGAACGCGACGAGCAGGTTCTTGCCCAGCGCCATCTCGCCCTGGTCGGTGCACGGGCCGTCGGCGATGACCTGACCGGCCTCCACCCGCTGGCCCTCGTCCACGACCGGACGCTGGTTGACGCAGGTGCCGGAATTGGACCGACGGAACTTGTGCAGCAGGTACGTCCGGCGGTGGCCGTCGTCCTGGTGCACCGTCACGTAGTCGGCGCACAGGTCCTCGACGACACCCGGCTCCTCGGCCACGACGACGTCACCCGCGTCGACCGCGGCACGGTACTCCATGCCGGTGCCGACCAGCGGCGACTCCGCCTTGACCAGCGGCACGGACTGACGCTGCATGTTCGCGCCCATGAGCGCGCGGTTCGCGTCGTCGTGCTCCAGGAACGGGATCATCGCGGTACCGACCGAGGTCATCTGCCGCGGCGAGACGTCCATGTAGTCGACGAGCTGCGGACCCACGGCCTCGAACTCGCCGCCCTTACGACGGACGAGCACGGTGCCCTCGGCGAACGACCCGTCCGAGTTCAGCGGGGCGTTGGCCTGCGCGATGACGTACCGGTCCTCCTCGTCGGCGGTCAGGTACTGCACATCGTCGGAGACCTTGCCGTCGACGACCTTCCGGTACGGCGTCTCGATGAACCCGAACGGGTTGACCCGCGCGAACGCGGACAGCGCGCCGATCAGGCCGATGTTCGGGCCTTCCGGCGTCTCGATCGGGCACATCCGGCCGTAGTGCGACGGGTGGACGTCACGGACCTCCATGCCGGCGCGGTCCCGGGAGAGACCGCCCGGCCCCAGCGCGGACAGACGCCGCCGGTGGGTCAGACCCGAGAGCGGGTTGGTCTGGTCCATGAACTGCGACGACTGGCTGGTGCCGAAGAACTCCTTGATCGCGGCCACGACGGGCCGGATGTTGATCAGGGTCTGCGGCGTGATCGCCTCGACGTCCTGCGTGGTCATCCGCTCGCGGACGACCCGCTCCATCCGGGACAGGCCGACGCGCACCTGGTTCTGGATGAGTTCACCGACGGTACGCACGCGGCGGTTGCCGAAGTGGTCGATGTCGTCGGCGTCGTACCCGTCCTCACCGGTGTGCAACCGGCACAGGTACTCGATGACGGAGACGACGTCGTCCTCGGTCAGCACGCCGGTGGTGACGGGGACGTCCAGCTCAAGCTTCTTGTTCACCTTGTAGCGACCGACCTTGGCCAGGTCGTACCGCTTCGGGTTGAAGAAGAGGTTGTCGAGCAGGGTCTGGGCGTTCTCCCGCGTCGGCGGCTCGCCCGGCCGCAGCTTGCGGTAGATGTCCAGCAGCGCCTCGTCCTGGCTGCCGATGTGGTCCTTCTCCAGGGTCGCGAGCATGATCTCGGACCACGCGAAGCGCTCCCGGATCTGCTCGTTCGACCAGCCGATGGCCTTGAGCAGGACGGTGACGGCCTGACGGCGCTTGCGGTCGATGCGGACACCGGCCGTGTCGCGCTTGTCGATGTCGAACTCCAGCCAGGCACCCCGGCTCGGAATGACCTTCACGCTGGAGACATCGCGGTCGGACGTCTTGTCGGGCTGCTTGTCGAAGTAGACACCCGGCGAACGGACCAGCTGCGACACGACGACACGCTCGGTGCCGTTGATGATGAACGTGCCCTTGCTCGTCATCATCGGGAAGTCACCCATGAACACCGTCTGGCTCTTGATCTCGCCAGTCTGGTGGTTGATGAACTCCGCGGTGACGAACAGCGGCGCGCAGTAGGTGAGGTCCTTCTCCTTACATTCTTCGATCGACGCCTTCACCTCGTCGAACCGTGGGTTCGAGAAGGAAAGCGACATAGTGCCGGAGAAGTCCTCGATGGGACTGATCTCCTCCAGGATCTCCGCGAGTCCACTCCGAGCGGCGGAGTCATCGGCACTGCGGGCGCGCCACGCCTCGTTGCCCACCAGCCAGTCGAAAGACTCGGTCTGGATGGCAAGGAGGTTGGGCACCTCAAGGTGTTCGGTGATCCTGCCGAAGGAGACTCGGCGGGGAGCGTATGCACTCGTGGTCAGGGTCTTCGCAGGGCGGGAAGCTGCCAAGATGCGTCCTTCCGAGGACCTGTCAGCGACGGCCGTTTCGCGCGCACCTTGAACGACTCGCCGAAAACCGCCCAAATAGGATCGCCAAACCGGCGACAATCAGACAATTTCAGCGAGCACAATGTTGGAAGGCAGCGCAAACTAGCAGTGTAGCCGAAGGGCACACCGCTGTCCAGGCCAGGCCGCACGGAGCCACGGAGACGGCCTCCAGAGCGAGTCTGGGCACCCGACACCAACTTCCGTACGGCCGGCTTCCGCGCAACGCGGAGGCAGCTAGAGATCAGCGTGCCCGCCTACCGCTGGGTCGTCAAGGGTTGGCACGCGGTCAACATGCCCGGAAGGCCGAATCGACGAACCAGACACCCGCCCGGCAACGGTGCAAAAACCGACAAGCACCTACCGGTAGGGGTCAGATCGCCGTGACCTTGGTGACCTTCCACGAGCCATTCTGCCTGGTCATCGTCAACAGCACGCGGTTCTGGTCGACCTTCTGCCCGTCGATGTTGACGTTCTTCCGGTACTGGTCGACGTACATGAGGAGGACGACCTGGTCGGAGCTGCTGGAGACGACGCTCGTGGCGGCGACCCGGGCGGTCACGATCGCCCGCACCTTCGTCGCGCTGGCCTTCAACCCGCTCGTACTCTTCGCGTACTGCTTGGCGAAGTCGCCGCCCGTGTACCGCTTGCCCCGGCTGACGCTGGCGTCGAACGTGCGGTAGTCGTACGAGAGGATCGCGGGGGCGGCGGCCTGGGCGACCGACGTGGCGTCGCTCTCCGCCTGCTTCGTCTGGTCGGCCCGATAGCTGGCGACCAGGGCGTACACCGCGGCCGGGACGGTCAGGACCGCGAGTACGGCGAGGACCACGACGAGGACGTGCAGGCCGGCGAGCCGACGCGCCAGCCGCCGACGCTGCGCCGCCGCACGCTTTCCACCCCGCCGCGCGGGCTTCTTCGTACCGTCCGGTTTGTTGCCGGTGGCCGGGCGGCGGGTACCGGTGGGGCGCGCCGGGGCCTTCACCTTGGGCCGCGACGACGCGACCGGGGTCGCCGCCTCCTCGGTACGCCGGGGGCGCGGGGACGGCTTGCGCCCGCCCGACGCCCCGTCCGTCTCGACCGTGGACCGCTCCCCCGCGGCCTTCCTCGTACGACGGGGGCGGGGGCTCGGGCGGCGCGTCTTCGTACCGGATGCTTCGGTGCGGTCCGATGCGGTGTCGGTGTCGTCGGCCTTGACCGCCTTGGAATCGTCGTCGGCCGGAACCTGCTCGTCCCTGTCCGGAGCGTCATCCGTGCCCTGACCGGCATCGATGTCCCCGGCGTCGTCGGTTTCCCGAACCTCGTCCGCGTCGGGAGTGGTCCCGGGGTCCTCCGCAGGCTCGGCGTCCTTCGCAGGCTCGGTGTTCTGGGCGGGCTCGGTGTCCTGGGCGGGGGTGCCGGTATTGACGGGCTGAGCTGCGGTTACGGGGACCTGGGTGTCGGTGTCCGGGTTGTCGGCGGGCGGGGCGGGACGGGTGCGCTTGGTGGTACCGGCGGGGCGGCGGGCCGCACCCGGCTTCGACGGCGACTGGGTGCGCAGCCCCCGGGGCTTGTAACGGGCCATCGCGGGATTTCCTCCGTACCTGCTCGCGACCGGTCAGACGAAGTCGAGCTTCGAGACCAGCCAGCGGCCGTCCTGCTCGGCCATGGTCACCTGTACCCGGTAGTGCGCGCGGCGGCCGTCCGGTGCGTTCGTGTTCTTGACCGTCGCGTCCATGGCCACGAGTACCGTCGCCGATTTGTCCTTGCTCGTGACGACGCCGGCCCAGAGTACGCGGGCCTTGGAGTCGACCTTGTTCTCCACCACGGCGGCCTTCGTCTGGGCCATGCCGTTCTGGTACTCGCGCTTGAAGTCGCCGGTCGCGCCGGACAGGGTCCGTTTCAGGTCGCGGTCGACGCTGCTGGCGCTGACGCTCATGAAGTTGCTGACCGTCGTCTTCGCGGCGGACAGCGCGCCGTTGCGTGCGATGTCGTCCTGGCGCTTGTGGTACGCGTCGAGGCCGAAGACGGCGCCCAGCGCGAGGCCGCCCACCAGCAGGACGGCGAGTACGCCGGCGGTGACGACCAGGCCGAGCGTGGACGACCAGTACCGGCGGAGGATGTTCGGCCGCGGTGCGGCGGGCCGGTCGTCGGTGGCCGCCGGGCCGGACCGTCGGTCACGGTCGGAGCCGGACGCCTCGTCGGCGGGCGGCTCGGACCGGCGCCTGCGGTCTGCGCTCATCGGTGGTTCTCCTGTTCGTACTTCGGGTGGCGCGTCACGGCTCAAGGCCGGCGAGCAGCAACTGCTTCCAGGACTGGTCGCCGGCCAGCTGGTACTGGCCGCCGGTGCCGCCGAACTGGAGCGGTTCGCCGTCCGGGCCGAGTACGAGACCGGTGGTCGGGTCGTACCCGGCGAGGTTGGCGCCGGCCTTCTGCTGCGTGGAGCCGGAGCCGGCGGACGAACCGGCGGCGGGCAGCGAGCCACCGCCCTCCGGTACGGGGGTGATCTCGGGGCCGCTGGGGCGCGGGGCGTTGTTCGTCCCGCGGACGCTGGAGCCCTGGCTCTGCTCCGCGGCCGTGCACTTCCGCGTTTCGCCGGTCCGGATGTACTGGCACGGCGGTGGGTCGTCGACGTCGAGCACCAGCCCGAAGTGCGCCGTACCGTCCCCCGGCGTCACGGTGAAGCCGCCGGCCGTGACCAGCGGGTACACGACGAGGATCTGCTTGATGCCGGGGAGCCGGCGGGTGGCGACGCCGCCGACGGTGATCAGGTTGCCCAGCAGGGTGCCGACGCTCGGGTCGACGCCGCGGATCAGGTCGGCGACCTGGCGGGCGGCGGGCGGCGCGTTCGCCAGGACCTTGCGCAGGTCGGCGTCGGACGTACGCACGGTCGTGGTGAGTTGCGCGAGGCCGCGCGCCCACCGGCGGATCTCGGCCGACGACGCCTGCTGCGTGGTGAGGACGGTCTGGCCGTCCTGGAGCAGCCGTACGGTCTGGGGCAGGTTGGCGTTCGCGCTGAGCAGCAGCTTGTCGCTGGAGTCGATGATCCGCTGGAGCGAGTCCTCGCTGCCCTCGAACGCCTGGCCCAGCTCGTCGATGACCACCTGCAGGTCCTTGGTGTCCACCGACGCGATCAGCTTGTCCAGGTTGACCAGCAGCGTCTCGGTCGGCAGCGGCGTGCCGGTGCGGCTCTGCGGGATCGTGTCCCCGGCCGCCAGGTACGGGCCGGCGGCGGTGTTCGGCCGCAGGTCCAGGTACTGCTCGCCGACGGCGGAGCGGTCCGCGACGACGGCGCGCAGGTCGCGCGGGATCTTGACGCCGCGGTCGATGCGCATCCCGACCCGTACGCCGTGGGCGGTGAGGTCGACGGCGGTGACCTTGCCGACCGGACTACCCCGGTACGTGACGGAGGCGTTGGTGAAGATGCCGCCGGCGCTCGCGAAGTCCGCCGACAGCTGGTACGTGCTGCCGACCAGGGACGCGCCGACCCCGACGTACCGGACCGCCACGTACGCCACGCCGAGGACGCTGACCAGGACGAACGCCAGGCACTTGAGCTTCACGCCGCGGGGAATCATCCGGTCAGCCCTCCCACGAGCATGCTCAGCAGGTCACCCTGCCGCGGATTGGCCTCGCCCGGCGGCAGTGACTTGCCGTGCGCGTCGGTGGGCCCGGTGGCCGGCCCGTTCGGGTCGCGGACCGGACCGTTCTGGTTCTTGACCTTGCCGTTCTGGTCGCCCGTCGGCGTACTGGTCAGCAGGTTCGTGAGCAGGTCGCCGACGTTCAGGTCGAGCGTGAGGCGCAGGTTGACGTAGTCGCCGACGATCGCGCCCGTCACGTTCGGCGGGAACGGGTACGTCAGGAGCTGGTCCAGCGACTTCGGCAGGTTGTCGCCCGAGCGTACGAGCTGGGTCAGGATCGGTTGCAGGGAGCGCAGGTTGGCCAGCAGGTCGGCCCGGCTCTCCTGCACCACCCGGGTACCGACGCGGCCGAGCTTGCCCAGCGCGGCGAGCATGTCGACGAGCTGCTGGCGCTGGCCGTTGAGTACCTTGAGCCCCGGGTCGAGCGCGTCGACCGCCTTCGCCACGGTGACCCGCTGCCGCGCCACCTCCGCGGAGAACTTGTCCAGCGCGTCGATCGCCCGGACGATGTCCTTCTTCTGGTCGTCCAGCCCGCCGATGAACGTGTCCAGCTGGTGCAGCGTGTCGCGGACGTCGCTCTCCTTGCCGGCGAAGATCTTGCCGACCTCGTCGTTGATGGTCCGCAGCTTCTCCAGGCTGCCACCGTTGAGCAGCAACGACATCGCGCCGAGCACCTCCTCGGCCTCGGCGTTGCGACTCGTACGCGACAGGGGGATGGTGGCGCCGTCGGCGAGCCGGCCGGTCGCCGGGCGGTCCGTCGGCGCGCTCAGGTCCACGAACTTCTCGCCGAGCAGGCTCGTCTGCCGGATCGAGGCCACCGCGTTCGCCGGCAGCGCGACGTCCCGGTCCACCTGTACGACGACCGCGGCGTGCCACCCCTTCAACGTGATCGTGCGTACGCTGCCGACGGTCACGTCGTTCACCTTCACCGCCGACTGCGGTACGAGGTCGAGGACGTCGGCGAACTGGATCGTCACCCGGTATCCGCCGCCGCCGGAGCCGCCCGGCAGGGACACCCCGTACAGGCCCTGGGAACTGCAGCCGGCGAGGAGCAGCAGGCTGGCGAACACCAGGCCGATCCGCCGCACCGCCCGCGCGACCCGCCGCCTCCGGTCCGTACTCATGACGCACCGCCTCCGAGGATGCCGCCGAGGGTCGGGTCGGACGTGACGCCGCCGGACGTGTCGCCCGCCCCGTCCTCGGGCTTCGACCCGGTACGCCCGGTGCCGCCGGTCGTCCCGTCGGGGTCCGGGTCGACGATCGCGCCGAGGTCCACGCCGGGCAGCGGCAGCAGGCTGAGCAGCTTCTTGAGTTCCTTGGTGAGCGGCTGGCCGGCCTTGGCCAGCAGCGTCGCCAGCTTGAAGCACGCCAGCGGCACCTGCTTCGCCGGCACCAGGTGCGTGACCACCGAGCACACGTACGAGGCGGCGTCGTACGGCCCGAGCACGTCGTCGCGGACGTCCAAGGTGCCGGAACGCGCGTTGTATGCCAGGTTCAGGTTGGACAGCGCGGTCGGCGCCACGTCGAGGATGTCCATGATGGACTTCTGCTGCTTCACCAGTACGCCGGTGATGTCGGTCAGCGCGTCGACGTTGTTCACCAGCTCCTGCCGGTTGTTCTTGACGAACCGGCTGACCTGCCCCAGCGCCACACCCAGGTCCCGCAACGCCGCGGCCAGGTCGTCCCGCTCCCCGGCCAGCTGCTCGGACACGTCGGCGAGCTGCGAGTTGAACTGTCGTACCGCGTCGTCGGACTCGGCCAGCGCGGTCGTGAACTTCTGCAGGTTGACCACGGTGCCGAACAGGTCCTGCCGGCCGTCCGACAGCGTGTCGAGCGCGTCGGCCAGATCGTTCAGCGTCTGGTGCAGGTCCTTTCCGTTGCCCTGCAGGTTCTTCCGGGCGTTGCCGACGAGGTTCGACAGCGAACCGTTCTTGTTGGCGCCGTCCGGGCCGAGCGCGGTGTTCAGGTTGTCGAGCGCCTTGTACACGTCGTCCAGCTCCAGCGGGACGACCGCCCGCGCGCCGCGCAGCTGGGCGTGGTCGGCGAGCAGCGCCCCGTGCCCGGAGTATCCGGGGGTGAGCTGCACGTACCGGTCGGAGACGACGCTCGGCGGCACGATGACCGCCTTCGCCGTCGCCGGCACCTTGTACTTCGCGTCGTACGTCATGGTGACGGCGACGGTGCTGCCCTCCGGGTGCACCCGCGTGATCGTGCCGACCTTGACGCCCATGATGCGCACGTCGGAGTTCGGGTAGATGCCGACGGCGGCGGCGAAGTGCGCGGTCAGCGTCCGCTGCGGCGGCCCGGAACGCCAGGCGGCGAGCCCGATCGCGGTGCCGAGTACGACGACGACGGCTGCGGCGAGGACGATGCCGAGCGGGCTGCGGAACAGCGCGAGCGGCCGGGATCCGTTGGTGTGCCTGGACATCCGCCTCACCTACCCGGGCTCGTGGTCGGGCCGGCCGTCGCCTTGCCGCTCGGCGTGCTCCGGGGCGTCGCCGTGCTGCCGGGCGTCGCCTTGGTGCCGGGTGTCGCCTTCGAACCGGCCGCGGGGGCCTTCTCGTTGGCGGCGGCACCGGCGCGGTCACCGCCCGCCGGGGTCGCCGGCGGCGCACCCGGCAGGTACGGCTGGAGCAGCGCGTCGATGTACGAGTCGAACCAGCGCCCGTTGCCCAGTACGTTGTTGAACGCGTCGAGGAACGGCGACATGCTCTGGATGCTCTTCGTCAGGTTGTCGCGGTTGCGTTGCAGGATGCCGACCACGGCACGCAGTTCGCGCAGCGCCGGGTCGAGCTGCTTCTGGTTGTCCGTGACCAGGCCGGACAGCTGGTTGGCCAGCTTGTCGGTGTTGACGAGGAGCTCGTGGATCGCGTCGCGGCGCTGCTTCACCTCGGCCAGCAGCTTGTTGCCGTCCGAGATGAGCTGCTGGAACTCCTTGTCCCGGTCGGCCAGCACCTTCGTGACGCCGCGCGCCCGGCGCAGCAGTTCGCGCAGCGCGGCGTCCCGGCTCGCGACCGTACGGGAGAGGCGGGACAGGCCGGTGATGGAACCCTTGACGTTCGGCGCGGTGTCCTTGAGCGCGGTGGCGAGCACGTCGAACGCCTTCGCCAGCTGCTTGGTGTCGATCTTGTCGACCGTGTCGGCCAGCCCGTTCACCGCCTGGACGACGTCGAACGGTGAGCTGGTCCGCGACCGCGGGATCTCGTCGCCCGGGTTCATCCGGCCCGACCCGGCCGGATCCAGCCCCAGGAACTTCTGCCCGAGTACGGTCTTGATCCGGATCATCGCCTCGGTCCGCGACCCGAACGACACGCCGCGGTCCACCTCGAACTCGACCCGTACCTCCGGCCTGCCGCCGTGCTGGGTCAGGTCGACCGCGGTGACCTTGCCGACCTTCACGCCCGCGATGCGTACCTCGTTGTCGGGGGCCAGGCCGCTCGCGTCGGAGAACGCCGCCGAGTAGGTGTCGCCGCCACCGATGAACGGCAGGCTGTCGGTGTTGAACGCGGCCAGTACGCCGGCCAGGATCACGGCCAGCCCGGCCGCGCCGATGACGACCGGGTTACGCTCGCGGAACGGTTTCACCGGCCACCTCCCCCGCCGGAACCGCCGGACTTCTTCGGGTTCGGCGTCGCCGGCGTGCCGCCCTTCTCGCAGCGCGCCGCCGCGGCAGAGAACGTCGTCGGGTTGACCGTCCCGACCCCCGGTACGTTCAGCGAGCCGTCGAAGTTGCACATGTAGAAGTTCAGCCACGACCCGTACGACGCGGTGCGGGCGAGGGCGTTGAACCGCACCGGGAGCCGCGCCAGGGTGCCCTCGATGACCGTCGAGTTCGCGTTGAGCGTGCCGGCCAGCGTACGCAGCTGGCGGATGTCCTCGCGCAGCGCCGGCCGCCCCTGCTGTACCAGGTCGGCGGTGGAGCCGGTGAGGTCGCCGAGGCTCTGGATCGAGTCGCCGATGATGCGCCGGTCCGCGGCCAGCCCGGACACGAAGTCCTGCAACGACCCGATCGTGTCGGACAGCTTCGTACCGCGTGCGTTGAGCGTGGCGAGCACCTGGTTCAGGTTGTCGATCACGCGGCCGATCACCTTGTCCCGGTCCGCCAGCGTGTTCGTCAACGACGCGGTACGCGCCAGCAGGTCGTTCACGGTGCCGCCCTCGCCCTGCAACACCTGGATGATCTCGTACGCGAACTTGTTGACGTCCTTGGGCGACAGCCCGGCGAACAGCGGCTGGAAGCCGTTGAACAGTACGGTCAGGTCGAGCGCCGGTTCGGTGTGCGACACCGGGATCACGTCACCCGGGCGCATCTCGCCGCCGTCACCCGAGCCCTCCGTCAGCTCGACGTACCGCTGGCCGATGAGGTTGCGGTAGCGGATCTTCGCTCGGACCGACTTCGGCACCGTGATCGTGTCGTCGAGGGTGAACGACACCTGCGCCGTCTTCCCGTGTACCAGCTCGATGTCCTTGACCTGGCCCACCTTCACGCCGGCGATGCGGATGTCGTCACCCTGCAACAGGCCGGTCACGTCGGTGAACTGGGCCTTGTACCGGGTGCCCCCGAGCCAGCCCAGCGAGCCGAGGGTCTGCGCCAGCAACGCCGTCAACGCGATCGTCACGACCGCGAACACCGCCAGCTTCACCAGCGACGGCAGGACGCTGCGGCTGCTGCTCCGTGTCACTTGGCACTCACCACCGATCCACGCATCAGCGGTCCCCACAGCAGGTCGTCGATGCCGCCGACCTGCGTCACGTTCCGGTCCGTGGCCGCGGCGACCAGCGGATCCACCACGGCGCGCTCCTCCGCCGTCCCGGCGTACCCCATGTCGACGGAGCCGGTGCCGCCGCCGACACCGCCGAGCGTGTCGTTGTTGAGCAGGCCACCGGAGTGCGGCGCACCGTACCGGTAGCCGTCGTTGATGTCGGGCCCGGCGAACGGCACCGTCGGCTGCGGCAGCCCGCGGCAGTTCGGGCCGGTGTCCGCGCCGTACACGGGTTCGTCGCCGGCGGCGTACTTCCCGTTGTCCTTGGTGATCTCCAGCGTGATGTGCAACCGGCCGCCGTCGAACGCGCCCTCGATGTTCTTCTGCAACGCCAACATCCCCGAC
>NZ_BOMB01000012.1 GCF_016861975.1 Actinocatenispora rupis | reverse complement strand
GGAGGTGCCGCGGATCTGCACGGGTGCAGGCTTGTCACGTCGCACAGAGGAGTGGACCGGTGCCGAGTACGCAGTCCGAGAAGGTTCGGGAACATTGGGTGGTGTCGCGAAGGTCCTGGATCGATCCGGCCTTCGAGGGCAAGGACGACGAGGCGTGGGGTGACCTCACGGCCGAACCGCGCGGCGTCGACTACACCGAGGTGGACGTCGCCGGGATGCCGGGGATGTGGGTGACGCCGAAGGGCGCGGCGGCCGACCGGGTGTTGCTGTGCATCCATGGCGGCGGGTTCCTCAGCGGTTCCCTGTACACGCACCGCAAGCTGCTGGGGCACCTGGCGAAGCGGGCCGGCGTACGGGGGTTGCTGTTCGAGTACCGGTTGGCGCCGGTGGCGACCCACCCGGCGCAGCTCGACGACGTGACCGCCGCGTACCGGTGGCTGCTCGATCGGGGCATCGAGCCCGGTCACATCGCCGTCGTGGGCGATTCGGCGGGCGGTGGCGCCTGCATCACCGTGCAGCTCCGCGCCCGCGAGCTGGGCCTGCCGCTGCCGGGCGCGGCGCTGCTGCTGTCGCCGTGGGTGGCCATGGAGACGTCCGGCGACTCGTACCGGACCAACGGCGAGCTGGACCCGTTCTTCCAGCGGGACGCGGTGGCCACGATCGCGTCGGCGTTCCTCGGCGAGACCGGCGACCCACGCGACCCCATGGCCAACCCGCTGTACGCGGAGCTGACCGGGCTGGCGCCCACGTACATCCAGGTCGGTGGGGACGAGACGCTCCTCGACGACGCCCGCCGGTTGGCCGATCGCGCCCGGCGCGCCGGTGTCGAGGTCCAGTTGGAGGTGTTCCCCGGCATGCTGCACACGTTCCAGATGGCGGCTGGGCGCGCGCCCGAGGCGGACGATGCGCTCGACCGTCTCGCGGCCTGGGTCCGGCCGATCCTGCATGCCGAGCGATGAGGCGGGAGTACACCGCATGACCAGCCGACGTGCCGACGACTTCGCCACCCTGACCGAGCCGTACCGGCGGGAGCTGCGGGCGCACTGCTACCGGTTGCTCGGCTCCCTCGACGACGCCGAGGATCTGGTACAGGAGACCTACCTGCGGGCGTGGCGGTCGTACGGCACGTTCGAGGGTCGGTCGTCGCTGCGCGTCTGGCTGTACCGCATCGCCACCAACGCCTGCCTCCGGGCGCTGACGCAGCGGTCCCGGCGGGCGGTACCGTCCGGTCTCGGCGCCCCGCAGGTGGACCCGGACGCCGCGCCGGCGCCCGTCGACGGGGTGGCGTGGTTGCAGCCGCTGCCGGACGCCCTGGCCACTCCCGCGGAGGCCGATCCGGCCACCGTGGTCGCCAACCGCGACAGCCTGCGGCTGGCGCTCGTGGCGGCCTGCCAGCTGCTCCCGCCCCGGCAACGCGCCGTACTGCTGCTGCGGGAGGCGCTCTCGTTCCCCGCCGCGGAGGTCGCCGCCATGCTCGGTACCACGGTCCCGGCGGTCAAGAGCCTGCTCCAGCGCGCCCGCGCCACGCTCGACGCCGCCCTGCCCCGGCACGACGAGGTACTGGAGCCGACCGAGCCGCGCGCCCGCGAGCTGCTGGCGCAGTACATGGCGGGGTTCGAACGGGCGGACACCGTCGCCCTCGAACGCGCGCTGCGCGCCGACGCCGCGATCGAACTGGTCGGCACGGCCACGTGGTTCGCCGGCCGGGCGACGTGCCTGCGGTTCCTGACCACGGTCGTCGGAACCGCCGGCAGCTGGCGGATGCTGCCCACCCTCGCCAACGGCCAACCGGCGGCAGCCGCGTACCGCCGCGACGGTGACACGTACCGGGCCTTCGGCGTCGGCGTACTGGACGCGACGCCCGGTGGCATCGCCCGCATCACCGTCTTCGACGGTGGGGCCGACCTCGTCGTACGCTTCGGCCTTCCGGCCACGCTCACGCCCGCCAGCTGACCGCGCCGCCGCGCCTTGGCCGCCAAGACGATGTCCGGCTCGTCGCCGACGCCACGTCGACCGGCGCCGACGTACGCTGACCGGGAACGAGGAGGAGCCGCGGTGATCCGAGTACTGCTGGCGGAGGACGTGCGCGTGCTGCGGGAGGCGCTGGCGGAGCTGCTGGGTCACGAGGACGACATCGAGGTCGTCGCGGCGGTCGACCGGGGCGATGTGGTCGTTCCGGCCGCGTTGCGGCACCAGCCGGACGTCGCGGTGATCGACATCGACATGCCCGGCATCGACGGCATCGAGGCGGCCACCCGCCTGCGGCGGGAACTGCCCACCTGCCGGACCCTGGTCCTGACCGGGGTCGGCGGTCCGGCCACCCTGCAACGGGGCGTGCAGGCGGAGGTGGCCGGGTTCATGCTCAAGGACTCCGGGCCGCGCGAGGTCGCCGACGCGATCCGTACCGTGGCCGCCGGTGGACGGGTGCTCGATCCGCAGCTGGCGTACGTGGCGCTCGGCTCGACCGGCAGCCCGCTCACCGAACGGGAGACCGAGGTGCTCCGGCTGACCGCGTCGGGCGCGACGCCGCGGGAGGTCGCCGCCAGCCTCTTCCTGACGTACGGAACGGTCCGGAACTACCTGGCCTCAGCCGTCACCAAGCTCGACGCCCGTAATCGGGTCGACGCGATCCGGATCGCGGCCGAGGCGGGGTGGCTGTAGCCGCTCTCGCACGGGTACGTCGGCGGTGAGGACGAACGTGTCGCCGCGGGTCTCGGCGCTGAACCGTCCGCCGGCGGCCGTGACCCGGGCGCCCAGGCTGGCGAGGCCGGTGCCGGCCCGTCGCGTGGTGCCCGCGCCGGCGGCACCGTCGTTGACGACCCGCAGCGTCACCGCGTCGTCCCGTACGGTCAGGGTGATCGTGCAGGTACTCGCGGTGGCGTGGCGTACGACGTTGGTGACCGCCTCGCGCAGCACGGTCGCCAGCAGCGTGTCGACGCCACCCGGTACTGCGGGGGCGTCGACGGTCACGTCTCCTCGGATGCCCGAGGTGTCGAGCAGCGACCTGGCGGTCCGGAGTTCCTCGGCGAGGTGCAGCTCGTGGGTGCCTGCGGTCACCGCGCGGACCTCCCGGAGTCCACGTTCGGCGAGCCGCCCGAGTTCGGCGATCTCGTCGCGGGCCCTGGCCCGGTCGGTGTCGACCAGCCGCGCGACCAGTTCGGCCTTGAGCCCGATGCCGGCGACGCTGAAGCCGAGCAGGTCGTGGACGTCGCGCGCGACCCGGAGCCGTTCGCGTACCACCGCCAGCCGGGCCAGCCCGTCGCGCGTCTCGGTGAGGTCCCGCGCGAGCTCCGGCAGCCGGCAGTAGGCGTACACCTGGACGAGGGTCGCGGTCAGGCTCGCGACCAGGTAGGTGCGGTCGCCGAGGGTGGTGCCCGGCGGCTGCACCAGCAGCAGTGCCACCAGTACGACCGTCAGGACTCCGGCGGAGACGGCGGGACGGTACCGGTAGAGCACCGCGCCGGCGACCAGCACGATCACCGGGGCGAAGTGCGTACCGGTGAGCGCGACCACGACCAGCAGTACGACGAGGTGGCCAGGCAACGTCCACCGCCACCACCGCGGTACGCGGTCGCCCAGCTGCGGCGCGCCGTGGTACATCTGCAGGCCAACGGAACCGGCCAGGATCAGCACCGCGAGCACCCACCCGGCGGTACCCGGCCGGACGTAGTAGGCGAGGTTCACCAGGACGAGCAGGGCGCAGCCGATCGTCGTCGCGAGGGTGAAGGACCGGGCCAGCCGCGGCGAGATCGTGGTCGCCGGCGCGGTGTCCGTACCGGCCGGGCGCGGGGGCATCGCGCGCCGGAGATCGGTGATCGAGCGCGCGGCGCGCGCCGCGTTCCGGGCGTGCGCGGCGATATCGGCCAGCCGGGTACGGGTGTCCGCGTCGTCGACGCCCAGCCCGCTGAGCCGGTGTACCGCGGCCAGCTCCTCGCCCAGCGCCGTACGCAGGTGTTCGGCGTTGTCGAGGCGCTCCGCCGCCACCGCGAGTTCCGTGTACGCGGTCCGCTCGGCGGCGACCCGCCGGGTCAGGTCGGTCAGCAACACCACCCCGAACAGGCTCAACCCCACCAGGACATCGATGACCAGCCGGCCGACCAGCGCCAACCCGTCCACCCCGGGTTCCTGGAACGCCGCGCTCAGCGCGATGTCCACCGCGACGGCGAGGACCGACAGCGGCCAGCCGACCCGCCGCGGCGCGACGAACAGCAGCGACGCGACGACACCGCCCCCGACCGGGCCCCACACCCCGCCGATCACGACGTACGGGGCGAAGGCGAGGACGGCCTGGGCGGCCACGAGGCCGGCGGCGACGGGCGGGGGCGGGCGCCGGGTCGCGATCACGTACAGCAGCGCGCAGACCCCGGCGATCGCCGTCACGGCGATCCCGGCGGTCACCCCGTGCACCGCTGACGGTCCGTACTCGGAGGAGAAGACGAAGCCGCTGCGGGCCACGAACCAGGCGCAGAGCGTGACGGTCAGCAGCACGAGTGCCAGCTGCGGCCTTGCCCGCACTCCGCCCCCCTGACCTCGACGAACTGCATGGTGCACAGGTCCGATGTGCAGTGTCAAAGCAGCGTACGGGCACCGGCTCTGCCGGTCGGTGCCTCACGCACCGTCGTCGGCGCCGACTGCGGACAGACCGGGTCCGCCGCGGTCGTGCGACACCATCACCAGGAACCGGACAGCGCGGCACCCCAGCACCGGTGCGGCGCGCTTTCCGTTGCGTACCAACGGGATCAGGCGTGCCGTCGTGCAAACTGCACGGCCGGACATGCAGAGCGAACGGCGGGAACCGGCACTGTGCCGGCCGACCGGTGCCGCACGCACTGTCGTCGGCGCCGCCGTCACCGCAGGCTGAGAGCATGACGAACGACGACACCGCGATCCGACCGTTCCGGGTCTCCGTACCCGATTCCGACCTTGCCGATCTGCGGGACCGGCTGGACCGGGTCCGCTGGACCGAGCCGGCGCCGAATGCCGGCTACGGGGTGGATGTGGACGACCTGCGCCGGCTGGTCGAACACTGGCGGTCCGGTTTCGACTGGCGCGCACAGGAAGCGAGGATCAACGAGCACCCGCAGTTCACCACCACGATCGACGGCCAGACCATCCACTTCCTGCACGTACGGTCGCCGGAGTCCGGTGCGACGCCGCTGATCCTGACCCACGGCTGGCCGGGATCGGTCGTGGAGTTCCTGGACCTGATCGGCCCGCTGACCGACCCGGCCGCGCACGGCGGGGATCCGGCGGACGCGTTCCACCTGGTGATCCCGTCGCTGCCGGGCTTCGGTTTCTCCGGGCCGACCACCGAGGCCGGCTGGGGCAGCACCCGTACGGCGGCGGCCTGGGCGGAACTGATGGCGCGCCTCGGCTACGAGCGGTACGGGGCGCACGGCAACGACGCGGGTTCGATGATCTCGCCGCGGTTGGCCGCGTACGCCGGCGAGCGTGTCCTCGGCGTCCACGTCACGCAGGTGTTCTCGTTCCCGTCCGGCGACCCGGCCGAGTTCGCCGGCATGTCCGAGCAGGACATGGCCCAGATGCAGCAGTTGCAGTGGTTCATGGCGTCGAAGTTCTCGTTCAACCAGCTGCACTCGCAGCAGCCGCAGACGCTCGCGCACGCGCTGGCCGACTCGCCGGTCGGCCTGCTCGGCTGGAACCTGCAGCTGATGGACGACGACGCGATGGGTGGGCGGCGTCTCGACGACGACTTCGTCCTGACCAACACGGCGATCTACTGGCTCACCAACACCGGCGGCTCCTCGATCCGCTTCTACCGCGAGGACGCCAACGCCGACACCGCACCCGCCGAGCCGAGTACGTTCCCGCTCGGGCTGGCCGGTTTCGCCGGCGACTTCTCCGGCGTGCGGACGTTCGCCGAGCGCGACCACACGAACATCGTCCAGTGGAACCTCTACGACGCCCGCGGCGGCCACTACGCCGCGCACCTGGAGCCGGAGCTGATGGTCGCCGACATCCGCGGCTTCTTCCGCCCCCTGCGACCGACTGGCAAGAACAGCACGACCCATGACGTACGCGGGACAGAAGAAGCGTCACGATGAGGGACAAGATCACGCCGCTTCAGGTCGACAGCCCGCAGGCGGACATCGACGACCTGGCACAGCAGCCGACCATGGCGAACGACAGCACGATCACCTCGTTCCGCATCGACGTCCCCCAGGCCGACCTCGACGATCTCCAGGAGCGGCTGGCGCGGACCCGGTGGGCGGAGGAACTGCCCGCGGGCGAGTCGGCGCCGGCCGGCCCGGTGCCGCCCGGTTGGGAGTACGGCGTCCCGGTGGGCTACGTCAAGCAGCTGGTCGAGCGGTGGCGCACCAGCTACGACTGGCGGGCCTGGGAGGCGAAGCTGAACGCGTACCCGCAGTTCACCACCGAGATCGACGGTCAGCACATCCACTTCCTGCACGTGCTGTCGCCGGAGCCGGACGCGACGCCGCTGATCCTGACCCATGGCTGGCCGACCACGGTGGTCGAGTGGCTGGACGTGATCGGCCCGCTGACCGACCCGGCCGCGCACGGCGGCGACCCGGCGGACGCGTTCCATCTGGTCATCCCGTCGGTACCGGGCTTCGGCTTCTCCGGGCCGACCCGCGAGCCCGGCTGGAACCGGTACCGGGTGGCCCGGGCCTGGGCCGAGCTGATGCGCCGGCTCGGATACGACCGGTACGGCGCGGTCGGCAACGACGGCGGATCGCTGATCTCGCCCGAGGTGGGCCGGGTCGACCCCGGGCACGTCTGCGGCGTGCACGTGACGCAGGTCTTCTCGTTCCCGTCGGGCGACCCCGCCGAACTGGCCGGTCTCACCGAGGAGGAGCGCGGAAAGCTCGCGTTCGCCGAGTGGTTCACCCAGAACCGGGGCGCGTACGACAAGCTCCAGTCCACCGAGCCGCAGAACCTGGCGCACGCCCTGGCCGACTCCCCGGCCGGCCTGCTGGGCTGGCACGCGCAGCTGCTCGGCGCGTCCCTCGACCCGGAGTACGTGCTCACCAACGTGATGATCTACTGGCTGACCAACACGGCCGCCTCAGCCGCCCGGTTCTACTACGAGGACGCGGCGGCGGCCCCCGTACAGCAGAAGTCGAACGGCCGCGGTACGTCCGTGCCCGAGCCGACCACCGTGCCCCTCGGCCTGGCCAACTTCGCCTGGGACTTCCAGTCCATCCGCGCCTTCGCCGACCGCGACCACACGAACATACTCTCCTGGAACGTCTTCGACCGGGGCGGCCACTTCGCCGCGCACGACGCCCCCGACCTGCTCGTCGGCGACATCCGGCAGTTCTTCGCCAAGGTTCGCTGACCCGCCGCCGGTCGTCGGCGGAACCCCCACAGACCCCTGTGCTCGCACGGAAGGAATCCCATGTATCTCGTCATCGGTGCCACGGCTCACTTCGGACGTCAGGCGGTGGAGGAACTGGTCGCCGCAGGTGCGCCGGTGCGGGCGCTGACCCGTACTCCCGAACGGGCCGGGCTCCCGGCGGACGTCGACGTCGTCCGGGGCGATCTGACCAAGCCCGAGACGCTGCCGGCGGCGCTGGCCGGCGTCGAGGCCGCCTTCCTGGTACTGCAGTACGGGATGGATGTCGCTCCGCTGCTGGCGGCCGCGGGCCAGGCCGGGGTGCGGCGGCTGGTGTTCCTGTCCTCGGGGGCGGTCGTCCCGGGCGCCGAACGGCAGCCCGACGTGATCGCCCAGTACCACCGCGACGTCGAGCGGGCCATCGAGGCGTCCGGGATCGAGCCGACGTTCCTGCGGCTGCTGTTCCCCGCCATCAACTCGTTGACGTTCGCGATGCAGCTCCAGGGCGGTGACATCATTCGCGCGCCGTACACCGAAGCGGCCTTCAGCGCCGTGCACGAGCGGGACGTCGCCGAGGTGGCCGCGCGGATCCTGATCGACGGCGGGAACCCGGGTCGGGCCTACGACCTGACCGGTCCGGAGTCGCTGACCCAGACACAGCAGGTCCGTATCCTCGGCGAGACGCTGAAGCGCCCGCTCACCGTCGAGGACCTCGACCCGGAGCCGGTACTGGAGCAGATGGGCCAGTTCATGGACCCCGAGTTCCTGGCCGCGCTGTTCGCTCTCATGGCGCAGGCGGTCGGCAAGCCCGCGCCGGTCAACGACGTCATCGAGCAGATCACCGGGCACCCCGCCCGCAGCTACGCCCAGTGGGCCGAGGATCACCGGGCCGACTTCGGAGGCTGATCAACGACGGCGGGGGCGGCAGGTGCCCCCCCCGCCAGGTGGACGGAAAGGCAGGCACGGTGCCACGGGTGCTGGCGACGGGACTTCGGGCTTCGGCGCCGACTCGCCTGGGTCGGGCAACTGCTGACCGGATCCCTCGAACCGGGCGAGATCCGCACCATCGCGTCGATCGACCTCCTCCGTGGCGCCGGCGTGCGGTACGACGTCGGCGCCGCGGGGCCCCGGATCTCGTCTCCCTATCCTGATGCGGATGTTTCCCATGCTCAAGAACCGTGACCTCAACCGGGCGACGCTGTCGCGGCAGCTTCTGCTGCGCCGGCACCGGATGGACCCGGCCGCCGCGGTCGAGCACCTCGTCGGCCTGCATTCCCAGCTGCCGCAGAACCCGTACACGGCCCTGTGGTCCCGCCTCGCCGACTTCGACCCCGCCGCATTCTCGGTACGCCTGGCCGATCGCGAGTTCGTGCGGATCAGCTTGCAGCGGTCCACCATCCACACGGTGACCGCTGACGACTGCCTGACCCTGCGGCCCGTGCTGCAGGTCCCGCAGGACCGGACCCTGAAGTCGGCGTTCGGCCGGCAGCTCGCCGGTGTCGACATCGAGGCGGCGGCCGACCGGGCGCGGCAGCTGACCGAGGACCGCCCGATGACCTTCAACGACATCGGTACGGCGCTGGCCGAGCAGTGGCCGGAGGCGTCGCCACGGGCGCTGGGCATGATCGCCCGGCACCGCCTGTCGATGGTGCAGGTTCCGCCGCGCGGGTTCTGGCAGCGGGGCGGCGAGTCCCGGCACACGACCGCCGAGTCCTGGCTGGGGCGGCGGCTCGCCGTCGCTGGCTCCCTCGGTGTGCCCGCTGCGCGGTTCAGCCTGCGGTGAGGTAGTTGTGGACCTCGTAGATGTGGACATCCGTGGGGGCAGGTGCTCCCGCCTCGCGCACGCGAGGTCCGAGCTGTTCGTCGACGAACCTCTGGTACGTCTCGCGGTCCTGCCACACGTCGACGATCCGGAGCCCGTCGTCGGTTGCGGCGACCCAGTGGAACAGCCCGCCCGGGGATCCCGGTCCACCCGGGGCGAACCCCATCTTGTCGGTGATCTCGTCGTACTGGTCCAGGGTGCCGCCTGGGAAGGTCATCTCGACTGCTATGGCCATCGTGTCGACCCTTCGCGTCGCCCGGCCGGCGCCGCGGCCGGGTGCTGCCGGTCCGTTGGCTGGGGGACATGTACATCGTCCCTCCGGACAGGTGTACCGCCCCATCGGTACAACGGGTCGAGGTTGGTGAGGAAAAGATGACGGTCGCTCGCCCGACGCCCGCACCGGCTCTGGCGCCGCTTCCGGATCCGGCGCCCTGGACTGATCACGGCCGCCGGGTCGCGGGTCAGCGTTCGGTGTCCACTGTGGACATCCAGGACTCGACGTCGGCCGCGGTACGCGGCAGCGCGTCGGACATCAGCCGGTAGCCGTCGTCGGTGATCAGTACGTTCTCCTCGATCCGGTAGCCGAGGCCGCGGAACTCGGCCGGTACGAGTTCGTCGTCGGGTTGGAAGTACAGGCCGGGTTCGACGGTCAGGACGTGGCCGGGCGCGAGCGTGCCGTCCAGGTACTCGGTGGCCCGGGACGCCGCGCAGTCGTGCACGTCGAGGCCGAGCATGTGGCCGGAACCGCACAACGTCCAGCGCCGGTAGACCGTCGAGTCGGGATCCAGCGCCTCCTCCGCCGAACACGGCAGCAGCCCCAGGTCCGCGAGCCCGTACGCGGTGACCCGCATCGCCGCCCGATGGAAGGTGCGGTACGACGCGCCCGGCACCAGTTCGGCGAGCGCCGCGTCGTTGGCCGCCCGGTTGAGTTCGTACAGGTCGCGCTGGATGGGGGTGAAGTGACCGGAGATCGGCAGTACCCGGGTGATGTCGGCGGTGTAGAGCGAGCGGGTCTCGACGCCGGCGTCGAGCAGCAGCAGGTCCCCGTCGCGGACCGGGCCGTCGTTGTCGATCCAGTGCAGCGTCGTGGCGTGCGGGCCGGCGGCCACGATCGAGTGGTAGCCGACGTCGTTTCCCTCGGTACGGGCGCGCAGCCAGAACGTGCCCTCCAGGTACCGCTCGGAGGTGGCCTTCGCCCGGTCGAGGGCGCGCACCACGTCGGCGAAGCCGCGCGCGGTGATGTCGCAGGCCAGCTGCAGCTGCTCGATCTCGTACGCGTCCTTCACCAGGCGCAGCTCGGACAGCACCGCGGCCAGCTCCGCCTCGGCGTACTCGTCGTGCCCGACCAGCGCGTCGACGTCGGCGTCGACGCCGCGCAGTACCCGGGTGGGCAGGGCGGTGCGCAGCGCCGGTTCGAGCTCGGCGATGTCGCGGGTGGCTAGCCCGAGCTCGGCGGCGGACTCGGCGAGCGACGGCCGGCGGCCCGCCCACAGCTCCCCGGTACGGCTGAGGTAGAACTCGCCGTTGTCCCGGCGGGAGCGTGGGGGCGCGAAGAGGGTGTCGCCGTCCGGTTCGACCACCAGTACCGAGTCGGGGTGCTGGTTTCCGCTCAACCACACGTGGTTCGAGTGCGCCCGGAACCGGTAGTCCTGGTCGTTCGAGCGGGTCTTCAACCGCCCGGCGGGTACCACGATCCGCTCGCCCGGGAACGCGGCGCGCAGCCGGTCGCGGCGCTTCGCGGCGAACCCGGCGACCGGCAGCTGGGCCAGGTCGCGGCGCTCGGTGTCCGCCCACCCGGTGCTCATGAACGCGTTGAGTGCCTCGGTCGGCGGCCAGTCGTGGCTACCGGTGGCGAACTGCTCGCGGGCCATCCCACCTCCTGCTGTTCCGTATACCGAACGAGGTGAACGCTAGGCACCGGGCGCTGCGCGGTCAATGTACGTCCGCGGAGTTCCCGGCAACTCGGGGCTGTTGTCCCGTACTGGCGGCGCCGCGGGTCGCGGACGTCACACCCGACCCGTTCGCTTCACGGAACGCCTCGCGCGCCCGCGTTCTGTGCTGTCGAGAGCGACCGGTCCGCGACAGGAGGGCGCGCCGCCCTTTCCGCCGCGAGTAGGTCAGGGCTGTTGATCCCGGGCCCCGACGGGCGTGTCGTCGACCGTCAGTACGGGAGCGCCAGGCAAACGCCATCCGAACGTCATGGTCGCGTACGCCGACTGCGGCCACGATCGGTCTGGTCGTCGTGATGGCCGCACGCCTGCGGCATCCCGTGTGCTGGCGCCGATCGGCGACGGGTCCGCCGAGGTCGTTCCGGGATCCAAGGAGGCTGTCATGGGGGAACTGGCGGACCGGCTCGACCAGCTGCAGGTACGGATCAGCTCGCCGGACGGGCGGATCACCGCGGTGGTGAGCGGACGCGGCCGGCCGCTGGGCGTGGAGCTGCCGCCCGCGGCGTACCACCGGTATGCGGAGGCGACGCTCGCGCATCAGCTGGCGCAGCTGGGCCGGCTCGGGTACGCGGCCTACCGCCGGGAGTACCGGCAGCTGACCGATGCGGCGATCGACCGCCCGGTGCACGACGACATGCCCGACGTGGCCGGGCCGCGACTGCGGGAGTACCGGGCGCGGGTCGCGACGATCGCCAGCCACGGTGACGGCGGCGACGGCCGGGTCCGGCTGGGCGCGCGCGGGCTGGCGGAGTGGACGGTGTCGATCCGGACCGGCGTGACGCGGTCGGCCCCGGTCGGCGAGTTCCTGGGTTGGCTGCACACCGCGCTGGCGCGGCTGCTGGCCGACCACCACGCGCAGGCCGGGCGGATCCACCGCGCGGTGTACGAGGAACCGGTGCCGGACGTACCGGTGTCGGACGACGCGCCGTACCGGGTGCTGGGGTACTGGAGAGGAAGCCGATGAGACATCAGGACGAGGGTTCGGGACCGAGCCGCGACGCGGTTGTCGTCGACCTGGCGGACCTGTTCAGCATCGGACAGGTGCTGCTGCCGGCGCTGGTCGACGACTACGCCCGCCTCGGCCGCATGGCAGACGGCGTCGCCCAGCACGGATTGCCGTTGTTCGAATGGAATCCAGGGACTACCGGGGTCGACGGCAGCGGCTGGCAGTCGGTCAGCAGCGCGCAGGAGACCGGGCAACAGTGGTCGGGGTTGGCGCAGCTGCTGCGCAAGGCGTTCGACAGTTCCGCGACCAACCTGCAGTACGCCGCGTGGACGGTGCTTTCGATCGAGGCGCGTTACCAGGCGACCGACCACGTCTCGGCGGACGACCTGCAGAAAGCATGGGACGGCCAGGTCCGGGCGCTGGACGAGGGATTCCCGGGCGCGAAGGACACCAACGTCATGAACCATGTCGACACAGGGAAGGCCGGTCGGTGATGAGCGCACCCAGTCGGGACGAACTGCGGGGGATGGGGCAGGGGGTCGTGGACGCCGCTGTGCACTGCGCCGCCCTGGAGTACTCGATGATGCGCTACGTGCCGGGCGTGCCCATGCAGTACGGGCAGGGTGCGCCGGCACCGGATTCGGGGGCGCCGCCGCTGCTTCCGGCCGGCTACAAGAACTTCCTCCATTCCACCCTCGCCGACGTTCCGGAGCTGTTCGCCTCGTTCGCCGGGCCCGACCCCGACGACTGTGACCGGGTCGTCGGGCAGATCAACGCGGTCCGGCAGGCCCTCGGTGACGACGTTTCCGGCGATCCTGCCGACCAGCCGCCCGCGGGTTCGTGGACGCCGGCCGTGGCCGTCGCGCCGACCCTGAACGCGATCGCGAACCAGGCCCGCGGCTGGGTCGGTGCCGGAGCGCAGGCGTTCGGCACGTACGTCGACAACATCCGTGGCCGCAACTGCATCGTGGACCACCAGACCGAGACGACCAAGGTGCTGACCGTGGGCATCGCCGCCCACCAGAAGATCCTCACCTGGGCGTACGAGGACATCCAGCAGATCGGGCACGACACCATCAAGGTGCTCGACGCGGGTGGCAGCGGAGGCTGCGTCGGACCGGGGGCCACCATCGCGTTGCAGATCGCCAGCGACGTGGCGTGGGTGGCCGCCGCGGCCCTGGCCGAGGTCCCGATCGCCGCGATCGGCATGACCGCGATCGCCGCCGCCGCCGGCAACGCCACCACGATCGCCGGGCCGGGCGAGCAGAACGCGGTCATCCACGGCTCCACCGCGCTCCAGGTCATCTCCAGCATGTACGAGGCGATCGGCAAGCTGACCGGCCTGATCGCCAAACAGGAGGGTCTGGTGAGCGACCACCTGCGGTCCGCTTACGACACCGCCGACCGGTGGTACTACAGCGCCGGTCCGAACGCCGTCGGCCTGTACCCGCCGCCGCCCGGCGCGTTCTCCCAGCCTGCGGGGTGGACCGCGATGTGACGCACACTCCTCCCGTCCGTGCCGCCCTGGATCGCAAGGCCCGCACCGTGATCGGCGCCAGGACGCGGCGCTTGGTCCCCGTCCTTAATGTGGTGGGCGAGGATCAGGACCGGCCGACGACGGCCGTGCGCTGCGGGGGAGTACGGGTGGAGTCGTTCGGCGCGGTCTGACGGGAATGCCGGCTCGCGGCCGGCTGGACACAGGAACGGCTCGCGCACGCGTCGGGCGTGTCGGCACACACGATCATCACGCTCGAAACCGCGAAACGGCGGCCCCGGCTGTCCACCGTGGCGGCTCTGGCCGACGCGCTGCACCTCGACCAGGCACACCGGGACCGGCTCATCGCCGCGGCCCGCGACACCGCGGCGACAGCGGCACTGGACGGTGATGCACCAGGATCTGCAGGTGCGACCACGCCGACGGCCGAGGCGGTCGATGATGCCGCGCGGACCGGGCACCGGGACGGCAGCACGGCGACGAAGGGCGTACGGAGGGCCCTGCCGCGGGCAGTCGGCGACTTCTGCGGTCGGCTGCGGGAACTGACGCAGCTACTCGCCGCGTTCGACCACTCCTCGACACCGACGGCGGGCCGGATCGTGGCCGTGGACGGCATGGCGGGCGTCGGCAAGACCACCCTGGCCATACAGGCCGGACACGCGCTGGCCGAACGGTTCCCGGACGGGCAGGTGTTCCTGGATCTGCGCGGGCACACCGAAGGGCAGCGCCCGCTGTCGCCGTCGGCGGCGTTGGACGTGCTGCTGCGCGACGCGGGCGTGGGGTCTACCCCGGCGGGGGTGGAGGAGAAGGCCGCGGCGTGGCGCGCGGCCGTCGCCGGCCGCCGGCTGCTCGTGGTCCTCGACAACGCCGCCTCGGCCGCGCAGGTACGCCCGCTGCTGCCCGGATCCGAGTCCTGCGCCGTCCTGGTGACCAGCCGGGCCCGGTTGACGACGCTGGACGGTGCGCGCACGCTGACCCTGTCCGTACTGCCGGATCCGGAGGCGGTCGGGCTGCTCACCCGGGTCGCGTCCGACCGGATCGCCGAATCCGTCGCGCCGCTGCCGGTGGCCGACGCCCGCGAGGTCGTCGCGCTCTGCGGCCGGTTGCCGCTGGCGATCCGGATCGCCGGCGCTCGGCTACGCCACCATCCATCGTGGACAGTGCGGGACCTGGTCGCCCGGCTGCGCGCGGAGAACGACCGGTTGGACGAGCTGGCGGTCGCCGACCGCGGGGTGGCCGGCGCGTTCGCGCTGTCGTACGACACGCTGCCGGCCGACGTGGCGCGGGTGTTCATGCTGCTCGGCCTGCACCCGGGTACGACGATCACGGCCGAGCCCGTTGCCGCGCTCGCCGAGACCGACCGTAGGCAGGCGGCGCGGCACCTGGACGCGCTGGCCGACGCTCACCTGCTGGAGGAGACGGCCCCCGGCCGGTACGCCCTGCACGACCTGCTCCGCGTGTACGCGAGACGCCTCGCCGCCCGACTGCCCGACGCGGAGCGCACCTCGGCGCTGCGGCGGCTCGTCGGCTGGTACGCCCGGACGGCTCACTGCGCGGCCACGGCGATCGGCGCCGCCCGGCTCCTCGCGCCCGGCCCGGCGATCGAACCCGCGCCGTTGGACTTCGATGCCGAGGACGCCGCGCTGGCCTGGTTCGACCGGGAACAGGGCAGCCTCGACGCCAGCATGTCGACCGCCGCCGGCCTCGGCCTGCACGAGGACGTCTGCCGCTTGGCCGTCGCCCGGCAGCACCATCTCGTCCTGCGCCACCACGCCGACGACCGCGCCGCGACCTTCCTCGTCGCGCTCACCTCCGCCCGCGTCCTCGACGACCTCCAGGTACTCGCCCGGGTCCTGTGCGGGCTCGGTTCGGCACGCTTCGACCAGCGCCGCTACGACGACGCCCAGGCCAGTTTCCAGGAGGCGCTGGAGACGTACCTGTCGTTGGGCCAGCCGGCCGGCGCCGCCGGCGTACGCCTCGACCTGGCCTGCGTGCACGCCGAGAAGGGCGACCACGACGGCGCGATCGGCGAGATGACCCGGGCGTACCACGAGTTCGTGGAGGTGGGGGACCACCGGCGGCAGGGCCTGTGCCTGGTCAACATCGGCGAGATCAACCAGCGGCGCGGCAACCTCACCGAGGCGCTGCGGTACAGCCTCGCCGCCCTGCCGGTCACGAGGGCGCACAACAACGCGTACGTGCAGATCACCTTGCTCGGCAATCTCGCCGGCATTCACCGTCAGACGGGCGATCTCCAGCAGGCGCTCCGCTACCACCGCGAGCAGCAGGAGATGGCCCGGGCCGTCCGTGCGGAGCTCATGCGCGCCGAGGGGCTCCTCTCGTACGGCGACACCCTCGCCGCCCTCGGCCGGTACGCCGACGCCCGTGCGCGCTGGCGGACCGCCCACGAGCTTCTCCACCGCCACGATCATCCGCTGGCTGCCACCGCCCGTGCCCGTCTGGGCCCGGTGCCGCATCAGGACCGCACGAGCGTGGACGACGTGTCCCTGGCGACCTGATCGCGCGCCCGCATCTGGCCGTGAGCGGCTATCGAGCTGCCGGCGAGACCCTGCTTGACGGCGATGGAATCCAGCAGCCGCGCCGGCTCCGCTTGCCAGCCTTCGTCCGGGCCGTCCGGCGGCGCCCGTGCGCGTGGCACGGACGCGGGGGAGCCCCGGGCCACCCCCTTCGGCCCGGGGCTCGGTACCCGTGGATGTCAGCGGGTCGCCTTCACCCACAGGGTCGGGTGGTCGGTGATCCACTTCGGCGACGCCTTGGCCGCGACCTTGGCGACGTGCATCGTCGTGATCACGTGCTGCACGTCCCCGTCACTCTTGCGGGTCACGTACCGGGTGGACGCCTTGATGCAGCGCCGGAGTGACGCCTGGTCCGCCGGTGTCTTCTTGCTCCACTTCAGGTTGAGGTCACCGGCGATGATCAGCGGGTCGCGGCCGGCGAACTTCTGTGCCCGCTCGATCATCTGCAGGCACTGTGCTTCCGTGTACTGGCGCCTGGAGTCGGGGCCGCCGTGCTTCGCGATGTTGAGCAGTTGGGTGGTGCAAACCGTGAAGCCGGACATCTTGCGGCAGCCCATCGTGCGCCGTTCCGCGACGTACGGCCACTGGCTCCGGTACTTCAGGTAGTCCCGGTGCGTCGCGTACGGCTTCGGCAGCGCGGCCTTCGTGATGATGGCCGACCCGTACCGGGTGGAGCCGCGGGAGGACTTGCACTTCAGCGCGCCGCCGTGCTTCGACCTGACCGGGAAGAACGAGTCGCCCCGGTAGGTGACGCCCTTGTACCCGAGCTTCTTCTTGAGGCCCTGGAGGTCCTTCCCGCAGATCTCGTTGAGGGTGATGACGTCGGGCGGGGTGGCGAGTGAGTGCACCCGCTTCACCGCCCACGCCATCGTCTTCTTCGCGATGTTGTCGTCACCGATGTTCCCGTAGTGGTCCCGCTTCTTCGTGAAGCAGTGGGCGGAACCGCTGTTGCACAGGTTCATCTGGATCACGCGGAGCGTGTGCGGGGCGGCGGGTCGCCGCACCTGCGCGGCGGCGCCCGTGGCGGGTGCGGCGGCCAGCGGGATCGCGAGCGCGGCGGCCACGAGCAGCCCCCGGAGTCGTCTACTGGACATCTGGTCTCCTCCAGATCATCGATACTCGGGCGATGTGCGGTCACCGTGTCAGCCGCCGATACACCCGCGATGGCTGCGATCCGGCGGCCGCGTGTATCGGCCTGGCCGCGCCGGAAGGGGGCAGGGATGCGGTTCGAGGCGCTGGGGCGGCTGGCCGTGACCGACGACGCGGGCCGGCCGTACGGGATGGGGTCGTTGCGGCAGCGGCAACTGCTGGCGGTGCTGCTGTGCCGGCCTGGCCGGTCGGCGTCCAACGAGATGCTGCTGGACGCGCTGTGGGGCGGCCGCCCGCCGCCGAGCGCCTGGCAGAACCTCCGGACCTACGTGTACCGGGTGCGGCAGACGATCGGACGTGACCGGATCCGTTACGCCGCACCGGACTACACCCTGGCCGTACAGCCGGGTGAGGTGGACGTCGACCGGTTCGAGGAGATGGCCGCGCGGGGTCGGCGCGCCTGGGCGGACGGCGACGCCGGTGCCGCCGCGGAGCAGCTCGCCGCGGCGCTCGGCTGCTGGCGGGGCGAACCGTACTCCGGGCTGGACGACGGGATCGACGAACCACCGGCACCGGTCCGGATCGAGTCGACCCGGCTGACCGAGCTTCGCCTCGCCGTACTGGAGGACCGGCTGGCGGCCGACCTCGTACTCGGCCGGCACCACGATCTGGTGCCGGAACTGACCACCCTCGTCGAGGCGCATCCGTTACGGGAGCGGCTTCGCGGGCAGCTGATGCTCGCGCTGCACCGCTCGGGCCGTACGTCCGAGGCGCTGTCGGTGTTCCGTACCGGACGGCGGATGCTGGTCGAGGAGCTCGGTATCGACCCGGGCCCGGAGCTGTGCGACATCGAGCGCGAGATACTCGCCGGCAGCCCGGCGCCCGAACAGGTACCGGTCACGGCGGGCGGCTCCGCCAGCGGGGCGGGGGAATCGCCTGCTGGCACGGGGATTCGGCCGGGTGGCCGCGCGCCGGGGTGGTGGGGGCAGTGCCAGCTTCCGGGCGACATCATCGACTTCACCGGTCGCCGTACCGAGCTGCGCGCGCTGGACGAGCTGCTGCGCCGCCCGCCCGACCAGTCCCCGACGATCTGCGTCCTGCACGGCATGGGCGGTGTCGGCAAGACACGCCTCGCGGTGCACGCCGCGCACCGTCACCTGCACGCCGACCGGTACCCCGACGGCCAGCTCTACGTCGACCTGCGCGGTGTCACCGCCGACCAGCAGCCCGCCGACCCGTCCGACGTGCTGGAGTCGTTCCTCCGGCAGCTCGGCGTGCCGGGCCAGCTGATCCCGGGCGACCCGGGCGCCCGGTCCGCGATGTTCCGCAGCCACCTGGTCGAACGGCGCGTCCTGGTACTGCTCGACAACGCCGCCACCGAGGACCAGGTACTGCCGCTGCTGCCCGCCGGCCGGTACTGCGCGGTACTGGTCACCAGCCGCCGCAACCTGTCGCTGGAGGGCGCGGTGTCGCTGCACGTCGACGTGTTCCCCGAGGCGGACGCGGTGGAGTTCCTGGCGGTCAACGCGGGCGGCGCGCGGGTCGCTGCCGAGCCGGACGCGGCCGCGGAGATCGTACGGCTGTGCGGGCACCTGCCGATCGCGGTGGCCCTCGCCGCGCACCGGCTGCGCGCCCGCCCGGCCTGGCAGTTGCGCGACCTGCTCGCCCGGATGCGCAACCGGCACCGGATCCTCGACGAGCTGGTCGCCGGCAGCCGGGCGGTGCAGGACGTCGTCGACCTGTCGTACCGGGCGCTGTCGCCGGCCCAGCAGCGGGTCTTCCGGTTGCTCGGCGCCCATCCCGGTACCGACGCGACCGCGCGGTCGATGGCCGCGGCGGCCGACCTGGATGCGCGTACGGCGGAGGACCTGCTGGAGTCGTTGCTGGACGAGCACCTGCTGGTACAGACGACACCCGACCGGTACCGGATGCACGACCTGGTCCGCGCGTACGCACGGCACCTGGTCGACACCCGCGAACCTGGCGAGCGGCGCTCGGTGACGCTGGGCCGGCTGCTGCGGTACTACCGGCGGACGGCGACGCTGGCCCGCCAGGCGCTCGACCCGCACCTCCATCCGGTGTTCGAGCCGCCCGGCGACGACGGCGACGCGACCGGCACGTTCCACGACCGGGACGACGCGCTGCGCTGGTTCCATGCCGAACGTGCCGCGATGGTCGCGGCGATCCACGCCGGGGCCGACAGCGGCGAGGACCGAGTCACCTGGCAGCTGTCCGCGGTGCTGCTCTCCTTCTTCTACCTGAGCAAGCACTGGGACGACTGGCTCGACACCCACCGGGTCGGCCTGCTCGCCGCGGAACGCGTCGGCGACCTCGCCGGGCAGGCGCGGCTGCAGATGGGCCTCGGCGTGGCGTACGACGACCTGGGGCGGTTCGACGACGCCGTCGCGCACCACGAGACCGCCGCGGCACTGTTCCGCCGTACGTCCGACCGGCGCGGCGAGGCGTGGAACCTCAACAACCTCGGCGTGGTGTACGACAACCTCGGGCGGTTCCCGGAGGCCGCGGACCGGTACCAGGCGGCGCTGGAGCTGTTCCGCGACCTCGGCGACCCCAAGGGGCAGGGATTGTGCCTCAACAACCTCGGCGACGTGCACCGCCAGCAGGGCCGGCACGACCGCGCCGAGGACTGCCTGCGCCGGGCGCTCGACGCCCAGCGCGGCTGCGCCGACCGGGAGGCGCAACGCATCACCTTCGGTACGTTCGGCGACCTGTACCGCGATCTGGGGCGGACCGCGCAGGCCGCCGCGGCGTACCGCGACGCGCTGGAGATCTGCGTCGAGTTCGACGACCGGTGGCGGGCCGACCAGCTGCGCCGGCACCTCAAGGCCCTCGACGCCGGCGAGAACGACGCCAGCCCCTGAACGGTCACGCCGGTCGAGGCGTTGCCCCGGCCCATGGCTGCCGGTACCCGATGAAGGGGGCACATGCGGCAGGGGAGTGCGGCCGGGTCGGCACCGGGCAACCCGCCAGAGTGGTCGCAGTGCGGCTGATCGGCGACGGGCACCAGCAGGCGGGGTGGCCGCTCGGGCCGGCGGGGGCAGGACGTTCGGCCACGGTGCCTGGCAGTACCGCGCGGTACGTTGAAATGACGGTCCGGAGTCGAGGGGGCGGTGGTGACCCCGACGCAGTTGCGGGCGTTCTCGGCGGTGGTACGGCTGGGGTCGGTGCGGCGGGCCGCGGACGAGCTGGGTGTGTCCGAGGCGGCGGTGTCGTCGAACGTCGCGAAGCTGCGCCGCGAGTTGGGCGACCGGCTGTTCGTGCCGTCGTCGCAGGGGCTGGCGTTCACGCCGGGCGGGTTGCGGCTGGCGAGCCGTGCCGCCGAGCTGCTGGGCCTGCAGGACCGCACCGTGTACGAGGTGCGGCAGGCGGCGGGGACGCAGCGGCTGTTGCGGATCGGGGCGTCGAGCATGTTCGCGGAGCAGGCGGCGCCGGGGCTGATCGCGCTGTTCACGTCGCGGGCGCGGGATCTGGACGTGGAGCTGAGCGTGCACCCGCCGGCCCGGTTCGCGACCGCGTTGCACAACCGGGAGGTGGACGTGGCGATCGGGCCGCGCCCGGCGGGACTGTCGGATGCCCTGTCGTGCCGGCCTTTCCTGCGGTACCGGATGATCGCGGTGGTGGGGCCGGAGCATCCGCTGGCGGGTACGGCGGTGACGGTGGCGCAGTTGCGGGCGCAGACGTGGCTGCTGGGCCCGTCGGCGGCGTCCGACGTCGGCGCGGTGTCCGGGCTGCTGCACCAGCTGCGCGTACCGGAGGAGCACCAGCAGATCTTCCAGAGCCATGCGGCGGCGGTGGATCAGGCGAAACGGTCGAAGGGGGTGGCGATCGCGCCGTCGTTCGCGGTGACGGCGGACCTGGCGAGCGGCACGCTGGTGCGACTGTCCGGTCCTGGTACGGCCGTGGAGGGTGCCTGGCACACCGTCGTACTGGCCGGTGTTGAGCCCGCGCCGGCCGCGGAGCTGGTGCGGTTCATCGCGACGCCGCGGGCGATCCAGGCGATGATGCGCGGTTCGGGCGTCACGGCCGGGCGGTTCCGGCCGTCGATCCACATCACGCTGTGGTCGTGACGGGCCGGCGGGAAAGCGCGGCGCAGCCGGCGATCTCGTCCACCACCCCGCGCAGCGCGGCGAACGTGCCCCCGGGCACGAGCCGGTCGCAGTACGGGAGGGCGGCGGCCATCGCCGCGACCCGCGGCTCGAACCCCGGTACGCCGGCACGCGGGTTGACCCACAGGATCCGGTAGGCGCGGCGGCGTACGCGGGCCAGTTCGGCGGCGAGGTCGGCGGCGGGGCAGCTGTCCCAGCCGTCGGAGGCGATCACGACGACCGCGCCGCGCAGCAGGTCCGCGTGCCGGGAGGCGAGCAGCGCGTGCAGGTTCGCCGCGATCCTGGTACCGCCGAACCGGTCGGCGACGGCCGCGGTCGCCTGGGCGGTCGCGTCGGTCGCGGATCGCCGGCGCAGCGCGGGAGTCAGCCGCGTGAGGCGGGTGGCGAACGCGAACACCTCGGCGTCCGTGCCGCGCACGAACGCCCGCCCGAGGTGCAGGTACGCGGTGGCCTCGGCCTGCATCGACCGGCTCACGTCGCAGAGCAGGACCAGCCTTCGCGGTCGGCGTACGGGACTGGTGCGGACCAGGTCGATCGGTTCCCAGCCGGTACGCCGGGACCGGGCCATCGTCTCGCGCAGCGCGGTCCGGGTGCCGCGCCGGCGTACGGCCCGGCGGCGGGTGCGGCGGGTCGGCAGTGCCGGCAACGCCGCGGCGAGCCAGTCGGCGAGCAGCGCGTACCGTGCCGCGTCGAGGTCCTCGAACGGGGTGTCGGCGAGGCCGGCCGCCGCGCTCGGCAACCGCTGCGGTACGCCGGGGCCGTCGGGCGCGTCCCCGTCGGCGACGCCGACGACGGTGGGCCGGATCGCCCACGGCAGGCCGGATCCGCCCGGTTCCGGCGGTCCCGGCGCGGCCGACGCCGCCGGCCTGCCCGCCGGGGGACGGTGCCGGGCGTGCGGGTCGGTGCCGAGTGCCGCGTCGGCGAACAGCTCGGCGAACACCGCGTCGAACGCCGCCAGGTCCGCATGCCGCCGTACGACGGCGATCCGGGCCGTCCAGTACAGGGCGGTGGGGGTGGTGGGGGTGCGGGTCGCGAGTGCCCGCACGAACACACCGGTCGCGGTCAGGTCCACCGGTACGCCGCGCTCGCGCAGCCGCCGCGTCAGCGCTGCCGCGAACGCGGCCCGGTCCACGCCGCGCAGCAGTCGCGGCACCGGCCCCGGTACGACGGTCACCGGAACGCCCCGCGCCCCGCCGCCGAACCGGCGGAAACGCCTGCACCGCAACCGGTTCGCATCACACGTGCGCCGGGTCGGGCAGGTCGGCCAGCGCGCCGGTGACGGTGTCCCGGTCGTCGGCGGTCTTGGCCAGCGCCGACAGCGTCCGCAGCGCGGCCGGGCGCGTCAGCTCGCCGACCCCGAGTACGGAGAGGGCGGAGAGCCAGTCGATCGCCTCGGCGAGACCGGGTGGCTTGTCCAGGTCCAGTGCGCGGACCCGGCCGACGAACTCGGCGCCCGAGGTGATCAGCGGCCCGGCCGCGTCCGGTACGGCCCGGCGCAGGATCCGCGCGACCCGTTCCGCCGCCGGGAAGTCGATCCAGTGGTACAGGCAGCGTCGGCGCAGTGCGTCGTGCAGCTCCCGGCTGCGGTTGGAGGTCAGCACCACGATCGGGCGCCGCGCGGCGGTGAACGTGCCGATCTCGGGGATGCTGACCGACGCCTCGCCCAGGAACTCGAACAGCAGCGCCTCGAACTCGTCGTCCGCGCGGTCGATCTCGTCGATCAGCAGCACCGGCGGGCGCGGCCCGGCGTACCGGATCGCTTGCAGGATGGGGCGATCGGACAGGAACTCGGCCGTGAACAGGTCGGCGTCGCGGAGCCGTTCGCCGCGCGACTCGGCGAGCCGGATCGCCAGCAGCTGGCGCTGGTAGTTCCACTCGTACAGGGCTTCGGAGGCGGTGAGGCCCTCGTAGCACTGCAGGCGGATGAGCGCGGTGTCGAGCGCCTGCGCGAGCGCCTTGGCCGCGGTCGTCTTGCCGACGCCCGGTTCGCCCTCCAGCAGCACCGGCTGGCCCAGCCGTACCGCGAAGAACAGGGCGGTGGCGAGGCCCTCGTCGACGAGGTAGCCGACGCTGTCCATCCGGTCGGCCAGCTCGGCCACCTCGGTGAGCGCGCTGGTCATGGGCCGCTCGCGGCGTCGGCGGCCAGCAGCGCGCGGTAGTCGTCCAGGGTGTCCACGTCGATCGGGACCGGGCCGGTGACCGGCAGCTCGACCACGTCGTACCGGCCGGAGTGCAGCAGCTTCCAGACCGCCTTGTCACCGTGCAGGGCCGCCAGCGCCCCGAACGTCCTTCGGCCGAACCAGAACGGGTGCCCGAGCCCGTCGTCGTATCGGCACACACCGATCGGCGTACCGGTCGGCACGCGCACCGCGGCCCCGGGTACCGGCGCGACCGGGATCGGTTGCGTACCACCGGATCCCGGTGCGGTCGCGGCGTGGACGAGGCGGCGCACCACGAACGGTTCGACGCCCGGCTGGTCGCCGAGCAGCAGGACGACGCCGGCGGAATCCGGGTCCACCGCGGCGATCGCGCTGCTGATCGACGAGCCGCAGCCGTCGCCGAAGTCCGGATTGCGCACCACCTGCGCGCCGGTCAGGTCCACCCGCGCGTGGATCTCGTCGGCCGCGCCACCCAGCGCGACGAGGATCTGCGCGAAGCCGCACCGCCGGGCCACGTCGAGCGTCGCCGCCAGCAACGTCGCCCCCCGGTACGGCAGAAGCTGCTTCGGCGCGCCCAGCCGCGCCGACCCGCCGGCCGCCAGCACCACCCCCGTCACGCGCACCTCAGGCACCGACCTTCTCCGCGTACCGGTCGCGGCATCCGGTACTGCAGAACCAGAAGCGCTCGCCGTCGACCGTCAGCGTCGGGGTGTCCGGGCCGACCACCACGGTCATCCCGCACACCGGATCGACCTCCTGGCGTACCGCCGGCGGCTCCACGCTCGGCGCCGCGAGCCCCCCGGTACGCAGCTCGCGGACGATCTCGCCGACGATGGCCAGCGCGATCTCCGCCGCGCTGCGGGCGCCGATCGGCAGCCCGGCGGGGGAGTGCACCCGGCGGCGTTCGGCGTCGGTCAGCGCGGCGTCGGCGAGGACCGCGGCGCCACGCCGCCCGCTGGCCACCAGCCCGACGTACCCGGCGCCGTCGGCCAGCGCGGTACGGATCGCGCCCACCTCGTCGCCGCCGTGGCTGGCCACCACCACCGCGGTCGGCGCGCGCCCGCCGGATCCGGTGTCCAGCGCCAGGCCGACGATCGGCGCCAGTTCGGCGACCGCGCGGGCGATCGGCGAGTCGCCGACCACGCGTACCACCGGCGCGGGCAGCTCGGGCGCCAGGAACAGCTCGATCGCGCCGCCCGACAGGCAGGGGTTCACCACCACCTGCGCCCCCGGTACGTCCGGGAACGGCGCCGCGCCGTCCGGCAGGATGCGCAGCAGGACGGGTTCGCCGGCGCGCAGCGCGGCGAGCGCCGCGACCCGTACCGAGCCGGTCACGCACTGGCCGCCGACGAACCCGTCGATGGTGCCGTCCGCGCGCACCACGGCGCTGTCGCCCGGCCGGGCCGAGGTCGGCGGCTGCGCGCGCACCACCGTGACCCGCACGTACGGCGGCTCCGCGGTCCGCACACCGCCGCCCCCGCGTTCGCTCACCCCGACACCGTCCCTTCCGTACTCCCGCGCCCGCCCGCCGCGGTGCGTGTCGCCCGGAACCGTTGCCCACCAACGGTTCCCGGCCCGGCCGGCGGGCCACCAGCCGCCGGAACCGTTCGCCGCCACCGGATCAGATCGGCGGCGTGGGGTGGCCCTGCATCGCCTCCCAGACCCGGGACGGGGTCAGCGGCATGTCCAGCCCGGTGATCCCGTACGGTGCCAGCGCGTCGATCACCGCGTTGACGATCGCGGCGGGCGAGCCCACGGTCGCCGACTCGCCGACGCCCTTGGCGCCGATCGGGTGGTGCGGCGACGGCGTCACCGTGAACCCGGTCTCCCAGTCGGGCGTCTCCAGCGCGGTCGGGATCAGGTAGTCCATCAGCGATCCGCCCAGGCAGTTGCCCTCCGGGTCGAACGCGATGATCTCCATCAGCGCCATGCCGAGCCCGTCGGCGAGCCCGCCGTGCACCTGACCCTCGATGATCATCGGGTTGATCCGGGTACCGCAGTCGTCGACGGCGACGAACCGCCGCACCCGTACCTGCGCCGTGCCCGGGTCGACGTCCACCACGCAGATGTACGCGCCGTTCGGGTAGGTGAGGTTCGGCGGGTTGTACGTGATCTGCGCGTCCAGCGAGCCTTCGACGCCCTCGGGCAGGTCGCCCGCGCCGTGCGCGCGCATCGCGATCTCCTGGATGGTCACCGACCGCCCCGGGTCGCCGGCCACCTGGAACGAGCCCTTCACCCACTCCAGGTCGTCCGGCGCGACCTCCAGCATCGCCGAGGCGATGACCCGCGCCTTGTCGCGTACCTTGCGGGCCACCAGCGCGGCGGCGGCGCCGGACACCGGCGTGGAGCGCGACCCGTACGTGCCGAGGCCGAACGGGGTGTTGTCGGTGTCGCCGTGCACCACGTCGATGTCGTCCGGCGAGATGCCCAGCTCCTCGCCGACGATCTGCGCGAACGTGGTCTCGTGGCCCTGCCCCTGGCTCTGCACGGACAGCCGTACGACGGCCTTGCCGGTGGGGTGCACCCGCAGGTCGCAGCCGTCGGCCATGCCGAGGCCGAGGATGTCCATGTGCTTGCGCGGCCCGGCGCCGACCGCCTCGGTGAACGTGGACACCCCGATGCCCATCAGCTCGCCGCGTTCCCGGCGCCGTGCCTGCTCGGCCCGCAGGTCGTCGTAGCCGGCGATGCGCATCGCCTCCCGCAGGGTCGCCGCGTAGTCGCCCGAGTCGTACACCCATCCGGTCGGTGTCGCGTACGGGAACTGGTCGGGGCGGATGAAGTTGGCGAGGCGCAGCCGTGCCGGGTCCTGGCCGAGTTCGGCGGCGAGCCGGCTGACGAGCCGCTCCACCAGGTACACGGCCTCGGTGATCCGGAACGAGCACGCGTACGCGACACCGCCCGGCGCCTTGTTCGTGTACACCGCCGTCATGTGGCAGTAGGCGGCCTTCAGGTCGTAGCTGCCGGTGAACACCCCGAAGAACCCCGCCGGGTACTTCACCGGCGCCGCGGTCCCGTTGAACGCCCCGTGGTCGGCCAACACGTTGGTACGCAAGGCGAGGATCTTCCCGTCCTTGGTCGCGGCGATCTCCCCGCGCATGATGTAGTCGCGCGCGAACCCGGTACTGGTCAGGTTCTCCGAGCGGTCCTCCATCCACTTGACGGGCTTGCCGGTCAGCAGCGACCCGACGATCGCACACACGTACCCGGGGTAGATCGGGACCTTGTTGCCGAAGCCGCCCCCGATGTCCGGCGAGATCACCCGGATCTTGTGCTCCGGCAGCCCGGCGACCAGCGCGTACAGGGTGCGGTGGGCGTGCGGCGCCTGGCTGGTCGACCACAGCGTCAGCCGGCCCTCGACCGGGTCGAAGTCGGCCACGCAGCCGCAGGTCTCCATCGGCGCCGGGTGCACCCGCGGGTACACGACGTCCTGGCTGACCACGACGTCCGCGTCGGCGAACACCGCGTCGGTGGCGGCCGCATCGCCCGCCTCCCAGTCGAAGCAGTGGTTGTCGGCCTTGCCCTCCAGGTCGTCCCGGATCACCGGCGCGTCCGCGTCCAGCGCGTGCCGCGCGTCCACCACCGGCGGCAGGATGTCGTACTCGACGTCGATGAGTTCGAGGGCGTCGCGCGCGGCGTACCGGTCGTCGGCGACGACGCACGCCACCTCCTGGCCCTGGAACCGCACCTTGTCGGTGGCGAGTACGGCCTGGACGTCGTTGGACAGGGTCGGCATCCACGCCAGGCCCTGCGCGGCGAGCGCCTCGCCGGTGATGACCGCGCGGACACCGGGATGCGCCTCGGCGGCGCTGGTGTCCACCGACACGATCCGGGCGTGCGCGACGGGCGAGCGGAGGATCGCCATGTGCAGCATCCCCGGCAGCCGTACGTCGTCGGTGTAGCGCCCGCGCCCGCGTACGAACCGCGGGTCCTCCTTGCGCAGCATCCGCCCGTGCCCCACGGGATGCTGGTCGTTGTCGATCTCCTCGGCCCGCCGGGTGGGTGGCCGTTCGACGGTGGTCATGACGTGCTCCCTGCCGTGGCGTGCCGCTCCTCGCCGGTCGTCTCCGGTACGGCGTCCCGGGCCTCGCCGGCGTGTCCGAGGTCCTCGGCGTCGGCGCTCGGCGGTCCGGCCGTCGCGGCGCCGTCGGCATGGTCGGCCGCCCACTGCACGGACCGGACGATCGTCGCGTACCCGGTGCAGCGGCAGATCTGGCCGGAGATCGCCGCCCGGATCTCCGCCTCGTCCGGATGTGGCGTACGGTCCAGCAGCGCCCGCGCGGTCATCATCATCCCCGGCGTACAGAAGCCGCACTGGAGGCCGTGGCAGCGCATGAAACCCTCCTGGACCGGGTCCAGGGTGCCGTCCGCCTGCGCCAACCCCTCCACGGTACGGATCCGGTGGCCGTCGGCCATCGCGGCGAGCACCGTGCACGACTTCACCGGCTCGTCGTCCATCCACACCACGCAGGTACCGCAGTTGCTCGTGTCGCAGCCCCAGTGCGTACCGGTGAGGCCGAGGTCGTCGCGCAGGAAGTGCACCAGCAGCAGCCGCGGCTCGACCTCGCGGGTCACCCCCGTGCCGTTCACGGTCATCGTCACCTGCATGGTCAGGACCCCCCGTCCGCGATCCGCCCGACCGACCGTCGCAGCGTGCGCCGGGTCAGTTCCTCCACCAGATGCCGCTTGTACTCCGCCGTTCCGCGCATGTCCGTCGTGGGATCGCAGCTCGCCGCGGCCAGCGCGCCGGCCCGCTCGTACAGGTGCTCGCCGGGGGCCTGGCCGCGCAGCAGCTCGGACACCGCCGGCAGGACGACCGTGTGCGGGCCCACCGCCGCGTACCCGACGCGCGCGTCGACGATCGTGCCGCGGGACAGCGTCACCGCCGCCGCGGCCGACACCACCGCCCAGTCCCCGGCCCGCCGCTCCACCTTCTCGAACGCCGACGACGAGTACGGCCGCACCGGGATCCGTACCTCGACGAGCATCTCGCCGTCGCCGACTGCCGTCTCGTACGGGCCGCGGTGGAACTCGGTCATCGGCACGACCCGTTCCCCCGTACTGCTGCGGATCACGCACCCGGCGTCCAGGCAACTGCACACCGCCGACAGGTCCTCCGACGGATCGGCCTGGCACAGCGAACCGCCGATCGTGCCGCGGTTGCGTACCACCGGATCGGCGATGACCCGCTCGGCGTCGCGGAAGATCGGCAGCACCGCCGCCAGCTCGTCGGACTCCAGCAGCTCGCGGTGCCGGGCCAGCGCGCCGAGCTGGACGACGTGCGGCTCGATCCGCACGTACCCCAGCTCGTCGTGCAGGTCGTTGATGTCGATCAGGTACTCCACGTCGGCCAGCCGTAGCTTCATCATCGGCAGCAGGCTGTGCCCGCCGGCGATCAGCCGCGCCGTCTCGCCCCGCCGCTCCAGCAGGGCGATCGCCTGGTCGACGCTGCCCGCCCGGTCGTACTCGAAAGGTCCGGGAACCTGCATGGCAGCCCCCTGTGCGCAGCGGACCCGACCCGCCGCCGGGCCCCCTCTTCCGCAGCACACACCCGGGCCACGCGGCCGTCAATCGCCGCCTAACCGTTCGCTTAACCGGCGCGGACGTACGCCCGCACACCGCCCGTGTCCGACATGCAGTACTTGCCGCGCAACAACCACCCGGAGGTGCCGGTCGCGCGGAAGGTGATTGTCGGAGAACAGGAACCCGAACCCTGGTTGTCGTGCGGCAAGCTCCACCCGAGTGCTTGCCGCACGACAACCACGCCGTCACTCGCCGGCGAGGGCGCGGGCCACCGTGAGGCTGTCCTCGTACACGGCGTAGCGGGTGATGCGGCCGTCCTCGACCGTCAGGTGCACGGCCACCTTTGCCGCGTACTCCCGGCCCGTTGCGCGCACCGTCTGCCGGATCTCGCCGAGCAGCACGGCGTCGGTGTCGTGGACGACGAGGTGCGGTTCCGGCGCGGCCGACCCGCCCGCGGCGTGGTGTGCGGCGATCTCCCGGAAGTGCGCGACGACGTCGGCCCGGGTGTGCCGCGGCCGGATCCACGGCACCGCCGGATGTCCCTCGTCCGGCCAGTCGAGTACCCACTCGACCTCGTCGGCGAACAGCTCCCCGATGTCCTCCGGGTTGCCGTCCGCCAGCCGCCGCACGAACGCCTCCGCGATGGCCCGGGTACTCGCGCACGGCGGCACCGGCAGCGTGTACTGGAAGTCCTCGCGGATCCGGCCGTCGGCGTCGAGCAGCAGCACCATCCGGCCGGCCCACTCGACCGGCCCGCCCGCCGCCGGCACCATCCAGATCGTGAACGTGACGGTGTCGTGGTGCCCGACCACGTCACCCGCCGACCGGAACACGTATCCGCCGTCCCGGACCAGCTGCTCGTACGCCGAGGCGACGCGGTCGGTCAGCGCCTCGTGCCCCCGGTACACGCTCTCCTCGGTCGCCTGTGTCCCGTCGGCGGCCCACAGCGCCGCCACACTCTCCTTGCGTACCACCGGATCCGGCTCGTGCCAGACCGCCACGTACCGTTCCGCGAACGCGTCGATGTCGAACTTCATGCCGGTACCGTAGGCCCGGCCCACTGACACCTTCCGGCAGCGACCGCGACTCCACTGTGGACCTTCCGGCGGGATACCCGGAAGGCGGTGTCGTGGCTGGCATCGCGGGCCTACGATCGCCGACATGACGATCCCCAGAGTGATGGTGCGGAAGCTCATGGTCGCCGCGCTCGTGCTCGCCGTCGCCCTCGGCATGGCGTTCGCGGGCGCGGCGAGACCGGCACACGCCGGCGCGGCCCATCAGCTGCTGTTCTTCAACCACGCGTACGGCGTGTTCGACCGGGAGACCGCCGACGCCATCGAGCATTCCGAGTACCTGAAGGACTTCGCGAACTTCCAGGTGCGCACGACGACCGGGGCCGGCGGCGAGAAGTGGACCGGACGGTACCTGCTGGGTCGCGAGACCTACCTGGAACTGTTCGGCGTCGGTGACGTGCCCGGCCAGGACGGCACCCTCGGCGCCGCCGGCACCGGCCTGTCCGTCGAGCGCGCCGGCGACCTCGCCACCGTGACGCAGCGGCTGCGCGACGAGGGCGTCGCCGATCCGGTGACGTTCCGGCAGACCCGCGACTTCGGTGACGGCAAGCCGGTCCCGTGGTTCGACGCCGTCTTCACCGACTCCGCCTACGACGCGTACAACGCGTGGGGCATGGAGTACCTGCCCGAGTACTTCGCGGATCCCCGCAGCAACACCAAACCGGCCCGCTACCCCGGCGACGTCGGCCGCCTGCGGTACATGCCCGACGGGTACCAGGACCACCTGATGCGCGACGTCACCGAGGTGAGCATCGACGTCACCAGCGGCGACCTGGGCGACACCGTGCCGCTGCTGCGCGCCGGCGGGTTCGTCGTCCGCAGCACGCAGTCGGGCGCCGTCGCCGTCCGCGGCGGCACCACGCTCCGGTTCACGACCAGGCCGCGCGACCATGTCGGCGTGCGCCACGTCGAGATGTCCCTCAACCACCCCGTCGGGTACCGGCACGTCGAGCAGCTCGGCCACTCGACCCTCGTGGTCGGCCCCGGACTCCACGCGGAGTGGTCGTTCCCGCTGGTGTGACCCCGTTCCCCGGCCGGTCCACGGACCGGCCGAGGCGGGTCGTCGTCGTGTCCGCGCTGACGAGGCCGCGGCGCCAACGTGACAACTCTGATCTACTTATGTAGATTAGCGCCCCATGGAGATGCTGCCACGCATTGGCCGGGCCACCGTGGACGTGCTGACCGTCCTGCTGGACAGTCCGGAGCCGCGCTGGGGACTCGAGCTGATCACGATGACCGGACGACCATCGGGCACGGTGTATCCGCTGCTCGACCGGCTGGAGAAGGCCGGCTGGGTGGAGTCGCGCTGGGACGATGACGCCGAACGGCGCGGCCCCCGACGTCGCTGCTACACGCTGACACCCGACGGCGCCGAGGCCGCCCGCGACGTGGTACGGCAGGCGCGGTCGCGACACGTCCGCCGCTCGTTCGGGCCGGCGCGCGGGGCGGAGGCAACCGGATGAGCGTGCGCCTCGCATACACGGTCGTCCGTGCCGCCACGAGACTCGTGCCGGACCCGGCAGTTCGCGAGCGGTACCGGGAACAGTGGTTCGCTGACCTCGACGGCGCGGCGGAACTGGGCCTGACACCGGCACGCGTCTCTCTGGGCATGGCCGTCGCGGCGGTCCGGCTCGCCGCAGCCGACCGGCGCGGTCTCGTCGCCGTCGCGACCGGGGCGCTGCACCTCCGTCGGATCAGCGACCGGGCACGCCGCCGGTTCGCGGTCGTCCAGATCGTCGCCGTCGCCCCGTACCTGTACACGCTCGGCCTGTACGTCGTGGGGCGGGTGAGCTACGGCATGACGCGTGCCCAGATGGTCACCGACGCCGCCGACCCGAAGGGGCTGTTCGTGTTCGGGTTGTGGAACCCGTTCGCCTGGCCGTTCCCGCTGGCCGTCTACTACCAGCTGTTCGCCGGGTGGTACGCCGCCACCGTGCTGGTCCCGTTCGGGCTCCTGCTCGCGGTCGGTGCCCGGCGACGTCACCGCGTTCTGCTGCTCGCCGCGTCGCTCGCGGCCGTGGCGGTGACCGTCGTCGGTGCCACCTCGTTCGGCGCCGACCTCCGCACGTGGATCCTCGACTAGCGGAGACTCGTCGGGCGTCGCGCAGTGCGGCGATCCGGTCGGGCAGGCACGTCGGCGCGGCGCGGCGTGCCGTATTCACAAGCCGACCGCGGCCGACTCAACGTCCACAGTGGACAGATCGCCACGCACGCTCACGCCCTGTGACCTGCCCCGAAGGGGCCGGGACCGCTCCCGCGGGCCGCGCCTACCGCGGCGGGACAGGCGTCGACCGGAGGGGAGTGGACCGTGGGACTGTTCCGACGAGGTCAGCGGACCCCGCAGGAGATCGGGATCCTGTTCCACATAGCCGATCTCGGCTCCCTGTATGGACAGGCCGCGTACCGGATCCTGTTCGACAGCCTTGATCCGCGGCGGCTCGCCGGCTGCTCGCTGTACGACGGCGACACGGCTGCGACCATCGCCGGCAGCGCCAACACCTGCTGCGTCGCCGTCCGCGCCACCGACCCGACCCAGATCGAGTACGTCCGCGCCACGCTCGCCGACCGTACGGACACCGGCTTGCTGGCCCCGGACCGGCGGTTCCTCACCGGCGCCGCCACGGCGGTCGAGCCCCTCGTACCGGCGGGTGTGGTCGACGCGGCGCGCCGGCTGGTCGTGGATCCCGAGGAGATGGTCCAGCCGGGCTGGGCCGACGGCACCCCCTGGACCATCCTCACCCACTGACGGCGTCGGCTGGGCCCGGCGGCGCCGCGCCACCACGACGACATCGACGGCCGCGGCAACGGCCGTTCCCGGGCGCACGGGCCGGGCTGCGGGGTGGCGATCGCGCACCGCGGCGCACCGCTGCCCCAGCGCGGGGAACCCGGCGTGAGTGGGGTCACGTCACAGGATCGGGTCGGGCGCACTCATGTGGGGTGACCGCACTTCACCGGAACCCCAGGGAGTACCCGATGTCCGTCACCTACACCATCGTCACGATCGCCGCCGCGCTGTGGGTCGGATTCTCCGGCGTCTCGCTGCTGCGCCAGGCCGACTTCGTCGCCAAGCCGCTCGTCGAGTACGGCGTGCCGCGGGCGCTGTGGCCGTACCTCGCGGTGGCCAAGCTCGCCGGGGCGGTGGGCCTGCTGGTGGGTCTGCTCGTGCCCGCGATCGGCGTCGCCGCCGCCATCGGCCTCATCCTGTACTTCCTCGGCGCCGTGGTCACTGTGCTGCGTGCCCGGTCGTACCGGACGGTGATGTTCCCGGTGCTGTACCTGGTGCCGGTAGTGGCGGCGCTGGCCCTCGGCGCGCTGGCCTGAGCGTGGTGGCGGCCGCCCGTGGTGCGGCACCGGCGACACCCACCGGCGCCGCACTGTCCACAGTGGAATCAACGGCGCGCCGGACAGTGGCCGACCGCGCCGGGACCGGGATAGCGTTGGCGACCATGCGATCCCGTACTGCCGACGAGCGCCGGCGCGACGTCCTGGACCGGCTGACCCGCGAGTCGGACGTGTGGGTCGCCACCGCCGGCGAGGACCGCCAGCCGTGGCTGGTGCCGCTGTGGTTCCGCTGGGACGGGACCGCGATCTGGTTGTCCACCAGCGCATCCAGCCCGACCGGACGCAACCTGCGTGAGACCGGGGCGGCCCGCCTCGCGTTCGGCGACACCGACGACGTGGTGATCGTCGACGGTGACGTCGAGACGTTCACCACCGCGGACGTACCGGTCGACGCGGCGGACGCCATCGCCCGCGCGTGGGGCTGGGATCCGCGCCGCAACGACACCAACGCGTTCTTCCGGGTACTCCCGCGCACCGTCCTGGCCTGGCACGGCGAGCACGAGCTGCCCGGCCGCCGCATCATGACCGGCGGCACCTGGACCACCCCGTCCTGACCCCGCCTTCCCTTGTACGCCAAGGCGAACCGCGCCCGGGTGGCGGTGGTCACCCGCGCGTGCTGTTACCTCTGCCCGCCCGCGCCCGTCATCCCGGCGACAAGGACGCGCAGCGGCGGCCGGTGCCGCACCGGTACGCCAGGATAGGGAGTAACGCCATGGGCAAGGTGTGGTTCGTGACCGGGTCGTCGCGCGGGCTGGGGCGCGAGTTCGTGCGGGCGGCGCTGGAGCGCGGGGACCGGGTGGCCGCGACGGCGCGCGACACCGGCAGCCTGGCCGACCTGACCGCGGAGTACGGGGATGCGGTGCTGCCACTGGCGATGGACGTCACCGACCCGACCGCCGTGACCGGTGCCGTACGCCGGGCCGTGGAGCACTTCGGTCGCCTCGACGTCGTCGTCAACAACGCCGGGTACGCGCAGATCGGGGCGATCGAGGAGCTGACCGGTGCCGAGGTGCGCGCCCAGTTCGAGACGAACCTGTTCGGCGCGCTGTGGGTGATCCAGGCCGTCCTGCCGTACCTGCGGGAGCAGCGGTCCGGGCACATCGTGCAGCTGTCGTCGGCCGCCGGACTGATCGCGATGCCGATGGGCGGCGCGTACCAGGCGTCCAAGTGGGCGCTGGAGGCGCTGAACGAGACGCTCGCGCAGGAGGTCGCCGAGTTCGGCGTACGGGTCACCATCGTCGAACCGGGCGGCTACGCAACCCGCGACGGCAACAACCCGGATCCGCTCGCGAACGGCCACCTGGCACAGGCCCACCCGGCGTACGCTGCGCTGCGCGAGCGGCTCGCCGGTGCGCTCGGCGGCCAGCCCGCGGGCGACCCGGCCGCCGCCGCCCGCGCCCTGCTCACCGTCGTCGACTCGGCGGAGCCGCCGCTGCGCATCCTGTTCGGCCAGGGCTTCTACCCGATGCTGCAACAGGTCTACGCCGACCGGCTCCGTACGTGGGCCGACTGGCAGGAGCTGTCCGCCGCCGCCCAGGGCACCCGCTGATCCTGCCCCCGGCCCGGCCCGGCACCGTTCGGGCCGGGCCTTGTGATGCGTGGATCCCTTGCCGTACAACGGATTCACGATGGGAGTGCCGGGTTCACCCGCCGACGTGACGACGGACCGCGGCACGCGCGGCGTTACCGGCCAGTACGAGAGGGTGCTGTCGCGGCGTGTCGCCGGCGTCATGGGGTCGGCGGTCGCGACGACGTCCTGCGCGCTGCGTGAGCACCGCCGCGGGCGACGGGCGTCCGGTGGTACGACAGCTCGCGATGACGCCCGTCGATCGGTCGAACGCAGTGTCAGCGCCCCGCGGAACGGGTCGCGCCGCAGGTCAGGGTATGCGTGCGAGACATCCGTGATGATCGCCACTGCGCAAGAACCTTCGTGCGGCGAACGAAAAAAGTTCGTTGCGCACAGCGAGTCACACGCTCTGTGGCGGCACTACCACGGCTCGGGTGCCGAGCGCCAGGTACTGGCGCAGGTCAGAACCCATATGACGCAAAACCCGTGGCTGGAGCCTTATTCATCGGTCCGCGTCACTGGGTGACGATGACCCGCTCCGGTGCCACGTAAGGTTTCTCGGTCCCATCAAACGGACGGCTTTACGGCCGGGCACCGACGGAATCCGCTGGTACCCTCCACCCGCAACGGCACTTGGGTGGGAGCCGTTGCAAAAGACTTCAGCCCCAATCACGCTTCGTGAATTCAGGAGTAGGCATGAGTGATCGCTGTCCATCCCTCTCCGAACATCTCATGACGCAATTGGTGGGCCTGCACGGCGTACTCGGACGGTCGGATCACCGTGCTGCCACCGGGATGCTGGCGGACGTGCTCGGGCCAGCCGGTCAGCGTAGCCTGGACGAGCCGGGTCAGTGGTTCTCGGACGTGGCCGACGACGGAACGCCGCTCGAATTCTCGCTGGCGTTCGATCACGCGAAGGAACCGACGCTGCGACTGCTCACCGAGGCCGTCGGAGCCGATCCCGGTAAGTACGCGAATCAGTTGGCGGCATTGGCATGCCTGGATTCGTGGCGGGACCGCTACCACCTCTCGACGGAGCGGTTGGATCGGGTCCGGGATCTGTTTCTTCCCGATGACAACCAGGGTCTGTTCTCGATGTGGCTTTCGCTGGTGTTCCGTTCCTCGGGACTGCCGCGCGTCAAGGTGTACTTCGATCCGGAGGCGCAGGGCCCGCACCGGGCCGGCGATCTCGTCGCGGAGGGACTGCGGCGGATGGGCCTCGGCGCGGCGTATCCGACGCTGCTGGCGCACACCGGCCGGCCGGACCGTGTCGGCGGCGACAGGTTCAGCTTCTTCGCGCTGGATCTCCACGAGGACAGCGCATCCCGCGTCAAGGTGTACGTGTCGCACCGGGACGGCACCGCGGACGACGCGGTGCTCGCGGCCCGCGCGGTGCCGGGCGTCGACGACGACGAGGTCCGCGAGTTCGTCGCCGAGATCGGCGGCCCGGGGCCGTTCGACTCGCGTCCACTGATCTCCTCGTACACGTTCGTCGACGGCGACACCGACCGCCCCAGCGGCTACAGCCTCTACATCCCGATCCGCGCGTACGTGGCGGACGACGCGGTGGCCCGGCGACGCGTCGGCCGGCTGCTCGACCGGTACGGCTACGATGCCTCGCTGCTGGACGCCGCGATCGCCGTACTGACGGATCGGTCGTTGTCGTCGGGGAGCGGGCTCATCGCGCACGTGTCGCTGCGCTTCGGGGCCGGCGTCCCCGGCGTGACGATGTACCTGTCGTCCGAGGCGTACGCCGTGGCACCGCCGCGGCCGGACGCCGAGGCTTTGGTCGCGTTGTCTGATGGCGGCGGACGCCGCCGAGTGGACGCTTGAGGAGCGCTGTACATGCACATGGAAGAACGTCGGGTGCCGATGATGGAGCCGTTCCGGATCCGGGCTGTCGAGCCGATCCCGATCCTGACCCGGGCCGAGCGTCGGGCGGCGCTCGAAGCCGCCGGGTACAACGTGTTCAACCTGCGGTCCGCCGACGTGACGATCGACCTGCTGTCCGACTCGGGCACGGGCGCGACGTCGATCCAGCAGGAGGCCGCCGCGATGGTGGCCGACGAGGCGTACGCGGGATCGCGGTCGTGGTACCGGTTCGTCGAGGAGATCGAGGACCTGACCGGCTACCCGCACATCCTGCCGGTACACCAGGGGCGCGCGGGGGAGCGCATTCTGGACGCCGCGCTGCTCGGACCGGGCAAGATCAGTATCAGCAACACGCACTTCGACACGACCGCCGCGAACGTCATGCTCACCGGCGCCGAGGCCCGCAACCTGCCGTGCCCGGAGGCGGCGGACCTCGACAGCGACCAGCCGTTCAAGGGCAACATCGACCTGGATGCCTTGGCGCGTACGCTTTCCGGCCCGGACGGCTCGCGCGTCGCGTTGGTGCTCATGACCATCACGAACAACGGCGGCGGTGGGCAGCCGGTGTCGATGGCCAACATGGAGGCGGCGAAGGAGCTGTGCGCCCGGCACGGCATCCCGTTCATCCTCGACGCGGCCCGATTCGGTGAGAACGCGTGGCTGGTCAAGCAGCGCGAGCCCGGGTACGAGCGGTTCACGCCACGCGAGATCGCCCGCCGCGCGTTCGACCTCGCCGACGGCACGGTGGTCAGCCTCAAGAAGGACGGCGCCGGCTGGGGCGGCGGCTTCATCGGGCTGCGCGACGACGCGCTCGCCACGCAGTGCGAGGCCAACCTCATCGCCACCGAGGGCTTCTCCACGTACGGCGGGATGACGGGGCACGACCTGTCCCGGCTGGCCGAGGGCGTACGCGAGATGGTCGACCCGTTCTACCTGGCGTACCGGGCGGACGCGGCGGACCACCTCGCCACCCGGGTCCGCGAGGCCGGGGTCGACACGGTGCGGCCGTCCGGGCTGCACGGCATCTACCTCAACGCCGGTCGCCTGCTGTCGCACCTGCCGCCGCAGCGCTTCCCCGGCCACACCCTCGCCTGCCAGCTGTACCTCGACGGCGGCGTGCGGTGCAGCGAGCTGGGATCGCTCTACCTGGGCGAGCTCAACGACCGGAACGAGGTCGTCACGCCGGCACCGTACGAGCTGGTGCGGCTGGCCCTGCCGCGCCGCGTCTACACGCAGAGCCACCTGGAGTACGTCGCGGACGTGCTCGCCGGGATCGCCGCGAAGCCGGAATCCCTGGAGGGATACCGGATCACGCACGCGCCGCCGGTCCTGCGCCACTTCAAGGTACGCCTCGCGCCGTACGGCGCCGCCTGACGTTCGGAGGGCGGCACCGTGTTGCCGCCCTCCGCGGGATCGCTTGCGCCCCAAGGGTTCCGTCAGTCAGTGGCGAGCGCGGTGGCCAGCGCCGCCGGTACGCCGGGGCCGAGGATCTCGCGCCGGTCCGTACCGGGCAGGACGGGCAGCTCCGCCCAGTGCGTCACCTGCTCGTCCGTCGTACCACCGAGCGGCGCGCGTACGACGCGGTCGGCGTCCACGAAACGGTTCTCGACCACGGCGCCGGTCTCCTCGACCGGGTGTACCCGGCGGAAGTGCATCGGCAGCACCAGCCAGAACTCCTCGCCGTCCGGGTAGCGGCCGGTCACCGCCGCCAGCACGCAGTCGCCGTCGGCCGGCAGCCGCCGCCGCGCGTCGATCCACCGCACGTCAACCGTCGTCATGCGTACCACCCTGCCACGGGCGCCGCACGGGACAACACCGGTGCCGCCGTTGCTGCGCTGCGGCGTTCCGCACGCGCCACCCCGCAACGGCCGCTGGGCCAAGCGCGTCTGTCGCATGTGGACATTGTGGGCTTGCCGGGCGGTGTTAGCCTCGCGGGCCGTGACCGATGAGACCACCGAGCAGACCGCTGACGAGGCGACCGACGAGGCCGACCGCACCCGCTTCGCGACGTACGAGGCGCGCAGCGCGGTGTGGAACGCGTGGGGCGAGCTGGACCCCTACGTGATCGCGCCGATCGTCAACCCGGGGTTCATGGGCGGCGACTTCTGGCCCGACACCCGGCAGGCGCACGTGGTGAGTCGCCGCCCCGACGCCGTACTGCTGGCCAGTGACGGCCTGTCCGACCCGTTCGGTCAGCCGGATGCGCCGCGCCGCAACGGATGGGGCGTCGAGTTCTACGGCATCGCCACCGACCCGGCGCTCGTCGGGTACCAGGTGGTCATGGATCTGGCGTCGAGCTGGCTGGCCACCGCGGTGATGGGGATGTCGGGGATCGAGGCGTCCGGCAAGCACGTGGTGCCGGCGCTGGCGGAGTTCGGCACGCTGTCGGTCGAGTTCGACGGGTCGCGGATGCCGGGGCCGCACCGGGACCGGTTCGTCCGCGACAACGGCAGCATCACGTTCCTGCTCAACCTGACCGATCCGGCGATCGTGCCGGCGGTGATCGACGGTCCGCTGTCGCCGATCCACCTGGTCAACGTCAAGCTGCTCACCGTCGCGGAGACCAACACCATCATCACCGGTACGGTGCCGGACCAGATCGCCGCCCGTGCTGAGCTGACCGCGAAGCTCGCCGCCCAGCCCGATCCGCTCGTCTCGTCGCTGGACCGCCCGTCCGTCGTCTGAGATCCGTTGCACCGCACGGGATCCCGTCCCGTACCGGCGGGTAGGGCGCGCTTCCGCCGGGCGGCGCACCCACGGTGACCGGTCAGCGGGGTAGCATGCCCGCCGTAGCCGGCAATCGTGTGTTTCCGGCAGCTGCCGGTCGGATCGTCGCGAGCCGGGCGTCCCAGGCCGTCACCACGCGGGCGGGTGTTGGAGGAGATCGATGTCGGAGTCCCAGCAGCAGGGCGGCTCGGCGGGCACGGACGAGGCGGGTCCGGGCGGTGACGTCCGCGCCCGGCTCCGGCACCTCGACCGCGCCACCCTCCCCATGTACGTCGCGTCCTTCACCCGGCCGTTCCTGGTGCTGCTCGTCATCCCCGCGGTACTCACCGTCGTACGCGGGCTGGTGTCGCGGTTCGCGCTCGGCGGCTCGATGTCCGACGCGGTACGGGCCGGGATCGGCACCGGCGCCCTGCGCGGCGTCACGATCGTCGTCGGCGTCTTCTTCGCCGTCAACTTCCTCGTCTGGTTCCCGTGGGCGATCGGCACGTTCGCGCGCTTCGGCCAGACCCTCGAACCAGCGCACGAGCCCCGCGTGATGGTCGTCGGCGGCCCGTACCGGCTGTGCCGTTCGCCCATGATCTTCGGCGTGTACTGCGGGCTCGCCGCCGAAACCCTCCTGCTGAACTGGTGGCTCGGCGTCTTCTTCGTACTGTTCGTGGTCTGGATGTCGGCCAGCCACCTGCGGCAGAACGAGGAGCCCACGATGGGCCGCATCTTCGGCGACGCGTGGCGCACGTACCGGGCGGAGACGCCGGCGCTGCTGCCGCGGCTCACCCGGTACCGCCGGTTCGACCCCGAGCGCGATCTCGTCTTCCCGACCGCGGACTGACCCGACTTTCCTTGTCGCGCAACGGATCCGGCGCGGCAGGCCCCGCCGATACGCAACCGGGCGCTGGCTCAGGCGTCCATCGTGTGGGAGCGGTCCATCAGGTCGACCATCGCCTGCCGGAAGTCGCGGCGCCTGCTGTCGCTCCAGCCGGTGGTCAGCTGGGCGAAGACGTCCTCCTGCCAGCGGTGTGCCCGGTCCAGCATGGACCGCCCCGCTGGGGTCAGTGATACTTCGCGCCGTCGACCGTCGGCCGGTGACGCCGCCATGGCCAGGTAGCCGGCCGCCGCGGCGCTCTTGACCAGTCGCGAGGCGCCGCTCTGGTCGATCCCGATCTCGTACGCGATCGCGTTGACCGTCGCCGGTGCCCGTCGCTGGCCGAGCGCGTGGACCGCCTCGCACACCAGTACGAGCCGGCCCTGGTCACCATTCTCGTCCGCGGTGACGGGCCGGCGCGCCCAGTGCCGGACGAACTGGAACAGCACCTGCCCGGCGCCGTCGCCGCTCACTCGGTGGCCGCCATCTCGCGGCAGAGGTAGGCCAGGTCGAGGGCGGACCTGAGGTCCGGCAGCCGCAGCGCGGCGGTGATCTTTCCGCCGGCGGCGCGGAACACCGTCGCCACCCGGGTCGGCTCCGTACTCTCGGGCCAGGTGGCGTCCTGCTCGACCACCATCAGTCGCTCGCTGACCGGGTGCCATGACCGGGGGATCAGCGTGATCCCCGAACGTTCGACCCACTCCGCGAACTGTGCGGGCGTGATCGGGCCCGCGCCCTTCGGGCCGAGGACGACGACCGGATCACCGACCGCCCGCCCGGACCGCTGCACGTCGCCGGAGTTGACGCTCGCGTGCCACTCGTTGATCGCTGCTTCAAGGCCTGACTCCATACCCACGACTATATGCGATCCGCATACATTTGTTTCCGGACGAACGCGCCGGCAGCCTCCCGCCCCGAAACCCCTGGCGTGGCGCATCCGCCCGGCTTACCGTCCTTGCACGCGATGCGGGGTGCCGTCCTCGCCCGGCCGGCGGGTCCAGCCCTGACCGGCACGTACACGAGTCGACGTCACCGATCCAGCGGCGTCGTACCGTGCTGGCTGGACACGTGCTGCGGCCGCGCGGGCGGGGAGGGACACGGAGATGGAAGCAGCTGAGGCGCGGCGTGCGGTGGCCGCCGCGATGTCGACCGCCTCGGAGTTCGGCCTGGCCGTGGACGAGGCGATCGTGCTCAGCGACTCCAACCGGCTCGTCGTACGCCTGACACCGTGCGACATCGTCGCCCGGGTCACGCCCGAATCGCACTTCGCCAGCGCGGAGCAGGAAGTGGACCTCGTACGGCGGCTGGCGTGGACGGACAGTCCGGTCGCCGCGCTCGATGCCCGGGTCGAACCGCGCGTGTTCGTACGGGACGGGTTCAAGATCGCCATGTGGGCTCACGTCGAACCTGCGCGGTCCCGGATCCTTCCGCCGGCCGAGTACGCGCAGGCGCTCGCACGTCTGCATGCCGGCCTGCGGCGGATCGAGGTCCCGACCCCGCACGTCATGGACCGGGTGGCCGCCACCCGACGAGACGTCGCCAGCCGTGACGTCACTCCCGATCTCGCGGACGCGGACCGGGCGCTGCTCGCCGACACGCTGCGCGAGCGCGGGCGATCCATCGCCGGCCGGCGCGCCCCCGAACAGCTGCTGCACGGTGAGCCGCACCCGGGGAACATCCTCACCACGAAGGACGGGCCCCTGTTCATCGACTTCGAGAACGCCGCCCGCGGGCCAGTCGAGTACGACCTGGCCTGGGTGCCCGACGCGGTCAGCCAGCGCTACCCCGACGCCGACCAGGACCTGGTCGGCGAGTGCCGAGCGGTCGTACTCGCGATCGTCGCGGCGCATCGCTGGAGTCGCGACGACCAACACCCGAGCGGCCGGGCATCGGGAGTGGCGTTCCTGCGCGTACTGCGGGATGGTCCGCCGTGGCCGGCGCTCGACGACGTCGCCTGGTAGCGCCCCGGCGCCGGATCGCTTCCGTGGGCGGTGCCGTGCCCTGGCGCGGGGTCCTCGCACACCGGCACGCCGCGTAGGCGACGACCTGGCTCCGCAGCTACGATCCCGCCGCGCCGGACCCGCCCGTACCGGCGGGGAGTGGAGCCGCGGCCGCCCCACTGCCACCGGTCCGGCGGCAGCCTCCCCACGGGGCCGGTCGCTACATGGCCTTCAGCTCGCGCAGGGCCGTCTCCAGGACCCTGCGGTGGTGCACCGTACGGCGGGCGCCGACGAACTCCACCAGGTTCAGTTCGGCCAGGTCGTCGATGAGGGTGCCGGCGACGCTGAGGTTCACGTCGAGGCGCGCGGCGATCTCGGCGACCGCGCACGGGCGCCGGCACAACGCGTGCAGCGCCCGGTGCTCCTCGCGCAGCCGTAGCCCGGGATCGGTTGTCTCGTAGTCGGTCTGGTGCGGGGTGCCGCGGGCGACGACCATCATCGCCACGTCGTACCGCCGCTTGGGTTTGGCGCGGCCACGCTTCTGCGTGAAGCGACGCAGCGAGTTCTGGACCGTATACGGCTCGCTCGGCGGATCCGTCATTGGTTTCCCCTCGTCAACTGTCAATGCTCGACTACGGGCGCGGCTGTGGCCACCCGATGTCCGGTACGACGGCGAGTCGCGGCCCCGGCGGTTCGGTCGGTGGCGTGGCGGCGCGGGTGTCGAGGACGGTCTTCGGGATGGTCACGTCGACTAGAGCGCCCCCGTACGGGCTGCGGCCGAGGGTGACGCCGATGCCCAGCCGGCCGGCGATCCGGCCGACCAGGTCGAGCCCGGTGTGGTCGGGATCGAACGTGGACAGGTGCGGCGCCCGCGCGATCTTCTCGTTGTTCGCGCGGATCACGCGGTCGCCGTCCGCGCCGTCCGGGAAGCCTTCGCCCAGATCCTCGATCGTGATCTTCACGAAGGTGCCCTCGTCGGTGGCGCGGACCTTGATCGCCGCCTTCTGCCCCTGCCGCGTACTCCGGATCGAGTTGTTCAGCAGCTCGGTGAGCAGGTGTACCAGGTGCAGGTAGATCTCGGGGCCGACCGCGACGGTGTGCACGTCGCGCGGAACGATGATGTCGATCCGGTCGTCGCCGGGGGGAAGGGTCGACTCCTCCTCGGCGGCCCGCAGCGCGGTCTCCAGGCTCTCCGGCTCCGGCATCACCCGCGGCAGCGGCTCGTCCGACATGAACAGCACCGTGTCGTTGTACCGGCGCCACTCGACGAGCGCCTTGTCGATCTGGTCGAGCGCGTGCGCCTGGTCGGCGGTCAGCGAGTCCATGTCCGGAAAGTGGTACAGCAGGTCCAGCGCCCGGCGGTTGATCTCCGAACTGCGCCGCGCGATCTTGATGCCGACCCGGGACTGCGTCTCGCCGCGCATCGCCTGGATCATCGTCGACAGGTTCGCCTGCGTACCGTCGTGCAGCCGCCGGCCGAGCTGACCGAACTCGTCCATCGTCCAGCCCGAGAACTCGACCGGCAGCGTGTCGGCCACCGGTTCGCGCCGGTGCAGCCGTTCGATGCTGTCGTTCAGCGCGGCGGCCAGGTTCTCGGCGAGGATCGCGAGCTTGCGCAGGCTGGTGATGACGTGCCGCGGCGCCTGCGTGATCCAGACCAGGTCGATCGCGAGCGTGACCGGGAATCCGACGAACACCAGCGTCCAGCCGATGGTGGACAGGTGCGCCCGGAACGCAATCCAGATGGCCACGCCCAGGACGATGAACAGCCAGATCGTCACGAGGGTCGCCATGGTGATGGCGCGGCCTCGCATCGTCGCTGTGAACTTGGGGGAGACGCCCACGTTCTGTGCACCCTTCGCCAGTGGTAGAGGGAGGGCCCTGACCGGCAGCATACGGCGGTATCCACACCGTCATGTCGGGACCGGACCCGAGTACCCATATCTACGCCGCCGGGCCGGGACCGGACCGAGCACGACGAACCGGATCATCCACGCGCACGGCGTCCATCCACGCGCCCTCGTACGGCGCTGGCAACGCGACTCGGTCATGGTCCGCGCTCCGGAGGTACGTCACGGGACAGGTGACTCCACACCGTCCAACGAGTACCGGTCGCGTACGGACACGCCACATCCGGCGCCGGCGTGGGACACGCCACACGGTCCCGGACACGCCGGTGGGCAGGACACCTGAGCGTCCTGCCCACCGGAGAGTCCACGCGGCTCAGAGCGCGCGCAGACCCACGAGCAACTGCTCCATCACCTGCTTCGGCGGCAGCCGGTGCTCGCCGCCCGCGGCGGCCTGCACCGTCGTCGGCGCCGCAGCGCGGACCACCATCCGCTTGTCGAGCAACTGGCAGAGCAGTTCCATGATCACGCCCTGCGGGATCTGCAGCCGCGCCGCGACCTCCGCCACCGACAGCCAGTCACTGTCGGACAGCAGCCGGATGCACGACGCGTGCTCGATCTGCACCTCCGACCAGTCGAGCGAACCGGCTGTGCGTACCTGGGTCTCCGGGGGGAGTCGCCGGGTCGGCCGGACCACCGCACCCGTCTCCATGTCCTTCGACAGGTACGAGTACGCCTGGTTCAGTGGCGCGTCGTCGAGGTCACTCACCGATCACCCCCCGTCCCGGCGACGTGTCCGAGAAGACCCGCCGTCGCACCTGGGTTCCCAGGTGCTCGCCCACCTTGTCCACGACACGCTGCACCTCGAAGGTCAGCATTCCCAGGTCCACCCCGCGATCCACGACTACCGCCACGTACGTCTGGTCACCTGCCGGGCACATGTAGCAGACCCGTCCGTCCATGCCGATCAGCGCCTGCTCGAACCGGGCCCCACCCAGGGCCGGCACGCTCGCCATCGACTTCGCGCCGCCGCAGATCCCCGCGCAGCGTGCGGAGATCTGCTCGGCGGAGAGCGGGTCGGTACCGGTGGACCGGTCCCGCAGCAGCCCGTCGGCGGTGAACAGGATCGCCAGGTCGGCCCGGGTCCGGTCCGCCAGGTCGTCGAGCAGCCAGGTGAGCCGGCTGTCACGGCTCATCGCCGGTCCCCGTCACGCCCCTGCCCGGTCATCCACCCACGGTCGGTCCCGGGTTGCGCCGGGAAGGCCGTCGGCCGGTACGACCCGGCGGCGGCCGGTACGGCACCGAGCGACGGCTGCTGCGCCGGCCCCAGGTCCTCCGGCGCGAGGTGCCGTGGCGCCGGCGTCGGTGCGGCCGACTCGGGTGCGCCGTTGGGTTCCGGCTCGCCGGTGTCGAGGATCGACCTGGGCAGCAGGACGACGACCTTCGTACCGGTCGCCTCCCCGCCGTACAGGTCGCGCATGTTGGCGAAGTCGACCCGGGCACCGACCGCGCGGGCGTGCCGGCGTACCACGAAGAAGCCCTGCTTCTTGACGCCCTCCGGGGTGATCGTGTTCGACTCGTTCTGGATGATCGCCCGGGCGTCCTCCTTCTGCTCGTCGCTCATGCCGAGGCCACGGTCGACGATCTCGATCGCGATGCCGCGCGCGACCTCCTCGCAGGAGACGTGCACGGTCGTGGGGGAGAAGTTCGCCGCGTTGTCCAGCAGCGGTACGAGCAGGTCACGGACGTCGAGCACGTGCCGCGCGGCGATCTTCCACGGCGGCGCCGCGGCACACACGACGCGGCTCGGGCCGCCGCTGGACCGGGCCCGCGCCGACAGCAGCACCTCGTCGATCGTCTCCGCCGTACGCCGGATGCGGCGCTGGCCACCGCCGAGCGTGATCAGGTTCGTGGTCTGCACGTCGAGCCGGTCGAGCCGGTGCTGACCCTCCAGTACCTTCGCCTGGAAGGCCGGGTCGTGCGAGTTCTCCGACATGGCGTACAGGCCGGCGAGGGTCTCCCGGATCTGGTTCAGGTCCGAGGTCTGCCGCCGGGCGACCGTGACCAGCAGTTCCTGCATGTTCTGGCGGGCGATCGCGGTCTCGGTCGAGGCGCTGATCAGCCGGGTGACCACGTCGGTGTTGGCGCGGTCGATCTTCTGGAACTCGGGCAGGCTCGACGCGTTGGACGCCACCCGTTCGGACTTCTTCTCCGCCTCGGCCAGCACTTCGTCGGCTTCGACCTTCTCACCCTTGTCGATCCGGTCGAGGATGCCGGGCAGCACGTTCGCGAACGCGGTGGACCGGGCGGCCGCGGCCTCCAGACCGGCACGCACCGTACCGTCGGCGAGCTTGGCGGACCGTCGCACGGTCTGCACGATGACGCCGATGACCAGCAGCAGCGCGAGCAGCGCGCCGGCGCCGAAGGCGATCAGGTTGGTGTTACCGGACTTCAGCTCGGCGCTGGACACCTCGTCGGTCTGCTGGAACACCAGGTTCGCCAGCGAGTCCGACACCGGGTTCGACGTCTGCTGCCAGATCGCCTCGTCCGCCGCGACCTTCGCCGGCATGTGGCCCGACCAGGCACCGGAGCGTACGAGGTTGTCCTGGGCCCGGCTCAGTCGCTTGTAGTCGGCGCTCTGGACCAGCTTCGTGTACTGCTGCTGCACCGTCGGCAGCAGCTTCGGTTTGAGGGTGTTCAGCTGCTGCCGGGCCGAACCCACCAGGCGCGAGTACTCCAGCAGGTCCGCCTGGGTGAAGTGGTTGGCGGCCAGGCCGCTGACCGCGAGCGAGGTGGACCGCGACATGAAGTCGGCGGCGATGAACAGATCGACGCCGGCCAGCGCGCCCTGCAGGGTCGTGACGTCCGGAACCGCGCGCGCCTGCGCGTCGAACAGCGTCGCCGCCGCGTCCAGGATCTTGTCGTACGCGTCGAGCACCGCCTGCGGGGTGGCCGTCCGGTCGTCGACCTGCGCACGGATGTGCGGCAGCCCGTTCAGCGCCTTCTCCATCGCGGTCAGCTTGGACTTGACGGCGTCCGGCGGGGTGAACAGCATCCCGTCGATCGCCTCGTTCATGGCCTTCAGACCCGTGTCGGACTTGATCCGCTGGTCCTTGAGGTTGGGCGCGTTCTGCGGGTTGGTGATGGCAGAGATGCTCAGCTGCCGTTCCCTCTGCAGGGAACCCAGGCCCTGCAGCGCGGGAATGGAGACATCGCGGACGGTCACCGCGATCTCCCGGGCCTGGAAGCCGGTGCCGAGGAAGTACACGGCGGGCACCGTGTAGACCACGATCAGGGCGATACACGGGACGAGGACGATCCGAAGGAGTCGGGCCTTGATGGACAGCGGCCGGTCGGCCGCCTTCTCCTCGGGCGGTTTCGCGGGACTCGTCAGTCGCTGAAGCAACGACTCGGACGACTCCCGCTGCGCGTCACCACTCGGGGAGTCGGGGAGAGGCGGCTCAGCACTCACGGCTGGCTCTTGCGCTCGGCTAGTCACGATGCTCCACGATTGCAACCGAAACGGACAGTTCGTAAGCGACTCTAGAGGTTTGCCTGGATGACAGGCGACGAAACCGACACTCTACTGAGTCGCAGGAGGCCGACGCCACAGGCGCCCATGGTGTAGAACGACCGACCGGGCCATAAGGTGAGTCTCTGGTCACGGCTCGCTGATCGCCCGGACGCATCGACGAGGGACCATGACCAGCGGCGTCACTCCGGATCTTCAACATTCGAAAATAGGACATCCGCCACTGAAACGGAGTTGCCTGTGCTGACCCGGCTCCTGGCCCGGTGGCGGTCCGCCCGCACCGCCCCGGACGCCGAACCCTCCGGTACTCCGACGCCGCGTCCCCGCCCGTACCCCGCGGACATCCGCACGCCGGACCGGGCCGTCCGCGGGCCCGCGTCCCGGCCACCCGGCGGCAACCCGACCGCCGACGGCCCCGCGCTCGCCGCGTACGCGAGGGTCGGGTTGACGCTCGTCGCCGAGCAGCTCACCCGGCTGGAGACGCTGGAGGCCGGCACCGACGACGACGCGACGCTCCAGGGCCTGTTCGACCTCGACCACCGCGCCACCCGGCAACGCCGCCTCCTCGAAACCCAGCTGGTACTCCTGGGCGAGGCCGTACCGCGGCGGTGGCGGGAACCGTTGCCGTTGAACGACGTCGTCCGCGCGGCGGTGGGGGAGGCGCGCGACTTCGGCCGGCCGCGACCGGGGCCGGTGCAGCCGGCGACCCTGGACGGCGCGGCCGCCGCCGAGGTCATCCACCTGCTCGCCGAACTGATCGACGACGGGCTCGACGCCGCCCCCGACCAGCCCGTCGACCTGCGCGGCGAGTGGGTCGGCACCGGGTACGCGGTCGAGGTCGAGGACCACCGCGCCGAGGTCACCGCGCGCGAACTGGACGCCCGCAACGCGTACCTGAAGACCGGTGGCGCGACCGTACGGCCGGACGACGGCCCCGGGATCCTCGTGGTCAGCCGCATCGCGCGCCGGCACGGCGTCACCGTCCAGTGGCGGCGCGCCCCGGCCGGTGGCGTCACCGCCGTCGTCGTCCTGCCCACCGACCTGGTCGGCGCGCCCGGCGGCGATTCCGGCGAGGACACCGGCGCGCAGCCGCACCTGCTCGGCGTCCGCATCTCCGGCCGCGACGACCCCACCGGCCACTGACGGCGGCGGACCTGGCTCCAGCGAACGGATTCGCGGCCTGCGCGCCACCCGTCACCCCGGACGACGTCGCCGCGGCCGAGCGGGTTCGTCGCTCGTACCGCGGCGCGTTCGCCGGAACGGTCAGGCGGGGGCCGGCCAGTGCGACCGGTACGCCACGTGGATGCCGCGCGAGTCGCCCGTGCGCGGATCGGGCCAGTACATCTCGCGGCAGACGTGTTGCGCCGCCTCCTCACCCGGCGCCGACCCCGGCGCCTCGAAGGCCACCTCGAACAGGCTGCGCGCGGTCTGCCGGAGTACGGGGGCGCTGCCGGCCAGGAACAACGTGTCCGCGTGGACCCGGTGGTGGATCAGGTCGCGCTGTTCCCGGTGGTACCAGGTGGTGTGGTCGATGTCCGCGGCGTCGGGCAGGTAGCCGGCCGGGACGGACACCGTCTGCGGCGCGCCCGCGTCGAGCGCACCGCGCAGCCGCGGCCACGACGACGCCCGCAGTTGCAGGCTGTGGTGGCTCAGCACCAGATCCAGCCGCGGCCCGGCCAGCGACTCGTCCGGATCCCGTTCGGCGCCGCGCAGCGGCAGCCACACGACGCTGTGCCGGGACCGCGCCGCCAGCAACCACAGCACCCCGATCCGGTACGCCGCGCGCCGGTCCACGCACAGCTCGTACCCGCAGGTGCAGACCTGCTGTTCCCACAGCACCGCGTGGCCGGTGTCGCCGGACGGGCAGATCACCCGCCAGTCCCTGCCGCCGTACCGGGCCCGCCGTACCCGGACCGCCACCTTCACCGCCCGCCGCCCTTCTCCGATCCCGTCGTACCCACCCTGCACCGCCCCGTCCACCCGCGCGGTGTGGGCGGCGGCCGGGGTTCCCGGTGCGCGCGGACGGCGGTCGGCATGTGGCGCAACGGTTCCCGCCGCGCCGCCTGCGACGGAGACGCCCGCGCGTCGGTGGCCGGTACCGGCCCGCGCGGGCGACGCCGTCGGTCAGGAGACGGCGGTGCGGAGCGCCTCGGTCACCTTCTTCTCCACCGCCGGCGTCCACTCCACGATCGCGTACGACACCGGCCAGATGTCGCCGTCGTCGAGGTTCGCCGCGTCCTGGAACTCCAGCGTCGAGTACCGGGTGCCGAACTTGCCGGAGTTCTTGAACGCCACGACGACCTTGCCGTCGGCGTTCGTGTACGCGGGCATCCCGTACCACGTCTTGGGCAGCAGGTCGGGGGCGGCGGTGCTCACCGTGGCGTGCACCCGTTCGGCGACGGCGCGGTCCGCCGGGTCCATCTTGGCGATCGCGTCGAGGGCCGCCTGCAGCCCGTCCGCCTTCTTCTCGCCCTTCTTGCCCTCGGCGCGCAGCTCGGCGGCGCGCTGCTTCATCGCGGCGCGCTCGGCGGCGGTGAAACCACTCTCGGTGTCAGCCATTGCTCCTGTGCCCTTCGGTGCGGTCGTCGCGGCGCGATGGCGGCCGCTGCACACCAAACGGTACGGCCGCCCAGGTCACCGGTGCTTCTCGATTCCTGCTCGTACCACCAGATCACCCACCCGCGGGCACGCACCGGGTACCGAACGCGGCAGAACACCACGAACGCACCGCGGCGCGGCGGGACGATCGCGACGGAGAGCGTACGCGCCGGGCCATCCGCGGCGGAGGCGCGCCCGCGGGCCAGCGCGACGGCGTACCACACGGTTGCGGCGCGGGGGCCGGAAGGAGCCGGAGCCGGCTTGCCCGGCCAGCGCGAACGAGGATGAGCGCGGCGCAGGCCGGCGCTCCTCGGTACGAGGTGATGCGAGGGCCAACGAAGCGGCGCCGGTCGGGTCAGTGGGTGAGGGCGAAGACGATGGTGGTGATGCCGAGCGCGGCACCGATGGCGAGGGAGACGATGCCGACGACGAGAGTCCGCGTACCGGTCGGCAGGCCGCGCAGCACCTCGTAGTCCATGATTTCGGCGATGCCGTGCAGCACGATCGCCACCGCGACGATGCCGCACATCACGAAGATCGACCAGGACTGATGGAACAGCCCGATGACCGCGAAGACGGCGCCCACGGGAAACAGCACCCGCGGCAGCAGGCGCGCCACCAGATACCCCAGCTTGTACGCCTGGCCGTGCTCGGGAAGGTCGAGTTCGGCCGCGAGTTCGGCGTCGTCGGGGTCGAGTGCGTCGGTGGTGTCGCGGTCGTCGGTGCGGTCGGGGTCTGCCATCGGTCCGTCTCCGGCCGCCGCCCGGTCCCTGCCGGTCACCGACCTCGTGTCGTACTCCGCCGGCGGGTTGCCGCGCCGTCCGGCCAGCATAGTCGGACCCGCCGCCCCGCCCTTCCGCCCGACGATGGACGAGTCGGACAGCAACAGGCGCGCCCACGCGGCCGCCTCCGCTGCGGACCGCGCACCGGATCGCAGGAGGGCTCGCGGACGAGACCATCCGCCGGCTGGTCGACGAGCCCTGGCAGTCCGCCGCGCTGGCCGCGGTCCGCCGGGGCCGAATGGGACCCGGACAGCTGGTCGGGGTACCTGGCGGAGGCCGGCGACATGTCCGCCGCGGACGCCCGCTCGCGATGAGGACTGGTCCGGCCTGCGGCCGAAGGCATGCGGTTGAGCGGTAGCCGGCGCGCACCGTCGCGGCGCCGAGGTGCGGCGCGCGCTGGCCCAGATGCTCACCCTCTAGGGTCGGTCGCTGGGCGCGGTCCAGCTGCCGTCGGCGAGCCGCAGCCGCACCGCGTACCCGATGCGGAGGACGGTCAGGGCGCCGAGCACGACGACGGCCAGCAGGTACCGCCGGTCATGGCTGGTGACGGTGACGGCGACCCCGATCCCGCAGAGGACGAGGGTGACCACACCGGCGCCGAACTGGCTGGCCGCCGTCGTACGACGTCGCGTCGGCATGACCGTCAGTGCCGCCGGCCGGGGCAACCGCCGACGCGGGCGCCGCTGGCCGTTCGAGGCCCAGTCGATCCGGAACTCGCTGAGCGGTACGGTCGCGGTCCGGCTCCGTGGTGTCGAAGAGGAGTCAAGCCCTACTCGGAAACGGTCTGAGTCGTCGGCTTCCGAAAGGAGGTCGGTCGAGCATCGCGGCCGGTCCCGCCGCGGGCGCCGTCGACCGCGGGCCGCTCCGATCACGGCGCCGAGCAGGACCCGCCTTCCCGTAGGGTCGCCCGCTCACTGCAGATCTACATATGTCACCACGTGGCGGTGGGGTCCGCGCCCGCCCAGCATCCTGACCGCCCCCGCGCGTCCCGTCCCAGCTCAGCGCCGGTACGTCCCGAGTCGGGTGGCCGCGCCGTCGTCCTGGCGATCCGCCACGGGTCGTGTCCGTACGGTCGCCATCTGAAGAACGGCCGGCGTGCCCTTCCCCTCCTGCGCCGCCGCCGGCACGATGACCCGTATCGACACCCCATCCCCCCGGGGTGCGACCCCCATACCGCCCGTCCCGCCCACCGCGGGACGGGCGGTATTCATGTCCGGCCCTTTCGCCGGCCCCCGGCCCACCTGTCCGGCCGGCCCTGCCCCGGCGGGTCTCCGTCCTTCCCGCCCGACCCTGTCTGTCTGCCGGCCCCGTTACCTCCGTCGGCCGCTGCCTGTGCCGCGGAGCCCGCTCGCGAGCTTGTGTCCCGCGGGCGGCCGGACCGAGCATGCTGCGCCGGCCACCCGCGCCATCACCCGCGCCGGTCACCCGCAACCGCGATCGGACACTGCGCGGTTGACGAGAGTTGGCCGCCTGCATCGCGGCGCGCGATTGTCACCTGCGCGGTTGACCAAGGCCGGCAGCGTGCGCGGTGGGCCGCGGCGAGGGACCGTGTCGCGGACCGCCGGCGCCGGAGGCCTTCGGGCGTTGGTGGCGCGTACCCGGGCGTCGGGGCTCCCGGCCCTTGGTATCGGGACGATCTCGGTGTCGGTGGTCGTCCCTTCGGAGGTCACTCGTTCGGTTGGCGCGCCAGGAGCGGACCCAGCGCGGTGTCCACGGCCCCGGTTGCTCCACTGTGGATTATCCATTGTGGACAGTCGACAGAGGGCGTTGACTCGGCGGTCCACCGCGCGTGCGGGGCGCTGGAGTACTGGCGGGTGACTTTTGCTGATGTTGGCGAAAGTGGCTCAACCGTGCGCGTTTGCGCGCGGGTAAACGCGGTCACAAACGCGGGAACTCAGGTGGTAGCCGGGCGGAGTGCAAAGTGTCACGATGGCGTTCAGTACGGTGCTGAACATTCGTTAACCTGCGGCCACACATCAGCGACCGGGGCAGCGCGGCCCCGGCCACGAAAGGGGTCGGCGTGACGAAGTACGTGTACGACTTCGCCGAGGGCAACAAGGACCTCAAGGATCTGTTGGGCGGCAAGGGCGCGAACCTTGCCGAGATGACCAACATGGGCCTTCCCGTACCGCCCGGCTTCACGATCACCACCGACGCGTGCCGGGCGTTCCTGGCCACCGGCAGCGAGCCGGAGGGGTTGCGCGCCGAGGTGGCGGATCACCTGGCGCGCCTGGAGGAGAGCATCGGCCGCCGGCTCGGCGACCCGTCCGATCCGCTGCTGGTCTCGGTACGGTCGGGCGCGAAGTTCTCGATGCCCGGCATGATGGAGACGGTGCTCAACGTCGGGCTGAACGACTCGTCCGTGCACGGGCTCGCCGCGCAGTCCGGCAGTGAACGCTTCGCGTGGGACTCGTACCGGCGGCTGATCCAGATGTTCGGCAAGACGGTGCTGGGCATCGACGGGGAGCGGTTCGACGACGCGCTGGAGGAGCAGAAGCGTTCCCGCGGAAGCGATTCCGACCTCGACCTGAGCGCCGAGGACTTCCGCGCGCTGGTCGACGTGTACCAGAAGATCGTGCGGGACGCGACGGGGCGGGACTTCCCGCAGGAGCCGCGGGAGCAGATGGCGCTGGCCACCCGCGCGGTGTTCGACTCGTGGAACGCCGACCGCGCCATCCTGTACCGGCGGCAGGAACGGATCCCGGCGGACCTGGGCACGGCGGTGAACATCGTCGCGATGGTGTTCGGGAACCTGGGCATGGATTCCGGTACGGGGGTGGCGTTCACGCGCGACCCGGCGTCCGGCGCGCAGGGCATCTACGGCGACTACCTGCAGAACGCGCAGGGCGAGGACGTCGTGGCCGGGATCCGCAACACCGTGCCGCTGCAGCAGCTCGCGGAGATCGACCCCACCTCGTACGACGAGCTGCTCGGCATCATGTCCACTTTGGAGCGTCACTACAAGGACCTGTGCGACATCGAGTTCACGATCGAGCGCGGGAAGCTGTGGATGCTCCAGACGCGCGTGGGCAAGCGGACCGCGGCCGCGGCGTACACGATCGCGGCGCAGCTGGTGGACGAGGGCATGATCGACCTCGACGAGGCGGTCCGCCGGGTGAACGGCGCGCAGCTGGCGCAGCTGATGTTCCCGCGGTTCGACGCGGACGCGAAGAAGGAGCGCATCGCGCGCGGCATGAACGCCTCGCCCGGCGCGGCGGTCGGCAAGGTCGTCTTCGACTCGTACACGGCGGTCAAGTGGTCGCGGTCGGGCGAGAAGGTGATCCTGGTGCGCCGGGAAACCAACCCGGACGACCTGAACGGGATGATCGCCGCCGAGGGCATCCTGACCAGCCGCGGCGGCAAGACCTCGCACGCGGCGGTCGTCGCGCGCGGCATGGGCAAGACGTGCGTGTGCGGCGCCGAGGACCTGGACGTCGACACCAAGCGGCGCCGGCTGACCGCGCCCGGCGGCGTGATCCTCGAAGAGGGTGACGTGCTGTCGATCGACGGCTCCACCGGCATGGTGTACCGGGGGGAGGTGCCGGTCGTGCCGTCCCCGGTCGTCGAGTACTTCGAGGGGCGGCAGGTGGCGGACGACGACCCGCTGGTGACCGCGGTGCACCGGATCATGACGCACGCGGACGAGGCGCGCAGCCTCGGCGTACGGGCGAACGCGGACACGCCGGAGGACGCCGAGCGGGCGCGGCGGTTCGGCGCGCAGGGCATCGGGCTGTGCCGTACCGAGCACATGTTCCTGGGCGAGCGCCGGCAGTACGTGGAGCGGCTGATCCTGGCGGACACCGAGCAGGAGCGCGAGGAGGCGCTGTCGGAGCTGCTTCCGTTGCAGCGCGACGACTTCATCGGCATCTTCGCCGCGATGGACGGGCTGCCGGTGACGGTACGGCTGCTCGACCCGCCGCTGCACGAGTTCCTGCCCGACATCACCGAGCTGTCGGTACGGGTGGCGCTCGCCGAGGCGCGCGGTGACGCCAACGAGAACGACCTGCGCCTGCTCCAGGCCGTACACAAGCTGCACGAGCAGAACCCGATGCTGGGCCTGCGCGGAGTCCGGCTGGGGTTGGTGATCCCGGGCCTGTTCACCATGCAGGTACGCGCGATCGCGGAGGCCGCGGCGGCGCGGCGGGACGCGGGCGGCGACCCGCACGCCGAGATCATGATCCCGCTGGTCGGTACGGTGCAGGAGCTGGAGATCATCCGCGCCGAGTCCGAGCAGGTGCTCGCCGAGGTGGCCGCGGAGACCGGGGTGGCGCTGGATCTGTTGATCGGCACCATGATCGAGCTGCCGCGGGCGGCGCTGACCGCCGGCCAGATCGCCGGCGCCGCGCAGTTCTTCTCCTTCGGTACCAACGATCTGACCCAGACCGTGTGGGGCTTCTCCCGGGACGACGTGGAGGCCGCGTTCTTCTCCGCGTACCTGGAGAAGGGGATCTTCGGGGTGTCGCCGTTCGAGACGCTGGACCGCGACGGCGTCGGCCGGTTGGTGCGGCTGGCGACCCGGGAGGGCCGGGAGGCGCGGCCGGACCTGAAGGTCGGCGTGTGCGGCGAGCACGGCGGCGACCCGGACTCGGTGCACTTCTTCCACGAGGTCGGCCTGGACTACGTGTCCTGTTCACCGTTCCGGGTACCGGTGGCCCGGTTGGAGGCGGGCCGTGCCGCGCTGACCGGATCGGACTCCGACACCCGCTGAGTGCCGTACAGTGCCGCCCGTCCGGTCCGTGCGGACCGGGCGGGCGGCGTCTCGCGTGTACGCCCGGGCGGGCCTCGATTCCGCGCGGGCGGGCGCGTACGGTGCTGGGGAACCGTTGGCGCCGGGCAGAATAGGACGTTATGTCTAGCAAGTGGGAACACGTCGTGATCGACGCGGCCGACCCCGCCCGGCTCGCCCGCTGGTGGGCCGAGACCCTCGACTACCGCGTGGTGTACGAGGACCGGCACGAGACCGACGTGGCCGCCGACGAGAACGCGCGCCCGGCGCTCGTCTTCGTACCGGTGGCGGAGGCGAAGGCGACGAAGAACCGGCTGCACCTCGACCTCAACCCGGACGACCAGGCCGCCGAGGTCGAACGGCTGGTCGACCGCGGCGCCCGGCGGGTGAGCGTCGGGCAGGGCGACGACGCCACCTTCGTCGTACTCGCCGACCCCGAGGGCAACGAGTTCTGCGTGCTGCGGGCGCGCTGACGGGAGGCCGGAGCATGAGCGCGCACACGCCCGAGCAGACGGCCGACCCCGACGACCTGATCGCCGAGGGACTCGCGGCCGACACGTCCGGCTGGGACTTCGAACGGTTCGACGGCCGCATGGTCAGCACCCCGCCGCCGTGGGACTACCGGGCCCTGATCGACGCGGCCGCCGGCCCCGACACCGCCACCCTCCTCGACCTCGGTACGGGCGGCGGCGAGTGGCTGGCCGGCTGGCTCGACGGCCGTACGACGGCGCTGCCGCGGGTGGTGGCCGCCGAGTCCTGGCCGCCGAACGTACCGGTGGCGGGGCGGCGGCTGGCCCCGCTCGGCGTCACCGTGGTGCACACCGACGGCGCCCTCGACAACGTCGACCAGGGCCCCGCCGACCGCTCGGGCCGGCTGCCGTTCCGCGGCGCCAGCTTCGACGCCGTCGTCAACCGGCACTCCTCGTACCGGCCGGAGGAGGTGGCGCGGGTGCTGCGGCCCGGCGGCACGTTCGTCACGCAGCAGGTCGCGGCCGGCGACGGCACCCTGCACCGGCTGCTGGACCTGCCCGTACCGCCGGCCGGCGACTGGACCCTGCGGTACGCGGTGAACCAGGCGGCCGAGGGCGGCCTGACCGTGGTCGACGCGGGGGTCGGCGCCGACGTCACCACCTACCACGACGTGGCGCCGCTCGCCTGGTACTTGCGGCAGGTCCCGTGGGCCGTCCCCGGGTACGACCCGGTGCGCGACCCGGACCGGCTGCGCCGCGTCCAGCGGTACATCGACACGCACGGGCCGCTGGAGATCCGCCGGCACCACTTCTGGCTGCGCGCCATCCGCCGCACCGACTGAGCGTGCGGGGCGGTGGCAGTCTCGGCCCGTCGCCCGACCGCTCCGGGAGGGCGCATGGCCGCCGACTTCTGCGTCGTCGAGTGCGAGAACGGCGATCGCAGCGCCGATCCGTCCGAAGTGGACTTGCGAGCCCTGCCCGACGACGCGGACGTTCCTGACCGTCGAGCTCACCGACGGATCCGGTTGGTACGCAACGGTTGCACGGCACGAGGACGGCTACGAGATCGTCCGCGCCCGGACCGCCGGCGCCACGACGTGCACGTCGCGCGGGGTGCCAGGGCGGCGGCGTGCGCAGGCGGTGCGGCGACGAGGTGGCTCAAGCCCGGCTCAAGGTCCGGGGCGATCGCTTCCCGTACCACAGGAGGCGGCCGTAGATTGCGACGTGTCCGGCGGATGGGTGGCCCCCGCCGGCACGGCACACGGCACCGGTCCGCGCACCGGAACCCGGGGTACGGGCGGGTACGTGGCCGATCGGCGGCCGTCCGGGTGCCACCGGACGGCCGCCGGCCGTGAGCCGAATCCCTTGCGTGTCAACCGATTCCGGTGAGGCGCAGCAGCGCGGTGACGGCGACCGCACCGCCGACCACCACCAGGAACGGCGCGCGCAGCAGTACGGCGACGGCCGCGGCGGCGAGCCCGGCGAGGCGCGCGTCCACCGTCAGCTGTCCCGTACTCGACGTCACGGTCTGCACGGCGGTGAGCGCCGCGAGCAGCGCCACCGGTACGAGCATGGCGAAGCGGCGGACGAGCGGGCGGTCGAGCAGCCCGGCCGGTACTGACAGGCCGAGGATCTTCCACGCGAAGCATCCCGCGGCGGTGGCGAGGATCGCGATCCAGACGAGCATGTCGCGGCTCACCGTCGCCTCCCCGCCACCAGCACGAGCGGCACGGCCAGCGCCGACAGCAGGATCGGTACGCCGGAGGGCAGGAACGGGCTCGCGGCCAGCGCGATCACCACGGCGATGCCGGCGACCCAGCAGCGTTCCCGGTCGAGTCGCAGCTTCGCGCCCGCCTGCCGCAGCTGCGGTACGAGCAGGGCCAGGAACACGGCGGGCCCGGCCACGTCCAGCCCGTACCGGGCGGGGTCGCCGAGGGCGGTGGCACCGAGCGCGCCGGCCGCGGTCGTGGCGTTCCAGAGGACGAACAGGGTGGCGCCGGTGGCGGTGAAGCCGAGCCGGGCGGAACGGCGGTCGGGTTGGGCGATGGTCACCGCGGTCGTCTCGTCGATGACCCACTGCGCGGCGGGCAGCCGCAGCCGGGTGGGCAGGGCGAGGATCGGGCCGAGACGCAGGCCGTACAGGGCGTTGCGGGAGCCGAGCAGGATCGCGCCGAGCGCGCCGGGCAGCGGGTTGCCGCCCGCGGCGACGGCCGCGACCAGCGCGAACTGCGACGCGCCGGTGAACGCGAGCAGGCTCAGCGCGCAGGCCTGCGCGACGCTCAGCCCGCCGGCCGCGGCCGTGCCGCCGAACGCGACGCCGGACACCCCGACCGCCACGCCGACCCCGAACGCGTCGCGCAGCACGGCCCGCCGGCCCTTCACCGGAGCCTCCTCGGCGTCCCGGATGTTCTGGGTGGTCACGTCCCCGACGGTAGGGCCGACCCGGACCCCGTTTCTTGTACGATCCTGCGCCCGGTTCCCGCCGCGCCGTCCGCTACGTCCGGCGAACGGCCGCGCTGGTACGCACCCGGCGGTACGCCGAGGATGCGGCGGAAGTGCCGGCTCAGGTGCGCCTGGTCGACGAACCCGACGCGCAGCGCCGCATCCGCCGGCCGTACGCCCGCGTCGAGCAGGGTGCGGGCCGTCGACACGCGCTGCTGCGTCAGCCACGTGTGCGGCGGCATCCCGTACCGGCCGCGGAACGCGCGCAGCAGCGCGAACGGCCCGGTACCCAGCCGCGCCGCCAGGTCCTCCAGCGACGGCGGATCGGTCAGGTCGGCGAGCAGCACGTCGCGGGCGGTCTCGGCGACCCGCGCCCCGGCACTCGTCGCGGCCGGTACGGCGGGCCGGTGCGCCGCGTACCCGGAGAGCAGGCGGGCCAGCAGCAGCCGGGTCAGGCTGGACGCGGTGAGCGCGTCGCCCGCGTCGGCCGCGCGGTGCGCCGCGAGCAGGGTGCGCGCCAGCTCCGGCTCGTACACGATCGACGTCGGGAACCACGGCGTACCGGGCGGCAGGCCCAGCTCGTCGGCCACCGACCGCACCACCGGCACCGTCGGGTACAGCATCCGGTACGCCCAGCCGTCGGGAACCCCGGCGTGCCCGGTGTGCACCATGTCCGGGTTCACGATCGGGATGCCGCCCGCCCCGGCCCGCTCCAGCCCACCGCGGTACCGGTACTCCTCGACACCCAACCGCACCAACCCGATCGCGTACGCGTCGTGCGTGTGCCGGGTGAACCGGTGCGACACGTACCGGGCGCGCAGCAGGTCGATGCCCGGCAGCGCCGGATGCCGCCAGTAACGTGCCGTCTCGCGTACCGCCCCCACGACCGTCACGGTACGAGCCGCCCCGCCCGCCCGTCACCCGCACATGCCACAGGTCACCCCGCCCGGCGTACCGCGGGGCGATGATTCTGGGTACCGGCGGACGTCGGTACCCGTGGAGGTGGTCATGGTGACGACGGAACGGCCGGAGGAACTGGCCAGGCTGGACGTGTTCGTGGGGGAGTGGACGGTGGAGGCCGACATCCCCTCGGTCGGCGTGATGGGCGGCGCGCGCAGCGTGTTCGAGTGGACGCTGGGCGGCCGGTTCCTGGTGCAGCGCAGCGAAACCCCGATCGCCGAGGCGCCCGACGCGATGATGCTGGTCGCCCCCGACCCCGCCACCGGCGGCTACACCCAGCACTACTTCGACGACCGCGGCATCGCCCGGGTGTACGCGATGAGCTTCGACGGCACGGTCTGGCGGCTGCTACGCGAGACGGCGGACTTCTCGCCGCTACCGTTCCGCCAACGGTTCACCGCCCGCGTCGACGGCGACACCATCGCCGGCGCCTGGGAGAAGTCCACCGACGGCACCACCTGGGAACACGACCTCACCCTCACCTACCGCCGCGCCTGACGCGCTTTCCCTTGCGTACCAAGGGCTGAGTCAGTTCCGAGCTGATACACAAGGCGGGGGCCGCACGGCACGCGGCCCCCGCCTTGTTGCGATGGGCTCAGAAGTTGGCCGGCAGGTCGAGCCCGCCCGACTTCACCAGCGCACTGAGTGCGGTCCACTGCTGCGCGGACACCCCCAGGCGCGGGCCGTCGGGATCCTTGCTGTCGCGGATCAGGACAGTGGCGCCGTCGGTCGCAGCCTCCACGCATTGCCCCTGGCCGTTGGTGCGGGAGGACTTGAACCATTTCGGATCCCGCAGGTCGAACGACAGCGGCAGGCGATAGCTCATTGTTCGAACTCCTTCGACGCGGGCGTGAACGGCTGGGCCGACTCCACGGGTGCGGGGTCGGCCCACTTCCCGTTCGGGTGTTGCTGATCAGGCGGCGTCCAACCGGCCCGTCTTCACCAGCTCGGCGAACGCGGTCCACGCGCGAGCATCGAACGGCAGTGCCGGTCCTGTCGGGTCCTTCGAGTCGCGGACTGCAACGGCACGTGCATCGCTGGCCACCTCCACGCAGTGCCCTTGCCCGTTGGAGCGACGCGACTTGTTCCACACCGGGCTGTCGAGGCCGGCAACCTCAAGGCATTGGCCCTGCCCGTTGGAACGACTCGACTTGCGCCACGCGACGCCCGCCAGGTCGACGATCATCTCTCGTACTCCTTCGACGCGGTGATAACCAGATCCCTTGACGCGGATGCATCAAGAGACGACTTCGTCAGGCCGTCGAACGCCCAGATGTACGCGGCGGTCTCGTTGTCCTGGTCGAGGTATGCGGCGCCGGTCAGCCCCTCCGAGTAGACGGTGGTCGGCTCCTCGTTTGCTGCAAAGTCCAAGATCACGAAGGCTCCGGCGGCCAGCGCGGCGCGGTGCAGACCTGCGCTGAACGGCACGATCCGCAACGTCACGTTGGGAAGTTCGCTGACCTCGGCAAGGTGCCGAAGCTGCCGTGCCATGACGTGTGGGCCTCCCACCGGACGGCGGATGATCGCCTCGTTGAGCACGATGTCGAAGGTGGGCGCGGCGGGAAGTTCCCGAGTCAGCAGTTCGCTGCGCTTCAGTCGGATCTCCACGCGCTCAGCGATCACGTCGGCGGTGGCGTCGGTGTTGCGGCCTTCAAGATCGAGGCGTACCAGCTCGGTGGCGTACTCACGGATCTGGAACACGCCGGTGATCAGCTCGGTGTGGTACTCGCGCAGGCCAGATGCCGCCTGCTCCAGTTCCACGTAGAGCTGGAACCAGTCAGGGATCTCGCCGTACCGGCTGGCCCACGGGCCGGCAAGCTGGGTCTGCTCGTAGATCGCCATGAGCTTGGCTGCTCGGGCCGAGCTGGCGCCATACATCTCGCACAGGTCGCGGATGTCTCGACGCAGGATGGTGACCTCCGGCTTACCCGCCTCCAAGCGGTGCAGCTTCGCCTGCGACCACCCCATCTCCCGCGACGCCTTGACCTGACTGATGGCTGGAACGAGGGACTTGCGCAGGATGCTCAACTCTCGTCCGAGCTGCCGCCGCGCCACCGTCGAGCCGGCCGAGGCAACCGTCTCCGACATCTCTCACCTCCTCCTTACTCGACCTGTATGAGTCATTCATGCGTCATGAAATCATCGCGCCGCGTATTACGCAACGGGCTAATCCGGGCGGGTAATCCTCGGCGTGTCGAACCGTCATGAGTATTGCAGGCCGGTGTTTTCGCGGGCAGTATGCAGGTATCACCCTCTGCGTTGTCTGACGGACATGAGGGTTTGCAGACCGGTCGGGTGCGCACAGCCGTTCAGGGGATTTGGCTGAACAGTCGGCATCCGGCCGTCAGGATCGGCCCGCTCGTAGCGGTGGGCCGTAGAAGGGAGGCGTGGTGCGACCGGCGATGACAGCCCTGGAAAGCACCATCGCGGCGCACCACGCCTCTGCCTCACTCCACACCTTGGGAGGTATCCGTGAGGCGGTCGAAGCGTATCGGAACACGCGGGTGGTGGCCGTTCGGTAGGCGCCGCACCGCGACCATCGACACAGGTGACGACGCCGGTGGGGACACCTTGCGCGCCATCTGGAGCGAGCACACCAGGCCCGACAGCATGGCGGCAGCGCTGCGGCTGGCGCGGGAACGGGGTGCGTTGTGAGCATCGTGGCGCCCGGCGACCTGGCCCGCATCGGCTCGGAGACTTTCGAGGTTTCCGAGACCTACCTGTCCGGCGACAATCAGGCCGAGGTCACCGCGACCGACGGCCGCACGTTCCGCACCCCTCTCCAGTTCATCCGCTACGCGGGCCGGAGTCGGTCCCGGAAGGGACAGACCATGGGGGCGCACAGCAGCGGGGCGATCCGGTCCATGACGATCCCGGCCGAGCTGCGCGGGCGGGAGGTCCGCGACGGTTACGACACGGTGATCGGCGCGGAGCCGCACGTGGGCGAGTGGGCGTGGTTGACGCCGTCGGCGTTGGTGCGCGGCGGACGTCCGTCGGCCTGGCTGTACGTGGAGCGGGTCGAGAGTGCCTACGCGCCCGAACACCTCTACCTGCACGGCAGCTACGTCGACACCGGCCGGCACGCGCGGGTCCTGGTTGACGTCAACCGGCTGCGCGTCGAACGCGCCGTACCCGGTCCGCGGTGATCGGGTGTGGCTGCCCTCCTCGGCCAGGACGGCGGTGGGCTCGTCACCGCCGTGCTGGTACGCGGTGGTGGGGTCGGTGGCTCTGCCGCATGGTTGGGCACTCCTGCGTGGCCACCGACTCACCCACCCCGCTGACCCGATCCCGGACGGCGCGTCCCGCGTCGCGGTCGTCTTCCTGCCGCGCCTCGGCGCCGTCATCCGTGTCCACGTTCAAGGTTCTGGAGATTCGTTTCATGACGCCCGACCGGCACACGCCGCGCCCTGCCCGCCGCCCGCCCGCTGACCCACCGCGGCTCTGCCGCCACTGTCACGAGCAGATCGAACCCGTGGGGTCGTCGTGGGTGCACGTGGGCACCCGCGGTCGGTTCGGCTGCCGGGACACCTCCAGCACCCTGCCGTTGGCCACGTCCGCCGAGCCGGCCCCAGGCAGCCGTGTACTGCGCAACCCGGTGCGCGGCACGGTCCCGGCAACGGTGGTGGCCGCGCTGGCCCTCGGTACGGCGGTGACGTCGTGACCGGCGGACAGCAGGCAACGGGCTTGATCGTCCTGACCGGTCTGCTCGCGCTGCTCGTGGCGACGGTACGCGGCGCGGGGCGGCGCATCGTCGTCACGCTGTCCGGCGGAAGCCTGCTGGTGTTGCTCGTCGTCGTGGTCCTGGTGGCCAGCCGATGAGCGGCGCCGGGCATCCGCGCCCCGACCAGCCGGCCGATCCACCGTCGATGACCCCGCTGGCTTTGACGATCCTGCGGGAACTGGCGCAGCGAAGCCATACCGGCGCGATGGACGGGTGGATCACCGCGTACGACATGGAGACCGTCGTGGGGTGCACGTCCGCGGCGGAGACGTTGCGCGCGTTCGTCGCCTGCGGATGGGCCACGCGGCGCGGTCGGTCGTTGTGCGTGGCCCCCACGGAGGAGTTCCGCGCCACCACCGCCGGCCTCGCCGAGGCTGACACGACGTTCGGCCGGGAGGACAGACCGAACCCGTGACCAGCATCAGACAGGTTGCCGCGCAGATCCGCGCCGCCATGAAGGACGCACAGGACGCCGAGGGCGCCGCCGCGCAGGCCGAACAGGGCCTGACCACCGCGGTCGGCGCCCTCGGCGCTGTCGTGGAGGGAACGCAGCGCACCGAACCGACCGACGCCGTCGCCGCACTCACCCACGCCGTCGGCAAGTTGGTCGACGTCCGGCGCCGGATCGCCGCCAGCGTTGAGGCCCTCAACGGCTACCTGGTCCAGATCGGGGCCGGCACGGGCGACGCGGGCGGCCCGCCGACGGTACCGGCGCCGAGCATCGGAGCCCCGACGCCGCCGGCCTGGGAGCCAGTCGGCTCGTCCGCTCGAGTGCCCACCTACGTGCAGCAGGCAGCCAAGGGACTGCCCCGCCGATTCGGGAAGGGGAAGACGACCGGCATCGCGTTCACCCGAAACGGTGGCCAGTTTCTACCAGGGATGATCCGGTCGGGTCGAGATGGTGACCCGGTACGGCTCGCCGGGTTGAGCCCGTTCTATCGCAACCCGCCGTACGGTCAACTCACCTCGGTGAACCACCACGTGGAGGGCCTGGTGGCCGGGCACATGCGCAGCTCCAGCGCCCCGGCGGAGGTGGTCCTGGTGCTCAACAACGATCCGTGCACCGGACCGTTCGGCTGCGACGTGCTCTTACCGGAGGTCACACCATCCGGTAGCAAGATCCACATCTATGTCGCAGACGACAACGGCAACGTGACGCATTACGGTAGTTACGAAGGGAACGGGAAGGGGCTTCGATGAACGTCACCGTGAGCTGGGGTCGGGACCCTGACCAGCCGTTCGGCGCGAAACAGGAGACGGTCGACGACCCGCGCCGACTTGACTTCATCCTGGACTACTTGACGGACGATGCGCAGCGGTGCGGCACGCCGATGATTGTCGAGGTCACCTCCACCACCGACGGGTTCCGTGACGATGACGGCACCGTGCGGATGCCGTACGGCCTCCAGTTCGGCCTGGGGCACGCGGAGCGGTCGTGCCTGCTCTACGTCGGTCCGGATGGCGGTTTCGCCCATGAGACGGGCCTCAGCGACTGGCCGGACCCGATCGAATTCGACATGCACGGTGAGTCGACCGACTTCCTTCCGAGCGAGACGCGGGTGACGCCTCCGACCGTGCGTCAGGCCGTCCGCGAGTACATGCGGACCGGGCGGCGGCCAACGAACGTCGCGTGGGACGTCGAGCACGCCGGCGTCTGAACTCTCGCCGCGGCCGTTGAGTCAATGGAGCACGCCGTGCTCGGCAACACTGCGTCGCATGCACACGGCCGCCGAGCCCGCGACCGCCGCCGTCCGTTACGTCTACTGTGGACAGACAGGCCGCTCGTCTACTCGGGCGGGCGGTGCGCCGGCTTCGCGGCGGACACGTACCAGCCGGCGCCGTGGCAGGCGGGGCACTGGTGGCCGGCGAGGACGGTGCCGCGGGAGCCGCGGAGCACGATCGCGGTCGGCCGTTCGACGTGGCCGCTGCCGTGGCAGGTCCGGCACGGAACGAGACTCATCATCCGAGGCTACCGTTTCCGCCTCCTTGATCACCGGGATTCCGAGCCGGTGGCCCCTGTCGAGTAAGACCCGGCGGCCTCCGGCACCGTTCCCGGCCGTTCCGCGCGGCTCAACCGTCGACGGAACCGGTCACCTGGTCCTCGGCCAGCTCCAGCCACCGGAGGTACCACCGGGCGAAGTCCAGCGGCGCTCCGTCGTCGTCGCCGAGCGGTCGGAAACCACCGCCGCCGGCGATGTCGTCCGCCCACATCTGGCCCCGGGCGGGGCCGCTGACCACGAGCGCCTCCCGCCGCGCGCATCCCAGGTGGCACAGGTACAGCAGGCCGGTCGAGTGCGCCGGATCCAGGACGACGGCGTCGTACCGTTCCCAGTACGCGTCCTCGGCCGCGTTGAACTCCGCCGTCGTCACGTACTGGCCCGGTTGCGGTGGCGCAGGCAGGCCGTCGGCCGGGTTGAACGCCTCGACGTGCGGGAACGGCCGGTCCAGCGTCGACAGGCCGGTCAGGTCGGCGCCGTCGCCGTCCCACTGCCACCGCCCGCCGACCGTGCGCAGCGGGAACAGGCCGTACGCGGGCCCCGCCCCGCCGCTGCCGACCTCCGTGAGGAACGACCGGTACCCGGCCGGAAACTCCACCCGCAGCTGCGTTTCCGCCTCGGCCAGCTCGTCGGCGGGGAGCGGCGGCTGGAGCATCCAGCCGTGGCCGGCCGATCCGAACACCGCGCCGGCGCCGGGTGTCGAGGCGAGCCGGGCGAGCCGTTCACGGGTGCCGGTCCACACGGATCGCGCCATGGCCGGCAGGATATCCGTACGCGTCTCGCCGTTGCGCGTCCCGTTCGTGAGTTCTCCTCCGGCGCGAACGCCGGTCCACTAGATTCTGTCTGGTCGGTCGCCTGCGTTGCGACGGACGGATTTCCTGTCGTTCGCCGGTGCCCGCGCACCGGGAGATCTGCGGGCGCGCATTCCCTAGAGATCTCTCGATCGACCCTGCCCGGCGGAACTTCGTCACGGGGGAGAGCGAAGTGGCCAAGCAATTCAACGGTGTGATCAACGTCGACATCCGGGACTCCGAACCCGACTGGGAACCGTACCGGCAGCCGGTTGCTCCGGAGGGCGCGCCGAACGTGCTCTACATCGTTCTCGACGACATGGGGTTCTCCGCCGCGCAGCCGTGGGGCGGGCTCATCGAGACGCCCAACATCAACCGGTTGGCGCAGTCCGGGCTGACCTACACCAACTGGCACACCACGGCGCTCTGCTCACCGACCCGGTCGAGCCTGCTCACCGGCCGCAACCACACCACGAACGGAATGGCCTGCATCGCGGAGGCCACCACCGGGTTTCCCAACGGCAACGGCCACATCCCGTTCGAGTGCGCCACGGTCGCGGAGGTGCTCGGCGAACGCGGCTGGAACACGTACATGCTGGGGAAGTGGCACCTGTGTTCGTCGGACGAGATGAACCTGGCGTCCTCGAAACGCAACTGGCCGATCGGTCGCGGATTCGAGCGCTACTACGGGTTCCTCGGCGGCGAGACCAACCAGTGGTACCCGGACCTCGTGTACGACAACCATCCGGTGCCGCAGCCCGCGACCCCCGCCGAGGGGTACCACCTGACGACCGACCTGACCGACAAGGCGATCGAGTTCGTCAAGGACGCCAAGGTGATCGCCCCCGAGAAACCCTTCTTCATGTACTTCTGCCCCGGCGCCACGCACGCCCCGCACCACGCGCCCAAGGAGTGGATCGAGAAGTACGCGGGGAAGTTCGACATGGGCTACGAGCGGTACCGGGAACTGGTGCTCGAACGGCAGAAGCAGCTGGGCGTGCTGCCGGCCGACGCCGAACTGACGACGATCAACCCGTACGTCGAGGAGACGAGCGCCGACGGCAAGAAGTGGCCGGACCTCGACGTGGTACGCCCGTGGGACTCGCTGTCGGCGGACGAACAGCGACTGTTCTGCCGGATGGCGGAGGTGTACGCGGGTTTCCTGTCGCACACCGACCACGAGATCGGCCGTCTGCTCGACTTCCTGGAAGCGTCCGGCGAGCTGGACAACACCGTCGTCGTCTTCGTGTCGGACAACGGCGCGAGCGCTGAGGGCGGGCCCAACGGGTCGGTCAACGAGAACAAGTTCTTCAACTCGATCCCCGACGACATGGCGGAGAACCTCCGCTACCTCGACCAGATCGGCTCGCCGGCCACGTACAACCACTACCCGTCCGGCTGGGCGTGGGCGTTCAACACACCGTTCAAGCTGTGGAAGCGGTACAACTTCGAGGGCGGAGTGGCTGATCCGCTCATCATCTCGTGGCCGCGCGGCATCAGGGCCCGCGGCGAGCTGCGCCACCAGTACTGTCACGCCACCGACATCGTCCCGACGTTGTACGACTGCCTCGGCATCGAGCTGCCCACCGAAATCAAGGGGTACCAACAGATCCCGCTGGAGGGGGTGAGCCTGCGCCCGACGTTCGAGGACGCGAACGCGCCGACCCCCAAGCAGACCGCGTTCTACTCGATGCTCGGCTCCCGGGCGATCTGGCACCGCGGCTGGAAGGCGGTCTCGGTGCACCCCACGATCGCCGGGTGGAGCAACTTCGACAACGACCGCTGGGAGCTGTACCACACCGACGAGGACCCGACCGAGATGCACGACCTGGCGGCCGAACATCCGGTGAAGCTGCGCGACATGGTCAACATCTGGTTCAACGAGGCCGGCAAGTACCACGGGCTGCCGCTGGACGACCGTACCGCCGTCGAGGTGCTGGCCGACCCGACCCGCCCGCAGATCGCGCCACCCCGCGACCGGTACGTCTACTACCCGGACGCGGCCGAGGTGCCCGAGTCCGCGGCGGTGAACATCCGCAACCGCAGCTACCAGATCGCCGTCACCGTCACCGTCGACTCCACCGACGCCAACGGCGTGCTGTTCTCCCACGGCGCCCGCTTCGGCGGGCACAGCCTGTACGTGAAGGACCGCCGGCTCAAGTACGCGTACAACTTCGTCGGCAGCAACCTGCAGGTCGTCGAGGCCGACACCGACCTGCCCACCGGCGACGTGGTCCTGGCGGCGGTGTTCGAACGGGAGGGCGACGCGATGCCCGCCACCGGCACGCTCACCCTCTACATCAACGACCGGAAGGTCGGCGACGGCCGCATCACCACCCAGCCCGGCAACTTCTCGCTGGTGGGGGAGGGGCTCAACGTCGGCAAGGATCCGGCCGAGCCGGTGACCGACGACTACCCGGGCGTCTCCCCGTACGAGTTCGTCGGCGGCACCATCCACGAGGCGATCGTCGACGTGTCCGGCGAACCGTACGTCGACCTGGAGAAGGAAGCGGTCGCGATGGCCAGCCGCGAGTAGCCGCTGCGGACGCCCCGGGCGGCGCCGCGGCCACCCGGGGACGTCGCATCGGGCGTGCGATGCGCGCCGCGGCCCGCCCTCGCGTCACGGCGGGTCCGACGCGCTTTCCCTTGAGTACCAAGGGGTTCCGCGTCAGTCGGTGATGAGGTGGTGGCTGCGGTCAAGGTCTGCGTGACGAGCAGCCGGGCCGCGTCGTCCGGCAGTCCGCGCGGTCGCGATTCCCTGGGGCCAGCCGACAACCGTCCGCGTCGCACGCCAGGGCGTGGCCGGCCCCGATCGGCGAATCCGGGAAGTACGTCGCCGGGGCCGGGTTTCCGACCGTTCGCCGGGTGTGGGCGTCAGTGGGCGGCGGAGTCCCAGCGCCAGGTGATGCCCTTTGTCTCGGGCGTACGGCCGGTGGCGGCGAGCAGGTCGTGCCACGCATCCCCGGTACGGGCGGCGGCGGGGAAGATCCGGTCGAGTACGCGGGCCACGATCGCGTCGTCCGGGCGGTAGTCGATGCCGTGCGCGGTCAGGATGTCGCGGGTGTGCAGGGTGGTCTCGGCGATGCCCATGGCGGCCAGTCCGGTCGCGTCCGGGTTGCCGTACGGGTGCCAGCCGATGCGGTCCGCCGGCGCCGCCGCGACCACCGCCACGAGCAGACCGCCGACCGCGTCCAGGCTCTCGCAGATCGCCCGGGTGCCACCGTCCTCCTCCGGCCAGAACAGGAAGCTCGGCCCGTCCGCGCGCGGCCGGATCCCCTCCACCAGCGGCGTGTACGAGTCGCCGTGGCCGCGCTCGCCGGACAGTTGCATGGCGTACCCGCCGAGGTCGTCCATCATGTGCGCGACGGTCTCCCGGCAGGACCAGTCCAGGCCCGCGGCGGGCCGTGCCCACCCGTCATCGGGTACCAGGGACAGTCGGTCCACGACGTCGCGGACGGTGTCGCGGACGTCGACGGCGGGTTGCGGCAGGCTGATCGGCATGGCCCGGAGGATAGCGACGCGGGACGCCGACACAACCGCTTTCCGCACCGCTGAGCCGTTCGGGCGGGCGGATCGGTGGTTCCGGACCGGCGGGTCGCGCCCGACCCCGACGTACGCTGTGGCGTGATGGGCGTCGATGGGGGCTACGGGGCGCACTCGGTGGCGCGGTACACCGAGGAGGCGCCGAAGGACTCGGGGGCGCGGCGCAGCCCGTTCGCGCGCGACCGGGCCCGGATCCTGCACTGCGCGGCGTTCCGGCGGCTCGCCGCGAAGACCCAGGTGTACCAGGCGGGTGTGGACGACTTCCCGCGTACCCGGCTGACGCACTCGCTGGAGGTCGCGCAGATCGGCCGGGAGATGGCGGAACGGCTCGGCTGCGACGCCGACATCGTCGACGCGGCCGGCCTCGCGCACGACGTCGGCCACCCGCCGTTCGGCCACAACGGCGAGGACGCGCTCGACGAGCTGTCCCGCGCGTGCGGCGGGTTCGAGGGCAACGCGCAGACGCTCCGGGTACTGACCCGGCTGGAGGCCAAGGTCGACGACGGCGCCAGCCGCGGCCTCAACCTGACCCGCGCCACCCTCGACGCCACCTGCAAGTACCCGTGGCCGCGGGGCGACGGGCGCAAGTTCGGCGTGTACCCGGACGACATGCCGGTGTTCGACTGGCTGCGCGACGGCGCGCCGGAGCTGCGCCGGTGCCTGGAGGCGCAGGTGATGGACTGGGCCGACGACGTGGCGTACTCGGTGCACGACATCGAGGACGGCGTACACGCCGGCATCCTGCGCCCGCAGCTGCTCGCCGACCCGGACGAGCGCGCCGCGCTGTGCGAGTTGGTCGCCGGCCGGTACTCGACGGAGTCGCCGACCGACCTCGCCGCCGTCCTGGTCGAGCTGCTCACCGATCCCGTCGTCGCCCCGCTCGCCGGGTACGACGGCGGCCACGGCGCGATGATCGCCCTGAAACGCGCGACGAGCGCGCTGACCGGCCGGTTCGTGGACGCCGCGGTGTGCTCCACGCAGAACGCGTCCGGCGACGGCCCGCTGCGGCGGTACGCGGCGGACCTGGTGGTACCGCGGCGGACCCGGGCCGAGTGCGCGCTGCTCAAGGGCATGGCCTGGCGCTACATCCTGGCCCGGCCCGACGCCGGCCCCCGGTACGAGCGGCAGCGCGAGGTGCTGCGCGACCTGGTGCACGAGCTGACGCTGCGGGCGCCGGCGGCGCTGGACCCGCTGCACGCGCCGCGCTGGCGGAGGGCGACCGACGACGCGGCGCGGTTGCGCGTCGTGGTCGACCAGGTGGCCAGCCTCACCGACACCTCCGCGTACGCCTGGCACCGCCGCCTCACCGCCGGGTAGTACTCAGCCAGGGTGAGCAATCAGACGCGGGAAACCGCACCGCTGGGCGACGCGTACGCAAAAATGCTCAGCTAGGGTGAAGACATGACCGAGGAGACGGTGAGCCGCGAGGTCGCGGGCGCGGCGAACGAGCTGCGGCTGTCGATGATGCGGCTGGTGCGCCGGCTGCGCGCCGAGCGCCCGCCGCACGGCCTGAGCCTCACCCGCATCGACGCCCTGGGCCGGCTCGACCGCGACGGCCCGGCCACCGTGACCGAGCTGGCCGCCGCCGAGGGCATCACCCCGCAGTCGATGGCCCGCGCGATGGCCGAGCTGGTCGAGTCCGGCCTGGTCACCCGGCAGTCCGACCCGCACGACGGCCGGCAGGTGCTGCTCGCCATCGCCGCCGACGGCGAGGCGCTGCTCGCCGAGGACCGCGCCCGGCGCAGTACCTGGCTCGCCGTCACCATGGCCGACCGGCTCAGCCCGGAGGAACGCGACGTGCTGCGCATCGCCGGCCGGCTGCTCGACCGGCTCGCCGACGCATGACCGCGACCGCCACCACCCGGCTCGACGCACCGGCCCGATTACCCGGCCGGCTGGTCGGCTCCATCGCGTTCGGCACCCTGCTCCAGGCGCTCAACTCGTCGATGATCGCGGTCGCGCTCGTCGGCATCCGCGGCGACTTCCGCGCCGGCGCCGAGGTCTCCTGGCTCATCTCCGCGCTGTACCTGGCGACCGCGGTCGGCGCGCCCACCATGGGCCGGCTCGCCGACCTGGTCGGCCCGCGCCGCGTGTTCCTCACCGGCCTCGCCCTCGTCGCGGTCGCGTCCGTGGCCGCACCGTTCGCGCCGAACGTCGGCGTCCTCGTCGCCTGCCGCGTCCTGCTCGGCCTCGGCACCGCCGCCCAGTACCCGGCGGGCGTGGCGATGGTACGGACGGTCGCCGAGCGTACGGGCGCGCGGGCGTCGGGGGCGCTCGGCATCCTGTCGATCTGCTCGCAGACCGCCGTGGCGTTCGGCCCCAGCCTGGGCGGGCTGCTGGTCGGCGCGTTCGGCTGGCCGGCGATCTTCCTGGTCAACCTGCCGTTCGTGGCGGTCGCCGCGGTCACCGTCCTGCGCTGGGGCCCCGCCGGCCGTACCAGCCCGCACCGGCTCGGCGTCGCGGCGTCCCTGCGCCGGCTCGACCCGCCCGGCCTGCTGCTGTTCGCCGGCGCGATGACCACCCTGATGCTGCTGCTCCTGTCGCTCGCCGACCACCCGCGCTGGTGGCTCGCCGCGGTCTTCGTACCGCTGGCCGGGTTGCTGCTGTGGCGCGAACTGCGCTGCGCCGAACCGTTCCTCGACGTCCGGCTGCTCGGCCGCAACCGCGCCCTGACCGGCACGTACCTGCGGACCGCGCTGACCTACGTCGCGTTCTACGCGATCTTCTACGGGCTGCCGTCCTGGCTGGAACAGGGCCGCGGACTCGACGCCGCCCAGGCCGGACTCGTCGTCCTGCCGATCGCCGGACTCGGCGTGTTCATGACCGTGCTCGCCACCCGCCTGGTGCGTACCCGGGGGCCGCGGGCGCCGCTGCTGATCGGCTCGCTCGGCCTGCTCGCCGGCGGCGTCGTCCTCGCCACCGTGGTGCACTCCGCGACCCCCGTACTCGTCCTGCTCGCGGTCAGCGCCGTGCTCGGCATTCCCAACGGTTTCAACAACATGGGCAACCAGACCGCCATGTACGCCGCGGCCCCCGCCGACGCCACCGGCGCCGCCTCCGGCCTCTACCGGACCTCCCAGTACGTGGGGGCGAACCTCGCCGCAGCGCTCATCGAGGTGCTCGCCGCCGGCACCGATCCGGACAGCGGGCTGCACCGGCTCGGCATCGCCGTCGCCGTCGTCGGCGCGGTACTGCTCGCCGGCTCGCTGCTCGGTCGCCGCCGTACGTGATCGCCCGTTCCGGTTGTCCGAACCCCGCGATGAGGGCAGTCTGTGCACATGACTGTTGGTTCGCCCCGCCGAGCCGCGGGTGACACGTCCCCGGTCGCCGATCGGCCGCGGCCATGACCGATCCGACCGGGCCGGACGGCGAGACCGAACGGGACGAGGCCATGCAGGTGGGGCGCCCGGCCGGGGCGCGGACACCGGAGACGTTCGTGATCGTCGGCGGCGGGCTCGCCGGCGCCAAGGCCGCCGAGACGCTCCGCACCGAGGGGTACGAGGGGCGCATCGTGCTGCTCGCCGACGAGGAGGAACGCCCGTACGAGCGGCCACCGCTGTCCAAGGGCTACCTCACCGGCAGCGACCCGCGCGACGTCGCCTTCGTCCACGACACCTCCTGGTACGCCGAGCACGACGTCGACCTGCGCCGCGGCGTCCGCGCCACCATGCTCGACACCACGCGGCACCTGCTCACCCTCGACGGCTACCACGAGCTGCGCTACGACCAGCTGCTGCTCGCCACCGGCTCCTGGGTACGCCAGCTCGACGTGCCCGGCGGCACCCTGCCCGGCGTCCGCTACCTGCGTACGATCGAGGACGCCGACCTCCTGCTCGCCCGGTTCCGCGCCGCCGGCGACCGCGGCCGGCTGGTCGTCGTCGGAGCCGGCTGGATCGGACTGGAGGTCGCCGCCGCCGCCCGCGCGCACGGCCTCGACGTCACCGTCGTCGAACCCGAACCCACCCCGCTGCACCGCGTACTCGGCGCCGAACTCGGCGGCTTCTTCACCACCCTGCACACCGACCACGGCGTACGGTTCCGCTTCGGCACCGGCGTCACCGAGTTCCGCGGCACGAGCGACGCGGTCAGCGGCGTCGTCCTCGGCGACGGCACCGAACTGCCCGCCGACCTCGTCGTGGTCGGCGTCGGCATCCGCCCCGCCGTCGAACTCGCCACCGCCGGCGGCCTCGCCGTCGACAACGGCATCGTCACCGACGAACACCTCCGCACCTCCGCCCAGGACGTGTACGCCTGCGGCGACGTCGCCAACTCGCTGCGCCCCTGGCTCGGCCGCCGCATCCGCGTCGAACACTGGTCCAACGCGCTCGACGGCGGGATCGCCGCCGCCCACGCGATGCTCGGCCACCACGCGCCCTACGACCAGGTCCCGTTCTTCTTCTCCGACCAGTACGACCTCGGCCTCGAATACTCCGGCTACGTCGACGACGTCGCCGCACCCGACGTCGAGGTCGTGTACCGCGGGGACGTGGCGGCCCGCGAGTTCGTCGCGTTCTGGCTGCGCGGCGACCGGCTGCTCGCCGGCATGAACGTCAACGTCTGGGACGTCAGCCAGCACGTCGAGGCCATCGTCCGCGCCGGCCGACCCGTCGACCGCGCCCGCCTCACCGACCCCGCCGTACCCCTGGAGTCCCTCGTACAGGCGTGATCCGCCCGGCTGGCTGGAATGCCCAGCCAGCCGGCGAACCCGCACGCGGCGAGAGCCCAAGGGCGTACCCGCCCAGCCGGCCGACCGACCAGCACCGGGCGCCCCGTCAGCCGCCGAACGGTTTGCGGTAGCGCACGTACTCGTTCGTCCGCCGGAACCCCACGCTCTCGTACAGGTCGTACGAGCGGTGCGGGTTCGCCGTCCCGGTGTACAGGCGGGCGGTGACCGCGCCGTGCCGGCGAAGGCAGCGCAACCCGTCCAGCAGCAGGGCCCGCCCCAGCCCTCGACGCCTCGACCCGGCGCGCACGCTGAGCTCCTCGACCTCGCCCACCGTACGGTCGTGCCGGCGGAGGGAACACAACGCGACGCCGGCCAGCTCGTCCCCGTCCCAGGCCGCCCGCCAGCACATCGGGTTCGCCACCTCGACGAACCGCTCGAACGTCCACTGTGGAGTGTGCGACGTGTCCGCGTAGGAGTCCACGACCGTCTTCCACGCCCCGCGGTAGTGGGACGGCTGCACGGCACCGATGCGAACGCCGTCCGGCCACCGGCCGGCCTCCGGTACCTGCCGCAGGTCGGCCAGGCGCATCTCCGTCAGGCTGAACACCCGTCGGTAGCCGTCGTCGAGCAGCAACGCCGTCGCGTCCTCCTCGGCCGCCATGGCGTTCGCGCCGAACACGGCCGTACCTGCGGTGCCCTGCCGCTCGACGAGCTGCCTGATGCGGGCCTCGGCCCAACCAAGCATCGCCGAGCCCACGCCCCGACCGCGGTGCCCCGGCAGCAGGTAGCCACGGTGCAGGTACAGCCACGTTCCGGACCGCTCCTGCCACCAGCGGACCGTTGCGTAGCCGACGACGGCACCGTCGTGCTCCACCAGGATCTGGTTCCCGGCCGGGTCCACCAGCCTGGCGCACGACTCCGCGATCTCCGCCACGGTCGGGAGCCCCTCCACCACCGATCCCGGGTCGACGCGGTCCCGCTCCACGCATCCCCGTCGTACGGCCGCCATCGCGCCGTGATCCGCACCGCCCCCGTACGGCCGGAACACGTAGCCCGGCACCGGGTTCGACGCTGACACACCGCCAGTGCGTACGTTCATGACACTCCCGTTCGGGTCGGACGAGACCGGCTGCGCCGGCGAGACGCCGGTCCGGAAGGCCGCCAGGAGAAGGAATTCATCGCTTCCCTCGGTTCCGCTAACGGTCCATTGTGGATGGTGCGTGCGGGGTGAGGAAGGTGTCGAGGCCGTCGAGGAGGCGGGCCAACCCGAACTCGAACAGCGAGTCGAGGGTCATGTCGATCTCGTCGGCCATCGCGGCGGCGAGGTGCGGGAAGCGGCGCCGGTCGACGACGGCCTGCATGGACGGCTTGTGCGCGGTCATCCAGTCCTCGTCGGACATCCCGCTGTCCTGTACGGCGCGGAGTTCGGGCTCGATGTTGACGGCGACGCCGCGTACGAAGACGAAGACGCCGACGCCGACGTGCATCTTGGTGTCCAGGTCGAGGTCGTGGCCGTCGAGGGCGGCGAGCACGAACTCGGTGTGCGCCATGCCGTTCGGCGACGCCTGCGGCCGGGTCATGGACAGCGCGTGCGCGAGCCACGGGTGCCGCTGGCAGGCCGCCCACAGCGCCCGCGCGGACACCTCGGTACGGGCGCGCCAGCCGTCCGGCGGGTCGGCCGGCAGCGGGTACTCGCCGAGCGCCGTGTCGAGCATCCGTACGACGAGCTCGTCGCGGCTGGCGACGTGCCGGTACAGGGACATGGTGGCCATGCCCAGGTCGGTGGCGATGCGGCGCATGGACAGCCCGGCGAGACCGTCGGCGTCGGCGATGCCGATCGCGGCGCGGACCACGTCGTCGGTGCCGGACGCGGCCGCTTTGCGTTGCGGCGCAACGGTTCCCGCGGCGGCGACGACGGTGCCGACGCCGGGCACCGGGTACACGAGGCCGGCCTGGCGGAGGGCGGACAGCGCCTTGCTGGCGGTGGCCATGGCCACGCCGTAGTCGGCGATGATCCGACGTGTCGACGGGACGCGGCTGCCCGGCGGCAGCTCGCCCGACTCGATGCGCTGCCGGATGTCCGCCACGATCCGCGCGTACGGCGCCGTCATGTCGCCACCTCCCCGTACTAGTGCACCATCCCTGCGGGACACCCTACCCGCCGCGTAGTGCACTAGTGCGTTCTGGATTACTGGATCCGTTGTGTACCAACGGGATTGACGCCGGCACAGGTGTACGTACAGTGTACTGGACAGCTCGGGGCGAACAGTCGCACCGACCGTACGCGGGGAGCCACCCATGACCACCGTCCTCATCTCCGGAGCCAGCGTCGCCGGCCCCGCGCTCGCCTACTGGCTGCGCCGGTACGGCATCGACGTCACCGTCGTCGAACGCGCACCCGGCCCCCGCCCCGGCGGCCAGGGCATCGACATCCGCGGCGCCGCCCGTACCGTGATCGAACGGATGGGCCTCATGGAGCCGATCCGCGCCGCGCACACCGGCGTACACGGAATGGCCTATGTGGACAGTGCCGGGCGGCGGGTCGCCGAGATGTCCGGCGACGCGTTCGGCGACTCCGGCGGCATCATCGCCGACCTGGAGATCCTTCGCGGCGACCTGATGCGCATCCTCATCGACGCCACCGACGGCGTCCGGTACGTCTACGACGACAGCATCACCGCGCTCGCCGAGACCGCCGACGGCATCGACGTCACGTTCGAGAAGGCGCCACCCGCCCGGTACGACATGGTCGTCGGCGCCGACGGCATCTTCTCCAACACCCGCCGCCTCGCCTTCCCCGCCGGCTCCTGGCGGATGGCCGACTCCGGCTACCACCGCGCCGTGTTCACCCACGCCGCCTCGTTCGACCTCGACGGCACCGAACTCATGTACTCCATGCCCGCCGGCAACGGCACCACCGGCGGCCGCAACGTCCTGCTCTACCCCGCCCACGGCAGCGCCCGCGCCATGGTCCACTTCGCCTGCGACCCCATCCCGTACGACCGGCGCGACGTCACCGCGCAGAAGCGCATCGTCGCCCGGATCCTCGACGGCGAAGGCTGGGAGGTGCCGCGCATCCTCGAATCCATGTGGCGCGCCGACGACTTCTACTTCGACCGGCACGGCAAGGTCGTCATGGACGCCTGGCACCACGGCCGCGTCGTACTCCTCGGCGACGCCTGCACCGCCGGCTCCGTCGGCATGGGTACCAGCATGGCCATCGTCGGCGCGTACGTCCTCGCCGGCGAGATCGCCGCCGCCGCCGGCGACCACCGCACCGCGTATCCCGCGTACCAGGCGCGGATGCGCGAGTACGTGGCCGCCAACATGAAGCCACTTCCCGGTGGTACCAAGGGATTCCTGCCCGCCACCGCCCGCGGCATCCGGTTCCGCGACGCCCTGACCCGCATGATGATGCGGATGCCCGGCAAGCGCCTCATGATGGGCGGGATGGACAAGGCCGTCAACGCCATCACCCTCCCCGACTACCCCGTCCACGCCCACCACTGACCCACGGCCCGGCCCCCATCGCGGCCGGGCCGCCAGTGTCAGCCCTTGACGCAGAGCACCTGCTTCAGGTGATGCACCACCTCGACCAGGTCCGTCTGCTGCGCCATCACCGTCTCCAGATCCTTGTACGCGCCAGGGATCTCGTCGACGACGCCGGCGTCCTTGCGGCACTCCACCCCGGCCGTCTGCGCGACCAGATCGTCCACCGTGAACGCCTTCCGTGCCTTGTTGCGGCTCATCTTCCGACCCGCGCCGTGCGACGCCGACGCGTACGCCTCGGTGTTGCCGAGCCCGCGCACGATGTACGACCCGGTGCCCATCGAGCCAGGAATGATGCCCAGTTCCCCGCGCCCGGCCCGGATCGCGCCCTTCCGGGTCACCAGCAGCTCGACGCCGTCGTACGTCTCCTCGGCGACGTAGTTGTGGTGGCAGGAGATCGGCGCCTCGAAGCCGACGGCCGGCAGCGCGTCTCGCAGCACACGGCACACCAGCGCGAGCATCAGCTCCCGGTTACGGCGCGCGTAGTCCTGCGCCCAGAACAGATCCCGGCGGTACGCAGCCATCTCCGGAGTACCGGCGAGGAACACGGCGAGGTCGCGGTCCGGCAGGTCGGCGTTGTGCGGCAGGTCGCGGGCGACCGCCATGTGCCGCTCGGCCAGTTCCTTGCCGATGTTCCGCGATCCCGAGTGCAGCAGCACCCACACCCGAGAATCGGACATATCTATACTAAGCTCGCAAAAGTGATTCCCGCCACCCAAGGTGCCGAGCTGTCGGCGGGCCCGCGTCTCCAGCTGCCGTACCCGCGGGTGCAGGTCACCGAAGCCGCGCCAGAACGCGTCCCAACCCGCCGACCGCACACCATGCAGCCGACGCGGATCAAGCGCCTCACCGTGCGCCGCGAAACCCACCGGTACCGCCGCCTCGACCGCCGACCGCAGCGCACCGAGATCGTCCGGCAGATCCGCCGCGGACAGCGACGTCCGCACCGCCGTCATGCCGCAACCGATGTCCACGCCGACCGCCGCCGGCGACACCGCCTGCCGCATCGCGATCACCGAACCCACCGTCGCACCCTTGCCCAGGTGTACATCCGGCATCACCGCGACACCGTGCACCCACGGCAGCGAACCGATGTTGCGCAGCTGATCCAGCGCACCGGAATCCACAGTGGACAGATCCGTCCAGACCCGGACCGGCGCACGGGTGCCGGACAGCATCGAGTAACCCATCACGTACTCCTGGGGAATGGCGCACCGGTGCCCGGCGCGCGGAACGAACGAGGATGCGGGAAGCGGCCGTACTCAGGCCAGCAGTCCGGGGGTACAGGTCGACGCGGACAGTCGTCGCATGTCGCCTCCTCCGGCACCCGGGCGGCAGCACCCGACGCAAATCCTGCATCCGGCGACGTACCGCGATCCGATCAGTATCGTGCCAGCGCATCCGCCGCGACACCACACCATTAGCGCCAGGTACGGTCGCGGCATGGAGGTACGGGAGCGGCGGGACGCGGACCTGGCGGCGTGCGTGGCGGCACTGCGCGCGACACACGAGGCCGACGGGTACCCGATGGTGTGGCCGGCGGACCCGGTGGCCTGGCTCGCCCCCGACGGCGTACTCGGCGCCTGGGTGGCGACCGACGCCGGCACCGTCCTCGGCCAGGTACTCGTCCGCGACGGCTCGGACCTCGAACGGCGGACGGCAGTGGCCGCGGCCGCGGGAGTCGAGGAATCGTCGGTGGGGAGCCTGTCCCGGCTGTACGTGGCGCCGGCCGCGCGACGGCGCGGCGTCGCCGGCGCACTGCTACGCGTGGCGACCGCGGTGGCCGCGGCACGCGGGCTGCGGCTCGCGCTGGACGTCGTCGACGACGACGGTGCCGCACCCGCCCTGTACGAGCGGCACGGCTGGCGCCGGGTCACGTCCGCGCCAGCCGCCTGGACCGTACCGGACGGCACCCACCCCACGATCCTCGCGTACCTCAGCCCACCGACCTGACAGCGCGCCCCGATCGCCCGCGCTCGCGGCCGCCGGAAGGACCGAGCAGATCGCCTCCGACGACCGGCATGCCGCGGCTGTCGCCACGCTGCGACTCGGCGACCTGTCCCGGGAGCAGGGCGGCTGGGAGGCGCCCCGCGCCGCGTTCCAGACCGCGATCGGCATCCCCGGCAACGGCGGCACGAGGCAAGCCATGCTGGTACTGTGCAGCATTTGCGGCAGCAGCCCCGCACGATCGGCTCTCGTCCGAACAGGCAGGCATCGCCCCGCTGCGGCGGCAGCACGGCAGAACAACAGTTCGCCGGTCAGTGTCCGTCAGCGAGCCTGTCGCCCAGTTCGGTGCGGGTGTAGTAGGTCCGGCCGTGCCTGTGGGTCTCGGTGACGAGGTGGTTGTCTCGCAGCGCCGCGAGATGGCGGGAGACTTGAGCTCTGGAGACACCGGTGCGGGCGCACAGTTCTGGGGCTGGCGTGGCGACCGTGACGGCGGCCAGCAACTCGGCGCGGGTACGGCCGATCAGACGCGCCAAGGGGTCGAGCCCGGTGGGCGGCGGGGGCTGGTGGCCGATCGGGTGGACCAGGACGGGGGGCTGATCGTCGCCGGCCAGCGTGACCGGGGCGGTGCAGCAGAACCAGGACGGCACGATGGTGAGCCCTCGTCCGGCGAGGCGAAGGTCCCGGTCCATCGGATACGGCGCCTCCAGAAAACGTTCGGTGGGGTGCCAGACCGAGAACGGTCGCAGCCCGGACAGCACACCGTCCGGGCCATGCTTCGCGCCGGCGCGGGCCAGCAGTGCGTGTTCCGCGGCGACGCGGCGGCGGAGTTCTGGCCAGCGGGGTGCCAGTGCGGCATGGAACCAGCGACGAAGCGCGCGTTCCAACCGGTGCAGGTCGCTGGTCCGGTGCCTCGGCAGGTACACGCCCCAGGCGGGCGGGCCGCTGCGAGCGGCCAACGTCGCGAGTTGCGCCGCGAGTTGGCGGCGAGGTGTGGCGCAAGCGGCGTCGATGCCTTCCTCAAGCCCGTACAGGCCGGCGTGTGGGGTCAGGAAGTCCGGAAAGTAGGACGACACCGGGGCCAAGGGCAACAGCACCTCGCGCGCGGCGCGCAGGGCGGACCGATCGGCGCCGGCCAGCACGTCGGCGCGCCACGTGGCGATGTCGGCCGGAATCGGAGGCGTCGGCCGACCGTCCGGTCGCCGTGACTGGATCCGTTGCAGGCTCATGGTGAGTTCCCACATCGGGCTCGGTCGATCGGCGACCCGAAGCCGATGCAGGTCGTCGCGGGTGAACCAGATCCTCAGCCGCCCCGCGGCCATGGTCGCCGCACCTCCCCGGCATGCCCGTGGTGTTGCACCGTGATGCAACACGATAACGCGGCGTACCGTGCGGAAACTACCGTGACTGGACGGTACCGGTCAGGTTCGGGGCCGGTCATACCCGTAGCAAACCGTCTGGAGAGCCGTCGATGCCCGATCGCCTCGTACGAGCGCGACTGTCCGTTCACGCCGGCCGTCGGGCGGCGCTGTGCGTGGCCGGCACCATCGTCCGAAGCGCCGCCGGCCTCACGTCGAGCGCCAGCACCGTCCTCAGTGGACTCCGGCTCGACCTGGTGTCGCGGTGATGGCGCGGCGGTACCAGTCCACACCCGGCTTCCGCATCTACAGCCTGGTCGTGCTGCTGATCGTGGCCCTCGGCCTGCTGGGCGTTGGCGGCTACTACGCCACCACCAACAACGTGACCTGCGACGGCAAGCAGATGTACCCAGGCGACACCTGCTTCAGCAAAGGACAGGCCCGCGGGTACCAGGAGCAGGCTGCGGCGCATCAGTCATCGGGCCGTACCGTGATGCTCTTTTCGCTGGTGCCGTTCGCTTTCGCAGCCCTGTCCGCCGTCGACGTCGTCCGGCACGGTGACATCACTCTTCCGCGGCGCCGGGCTCGCTCGCCGCGGCGCGCCGTAGCGCCGAAGAGGTCGGGCCGGCCGAGGGGCTCGGACCGGCCGAACGCCATCAGCCGGCTTTCCCGGCGCGTTGCGGCCCGGCGGCTTGAAACGCGCGTCGAACGGCTGAAGGCGCAACGCGAACTGTTGAAGCCCGAGTACGACCGAGCACGGAAGTACGCAAGCGACCCGGAGAAGGCACCGGCCAACCGTGACGCCATCCTGCGACGCTGGGACAGGATCGAGGCGGACCTGGCGGCGGCCAGACGACGACTGTCAGCCGCCGCCCGGGCGACCCGATCCTGACAGCATGCGCAGAACCACCACGACTCAGCGGCGCTCGTGGCCCGGCAGCGGCCCACCCGCCAGGAACTCCTCGTACGCCTCGCGGGCGTCCTCGTCCACGGTGGGCTGGCCGGGACCGTACCGGCCGTCGCTGCGGTCGCGCTTCGGCCCGGACAACCAGAACTCCTCGTCGGTGTCGACGTCGATGAAGTTACCGGCCACCCCGTTCCACCGGCGCAGGGTACGGCCGTGCACGCGGGCCGTCGCCCACGTACGCGTGAACTCGACCCAGGCGATCCACGACGGCCCGCGGTCGGTGTCGTGCCCGGACTTCAGCTGCACGTACATCAGTCGTCGCGGCATGCGTCACGCTAACCGGGCGCGGCGCCGTAGGTACACCCGTTTCGGGCGCGTCGGAACGGCCGCGCGGAGCCGGCAACGGTGGCGGAGCCCGCGTACGGCGGGAAATGGCGGTGCCAGGCCACCGTGGCGCACGCGGTTCAGCGGGTGGTGGCCACCGAGGCGTCGCGCGGCGTGGCCCCGGCCGCTGCGGCGTACCCGCGGTGGAGCCAGGCCATGCGGCGCAGTGTGGCTCGGCGCGTGGTGTCCACGTCGCGATGCCCGGCCAGCAAGGCGGACCGGAGGGGAGCCGGGCCACCGTGGCGCACGTGGCTCGGCGGGTGGTGTCCGTCGTCGCCAAGGCCCGCCGTCGGGGCGGCCCGGCAGTGGGGTCGCGCCACCGCGGGCGGGGGAGGGGCGTCAGCGGCGGAGGGCGATGAAGCGGCGCTCCACGTCGGCGAGGAACCAGTCGGGTACCTCGCCGGTGGCGCGCAGGTGGGCGCGCTCGTCCGGGCGGAGGGTCCGGGCGGCGTCGTCGACGGCGAACGCGTAGTCGCCCATCTTCCCGGTCATGGCGTCCCGCTGCTCCTCGCCGACCATCGCGGTACCGGCGCGTCCGCTGCCGCCGCCGCGCGAGGCGGTGGCCAGCAGGGTGAGCCAGCCGAGCACGCCGCGTCGGCGGGACCGCCGGGCGCAGTGGTCGCGTACCGCGAGCCAGCAGAGGCGTTCGTCGGTGAGCCGGTGGGTAGGTTGGGTCATCTCGATCCTTCGTGGGTCGTCCGGGCCGCGCGGACGCTATCAGCGTCGCTCCGTCACCGGGCTCCGCCGTTCGGCCGGATGTCCGGGTCGGGCGGGCGGCCCCGGCGGCGGCCCGTCGTACGGGCGCGGGAGGATGGACGGCGGTGCGCGAGGAGGTGGCCGGGTACAGATGGCGGGTCGGATCGTCGCCGCGGACATCGCCGCGGTACGGGAGAAGGTGTCGATCGTCGAGGTGATCGGCGGTCAGGTGACGCTGCGCCCGGCCGGTGGCGGCAACCTCAAGGGCCTGTGCCCGTTCCACGAGGAGAAGTCGCCCAGCTTCAACGTCACTCCTGAGCGAGGCTTCTATCACTGCCTCGCGGGTGAGACGCGGGTTCTCACGCGGGAGGGTGTGCGTGAGATCAGAGACCTCGCCGGTGGCGTCCACGAGGTGCTCGGGCCGCAGGCGCGATGGGTGAAGGCACCGTTCAAGTCGTACGGGACGCAGCGACTCTGGCGGGTGCGGGTCGGCCGTAATGGCCAGACGAAGGATCTCTACGCGACCGACGAACACCGGTGGTTCGTGCGTTCCGGTGCGGATCGGAGGAGTCGCAGGGAGGTGCTGACCGCTGATCTGCGGCCTGATCACCGACTGGCCTACGTGTACCCGCCGAACCACTCGCGGCAGAGCACACTGTCGCCGTTCGGTATCGCACACGGCATCACTTTCGGCGATGGCACGGAGAACTCCAGCGGTGCCGTGGCCCTGCTCGTCGGCGACAAGGACGCGCAGCTCCGGAAGTGGTTCCCGAACAGCTTCACGAGTGCCGCAGCCGGCCACGACAACGCGATTCTGGTCCACCACCTTCCGCGTTTCTTCAAGAAGCTGCCCGAGCTGACCGAGTCGGTGCCGTACCTGCTGGGCTGGCTCGCCGGATACTTTGCCGCCGATGGTTGCGTCGCCGCGGACGGCACCGTCATGCTCAACTCGGCAAAGCGTGCGAACCTTGAGTTCGTCCGCGATCTCTGCACCCGCCTCGGCATCGGGACGTACGGCATCACCCAGCAACGTCGCGCCGGGTTCCCGGGCCGGGAAGAGTCGAGCCTCTACCGGGTCCACTTCGCGAACACCGACCTGACCGAGGACTTCTTCCTCATCGAGGAGCATCGGCAACGCTTCAACGCTGCCGAAAAGAAGTTCGACCGCCGCGGCTGGGTCGTCAAGTCGGTGGAGCGTACCGACCGCGTCGAAGAAGTGTTCTGCGCGGAGGTCGAGGACGGGCACGCTTTCGTCCTGGAAGACAACATCCTCACCGGAAACTGCTTCGGATGCGGGAAAGGTGGGGATGCGATCTCCTTCCTCATGGAGGTCGACCACCTGAGCTTCACCGAGTCGGTGGAGCGGCTGGCCGGCATGGTCGGCCTCACCCTGCGGTACGAGGAGGGTGTCGGCCCGCGCGGCCCGCGGGGCGGTGACGGCGGCAGCAAGAAGGTGCTCGTCGCCGCGCACGCCGACGCCGCCGCGTTCTACGCCGAACGGCTGGCCGCGCCGGACGCGCAGGTGGCGCGGGAGTTCCTGGCGGCGCGCGGGTTCGACCGGGAGGCCGCCGCGCGGTACCAGTGCGGTTTCGCGCCGGACTCGTGGGACGCGCTGACGCGACACCTGCGTACCAAGGGGTATGACGCGAAGGACCTGATCACGGCGGGTCTGGTGCGGGAGGCGCGGTCGGGCAACCTGATCGACCGGTTCCGGGGGCGGCTGATGTGGCCGATCCGGGACCTGTCGGGTGACGTGATCGGCTTCGGCGCGCGGAAGCTGCTCGACTCCGACGACGGCCCGAAGTACCTGAACACGCCGGAGACGCCGATCTACAAGAAGTCCCACGTGCTGTACGGCATCGACCAGGCGAAGCGGGAGATCGCCAAGCAGGGCAAGGTCGTCATCGTCGAGGGGTACACGGACGTGATGGCCTGTCACCTGGCGGGGGTGCCGACGGCGGTGGCGACGTGCGGCACGTCGTTCGGCGACGACCACATCGGCGTATTGCGGCGGTTGTTGATGGACTCGGACGAGTTCCGCGGCGAGATCATCTTCACGTTCGACGGGGACGCGGCGGGGCAGAAGGCGGCGCTGCGGGCGTTCGCCGACGACCTGAAGTTCGTGGCGCACACGAGCGTGGCGATCGGGCCGGACAACATGGATCCGTGCGAGCTGCGGCTGGCGAAGGGCGACGCGGCGGTGCGTGACCTGGTCGCCGACTCCGAGCCGCTGATCGACTTCGCGCTGCGCAGCGTCCTTTCCCGGTACGACCTGGACACGGCGGAGGGGCAGGCGTTCGCGCTGCGGTCGGCGGCGCCGATGGTCGCCGCGATCAAGGAGGAGTACCTCCGCCCGCGGTACGTGCAGAAGCTCGCCGGCCACATCGGTATCGAGGTGGAGGAGGCGCGCCGGGCGGTCAACGACGCGCTGCGCGCGGGCGGGAAGCCGGGTCGTCCGGAGGCGCCGGCGCGTCCGCGTCCGGCGCAGCGCCCGGACGGGCCGCAGGCGCTGGTGGAGCGGGAGGCGCTGAAGCTGGCCGTGCAGTACCCGGCGCTGGCGGGTCCGCTGTTCGACGCGATCGACGGCACGCCGTACGGGTACCCGATGCACCGGGCGATCCGCGAGGCGATCGCGGCGGTGGGCGGCGCGGCGGCGACGGCGGGCGGGCCGGGCTGGATCGACGAGGTACGGTCGGCCACGGCCGATCTGGCCGCGCAGGCGCTGGTGTCGGAGCTGGCCGTCGAACCGTTGCGGTACGACGCGGAGCCCGACCCGCGGTACGTGTCGATCATGTTGGCGCGGCTCCAGCTGCCCGAGGTGGAGCGGCGGATCCGGGACATCAAGTCGAAGGTGCAGCGGATGAACCCGGTGGAGCGCAAGGACGAGTACCTGGCGCTGTTCGGCGAGCTGGCGTCGCTGGAGCAGCACGCGCGCGGGTTGCGCGAGCAGGCGGTCGGGGGGCTGTAGTGGGGTTGCTGGCGCGGTTCCGTCGGCACCGGCTGCCGGCCGGTGCGCAGCGGGAGTTCGAGTCCGGTGAGCACGTGGCGGCGTGGGCGCCGTACGAGTCGGGGTACCTGATCGCGACCAACCGTGGCCTGTGGCTGCCGGGCCGGGACCGGTTGGGCTGGCACGAGATCCACAAGGCGACGTGGTCCGGCCGCGAGCTGGTCGTCACCCCGGCCCGGCTGGTACGCGAGGCCGGCAGCGCGCCCGACGCCCCCGCCGACGTGTACGCCGACGACGAGCCGCTGCACTTCCGGCTCGGCGACCCGGGTGAGCTGCCGTACCAGGTGCGGGTGCGCGTCACCCGCAGCGTCGCGTACTCCACGCACCACGAGCTGCCGAACGGCGGGGTCCGGATCGTCGCCCGCCGGGTACCGGGGCGGGACGGCCTGAGCTGGGAGCTGCGGTACGACGAGGGCACGGCCGTGATCGGCCCGGACCACGACCTCGTCGGCGAACTGTTCGCCCAGGCCCGCGCCACCGCCTCCGCGAGCTGACCCTGAGCCGCCGTACCGGATCCGGCTCGCCGACACCGACACAGCGGAGTGGCGCCGGGCGGTGGCTGGGCCGGCTCACCGGAACCCGCGGTATGCCGGGGCGGCGCGGGCCGTACGGGAGAGTGCGGTCAGGCGGTGGGGACGGCGGCGCCGGTGACGCGTACCCGGGGGTCGGTGGGGTCGGCGTGGACGACGAGTTCGCTGGGGCGGCCCATGTCCTCGCCCTGCCGGATGGTGACGGGCCCGGCGGGTACGAGGCCGAGGGTGCGCAGGTAGCCGCCGAACGCGGCGGCCGCGGCGCCCGTGGCGGCGTCTTCGACGACACCGCCGACCGGGAACGGGTCGCGCGCGTGGTACACCTCGTCGGTCTCGCGCCAGACGAGGTGCACGGTGGTCCAGCCGTACCGGGTCATGACGTCGGTGAGTCCGTCGACGTCGTACGCGAGGTCGGCGAGGCGGGCGCGGTCGGCGGCGGCGAGGACGAGGTGCTCGTTCCCGCCGTACGCGACGTGTGGCGGGAGGGCCGGGTCGAGGTCGGCGGCGGGCCAGCGCAGGGCGCGCAGGGTGTCGGCGAGTTCGTCGTCGGTGGCGGGGCGGGAGCGGGTGGGCACGCTGGTCATGGTGGCGCGGGCGGGGCCGGTGCCGTCGGTCGAGGTGGCGGTGACGATCTCGCCGGCCGGGGTGTCGAAGGTCAGGTCGCCGGGTCCGGTGCGTTCGGCGAGCGCGACGGCCGTCGCGACGGTCGCGTGGCCGCAGAACGCGACCTCGACGCGGGGGCTGAAGTACCGGAGGCGGTAGCGGCGGGTGGCGGGGTCGCCGCCGGTGACGAACGCGGTCTCGGAGTAGCCGACGTCGGCGGCGATGGCGAGCATGGCGGCGTCGTCGAGGGCGGACGCGTCGAGGACGACGCCGGCCAGGTTGCCGCCGGCCGGGTCGGCGGTGAACGCCGCGTAGCGCAGGATCTCGGTGGTCACGCGCCCACGCTGCCATCCGCGCGGCGGGCCGGACAACGGGCCGGGCGGGTGATCTTCGCCGGGTTCACTCCGGCTCGACGCGGGTGGTCTCGTCCGCCGGCCGGCGCGGCGTCCGCGGTGGGGGCGGTGCCTCGGGGCTCGCCACCCCGAACCGGAGCACCAGGTACGGGTGGCCCAGGCCGGCCAGGATGTCGCGGGCCAGCTTCTCCCGGGTGGCCATGACCTCGACCGGGTCGGAGAACGGCGAGGTGGCGAGGCCGAGCCGGACCGCGGCGAGCAGTACGGCGCCGAGCGCCTCGCCGCCGCGCAGCCAGTGCGGTTCGTCGTCGCGGTCCCCGTGCAGCACCGCGTAGCGGGCGTACTCGTCGGCGACGGGCGGCGCGTCGGGTACCTCGGTGGGCTCGGCGTCGTCGTCCGGGGTGAAGTCGCGGATCGGTACCCGGCGCGGCTCGTCGGAGGGCAGCACGTCCGGCGGGAGCCCGTCGGCGGAGTCGCGGTGTGTCCAGGCGGCCAGCTCCGCCCGGTACTCGGGGTCGTCGCCCTCGATCCCGCCGGCCCGGCTGACCAGCAGGTTCACCAGGGTGACCTGGTCCGGGCGTACCAGGTGGAGGTGTGCGCCGGCGTCCTCGGCGACCGAGGTCAGCTCGTCCAGCGCGTCCTGCGGCGGGTACTGCGGCGCGAACGGTCGCCGGTCGGTGTGCCGGATCAACATCGACTGGTACTCGCGGACCAGGTCGGGGCCGGCCGGCGCGGGCGTACCGAGGCGGATCCGGGCGAGCAGGTCGGGCTGGCCGGGGTCGGGCAGCCGCTCGACCTCCGGCGGGTGGCCGGCCGCGGCGAGCGCCACCTGCGCGTGCTGCAACGCCACCCCGCAGCTGAGCATCAGCGACCGGCCGTCCGGGTCGGTGGCGGTCAGCTGCCGTTCCCGGTCGGCGTACAGCTCGGCCTGTTCGGGGTGCACGATCCACTGCCACGGCTGCGTGTTGTGGATCGACGGTGCCAGCGAGGCCAGCGCGACGGCCTCCCGGAGTACCGTTTCGTCGCTCGCCGACTCGACCATGCGGCCAAGCTATCAACGGCGCCCGGCGGCCCGCGGCGGATTGGCCTTTGTTCCGTCGTATCCCCGGGCTAGGGTCCGGGCCGTGGGCGGCGACGGGTACCTGATCTCGGCGACCGGGCTGGTGAAGCGGTTCGGCGACTTCACCGCGGTCGCCGGCATCGACCTCGGTGTACGGCGGGGTGAGGCGTTCGGCTTCCTCGGGCCGAACGGGGCGGGCAAGAGTTCGACGATGCGCATGATCGGCTGCGTGTCCCCGCCCTCCGAGGGCCGGCTGAGCATCCTCGGGCTGGACGCCGCCAGCCACGGCCCGCAGATCCGCGCCCGGCTCGGCGTCGTCCCGCAACAGGACAGTCTGGACGTCGAGCTGACGGTGCTGGAGAACCTCACGATCTACGCACGCTACTTCGGCATTCCGCGCGCGGTGGCGCAGCGCCGCGCGGCCGAGCTGCTGGACTTCGTACAGCTGGCGGACCGGGCGGGGGACCGGGTGGAGCCGCTGTCGGGCGGCATGAAGCGGCGGCTGACGATCGCCCGTTCGCTGGTGAACGAGCCGGAGCTGGTGCTGCTCGACGAGCCGACCACCGGCCTCGACCCGCAGGCGCGTCACCTGGTCTGGGAGCGGCTGTACCGGTTGAAGCAGCGCGGCGTCACCCTCGTGCTGACCACGCACTACATGGACGAGGCCGAGCAGCTCTGCGACCGGCTGGTCGTGATGGACGGCGGCCGGATCGTCGCCGAGGGCTCCCCGTCCGCCCTCATCGCGCGCTTCTCCACGCGCGAGGTCGTCGAGCTGCGGTTCGACCTCGCCGACCTGGACGGCGCGCGCGGCCGGGACATCGCCGACACGCTGACCGGGCTGGCCGACCGCGTCGAGGTGCTGCCGGACCGGCTGCTGCTCTACACCGCCGACGGCGACGCCACCGTCACCGCCGTCACCGACCGCGGCGTCGAGCCCATGTCCGTTCTGGTACGCCGCAGCAGCCTGGAGGACGTGTTCCTCCGCCTCACCGGCCGCACGTTGGTGGACTGATGGCCACGACCGTACGGGCGGTGCCGCGGGGCAGGGCCGCGCACGTGCTGGCGTACCACCTGGTGGGGTATCGGCGGACGTGGCGTGCGACCGTGTTCTCCAGCTTCCTGCTGCCGGTGATCTACCTGGCCGGCATCGGCCTCGGCGTCGGCGGCTACGTCGACCGCGGCCACCACCTCGGCGTCGCGTACCTGAGCTTCCTGGCGCCCGGTGTGCTCGCCACGACGGCGCTGACCATCGGCGTCGAGGAGTCCACGTACCGGGTGTTCTCGCAGTTCGAGTGGGACCGCACGTACGAGGCGATGCTGGCGACGCCGCTGCGCGTGGTGGACCTGCTGCTCGGGCAGCTGGCGTTCGTGGTGTTCCGGGCGCTGGTGGCGGTGGTGGTGTTCCTGGCGGTGATGGCCGCGTTCGGCACGGTCCACTCGCCGTGGGCGGTGGCGGTCGTCCCCGTCGGGGGGCTGATCGCGCTGGCGTGCGCGGCGCCGACGTTCGCGTTCACCGCGACGCAGTCCTCGGCGCAGGGTTTCTCGGTGCTGCAACGGTTCGCGGTGATCCCGGTGCAGCTGTTCTCCGGCGTGTTCTTCCCGGTGTCGCAGCTGCCGGCGCCGGTCCGGCCGCTGGCGTACCTGTCGCCGCTGTGGCACGGGGTCGAGCTGTGCCGCGGCCTGACCCTCGGCACGCTGCACCCGTGGCCGGCGCTCGGCCACCTGGCGTACCTGGCGGTCTGGGCGGGCGTGGGCTTCGCGCTCGCCGCCCGCACGTTCCGACGACGGTTGGTGGTCTAGGTGCTGAGCACGCTGCTGCTGCGGGTCGACCCGCGCCGGGCCGGCGCCGTCGTCGAACGCAACGTCCTCGTCCACCGGCGCGGCTGGATCGTGCTGCTGTCCGGCTTCTTCGAGCCCTTCCTGTACCTGCTGGCCCTCGGCATCGGGCTCGGTCACCTCGTCGGCAGCGTCCCCGCGCCCGGCGGCGGGACCGTGCCGTACCCGGTGTTCGTGGCGCCCGCGATGCTCGCCGTGCAGGCCATGAACGCGGCGCTCACCGAGACCACGTTCAACGTCTTCGGCAAGCTCAAGTACATGCGGCTGTACGACGCCGTCCTCGCCACCCCCGTCACGCCCACCGAACTCGCGCTCGGCGAGATCGGCTGGTGCCTCGCCCGCAGCGGCCTCTACTCCGCCGCGTTCCTCGGCGTGATGGCCGTCCTCGGCCTCACCCCGTCCTGGTGGGCGGTCCTGGCCTGGCCGGCCGCGCTGCTGATCGGGTTCGCGTTCGCCGCCCTCGGCATGGCGCTCACGACGTTCCTGCGCAGCTGGCAGGACTTCGACTACGTCGTCGTGATCATGATGGTGATGTTCATGTTCGCCGGTACGTTCACGCCCCTGTCCGCGTACCCGGCGTGGGTGCGGCCGCTCGTCGAACTGACCCCGCTGTACCACGGGGTCGCCCTCACCCGCTCCCTCACCACCGGCAGCCCGGACCTCGGCGCGCTCGGCCACGTCGCGTACCTGGTGGTCTGCGTCGTGCTCGGCCTGTGGATCGCCGCCCGCCGCATGGCCCGCCTCCTCCTGACCTGACCGGCTCGCCCGTGGTCCCGCGGTGGTGCTGCCCAGCCATGGCATCCGTGTCGGCCGGCGCTGGTTGCCGGACGCTCAGCACCCGGCCGGGCCGTCGGTACCGCGGGCCGTGTCGGTGCCGCGGTCGTGATGCGGTGGTACTGCCGGTGCTCCGCCGGCGGTGGTTGCCGCGGACCGCTCAGCCCCGGCCGCCCGCTCAGTGCCGGCCGCCCGCTCAGTGCCGGCCGGGGGGCGGTGGGTGCGGTGGGCGTTCCCTTGCCCCGCGGTCGAACCAAGTCCGCCGCGGGGCGGAAAGCCCTAGCTGTGGCTGACGCCGTTGCGGCGGTGATGGTGGCCCTGGTCCGCGGGCTCCGGCTCGTACGGCGCGGTGCCGAACAGCCGCTCCGCGATCCTCGTCTGGCCCAGCTTCGTGTCGGCGATCCGGTCGCCGAGCGCGTCCTTGCCGGTCGTCGCCAACCGACCCGCCTGCGCCTGTACGACCCCGGCGGCCTCCTGCAGCGTCGGGTTGTCCTTCACCCGGCGGGCCGCCGCCACGATCTGCTCGTACCGCTCCCGTCCGGCCCGGCTGCCCAGCACGTACCCGACACCCAGTCCGGCCAGGAAGACCCACTTGGCGCGCATGTCCGACTCCCCTCAGTTGGCACGTCTCCGGCGCGTCGCCCGGCCGGCGCTCGCCGCGCGTTCCATCCTGCCCGCTCAGAGTGACCAAAGCGAGGCGAACCCCTCGGCCGTGGGACGGGGATCCCCTGTGTCACCAGCGCAACCCCTCATGTACTCTTACCCGCGTCGGTTCGCCCCATGCGGGCCAACCCGATCCCGCGTAGCTCAATTGGCAGAGCAGCCGGCTGTTAACCGGCAGGTTCTTGGTTCGAGTCCAAGCGCGGGAGCTTTCCCTCAGCTCGCCGGCTTGCAGCCGATCACGTTCACGAGCAAACCCAGTCCCATCCTCGTTTTCGAGGGCTGCCCGATCCGGCCCGTGCGGCGCAGACTCCGGCGGCGGCACCTGCGACACGGCGACACCTGCCGCGGCGTGCCCGTGGCGGGATCTGTGCCAGAGACCGGGCCGAACGGGCGATCCGGGCGTGCCCGTCGCAGCCTAGCCGTGGCCGGGTGCCCTGCTGGTCAAAGGTCAGCCGACCTGCCGCTCGCATCTCCGTCACGCACCGCCGGGAAGCGCAGCTTCGCGTCCGTTAGCCGCCAGCGTTACAACGATGGGGCATTCAAGATCTGCGTATGGCGCTCGAAGGAGTCATCGACAAGTTCGTCCTCGCCAGCGCCGGGTTCAGGAACGTCCTGACCAGGGTGGGGTCTGGACAGTGGGACTGGTCGACCCGTGCACCGACTGGAGCGTGCGCGCGCTGGTGAACCACGTGACGCGAGGCAACATCAACTACGTCGGCCTGCTTCGCGGAAGTACGGCCGCCGAGTTCCTGCGGCTGCGGAACGTCGACGCGCTGGGGACCGACCCGATGGCTGCTTTCACCCAGTCGGCACACGAGTGCGCGGAAGCGTTTGCCGAGCCTGGCGCACTGCACAAGGTTCTCGACTACCCGCTCGGCCGAGTCACCGCCAGGCAGCTGCTCGCGGTACGCACCACGGATACCGTCGTTCACACCTGGGATCTCGCACGGGCCGTGCGGGTCGATGACGTCCTCGATCACGAGCTGGTCTGCTGGATCAACCAGGAGATCTCTACGATCTACGCCGGTCTTGCCGAGACTCCCGTGGACGACGCGTCGACGCACCGATTCTTCGCCGCTGCCCCGAAACCGCCGACGGATGGCGCCACAGAACAGGACCGTCTCCTCGTACGCATGGGTAGGAGGCCGGGCTGGCCGACGTCCTGATCTGCTCCCGGCGGTCATGGACGGCCCGCGCCGGATGGTCGAGCCCGGCACCGTCGGGGAGCCGCACGGGACGATCGACCAGCCCGCCGCCACCATCGGTACCACCCGCATCCGCACGGCCGTACCGCGCAGCACGTGTACCGCGGACCGGCCGGGCTGTTCCTGCCCGACGACGACACCACCGCCGAGCTGCTCCACACGTACGGGACGGACGACGTGCCGCTGATCGTGCCGGACAAGAGTTCAGGAAGGACGGCCAACCGGACGAGGACGTCGGCGGCACGTTCGGCCTGCTCGACGACGACATCCCGATCAACGGGACGTACGCGGCCACCAGCAGCCGGGTCCGGGTTGTGGGCTGACGCCGCGCCCTCCCACCCGGCCCTCGACCCGGACGGTCGGCGTCGCCCGGCACCGGCCGGGTGCCCCGCGCCGCCGCCTATTCGACCTGGTCGCCGGCCGTGGGTTTCAGGGCCGTCGCGGTACGGACGAGGTGGACCGCCCACACGGTGTCCGCGGTCGTGCCGATCTCGGCGATCCGTACGGAGAAGGCGCGCGCTCGCTCGTCGCCGGTGACGTCGCCGTACCGGCCGGCGCCCTGCTCGAAGAGGAACCGCTCCGTACGCAGCCGGTGTTCGACGTCGCGGGACAGGCTCCAGTGCTGGTGCCAGCCCATGGTGTTCACGAGGCCGGCGGCCAGCGCCGAGGCGGCACTGACGGCGAGGATCCACCACCTCGGAGTACGGGGGAGGCCGGCCAGGACCGCGGCGAGGACGGGAAACCCGACACTGCCGTACCCGAACAGCTTCCAGGCGATCCGGTTGCGCAGCTTGCGCCGGCGCCAGTCGTGGGTCAGGACCTGCCAGTGGGCCATGGCCCGGTTCCGGAGCTCCGCCGACTCCGTCGTCGCGTCCGCCATGCGTGCATGGTCGCAGGACGCCGCCAATCCGTACCGGTGCGTGGATTTTCTGGTTCTGCGACGGGAAAGGGGGTGCGGCCCGGTCGGTCGCACCCCCTTTTGACGTTCTGGCGGCCTATTCGAGGTAATCGCGCAGCAGCTGCGACCGGGACGGGTGCCGCAGCTTGGACATCGTCTTCGACTCGATCTGCCGGATGCGCTCGCGGGTGACGCCGAACGCCTGGCCGATCTCGTCGAGCGTCCGCGGCTGACCGTCGGTCAGCCCGAACCGCAGCCGTACGACGCCGGCCTCGCGCTCGGACAGGGTGCCGAGGACCTGCTGCAGCTCGTTCTGGAAGAGGGAGAAGGAGACCGCCTCGACGGCGGACACCGCCTCGGAGTCCTCGATGAAGTCGCCGAGCTGGCTGTCGCCCTCGTCGCCGATGGTCTGGTCGAGCGAGATGGGCTCCCGCGCGTACTGCTGGATCTCCATCACCTTCTCGGGGGTGATGTCCATTTCCTTCGCCAGCTCCTCGGGGGTGGGCTCGCGGCCCATCGACTGGAGGAGTTCGCGCTGGAGCCGGCCCAGCTTGTTGATGACCTCGACCATGTGCACCGGGATGCGGATCGTACGTGCCTGGTCGGCCATGGCGCGGGTGATGGCCTGCCGGATCCACCACGTCGCGTACGTCGAGAACTTGAAGCCCTTGGTGTAGTCGAACTTCTCGACCGCGCGGACCAGGCCGAGGTTTCCGTCCTGGATCAGGTCGAGGAAGGCCATGCCGCGCCCCGTGTACCGCTTCGCGATGGACACGACGAGCCGCAGGTTGGCCTCCAGCAGGTGGTCCTTGGCGCGGACCCCGTCCCGCTCGATCTGCCGCAGCTCGCGCCGCAGCTCCAGCGGGACCTCCTCGCCGGCCTCCTCCTTCTGGCGGAGCAGCTCGGAGGCGTACAGCCCGGCCTCGATGCGCTTGGCGAGCTCGACCTCCTGCTCGGCGTTCAGCAGCGGCACCCGACCGATCTGCTTCAGGTACGCCCGGACGGAGTCGGCGGAGGTGGTCAGCTCGGCGTCCTTGCGGGCCTGCCGCAGGGCCTCCGACTCCTCGTCGTCCCAGTCGAAGTCGTCGCCCGGCCCGTCCTCGTCGCCGTCCTTCTTCGTACGCCCGGCCGTCTTCTTCGCGGCGGCCTTCTTCGTGGTCTTCTTCGCCGCAGCCTTGCGCGCCGGTGCGGCGGCGGGCGCCTCGGCCTCGGCCTCGTCGGCGGGCTCGGCGGCCGGGGCGGCCTTCTTGGCTGGGGCGGCCTTCTTGACGGCCGGCTTCGCCGCGGGAGCCTTCGGCGCGGCGGCCGGGGCGGACGCCGGCGCCGCGGCGGCGGGCGGCTCCTCGGCCGGTACCGGCTCGGTGATCTTGGCGGCGTTGGTCGGCTTGGCCGCGGGGGTGGAGCGGGTGGTCGTCGCCGGACGCGCCGGCGTCGGCGCCTTGGGGGCGGCGGCCCGGCGGCGCTTGGTGGTGCCGGCCGATCCGTCGACAACCACCGTCACACCCGACTGGGCGAGGGCCTTGAGGATCTTGCGACCCTGGGCCGGGGTCACCTCGGCGGCGGCCAGCACCCGCGCGAGGTCCGCGGAGGTGAGGTGGCCGGAGGCGTCGGCCTGGGCGACGAGGGCGTCGGTGACGGCACGGACGTCGGAACCGGCGGAGGAAGCGGCTTCGGACACAAACGACCTTCCAGAGAAGACGAGAACACCACCCGGGCTGGTGACCACCGGTCGCGTTCTCCAGCAGGGCCACTGGCTTCGCGGTGCGCCACCGCGGGGACCGGCGTGAAGTATAACGAGGTGGTGGCGCGACGGCCCGTCGACGCAGCCCGTGGCGCCGCGCCGGCCTGCCGTACGGCGGTCACCGGGGCGTCATCGGTCGTCCGTACTGGGGACACCCGGCCGGTCGGTGGAGGTGCCGCGACGGGTACCTGAGCGGTCGTCACCCGGGTACGGCGGGACGGCGGTGCGGGCGCGGGCGGCTGGCTAGGGTGGTCGTCGTGAGTACGGTGCGGATCACGTCGCGGGACCTGCCGGTGGCCGAGCTGGGCCCGGTCGATCCGCTCCCGCCGCTCGCCGGACCGCCCGCCGCGCCGTACGAGCTGGCCGGTGGTGACCTGCCGGACGAGATCGTCCGCAACGCGGCGTACGGATACCCGCGCACGCTGCTGCCGTACCTGGTGCAGGACGGGTACGGGCGGCGGCGGGTCACGACGGCGCTGACCACGGCGGTGGTCGACAACGGGATCCTCCGGGCGGAGTTCGCGCCCGGCTGGGGCGGCCGGCTGCTGTCGCTGACCGACCTGCGTACCGGGCGGGAGCTGCTCTACCGCAACCCGGTGCTGCAACCCGCCAACCTGGCCCTGCGCAACGCGTGGTTCGCCGGTGGCGTGGAGTGGAACATCGGCACCCGCGGTCACTCGCCGACCACCTGCGCCCCGCTGCACGCCGCGGTGGTCACCCGGCCGGACGGCGTCCCGGTGCTGCGCATGTGGGAGTACGAGCGGCTGCGCGGCGCGGTGTTCCAGGTCGACGCGTGGCTGCCGGACGGCGCCGACGCGCTGCGCGTGTACGTGCGGATCCGCAACACCACCCCGGACGAGATCCCCATGTACTGGTGGTCCAACACCGCCGTACCGGAGGAGGTGCGGGTGCTGGCCCCGGCGGCGCGCGCGTTCTGCACCGCGTACGACGGGTCGGTGTCGGCGCGGCCGGTGCCGGTGCAGGACGGCGTCGACCGCTCGTACCCGCCGCGCAACCTGCACGCCGCGGACTACTTCTTCGACACCGGTACGCCGCAGCGGCCGTGGATCGCCGCGGTCGACGAGGCCGGGCACGGGCTGGTGCAGACGTCCACGGCGCGGCTGCGCGGGCGCAAGCTGTTCGTGTGGGGCGCCTCGACCGGCGGCCGGCACTGGGTCGACTGGCTCAGCCCCGGCAACTCCGGGTACGCGGAGATCCAGGCCGGGCTGGCCGCCACGCAGTACGAGCACCTGCCGATGCCGGGCGGTGCCGCGTGGAGCTGGCTGGAGACGTACGGGCCGGCGCGGGTGGACCCGGTGGTCGCGCACGGCGACTGGGCGGCGGCGGTGTCCCATGTGGACGGTCTGCTGCCGGCGCCGGCCGCGCTCGACGCGGAGCTGGCCGAGGCGGACCGCGTCGCCGACCGGGCGCCGGACGCGGCGCTGTTCGCCGGTACCGGCTGGGGCGCGCTGGAACGCCTGCGCCGCACCGCGTCCGGGCTCGGCTGGTGCGACGAGACAGGTACCCCGTTCGGTGCGGACACGCTCGGTCCCGAGCAGGAGCCGTGGACCGCGCTGCTGCGCGACGGCACGCTGCCCGACCTGACCCCGGACACCCCGCCACCGTCCTATGTGGGCGGTGGCGGCAGCGAGGGCGACTGGCTGGCCCGGCTCGCCGGCGGTGGCTGGCTCGCCGCGTACCACCGGGCGGTGCTGGCGCACCAGTGCGGCGAGGTCGTGTCGGCCGCCGCGGACTACCGGGAATCGTTGGCACACAAGCCGTCCGCGTGGGCGCTGCGCGGTCTGGCGCTGCTCGACGGGGCGGCCGGGCGGCGGCGGGAGGCGGCCGACCGGCTGGCCGAGGCGTACCGGATGGTGCCGGACTGCCGGCAGCTCGCGGTGGAGGCCGGCGACGCGCTGCTCGCCGCGGACCGGCCCGCCGACTGCCTCGCGCTGATCGACGCCGCCCCGCCGGCCCTGCGTACGCACGGGCGGGTCCGGCTGCTGGAGGTGCGCGCCGCGCTGGCCGCCGGCGTACCGTCGCGGGCTCGGGACGTGCTGTCCGCCGGGCTCGTCGTCGACGACCTGCGCGAGGGTGAGACCAGCCTCGACGCGCTGTGGTCCGCCGCGTTCCCCAACGAGGCCGTTCCGGCGGAGTACGACTTCCGGATGCACTGATGGACCGGTGGCCGTGCCCCGAGTGCGGACGGGAGTTCGACCGGCCGGGGCGCGGCCACCTGTGCGTGCCGGGCTGCACCGTCGAGGAGACGTTCGCGGGACGGCCGCCGGGCCAGCGCGCCGCGTACGAGGAGGTGCTGCGGTTCCTGCGGACCCTCGGTGACGTGTACGCCGACGTGGTGCGGGTCGGCGTGTTCCTCAAGAGCCGGCGCACGCTGGCCGAGCTGCGCCCGATGTCCCGCTGGCTCGCCCTCTACCTGGTACTCCCGCGCCGGCTCGGGCATCCCCGCGTGACCCGGGTGCTGCGGATGTCGGCCGACCGTACCGCGAACGTGGTGCGGCTGACCGGACCGTCCGATGTGGACGATGAGTTGCGCGGCTGGCTGGCCGAGGCGTACCTGTACGCGTCGGACTAGGCGTACCGCTGGTCCGGGGCGCAGAGCGTCGAGGCGGCGTCGTCGCTCACCGGGTACGCGTCGGGGTCGAGACTCGGCACGTAGCCCAGCTCGGCGGTGGCCCGCGCGGTCGACCAGGACCGGGAGCCGGCCGAGACCCCGTGGTACACGCCGTAGCCGACGTCGGCGGTGAGCGCGCCGCGCACCAGCGCGCCGAGATCGTCCGGGCCGAGCCACGTCGGTCGCATGCCAAGCGTGAACGGCTCCCGCTGCACCCCGCCGAACCGCAGGCACACCACCGACGCCCCCGTCCGGTACGCGTGCGCCCGCCCGGCCGACTCCGCGAACGCCTTCGTCGACCCGTACCGGCAGCACGGCGCGGGCACCCACGTCTCGTCGATCGGCGTACGCCCGGCGTGCAGGTACGCGCCCATCGCGTGCACGCTGCTCGCCAGTACCAGCCGCGGTACGCGGTGCTCCTCCGCGGCGGCGAGCAGCGTGCCGAGCGCGGTCAGGTTCGGCCCGGCCAGCTCGTCCCAGCGCGACGCCGGGTGGGCGACGGCGGCCAGGTGCACGATCGCCGACACCCCGTCGGTCACCGACGCGACGAACGCCGGGTCGGTCAGGTCACCGACGACCGTGTCGCCGTCGGCCGCGACCCGGTCGGTCCACCGCACGCGCAGATCCGCCAGGTACGGCACGAGCATCCGGGCGACGTTGCCGGCCCCGCCCGTGACCAGAACCGTCACCGCAGTCACCTCTCACGAAGGGGTCGGTGCGGCGGATCGCGCTCGCCGCAGGCGAAGCCGAGTCCCGCGCACCGTCGTGTCGTTGTACCAGAACGCGACGGCCGGCGCCCGCAGCCGCGCCGCATCAGGTACTGTTTGGGCGGTTTCCGGCATTTACCGGAAACTACCCCTTCGTGCCCGGTGCGACCGCACCGTGCCCACCCTCAGGAGTACGGATGAGACATCGTGTCACCCGGCTCGCGCTGGCCGCCGCCCTCGCGGCCGGTGTCACCGTCGTCGCCGGACCGGCCGCCGCGTCGTCCGGCCAGGGCCCGAGCTGCACCGGCGGCACCGCCGCGGCCCGGACCCGGCCCGCCGCGACGACCCCGCCCGGTACCTGGCACGCGACCTGGCAGGACACGTTCGACGGCGACACGCTCGACACGACCAGGTGGGCCACCGACACCAGCGCGTACTACGACGGCGGCCGCGGCCAGGCCGGCAACCCGCACGGCAGCGACCACAAGTCCGAGTACAACCTGCCGCGGAACCTCGCCGTCTCCGGCGGCAAGCTCGTCATCACCGCCAAGCGCCAGGCGTGGCCCGCCGACAACCCGAAGTACTCCTGGACCTCGGGGCTGGTCACGACAGGCTCGACCAGCAACGGCGGGGCGCCGAAGAACGGCGCGTGGGTGCGGCCCGGCGACTACGTCGAGATGACCGCGAAGCTGTCCGGCACCGTCGGCATGTGGCCCGGCTTCTGGACCTGGAACGGGCCGGACCCGGAGGTCGACGCGGTCGAGTACCACCCGGACAACCCGACGACCGACGAGGTCGGCCGCCCGCAGGTGGACCAGGACTACTGCTGGTGGGACGCCGGCACCGACCTGTCCGCCGGCTACCACACGTACGGCGCGTACCTCGGGTCCGACCGCGTCGACTTCTACCTCGACGGGCAGCGGATCGCCGGTGACCACACCGGTTTCACGTCCGACGGCGCGGCGCTCATCGTGAACCTGTCGGTCAACGACCGCACCGCCGGCGGCACCGACGACGGTCACCCCAGCCCGGCCGGCGACGTCGACCAGGCCACCATGTCCGTCGACGCGGTCACCGTGTACCACCAGTGAAAGCCGGCCGGTGGATCGCGGTGGGGCGGTCCACCGGCCCCGTCACCCCGGGGTACCGGCGCCCGGCGTTGGGGCGCCAGGCGCCGGTACACCGGGTGTAGCTGCCTCGCGGTGTCGATGCCGTCAGGCGTCGCCGGCTCAGGTGTTCGAGCCGCCGTCGACGGTGAGGACCTGGCCGTGGATGTTGGTGTCCGCCGTCAGCAGCATCCGTACCACCGGCAGCACGTCGACCGGTTCGGTCAGCCGGCCGGTCGACGTGCGGCGCACGATCTGGTCGAGCTGCGTGCTGCCGAGTACCGCCGACATCTCCGAGGCGAAGAAGCCCGGCGCGACGCAGTTGATGAGCGCCCGGTCGCGCAGTTCCCGTGCCAGCGAACGGGTCGCGGCCTCCATCCCGCCCTTGGTCGCCGAGTACGCGGCGAGTCCGGGGAAGCCGCGCTGCGCGCAGATCGACGTGACGTTCACGATCCGGCCACGCCGGCTGGTGGCCAGCAGGCGCCGGAGTACGAGGCGGGTCAGCAGCAGCGGCGCGGTCAGGTTCGTCTCGATCAGCCGGGCCAGCGCGTCCGGCGCGGTGTGCACGTGCAGCGAGTCCTGGCCGATCGCGGCGTTGTTCACCAGGCCGTCGATCGGGCCCAGCGTCGACTCGGTCCGCCGCACGAACGCGGTGACCGCGGCCAGGTCGGTCACGTCCACCGAGCCGGCCAGTACGGTGTCGGGCTCGGTGTCGGCGAGCTTCGCCAGCTCCGGCGTCACCGTACGGGCGAAGGCGGCGACCTTGAGCCCGGCCGCGACCAGGTCCTCCACAATGGACAGTCCGAGGCCGCGGGAGCCGCCGGAGACGAGCACCACGGACGCGGCGGGTACGGGGGAGTCAGACATCGCTCTTCAGGGTTTCCTTCACGGGAATCTCGGGCAGGACACGGATCCGGCGCGGCACGGCCGACTCGGCCAGGTGCTCCGCCGCGAACCGTTGCAGCAGCGCGGTGTCCACGGTGCCGTCGGTGACGACCTCGGCGCTGACGAGCTGGCCGACCAGCGGCGCGCGGCGACCGGTCACCCGCGCCCACCGTACGGACGGGTGGGTGAGCAGGACCTCGCGGACCGCGCCGGCCGACACCTTCGTCCCGCCGACGTTGATCTCGTCGCCGGAGATCCGGCCGGGCAGCAGCACCCGGTCGCCGGTCACCTCCGCGCGGTCCCCGGTGTGCAGCAGCTCCGGTACGCCCGCGCCGCGGTGCGGTGAGGCGACCAGCAGCTCACCGTCCACAACGGACAGTCGGGGCCGGTCGACGGAGTCGCGGTCCAGCCAGGACGCCGGGAACCCGGCGCGCCCGTCGTGCACCACCACCGCCGCGCCGGCCTCGCTGGACGCGTAGATCCAGGAGATCCGCGCGTCCGGGAACGTGGCGCGCAGCAGGTCGAGTACCGGCTGGTCGACGGGCTCGCCGCCGAGCGTGATCTGGCTCAACGGCACCGTTGTCAGCTCGTCGCCGTGCCGGTGCAGGCTCTGCCGCCAGAACGTCGGGGTACCCGACACCGCGGTCACGCCGTGCTTGGCCGCCGCCCGCGGCCAGTCGTCCAGGGTGGCCGGGTCGGTGACGACCAGGTCCTGGCCGGGCTGCGCCAGCGACAGCGTCACCAGCTGCCACCACGCGTACGTGCCCGGCGAGTACGGGCAGAGCCAGGTCCGGGGCGGCTGCGCCTCGCGTACCGTGGTCAGGCTGTCGAGGGTGTGGCCGATGCGCTTCGGCCGCCCCGTACTGCCCGAGGTGAGGATCCACAACCGGCCCGGCTCGGCCGCCCGGTGCGCGGGCACCCCGTACGACGGGACCGCGAAGCCGGCCTCGATCAGCTCGGCGCGCAGCGTCTCGTCGACCCGGGACCGCGCGGCGACCAGCAGTTCGGTGCCGTCCTCGACGTGCCGCCGGACGGCGCGCAGCGCGCTCGCCGCGTCCTCGGCGAGTACCGCGACGGGATCGGGCAGCGGCTCGCCGTCGAGCAGCGCGCGCCACGTGGTCGCGGTGCCGTCGGGCAGGACGACCCGGTTCGCGTCGCCAGCCGTCACGTCGCGTCCTGGAGCTCGGCGAGCAGGTCCAGAACGTCACCGACGGTACGGATGTTGCGCAGCCCCGGCGCGTCGAAGTTCAGCTCGCGGCCGATCTCGTCCTCCACCCGGAGGGCCAGTTCGGAGAAGTCCAGCGAGCGGAACCCGATCTCGCGCAGGTCGGCCGACTCGCCGGACGGAAGGTCCTTGCCCTGGGCCGCGAGTACCTGCGTCATGAGGTCGCGGATCTGGTCCCGGTCGAGTACGGAAACGGTGGCGGGCGGGTCGATGGAATTCATTCTTCGGCTACCTTGCGTTCATCCGGGGATAGGGTCATGCGTGCGGTGCAATGTAGCGTACGAATCGGAACTGGCAATGAACATCCGGGAGAGTGGCGTGCTGCGCCGAGCACAACCGGCCGACCGCGGCGACATCCGCCGTTGGCGCAATCATCCGCAGGTCCGCGCGGCGAGCTTCACCGGTCACGAGATTTCCGCGAACGAACACGAAAAATGGTTCGAACGCGTTCTCGCCGACCCGACGCGCGAGTTGTTGATCTATTCCGACGACGGCGTACCGGCCGGTGTCGTGCTGTTCGAGCGGGTGCGTGCGGAAGCCGGCGAACGGACCGCGTCGTGGGGGTTCTACCTCGACCTCGCCGGGCTGGAGGAGCGCGGCACCGGGCTGTCGGCGTGGCTCGGCGTCCAGCGCGCCGCCCTCGACCACGCCTTCGACACCCTCGACCTCGACGTACTCACCGGCGAGGTGCTCGAACACAACACCGTCGTACGCCGCGCCAACCGTCGCTTCGGCTTCGTCGAGGGCCCGCCGGCCGAACGCGTCGTCGACGGCCGGACCGTCGCGTACCGGGAGATCACGTTGCGCCGGGCGGACCGGCGCGGCGCCGCCCGACCCGTACCCGGTGGTGGCACGGCCGGGACCAGCAGCGACGCCACCCGCACCGGCACCGCACAGACCAGCGAGGAGCCCGCATGACCCGCCCCGACGTCACGATCGGCAGCACCCCCGTCGGCCCCGACCACCCGCCGATGATCATCGCGGAGATGTCCGGCAACCACGACGGGAGCCTGGACAGGGCGCTCGACATCGTCCGGATGGCCGCCGACTGCGGCGCGCACGCCGTCAAGCTCCAGACGTACACGGCGGACACGATCACCGTCGACGTGGACACCCCGCGGTTCCGGCTGTCGCCCGACCACAAGCTCTGGCCGAACCGCCGGCTCTACGAGCTGTACCAGGAGGCGCACACCCCGTGGGAGTGGCACGAGCCGATCTTCTCGCTCGCCGCCGACCTCGGGCTCGCCGCGTTCTCCTCGGCGTTCGACCCGACGTCCATCGAGTTCCTGGAGAAGCTCGGCGTGCCCGCGTACAAGGTGGCGTCGTCCGAGGTCACCGACCTGCCGCTGGTGCGCGGGATGGCGGCGACCGGCAAGCCGCTGATCATCAGTACCGGGATGGCGACGCTCGGCGAGATCGACGCCGCCGTCCGTACCGCCCGCGCCGCCGGCAACGACCAGCTGATCGTGCTCGGCTGCACCACCTCGTACCCGGCGCCGCCGGAACACAGCAACCTCCGTTCCCTCCCGGTACTCGAAGGCGCCGTCGACGCGCACGTCGGCCTGTCCGACCACACGCTCGGCATCGGCGCCGCCGTGGCCGCCGTGGCGCTCGGCGCGACCGTCATCGAGAAGCACGTCACGCTGTCCCGCGAGGACGGTGGCGTCGACTCGGCGTTCTCGCTGGAGCCGCGCGAACTGACGCTGCTGCGTACCGAGACGGAGACGGCGTGGCGCTCGCTCGGCCGGGTGTCGTTCGGGCCGTCCGACGCCGAGGCCGAGGGCCTGCGCTTCCGGCGCTCGCTGCACGTGGTCGAGGACGTCGCCGCCGGCGAGCCGATCACCGCCGACAACGTCCGCTCGATCCGCCCGACCGGCGGGCTGGAACCGGAGTCCTTCGCCACCGTCGCCGGGCGTACGTTCCGGGCCGACACGCCCAAGGGCACGCCGCTCACCTGGGACCTCATCTGAGAAGTACGCCCCGGGCGGTGTGTCGCGCCGCCCGGGGCGCCCACCCGGCGGCCGACGTGACGCGCAGGTGAACGCCAGGTGCGGCCCCCGGGGATGCGGTCGCCGTGCCGCCGGGAAGCCGTCGTCACATGCGTGGACTTCCCACGGCGACGATCAGGCCCGCCAGCGCATCCGCGACGCGGGCCGCGCCGGCCCCGTCGACCAGGTGCCACGCGGCGGCCCGCAACCGCTGCCGCTCGGCCGGGTCGGTGAGCAGCCGGCGCAGTACCGGCACCGCTGTTGACGGGTCCGTACGCAGGTCGGACAGGCGGCCGAGGCCGGCGACGGCGCCGGTGGCCACGGCGCGGGCGTACCCGACCTCCTGGTTGTCGACCACGCAGACGAGCGCGGCGGCGGCGCCGAGGCACGCCAGCTCCCAGGCCGACGTACCGGAGGCGGCGACGACCAGGTCGGCGCCGGTGACCAGCCGCGGTAGCTCGTCGCTCGGGCCGATCACCTCATGCGGCCCCGGGACCGCCCGGACCCGCGCGGCCAGCTCCGGGGTCGCCGCCACCACCGTCGCCTCGTACGGCACGCCGGTGGCGGCGAGCGCGCCGGCGAGTACCGGGGCGGCGGCGAACGGGTCGGTGCCGCCGAAGAACGCGAGCACCCGGGGTGGCGTCGCGTCGTCGGTACGCGGGGCGGCGGGCCGGTGCCGCACCACGTCGGCGCGGTGCAGCGCGTACCGCAGGCCGGCGAGGCCGGGGCCGGGCAGCGCGTCGGGCGTGGCGCCGAGGTTCTGGTCCAGGTACAGGTCGGCGGGGTGCGGCCGGGAGTCGCCGTCCACGATCGCCAGCACCGGTACGCCCGCTGCGCGCAGCCGATGCCCCACCGACTCGGGCAGGTGGTACGAGTCGAGCACGGCCGCGGCCGGGGCCAGCCCGAGCACCGTGCCGGCCGGGTCGTCGCCGGGCGGTACCCAGGTGAGGTCGCGCTCGGCGAGCCGGGCCACGGCCCACGGCAGGTCGGCGAGGTCGGCGACGAACACCGGGTCGAGTCCGCGGGGGGCGAGCTGCTCGGCGAGGGCCAGGCAGCGCATCACGTGCCCGAGCCCGCGGACCCGGCCGGCGTCCGCGACCAGCGCGACCGTCACCCGGCCTCCAGGACCTTCTGCCGGATGTGCGCGTTGAGGTCGGTGACCCCGGAGTTGGCGCGCAGCCAGTCGACCAGCTCGGGCATCGCGGGCGGCCGGTCGCCGAAGTGCGCCACGACCGCCTCGATGAGCCGCAGGTCGTCGGAGGTGTCGAGGGTGACCCGCAGGTCGGAGGCGTCCGGGTGGAACGTCACCCCCAGCATCCGGTACGCCGCCGGCTCGGTGTACACGGCGGAGGTGACGTGGACCCGGTGGTGGTCGGTGGCGACGCCGTCCAGCGCGCGCAGCGTGTCGGCCCGGATCACCTCGACGTCCATCCCCCGCGGTACGGACCGGGGCAGCGCGGTGGACACGTAGTCCAGCCACGGCGCCGTACGCCAGGCGTTGACGGCGGTGGCGACCACGGTCGGGTCGAGCAGCGGGCAGTCGGCGGTGAACCGGACGACCGCGTCGGCCTTGCGGCCGTCGAGTACGGCGATGAACCGGCTCAGCACGTCGTGCACAGAGCCGCGGACGGCCTCGACACCCAGCCGTTCCGCCTCGGCGGCCACCGCGTCGTCGCCCGGCTCGGTACTGGTGGCGACCACCAGCTCGTCCAGCACGTCGGCGGCGCGGGCGGCACGGACCACCCAGCCGAGGACGCTGCGTCCGGCGACCGGCCGGAGCACCTTGCCGGGCAGCCGCGTCGAACTCATCCGCGCCTGCACGACGCCAACTATTCTCGTCATGTCGTTCCCATTTCTGGTTAACCTTCCACTAACCTCGTGCGTCTTGACTCGGGTGGCACCTGGCGGCTTCGTGGAAGGAAACGTTCCCCGTGTCAGTACTCAGTGGGTCGGACATCCTCGTCACCGGGGGAACGGGCTCGTTCGGCAAGGCCTTTATACGTCATGTCCTGGACCACCACGACCCGGCCCGGGTGGTTGTCTTCTCGCGTGACGAACTGAAGCAGTACGAGGTTCGTCAGATGTTCAACGACGATTCACGACTGCGTTGGTTCATCGGTGACATCCGCGATCTGGACCGGCTCCGCCGCGCCATGCACAACGTCGATCACGTCGTGCACGCCGCGGCGCTGAAGCAGGTCGACACCGCCGAGTACAACCCGTTCGAGTACGTGCGGACGAACGTGGCGGGGTCGCAGAACGTGATCGAGGCCGCGATCGACACCGGCGTCCAGAAGGTCGTCGCGCTGTCCACCGACAAGGCGTCGAGCCCGATCAACCTGTACGGGGCGACCAAGCTCGTCGCCGACAAGCTGTTCGTGTCGGCCAACCACTACGCCGCGCACCACCCGGCCCGGTTCGCCGTGGTGCGGTACGGCAACGTGATGGGCTCGCGCGGCTCGGTCATCCCGTTCTTCGAGAAGCTTGCGGCGCAAGGGAAGTCGCTGCCGATCACCGACAAGCGGATGACCCGGTTCTGGATCAGCCTGCCGGCCGCGGTGAAGTTCGTGGTCGACTCGTTCGAGCTGATGCAGGGCGGCGAGCTGTACGTGCCGCGCATCCCCAGCATGCGCGTACTCGACCTGGCCGAGGCGGTGGCGCCGGACGCGCCGACGCACGAGATCGGCATGCGGCCGGGCGAGAAGCTGCACGAGGAGATGATCAGCCCGGAGGAGGGCCGCCGCGCGCTACGCCTCGCCGACCGGTACGTGCTCCAGCCGACGATCGCGACCTGGGGCTACACGCCGCCGACCGACGGCGAGCCGGTTGCCGCGGACTTCTGCTACCGCTCGGACACCAACGACCTGTGGATGTCCACCGACGAACTGCGCGCCATGCTCGCGCCGGCGAAGGCCGGCTGACGTCCGGTGAGCAGCGCAGCGAGCGAGGAGCGGAGCCGGTCGGCGGCCGGCCCGAAGGGAGGGCCGGCCGACATGCTCCCGTACGGGCGGCAGTCGATCTCGGACGACGAGATCGCCGCGGTCGCCGAGGTACTGCGGGGCGACTGGCTGACGACCGGCCCCGCGGTGCGGCAGTTCGAGGCGGACCTCGCCACGACCGCCGGCGGCGCCGAGTGCGTCACCGTCACCTCGGGCACCGCGGCGCTGCACACCGCGTACGCGGCGGCCGGGATCGGGCCGGGCGACGAGGTGGTGACCAGCCCGATGACGTTCGTGGCGACCGCGTCGACGGCCGCCATGCTCGGCGCCACCGTGGTGTTCGCCGACGTCGAGGCGGACACCGGGCTGCTCGACCCGCAGGCCGCGAAGGCCGCCTGCACCGAGCGGACCAGGGTCGTCGCCGCGATCGACTACGCCGGCCACCCCGCCGACTACGACGCGCTGCGTACGGTGGCGGACTCGGCCGGGGCGCTGCTGCTCGACGACGCCGCGCACTCCATCGGCGCCACGTACCACGGGAAGCCGATCGGGTCGATCGCCGACCTGACCACGTTCTCGTTCTTCCCGACGAAGAACATGACGACCGCCGAGGGTGGCGCCGTCGCGAGCGTACGGCCGGGGCTGGCGGAGCGGGCGGCGCGGTTCCGCAACATCGGGCTGGTGCGCGAGCCGCACCGGTTCCGGATCGCCGACCAGGGCCGCTGGCACCAGGAGGTGCACGAGTTCGGCCTGAACTACCGGCTGCCGGACGTACTCTGCGCGCTCGGCATCGTGCAGCTGCGGCGGCTCGCCGGGTTCCTGGCCCGGCGGCGCGAGCTGGTCGCCCGGTACCGGACGCTGCTGTCCGATGTGGACGGTCTGCTGCTGCCGCCGCAGCGGCCCGGCGTCGAGCCCGCCTGGCACCTGTTCCCGGTGCGGATCCTCGGCGGCCGCCGCCGCGACGTGTACGAGCGGATGCGCGCGGCCGGCATCGGCGTCCAGGTCAACTACGTCCCCGTCTACTGGCACCCGGTGTTCACCGACCTCGGGTACAAGAGGGGGCTGTGCCCGGTCGCGGAGGAGTACTACGAGCAGGAGCTGTCGCTGCCGATGTTCCCGGACCTGACCGACGACGACCAGGACCGCGTCGTGGACGTGCTCCGCTCGTTGCTGGGATGACGGGTCCGTGTCCGGTGCCCGCCGCGCAGGTTCGTCCATAGTGGAGGGTCGTCGGTGAACCACCAGAACCACTGGTACGGGCACGCGCACGTGTTCGCCCGGTACTGCGGGCTGCGCACGCCGCCGCGGATCCGCGGGTTCGTCCAGCACGGCTGGAACATCCACGACGGGTACGGGGCCGACGATCCGCCGCCGCCCGGCGTACCCCGGCTGGTGTGGTCGGACGGACCGCGCCGGCGCGGGATCGCCGCCGGCGCCGGCAACTACCGGGTGATCGGCGCGCCCTTCGCGTACCTGCTGGCGATGGCCGACGCCGCGGCGACTCCGGGCGCCACGGGCGTTGCCGCGCGGGCGAATCCGGGCACCGCGGACCCTGCCGTGCGGGCGACCCCGGGCGTCACGGGCCTTGCGGCGCGGGCGAATCCGGGCACCCCGGGCCCTGCCGCGCGGGCGAATGCGGGCACCGCGGCGGGACGTGCCGCCCGGCCGGGCACCGAGCCCGTGCGGCGGGGGACGATCTTCTACCCGTTCCACGGGTGGGAGGCGCAGGCCATCTTCGGCGACCACCGGGCGCTCGCCGCGGAGATCGCCGCGCGCGAGGAGCCACCCGTCACCGTCTGCCTGTACTGGATGGAGTTCCGGCACCCGCAGATCCGCGAGATGTACGAGTCGTTCGGGTTCCGGGTGATCACGCACGGCACCCGCGGCGGCCACTACCAGGGCACCGACCCGTGGTTCCTGGACAAGCAGCTGGCCGAGCTGCGCGCGCACCGCCGCGTCGGGTCCAACCGGCTGTGCACCGCCCTGCTGTACGGTGCGGCCGCCGGCTGCGAGGTCGGCGTGTACGGCGACCCGATGCTGATCGAGAACGAGAACCCGGCGTACGGCGGGAACGCGCGGGTGCGGCGGCTGTGGCCGGAGATGCACGCGCCGGCGGTGGACCGCCGGGTGTCCGACGCGGTCGCCGCCGAGGAACTGGGCCGGCGGTACGTGGCGCCGCCGGCGGAGATCGCCGACCTGTTCGGCTGGACCCGGGACGACGCTCCCGCGGGTGCCGGCCGGGCCCGAGACGAAGCCCTGGTGGGTTGACGGGACGTGGACACGACGATCGAGGACACCGCCGACGCGGTACGGCTGCTCGGCGGCGAGGTGCTGGCCGGCTCCGACGCCGACGGCGCCGACCGGTACGGCGGGTGGCTGCTGGCGCTGGTCGGCGCCGCGCTACCGGACCGCGGCCGGGTACTGGTCGCCGGCCGGCACGACGACTCGCTGCTGACCGCGCTGGCCGACCGCGGTCTCGCGGTGGATCTGGTGCTGCGCAACCTGCCCGACGCCCGCGCCGCGCGTACCCGGCTGGCGGCGTCGGGGGTGCGGGTGCTGTGCGGCGGGCTGGACCGCCTGCCGCCCGACGGTTCCGGGTACGCCGCGGTCATCGCGCTGGACGACCCTGCCGCGCTGTACGGGCCGGACAGCCCGCCGCGCCGCTGGGCCGACACCGTCGCCCTGCTCGCCGCGCTGGCCGCACCCGGCGCCCCCGCACTCCTGTTGGTACGCAACGGACTCGGGCTGGACCGGCTCACCGGCGTGGCCGCCGCCTCCGACACCGACGTACCGCCCGGCCTGGCCGCGGTACGCACGGCGCTGGCCGCGGCCGGGCTGCGTACCGGGTCGGTGCTGGCGGCGTACCCGGGGCTGGTGGCGGAGGAGACGGCGCTGGCCGCGGCCGGCGACGGGGTGGCCTCGCTGGTCGCGGCGGCCTGCCTGCCCGGCCCCGCGCCGGTACTGACCGACCCGGCCCCGCTGGCCCGCGACGCCGTACGGCACGGCCTCGGCGTCGCGCTGGCGCCGGCCTGGGTGGTGCTGACCTGCCGCGCCGACGACGACCGCCCGACCCCGACCGCGGCCCCGACCGCGCGGCCGGGGATCGTGCTCGCCGACCGCGGGGTGCCGGACTTCTGGGCGGTGCCGCAGCTGTTGCAACGGGACGCCGACGGCGGCTGGCGGCGCGCCCCACTGTCGGCGGACACCGCGCCGCGGGCACTCGACCACCTCACCCGCGATCCGTCCACACTGGACGGACCGGTACCGGCCGGCGTGCCGCTGCGCGACCTGCTCGTCGCCGCGGCCGCCGCCGACGACCTGGTCACCGCGCGCGAACTCGTGCGGGCGTACCGGGAGTGGCTGTTGGCGGACGGGACGGACGGCGACTGGCGCGCGGTGTGGGCCGGCGACGAGACCGGGCACGGGCCCCTCGCCGCACCCGGCAAGGCCGTCGCCGACCTGTCCGGCGTGCTGCTCGGCCCGGACGGTCCCGCCCTCGCCGACCCGAGCTGGTCGACCACCCTGGCGGTACCGGTCGATCTGGTCTTTCTCCGTGCGCTGCAACGGTTCTGCTACGAGCTGGTCGCCGGCGGGCACCGGCACCCGTGGCCGGTGGGCGTCTCGCCGGACCGGCTCGCGGTGACCCTCGCGGCCACCGCCGGCGTGGCGGTCTCGGCGCGCGACCTGGCCGCCGCCGCGGCGTACGCGGTGCACCTGGACGAACCGCGCGCGCCCGCGGACGGCGGCGACGCGAAGCGGTACGCGGAACTGCGCGAGCGGTGGTCGGCCGATCCGGGCCACGGCACCGTCCCGCCCACCGGGTACGCGGAGGCGGTGCGGCTGGTGGGTTCGCTCACCGCGGAGCTGGCCGACGCCCGCGCGCAGATCCGCTGGCTGGACGACAGCGTCGCCGAACGCGACCGCCGGCTCGGCGAGCTGGGCACGCTGCGCCGGTCCGTGACGTACCGGATCGGGTACCTGTTCACCTTCCCGTTCCACATCGGGATTCGCTTGCTCCGCCGGGAAATGCGGCGGTTGCGGTCATGACGACGAGGGAGAGACGGCAGTGCGGCTGAACGCGGACACCGCGGAGTTCGACCGGTTTCTCGCCGTGGCGTCCGTGTACTGGTCGAACAACGTGCGCGCGGCACCCACCGGCGACGCGCCCGGCGCGATCCTGGTGGAGATCCTGCACCAGGACCTGCGCGTGGCGCTGCGCAACCTGACCGTGGCGAACGCGCTGCGGCGCGTCTTCCCGGCCCGGCTGATCGTGTTCACCGGCACCGACGCCGACTGGAGCGAGGCGCTCTGGACCCGGTTCGACACCTCCCTGGTACGCAAGCTGGCGACGGCGTACCAGGCGGACGACGTGATCGACGTGCACGAGCTGGTCGACCGGTACGTGGCGGCCGGCGACGGCCCGGCACCGGATGCGACCGTCGCCGGCCGGCCGCTGCCGCACGACACGCACCGGCCCCCGATCAGCCCCGCCGACCTCGACGAGAACGTGTACGCCACGGCCGCCCGGCTGCTGCGCGTCCCGCGGCTCACCGACGCGCACCGCGCGTCCGAGACGTACCGGCGGGTGAAGGCGCGGACCGAGGCGTTCGCGAAGGTGTACGACCGGCTGTTCGCGGCGTTCAGCCCGGACGCGCTGGTCACCAGCCACGTCGACTACAACCACTGGGGGCTCGCCGTCGAGGCCGCCCGCCGCACCGGTACGCCGGTGCTGCACGTGCAGACGACCGGTTCGCTCAAGTCGTACGCGCTGTTCCCGGAGCAGGCGGAGGGCGCGCCGACCTTCCGGGCCGCGCTGACCACCCGGATCGGCGAGTACTTCGAGAAGACGATCTGGCCGCAGCGTGACCTCATCCGGCACAGCGCCGAGCTGGTCTCCTGGCGCGCCAAGGGAAACCTCGGCCGGCCGTCGTGGTGGCGCGGCGGCGCGACCGCCTCGCTGGACATCCGCACCGACACCGAACGCCGGCAGCTGCGCGCGCACGCCGCGCACCGCTTCGGCTTCGAACCGGGCCGGCCGACCGTGGCCGTGTTCAACCACGCGGTGTCCGACGCCCTCGGCACCAACGTCGAGCACTTCGCCGACCTGGCCGACTGGTTCGAACGGACCGCCGAGTACGCGAAGGACCGCACGGACGTCAACTGGCTGTTCCTCGACCACCCCAGCCAGGGCCTGTACGACTCGTCCGGGCACTTCGACGCGCTCGCCGAGCAGTACCGCGGGGTGCCGCACGTGGGGTTCGCGCCGAGCAGGGACCTCAGCAAGAACATCCTGTGGAGCCTCACCGACCTGGGCGTCACCGTCCGCGGCAGCATCTCCAACGAGCTTCCCGCGTACGGGATCCCGACGGTGATGGCGGGCTGGGCCGAGTGGAGCGCGTGCGGCATCTCCCGGGTGGCGACCAGCGTGGACGACTACTGGTCGACGCTGTCCGGCGCGATCGGCGAGCTGCGCACCGGCCGCCCGCTGGTCACGCCCGAGCAGCGCGAACGGGCCCGGCTGTGGCACTGGTTCTACCGCAGCGCCGCCGACGTCCCGACCGACCTGGTACCGCACTGGGAGGCCGGCCAGTCCGACCAGCTGCTGCGCATCCTGCGCGTGGTCATGCAGCACGTCGAGTCGGACGGCGACCCGGCGTTCACGGCGACCCGGCGGATGTGGTCGCGGCGCGAGCCGTTCCTGACCCGGTTCGACCTGTCCGCGTCCCGCGGCGGGACGCTCGGCGACGAGTTGTGGGGAGAAGAGTGAGTCGCACCTTCGACACCGAGCTGGACCGGCCGGTGGCGCCGCTGACGCTGCCGGCGACCGTGAAAACCGGTGGGGGAGCGGCGATCCAGGTCTGCGACGGCTTCGTCCGCGGCACCGGGATCGTCGGCCGCTTCTCCGCCAGCCCCGGCCTCATCGGCATCAAGGTCGCCACCGACGGCCCGGTACGGGTCACGCTGCGGCTGACCGCCGACCGGGAGACGGCGCAGTGGTGGCAGCACCGCGTACCCGACCGGGTCACGCCGCGGCAGCCGCACGGCGCCCGGCTGCTGCTGGTCCGGTCGCAGGGCGCGACCCGTACGGCGGTGCTCCTGGACCGGCCGCACGGCTCGTTCGCGCTGGACGCGTCGGCCACGGTGCGGTTCGACCTCACCGCCGAGGAGGTACCGGCGGACGGGCTGCTGATCCTGGAACTGGCCGACGCCACGGCCGCACCGGACGGCACGCTCCCGCACGCCGCCGTCGGCGTACGGGTGGACGCGGTGACCGTCGACCCGGTACCCGCCGAGGACCGGCCCGCCGGGGACCGGCCCGTTGAGGACCTGGCCACCGGCCCGGTTGCCGGCGGCGTGTTCCTGGCCGCGCCCGCCGCGCCGGTGTCCGGCACGTTCGTGTGGACGCTGCGCGCCGGACCGGCCGCGACCGTACCGGCGGACCGGGTCGCGCCGCCCGCGGGGCCGCTGTGGGAGGAACCGCCGACCGGCGCGCCGCGCCTGCGGTACCGGGACAAGGGCATCGCGCTGGCCCGTCGCCGGCTCGCCGCCGCCCGCTTCGCCGCCAGCAACCGGGCCCGGCGCGGCATGATCCGCGGCGCCCGCGCGGTCACCGCCCCCGTCCGGTACGGGCTGGCCCCGCTCACCGTACGGACCGCGCTGCGCCCGCGTGACGTGCACGCGCAGCTCGTCCCGCTCGACGGCGGTACACCCCGGGCCTGCGCGGTCCGGGTCCGCGGCAACGTCGTCCAGGTCCGCTACACCGGCCACCTGTCCGGCCCCGCCGTCGTACGACTGAGCACGTACCGGCCGGTGGCGTGGCGGATGGTCGCCGCGTCGGTGACCCGGCCGGCGAGCGTCACGCCGGAGCTGACCGACGACGCCGAGGCGAACCGCGCGCTGGTGCAGGAACTGCTGGACCGGCCGGACGCCGCCCCGGTCACCCTGCCGGCGGGCCGGTTCCCGGTCGGCGGCGGGCTGCGGCTGGCCGACGGCCGGCACCTCACCGGCGCCCGCGACGGCGACACCGTCCTCATCCAGCCGGACGCGACGGCGGCGCCGCTGCTGTGGGTCCTCGGCTCCGGCGTACGCGTCGCGGACCTGGCGCTGGAGCTGCCCGTCGCCGACCCCGGCAAGCACGACGGGGACCGCTGGACCGCCGTCACCGTCGGCCGCTACTTCTACCCCGAGCGCCCCGAGTGGGCCACCGACGTCGAACTCCGCAACCTGACCGTACGGCGGGCGGGCCGGTGCACCGCCAACTCCGTCGCCGTGCTCGGCGCCGTCCGCGACCTGACCGTCGCGGACGTGCGCGTCAGCGGCGGCGGTACCGGCGTGGCGGTGCACTGGGGCGCGGTCGGTACCAGCGTCAGCGAGCTGACCGGCCCGTCGTACCACCCGCACCGGTTGCGGATCACCGGGCTGCGGGTGACCGACGCGTTCGAGGGCTTCTACCTCAGCTCGGTGCACGACGTGGCGGTACGCGACGTGCGGTGCACCGGCGTCGAGATCGGGTTCCGGCTGCTGCCGGGCGACAACGCCGACCGGTTCCACCCGGTCTCCGGCGCGTCGCCGGTCTCGTCGGCGATCACCGTGTCCGGCTGCACCGTCGGCTGGTGCGGCCCGTACGCGATGCGGTTGGCGGGGTGGGGCCGCAGCGAGGTCGACGGCCGGACCAGCCACCTCGCGTACCGGGACGTGACGGTGACCGACTGCGCGCTCACCACCGAGCCGGCGCTGCCGGACGCGCCCGACCGCACCCGCGCCGCCGTCGTACTCGAACGCGCCGACGGCATCGTCCTGTCCGCCGTACGGCTCGCCGACGGCGGCCCCGAGATCGTCGCGGTACGCCGGGACGGCGTCGACTCAGGACCCGACGTACTCGCCGGCGACCTGCACGGTGCGGCGCCGGCGGCGGCCGAGCAGCCCGTCGAGGGAGAACCGGCCGGGTCCGACGACGGCGACGAGTAGGAAGGTCCAGCAGAACACGGCGGCCGGTTCACCGCCGTTCGCGATCGGCCAGAGCGCGTGCGGCTGGTGCACCGTGAAGTACGCGTAGGCCATGGTGCCGGAGGCGAGCAGGGCGGCCACGCGGGTGCCGAGGCCGACGAGGACGAGCAGCCCGGTGGCGAACTCGATGGCGGCGGCCCACCAGCCGGGCCACGCGAAGACGGCCGGCACGTGTCCGGTACGGATCGGGAAGCCGAACAGTCCGGCCGTCCCGTGGCAGGCGAACAGCAGCCCGACGGTCATGCGGCACAACGATTTCCCGGTCTCGGCGAGCGTGTTCATGGGCACCTCCCGGAAACAGTTAACTGACTTTACTGAAAACGGGGATGTCCGGACAACGGCGTGTCTGGCGGGTTTGTGCCGACCGGCGGCAACCCCGCAACGCCGCCGCGTCACCGGGCCGACCCCGCCCGGAACGTCCACTGTGGACGGTCGTACCGTGACGCGGGACGCACGCGCTCGTTCAACCGGTGGGGGATGCGTACACAGGAGGGGAGCGGCTGTGGGTAACGTTGTGTCCGACACGCGTGAGGGTCGGCTTCCCAAATATCCCGGCCGTCCTTTACTGTTGCCGCCCATGAGCGATACGCCCGATCGCAACGACGACGCACCGAGCACCACCCAGTCCGCCGCCCGCGGACGCCTCTTCGACACCACGCTCTACCAGGCGTGGGCGCGGGACGCCGACGGCGCCTTCCAGTACCTGCCGGCCGACGCCGGTCCCGACACGCCCGCCGATCCGCCCGGCCAGACCTGGCGCGAGCGGGTCAAGGCCGGCGCGCTGCAGTGCCCGTTCCCGGGCTGTGACGCCACCTACACCGGGATCCGCAAGGGTGCCGGCCGGGTCGCGTTCGTCCACCCGAAGACCGGCACCACGCACGGCGACAAGCAGGCCAAGGAGACGCTGTGGCGGCTCGCCGCCGAACAGACCGTCATCCGGTGGGCCGCCACGGCGTACCCCGGCTCGACGGTGACCGCCGATTCCGACCTGGCCCCGAACCCCGACCTGCTCATCACGACCGCCGACGGTGACCGCGTCGCCGTCCACCTGGTCTACTCGGCGCTCACCGCCGCCGACTGGACCGCCGCCCGCGACGCGTACGCCGAGGCCGGCGTCACGCCGCTGTGGCTGCTCGGCAACACCGGCCCGTACGCGCGGAAGGCGACCGGCGCGGCCGACCGCCTGCGCCCGCCGGCCCCGGTACCGGCCGCGCTTGCCGACGGCGCGCACGTCGCCTGGCTCAACCCGTTCCTCGGCCTCGTCGGTACGGCCGGCGCGGACGCCGACCCGTCGTCGGTCGCCGTGACCGAGGTACCGGTCGCCGAGTTCGCCGTCGCCACGTCCGCCGCCGCGCCCGCGTCGTCCGGCGAGGCCGCTTCGGTCGAGGTCGTCGCGGAGCCGGTCGCCGCCGCCGAGGCGGAAGCCGTTGCGGAGACGGAGTCCGAGCCGGTCGCCGCCGACGTCGCCGAGCCGGCTGCCGCGGAGGTCGCGGAGGTCGCGGAGGTCGCGGAGGAGCCTGCCGCCGAGGAGTCGGCGTCCGCCGAGGAAACGGCGAAGGCTGACGACGCCGACGAGGCCGAGGACGCTGCGAAGGTCGACGACGCCGCCAAGGCTGACGACGCGGCGAAGGCTGACGACGCTGACAAGGCTGACGACGCGGCGAAGGCTGACGACGCTGACAAGGCTGATGTCGCGGCGAAGGACGATGACGCTGCCAAGGCCGAGATCGAGGCGCCGGCGCTGGACGCCGACGAGCCGGTCGAGGCCGCCGCGGCCGAGAAGAGCGACGACAAGGCGCACCCGAACGGTACGCGTCCCGCCGGCTCCCGCCCCGGTACGCAGCGCTCCGGCTGGCTGCGCCGCATGATCGGCCGGCTGCGCCGCCCCGCCGCCTGACAGTACGGTCCGGCCGGCTCCGGCCGGACCGCCCACCCCGGCCGTCCCGGCCGCCCGCCCCGGTCCGCCGCACTCCGGCGCCGGGGCGGTTTCGTACCCGGAAACGGTGTCGTACCAACGGTTCCGGCGAGGGTCGTGCCCGGAGTCGTTGTGGGGCAACGGGTTCGTGCCGTTGCCCGTGAGAGACGAGGCGGCCCCGGGCGCCGGTCGCGCGAAGGACCGGGCCCGGGGCCGGGGCGCCGGATGGGGCGGCGCCCGCTGCACGACGACCGGCCACCGGCCGCCGCTGCTTGCGATCGACGCACCGGAACGTCGCGGGCGCCGTGATGCGTGTGGGTGCTCAGAGCGAAGGCGCGTACCGGCCACCACGCGGTGTCGGCGGCGCGCCGCCGACACCGGGTCGCTGGCCCACCGCGCCGGCGACCGGATCGCGCCGGGCCCGCGCCGCCGACCGGGTGCCCACGGGCCGGTACCGATGCGTCCGGGTGTTCAGTGAAAAGACGAAGCGCCCATCCACCTCAGGGCTGGCCGCCTGGCCTGCCGTTGCCCCGCGGCCCGCCCTGCGGCGCGCCGCCCTGCTGGCCGGTGCCGCCCTGCGGTCCGGTGTTGTTCTGCGGGCCGCCGTTGGATCCGCCGAGCAGCGTGGTGTCGAGGATCGACGTGGCGGTCCTGTCGGACTTGGTGGCGACGACGGTGACCGTGTGGCCCTTCTTGACCTTGCCGATGGTGGTGGCGCCGTCGTCGACCTTGGTACCCGAGCCCACCACGTACGTGCCGGCGAAGCCGTCGGTGCTCCTGACGCTCACCGAGCTGGACGACACGGCGGTGACCGTACCGGTCTGGATGAGCATGGTGCGGGTGCCGTTCTTGCCGTTGCTCGCCACGTACTCGCCGTGCAGCGCGTCGGTCAGCCCGCTGCTGCCGCCCGGCCGGAAGATCCGCATTCCGCCGCCGCCGCCGAACTGGCCGTTCGACGACTGGTGCGACGAGGCGTACACGACGCCGCCGCCGATGCCGACCGCGGCGACGCCGACGGCCGCGGCGACCGCGATCCGCTGGGCGTTCGTGAGCGGCCGGCGCGGCCCGCTCGCCGGGGCCGCCTGCGGCTCGGCCCCGGCCGGGGTCTCGGGTTCGGCGCCCGCGGGGGTGCCGGACTCTGCGCCGGCCGGTACGGTCTCGTCCGTTCCTGGGGAGGTCACGTCGCGCCCTTCCTTCTCGGTACCTCGGTGCGGCAGTGCTCGCCGCAGGAGGCTCGACCGTCCGCCCGTACCCTGTGCCGACCCTGTGGTACCGCTGAGGTAGCGGTGTGCTTGTCCGCTTTGCCGGGCCGCGGCGGGCACCGCACAGGTCGTACACAGGAAGGGCCCAATCCGGCCACAGCGCGGGCCGCGACGATGACAGCATGGTGGGCATGGGGACGGAGCCGGTGAGCCGGGCCAAGGGGCGGGTGCACCTGCGGCGACCGGACGGCTCGCCGGTACGGGTGCTCGTCGTGGACGACGAGCCGACGCTGTCCGAGCTGCTGGCGATGGCGCTGCGGTACGAGGGCTGGGACGTGCGGTCGGCGACCGACGGCACCGCCGCGGTACGCGAGGCCCGCGAGTTCCGGCCGGACGCGGTGGTGCTCGACATCATGCTGCCCGACATCGACGGGCTGGAGGTGCTGCACCGGATGCGCAGCGAGGCCCCGGACCTGCCCGTACTGTTCCTGACCGCGAAGGACGCGGTGGAGGACCGGGTGGCGGGGCTGACCGCCGGCGGCGACGACTACGTGACGAAGCCGTTCAGCCTGGAGGAGGTCGTGGCGCGGCTGCGCGGCCTGATGCGCCGGGCGAGCCGGGCCACGCAGCAGACCGACGCGATGCTCGTCGTCGGCGACCTGACCCTCGACGAGGACAGCCACGAGGTACGCCGCGGCGGCGCGGAGATCCAGCTGACGGCCACCGAGTTCGAGCTGCTGCGGTACCTGATGCGCAACCCGCGCCGGGTGCTGTCGAAGGTGCAGATCCTCGACCGGGTGTGGAGCTACGACTTCGGCGGCCAGGCCAACATCGTCGAGCTGTACATCTCGTACCTGCGGAAGAAGATCGACGCCGGGCGCAAGCCGATGATCCACACCCTGCGCGGTGCGGGCTATGTCCTCAAGCCCGCGACCTGACAGCCCGCGACCTGAGCGGCGCGGGATCGCCCACTGGTCCCTGCGTACCCGGTTGACGGCGATCATCGTGGCGCTGATCGCGGTGGTGTGCGTCGGCGCCGGCATCGGTACCGAGCTGGCCCTGCGCAACTTCCTGATGGCCCAGCTGGACAGCCAGGTCGCGCGGGCAGGCACCGGTGTGGTGCGGTTCCAGGTCGACGGTCCGGAGGCACCGCCGGACGCCGGCCGCACCGACCTTCGCCTGACCGGCGGTCCCGGCCAGGACACCGTGGTCGCCTTTGTCAGCAACGGATCCGTCAGCCAGGCCCAGGTGTACCGGGGGCCGGACCGGACGGAGGCGCTGACTGTCGAGGAGGCCACCACGCTCGCCGGCATACCGGGGGACGGGCACCCGGTCACCGTCGACCTCGGTGACGAGCTCGGGTCGTACCGGGCGGTGGGGTACACGACGCCGGACGACAGTACGGTGGTCGTCACGGGGCTGCCGCAGGGGCCGGTGAACGACACGCTACTGCGGGTGCTGCTCATCGAGCTGATCATTGCCACCGCCGCGGTACTGATCGGCGGCACGGTCGCCGCCCTCATCGTCCGCCGTACGCTGACGCCGCTGCGCCGGGTCGCCGCCACCGCCACCCGCGTCGCCGAGCTGCCGCTGGACCGCGGCGAGGTCGCCCTCTCGGTACGGGTGCCCTCGCCCGACACCGACCCGCGTACGGAGGTGGGTCAGGTCGGGTCGGCGATCAACCGGATGCTCGGCCACGTCGCCAACGCGCTGAACGCCCGGCACGCCAGCGAACAGCGGGTCCGCCAGTTCGTCGCGGACGCCAGCCACGAGCTGCGCACCCCGCTCGCCGCGATCCGCGGGTACGCGGAGCTGACCCGGCGCGGCGGGCACGAACTGCCGGCCGACGTGACGCACGCGATCGGCCGGGTCGAGTCGGAGTCGCGCCGGATGACCACGCTCGTCGACGACCTGCTGCTGCTGGCCCGGCTGGATTCCGGGCGCCCGCTGGGACGTACCGAGGTGGACCTGTCCCGGGTGGTCGCCGACGCGGTGTCGGACGCGCACGTCGCCGGGCCGGACCACACCTGGCGGCTCGACCTGCCACCCGAACCGGTGACGGTACCGGGGGACGACGCGCGGCTGCACCAGGTCGTCGCGAACCTGCTCGGCAACGCCCGCACCCACACCCCGCCCGGTACGACGGTGGTGACGCGGCTGCGCAACGCGCGCGGCTCGGTGACGCTGACGGTGACCGACGACGGTCCGGGCATCCCCGCCGATATCCTGCCCAACATCTTCGAACGGTTCGCCCGCGGCGACTCGTCCCGCTCCCGCGCGGCCGGGAGTACGGGGCTGGGGCTGGCGATCGTGCACGCCGTGGTCACCGCGCACCACGGCACGGTGACCGCGACCAGCCCGCCCACCACGTTCACGATCACGCTGCCGACGACCCCGGCCGTACCGCCGCGCGACGACTCCGCGCTGGAGGGCTCGGCACCGGAGCGCTGAGGTCACAACCCGGCGGTCGCGTACTCGGGCTGCTCGGCGGGGGCGGTCGCGGCGGCGCGACGCGGGCGCAGGGTGACCAGGGCGAGCCCGATCGCGAGGACGACCAGCCCGGCCGCGCACCAGAACGCCAGCCGGTACCCGGCGGCCAGCGCGTCCGGGTGCGGCGTGCCGGCGGCCTCGGCGACGTGCGTACGGACCGCGGAGAGGGTGGCGAGGACGGCGAGCCCGAGCGCCGAACCGACCTGCGTGGTGGTGTTGACCAGCCCGGACGCCAGGCCGGCGTCCTCGGTGGTGGCGCCGGACATGGCGAGCGTGGCGAGCGCCGGCCCGCTCACCCCGATCCCGGTACCGATCAGCAGCATCGTCGGCAGCACGTCCGTGGCGTAGCTTCCGTGCACCGGTACCCGGGCGAACAGCGCCAGCCCGGCCGCGATCAGCACCAGACCCGGCACGAGCACGGTGCGCGCGCCGAACCGGGTGATGAAGCGCTCCGCGTACCGGAGGGAGAGGATGCCGATGATCGTCGTGGTCGGCAGGAACGCGAGGCCGGTACCGAGCGCGTCGTAGCCGAGCAGGTGTTGCACGTAGAGCGCGCCGAGGAAGAACACGCCGAACATCCCGGCCATGGTGAGCGCCTGCACCGCGTTCGCCCCGGACACCGTGCCGGACCGGAAGATCGGCAGCGGTACGAGCGGGTTGCGCGCGGTCGCCTCGCGTACCAGGAAGCCGGCGAGGAGCAGGACGGCGGCACCGGCCAGCGGGAGGGCGTACCGGCCGGTGGGGGTGACGATCGTGCCGACGCCGACCATCAGCGCCGCGGTGATCAGGATGGCGCCGGGCAGGTCCAGCCCGGTACGGGCGCGCGAGCGGTCGTCGGCCGGCAGCACGCGTACCGCGGCGATCCCGGTGACCAGGCCGATCGGGATGTTGATGAAGAAGATCCAGTGCCAGCTGGTGAGCTGGGTGAGCACGCCGCCGGCCAGCAGCCCGACCGAGCCGCCGGCCGCCGCGACGAAGCTGTACACGCCGATCGCGCGGGCCTGCTCGCGCGGCCCCGGGAACATCGTGACGATCATGCCGAGGATGACCGCCGAGGTCATCGCGCCGCCGACACCCTGCACGAACCGCGCGGCGACCAGCATCGCCTGGTTCTGCGCCAGCCCGCAGGCCACCGACGCGGCCGTGAACACCGCCAGCCCGGCCACGAACACCCCGCGCCGGGACAGCAGGTCGCCGAGCCGCCCCGCGAGCAGCAGCAACCCGCCGAACGCGATCAGGTACGCGTTGACGACCCACGCGAGGCCCGCCTGGGTGAAGCCGAGCGAGTCCTGGATCGCCGGCAGCGCCACGTTCACCACCGTCGCGTCCAGCACGATCATCAGCATCCCCACGCAGAGCACGATCAGGGACATCCATCGCGTCCGGGCGTTCATCGCCGCTTCCCTCCGTCGATCCGGTCGTACTCCGGTGTCGACCGGGACGCTGCGGTGAAGTCATCGCCGGCGGACCGATGAGTTCGGTCACGCCGGACGGTCGGTACAGGGGAGAGTTGGTGCGAGGAAGGCGGGGTGGCGTGATGTTGACCGACAGCGAGGCGTTCAGCGGGTTCGCGGTGGACGATCTGGCCGCGGCGAAGGCGTTCTACACCGACACGCTCGGCCTGACCGTGACCGACGAGCCGATGGCCGGGCTGGCCCGGCTGCAGCTGGCCGGCGGCCGGTCCGTGCTGGTGTACGCGAAGCCGGACCACACGCCGGCGACGTACACGATCCTGAACTTTCCGGTGCCGGACGTGGAGGCCGCCGTGGACGGGCTGACCGCGCGCGGCGTCACGTTCGTGCGGTACGACGGGATGCAGCAGGACGCGAAGGGCATCCACCGCGGCGGCGGCCCGCTGATCGCCTGGTTCACCGACCCGGCCGGCAACGTGCTGTCGGTGGTCGAGCAGTGAGCGCCGGGGACACGGACGCTCCGGCGCAACTGCCCGAGCAGGCCGAGGGGTACCGGCGGGAACTGCTGGCGCACTGCTACCGGATGCTCGGCTCGGTACACGAGGCCGAGGACCTGGTGCAGGAGACGTACCTGCGGGCGTGGCGGTCGTACGGCGGGTTCGAGGGGCGCTCGTCGCTGCGTACGTGGCTGCACCGGATCGCGACGACGGCGTGCCTGACCGCGCTGGAGGGCCGGTCGCGCCGGCCGCTGCCGACCGGTCTCGGCGCCCCCGCGTCCGACCCGGACCAGCCGATCGCCGAGAACCACGAGGTGCCCTGGCTGTCCCCGGTACCGGACACCCTGCTGGAGGCGGACCCGGCCGGCGTGGTGACCTCGCGCGAGAGCGTACGGCTGGCGTTCGTGGCGGCGTTGCAGCACCTGCCGCCACGCCAGCGCGCCGTACTCGTGCTGCGCGAGGTGCTCCAGTGGCGTGCCGCGGAGGTCGCCGAGGCGATGGGGATGACGGTCGCCGGGGTCAACAGCGCGCTGCAACGCGCCCGCGCCCAGCTCCGCGAGGCCGCCCCGACCCTGGACGGCGTGGTCGAGCCGACCGACACCCGGCAGCGCGAACTGCTCGACGCGTGGGTCGCCGCGTTCGAGGCGTACGACATCGACCGGATCGTCGCGGTGTTCACCAAGGACACCGTGTGGGAGATGCCACCGTTCCCGCAGTGGTACCAGGGCGCCGCGGACGTCGGTGCGCTGATCGCGCGGCAGTGCCCCGCGCAGGGCCCCGGCGACATGCGGCTGGTACCGGTCCGCGCGAACGCCGCGCCCGGCTTCGCCATGTACATGCGGGATCCGGTGGATGGCACGCACAAGCGGTTCGCGGTGCAGGTGCTGACGCTGACCGACGCGGGCGTGGCGCACACCGCGATGTTCTTCGACGACGAGCTGTTCGCCGCCTTCGGGCTGCCGCCGGTGCTGCCGAGCGGGCCGCGATGACGGGACTGGACCTGCTGGAACGTTCGATCGGGTACACCCTCGGCAGCCTGCACCTCGTCACCGACGACTCCCTCGACGCGCCCACGCCGTGCCCCGCCTGGTCGCTGCGCCAGCTCCTGGAGCACATGTACGACTCGCTCGGCTCGCTGGCGGAGGCGGTCGAGGCCGGCCGGGTGGCGCTGACCCCGTCGTACGACGCGGGTGCGGATCCGGTGGCGGCGGTGCGCTCGCGCGCGTGCCGGCTGCTCGGGGTGTGGGCGGCGACGGGCGTGCCGGACCGTACGTCGGTGGCGGGGCAGCCGCTGGCCACCCGGATCGTCGCGGCGACGGGCGCCCTGGAGATCGCGGTACACGGCTGGGACGTGGCCGAGGCGTGCGGCGCGGACCGGGCGATACCGGACGAGCTGGCGGCGGAGCTGCTGCGGTTCGCGCCGCTGCTGGTGACCGACGAGGACCGGCCGTACCGGTTCGGGCCGCCTGCTCGGGTGGCGCCGTCGGCGGCGCCGGGCCGCCGGCTGCTGGCGTTCCTCGGCCGGACGCCGCACGTGTACAGCCCAGGGCAGGCGTAGCGCCCATCGGCCGTCTATAGTCCTTGACAGGCATATGCCGGAAGCGGAATATAGAGCGCGTGCCCGTGGACGCCTTCGCCGTACTCGCCGAGCCGACGAGACGCCGGATCCTCGACACGCTGCGGAGTTCCGACCGCAGCGTGGGCGAGCTGGTCGACCGGCTCGGGATGAGCCAGCCCGCCGTGTCCAAACACCTGAAGGTGCTGCGGGAGTCCGGTTTCGTCAGCTGCCGCATCGCGGCGCAGCAGCGGATCTACCGCCTCGAACCCGACCGGCTCGCGGCGGTCGACCGGTGGCTCGCGCCGTACCGGCGGCTCTGGACGAAGCACCTCGACGCGCTGGAACGCCACCTGGAGGAATCACCATGAACCTTGCCGAGGTACGTACCGAAGAGGTCGACGGGGGATGGGCGCTGGTGTTCGTCCGCGAGCTGCGGCACGCGCCCGAACGGGTCTGGGCCGCGCTGACCGAGCCGGGGCAGCTCGCCGCGTGGGCGCCGTACACGGCGGACCGGGACCTCGCCGCCACCGGCGACGCCACGCTCACCATGATCGACGGCGAGGACGGCCAGGACCTGGCCGCCACCGTCAGCCGGTCGGAGCCGCCCACGCTGCTGGAGTACACCTGGGGGGACAGCCTGCTGCGCTGGGAGCTGGCGCCGGCCGGCGGCGGCACCCGGCTGACGCTGCGCCAGACGCTCGCCGAGCCTGAGTGGGCGTCGAAGATCGCCGCCGGCTGGCACCTGTGCCTCGACGTCGCGGAGCACCTGCTCGACGGCGACCCCGTCCCGCCGATCCGCGGCATGGACGCCATGAACCACGGCTGGACCGAACTGAACACCGCGTACGGCGAGCGCCTCGCCGACTGATCCCCTTGTCCCGCAACACTTTCCGGGTACTCCGGGGTCAGCCGGCGAGCGGCGGGTTGAGGCGCGCGAAGCCCTCCTGCCGCCGGTACGGGAAGTGCGGGTACGGTGCCTCGACCGCGCTGGCCGCGTCGAGCCGGGCGAGCTGGTCGGCGGTGAGCGACCAGCCGACGGCGCCGAGGTTCTGCCGCAGCTGGTCCTCGTTGCGGGCGCCGATCAGGACGGACGCGACGGTGGGCCGGGTGAGCAGCCAGTTCAGCGCGATCTGCGGGACGGCGCGGCCGGTCTCGGCGGCGACCGCGTCGAGCACGTCGACGATCCGGTACAGCCGCTCGTCGTCGACGGGCGGCCCGTAGTCGGCGGTGTTGTGCAGACGGCTGGTGGCGGGCAGCGGGTGGCCGCGGCGTACCTTGCCGGTGAGGCGGCCCCAGCCGAGCGGGCTCCACACGACCGCGCCGACGCCGGCGTCCGCACCGAGCGGCATCAGGTCCCACTCGTAGTCGCGCCCGACGAGCGAGTAGTACACCTGGTGCGCGACGTACCGCGGGTGGCCGTACTTCTCCGCGGTGGCAAGGGATTTCGCCAGCTGCCAGCCGGCGAAGTTGGAGACCCCGACGTACCGGACCTTGCCGGCGCGGACCAGATCGTCCAGTGTGGACAGTACTTCCTCGACCGGGGTGGCCGCGTCGTACGCGTGCAGCGACAGCAGGTCGAGGTAGTCGGTGTCGAGGCGGCGCAGCGCGTCCTCGGTGGCGCGGATCAGCCGGGCGCGCGACGTTCCGGCGTCCTGTGGCCCGTCGCCCATCGGCAGACCGGTCTTCGTCGACACGATCACCCGGTCCCGGCGGCCCTTCAACGCCGCGCCGAGGACCTGCTCGGACGCTCCGTTCGAGTACACGTCGGCGGTGTCGAACATGGTGACGCCGGCGTCGAGGCTGATGTCGATGAGCCGGCGCGCCTCGTCGACGTCGGTACGGCCCCAGTGGCCGAACAGGTCGCCGCGGCCGCCGAACGTACCGGCGCCGAGGCTCAGCGCCGGTACCTTCAGGCCCGACGCCCCCAACTGGCGGTACTCCATCACGACTCCCTCTTTAACGGTTCTGTGGTTCCGTTAAGCTCGGGGTCGACGCTAGCACGGCGACGGCCGTTAATGGAACTGGAGACCCGTTATGGAGATCACGCCCGACCCGGCCCGCGCCACCCGACCCGGCGGCCGCACCGCCCGGGTACGCGCCGCCGTGCTCACCGCCGCCGGCGACGTCCTCGCCGAACACGGGTACGCCGGGCTCGACCTCGCCGACGTCGCCCAGCGCGCCGGCGTCGGCAAGACCACCGTGTACCGGCGGTGGGGGAGCGTGACCGGGCTGGTCGTCGACCTGCTCGCGGAGATGGCCGAGTCGTCCGCGCCGCGCGCCGACACCGGCACCCTGCTCGGCGACCTGACCGCGAACGCCCGGCTGGTCCGCCGTACGCTCGCCGACCGACGGCAGGGCCCGCTGTTCCGCGCCGTCATCGCCGCGTCGATCAGCGCGCCCGAGACCGCCGGCGCGCTGCACCGCTTCTACGCCGCCCGGGTCGCCGAGTGGGCGCCCTGCGTCACCGACGCGCTCGACCGCGGCGAGGTCCCCGCCGGTACGGACGCCGACGAGGTGGTGCGCGCCGTCTCCGCCCCGCTGTACTACCGGATGCTCACCACGGCGCTGCCGCTCAGCGTGGCCGTCGCCGACCGCGCGGCCGAGGCCGTCACCACCGCCGCCCGCGCCGGCGCGTACGTCAGGGGCGCGGGCCGGTGAACGGGGACAGCGCGGTCGTGTCCAGATCGCCCCGGTAGACCGGGCCCACCGCGAACGGCACCGTGAACGCGCCGTCCGTCGCGCCCGGCGTCGTCACTCGCAGGTACGCCGGCGTCACGTGCGGATCGCTTGGCGCGGAAGGCAACCGCCACGCGAGATCCGCCGCCAGCGTCGTGTCCGGCGGCACCGTGATCGCGCGCGGCCCTGGGTCGCTCTCGAAGTACGTCGGTCCCTTGTGGACGGTCGTGGCGAGCGGGTGGCCGTCGCGGTCGAGCAGCGCGATCCCGAGATACCCGTCGAGTACGCAGGGGTCGTGGCCGGCGTTGGTCACCGTGACGTCCACGCCGCGGTGCAGCATGCCCTCCTGGTGGCCGTCGAGGTTCTGGCCGACCGAGAGCCGGCTGCCCTGGCACACCGGCGCCGCGTGCGCCACGGCCGGCGCGACCACCGCGCCCGCCGCCGCGACCAGTACCGCCAGCGCCGCCGTCCGTACCCGCATGACCCCACGCTAGGCGCGGATGCCCTGGTGTACCGGCGATTCCGTGCTATGTCCACATCGGACACACGTACTCCCCGGCGTCCGGCCGCCGCCGGAACGGGCGGGATCGGCGTCAGTCGGCCGAACCGACCGGGAACAGCACCGGACTCAGCAGGTACTGCCGGCGCCCGTCGCCCGGTGTGTGCGCGAGCCGGGGCAGGATCGCGGCGCGCAGGTCGGCGATCAGCGCGGCCAGCTCGTCCGGGTCCAGCCACAGCGCGTGCTGCCGGTAGCCGACGAGATCGGCGCCCGGGTCCGCGTCCGCCCGCCCCAGGTACGTGTCGAACTCGGCGAGCAGCACCGCCATCGCCGCGGCGAAGATCCGCCGGTGCTCGTCCGGGGTGGCCGCGGCGGCGGTGTCGGCGTCGATGACCGCCCGGTCGCGGCGCAGCCGGTAGCTGCGCTCGACGGCGCCGCGCACCCGCCGCTCGTCCACGACCTCCAGTACGCCGCCGTCGACGAGCAGCGCCACGTGCCGGTACGCGGTGGTGCGCGGGATGTCGGGCAGCCGCGCGCACAGTTCCGCGGTCGTGCGGGACTGCCCGCCGGAGAGGGCGTGCACGATGCGCAGCCGGACCGGATGCGCGACCAGCTCCACGGTGTCCATGGCGCCGATGATTCCACATCTGGTACCGTTCCCAAAGTTGGAATCAATCGGGAGGTGCAGCATGGCGACCGACGAACCGCCGATCGGCCGGCCGTACGAGGTGGGCGGCACGCGGCTGGTGCTGCACCGGGCCGGCGAGGGCGGGCCCGCGGTCGTGTTCCTCCCCGGCGCCGGCCTCGTCGGGCTCGACTTCTGGGCCGTGCACGAGCGCGCCGCCGCCCGCACCACCAGCGTCCTGTACGACCGGGCCGGCACCGGCTGGAGCGACCCCGTCGACCTGCCCCGCGGCACCGACGCGGTCACCGACGAACTGCGCGCGCTGCTGCACACCGCCGGCGTACCGGGGCCGTACGTGCTGGTGGGTCACTCGCTGGGCGGGTCGTACGCCCGGCGCTTCGCGCAGCGGTTCGGCGCCGACGTGGCCGGCCTGCTGCTCGTCGACCCCGGGTACGAGGACGCGATGGACCACCTGCCTGCGGACGTGGCGGAGATCTTCGAACGGATGCGGCGGGACCGCGACGCGGGCACTCTGCCCGAGCCCACCGCCGAGCAGCTGGCGGCGTCCCGCGCGCCGCTCGCCGCGCTGTACGCGGAGTGGCCGGAGCCGCTGCGCGCCGCGCTCGTCGAGTACCACGTACGGCACTGGCGCACCGGGCTCGCCGAGGCCGCCAACTTCGAGGACGTCGTCCACGACGAGCTGCGCCGCGGCGGTCCCTTGCCCGACGTCCCGATGACCGTACTGACCTGCGGCGGCGCCAACCCGTACTGGGCGCAGGTGATGTCGCCGGAGGCGATGCGCGCCGCCCTCGACGGCGTACGCGCCGGACACGCCGCCCTCGCCGCTTCCGTACCGCGCGGGGTGCAGCGCGTGCTGCCCGACGCGCACCACCAGTACGTGCAGGCGCAGCAGCCGGACGCGATCCGGGACGCGCTCGACGACCTGCTCGCCCGCATCTGAACCGGCGCGGCGGGCCGCGCCCGGACGGATGCCGGACGCCGGTGGCGGGCACCGACCGTCCGCGCCGGGCGCCGGATCCGCGTCACGTCAGGCGAAGTCGACGTCCGCCGTCGCCACCGTCCCGCCGGTACGGCCGGGCGCGGCGTGGTGGTGCCAGTACAGGTTGGTGTGGGCGATGACGGTCTCCGGCGGCGGCGAACCCCAGCTCGTGTTGTCGCTGCACGTGTGGGCGTCGGCGACCAGGACCGCGTCGTACCCCCGGACGATGGCGCCGTGCAGGGTGGACCGGATGCACGCGTCGGTCTCGGCGCCGGCGACGACGAGCCGCCCGACGCCGAGGCCGGCGAGCATCGACTCCAGCGTGGTGTCCTCGAACGAGTCGGCCCAGTTCTTCTCGACCCGCGGGTCGCTGTCGGCCGGACTCAGCTCCGCCGCGATCCGCCAGCCGTCGCTGCCGCGGGCCAGCGCGTCGTCGTCGTGCTGCACCCACACGACCGGCACCTGCTGCCGGCGCGCCTTCTCCACGAGCGTGGCGACGTTGCCGACGACCCGGTCCCGCTCGTACGCCCCGGCCACGACGCCGGTCTGCACGTCGACGACGAGCAGCGCGGTGTGCGGCCGGTTCTCCAGTGTGGTCATGACCGTCCCTCGCGTTCGGTGGTGTGCCGGCACACGGTAGCCCCGGCCACCGACACTCCGCCTCAGTCGACCGGATCCTCCACCGGAAAGAAGATCGGACTCAGCAGGTACGGCCGGCGGCCCGCCGTCCCGCGGTGCTCCGTACCCGCCGCGAACACCCGGTGCAGCACCGCGGCCAGATCGGCGATTTCGGCCTGGTTGAGCCAGACCGTGCCCTGCCGGTACCCGGCGGGGTCGGTGGCCGGTTCCGCCCCCGGCCGGGCCAGGTACGCGGTGAACCCGGCGTGCAGCGCGGCGAGCGCGGCGGCGAACCCGCGCCGGTGGTCGGCCAGCGACATGCCCGCGGCCCCCTCGTCGTCGATGACGGCGCGCTCGCGGCGCAGCCGGTAGTGGCGCTCGACGGCGCCGTGCACCCGCCGTTCGTCGGCGACCTCCAGGACGCCCGCCTCGGTCAGCAACCCCGCGTGCCGGTACACGGCGGCCTTGGAGACGTCGGGCAGCAGCCGACCCGGACGGTCCGGTCGATCCGGCGCTGCGGGAGACGGCCGCGGCGTACGCGGCGACCTCGGCGTTCGGCGCGCCCACCGCCGTCGCGGCGTACGCGGGGCTCGCGGTCGAACGGCGCGACGCGCTCACCGCCGGCCTGGCCGAACTGGTCTCCCGCCTCACCGCCCGCCGCCTCGGGTACGTGGCGCGCACCTCGACCGGGGAGTACGAGCGGGCGCTGCGGGTCGCGCAGGTGACCGCCGCCCTCGACCTGATGCTGCGCGACATGGCCCGCGGCGACCACCTCGGCGTGTCGCTCACCCGGGACGCGGCGCTCGCCGACACCGTCGAGTGGATCCTCCGGCGCGAGGAGCGGATCGTACCGGCCGCGCACAACGGGCACGTCCAGCGGTACCCGGTCGCCGTGCCCGGCGTACCGCCCGCCGCGACGCTCGGCATGCACCTGGCCGACCGGCTCGGCGCCGCGTACCGCGTGGTGGGGACGACGACGGCCGCCGGCCGCACCCTCAACACCGGGCCCGGGTTCTACGCTGGCGAGCTGTTCACCGACCTCGACGGCGCCCCGCGCCCCGGCAGCCTCGACGCGCTGCTCGCGGCCAGCCACGACGGACCGTACGCGGTGGACCTGCGACGGCTCGGCCCGGCCGACACCGCCGCCCTCCGCGCCGTCGACAGCCAGCGGTTCGGCGCGTTCCACACCGACCAGGACCCGCTCACCGCGTACGACCTGGTGGTGCACCTGCCGGTGGTGACCGCCGCCGACCCGGACCCGGACGCGCTGGCGCACGCCCCCGCCGACGTACGCGCCGCGATGGGTTGACGCCCCCGCCGCCGCCCCGCTGTAGTGGGAGGTGGGAGCGGCCATGGACGGAGCAACACGGGTCGGGACGCTGGTCATCGGGGGCGGGCAGGCCGGCCTCGCGATGGGGTACCACCTCGCCGGGCGGTCGTTCCTCATCCTCGACGCGCACGAGCGGATCGGCGACTCCTGGCGGCAGCGCTGGGACTCGCTGCGCCTTTTCACCCCCGCCCGGTACGACGCGCTGCCCGGCCAGCCCTTCCCCGCGCCGGCGTGGTCGTTCCCGACGCACGACGAGTTCGCCGACTACCTGACCGGGTACGCGCTGCGCCGGCGCCTCCCCGTACGCACCGGGACCACCGTGCATCGCCTGTGGCACAACGGAACCCGGTACGTGGCGGACACGTCCGCCGGCCCCGTCGAAGCGACCCGCGTCGTCCTCGCCACCGGCCGCGCCCCCTGGGTACCGGAGTTCGCCGGCCGGCTCGACGCGGGCGTCACCCAGCTGCACGCCGCCGACTACCGCAACCCTTCCGCGCTGCCGCCCGGTGCCGTCCTCGTCGTCGGCGCCGGCAACTCCGGCGCCACCATCGCCCTCGAACTCGCCGCCGCCGGACGCCGCACCCTGCTGTCCGGGCGGCATCCCGGCCACCTGCCGTGCCGCATCGACGGCCCCACCGCCCGCACCCTCGCCCCGCTCGTCCTGGTCACCTACCGCCACCTGCTGACCGTGCGTACGCCCCCCGGCCGCGCAGTACGCGCCCACCTCACCGCCCACTCCGGACCGCTGATCCGGCTGCACGCAAGCGATCTCGCCGCCGTCCACCGCGTCCCCCGTACCGTCGGCGTCCGCGACGGGCAGCCGCTCCTCGCCGACGGGAGTACCGCCGCGGTGTCCGTCGTCGTCTGGTGCACCGGCTACCGGCCCGACACCAGCTGGATCGACCTGCCCGGCTTCGGCCCCGGCACCGAACCACCGCACCGCCGCGGCGTCGTCACCGCCCAGCCCGGCCTCCACCTCCTCGGCCGCCCCTTCCAGTACTCCGCCGCCTCGTCACTCATCGCCGGCGTGGCGCACGACGCCGCCTACCTCGCCGCCCACCTCGACCCGTGACCCGGTCGCTCCCACGCCCGCCTTGGTGGCGCGTACTCGCCACCGCTCGTTGGCCGTTCTCTTGGGCCGTGCTCATCGTTGTATCCGGCCCACTGTTCGGTGCCCCGGCTGCCGATGGGCCGGGCGGCCGCGATGCGGTCGGCATGTCGCGGAACGGAAGCACCGCGCCGCGCTCGTGCTTCACGGAACCGGGGCGGCTGCGGCGGCCGTGCCGCGGTCGGCACATCGCGAGACGGGGTGGCAGCGGGGATCGTCCCCGAGTCGCGGGGCGGGCAAGCGCGCGCGGTGCGAGGCCGCGGAACGGTCAGGTCGGCGCCGCCGCGATCGGCTGCCACGCCGCGGAACGGAACGGTCGGAGTCGGCGCGATCCGCTGCCATGCCGGGGAACGCGGGCAAGTCGGGGCGATCGCCGCATGCCGTACCGGGGACGTGACGCGGGACTCGGCATCGGGTGTCGCGCGCGGTTGACGGCGTCCGCACAATGAGGTCCATGCCACTCACGGGGGACGCAGTCGCCGTCGCACACCGCGCCGAACCGGCCACCTCGGCCGGTCGTCGGGGCGAACCACGGTGAACGGCCCCGCCGTACCTCCCGGCGCCTCGCCCGACCCGACCGCGGTCCCCCACGTGCCCGACGCGTCCGCCGCGTACCCCGGCGTTCCGTCGGCTCCGTCGGAGGGGCCACCGGTCGGCCAACCCGGGATGCCCCCGGGGATGCCGACGGCCGGACACCCCGGTGTGCCGCCGACCGGAAACCCTGCTGTGTCACCGGTTCCGCCAGGCACGCCGTTGACCGGATACCCCGGTGTACCACCGGGTCAGGCCGCCGGACCCGGGACGCCGGTGGCCGGAAATCCTGGCGTGCCACCGCTTCCGCCGGGAGCCTCGTCGATGGGAAATCTCGGTGTTCCGCCGGCACAAGCGGCTGGGCCGGGGGCGTCGTCGACCGGGCAACCCGCAATGACGCCGGGGGCCGGGAACCCTGGCGTACCAACGGTTCCGCCGGGTGGGTACCCCGCCGTGTCGGCCGGCGGAGGCCCCGGGGTGCCGCCGGGACCGCCGCGGCCGCCAGTACCCGGGGGACGTGGGTCGTGGGGCGGGATGGGGCCGCTCGGCTGGGTGCTGGTCGGGGTGCTGGTGGCGGGGCTGTTCGCGGTGGCCGCGTCGGGTACGTCGGTGCTGGCGCCGCTGCGGCACGGTCGGCCGGACCGGGTGGCGATGCTGGTGTTCGCGGGCGTGGTGGTCGGTGCCGGGCTGGTGACCGCGGTGCTGGTGACGGTCGTGGCGCACCTGGTGTTGCGGACGAGGCCGGGCGGTCAGCGGTGGTCGGCCACGCTGCGGGTCGCGGTGCCGGTGACGGTGGTGGCGTTGGCGCTGCTGGCGCTGGTCGGTATCGCGCGCACGGGCATGGCCCCGGCGGTACCGCGGGCGGCGGCGCCGTCGCGCTCACCCACGCCCTCGCCGTACGTGTCGGGGCGGGCGCGGGCGGGCGGCACGCTGGCGTACCCGCAGGGCAGCGCGCGGGTGGGCGACTTCGACCACGACGGCACGCCCGACATCGGCGTGGACCTGGACGGTGACGGCCGGATCGACGCGATCGTGGTGCGCGGATCCGACTCCACCGCGCGGGTCGGCCCCGGCCGGATGTACCTGGAGCGCCGTGACGGGCACTGGGTGGGGGCGGTGGACCAGGACGGCGACGGCGTCATCGACGGGTACGTGGACCTGGACCGTGACGGGGACGGCCGGATCGACGCCGGGCCGGGGATGTCGCGGGCGGACGTCGACCGCTGGCTGAAGTCGCTGCCCGTACTGCCGGCCGGTGCGACGCCGCCGCCGGTGGAGACCTCGGGACCGGCACCGGCCGCGGCGACGCCGGACGCGCCGAAACCGACGAAGCGCAGCGCGTTCGCCGGGCTGGACCTGGCTGCGCTGGGCCCGGTCCTCGCCGTACTCCTCGGCGTGGTGGTGCTGGCGCTGCTGGTGGGTGGCGGCGTGGTCGTCGCCCGGTCGATGAGGTGGGCTCCGCGGCGCGCGGTGCCGCCGGCGGCGCCGGACGAGCTGGCGCAGGCCCGCGAGGCGATGGCCGCGACGGTGGTGCACAGCATCGACGCGATGCTCGCCGACCCCGATCCGCGTACCGCCGTGATCGGGGCGTACGCGCGGCTGCTGGAGGGGCTCGCCGCGTGCGGCCTCGCCCGGTACGAGCACGAGGCGCCGATGGAGCACCTGCGCCGCGTGCTGTCCGACCTGCGGGTACGGCCGGAACCGTTGCGGGCGTTGACGGAGCTGTTCGAGCGGGCCCGGTTCTCGCCGCACCCGCCGACCGGCGCGGACCGGGACGCGGCGCTCGCCGCGTTGCGCGAGGCGGCGACCGACCTGGCCGCCGTGGCACCGACCGGGGTGGCGTGATGCCAGGGCTGAGCGAGGCGCGCAGTACGCTGGCCCGCCGCGGCGCCGTCACCGCCGTGGTGCTGAGCCTTGCGGCGGTGGGGATCGCGCTGGCCTGGCCGGCCGCCGCCGAGACGGTACTGCGGGCGCTGCTCGTGGTCCTCGCCGCCGGCGGTACGGCGTGGCTGCTGGGGCGGGTCGGCTGGCCGGCGCGGTCGGACCTGACGTCCGCGCCGTTCCGTACACCGGACGAGGAGAGCGTCCGCCGGCAGCTACCGACCGGGCTGCGCAACATCGCCGACGACCTGTCCGCCGACGTCCGCGCCGCCACCGGCAACGCCATCCCGTACTCGGTGCGCGGCACGCTGCGCGACGAGCTGCGCCGCCGGCTCGCCGGCAAGTACGGGCTCGATCCGACGGAGCCGACGCACGTGGGCCGGATCCAGGCCCTGATCTCGCCGCCGGCCTGGATGCTGTTCCAGCCGCCGCCGCGCGCGGCGGGCGGCCACCGGCTGAGCCTGGACCAGCCGATCCACCTGCGCCACCTCGGCACGATTCTCGACGACCTGGAGAGACTGTGAACGACCACCCGCCGGCCGCCACCCCCGCCTTCGGTGCGCCGCCACCCGGCAGCGGATTCGTCAGCCCCGGCGGTACGGCCGGGTACGCCGGCGTCCCCGGCGCCGTCACCGACACCATCCCCGGCGGTGGCGGCACCGGCTCGATCCCGGGCGGTGGCAACGAATCCGCGCCGGGCGGCGCGGTGCCGGATGCCGCGGCGCAGGGGGCGAGCGTGGCCGGGACCGCGGCCGCCGCGAAGCGGATCCTGGACGAGGTGGAGCGCGCCGTGGTCGGCAAGCGCCCCGTCCTCCACCTCGTACTCGCCGGGTTGCTCGCCGACGGGCACGTCCTGCTGGACGACCTGCCCGGGGTCGCGAAGACGCTGCTGGCGCGGTCGTTCGCGGCGGTGGCGGGGCTGGAGTTCCGGCGGTTGCAGCTGACGCCGGACGTGCTGCCGGCGGACATCACCGGCACGATGGTCCTCGACCTCGGTACGAACACGCCGGTGTTCCGGCCGGGTCCGGTGTTCGCGCAGCTGATCCTCGCCGACGAGGTGAACCGGGCGCCGGCGAAGACGCAGGCCGCGCTGCTGGAGGCGATGCAGGAGCGGCAGGTGACGATGGACGGCACCACGCACCGGCTGCCGCGACCGTTCCTGACGATCGCCACGCAGAACCCGATCGAGTCCGAGGGCACGTACCCGCTGCCGGAGGCGCAGCTGGACCGCTTCATCCTGCGTACCGGGGTGGGTTATCCGGGGCCGGACGACGAGCTGGAGCTGCTGACCGCGCGGCTCACCCGCGGGCAGGACGACGTGGACCTGACGCCGGTGGTCACCGCGGAGCAGTTCCGGGCCATGCAGGCGAGCCTGGAGCAGGTGCACGTCGACCGCAGCATCGCGCAGTACGCGGTGGCTCTGGTGACGGCGACCCGGTCGGACAAGCAGCTGGAGGTCGGGTCGAGCCCGCGCGGGTCGCTCGCGCTGGTGAAGCTGGCGCGCGCCAGCGCGGTCCTCGCCGGCCGCGACTTCACCACCCCGGACGACATGCGCGCCATCGCCGTCCCCGCGCTCGCGCACCGGGTCGTACTCCGGTCGGAGGCGTGGGCCCGCCGGATCTCGCCGGACGCCGTGGTCCGCGAGATCGTCGACCGCGTCCCGGCGCCGAACTGGCGATGACCGAATCCACCGGCAAGGTGCTGTCCCCGCGCCGGGACGGCCGCCTCCTGCCGTACGTCGCGGTCGCGGTCGGCGCGCTCGTCGTGGCGCTGCTGACCGGGAAGCCGGCGCTGGTGGCGCTGGCGGTGCCGTTCCTGCTGGCGTTGGGTGTCGGGTTGGCGCGGACCGGTCCGCTGCGGGTGTCGGCCCGGCTCGACGTGGACACCACGCAGCTGCTGGAGGGCGACCGGGTGCACGGCGCGGTCACCCTCGACTGGCCCGGCCGCCTCGACCTGGAAGTACTCGTGCGCACGCCGGGCGGCATGGTCGCGGTGCAGCCGGATCCGTTGCGGTGGACGCTGTCCGCCGCCACCGGACCGGTACGGCTGCCCGTGGTGCTGGGCGCCGCGCACTGGGGCCGGCACGTCGTCGGCGAGGTGTGGGTCCGGGCCCGCGCGCCCCGCGGGCTGCTGGTGTGGCAGGGCCGCGTCGCCGTCGGCCCGACGCTCCGGGTACTGCCGCAGGTGGAGCGGCTGAACCGGCTGCTCGACCCGGCCGAGTCGCGGGCCGTCGCCGGGGTGCACCCGTCGCCGCGGATCGGTGACGGGTACGAGTTCGCCGAGCTGCGGCCGTACACGCCGGGCGACCGGCTGCGCGACCTGAACTGGGGCGCCACCGCCCGGCACGGCCGGCCGTACGTGAACCGGCACCATCCCGAGCTGTCCGGGGAGGTCGTCATCGTGCTCGACACGTACACGGACGGGACGACCGAGGTACTGGCGCGGGTGGCGCGCGCGGCGTGGGCCATCGCCTCGGTCCACCTGCAGGCCGGTGACCGGGTCGGCGTGATCGGCCTCGGCGGCCGGTGGCGCCAGCTGAACCCGGCCGGCGGCCAGCGCGCCCGCTACCAGTTGCTGTCGACGCTGCTCGCGATCGGCGGCGACGCGGTGGACACCACCAGCCACAGCTGGGTGCCGCACCGCCTGCCCGTACCGGAGTCGGCGCTGGTGATCGCGCTGACCCCGCTGTACCGGCGGAACGTGGTGCAGGTGTGCCAGGACTGGCGGGCCCGCGGCCGTGCCGTGGCCGTCGCCGTACTGGACGCGCGGGACGTGCTGCCGCGACCGACCTCCGAGCTGGACGTGACCGCGCGCCGGCTGTGGCAGCTGGAGATCGAGCGCCGGCGCGCCGCGCTGACCGACGTCGGCATCCCGGTGGTGAGCGTGGGACGGGACGGGCTGGCCCGGTCGGTGGTCACCGGGCTGCGGCACGCCGGCCGCGCCCACACCGTACGGACCGGCCGGTGAACGGGCCGCGGGTCGCGCTCGCCGCCGGTTCGCTGGCGTGCGTGGTGGCGGCGAACACGATCGGTGTCGTGCTCGGTCCTGCGCAGCCGCGGCCGCTGATCGCGGTGTGCGCGCTGTTCGCGGCCGGTGCCGCGCTCTTCGCGCTGCTGTCCCGGGAGGACCGGGTCGGCCTGGCGCTCGCGGCGAGCCTCCCCGCCGTACTCGCGCTGATGGCGGCGGACGAGGCGTGGCTGGTCGGCCCGCTCGGCGTGCTGCTGCTGGGCGCCGCGGAGCTGTGCGCGTGGAGCTGGGAGCAGCGCGGCGCCGGTCCGGACCCGCGCCTGCCGGTGCGCCGGCTCGCCAGATCGGCCGTACTGTGCGGGATCGGGCTCGTCGTGTCGCTGCTGTGCTACGCGCTCGGGCGGCTGCATCCGTGGTCGGGCACGCTCGCGGTGTTCGTCGCCGCGGTCGGCGTGGCCGTCGTCGTCTGGGTCGTCACCCGCGCCGCCGGCCGGGACCGGCAGCCGGGCGACCCACCGGGTACCTGAGCGCGGGCAGGTGGAGACTGGTCGGCATGGTGGTGTTGCACGGGCGGGTGGCGTCGGGGATCGGTGACTTCGGGCGCTGGGCCGAGCGATACCGGGACGTGTACGCGGAGTACACGGGGATGGCGCTGTATCCGGGGAGCCTCAACGTGGTGCTGACCGAGCCGTGGTCGCTGCCGGCGGAGCGGATCCACGTGGCCGCCGACGAGGTCGGCACCGGGGTGAACCTGGTGCCGTGCCGGGTGTTCGACCGGCCCGCGTTCCTGATGCGCACCGACCGGAACGAGCACGGCACCGGCGACCACCCGCGTACGGTCCTGGAGATCGTCGCGGACGTACGGCTGCGCGACCTGTTCGGGCTCGCGGACGGTGACCCGGTCGAGGTGACCGTCGGGGCGTAAATCCCTTGCCGCGACTGGCTTTCCGCCGGCACGATCGCCGTCGTGGGTCGAGGGTTCCTGGCACCGGACGGCGTGCGCGGGCTGGTCGCGGAGCGGTTCGGGACGGACCGGCGGGTGACCCGGCTGGACCGGCTCACCGGCGGCAGCAAGAAGGGCGTCTACCGGCTCGCCCTCGACGACGGGACGACCGCGGTGCTCTACCGCTGGTCGCCCGCGGAGAACTTCTGGCCGGCGCCGCCGCCGACCGTGCCGGACGACCCGTTCACCGACGCGTCGGGCGCGGACCTGTTCGCGGCCAGCCACGCCGCCCTCACCGCCGCCGGAGTACGGGTGCCGCGGCTGCTGCTGCTCGACCGTACCCGCCGCCACGTCGACGCGGACGTCGCGCTGGTGGAGGACGCCGGCGGCCGTACGCTGGAGGCGGTGGTGGCGGACGAGCCGGACGCGGTCGCGCTCGCCAGGTTCCGCGACGAGTTGCGCCGGATGCGTTGTGCCACAAGCGATTCCTGGGGTCGGGTCGGCGATCTCGCCGCGGGCACCGCACCGCAGGCCCGGCGTACCGAGGACGTGGTGGCGGACCGGGCGTCGGTGCACCTGGCCGCGGCCGCCGAGCGCGACGGCCGGATCGCCGCCGCCGCCGACCGCATCGCCGCACACCTGCGCGGGCTGCGCGCGGCGGTCCGACCGCGACGCCGCTTCTCCCTGGTACACGGGGAACTCGGGCCGGACCACGTCCTCGTCACCGCCGCCGGCGAGCCGGTGCTGATCGACATCGAGGGCCTCGCGTACTTCGACGCAGAGTGGGAACACGCGTGGCTGGCGATGCGCTTCGGCGACGCGTACCGGGTGCTGCGGCCGGACGGGCTGGACCCGGCGCGCCTCGCCCTGTTCGAGTACGCGCAGGCGCTGTCGCTCGTCGAGGGCCCGCTGCGGATCGCGGCCACCGACTTCCCGGACCGCCAGTGGATGCTGGACCTCGCCGAGCACCACATCGGCAGGGCCCTCGCCGCCCTCTGACCGCGAACCCGGCCGGAAACCCTTGCGGTGTAAAGGACTCAGCGCCCGCGGCGGTGAGCAGCGCGACGCCGCGGCTGGCGCCGGACGCGCGTCGGCGGTCGGTGAATCCGTCCGTCCACTATGGATCCCCGATGAGGTGCCTACCGCGGCGTCGGGGTAGCCGAGGTGAGGTGGCGGGCGGCGGCGTGCAGGCGGTCGACGACCTCCGGGTCGGCGTCGATCTCGCAGTCGGCGCCGAGCGCGGCCGCCGCGGACACGTGCTGTACGACGAGCGTCAGGCTGTCGGCGCTGACCCGCGCCGCGCACCGGTCCGGCCCGGTCGCGGTGACCTGCCAGGACATCGGCCCGGGTACGGCGGAGCGGACGACCTCGGCGGGCAGCGCGATCCGCACGTGCGCCGTGTACCGGTAGCGGGCGGACGCGAACGACCGCGCCAGGTACGCGGCGGGGTCGGTGTCCGGCAGCGCGCGCCGGCGGAACCGGTGCCGGGTGCTGGCGACATCGTCCACCCGGTCCACCCGGAACGTGCGCCAGTCGTCGCGGTCGGCGTCCCACCCGATCAGGTACCAGTTGTCGCGCAGGGTCAGCAGGTGGTGCGGCTCGACCCGGCGTACGCCGGCGGTGGCGGACCGGCCGCGGTAGGCGAACGTGACGACCTCGGCGTCCCGGCAGGCGGCGGCGAGCGTCGCCAGGACGTCCGGGTCGGTACCGGCGGCCTGCCGGTGCGGGACCGCGGCGACGGTGTCGGCCATCCGGGCGAGCTGCGGCCGCAACCGGGCGGGGAGTACCCGGGTGAGCTTGGCGAGGGCCTGCGTGCAGCCGTCCTCGATCCCGGGCGCGGCGGTGGCCAGCGCGAGCGCGACCGCGACGGCCTCCTCGTCGTCGAGCAGCAGCGGCGGCAGCTGCTGCCCGGACTCCAGCCGGTACCCGCCGGCGGTGCCGGTGGTGCCGGCGACCGGGTAGTCCAGCTCGCGGAGGCGGTGCACGTCGCGGCGCAGCGTGCGCTCGGTGACGCCGAGCCGGTCGGCGAGGTCGCGGCCGGACCACTCGCGCCGGCCCTGGAGCAGGGACAGCAGGCGCAGCAGCCGGCCGGGCATCGCGCTGCGGGGTGCCCGGGTGGTCATCACACCAGCGTGCCACGCGTTCCGGACACGTTAGGACCGGAAGCCGCCGTACGGTGCGGGCATGAACGACATGGCGACACTGCTCAGCGACGTCGACGGAGAAGTACTGGTGCCCGGCGACGACGGGTACGACACGGTTGGTACCGGGTTCCAGCTGCGTGACCCGCACCGTCCGGATGCGGTGGTGCGGGCGACCTGCCCGGCCGACGTCCAGGCCGCGGTACGCGTCGCGGCGGAGCGGCGGCTGCCGGTCGCCGTCCAGGCCACCGGGCACGGCCGCGCCGCGGGACTGGACGGTGGGCTGCTGGTCGCCACCGGCCGGATGGACACCGTCCGCGTCGACCCCGACCGGCGGTACGCGGAGGTGGCCGCGGGCGCCACCTGGCAGCAGGTCGTCGACGCGACCACACCGTACGGGCTGGCGCCGCTGTCGGGCAGCTTCCCGAAGCTGGGCGCCGTGCCGTACACGCTGGGCGGCGGGATCGGGCTGCTGTCCCGGCGGTACGGCTTCGCCGCCGACCACGTACGGGCGGTGCAGGTGGTCACGCCGGACGGTCGGCTCCGGCACGTCGACCCCGACACCGAGCCCGACCTGTACTGGGGGCTGCGCGGTGGCGGCGGCAACCTCGGGATCGCCACGTCGATGCGGATCGGCCTGCTGCCCGTCGACCGGATCCACGGCGGCGCGCTCAGCTTCGACGCCGAACGCGACCCGCACGTGGCGGCCGGCTGGTGGCGCTGGACCCGCGACCTCCCCGAGGGCATGACCTCGGCGTACGGCATGGTGCCGTACCCGGATCTGCCGATGTTCCCGCCGGAACTGCGCGGCCGGGTGATCTCCCGCGTGCAGGTCTGCTGGTCCGGCCCGGCCGACGAGTTCGCGTCGCTGGTCGCGCCGCTGCGCCGGCTCGGTACCTGCCTGGCCGACACCCTGCGCGAGCTGCCGTACCGGGAGTCCGGGTCGGTGTTCGCCGAGCCGGACCGGGCGCACCCGTACCGGTCGTCGGTGGTGCTGCTGCCGGACCTGGACGAGGCGGGGCTGGCCGACCTGCACACCGCGACGGTCGCCACCCGCTCCACGGTCGTTGGGATCCGGCACCTGGGCGGCGCCATGGGCCGACCCGCGGCGGTACCGAATGCGGTGGGGCACCGGGACGCCGGCTACCTGGTGTCGGTGCTGTCGGCGGGGGAGTCCGTGACCTCCGCCGAGCTGACCGGGCTGCTCGGCGGGTGGCCGGCGCGGTCGCTCGGCCGGTCGCTCAACTTCAGCTTCGGCCCGCTCACCCCCGACCAGGTACGCGAGGGCTTCGACCCGGCGGACGCGCGGCGCCTCGGCGAGCTGCGCGCGGCGTACGACCCGGACGGGTTGCTGCGGCCGAACCACCCGGTCCCGACGCCCTGAGCGTCACACGTCCGCGCGGATCGCAGCGACCGCGCCCGGCCAGTCCGCCACCACCGTCGCCCAGTCCGGTACGTCCACCGGCTCGTCGTCGCACCCGCCGGTGAACAGGTACCGGTGGTCGACGGTGGTGAGGTCGGCGAGGACGTCGAGCCGGTCGTCGACGAAGTGCGTGACGCCCAGCCGCGCGCACACCGGTGCCTTGTCGGCGCGCGCCCGGACGACGTGCACGTGCTCCGCCGCGATCCCGGTACGGGCGAAGAATCCGTGGTGGTGCAGCCACGCGACGGTGTTCGCCGCGACCTTCGGCCCGCACTTGGACACCACGTGTACCCGGCCGGCGAACGGCCCGGCGGTGAGCTCGGCGAGCGCCTCGAACACCCCGTCCACCGCCGCGGTACGCAACGGCTGCGTACCGAAGAAGGAGGTGTCCTCGCTGGTGTCGGCGCGCTGGACGAGTACCCCGCCGACGTCCACGCCGAGGGTGGGCGGGCGTCCCCGCGTGGTTCGCACCATGGCCGGTCACCGTACCGGGAGGGTCGTCAGATTGTGATGCGGTGGGTGGCGAGGGCGACGATGCCGGCGGTGGCGCCGGCGAGCGAGGCGGCGAGCAGCACCAGCTCGGCCGGGGAGAACAGCCGGCGCCGCTGCTCGCGCCGGGTCAGGACGAGCAGCACCGTGGCCGGGGCGTACGCGACGAGGGAGACGAGGACGAGGCGGGGCCCGGCGGCGTACAGGAGGAAGAGGCTGTATCAGGCGGCGAGGGCGCCGACGACGCCGTCCCGGAGCCGGCCGCGCGCGGGTTCGGCGCCGGTGACGGCGAGGCGGACCGCGAAGCCGGCGACGAGCAGGAACGGGACCAGCGTCAGCGCGCTGGTGAGGTCGAACGCGGCGCTGAACGCGTCCCCCGAGACGGCGGTGACCACGAGCATTCCCTGTACCAGCACCGTCGTCGCGAGCAGCGCCCCGGTCGGCGTGCCGGCCGCGTTGGTACGGCACAGGACGCGGGGCAGGCCGCCACGGTCGGCGGCGACCGACAGCACCTCGGTGGCGAGCAGCGTCCACGCCAGGTACGCGCCGAGTACCGCGAGGACCAGCGCGACGCCGACGAACGCCGCACCCCACCGGCCGACCGCCGATTCGAGTACGCCGCCCATCGAGGGCTGCCGCAGCGTCGCGATCCGGTTCATCGACAGCAGCCCGTACGAGAGGATCGGCACGGCGGCGAGCAGGACGAACCCGGCGAGGAAGCCGAGGACCGTGGCGCGCCCAATGTCGGTGCGCCGCCGCGCGTGCCGGGAGAACACCGCCGCGGCCTCCACCCCGAGGAACACGAACACGAGCACGGACGTCGCCGAGCGCACCTGGTGCGGCATAGTACCGGTGTAGTCGGCGCCGCCGAGGTTGTCGGTGAACACGTCGGGCTGGAAGGACACGGCGGCGAGGACGAGGAAGACCACGATCGGCACGACCTTGACGGCGGTGACGACCCGGTTCACCGCCGCGGCGCGGCCCGTTCCGTTGCGTACCAACAGGAAGCAGGACCAGACGCCGACCGAGGAGACGGCGGTGGCGGCCGGGGTGGCACCACCGGCGAGCGCCGGCAGCACGGTGCCGAGCGTCGCCGTCGCCAGCAGCCAGTACGTCACGCTGCCGACGCACACGCTCGCCCAGTAGCCGAACACCGCGAACGTCCCGACGTACTCGCCGAACCCGGCGCGGGCGTACGCGTACACGGCGCCGTCCAGGTCGGGCCGGCGGACGGCGAGGCCGCGGAAGACCAGCACCAGCGCGGCCGTCCCGGCACCGGCGACGGCGTACCCGACCAGCGTCCCGGTCACCCCGCTGACCTCGGCGAACCGGCTCGGCAGCGAGAACACCGCGGCGTTCAGCAGCGCGCCGAGCACCAGCGCGGTCAGCGTCGACACCGGCACGCCGGCACCCCGTGTCACGCCCATCCGCCCACCTCCGCCACGCGGTACCGGACGGACGACAGTGAACCCCGTCGATGTCCCGCGCGACAGCCCCGGAACCCGGTCATGGCGAGTAGCGGTAGCCGATGCCGGGTTCGGTCACGATGTAGCGCGGGCGGGCGGGGTCGGGTTCGAGCTTGTGGCGCAGGTTCGCGACGTGCACCCGCAGGTAGTTCGTCTGCCCCTGGTACGCCGGGCCCCACACCTCCGTGAGCAGCCACCGCTGCGTACAGAGCTGGTCCGGGTGCCGTACGAGCAGCTCCAGCAGGTGCCACTCGGTCGGGGTCAGGCGCGTCTCGCCGCCGGCCCGGGTGGTGGCGCGCTTGGCGGCCAGGTCGATCGTGAACGCGTCGGTACGTACCACGGGCGAGTCGGCCGCGGCCGGCGCCGCCCGGCGCAGCGCGGCGCGCAGCCGAGCCAGCAGCTCACCCATCCCGAACGGCTTGGTCACGTAGTCGTCGGCACCGGCGTCCAGCGCGTCGATCTTGGCGCGTTCGCTGTCCCGGGCGGACAGTACGAGGATCGGCGCGGTCAGCCACGCCCGCAGCCCGGCGACCACGTCGACGCCGTCGAGGTCGGGCAGCCCGAGGTCGAGTACCACCAGGTCGGGCGGGGCGTCGGCGGCCGCGGCCAGCCCGGACGTACCGTCGACCGCGGTGGCCACCTCGTACCCGCGGGTGGCGAGATTGATCCGCAGCGCCCGGAGCAGCTGCCGGTCGTCGTCGACGACGAGGATGCGCGTCACGGCGGATCCGTTGCGGCCAAAGGGATCCGGAGCGTCATGGTGAGCCCGCCGCCGGGGGTGTCGGTCGGCGTGAGGGTGCCGTCGGTGGCCTCGGTGAAGCCGCGCGCGATGGCCAGCCCCAACCCCAGCCCGCCGTCCGCCGTCCGGTCGCCGAGCCGCTGGAACGGCGTGAAGATCCGTTCCTTGTCCGCATCCGGTACTCCCGGCCCGCGGTCCACGATCCGCAGCCGGACGTACCCGCCGTCCGTACGGCCGACCAGGCGTACCGGATGGTCGGGGGTGGAGACGGCGCGCGCGTTCGCGACCAGGTTGGCGACCACGCGTTCCAGCAACCCCGCGTCCGCCCGTACCAGCGGGAGGTCGTCGGGCACGTCCACGTCGACCGGTACCGAATCGGCGGGCAGGTGCATCAGCGCGGCGGCGACCACCGCGTCCAGCGGTACCGGACGGGGGTGGGCGATCACCGCACCGGCGGACAACCGGCTCATCGACAGCAGGTTGTCCACGAGCGCGGTCAGCCGGTCGGTGGACTCCTCGACCGTGGCGAGCAGTTCGGCGGTCACGTCCGGCGGAAACTCGATGTCCGGCGCGCGCAGGCTGGACACCGCCGCCTTGATCGACGCCAGCGGCGTACGCAGGTCGTGGCCGACCGCGGCCAGCAGCGCCGCGCGCAACCGGTCCACCTCGGCCAGCTGCCTCGCCCGGGCAGCCTCGTCGGACAGCCGGTGCGCCTCCAAGGTGCGGGCCGCCGCGGCGGCGATCCGGGCGAGCGCGCCGCGGTCCTCGGCGAACACCGGCGGTCCCCAGCCGACCAGCCGCAGCCCCGCACCGGCCGACGCCGAGATCGCCGGCTCGGCGTCACCGGACTCGCCGACCCGTGCCACGACCCGCTCCCCGGTACCGTCGTCCTCCAGCAGCGCCGCGGCGGTCATGCCGAACATCCGGCGTACCGCGTCGAGCAGGTCGGGCAGCGACTGCTCGGCCGCGGGCCGGGTGGTGGCGCGCGCCAGTACGGCGGCCTCGGCGTCCCGTCGCGCGGCCCGCTCCCGCTGGCGTACGGCGGCGTCCACGGCGACCGCGACGGTGGCCGCCACCAGCACGTACACCACGAGCACGATGACGTTGTCGCCCCGCTCGACCACGAACGTGCGGTACGGCGGGACGAAGAAGAAGTTGAGCGCCAGATCGGCCAGTACGGCAGTGCCCAGGCCCGGCCACACGCCGCCGGTCACCGCCGCGGCGAGTACCGGGACGAGCAGCAGCAGGGACAGCGCCGCCACCGACACGTCGGCCCGGAACGGCGTCAGCGCGACCGTCAGTACGGCCAGGCCCGCCACGCCGAGCGCGCCCGCCCACAGCCGCCGGAACCCGCCGCGGGACCGCATACGTGCAGTATGCGAGCGCACCGCCGCCCCCGGGTACGGTCGCCGCCCGGTTCGCACCGACCCGGCGCCGTTCCGCCCCGCGACGCCCGCGCGTGCCCGTCCGGTACCGGACGCGCCGCACCGCCCCGGTCCCACCGCGGCGCGTCCCGGCGGGCCCGGCCGTCACGCCGCGGGTACGGCAGGCGGTCGTGACGCGCGGCCGGCGGCGGTGCGGGCCGAACGCAGCCGCCACGGCACGCTGGTGACCATCACGCCGGCCTCGAACAGCAGCCGGGCCTTGAGCCGCAGCGCGCTCTGGTTGTGCAGCAACTGCTCCCACCAGCGCCCCACCACGTACTCCGGGACGTACACCACGGTCACGTCGCGCGGCCCGCTGGTGTGCTGCGAGTGCACGAAGTCCAGGACCGGCCGGGTGATGTCCCGGTACGGCGAGTCCAGCACCGTCAGCGGCACCGGGATGCCCCGGTCGGCCCATTCGGCCTGCAGCGCCGCCGCCTCCCCGGTACCGGTGGCGACGGTCAGCGCGGTCAGCGAGTCCGGCCGGGTGGCCCGCGCGTACGCGAGGGCGCGCAGGGTCGGCTTGTGGATCCGGGACACCAGCACGACCGCGTGCACCCGCGGCGGCAGGACGACACCGCCGGGCTCGGGCGCGAGTTCGTCGTCGACCCGCCGGTAGTGCCGGCTGATCCCGCGCATCAGCAGGAACACCAACGGCATCGCGATCACCACCAGCCACGCGCCGTGGCTGAACTTGCTGACGAGCACGACCACCAGTACCACGGCGGTGACGGTGGCACCGACCGCGTTGACGGCCCGGGACCGGTGCAGCCGCCGCCGTTCCCGGCGGTCGCGTTCGGTGGCCAGCACCCGGGACCAGTGCCGCACCATCCCGAACTGGGACAGCGTGAACGACACGAACACGCCGACGATGTACAGCTGGATCAGCCGGGTGGTGCTCGCGTCGAACGCGGCGATCAGCCCGCCCGCGAGCAGCGCCAGGATGATGATCCCGTTGCTGAACACCAGCTTGTCGCCGCGCCGGCCGAACTGCCGCGGCAGGAAGCCGTGCGAGCCCAGGATCGATGCCAGGATCGGGAACCCGTTGTACGCGGTGTTCGCGGCCAGGATCAGGATCAGCGCGGTGAACGCCTGTACCAGGTAGAACAGCGGCGACGCGCCGCCGAACACGGCCGCGGCGAGCTGCGCGATCACCGTCCGCTGCTGGTATCCGGCCGGTGCGCCGATCAGCCGCGCCGGGTTGTCCGCGATCCGTACGTGCGCGGCGACGGCCAGCGCGGTGATCCCGGCGAACATCGCGATCGTCATCGCGCCCATGACCGCCAGGGTCGTCGCGGCGTTCCTCCCCTTGGGAGGCCGGAAGTTCGGCACCCCGTTGCTGACCGCCTCCACCCCGGTCAGCGCGGTGCAGCCCTGGGAGAACGCGCGCAGCACGATCGCCAGCGCCAGCAGCCCCGTCAGGTGCCCGGCCGGCGCGATCCGGTACGCCGCGGACTCGGCGACCGGCGGCGTACCCACCGCCATCCGTACCGCGCCGGTGCCCAGCATCAGGAACACCATCACCACGAACCCGTACGTCGGGACCGCGAACAGGCTGCCCGACTCGCGCAGCCCGCGCAGGTTCGCCACGGTCAGCACGAGGACCATGGCCAGCGACAGCGGCACCGCGTACCGGCCGAGCGACGGGAACGCCGAGACCACGTTCGCCACCCCGGCAGCCACCGACACCGCCACCGTCAGCACGTAGTCGATCAGCAGCGCGCTCGCGGCGACGAGCGCGGCGCTCTGCCCCAGGTTGGCGCGGCTCACCGCGTACGCCCCGCCGCCGGTGGGGTAGGCGTGGCAGGTCTGCCGGTACGACAGGACGACGACCGCCAGCAGCAGCACCACCCCCGCCGCCACCGCCCACGTCAGGTGCAGCAGCGCCAGCCCGCCGACGCTCAACGCCAGCAGGATCTCCTCCGTCGCGTACGCGTTGGACGACAGCGGATCGCTGCAGAACACCGGCAGCGCGAGCCGCTTGGGCAGCAGCGTCTCGCGCAGCTGGTCGCTGCGCATCGCGCGGCCCACGAGCAACCGCTTCGGTAGCGTCGTCACACCACCAGTCAAGGCGCTGCACCGGTACCCGCCGGTCTTCTTGACGCGCCCTTGACACCGCCCACGCCGAACTTGACGCGTACCTGACGCGCCGCTTCCGCGCCCCTGCCCCGATCCCGGACCGCGTATCCGTGGCGCACCTCGGCCCGTTCCGTGGTGCGGTCCCGGGCCCGGTTCGTGGCGTGGTCCCGGGCCCGTTGCTTGGCGCGACTCCGGGCCCCGTACCGTGGCGCGGCCCCGGGCCGTTCCGTGGCGCTGCGGCGGGAAGCGCCGGCGCGGTCGTCAGGCGCGGTAGCCGAGGACGGTCATCATGCCGGACTCCGCGTGGTACACGTTGTGGCAGTGGATCATCCACAGCCCCGGGTTGTCGGCGTCGAACTCGGCGACCACCGTCTCGTTCGGCAGTACGATCGCGGTGTCCTTGCGCGGCCCGCCCGCCCCGCCGAGCGCGAACGAGTGCCCGTGCAGGTGCATCGGGTGCCACATCGACGTCTCGTTCACGAACCGCAGCCGCACGCGTTCCCCGCCCTCCACCGGGATCCGGTACGCCGGGTCGTAGCGCCGCCCGTCGATCGTCCACTCGTACGTGGACATGGAACCGGCCAGCCGCAGCGTGACCGTACGGTCCGGCCGGCGCCGGGCGAGGCGTACCGCTGGGGTGGCGGCGAGCTGCCGGTAGCCGAGCACCTTCCGCTCCAGTTCCGCGGGCCGGGTCGACGCCGACGGCGCCCGGCCGGCACCGGTACGCACGATCCCCAGTGCCGCACCGCCCTTGCCCTCGGCCAGCGCCACCAGCGGAAACACCCCGTCGGCGAGGGTCACGAGCACGTCGTACCGCTCGCCCATGCCGAGCAGCAGCGCGTCGGTGTCCACCGGCTCCACCGGGAACCCGTCCGCGTGCGTCACCCGCAACCGGTGCCCGCCCAGCGCCACCCGGAACGCCGTGTCCCCGCCCGCGTTGACGATCCGCAGCCGCACCCGGGTGCCGGGTTTCGCGCGCAGCGCGTCCGGCGCGTCCGCGGTGCGGCCGTTGAGCAGGAACAGCGGGTAGCGCACGTCCCCGGCGTCGCCGCCGAGCAGCAGGCTCGTCGCCCCCATCAGCATGTACCGCCCGGGATGGCTCATGTCCATGCCGCGGCGCAGCTCCCGCAACACCTCGTCCGGCGTACCGGTGACGCCGTCGAGCCAGTCGTCCAGCACCACCGTCCACTCCTCGTCGTACGCCAGCGGCTCGTGCGGATCCTCCACGACCAGCGCGCCGTACAGGCCGCGGTCCTGCTGCGTACCCACGTGCGGATGGAACCAGTACGTGCCCGGATGCGGTGCGGTGAACCGGTACCGGTGCGACGCGCCCGGTGCGACCGCCGCCTGCGTCACCCCCGGTACGCCATCGGCGTCGTTGCGCAGCGCCACCCCGTGCCAGTGCAGCGTCGTCGGCTCCGGCAGATCGTTGCGCAGCACCGCATCGAGCTGCTCGCCGGCCCGCAGCCGGATCTCCCGCCCCGGCACCGCATCACCGTAACTCCAGGTCGACACGGTACGCCCGGCCAGGTCCACGGTGCCGCGCCGCGCGTGCAGCCGTACCGACCGGACGGTGCCGGGGTGGCGCCGCCGCTCGGCCGCCGCGACCTCCGCGCCACCGGGCGTGACGTACGCGGGGGAGGGTTGTGTCGCCGCACCCGCCGAGCAGCAGGCCGCCCGTCGCCGCCAGGCCCGCGCCGAGCAGGCCCCGACGGGTCGTCGAACGCATCACGTCGTCACCTCGTTCCGTCGCCGGCACGCGCGAACGCGCCGGAAAGTGTTGCTGCAAAAGGAAACCGTCACTCGCCCGCTGTGGTACCGCTGCCGGCTCCACTCCGACCGAATCGGAACTGCTGGCAAGCAGGGACATCGCCGACCGGCCCGGTCGTCGCGAGGGGAGCCGTCACCGCGCCGGCCGGGCGGTCCGCGCACGGGTGCCGCTGGACGGAATGGCATGGCGGCGCAGTGCTCTGCTCGCACCGCCGGGACGCGGCAGGGGCCGTCTGCCGGGCTGCGCGGGAGGGCGCTGTCGCCCGGTCGTTGTCGTCAGGCGCGAAAGTGCCTGCGGGGCAACGGAAACCGGCCAGTGCCGGGGCGCGCCCACCTCGGACGCGCCCCGGCGTACGGTCAGCCGCCGGCGATGTCCCGGAGCGTCGCGACCTCCGCGGTCTGCGTACGGATGATCTGCTTGGCGAGTTTGACGGCGGCCGGGTTGCGGCCGTTCCGCTGTTCGTCGCGCGCCATCGCGATGGCGCCGTTGTGGTGGGCGATCATCATCCGCGCGAACATCGTGTCGAACGCGGTTCCCTTGGCGGCCTTGAGTTTCGCCATGTCCGCGTCGGACATCATGCCGTCGTCCATGCCCATGCCGCCGTGCCCGTCGCCGGCGGCGGGCACCTTCTCGCCCCACCCCCTCAACCAGGACGACATGGTACGGATCTCCGGGTCCTGCGCGCCCGCGATCTGCTTCGCCAAATCCTTCACCTTCGTGCTGGACGCGCGCGACGGTACGAGGGCGGCCATCTCGACGGCCTGCCGGTGGTGCGGGATCATCATCTGCGCGAACATCACGTCCGCGCTGTTGTGGTCGCCCTTGGCGGCGCTGGCGCTGGCGGAGCCGCCCATGCCGGGCATCCCGGAGTGGTCGGTACCCTTCCCGCCGCAGCCCGCGGCGACGGTGAGCACCGCCGCGCCGGCGGTCACGGCCAGCAGGGCACGCCGAACGTACGTGTGTCGGAACATCGTGCGGTCTCGCTTTCGTTGTCGGTACTGGGAACGCGCGCATCGGGACCGGACGGCGGCGTGCCGTCCGGCGCGGCATCTAGACGCGCAGTACCGACGTGGTGGCGAGCAGGTGGCCGACCGGGGACGGCGGCGGCGCGCGCGACCGCCCCCCGGCGTACGACAGGGGCACGACCGGCCGCGCCGTCCGGGTGCGCCGCAGCAGACCCGCGGCGGTGACGGCGAGTGCCAGCAGCGCGGTCAGGATCGCGAGGCACATCAGGCTCGGATCCATGCCGTGCGACCCCGGCGCGGGCCCGTGCACGGCCGTCCCCGGCACCCCATCAGCCAGCTGTGCCGCTCGGACGATCCCGGTATGTGCGGGGCGTGCATCGTGGACGGTTGCGGGTGACCCGTATCGCAGGGCGAGTGACGGGCCGCCGCGCATCGCCTGCGACACAACGGAACCCGGCTCGGCCGTGGACATCGCGTCCGGCGCGCCGGAACCCGCGACGGACGCTGGCAGCCCCACCGGGTACGAAGCCTCGAAGAGTCCGTCGACGGCGCGGTGCGTGGACATGCCGGCCATGCCGTCGTGCCCGGTGGCGGGGTGGCCGAGGGTGTGCATCAGCGCGACGCCGAACGCGAGCAGTACGGCGAGCATCGACCAGCGCGTCACGCGTGTCGGCATCACCGCCTCCTCCCGTACCCCCAGGGGGTGTGCGGGAACCAGGCTACCTCGCGCCGTCGCGCGGGGTCAGTCCTGGGGGCCGTTCCACGACCAGCGCGCGATCGGCAGCCCGGCCGGTACGTCGTCGGCGGAGTCCGGGTAGCGCGCCATGACGGTCGTGGTGGCCCAGGCGAAGTAGTCGTGCAGGGTGCGGCGCAGCGTCTCGTCGGCGTCGAGCCCGGCGTCGGCGAGGGCCTGGTCGAAGCAGGCCACGGCGCGCCGGTCCATCTCCTCGTGCTGCCCGTTGCCGCTGTGCAGCCGCACCACGAACGACTCGTCCCCGTACTGCTCGGAGTACGTGGTGGGGCCGCCGAGCGCTTCGGCCCAGTACGCGGCGAGGCGTTCGGTGTGTTCGGGGTGGTAGCCGTGGCTGAACGCGTGGGCGACGACCTCGTCGGCGAGTACCCGGGCGTGCCAGGCGGCGGCGAGGCGGGTGAGGCCGGCGTCGCCGCCGGCGGCCTCGTACACGGTGCGCGTCATCCCTCCATGCTGCCCGATCGGCCGCGTGAGCGGGCGCCGTCGGCGTGACGCAGGTTGCGCGGGGCGGCTCGGGCGGCGGGAGCGGGCGGCGCCGCTGGTAGCGTCCGGCGGACGACGGGGGACGGGGGTGGCATGGCGGTTCCGTTCGATGCCGGCAGGTCACGACATCCCTCCGTACGGCGGATCGCGGTGCTGCTCGCCGTGCTCGCCGCGACGCTCACCGGGTGCGGTACGGACGATCCGGGCAGGCGGGCGCCGGCCGGCGCGTACGACCACGCGCCCGCGCGGGAGGTCTCCACCGCGACGCCGATCCCGTCGCACGGTCCGGCCCGGGAGGTCACGAAGGTGCTGACCGGCGCCGGCTGGTTCTGCGCGCAGGTACGGTCCAATGCGGACGGATCGGCCCTCTGGTGCCGGACCGCGCGCCGCGACGGGATCGACACCGTCGACGTACAGCAGGCGCACCTGCTGCTGGACCGCCGCGGCCGGCTGGCGTGGGCGGCGTTCCCGCCACCGGACGACGCCCGGGATCCCGCGCCGTACGTGGTGGCCGCGGCCGCGGCGCTGTCCCCGGTCTGGCCCGGCGCCGCGGAACGGGCGCGGCGGGAGATCGACGACCTGGACCGCGACCAGGCCGCGAAGCCGGTACCGCAGCGCACCGAGGTCCCGCGGACCACCTGGCACGACGACCACGCGCGCTACGCGTACTCGGTGCTCGACGGGTTGGTGGCCGCCGCGCGGGACACGAGCGTGCGGCGCTGGCCGTTCGGCGCCGAGCACTACGGCACCCGGATGAGCGACGCCGTCGCCGACCTCCGCGCCGGTGGGTACGACTGCGCCTACCCACCGCAGACCAGCTGCAACCGCACGCAGTCCAACGGGTACTTCCGGGTCACGCTGCGCGGCGAGCGGATCGTGACCGCCGCGTTCGGCATCGGCACCCTGATGGAGCACGGGCGGCAGAACCACCCGTTGACCCAGGAGTTCCCACGCGGCCTCACGTTCCTGACCCCCGCGGTCCGTGCCCCGGTCACCGCCCAGCTCGAACGCTGCCGCCGCACCGGTACCAGCTTCGCCGGGATCGTCGCCGGCACCGTCGTGGTCGTCGACGTCCGCCGCGCCCCGGCGCACTCCGACGACTTCGCCGGGTACGCCGACGTCCGGATCGGCACCCCCCTCCCCGGCGCCTGACCCGCGCCCGTCCACCGCCGCGACCCGGGTCGCGGCGCTTTGCCGTACTTCGCGGGCGGTGCCGCGGCGGTGGTGGTTGGTGGGCGACTGGGCGGTGCGGGTGGCGGGCTCGCGGTACCGAGCGGTGTACCGATTCATCGGATGGGCGATCGAGGTACCGCGAGGTGGCGAGAAAGTTGCTGTTGACTGGCGGAAGGGTGGCACCTAGCATCGGTGAATCGATACATCAGTTTCCTCGCTGTTACGCCGTGATGACGCCCGGCGGCCCGCGCAGGAGCCCCCGACGACGAAGAGGTACTTCAGATGGATCTGAGTCGCAGATCGTTTCTGGCCGCCACCGGGCTGGGTGCGCTGGGACTGGCCTCGACGGCACTGACCGCGGGCTGCTCGACCGACGGCGGCGCCGAGGCGAGCGCCAGCGGGCCGGTCGAGGGTGAGATCACCGTGCTCACCCCGATGTACCAGGGGGCCACGGGCAAGCAGCTGCTGGAGGGCACGCTGCTCAAGCAGTTCCACAAGAAGTACCCGAAGGCGACGGTGAAGGTCGACTACACCGACTACAACTCGCTGAACGAGAAGATCACGACCGGGCTGGCCGGCGGCCTGCTGCCGGACGTGCTGATGATCGGCGTCGGCTGGGTGCCGCCGTTCGCGTACAAGAAGGTGCTGGCGCCGCTGCCCGACTCGGCCGGCACGAAGTACGACTACCAGCCGCGGGTGCTCGCCCCGTCCAAGTACGACGGGAAGCTGTACGCGCTGCCGGTGGTGCTCGACGCGCGGGTGGTGGCGTACCGGAAGGACCACTTCGAGGCGGCCGGGATCAAGGCGCCGCCGAAGGACTGGACCGAGCTGCGCGCGATCGCGAAGGAACTGGCACAGGCCAAGGGCGGCAAGGTGACGCGGGCCGGGTTCGACCCGTTCTCGATCGACCTGCGGCAGTGCTGGGAGAACTTCGTGTTCGCCAACGGCGGCCGGCTGTTCGACGAGTCGGGGCGCAAGGTGCTGTTCGACGACGACCGCGGGGTCGAGGCGCTGCAACTGTTCCTGGACGTGGTGAAGGACAAGGTGGCTGACCCGTCGTTCGCGCCGGCGGCGGGCCAGCCGTCGACGCTGCAGCAGGGCCGCGCGTCGATGATGATGACCGACACCGCGCTGTGGCTGAACATGCAGCAGCAGACGCCGGAGCTGATCGACGAGGACAAGGTCGGCATGTTCGTCCTGCGCAACACCGACGCGGCCATGCTCCAGGGCGGCACGCTCGGCTGCGTGTCGGCGCACAGCCAGCACCGGGCCGCGGCGCAGGCGCTCGTCGAGTTCCTCGCCACCCCCGACGCCGTACTTCCCGCCGCGGAGCAGCGCGGCAGCGTACCGGGCATCTCCAGCCTGCGCGACTCGGCGTACGTGAAGAAGAACAAGCTGGTGGACTTCGCACTGTCCAACTTGGACAAGTCGGTGTCCGAGGGCGGTACGCCGGCGTGGATGGAGATCCGCGAGAAGGTCAAGCCGACGCTGCAGACCGCCGTGGTCGGCCAGCGTACGGCGAAGCAGGCGATCGGCGACCTCGCCTCGGTCGCGAAGGCCGCGATCGGCCGCCTCTGAGTCCACGCGAGACGGTCGTACGGGGCCGGAAAGCCCCGTACGACCGCCGATCCAGCCACAGGAAGGTGCCACCGTGGTGATGACCTCCGCCCGCTCCGCCACCGGTACCCGCCGTACCGGTGCGGACCGGCCGGCACCGGCGACCCGGCGCGTGCGTACCGCGTCGCGGGGTCGCGGGCGCGCCGGCTACCTGATGGTGGCGCCGGCTTTCCTGCACATGGCCCTGTGGACGGGGCTGCCGCTGGTCGCCGCGATCGTCCTCAGCTTCACCTCGTACGACGTGCTCACCCCGCCGAAGTTCATCGGGCTGGGCAACTTCACCGAGATCGCCGGCGACGCGGTGTTCCGCCGCTCGATGGTCAACACCCTGGTGTACGCGTTCTTCACGGTGCCGGTGGCGATGGCCATCGCCCTGGTCATCGCCGTACTCCTGAACGGGCGGCTGCGCGGCCGGTCGCTGTTCCGTACCGCGGTGTTCCTGCCGCAGGTGACGGCGACGATCGCGGTGGCGCTGGTGTGGCTGTGGATCTACAACCCGCAGGGCGGCCTGGCGAACGCGGTCCTGTCGTTCCTCGGCCTGAGCCCGGTCAACTGGCTGTCCTCGACGACCTGGGCGATGCCCGCGGTGATCGTGGTCGGCATCTGGCAGGGCATCGGGTTGAAGATGCTCATCTACCTGGCCGCGCTCCAGGGCCTCCCCTCCGACCTGTACGAGGCGGCCAGCGTCGACGGCGCCTCGAAGGTGCGGCAGTTCTTCGCGATCACGCTGCCGCTGCTGCGCCCCGCAACGTTCTTCGTGTTCGTCACGTCGGTGATCGGCGCGTTCCAGTCGTTCGACCAGATCTACATCCTGACCGACGGCGGCCCCGCCAACACCACCACGATGATGACGTACCAGGTGTACAAGTCGGCGTTCCGCGAGTTCCGCATGGGGTACGCGTGCGCGGAGTCGTTGGTGCTGTTCGCTTTCCTGATCGTGCTGACGATCCTGAACCGCCGGATGATCGGGGGTACCGATGGCAACCGCTGAGCGGCAGGTGACCCGCCCGCCCGTACGGATCGGCCGCATCGCCGGCCGGACCGTGCTGTACGTGGCGCTGGGCGTGATCGCGGTCGTGATGATCGCGCCGTTCGCCTGGATGGTACTGACGTCGCTGAAGACGCCGGCGGACATCGCGTCGTCGGTGCCGCCGTGTACGCCCGCAACAGCCTCATCATCGCCGTCGGGCACACCGTGCTGAACGTGGTGTTCGCGTCGATGGCCGGGTACTCGCTGGCGCGCCTGCCGTACCGGGGGCGCACGCTGCTGTTCTACTCGTTCGTCGCGGCGCTGATGATCCCGACGTACACGAAGATCCTGCCGGAGTTCCTGATCGTCCGGTTCATGCCGCTGGCCGGCGGCAACGACATCCTCGGCCAGGGCGGTACCGGCTGGCTGAACACGTGGTGGGCGCTGATCATCCCGGGCGCGATCACGCCGTTCGCCGTGTTCCTGTTCCGGCAGTTCTACGTGGACCTGCCGGTGGAGCTGGAGGAGGCGGCGCGGCTCGACGGTGTCGGCGAGTTCGGCATCTACGCGCGCATCATGACGCCGCTGGTGAAGCCGGCGGTCACCACGGTCGCGCTGCTGACCTTCCAGGAGTCGTGGAACAACTTCCTGTGGCCGCTCCTGGTGACGCAGAAGGACAGCATGCGCGTCATCCAGGTCGGCCTGTCGGTGTTCCAGACCGAGAACCACACGCAGTGGCAGTTCCTGATGGCCGGTACGACGCTCGCCACGCTGCCGATGGTCCTGCTGTTCCTCGCCGGCCAGCGGTACTTCGTGCAGGGCCTGGCCACCACCGGCATCAAGTAACCCCCCCGTCCGCGGTGCGGCCGCCCGACCCCCGGCGGCCGCACCGCCCCCTGAACCGACCGCGCCGAGAGACCCGCACCAGCTCACATCCCTTGCACCGCAGCGAAACCCGTCCATCCTCCCAACCCCCCGGAGGTACCGGTGAAACCTGCGCAGATCCCGCTCGTCCTCGCCGCCGTGGCCCTGGCAGCCGTCGTACCGGCGGGCCGCGCGTCGGCCGCCGCCGTCGACGTGTACGTGGCGCCCGGCGGCAGCGACTCGGCCGCCGGCACGCCCAGCGCACCGTACGCGACGATCCAGCACGCGCTGGACGTCGCCGGACCCGGCAGTACCGTGCACCTCGCGTCCGGGCACTACGCGCAGGACGCGGCCACGAAGTACACGGACGTGACGGTGACCGGGCCGGCGGACGCCGTGGTGACCGGCGGCGGCGCCTCGCACGTGTTCGAGGTCGACCACCACCAGACGACGCTGACCGGCTTCACGATCGACGGCGCGAACGGCGGCAACTACCGCAACAAGCTCGTCTACGCCGACGGCGCCGACGACCTGACCATCGCCGACATGCACCTGAAGAACGCCGGCGGCGAGTGCCTGCACCTGATCGACTCCTCGCAGGACTCGGAGGTCGCCGACAACCACATCACCGGCTGCGGCCGGTACGGGCCGGACCCGGACACCGGCTTCATCAACGGCGAGGGCATCTACGTCGGCGCGGCGCTCAGCCACCAGCAGCAGACCGGCGTCACGGACGCCAGCAACGGCAACTGGATCCACGGCAACGCGATCGACACCGACGGCGGCAGCGAGTGCGTCGACATCAAGGAACACTCGACCGGCAACATCGTCGAGAACAACACGTGTACCGGCGTGGCCGAGGCCGGCTCCGGCGCGATCGACCTGCACGGCAACGGGAACGTCATCCGGAAGAACACGGTGACCGACACCGCCGCGGCCGGCGTGCGGCTCGGCGGGACGGCAGAACCGGACGGTACGCCCAACGGCACCGGCAACGACGTGTACGCCAACACGATCACGGGCAACGGCGCGGGCGGCATCAAGTTCCTCGTCGTACCGCAGGGCACGGTGTGCGGCAACACGATGTCCGGCAACACCGGGGGCAACGCGGTCGGCACGTACGCGAGCCAGTTCCAGCCGACCGCGGCGTGCCCGGCGGTACGCCGTGGCTGACCGCCGGGGTTTCCTGCGCGGCGCCGCGGTCGGCCTGGGCGCCACCGTCCTGACCGGCGGCCGCGCCGCCAGCGCCGCACCGGTCGACGGCACCCGCAGCGACTGGGCCGCCAGCTGGTACACCGCGCAGAGCGCGCCCACCGTGACGGATACCTTGGCGTACAACGGTTTCCGGGACGCTACGGTACGGTCGGTGGCGCGGCTGTCGGCCGGCTCGCGGCGGGTCCGGCTCCGCTTCGCCAACCCGTACGCCGACGCCGCGGTGACCGTGGGTCCGGTGACCGTCGCGCGGCGCCCCGCCGGTACGACGGGGGCCAGCGCAGCGGTGGATCCCGCGTCGCTGCGGGCCGTGACGTTCGGCGGCGAGCCGGTGGCGTCGCTCCCGGCCGGCGCCACGCTCACCAGCGACCCGGTCGATCTGGTCGTGCCGCACGCCGGCGACCTGGTCGTCTCCGCGTACCTGCTTGGGCCGACCGGCCCGGTCGCCTTCCACCGTGGAACCCACGCCACCGGGTACGTGTCGATCCCCGGGGACCACACCGGCGGTGGCGCGGAGGCGTACCCGACGACGACGCCGTCGGTGTTCCTGCTGGCCGCGGTCGAGGTCGCCGGGGCCGCGCGCGGGCTGGCGATCCTCGGCGACTCCATCACCGAGGGCGTCGGTACGCCCGACGACACCAACCAGCGCTGGCCGGACCGGCTCGCCGACCGGTACCCGGGTATCGCGGTGGCGAACCTCGGCATCAGCGGGAACCGGTTGCTGCTCGACGATCCGCGGTTCGGGCCGGGCGCGCAACGCCGGTTCGACCGGGACGTCGCCGGACTGTCCGGTGTGGACACCGTGCTGGTCTTCCTCGGCATCAACGACATCCAGCAGCCGCCCAGCCAGACCGACCCGGCCGCGATCCTCGCCGCGTACCGGCAGCTTGCGGTGCGGGCGCGGGGCCGCGGGCTGCGCGTCGTCGGCGCCACGATCACCCCGTTCGAGGGCTGGCAGCGGTACACGCCGGCGCTGGACGACGTGCGCGGCGCGGTGAACGCCGGGCTGCGCACCGGGCGCGTGTTCGACGCGCTCGTCGACTTCGACGCCGTACTGCGGGATCCGGCGCGGCCGAGCCGGCTGCTCCCCGCGTACTCCAGCGGTGACGGCCTGCACCCCAACGCGTCCGGTGCCGCCGCGCTCGCCGCGGCCGTACCGGCCGACGTCCTGTTCCGTTCGTGACACGGGAAGGGAACACCATGCCATCCTCCGACGGCGTCCGCGTGGCGCGCCGTACGTTGCTCGGCGCGGCCGGTGCCGGCGCGGTGGTCGGGCTCACCGGGCTGCCGAGCGTCGCCCTGGCCGGCACCGCGAAGCCGACCGACGCGCTGCGGCAGCGGTGGTTCGACCAGCTCACCGGCGGCGCCGACCTGGACCCGACCGACCCGGACATCGCCGTCGCGGTACGCCGGATCGAGAAGGCCGCCACCTCCGCACTGTCCACACTGGACACCAGCGCGGGCCGTACGGTGCTGTGGAAGGACCTGGCGAGTACGACCGCGTCGCACGACGTGACCGCGAACTTCTCGCGCATCGCGCAGATCGCGAACTCCTGGGCCACCGTCGGCACCGCGCACCACGGCGACGCGACCGTCGCCGACACGGTGCTCGGCGCCCTGGACTGGATGTCCGAGCACCGCTACAACACCACCCTCACCCGGTACGACAACGACTGGGACTGGGAGATCGGCGCACCGACCCAGCTCAACAACACCATGGTGCTGCTGTACGACGTCATCGGCGCCGACCGGCTCGCCCGGCTCACCGGCGCGGTCGACTTCTACACACCGGACCCGAACCTGTGGCGGATCGACCGGCAGATCGCGACCGGCGCCAACCGGGTCTGGATCGCCACCGTGGTCGCGGTCCGCGCCGTGCTCGACGGCGACACCGCCGCGCTGCTCCGGGTCCGCGACGCGCTGTCCGATGTGGAGGGTGGCGGCGCGAACTCCGTCTTCGCGTACGCCGACGCGGGCAACGGTACCGGCGAGGGGTTCTGGGCCGACGGATCGTACCTCCAGCACTGGATGCACCCGTACAACGGCGGGTACGGCAAGGAACTGCTCAACACGCTGTCCGGCCTGCTGCACCTGATCGGCGACAGCGACTGGCAGGTCACCGATCCCGCCGCGGCCCACGTGTACGAGTGGATCGACGAGGCGTTCGACCCGCTGCTGATCCGCGGCGACGTGGTGCACTCGGTGTGCGGCCGGGAGATCGCCCGGCCCAGCAAGCAGGGCCACGTGGCCGCGCAGACCATCATCGAGGCGACGCTGCGGCTCATTCCGGCCGCGCCCGCGGACACCGCGACCCACCTGACCGCGCTGGCGAAGCGCTGGATCACCGAGGACACCTACCGCGACTTCCTTACCGTCACCGACATCTCGTCGCTGGTGGCCGCCCGCTCGGTACTCGCGTCCGCGGTGCCGGCCGACCCGCGTCCGGTGCGGCACAAGCAGTACCCGCGGATGGACAAGGCGGTGCACCGCCGCCCGACGTTCTCCTACTCGGTCTCCGCCTACTCCAGCCGGATCTACGACTACGAGTCGATCCAGAACGAGAACCTGCACGGCTGGCACCTGTCCGACGGCATGGTGCTGCTCTACACCGACGATCTCGGGCACTACAGCGGCGACTACTGGCCGACCGTCGACCCGTACCGGTTGGCGGGGACCACTGTGGACAGTGCCCGGCTGGCGGACGCCGCCGGCCAGCGTACGGTGAGCGCCGCGACGTGGGTCGGCGGTGCCGCCGTCCCGGGCGCAACCCTTGCCGCGTACGGGATGGACCTGCGCGGGGTGGGCTCGACGCTGCGGGCGTACAAGAGCTGGTTCTTCGTGGACGACGCCGTGGTGTGCGTCGGCAGCGGGATCACCGGCGGCGCCGCGACCGTGGAGACGGTGGTGGAGAACCGGAAGCTCGCCGACGCCACCGCGGCGTTCACTGTGGACGGTGCGCGGCACACCGGGACCGGCACGCTGGAGCGGGTGTCGTGGTGCCACCTCGACGGCACCGGCGGGTACGTGTTCCCGACCCGCCCGACGCTGCATGCGTTGCGGGAGAACAGAACCCACACCTGGCGCGAGATCAACCTCAAGTACGGCACGGACACCCCGGTGACGCGGCCGTACCAGACGCTGTGGCAGGACCACGGGACCGCGCCGACCGACGGCTCGTACCGGTACGTGCAGCTGCCGATGGCCAGCGCGGCGGTGACCCGGCGCTGGGCCGACGATCCGCCGGTCCGGATCGTCGCCGCCGATGCCACCGCCCACGCGGTCCGCGGCGCCGGACTCGACGCGGTCAACTTCTGGACCGCCGGTACGGTCGGGCCGCTCACCGCCGACGGCGCGTGCTCGGTCGTACTCACCAAGCGCGGCAACAGAAGTACGGTCGCCGTCGCCGACCCGACGCAGGGCCGCGGCACGCTGACCGTGGACCTGGCGCAGCCGCTGACCCCGGTCGCCGCGGTCGACGGGGTGACCGTCACCCGCACGCGCGGCGGCGTACGGATCGGCGTGGACACCGCGGCGCGCACCCCCGGTGCCACCGTCGCGATCGAGTTCAGGAAGGACTGACGTGCTCGTCGACATGCCGCTCGACCGGCTCCGGGAGTACCGGCCGGATCCGGCGGAACCGGCCGACTTCGACCAGTTCTGGAAGGACACGCTGGCCGGACACGACGCGGTGACCGCCGAGTTCGTGCCGTACGACGCGAAACTGTCCACAGTGGAGGTACAGGACGTGACGTTCACCGGCTGGGGCGGCCAGCCGGTGAAGGCGTGGCTGCTGCTGCCCCGGCAGCGCACCGGCCCGCTGCCCGCCGTCGTGCAGTACATCGGCTACAACGGCGGCCGCGGCGTCCCGTACGAGTGGCTGACGTGGAGCGCCGCCGGGTACGCGCACCTGGTGATGGACAACCGCGGGCAGGGCGGTGGCGGCAAGACGATCGCCGAGACGCCGGACGTCGCGCCGGACGGGCACGGCTCGTCGTCGCCCGGCTTCCTCACCCGCGGCGTGGAGGACCCGGCCCGGCACTACTACCGCCGGCTGATCACCGACGCGGTCCGCGCCGTCGACGCCGCGAAGGCCAGCCCGGACGTGGATCCCGCGCGCGTCGCGGTGCTCGGCGGCAGCCAGGGCGGCGGGCTCGCGCTCGCCGCCGCCGGGCTGCGCGACGACCTGGCCGCGATGATCGCCGACGTCCCGTTCCTGTGCCACTACCGGCGCGCCTCGCAGATCACCGACACCGGGCCGTACGCGGAGATCGCGCGGTTCCTCAAGGGCCACCGGTTCGCCGCCGACGGCGTACTCGACACGCTGTCGTACTTCGACGGCGTCAACTTCGCCGCCCGCGCCACGTGTCCCGGCTGGTTCTCGGTCGGGCTGATGGACAACGTGTGCCCGCCGTCGACCGTCTTCGCCGCCTACCACCGGTACGCCGGCGACAAGCAGATCGAGATCTTCACCTACAACGGCCACGAGGGCGGCGCCGAGTACGACCTGCCGCGCAAGCTGACCGCGCTGCACGCGACGCTGGGCGTACCGGGGACGGGGGAGTGATGGCGAGGCGATGGCTGGCCGCGGTGCTCGCGGCCGGATGCGTGGTGCTGTGGGCGAACCCGGCGTCCGCCGGGCGCCGGGTCGACGTGTCCGTCTCCGACTCGGCGACGCTCGCCGCGGCGATGTCCGCCGCCACCGCCGGCAGTACGATCGTGCTGGCGGACGGCGACTACACGATCGGCAAGCTGGCGGCGAAGCTCGGCACGAAGGACGCGCCAGTCACCATCCGCGCGGCGCACCCCGGCAAGGCCCGGATCACCGCCGGCCAGCTGGAGATCAAGGACTCCGAGTACGTGACCGTGCGCGGGCTCGACTGGGCCAACGCCAACACCCTGAAGGTCACCGCCTCCCGGCACGTGCGGCTCACCGACAACCACTTCCGCCTCGGTACGCCGGCCGGTACGCACTGGGTGCTGATCTCCGGGGAGAACAGCGGCCACAACCGCATCGACCACAACACGTTCGAGCACAAGACGCTGCTCGGCAACTACGTCACCGTCTACGGTGGACAGTCCCAGGTCTCCCAGTACGACCGGATCGACCACAACCTGTTCGCCGACGAGGCCGCGCAGACCGCGAACGGCGGCGAGGCGATCCGGCTCGGCGTCAGCCAGCTCTCCGAGTCGAGCGCGCACGCGACCGTGGAGTACAACCTGTTCTCGAACTGCGACGGCGACGCCGAGATCGTCTCGGTGAAGACGAGCGACAACACCGTGCGGTACAACACGTTCCGGGAGTCGGCGGGCGTGCTGTCCGCCCGCCGCGGCGACCGGAACTCGTTCTACGGCAACGTGTTCCTCGGCGGTGGCAAGCCCGGCACCGGAGGCATCCGGCTGTACGGCGAGGACCAGCGGGTGTACGACAACTACTTCGCCGGACTGACCGGATCCGGTTTCACCGCGGCGATCCAGCTCGACGGCGGTACGGTCACCGCGGACGCCGACCACACCGACCCGTCGCTCTGGGCCCAGCACTGGCAGGTGCGGCACGCCGTCGTCACGCACAACACGTTCGTCGGCAACGTGTCCAACGTGGAGACCGGCGCGAACTACACGTACCCACCGGTGGACAGCGTCGTCGCGGACAACGTCGTCGTCGGCTCCACCGGCGCCCTGTACCGCGAGGCGAAGGCGCCGACCGGCCAGACGTACCAGGGGAACATCGCCTGGCCGACCGGGGACGCGACCGTCGGGCTTGACCTGCCCGCCGACCAGATTCGCGTGGTGGACCCGAAACTGGCCGCCGACGGCGAGATCGCGCACCTGACGGCCGGCAGCCCGGCGATCGACGCGGCTACCGGCTCCTTCCCGTACGTGACCGACGACGTCGACGGGCAGCCCCGGGACGCCCGCCCGGACGCCGGCGCCGACGAACTGTCGACCGCGCCGGTCACCCGCCACCCACTCACCACCGCGGACGTCGGTACGTCCTGGTGACCACCGGACGGCCCGGCGCTCACCCGTCGGGCCGTCCGTACCGGATCGCCGCTGGAGCCCTCGGCATGTGCTGGTGAGCCGGCTGGCGCTGCCGCCGCTGAGCCCGGCCCGGTGGGGTCGGGCGAACCGCAGGACGCGGCGCAGCGCCACGGCACGGCCCGGCGATCTCTCCGTTGCCAGGCCGTCCTGCGCGTCACGCCGCCGATACGACCGCGGCGAAGTCCGCCGCGTGCCGGCGGGCGAACTGCGCGAACGTCGTCGGCTCGACGCCGAATGCCCGGTGCGCGCTCAGATCGACGCGGCTGTCGGGGGAGTTGCGGCGCCCCGCGTAGATCTCGTCCAGCAGGTCGAGTACGTCCGGGCCGAGACCCTCGGCGGCGTGCAGCGCGCGCTTGCGTTCCGCCGTCACGGGCTCGTACCGGTAGGGCCGGCCGCTCGCGGCGGTGATCAGCTCGGCGACCTCGGCCATGCTGAGCGCGTCCGGCCCCGTCATGTCGTACGCCCGGCCGGCGGTGCCGTCGGCGCCCATCATCGCCACCGCGACCCGCGCGATGTCCTCGATGTCCACAGGGGACAGTCGGCTGTCGCCGATCGGCATGACGAGCGCGCCGCGGCGCGCGTCGACGCCGGTCAGCGAGCCCGGCAGGTAGAACTGCATGAACTGGCTGGGCCGCAGGTGCGTCCAAGCCAGCCCGGACTCCTCCAGGTACCGCTCGATCGCGAGGTGCCAGCGGGTGCCGCGGAACGCCTGCGGATCGAACGTGGTGCCCGACTCCTTGCCGCTCAGCTTGACGATGTGGCCGACCCCGGCCGCCTGCGCCGCGTCGATGAACCGGCACTGGGTGCCGACCATGTCGTCGCGCGGCGACGAGATCATCAGTACCTTGTCGACGCCGTCGAGCGCCGCGCCGAGCGACTCCGGTACCCGCATGTCACCGGTGACGACCTCGATCCCCGGCAGCTCCCGCAGCCACGGCGAGGCAGCCGGATTCCTTGCCAGTACACGGATCGGGACGTGTTGGCGGGCGAACTCGCGGACCACGATCGCGCCGGCGTTGCCGGTGGCGCCTGTCATCATGTGCATTGCGGTGTCTCCTCGGAGGTCGTGGCGAGATGAGGCAGGCCGAACCGGGGGAACAGCAACGGATCGTGGATCATGTCGATCCGCGCCACCCCGGTCGGACCGACCGTGAGCAGTTGCAGGGCGTGCGCGCGGTGCACGCCGCCGTGGCCGCGGGCGTACAGGCCGAAGGCGGGTTGGTCGTTGGCGGTGGTGGGCAGCATCCGCAGCGCGCCCGGGCCGGTGAGCCGCCGGCGCAGGAACCGCGCGACGTGCTCGCGCCCCCGGAACCACGTCGGTACGGGCGGCATCTCCAGGACGGCGTCCGCGGCGAGCACCCGTACCAGCTCGTCCACGTCGGCGTGCTCGAACGCCGCGGCGTAGCGCCGGATCAGGTTGCGGCGCAACGGATCCGTCGGCTCGACCACGTCGTACCCGTCGGGTGCGGTGCGGGCGAGCTGGGCGCGGGCGCGTTGCAGCGCGCTGTTGACCGCCGCCGTCGTGGTGTCGAGCAGGTCGGCGACCTCGTCGGCGCGGAACATCAGCACGTCGCGCAGCACGAGTACGGCGCGCTGCCGGCCCGGCAGGTGCTGCAACGCCGCCACGAACGCCAGCCGTACGGTGGCGCGCGACTCGGCGACGGCCGCCGGGTCCAGCTCGGCCGCGGACACCGGCTCCACCCACGCCACCTCCGCCGTACGCGGGGCCAGGTCGCCGGCCGGATCGGCGGCCGGCGCGCCCAACCCGGACGGCAGCGCCCGCCGGCTCCGGCCCGCGAGCGCGCGCAGGCAGACGCGGGTGGCGATCCGGTACAGCCAGGTCCGCACCGACGAGCGCCCCTGGAACCCGTCGAACCCGCGCCACGCCCGCAGGTACGTGTCCTGCACGGCATCGTCGGCGTCGTGCGGCGAGCCGAGCATCCGGTAGCAGTACGCGAAGATCTCCCGCCGGTACGGCCCGGCCGTGTCCTCGAACCGGGTCACCGGCCGACCTGGGCGGTGTCGAACACGACGGTGTCGGCGACGACCCGACCCCCGCGTACGGTCACGTGGTCGACGGTGCGCAGGGTGCCGAACGGCCCGGTGTGCATGTCGTAGCAGACGACCGCCTCGTCGTCCCCGCCGTACGCGGCGACCACGTCGACCCCGGTCACCGCCGCCGCGAACTCGCCGATCGCCGCCGCCACCGCGCCCGCACCCGTCAACCTGGTACGCGGGCTCTCGAAGACCACGTCGTCGTGCAGCAGCGCGGTCACCGCCGTCAGGTCCCGCCGGCCGAACGCCTCGACGAACGCCACCGCAACCGGCACCGCGGCCCCCACCGACCGGTACGCGCCGAGCACCGTCGCCTCGGTGGCGTCAGGCCCACGCACCACCCGGTCGCCGATGTCCCGCTGGAACCGCCCGAACGCGTCCAGACCCGGCAGTACCGGGGCGTCGGTGGTCGTCGCCAGGTGCACGAACTCCGCGGCGCCGGACAGTTCCACCGCGGTGTAGTCGAGGCCGGTCGGACGTTCCCGGCGCAACTGCGCGAACACGTCCCCGATCAGCCGCCGGTTCTCCGCCGCCGCGTCCTCGCGGGTGCGGTACCGCACCACCACCGTCCTGCCCATGTCGCCACCCCTCGTCGATCCGTACCCTTCACCGGTACAGATCCCGCCGGGGCGGCGAACTCATCGGCCCGCCGGCCGGCGCGTCAGGCGGGCGGCGCGGTGGACGCGCGGGTGACCAGTTCCGGGCGGATCAGCAGGGAGTGGCCGGGGCCCGTCGACGGGCTCTCCATCCGGCTGCGCAGGTTGTCGAACGCGGTCGCGGCCATGTCCGCCAGCGGCTGCCGTACGGTCGTCAGCGCCGGGTCGACGAGGTCGGCGAGCACGATGTCGTCGAACCCGACCACCGACACGTCGGTACCGACCGTCAGTCCCGCGTCCCGGATCCCCGCGTACACGCCGAGCGCGCACATGTCGTTGATGGCGACGATGCCGGTCGGACGGTCGGGACCGGACAGCACCTCGTGCGCCGCCGTACGCCCGAGGCCGGCGGCGTCCAGGTCGCCGAACCGGTCGCCGTCGCCGTCGGAGAAGACGACCGCGTCGTCGATGCCGAGGCCGGCGCTGTCCAGCGCGGCACGGAAACCCTGGAAGCGTTCCTTGCGGTTGACGCTGCCCAGCGCCCCGGACACGAACGCCAGGCGCCGGTGCCCCAGCGACAGCAGGTGCTCGGTGGCGAGCTGGGCGCCGACCACGTTGTCCACGCTGATGTTGGTGAGCCCGGCCGGGTCGCCGGCCTGCGCCGTACGGTCGAACGTGACGAGCTTCAGCCCCCGCTTCACCAGCGGCAGTACGTGCGTCAGCGACGGCAGCGAGGTGCAGAGGATCACCCCGGTGACCCCGTCGTCCCACAGCTCCTCGACGTAGCCCCGCTCGCGTTCCGGGTCGCGCTCGGAGTTGCAGAGCAGCACGTGGTACCCCTCGGTGAGCGCGGCGCCCTCGACGTGCCGCGCGAACGCGCCCCAGAACGGGTTCGCCACCGACGGCACGACCAGCCCGATCACCTGTACCCGACCGCTGCGCAGCTGCCGTGCCGCGCGGTTGGGCCGGTAGCCGAGGCGGCGGATCGCGGCCTCGACGCGGGCGCGGGTCTCGGGGAGCATCCGGCCGGAGCGGCCGTTGAGGAGGTTCGAGACGGTGCTGGGGGAGACACCGGCCTCCCGGGCCACCTCGTAGATCGTCACGCCCATCGGCCGCCCCCGCTAGTGCATCGGTTCATCGCGTTGCCCACTCTACCGTTCCGCGTCACCGTCCCGTCCGGCACGGCGTGATGTAGATGATCGCGGCACCGGTTCGCACCCGTTGACAGGTCCATTGGCCCCGCTTAACGTAAGTGTACCGGTACACCGGTAAATCGATACATCGAGGCGCCGGCCGCCGGACCCCCGACCCACCGAGCAAGCCGAGGACGGATCCTTCATGACCTTCGATCTGACGGGTACCCGCGCGCTGGTCACCGGCGCCGGGCACGGCATCGGCCGCGGCATCGCGTACGCGCTGGCCGACGCCGGCGCCGACGTCGTCGTGCACCACGGCCACAGTGCCGAGGCCGCCGCCGAGACGGTGACCGGCGTGCAGGGGCGCGGGCGCAAGGCGACCGCGATCGCCGCCGACGTGACCGTCACCGCGGAGGTCGACCGGCTCGTCGCCGAGTCCGTGTCGTACCTCGGCGGGCTGGACGTCGTGGTGTGCAACGCCGGCCACCTGGTCGGCCGCGCCGCCACCGAGACCATGACCGACGAGCACTTCGCCGCCACCGTCGACGTCAACCTGACCGCCACGTTCCGCACGGTACGGGCGGCGATCCCGGCGCTGCGCGAGTCCGGCCGCGGCCGGATCGTCACCATGGCCTCGCTCGCCGCGCACAACGGCGGCGGTCCCGGCTCCGCGGCGTACGCGGCGGCCAAGGCCGGCATCATCGGCCTCACCCGCGGCCTCGCCAAGGAACTCGCCGGCGACGGCATCACCGTGAACGCGCTGGCCCCCGGGTACATCGCGCAGACGGCGTTCCACGAGACGTTCACGCCCGCGGCGGCGCAGGAGGCGATGGTCGCCGGGATCCCGGTCGGACGCGGCGGAACCACCGCCGACGTCGGCGCCACCGTCGTCTACCTCGCCGCCGCTGAAGCCGGCTTCATCACCGGCAAGACGCTCGACATCGACGGCGGCGTGTGGCCGCGATGACCGACGTCGTCCTGCCCGCCGTACGCGGCGGCTGGTGGCACGCGTACGTCTGCCCGGCGCACGGTACCGAGCTGGCGCACGACACGCTGCTGTCCGGCGCGTTCCCCGCCGGCGGAGCGGCCTGCCCGTACGGCTGCCGGGTCGACACCGACGCGGTACGCGGCGCCTGGGCGGCGCTGGCCCACCAGGCGTGCGCGCGCCGGATCCGGCTGCTGGCGTACGAGGAGCCGGAGCGCGCGGTGACGCTGCTGGGCGAGTACGCCGAGCGGTACGCGGGGCTGGCGGTGGACGTGCACGCCGGCGGGCAGGACTGGATGCTGCGCGGCAGGCTGTTCCACCAGGCGCTCAGCGACGCCATCTGGGCGGTGTCCATCGGGCACGCCGCGTGGACGCTCGCCGGCGTACCGGGGGTCGAGGCGGCGGTACCGCTGCTGCGGTCGGTGGCCGCCGCCGCCCGCGACGCCCGCGCGGAGCTCGTCGCGCAGGGCCGGTTCGACTCCAACTACACCGCCTGGCTGAACGCGGCCGGCGCGGTCGCCACCGGCGCGCTGACCCGGATCGCCGCCACCACAACGGATCCCGCACATGGCTTAGCAGGCTCCGCTCGTGGCGAGGCTGCGGATCCCGCTCGCGACGACGCGGCCGGTTCGGCCCGCGACGACGCGACGGATCCCGCCCCCGGCGGCGCGGCGGCGGACTGGCTCGGGGGCGAGTATGGCGTGTACGCGCATGTGCTGGCGGCGTCCGCGGCGGACGGCTGGGAGTGGGAGGCCAGCACGTACTACCACGGCTTCGTGCTGCGGGCGTACCTGCTGGCGTTGCGGGGGACCGACCCGGCGGCGCTGCCCGCCGCGGTGGGGGAGCGGATCACCGCGATGATCGGTGCGGTGGCCGGGATCGCCACCGACGGCGGCATTCTGCCCGCCCTGCACGACGGCCCGTACGTGCGGGATCTGACGGCGCTGGAGTGGACCGAACTGTGCACGCTGGCCGACGCGTACACCAGCGGCGCGGGGCTGGCGGCGGTCGGTGAACGGGCGCGGCGCGAGGCCGGCCCCGCGTACGACGGGCTCGACGCGCACCTGCATGGCTGGTTCTCCGCGCCGCCGCGTACCGGGAGCGAACCGGACGCGGTGCCGGTGCGCCGGACCTTCGCCGACGCGGGCCTGACCGTGTTGCGGGGCAACGGGATCCTCGCGCTGCTCGACCACGGGCCGCACGGCGGATCGCACGGCCACCACGACAAGCTCGCCCTCTACCTGTACGGCGCGGACACCGCCTGGCAGCCCGATCCGGGCCAGGTCCCGTACGCGCACGCGTTCTGGCGGAACCACTTCGCCGGCCCGGCGGTGCACCCCGCGGTACTCGTGGACGGCGTCGAACCGGCCGAGTGTACGGCCAGAACCGTTGCGGTGTCGGCGAACGCGGTCACCGCCGAGGTGACCGACGCGTACCCGGGGGTGCGGGTGGTGCGGCACGTCGAGGCCGCCGACGGCTACCTGCTCGACGTCGTCACCGTCGACGCCGACTCCCCGGTACGGCTCGCGCTGTGTCCCGCGGTGCCGGTGGAGACCGACGGCGCGCGTACCCGGTGGCTCGGCGACGAGACGCTGCACGGCTGGCACGCCGGCGCCGGGACGGCCCCGATCGTCGCGTACCCGGGGCCGGGGACGGCGGACGACCCGCAGGCGACCCGCACCTGGCTGGACTGGCCGGCACCCGACGGCACCGCCACCTTCTGCTCGGTGTACCAGGCGGGCGCGGCGACCGTCACCGGTGTCACTCTGGCCGACGGTGTACTCGTCGTGCTCCTGGCGGACGGCACCGAGCACCGGCACGACACGGAAACGTTGCGGCACAACGGAACCGAAGAGGGGTAGCGGATGCTGTTGCTGGACGGGCGGTTGGCCGAGCTGCGCGCGGCTGTCACCGGGACGCACGCGGCGCGCTGGCGTCGCCTCGCCGACCAGTGCGACGTCTACCGGACCATGACGCCGCCGGCCGAGCACCCGCGCGCCAGCATCACGTACTTCGGCCCGGCTGCGGCGAACCTGGCGCTGGCGTACACGCTGAGCGGGCAGCCGGGGTACCTCGACGAGGCGTGGCGGTGGATCTCGACGGCGATCTCCTTCCCGCACTGGGGAAAAGCGCACCTGCCCGACCACGACCTGGACGCCGGCTGGCTGCTGCACGGCCTGTCGGTGGCGTACGACTGGCTGCGCGACGAGCTGCCCGCCGACCGCGCGGATGCGTTGCGGGACAAGCTGATCCTGCAGGGTGAGCGGCTGTACGAGTACGCGGTGGAGACCGAGGGCCGCTGGTGGTCCTCGTCGTACAGGCAGAACCACAACTGGATCTGCTACGCCGGCCTGGCCACCGTCGGGTACGCGCTGGACCGTCCGAAGTGGACGGAGCGGGCGAAGGACAACTTCGCCCGCGTCGTCGACCTGCTGCCCGCCGACGGCTCCGACTCCGAGGGCGTCGTCTACTGGCGCTACGGCGTGCCCTGGCTCGCCACGTACCTGGATCTGTTGTGGCGCACCGAGAAGGTCGACTGGTGGCAGCGCTGCCGGTTCCTCGCCAACACGTTCGACTTCCGGCTGCACCAGAGCGCGCCCGGCTTCGAGCTGATCGTCGACCACGGCGACTGCCACGACCGGCGCAGCGGCCACAGCCTCGCGCTCTACCACACCATCGCCGCCCGCTACCGGGACGGCCGCGCCCGCTGGCTCGCCGACGAGGTCGAACGCCGCTGGTACTGGCGCGAGGCGTACGCGGCGGGCGTCAAGCCGGGGCTGCTCGCCGAGGCGTACGCGGAGCTGCTGGCGTACGACCCGACCGTCGAACCCGAACCGCCGACCGCAACCGCCGCGTACTTCCCGGATCTGGGCCTGGTCGCGGCGCGCACCGGCTGGGACGACGAGGCCACGGCGGTCAGCATCAAGGCTGCGCCCGGCGGCGGCCACACCGCCTGGGACACCTCGCACTCGCTGCCCGGCGAGACCCTCAGCGCCGGCCACCACCACCCCGACGCCGGCTCCTTCGTGTACCTGTCGCACGGCGCGCACCTCGTCGTCGAGGACGGCTACAGCAACCGCAAGCGCGCCGGCCACCACAACACCGTGCTCGTCGACGGCCACGGCTGGGCCGACGAGGACAGATACCATGTGTACCAAGGGATCCCGTACGAGCGGCAGCCGCGGATGCGGGACGCGTACACCGGCAACGGCTGGGCGTACGGCACGGCCTCGTCGGCGGCGATGTACGATCCGGCGCTCGGCGTGCGGCGGCTCGACCGGACGTTCGTGTTCACCCCGCTCGGCCGGCTCGTGCTGCTCGACGAGCTGTCCGCCGACACCGCCCGGGAGTGGACGTTCCTGCTGCACACCGACTGGGGCGCCGAGGAGCTTTCCGTTGGTACGTACCGGATCCGGTCGGGGAACGGGCAGGCGTGGGTGCGGCAGTACCCGCCGGACGGCAGCGTCGCCGCGCACGTCGTGACCTCCGTCGAGGCCAACCCGACGTCCAGCACGCCCGACCTCGCCATCACCCACACCCTGCGCACGCTGCGGGTCAGCACGCCGCGCCAGGCCGACTCGGTCTTCCTCACCGTCCTCGAACCCACCCACGCGCTGCGCCCCGTACCGCAGGCCGCCCGCCGCCTCGACTGCACCACCGGGTACGGCATCGACCTCGGCGACGAGACCGTTCTGCTCGGCGGCGCAGACCGGCACATCACGTACGACGGGATCGACGCCGACGCCGCCGCGCTCCTGACCGGCGCCGACGGCGTGGTCACCACGATCGGCCACGTCTCTCACGCTGGCGGTAGCGTGCACGACAGCGGGCCGGTGACCGGTGCGCTCGGCGACGGCAGGTCCCGGTGACCCGCCCGGCGCTCGCGCGCAGCGTGCCGGCAGCGGCCGGTGGGCGCGCGGTTCCGTTGCGGCACAACGGGACCGTACGGACGGGAGGGACGATGGCGGGCGGACGGCGGTGGTCCGGGCGGCTGCTGCGCGGCCTGGAGTTCGTCGCGTACCCGGCGACCGCCGGCGCGGCCGGCGCCCTGCTGGCGGTGGGGATCGTGACGTGGCTGCCCGCGCTCGCCGCCACCGCCCGCGGCCTCCAGGACTGGCGCACCGACGGCGAAACCCGCCTGTTCCGCGCCGTACTCCGCGCCTTCGCCCGATACCGCCGCACCCTGCTGCCACACAGCGCGACCGGACTCGCCGCCGCCGTCCTGCTCGCCGCCAACCTGTACTTCCTGTCCGGCCGCACCGGACTCGCCGCCTTCGCCCTGTTCTTCGGGCAGGTCGGCATCCTCGCCCTGTTCGTGCTCTACCACCTGGCCGTCGCGGTCTGCGCCGCACGCGACCCCGACGGTACGCCCGCGCGCTGGCGCCGGGCCGCGCTGGCGTTCGCGTTCGGCGCGCCCTCGCGCGGCCTGGGGCTGCTCGCCACCGCCGCCGCCGCGCCGATCCTGACCGTGGTCCTGCCGCTCGGCCCGATCCTGTTCGGCGCCAGCATCCCCCTGCTCTACGGCCTGTACCTGGCCGACCGCCTCGACGCCGACACGGCACCCCGCGCACGCACCCGACAGGGGAGTACGCGATGAGGCGGCCCACCGGCGCGCTCGCGATGAACCGCCGCACGTACGACTGGCTCGTGACACCGGAACGCCTGGCCCGCCTCGGCGACCTGCTCGACCTGCGCCCCGGTGTCCTCACCGCACCCGACGCCGACACCCTGCGCGGCGTCGAAATCCTCGTCACCGGCTGGCGCTGCCCGCCGCTGCCGGCCGACCTGCCCGACCTGCGCGGTGTCTTCCACACCGCCGGCACCGTCCGCCAGATCGTCCCCGACACGTACTTCGACCGCGGCGTGCGCGTCGTCACCGCCGCCGACGCCGGTGCCGTACCGGTCGCCGAGTTCACGCTCGCCGCGATCCTGTTCGCCAACAAGCGCGTCCTGCGCGCCGCCCGGGAGTACCGGGTGCGGCAGAGCCTGGACGCGCGGGACGCCGTGCCCGACGCCGGCAACCTCGGCAAGCGCGTCGGTCTCGTCGGCGCCTCCCGCGTCGGCCGCCGCGTCGTACGGCTGCTCGCGCCGTTCGACCTCACCGTACGGGTCGCCGACCCGTACCTGTCCGACGCGGACGCGGCCGAGCTGGGCGTCGCCCGCGTCGACCTCGACGAACTGCTCGCCACCAGCGACGTCGTGTCCCTGCACGCGCCGTCCACGCCCGCGACCCGGCACCTGCTCGACGCCCGCCGCCTCGCGCTGCTGCCCGACGGCGCCACCCTCGTCAACACCGCCCGCGGCGCGCTCGTCGACCACGACGCGCTGCTGGCCGAACTGCGCACCGGCCGGCTCGACGCCGTACTCGACGTCACCGACCCCGAACCGCTCCCGCCCGACTCCCCGTACTGGACGCTGGCGAACGTGCTGCTCACCCCGCACCACGCCGGCGCGTTCAACCCCGTCGAGTCCGGCCGCCAGCTCGATCTCGTACTCGACGAACTCGACCGCTACCTCCACGGCGCGCCCCTGCGCCACGAGGTACTTCCCGCCGCGCGCACGTACACGGCCTGACGGTCCCGTGGACGGCGCCGACCTGCGGCGGCGGTCCGGAAACTGGGTGTTGCTCGTTGCCGGGATGACTGCTTGAATCCGGTAAACGTTTTCCTCGTCGAGTGTGGGGAGTGGGCGGTGGCAGTCTCCCGTCGTGGCGTCCTGTCGATCATCCCGGCCGCCGGCCTGCTGGCCCTGGTCGGTCCGCTGCGCGAGCGCGCGTACGCGGCGCCCACCGGCCACGCCGCGGCCGCCGCCGCGGACGACCGGGCCACCGTGCTGGCCAACACCGTCGCGCTGTTCGCCGGCACCACCACCTCGAACGCGCGCAGCGAGGTCGCCGCCAAGCTGGCCGCGATCGACCAGACCGCGCGTACCCGGCTCGCCGCGCTCGACAAGGCCGGCGCCGGCGAGCTGTTCCCCGGCGTACCGCTGGGCAGCAACGACGCCAACCTCACCACGAGCTTCCAGTACCTGTACCAGATCGCGCTGGCGACCCGGGTGCCCGGCAGCACCTCCGACCTGCACGAGAACGCCGACGTGCAGCGCACCGTCATCGACAAGCTGGTCTGGCTCTACGACACCTACTACGGCGACCAGTCCAAGGGCTACTACGGCAACTGGTTCAACTGGGAGATCGGCATCTCCACGCACGTGAGCAACACGCTCGCGCTGCTCGCCGACCGGATCGCCGCCGACAAACCCGACCTCACCGCGACGTACGTGGCGGCCATGGACGGCTACCTGCGCAACGGCAAGAACGGCGACGTCGAGCTCGACTCCCGCTTCCACACCGGCGCCAACCTCGCCAACATCACCACCAACCGGGTACTCCAGGGCGCCGTACTCGGCGACGACGCGCGCATCAGCAAGGCCGTCGCCGACCAGCTCACCGTGTACGCCACGGTCGACCCGTACAACCTCCAGCACGGCGTCACCGACGGGTACTACGCCGACGGCTCGTTCATCCAGCACGCGTCCGTCGCCTACACCGGCTCGTACGGCAAGACGCTGCTGACCGCCGCGTTGCAGACCAGCACCATGCTCGCCGGCACCGGCTACCTGACCGGCGACGACCTCACCGCCGTCGTACGCGGATGGGTGCGGCACGGGTTCGCGCCGCTCATCTTCGAGGGCTGGATGATGGAGGCCGTCAAGGGTCGCGCCGCCTCCCGCACCACCACCGGGTACGCCGACGTGGCCGCCGTCGTCGAGGGCGTCGTCACCCTCGCCGGCCAGTCGACCGGCACCGACGCCACCGCCCTCGCCGGCTACGTCAAGTACCTGCGGGGCACGTCGCGCGCGGCGCTCGACCCCACGTCGTTCGTCTCGCCCACCACGATCGCCACGTACGCCGACATCCTCGCCGACGGCTCGATCCCCGCCGCCGACCTCAACCCGGCCGCCGTCAGCGTCGCGTTCGCCGCGATGGACCGCACCGTCCACCGCCGCCCCGGCTACGCGTTCACGCTCGCCCGCAGCTCCACCCGCATCAGCAAGTACGAGTACATGAGCGGCGAGAACCTGATGCCCTGGTTCCAGGGCGACGGCGCGCACTACCTCTACCTCGCCGGCCAGGACCAGAGCACCGCGTACGGCGTCGACTACTTCACCACCGTCTCCCCGTACCGGCTCGCCGGCGTCACCGCACCCGTCGAGACCCGCAAGACCATCCCCGACCTGTACGGCACTGCCTGGTACGACAACCCCGCCGCCGGCTTCACCTCCTCCTCCGAGTCGCAGAACACCTACGTGTACTTCCCGCTCGGCACCGACGCGCACTCCGGCAGCTGCACCCTCGGCCCGTACGGCTCCGCCGCGCTCGTACTCTCCGACGACGCGGCGTACGCGGCGAAGCAGGCCGGGCAGCTCCCCGACGACTTCGTCGCCTACCGCAACGCCCGCGGCGTCAAGTCCTGGTTCCTGCTCGACGACGAGATCGTGGTACTCGCCGCCGGCGTCGGCGACCCCGCCGGCCGCGCCGTCACCACCACCCTCGACACCCGCATCGCCGCCCCCACCGACGCCGTCACCCTCACCGGCCGCACCTGGGACGGCAGCCCCGTCACCGGCCCCGGCACCACCGAACCCGCCTGGCTCCGGTACGCCAACGGCACCGACCACACCGCCGTCGGGTACGCGTTCCTCACCCGGCAGCGGGCGACCGCCTCGCTCGACACCGTCTCCCGCTCCCGCCGCGTGGTGCGCACGTCCAACCCCGACACCACCGCCACCAAGCAGGTCTTCGGCCTCACCGTCGCGCAGCCCGCCGGCGCCGACCTCGCCAGCTTCGCGTACGCCATCGTGCCCAACGCCACCGAGCAGGCACTCGCGCGCTACCGCGGCGGGCCGCTCACCGTCCTCACCAACACGACCGCGCTCCAGGCCATCCGGCACGACGGACTCGGGCTCGTCGCCGCCAACACCTTCACCCCCGGCACCCACCACGCCGAACGCTTCGACCTCGACGGACCCGCCTGCCTCCTCGCCCGTACCGCCCGCGACGGCACCCTCACCGTCGCCCTCTCCGACCCGACCACGCTGCGCGACACCGTTTCCGTCGTCGTACGCGGCCGCGCCCTCACCCTCACGAACGCCGACGACGGCGTCACCGCCCACCGCGTACCCGGCGGCACCCGCATCACCGCCACCACCCGCCACACCTACGGCCACCCCCAAACCGCCACCCTCCACTGACGTCCCCTGCGGCGGAATGCCGTTGCGCGTGCCACTCCTCTGGTACGCCTGACGCACGTCACCGTTCTCGCGCCCATCTGCACACGCCGTACCGGGATTGTGGCGTATCGATAGTCTCCGCGGTGTAACTGGCGGTTGGCGGAACGGGGTGGCGCGGTGACGGTACCGGGTGGTGGTTCGGTGCATCCGATCGATGCGGCAGGCAGCACGGGGAAGGACCTGACGCACGCGTCTGATGGTCGATCGTTGCGCGCTGACGCAAGGCACCTGGGCGATGTGGCGGCCGAGCTGGAGAACCTGGCCGAGTACTTCGACAAGGATCTGAAGGCGGCGGCGAACAAGATCCGGTCGTTGACGCATCCGACGGCCGTCGACGGCGCTCGCGGCTACGGCGGCGCCATGGCTGACTGGACGAACCCGTCCGGTCGGTTCGCTGACGCGGACGAATTGTGGCGCCGGTACGGTCAGGCGGCCGCGTCGGCGGGCTCGTTCAGTGAACAGCTGCACGGCGCGATCGCTGATCTGGCCGAGGGAACCCGCACCATCGCCAAGCGGTACACCAGCACCGAGGCCCGTAACGACCTCATCGCCCGGCAGATCGAGAACGTCCTGACGAGCAGCTCAGCAGACGATCGGTCGACCGGTGGATACGCCGGCGACGACAGCAGTCCATCGTCGGCCGGCACGGGCGCGTCAGCGTCCGGTGACACGAGTACCGGCGCGGTCGGATCGAACGGCGACGGGTACGGAAACGGTGGCAGCAATGAGTGACAGCGCCGACTCGTACACGTGGGAAGGGATCATCAGTGCGGTCACCATGGCCGGGCGACCCGACCGCATCCATGAGCTGCAGATGGCCTGGAACCACTACTTCCAGATCCTCGACGCCGGGTCGCGCACCCTGCGGGACCTACGCGCCAAACTCACCGAGCGGGACTGGTCCGGGTCCGGTGCCGACGCCTACCGCCAGCACTACACGACCCTCGTCGCCGCGATCGACGACTTCTACGACCACATGTCGAAGCTGATTGATGTGTCCGGTGATACCGCGGACGCGCTGACCCTCGCGATTTCCCAGATCCCCTTGCCCGACATGGCCGATCCGGACGACCTCGGCATGCACACCATCCACGCGAGCGACGCGCGGCGCGGCAACCAGGTCCAGTACAACTTCTTCCGAAGCCACCGGGACCGCTACACCGACGGCGGATTCCTCTACCACGCCCTTGACAAAGGCTCGAACACCGTCTTCAGCTTCACCACTCCCAAGAAGCGCGCCGAGAAGGCCCAACGGTGGTACGACGAGGGCACCCGTCGCGCCCGCGCAGTGTTCTCCACCCTCCTCGCCGCGTACGGCGAACAACACGCAGCCATCCCCGCGCACGGTGGTAACCCGGATCTCTGGCAGAGCCAGGAGTACCGCCAGGATGGGGCGGGGGCGAACGGCGGGGGCACCTCCGGCAGCACCATCGGGGCGGGAGGCTCTGGCTTCGGCCCGGGCTCGTCCTCGGGCGCCGGTGGGGGAAGCGGGACCGCATTCGGGCGCCAGGACGGTAGCGACGCTGCGTCCCATGAGCCGGCGGCGCACGCATCGTCGTGGAGTGCGCCACACGGTACGGGGCTGGCTGGCAGTGGCTCCGTGGGCGATGTCGGAGCCCCGCCAGTTGCCGGTCTAGGGGCGGATATCGGTGGTGGGGGAGCAGGTGGTGGCGCCGGCTATGGATCCGCCGGGTACGGAGGCATCGGGAGCGGAAGTACCGGGTACGGTGCCGTTCCGGGCTACGGAGCCGGTGGCGTCGCGCCGCGGAGTTCGGAGGGATCCGGCGGGATCGGCGGTGCGCGCGGCCGGGCCGGGGCCAGCGGGTCGGGCGAGACCTACGGTGGCATCCCCGGAAGCGGTGCCAACCGCGGCGGGAAGGACGGTGACGAGCGCCAGACCTGGCTCCACGAGGACCGGGACGTCTGGTCGACACCGCTCGGACCGCCATCGGTAATCGAATAGCGTGCCGCACGAAACGGAGTCGGCGTGACGAGAATCAGGGGTCGGGTACGAGGTCTGGCGGTGAGCCTTGCCGGCGGCGTTCTCGCTGCGGTGCTCGCCCCGGGCGTGGCCAACGCGCAGACGGTGCGGGAAGGCCAGTGGTACCTGGACTACCTGAACATCCCGCAGGCACAACGCATCAGCAACGGATCCGGCGTCACGGTCGCCGTCGTGGACAGCGGCGTCGATGCCAGCCACCCGGATCTCGCCGGCAGTGTTCTGACCGGCGCGTCGTTCGGGAACGCGCAGGGCAGGCCCGCGACGGAGGACACCGACGGGCACGGTACGGGCATGGCCGGCATCATCGCGGGGCGCGGAGGTGACGACCGGCACGAGACCGGGGTGGCTCCCGGCGTGAAGATCCTGCCCGTACGGACCTCGACAACCTCGGACAACGATCCGGACGCGACGGCCCAGGCGATTCGATGGGCCGTCGACCACGGTGCCGACGTCATCAACGTGTCCCAGGGCGGCAACGAGTCCACGCCGGCGGAGGTCTCCGCGGTCCACTACGCCGAGGTCCATAACGTCGTGGTCGTCGGCGCCGCCGGCAACACCGATGCCGGCATCGACTCCATCGCCGCACCCGGACGTTTGAAGGGCGTCCTGAACGTCACCGGCGTCGACCGGTCCGGAACCTTCTGGTCCGGCTCCGCACAAGGGAAGTACGCCGCGCTGTCCGCACCGGCGGTCAAGATCATCGGGCCCAGTCCCACCTCTGTCTACAAATCCGGGTACTCGGAAGGAACGGGCACCAGCGCCGCCGCGGCGATCGTGAGCGGTGTGGCGGCGCTGGTGCGCGCCAAGTACCCGAGCATGGACGCGGCCAACGTGATCAACCGGATCGTCAGGACCGCGACGGACCGTGGACCGAAGGGCTGGGACCAGCAATACGGGTTCGGGATCGTCAACCCCGTCGGCGCGTTGACCGCGGACGTGCCGACCGTCGACAAGAACCCGCTCGGCGGCGTCGTACCCGACCCGTTGGCCAGCTCGGGCGCCCCGCAGCACGACGCCACACCAGCCCAACACGCCGCCGCCGGTACGAGCAGCGGCCTGAGCCTCCCGCTGATCCTCGCCGTCGCGGCTGTCGTCGTAGTACTGGTGATCGCTGCGATGATCCTCCTGGTACTACGCAACAATCGCCGCGCCGCCGTCGGAGTTGCGGCAGACGGGCCGGCCCCGCCCCGCGCAGAGAAACGCCGTTCCTACTGATGTGCCATGCCACGCGTCGCAACCACCACCCAGCGCACGGCCCGTCAATCAGCCATCACCATGCCCTGGTCGCGCCACAGCCATCGCGATACCTGTGCCGCACGCGCGTCCACCGCTCGATAGCCGACCCACGCCCGTCCATCCACTGTGGACGACAAGGACAGTGACTGTCAGCGCGGTCGGCACAGCGGCCGCAGCGGAACCCAGAACGGGCACAGCAGCCTTCTGTCGAAGGACGGAGTGTGGGGGCGAGGTGGCACCGCGGGCATGCGGGACACGTACTTGTCGACAGCAAACAGCGATCTGGACCGGGACGTACGCCAGGAGAGTCGCCCGCCCTTCTTGGACAGTGGCGCGCCGTGGTGCCAGAGCCGTTCGAACTGGCCCAGCCAGTACCCATCCAGTGGATTCACGTGGAGCGACTGCCGCGACCGCTTGATCGAGAATTTGGAGCCTCAGTCGAGATGCCGTTCGGCGAGTTGTACCGCGTCGGTAGCGGCCGGGTCAAAGCCCACGATGGCGGGCCGCCCGGTCCCAGCACCGCGTGCCGGTCGCCTCCCAAGGCTCGGTGCCGAACCGGCCGCCACAGCCGCAGGATCGCCTCGCTCGTCTGCGCAAACACCACATGCTGGTGGAACTGCCGGAACCGGTCCACCCCGATTCGGTGCGCATCGGCCGACCGCCATCGGTCCTGCGCTGGCTGTCGCGCGTACACGCCGTGAATGCGACGTGTACTCCGCCGAATCGGCACGCCGCCCAACGCCCAGGCCGCCAGTCTTACCAACCGTTTCGATCTCCGCCGGGCTTACGTTCTGGTCGGACCGCGCCGCCGAAATTGGTCGTCGCTCCTCCGCCGCTTGTGTCGACGATAGACAGGCAACAGCTCCGCACGACCAGCGGCTCCGAGATGTTCAAGACGCCGCCCCCTGGCGACCACGAGCACGACGAGCAGAGCGCTGGCGGAATGCTCGGCCCAGACTGGCCGCGACGTCAGGCGCATGGCGCCAAGCACCCCGAACCTGCACCGTCGCCGACAGGTCGAACTGGATCAGGCCATCTCGCCGGCCGAGCCACGCGCTGTACGAGCGCCGGGGGATCGAGAAGGCCGTTCGGTAGCGCAGCATGCCAGCGCACGACCGATCTGAGCCCCGTCTGGCACATACTCCGCGCCGCACGTCGATGACCCGGACTGGCGGTGCGCGGGCGGGCGCTTCGCCGTACCACGCGGCACGAAGGTCATGATGCGGAGTGCGACAGTCGCGCCGTGCGAGGGGGGTTGGCCGGAAGGGCTGTAAAGCGGACCAGTTAGCAGATATGAGGCCATACGACCCGGTTGCGGTGCCGACCGTCCTGCACCCAAGCTGGACAGCGAGTGCACGGGCCCCAGCACTCTCGCTCGCGACGCGTTGCTGCACTCCGTCGACCGATCGCAAGCGAACCTGGCCTGCTCGGTCAACGAACCGCACAAGGTCGGATGGCATCCATCATCGCGGCACTACGCGCGTCCATCTGTTGCAGTGGCCTGGCAGACTGTCGCCTGTTCTTGCCGTATGCCGGATTGGGCCCCCATGGACTTTGATGAGCGCTTGGATAACCTGGAAGTCGAAGCGACATCGCCTGACAAGCAGATTACAGCGCGAATGCGTGACCGCAGCCACACGGAGATCGTGTTCGAGCCGTACACATACCACCACTACAACGATGCTGCGCTTGCGCGGCAACTCGTTCACGTAATGCGTCTCGTGTGGGCTCGGTATGAGCAGGATTTTCAGGAGCTCGTTGACGCCGAGTTCGGCAACCCACCCCGCGACGATGCGCCGGCACCGGAGCACCGCGCGTATCACGACCGCCTGGCGGAAGTCGTGGCGAAGGGAGCGTCGCCGGACGGCTTGGTCCAGCTCACCAGCCGAGCACTCCACGAGTGGACGGTAGAGCTTGCTGACGACACGGTTTCGCGTACACCCGAGTCGACGTTCCTGCGCTCGTTCGATGCGGCTCTGCACCAACTGCTCTACCGCCACCGGCTCAAGGTCTTGGCGCTCAAAGACGAAATGTACGGGCTCGGGCTCCCGTTTGCGGTACGCCTGGCCGATGAGGAGGAGCGCTGAGCATGTCGCGATTCGTCAGAACGATCTCAGTCACCGCCGTTGCTGTCCTCGCTCTCGGGATGGCATCCTGTGGCGCGAACAGTGGCGGCCCAACGTTTGTACCCGCGCACAGCTCGGCCGCGCGACCATCGCCCACGCCCTCCTCCTGTCATTTGCGCGCTATCGATCAGGGTTTTTCTGTAGATCGGCATCGCGACATCGAATATGCCGCCATCATCGAGAACCCGTGTCCGGGTGTCGCGACGAACAATGAGGTCACCACTCAAGCAGTGGACGGCGCAGGGAAGAAGATGCGCGATGGCAGCTTCTACGACCTGGCAGATACGCGGGATCTTCCAACGATTCTGCCTGGGCAGAAGCTTGCCGTGGTCGGAACCATGACATCTGATAGGAACCCCAGTTTTCCGGGCGGGGTCAAATCAATTACTGTCACAGTCGGTGGCGAACATTGGCAGTCCCTGGATGAATTTGATCGGCAGCATCCGCATTGGGCTCGAGCAAAGGGCGTGGACGTTCGCCTCGGTGCCCGTGGCGGCGATGGTGGGGCGTGGCTGAGCTTCAACATCGACACGGGATCATCAACTAATGTCCTGAGTAACCCGTCCGCGGCTGTTGTAATGCGGGACCATGCTAATCGAATCGTCTCAGGTCATTACATGAAAATCGGGGATCCACTAAGGAAACAAAAGACGGGAACTTGGGTTCCGGCAAACGTGGACCGGTCGCGCACTGAGGTCTACATAAATCAGAAGATCGACTAGTGCACTCCCTATACGCGAAAGGACGCAATTGTGATCGATAGTGGCTGGGAGTTCGGGGTAAGTCTCGGGCACCTCATGTCGGTCGGGAAGATTCAACTGCCAAACCTAGCGTATGCCTATGCAACAGCGAACAGGCAAGTCGCTTATACGGCCGTGAGTGACTCGAGCATGTTCAGCGGGCGTGTTCCTGATGGGCTCGCTGCGCCGACCGGTGAAACATATCGAGCTTGGTCTGAGTTGCGCGATGCTCTTCAGGACGCGCTTGCACGGACTGCTTCATCACTTGAAGAGGCTGGGCGAATAATCGTCCATGTCGCAAGTGTCTATGCAGACGCCGATGCCAGTGCGAAGAAGTCCATGGGAAAGTTCTACTCCGACAACAAGACGTATGGCCTCGCTAGCGGCGACAAGGACATGACGGATAAGGTTCCGGGCGTACTACTGCCAAGTTAGGAGAGGATGGATGTCTTACCTGAGCGAATCTCAGCTCAATGAGATCGGCGTCAAAATCTGCAACACGGCATTTAAGGTCCAGATGTCCATCTGGCGAGCCTGCGAGGAAGGGCTTTATCCCGATGATCTGCGCTTGGCTCACTTGTCGGGTGTCAGTATATTGGATGCATCCGCGGCAACACATGGAAATGTAGCACGGTCGGCTGATGGGTTTGCGAGCTACGTGAACTCGCAACTTGCCGACATTCCTGGACTGTTCGCCTCGTTCGCGGGGCCAAACCCCGCGGACTTCCAAGATGCGATCGATGATCTCTGGAAGGCTGCATATGTGCTAAGCCCCAGCCTGAAAGTAGATCGTGATGGGGGTGCACCGGACTATCCGATCTCCGAGAAATTCAACTGGAATGAGAAGACGATCAATCAACGCGACCTGGCCATTGCTCACCTGTCTGATGGCTGGAATGGTGACGCGGCAGACGCATTTGCTGGGTACATGGAGGAGCTTCCCTCGGTGACCCAGATGCAGTACGACCTTTCTGTAACGCTCGCGATAAGTTTGACGGCACGGCAGAGGCTCCTGTCAAGATCCTTCGATGACATTTCCAAAATTGGTAAGAAAACCGTCGCGGCGTTGGCTGCGGTTGGTCAGGGAGACCGCAATCAAGCGGGGCTTGTTGCGTTGACCGTCATCGGCGCCATTGCGGCAGTCGTTGGAGAAGTGGCCTCGCTCGGTATAGCAACGCCAGAGATTGCCGCGGGAGAGGTCGCCGCGTTCGCCTTCGCCACATCCAGTGCCGGGCTGGGACTAGCCTCTGGGGTTATGGGGGCGAGCATCGGCGGCGCCGTCGTGCCTGACGTAATCAGTTCGATGCGTTCAGGAATCACGAAGCTCATTGATTCAATGAAGGAGGAGACTGACCAGCTCAATCGAATTCTCAACCGAGTTGCCGCACGGGTCGCGAAAGTGGGCCCCAATCATATTGGCCTTCGAGCGCCCAGTTCGCTCACCGGTGCGAAGATGCACACAAGAGACGACCTGGAGAGGCCGAGCGGATTCTACTATCGGTAACCCGGTGAATTTGTAAGAAATCCTCCGGACTGGGCGTTTGATCCCGGGCGTTCGGATGACGTTCTCGTAGGTGGATGGCGCGCTCGGCTGGGCGTTGTCGGTCTGTGGTGGTCTGTGTCTGCGGCTGGCAGCGGTACTCGGGTCGTCCGTGGTCTCAGCTTCGGCACCCGGCCGACGCGCCGCAAGCTCGGATCGCCCACGTATACCGCAATCCAGCAATGTCCTGTCGGACGCTATCGACGCATTCTCCCTCGACCGGCGGGCGTTGCGTCCACGTTCACGCCGGGAAACGTGATCGGTTCGAAGCCGCGGTGCCTTCCAATGCCGCTCCAGTGGGTGGCGCGCGACATGTCGCCTGCGTTGCCTATCGGTGATCTTGCGGCTTCCGCCTGTGGCGAGGCGCTATTCGGCGGCGATGACGGATCGTTCGAACGATACCAAGGCGCTACTGTCAGAAATCAGACAGACATGGATGTCGTAACGGACACTAACATCGCGAATCGCAACTACCGGTTCGTGGCGGGAGTGGTCTTGACGCAGATAGAGCTGAAGCTGGTGGCGGACGATCCTGAGGACGCCGACACGTTGTTCAGACTGACGCATGACCTGCGTGAGCTGCTCCTTGCGCACGATGTTGAAGACGTCGAGTTCGTTCGATCCGCCTCGTCCGCGCACAGCAAGGCTGCGCTGGGCGAGCTGGTGGCTGGGGCGTTGCTGGTGACCACAACCCTTCGCGGTGGAGGTCTTCGCGCCCTGGTCGACGGGCTTCAGTCGTTTCTGCGTCGACGCGACGGCAACCGGATTCGGATGCGCGTCGGGGATCGCGAGATGACGGTCGACGGTGCCGCGGCGCGCGACATCTCGGCGGCGGTGACCGCATTTCTCCATGCGGTGGAGCCGGACGCGGCCGAGGACGCCGAGCAGTGACCCGGCGGGCATTGCTGATCGGCAACCAGCATTACGGGCCTGATTCGGGCCTGACCGATCTTCCTGCCGTCGGGCACGATCTGCGGCTGATGTACGAGGTGCTGTCCGAGCGCGGGCAGTTCGACGACATCGACGTGCTCAAGGACGTCCCGAGGCAGGGGATGATCCGTCGGATCGGTGACTTCTACTCTGGTGCCCGGTCCAGCGACACCCTGCTGCTGTACTTCTCCGGCCACGGCCTGACCAGCGCGGACGAGAAGATGTTCTTCCTTGCCGGGTGCGACGCCGAGGTTGCGTACCCCCAGACAGGTGGGTTGAACACCGGTAGCGAGCTGTGGACGTGTCTGCACGAGACGAGGGCAGGGCAGCGGCTGGTCCTGCTGGACTGCTGCTTCTCTGGTGCCGTCGGCGACACGTACCGAGTGCGAGGACCGGCGCGGGCGTCGATCGGAAAGCTTCGACAGGCCCGCGGTACGTTCATCATCACGGCCAGCGGCCGCTACCAGACCGCTCGCGAGCACGCGACGCCAGGCCAGCCGTCGGTGTTCACCGGAGCTGTGGTGGAGGCGCTGCGCGGCGACAAGGTGGGCCATGACGAGAACGGCTGGGTCACCGCCCGCGACCTCTCCGACTACGTGCAACGCGAGGTTCCCCGTGCGGGCAAGGGACAGACCCCGAACGAGTTCAGTGAGGGCGTCACGGGGCCGATCCAGGTCGCTCTGAGCGCCAACCAGACGGAGGCACAGCCGCCAGCATCCACTTCCCGGCCAGCCGCCGGGTCCGGGCCCGTCGGTGCGCAGGATCCGGTGACGGCACCACTCGATACCGGTCGCTGGCAACGCCTGATGACCTACTACCTGGCCTGCATGCAGGGCGAAGCGCGGCTCGGTTCGTTCGTTCCCGCGGCGGAGACCAGCAGGTACCGGCTGGCGCCGGCCGGACCGGAACTCGTGTTCGCCGGTACGAGCGGGCGGGTGTCAGTGGACGTGCACGCGTTGGCGGCGAAGGATGAGCCGCTCCTGTACGGGTACCCGACGATCGTCGAGTCTCGAGGATCGGGGAAGTACCGGCGCCCGCACCTCACCCCCCTGCTGCTGGTGGAGGTAACACCTGACGCGTCCGGTGACCTGACGGCGACCTGGCCGCCGCAGGTCAATCCAGTGTTGATGGCCGAGGCCGAGCTCGACGAGCCTGAGCAGGAGCAGCTGACCAGCCTGATCGAGAGCCACCTCACCCATGGCGATCACCGCAGCCTCCGTGACGTGACGTCGGGGATCCTCACGGTCCTGGGCATCGACGCTTCTGCTCCGGTCGACCCGCACCGCCTCGAGGACGTGCTTCGGGCCGGGCCGTCGACGCGACACGTTCGCAACGTGGGCATGTTCTACCGTCCGGACCTCGCCCAGACCACGCTCAACGGTCTGATCCAGGACTTCACCAAACAGCTCAGGCCCAACACCGCCGCGTTCGCCGGTACTGCTCTGGTCGGCCTCGCCGGCCCCGTGCAGGAAGACCAGCGGGACGTCACGATCGTGGCGCCGGATCGGCTCAACGAGGCACAGGAGCAGGTCGTTCGGGCGGCCATGACTCGGCGGCTCACCGTGGCCCAGGGGCCGCCGGGGACGGGGAAGAGTCAGCTGGTCGGTGCCGTCATAGCCACCGCAACGGCTGTGGGTGAGAGCGTCGTTCTTGCCTCGACGAACAACCAGCCGGTCGACGACGTCGTCAGCCGAGCCAACACCATTGCCCCCGGCCTGGTGATGCGTACGGGCAACAAGCAGAAACGTGAGGAGGAACCGCGGACCCTCACCGACCTGATCTCCCGGTACAGCCGGCATCCCGCACCGGCGGGAGATCAGGTGGCCACCGCGTACGGGCAACTTCGCGCGATCGCCGGCGAGATCCACCGAGCTCGTACCGAACTCGCGGAGCGGGAGGAGATCGAGGCGGATCTGGCTGACCTCGCCGCCCAACGTAACGAGCAGCCGCCCGTTGCCGCGGGCTTCGAGCTACCCACCGCCGACATCGAGCTTGGCCGGCTGCTGCGCAGGGCTGACGCGGCCGCGCGGTACCGGATCCGCGGGTGGTTGCATCGTCGTAGCTTCCGCCGGCTCGGGATCGGGACAGTCGAGGAAATGCTCGACCTCGCCGCCCGCGCGGCGACAGAGCTGCACTGGCGGGAGCGCGTGGCGGCCGAAGCCCGGCTGCGGCCCGAGTACGAGCCGTGGCGCCAGCTGTCCGTCATGGCAGACCAGCACCGCCCGGTCGCGAGCCGCTCTCTCGTGGGTGAACAGGTCCGCCGTCGGATCGTTGACGGCCGCATGCTGCTGGAGCAGCGTCGTGAAGCCTTGCAGAACAAGAAGTCCTGGTCCCGGTTCGCCCCTCTTCTGAAGGCTCTCCCCGGGTGGGCAACGTCGACCTATTCGGCATCCGCCATCAAGCCAGACGCCGGTCTGTTCGACCTGGTCGTCATCGACGAGGCGGCACAGTGCGGCATCGCGCACATCCTTCCGCTGCTGTACCGCGCGAAGAGAGCCCTGATCATCGGTGACCCGCAACAACTGCAACCCGTCGTGCAGCTTCCGGCGAAAGAGGAGAAGGCCTACCGCGCACGCGCCGGGCTCGGTGACGCCTGGATGGACGAGCGGCATCTCAGCTACACCGATGGCACCGCGTACGCCGCCGCGGCAGCCGTCGAGACACCGTTTCTACTCAATGAGCACTACCGTTGCCATCCCGACATCGCCGCCGTCCCCAACCGCCGACTGTACGACGGCAAACTCACGGTCCTCACCGACCTCCGAACGCTCGCAGTCAAGGGCGAACCCGCCGTGCAGTGGATCGATCAGCAGGGCGAAGTGACGCAACCCCAAGGTCGCTCCGCGGTCAACGAGGGCGAAGCGCAGGCGGTCGCAACACAGGTGGCCGAGCTGCGGGCCCGGCACCCGCAAGCCAGCATCGGCATCGTCACACCATTCCGCGCCCAGACCGACCGCATCAACACCCTGTTGAAAGAACGCGAGCTACCGGAAAGAGCCGGTACGGTCCACCGCCTGCAAGGCTCGGAGCGCGACATCATCGTCCTGTCGCCCGTGGGCTCGGCACGGATCACTTCGTCCAGCCGTCGCTGGCTACTCACCGAGCAGACCCTCTGGAACGTCGCCATCACCCGCGCCAAGGCACTGCTGGTCGTGGTCGGCGACCGCGACTGGTGGCAGTCCGGGCCGAACATGCTGGCGGACCTGGCCGCCAACGCCGACCATCTTGCCGGCGAGTATCACCACTCGCCGGCGACCGACGCGATCGGCACAGCAATCCTCCGCGCCGGTCTCACCGCGGAGCGCAACGGGCAGCTCGCTGGGCAGAGCTGCGACTTCCTTCTCTCATTGGGAAGCGAAAAGGTCGGGCTCGTCATTGCCAGCCCCGGGACCGGGGACGGTCACCACCTCCGCCAGCAGCTCTCGACACTGAGCGCAGCAGCCAGGAGCGGTTCCCGGGTCATCCGCGTTCCCGCCTGGCGGGCACTGAGCGATCCCGACGGGGTCATCTGCGCGGTCCGGCCCACGTCAACCGCTCCTGATCGTGGCCAGTGACGCCAGGACATCCGCCCGTGTGGCCGCCGCCCGCCCAGAGAGTATGTGGGGTAGTTGCGGACGACGCTGCCCGAGCGGGAAGCCCGTCCGAGATCATGACAGTGCGGAGGAGAACGGTCATGTGGCGGGTGGACGGGTTCTAGCGCAGCCTACGAATGGCGAGTACGGCTCCGTTGGCGGCGATATGGGCAGGGCCGCCCCATTGCAGATCCCAGACGGCGGTCGGTCGGTGGAGCGCCGACTGGTAGGCCGCCTCACGGTAGGCACGCAGATGCTCGGCCCGCTCGCCGGGCCCGTTGACCAGCAACCGATGCAGGTCTTCGCGTAGGCCCGAGAAGACTTCCAAGCGCACACCGTGCAGTCGGAACACGTGATCTGTACCGACGAAGTGGTGCCCGTGGAGTCGGTGTTCGGTGTCGCATACCGAGCTGATGCCCGGCATGACCAACCGATCGGGTCGGCTCTTTCTCTGTTGTTTCGTTAGGTAGTTGTTGACTTCGTCGACCGACCCGGCGAACGCCATCAGTCCAGCTGCCTCGGTGTGTGCAAGCACGGAGGCAAACCACTCGAAGTCCTCGGCGGGAAGCTGGAAGCCAGGTTCAGGCTTGTCGACACCTGGTATGTGCATGTCAGGAAAGAAGTTCCGGTCCTGAAGTGCATGTGCAGGTAGCGCCCCTATCTCGGCTTCGCCAGGTGTCGCGAGAGCGTGAATGATGACTCCCTTCGCCCGCGACAGCTCGGTTGACACCAGCAGGGTGGGCAACTCCCCATACGGGCCGAGCTGGACGAAGTCCGCGTGCGCTGTGGCGCGCGCCAACTGCCCATTCACCGTCCCTTTGCCGTGTGTGCCGTGCGCAATGACCAGCAGGACCTTTGATGGCTCACCCGGTCGCCAGGCCTCCACGAAGTACTTGAGGCAACCCTTGAGCCCGAACGGGCGGGTACTGGCTGCCCTGATCCATCCAGCTCGCAGAACCAGGTCCGCGTCGACGATGTTGACCGCATGGTCGGGGTACCGCTGGCGCATCAGCTGTTCGCCGAGATGACAGGCGAAAGCTCGGGTGAGTTCGTCGGACTGGGCGGTCTTGTAGTGGCGCTTGGGAACCGTGTCACCCTCGTCGGACAGTTCCAGGCTTGCGGCGGGGTGCAATGCCTGGCAGTACTTCAAACAGGTCCAGTGTGCGGCCAACCCACGGCCGCCGCCATGCTCATCGAGAGCCGTCACGTGGGCTAGCTGATGGAGTGCCTGCCAAGGAGCGATCCGCACCGGGCCGCTCAGCCACGGCGTCACACCGTGGAGGTCGGTCTTGCGTCGTAACTGCGGCCAGTCCTTCCTGGCTCGATCCTCATCGTTCTTGGTAGTGGCCCGAAGTATCTGCCGAGCCAGCTCATCGGTGGAGTTGACGTGAACGGCTGCCGCCCTACCCAGATCGTCGAGCACAGCCGCCACACGGTTAGCGCCCTCTTGCGTCATATAGACGAGATACCAGCTGTATACTCTGTGAATCAAGACTGTCACTGTATGACTGGTTATGGTATCGGCGTCCGCACGATGCAAGCTTGGCGTCGTATCCAGATGTCGCATGGTCACTTTCCTCGCCCCCGCGGCGGCGAACGGATCTGACTCGTGCCCCACCACCTCGTACACCAGAGGGCACCTCGGATCAGGCACCAAGAACCCACCGGCACCACCAGACGCCCCCGCCGCCGCCGGCGTACCCGTGACCTCGTCGTCCAGAGCCTCCGCACCCGTTGCGCCGCCACATCCAGAACGCCGGCGTTGGCACCGATGAAAGTGGGTGCAACTCACCGCTTGAGCCGGCCGCGATACCGCTGGTGATCTCCACGGACGTGGTACAGAGGGCGCAATGCTCACCGGGCTCAAGAACCTGTACCTGACCGCGACCGACCTGGCCTGGACGACCAACGCCGACCCGTTCGTGGTGCGGATGCTGCCGACGGTGGCGATCCTCGACGGCACCGCGGACACGCTGACGCCGGCCACGGTCTCGACGAACTCGACGTACGCGCTGGCCCCGGTCGGCGGCCACCTTCTCTCCGGCCTGCCCTACTCGAACGGCTACCCGCAGAAGATGCTCGACTACCGGTTCGGCGGGGGAGAGCCGACGACTGTCTTCGGGTACGCGCCGGGCACGCCGGTGGTCGCCGCGGACGGCAGCGTGATCGCGGTCGGCGGCGCGGACCGCTCCTCGGTCGCCGTGCACCGCTACGTCGACGGCGCCGACAACGAACTGACCGACACGACGGTGCTGGACCTGCCGCCGGTACCGGGGCGGAACGCCGGGATCGCTTTGTCCCGCGGGTATCTGCGGCACGTCGAGGGGTTTCCGCAACTCGACGGCACCACCCAGTTCCGGTTGTTCAACCATGCGCTCGCGGCGGACGCGGGCGACCCCGAGCAGCCGAGCACGTACCCGCGGAAGCTGTCGGCGACGATGATCCGGTGTCAGGACGGGCAGGAGTGCGTCCGCGGCGCGGACGACCACGTGTGGGGCATGCCGTACCTGACCACCGACAGCTCGGGGCAGGCCCGGATCGAGGCGGTCGGCGGGTCTGTCGCCTTCACGCTGCCCACGACCGGCGGCCGGATCGTCGACTCCGACCGCAACTTCGTCATCGTCGCCGGCGCGTCGGGCCAACAGTACGTGGCGTACCTGAGCCAGGACGAGATCGTTGCCAGCGGCCCGATCACGGGCGCCGCGCTGTGGGACGCGACGCTCTGGCAGGCGCCCACGACCGGCACCGCCGGCACGCTCACCGCCACCGACCTCATCACCCGGAAGATCGTCCGCACGATCTCCGTTGGTACGTGCCGGCCCACCGATGTCCAGGTCGCCCAGCACTGGCTGTACTGGTCCTGCGGCGTGTCCGGCCCCGCCGGCGTGTACGACCTGACGACCGGTACGAAGACCGGCGTGCCGGCCGGCCGCGCGCTGCTCGGCGACGGGTACGTGGTCCGCCACGACACCGCCGCCGGCACGCTCCGCCTGACCGACGTGCACACCGGTACGGCCGCGCCCGAGCGGACGATCGCCACCCTGCCGGCGTCCGAACGGGGCGTGACCTGGGCCGTCGACCGTTTCGGCGGCGACCTCGCGTACGTCGACGGCGACGGCGCGACGCACGTCCTCGACCCCGGCGTACCGGCCTCGACGCCGACCGCGTACGTCGAGTGGACGCACCCGTGGATCGAAGTCCGGGCGGGCGAACAGTGGGAGGCGACGCTGACCGTCTCGCGCCCCGTCGACGGCTGGCGGCTCACGATCACCCGGGCGAGTACCGGTGCGGTCGTCCACACCGCGACGGGCGGCGCGAGCCGTGGTCCGGTGTACCTCGGCTGGGACATGCACCTGCCGGACGGATCGATGCCGCCGAGCGGGCCCTACCACTGGCAGCTCACCGCGACCGTCGGTGGCGGCACGGCCACCGTCGGCGGCGCGTCCGGCTACCTGACGGTCGAGTGCGGGACACGACCGTTCCGCAGCTACGACTGCGACGGTTCCGCGGCGCTGCTGGCCGTCCACATCGACGCCGACTACGGCCGGGCCGCCTGGTGGCAGGGGAACGCCGCCGGCACCCTGACCAGCAACGGGTACACCGAGGACTGGCAGCTCGGCAGTAGAAGCACGGACGTGTCGGCGCTGGTGCCGTTCGGCGACATCAACGACGACGGGTACGGCGACCTGCTGGCGCGTACCGGGGACGGCGTGGTGTACGCGCATCTCGGCATCGGTCAGGCGAGCTTCGGCGGCCGTACGAAGGTGCGGTTGGGTGGCGGGTACAACGCTTACAACGCGCTGCTGTCGGTGGGTGACGTGGACCGTGACGGGTACGACGACCTGCTGGAGCGCGACACCTCGGGAACGGTGTGGTTCAAGGGCGGCACGGGAAAGACGTCGCTGAAGGCGCGGGTGCAGATCGCGACCGGTTGGAACACCTACACCCGGTTGGCCGCGGTCGGTGACGTCAACGGCAACGGACGCGGCGACCTGCTCGCCGTCGACCACAACAACATCGTCTGGCGCTACTACGGCGCGGCCGGCGGCACGTTCCCGTCGGGGACCTGTCCGGCGACGGGCGGCCCGACCTGGTCGCCCGCGACTCCACCGGCACGATCTGGCGCTACGACGCCACCTCCACCGCCACGTACCCGCACCGCGTGAAGATCGCCACCGGCTGGAACACCTACAGCATCTACTGACCACGCCGTGCCTGGGGGCGGCCCACCTGACCCGCAAACCAGCGTTCGCTGTGCAGGCAACGCCATCCGCACGCCGGATGTCGACCTCTGCGCTCCCGGTACCTACTCGGTCGTGTCGTTGCGGGAGCGCGGCCTGGCGCCGGGTCGTACGAGGCGGGCGGCGAGTTCGAGGCGGAAGTGGCCGGCCGAATGGACCATCATGGCGACGACGCCGCCGGCGAACATCCCCACCCCGGCGAGCCACGTGATGTGCCAGAACCCGGCGACGACGCCGGCGAACGCCAGCAGTTGCGCGACGGCTTTGGCGACCCGTACCACGGGGGAGTCGGTTGCCCGGTGTCGGAAGCTCTCCTGCCGGTTGAGCAGGATCAGGCCCGCCAGCAGCGGGATCGCGACCGAGAACGCGAGTACGCAGATCCGCGCGGACAGGTCCAGGTGGCTGACGGTAAGGAACGGCTGGACGAGGACGAGGCCGGCCGCGATCAGCCCGCCGTAGACCATGTTGTTCTGCCGGAGCCACTCCTGTTGCTGTTCCGGCTCCCGCGCAGCCTGTTCGAACCGCTCGGCCTGCCGCCGCGCGTCGTCCTCCGCCTGGCGCGCCTCGGCGCTCTGCCACTCCGGTTCCCCCGCCATGACGGCATCGTGCCAGAACGCTGTGACACCGCGGCCATGCGGCAAGCCGGGCGGGAGGCCGACGGCGTCGTACCGCTGAAGTATCGTTTCGGCCGCCACGCGTCGACCAGGAGGATCGAGAGAATTGACTGAGCTGTCCGCGTTCCCGTTGCCGTTCCGGGTGTCGCGCACCATCCGCTTGGCGAAGCCCCGGACGCTGCGGGAGCTGCAGATGATCCGGTGCAGCGCCCACATCCGGGCCAAGCCCGAGTGGTACGTCAAGATGCGCGACGAGGCCGTCGTCGCCCGGTGGACGCGCGAGGCGACCGACCAGGGCATGACCGAGGCCCAGATCCGTTACGTACTCGCCGAACTCGCGCACTACGCCGACCTGCGCGACGAACGTACCGGGATCGAGGTGTCCGCCGTCGACGGGGTGTGGCAGTCGGACACGCTCGTCGACGACGAGCTCAGATCCCGGCTGCGCGCGGCGGTCCGGGTGCTGGAGGAGGTGCCCGAGGCCGAGCGGGACTGGCATCCCGGGTCCGACGGTCAGGTGCTGGATCTGGTGCACCCGTCGCTGTTCTGCCTCGTCCGGCAGGCGGGCAACACACCCGAACGGGCCTGGCTCACCCCGGCCGACCGCAGCTCGCAGTACGAGTTCTCGACGGAGTTCCAGTGGCTGCCCTCGGATGTCGAGGTCGCCGAGGACGGCACCGTCACGTTCCTGTCGTACGTCAACAACGTGCATCCGGTGCGGCACCGCGAACTCGACGCGGTCCTGCCGGAGCTGTTCGCGCGCATGCTCCCGCTGCTGGAGCGCGTGCTCACCGACCTGCGCCGGCCGCGCCCGCTGCGGATCGAGGCCGACCCCTTCACCTGGTACGACAACGCGCCGGACAAGCCGGTCGAGCCCGACGACGACGATGACGAGGACGCCATCGAGGCGTACGAGGAGGCCACGGACGAGTGGTGGGACCACCGCCGCCCCGTCGTACCGGACGCCCCGGACTTCGTCCCGCCCGCGTTGCCCGACGACACCACCCGCGTCGACCTGCGCGGCCGCCGGCTCCAGGTCATCGTCAAGCTCGCCACCATCCACCTCACCCCCGAGAAGCCCGAGTACGCCGGCGGTTCCTGGCACGTCGAGGGCATGCTCAACGAGCGGATCGTCTCGACCGCCATCTACTACTGGGACAGCGACAACATCACCGAGAGCCGCCTCGGCTTCCGCACCGCCGTCGACGACCCCGACTACGAACAGAACGACAACACCGGCGTCAGCGAGGTCTACGGCCTCGACGACACCGACTCCCTCAACCAGGTACTCGGCTCGGCAGAGACCCCCGCGGGCCGCTGCCTCGCGTTCCCGAACGTCCTGCAACACCGCGTCGACCCGTTCCGCCTCGCCGACCCGACGCGGCCCGGGTACCGCAAGATCCTGGTGTACTTCCTGGTCGACCCGACCGTGTCGATCGTCTCGACCGCCGACGTACCGCCGCAGCAGCCCTGGTCCGACACCTCGACCATGACCCTGGAACAGGCCAAGGGGTACCGCGACCAGCTGATGAAGGAACGCAAGTACTTCGTCGACGAGCACAACGAGCAGCTCTACGAGCGCGAGTTCTCCCTCTGCGAACACTGACCCGTAGCCGGCGACGGACTGCCCCCGCGCGGTCCGTCGCCAGTGCGGTCGCGTTTTGCTCGCCCCGCATTGGGTCGAACCCGCACGGTAGTGGCAGGTCGGTGCCCGAGCGGAGCGCGCAGGCGCGCTCGATCGTCCAAACGTCGTGGCGGGCATGCATGCAATACGCGCGACGGTCGGGGCGGGGCGTCCAGGCTGCTGACGGCGTCGACGGTCTCGCGGCTGGCGCGACCGGTGGCCTTGGCCCGCCGCCATCGGGTGATCTTCACAGCCTGCCAAGCGTGCGGGAAGTCCAGTCCGTCGAATGTGACGGCCTTGAGACTGCGGATCTCGTCGCGGCCGTGGGCGGACCCGCGGGTCGTGCCGCCGGTGGCCAGCCGTGACCAAGGCAGCGCGGCCAGCCGGGCGTGCAGCAGCGGCTGGTTGCGTTTGACGACGGCGATGTAGTGCGCGTCTTGTTGCGCACCAACCAATCGAGGTTGGACCGGACGGTGCGCAACGCGTCGAACGTGACCACCGTTGCGGCCAGGTCCCAGCCTTCCAGCAGGGGCCGGAAGTGGCTGGTCTCGTTGTGTTGAGCGCCGACCTCCACCTGGTCGAGCAGCCCGCCCCATGCGCCAGCAGGCCCAGCAGATGCACCCGACGTCCGTCCCCGCGGCGGGCGCCTCGGCTGGTCTTGCCGTCCACGGCCACTGCTGGCAGACGTCGGCGGGCCGCCTGCCGCGCTTGCTGGTCACGGTGCCGTGCCGGGTAGGCCGCACCGGCCTGGCCGCTGGCACTGGGGCGAGCCGTTCGTAAGGCAGTAATGCCGACATCGACCGTTCGGCCATCCCCAATGCGCATCGGCATCGCTACGCTGTGGGCCATGTCGATGCCGTTCGATGTGTGGGGCCAGCGGGGTTGGGCGTCTGTGGAGGTAGCGGGCGAGTCACACCATGCGAAGGCCATTCGAACCGTGTTGGGCAACGACTTCAAACCCTCGGGAACTGAGGTTCGAGTAGACGTCGAGCTGGTTCCAGAGCCGGACAACCGGCATGACCGGCACGCGGTTGCGGTGCGGGCGGGAAAACACCTGCTCGGTTATCTGCCACGGGAGGAGGCGGTGAGATATTCACCGATCCTGTCAAGGCTGGTGTCGCAGGGCTGGACGCCACGGGTCATGGCCCGAGTCTGGGGCTCGGAATGGGAAGGCTACGAGGATCGCCGGCACCGGGAGTTTCACGGCAGTGTGCGCCTGGACCTCGCCGAACCGCACATGCTGGCGCCAGCAAATGCGGCACCTTCGAGCACTCACCGTCTGCTGCCCTACGGGCACGCCATCCAGGTCACCGGTGAAGAGCAGCACCTGGACACCCTGAGCGCATGGCTGCGTCCCGAAGGCGAATGCTGGGTACATGCGACCCTGCACGAGGTGGTGCAGCAGACGGCACGCGCCTCGCGCACCGTGGTCGAGGTACGCATTGACGACGAGCGCATTGGGCAACTGACACCCAAGATGAGCGGCGACATGATCCCGACCATCCAGCACCTGGCTGAGCAGGACACCATCACCACGGTACGTGCCATAGTGAAAGGCAACCGGATCAAGACCGAAGTGGTCCTTCACGCGCTGCGGGCGCATGAGTTGCCCGACACTTGGTTGGAATCGCGGGCATCCACGCAGCAGGCCCGAGCAGCGGCACCGACCGTGCCAGCGCCGCCGGCGCCCAATGTAACGACGGCAACCCCAGCCAGCGAACCGATCCCGCCACCGCCGACATCGTTCCGTTTCAACCCTCCACCAGACTGGCCACCGCCACCGCCAGGATGGACCCCGCCCAACGGCTGGCGGCCCGATGCCGCCTGGCCGCCGGCACCGCCAGGCTGGTCATGGTGGGTGGCGTCCTGGGACTAGACCGCGCCGAACGCATACGGCGTGAGCCCGCCAGAGCGTGTACCAAGTAACCCACCCAACCCCGAGCTACGCCGAACGTTTGACACTGCCTTCCTCTGCCGTGCCAAGCTTCGGTGGGTTGGGCGTCTGCGACGAACATGCGGGTGCCTTGCCGAAACACGATCAGACCCGAGGCGGCGAGTAGCCGCAGCGCGGACTGGACCGTTGATCGCGCAACTCCAACTCGATTGCCCTCCGACTGGGAAGGCATCCTCTCCCCGGCCTGTCGCCACCGGCCTACCCATTTCGACAGAGCCATTGTCGGGAGATGCCGGCCTCGGCTGCGACGTGCGCGATCGGGCGGGTCTGGCAGCGCTGGACCAGACGCAACCTGCCGGCCGGTGTCAGCGGGGCGTTACGGTGGCCCACGACGGGTCTCCTCCGGGTCATCAGGACGTGTGGTCCCACTTCACATCCTGCCGGTGGGAGACCCGTCCCTGTCATTGCCCTACCCCGCCAGCGTCACCAACCTCATGAACCGCAACACCTAGTCCGCAACTGATCCGCCGATGAACGCCATCGCCGGTCAGGCAGCGGCGTCGAGGTAGAGGTCGTGGTTGTGGGGGAGGGACTGGAACAGCCGCGCCAGCTCTTGCCTGCCGCGAACGACCGTCTCGTACGCGTCTAGCAGGCCGGTGGTCGCCGGCAGCGGCGTGTCCGCCAGCAGGTCGGTGAGCATGAACCGGGTACCCAGCCACCGTCGCAACGCGAGTACGTCGGCGCCCGGGCCTCCGTAGTCGTACTGGTAGTCGGAACGGTCGCTGCCGAGCGCTGCCAGCAGCGCTGAACGCCTTACCAGGCAGGGAAAGCAGCGCCCGCAATGCCCGCTGGTCGACCTGCCCCGCTCGATCGGCGGGTGACCGCAGCTGATGGTCCGGAACAGGGTCTCCGCATCGGCTCCGGCGTCCAGCGCTGACCGGCAGACCTCGCCCTTCGTCAGCCGTTCGAACGGGTTGACGACCGCCACGGGCATCTCAAGCTCGGCCAGGAGCCGGTTGAACAGGTACAGCGTGCGCGGGTGTACCGACCTGGTCGAGCAAGACGCCGCTCGCGCGTCGGTCAGTGGCGGGTTCAGCGCGAGCTGCCCATTCTCCGGCACAACCACTCGACGTGCCTCGTACGCCGACGCGGCGCGGATTGCGGTACCGACGAACAGGAACCCTCTGCTGCGGAACGTCATGTCCTTGGGGTTGAAGACATCGAGGGGTACTGGGTGAAAGTGTTCGGGCATCCGAAGGCGACGGAAGACCTCACTCACTCGACCCTTTAGGTTCGGATGCGCGTAGCCGATGTATGCGGTCTTCGTGTTCCGGTACACCGATCGAGCGGCATAGCTCGCCGAGTCCAGCCCACCGGAGAACAGCGCGATCTCCTCTGCCTGGCGGCCGCCGATGACTGGCAGGGGGAGCATGTCGTCAAGGGTGTAGGCGCGGCTGCTCGGCCTGATCGTCACGGTCCAGTGATCACCGGTGAGCAGGGACAGCAACTCATGCAGCGTGCCCACCACGACGGAGGTCCAGCGGTCGTACTCGACGACGGGGATCTGGAGCTCGATGGCTCGGGTCCACCGGTCAGTGGTCGACCGGCGATCCGACATCCGGTCGGCGAGGTAGACGGCGCGGGCAACCAGAAACATGTCGTCGCCCCAGTGCTGGGTGTCGCGCCCCGCCGGAGCTGCCATGCCCTCGATGGTGGCCATGGTGGCGCGAAGTTGCTTCAGCGGAAGCCGTTCCCAGCCACGGCGGGGTGCCTCACCTCTGGGCGAGTTGTCGATGTCGTACCGGAAGCTCATGCCGCCTCCACGCCTGGTTCGTCGAGGTCGAGGATCTGCGAGACCGCTCGGACGACCAACGAACGCGCCGTACCCGCGAGGCTGTCGTGGTGTGGGCCCGCCCGGCGGTGCTCTTCCTCGCACGGGTTGGGAACCAGGCTGACCAGCTTCTTCGCCGCCGTGTCAGCGATCAGCCCAGTGGGGTCGAGGTACAGCACCGGTAGGGCGATCTTGAGATGTTCGGCGACGACGGTGCGCAGGTACGCGCGTACGGCATCGGCGAAGAACATCTGGAAGATCGCGCAGAACAGATCACGCGGCGGCCGATAGCCCGCATTGCCGCTCCGAACGGCCTGGCGAAGCGGCGCATTGTCCCGGAGCGCGGTATCGATGGTGCTTCGTAGACCGCGCCGTACAGCGTAATCGGGGACGGTGCCGGTAGACCTGTCGCCGAGAAAGGCGGCCATGAACTGGAGTTCGCGCTCGTCCGGTGATGCACCGACAACGCCGATCCCGGCCAGCCCGTTGAGCTGTAGTCGATCCAGCGTGTCGACCAGTGCGCGGGCACGGGCGGTGATGGGCTCGGCCAGAAGTACTCGGCTCGGGTGGAGGCGCAGGCCGGTGGCCAAGTCGGCGGCGATGTCGTCCTGGCGGTCTCGCAGCAACTGTTGCGCGGCATTGACGCCTCCCGGTCCGTGGAGGACCTTGTCGAGTTGCTTGCCAAGAGCCGTCAAGCGTTGTCGGGTGCGCTTCCACGTCCTGTTGTCCGCGCTGCTCCCGCCTACCGGTCCCGGGTAGCTCGCCGAGGTGCCCATCGAACCTCCCTGTGCGCGGAAGGTGACCAACCAGAACCGGACGGTAGAGGGTCCCAATTCATTGATCAAGGTCGATGGGTGGATGTGCGGCTTCCCGACAGATGATCGACCAAGAGTCGCTGTTTGTGGTACAGGCAGTGCCAGCCCGCCGCTCGGCGGCCCGGCGCGAGGCTTCGGCCTGCCTCGCCTGAGCGGCCCGGACTCCCAGGTGTCAGAGTGTTTGATCGTGTTGTGTGTAGCGCGATGGGCTCAGGTGTCGCGAACGGTGCCGTCCGGGCGCAGCGCCGCCGTCAGGTAGCTGGCGGTGCGGCTGTCAGCGGCGGCGGCGACGGTCTCGGGCCGTCCGGCGGCGACGACCGTGCCGCCCCGGTTGCCGGCGCCCGGGCCGAGGTCGACGATCCAGTCGGCGCCTGCGACGACGGCCATGTCGTGCTCGACCACCACCACCGAGCTGCCGGCGGCGACCAGCCCGCGCAGCTGGTCCATGAGCCGCTCGACGTCGGCGGGGTGCAGGCCGGTGGTGGGCTCGTCGAGCAGGTACAGCGTGTTGCCCCGGCGGACGCGCTGGAGTTCGGTGGCGAGCTTGATGCGCTGCGCCTCGCCGCCGGACAGTTCGGTGGCCGGCTGTCCGAGCCGCAGGTAGCCGAGCCCGACCTCGCGCAGCGCGCGCAGGCCCCGGGCTGCCGCGGGCAGGTCGGCGAGGAACCGCTCGGCCTCCTCCACGGTCAGTTCCAGGACCTCGGCGACGGTACGGCCGCGGTAGCGCACCTGCAGCGTCTCCTCGTTGTACCGGGCGCCGTGGCAGGTGGGGCACGGCGCGTACGTGCCGGGCAGGAACAGCAGCTCGACCGCGACGAACCCCTCGCCCTGGCAGGTGTCGCACCGGCCGGCGGGCACGTTGAAGGAGAACCGCCCGGCGTTCCAGCCGCGCGCCCGCGCCTCGTCGGTACCGGCGAACGCGGCCCGTACCGCGTCGAACAGGCCGGTGTAGGTGGCCAGGTTGGACCGGGGGGTGCGGCCGATCGGCCGCTGGTCGACGCGGACCAGCCGGCCCACCGCGTCGAGCCCCTCGACCCGCGCCGTCGGCCCGGCGCCGGCCGGTTCGGCGGCACCGGCGGGTTCGGCGCCGTCCTCGCCCTCGGGCTCGGGTTCGCCGCCGAGATGCGCCCGGACCGCCTCGGCGAGTACGGCGAGCAGCGTCGACTTGCCGGAGCCGGACACGCCGGTGACGGCGGTGAGTACGCCGAGCGGTATCTCGGCGGTGAGCCGGTCGAGGTTGTGCCGGGTCACGTCGCGCAGGCGCAGCCAGCCGGCCGGGTCGCGGGGCGCGGGGCGGGGCGGCGGCCCGGCGCCGAACAGGTACCGGCGGGTGACCGACTCGTCCACCCCGGCGAGGCCGTCCACCGGCCCGCTGTAGAGGACCCGGCCGCCGTGCTCGCCCGCGGCCGGGCCAACGTCGACGATCCAGTCGGCGCGGGACACCACGGCCATCTCGTGCTCGACCACGAACACCGAGTTGCCGGCCGCCTTGAGCCGGTCCAGTACGGCCAACAGCGACTCGGTGTCGGCCGGGTGCAGCCCGGCGGACGGCTCGTCCAGCACGTACACCACGCCGAACAGGCCGGAGCGCAGCTGGGTGGCCAGCCGCAGCCGTTGCAGTTCGCCGGCGGACAGGGTGGGGGTGGCCCGGTCCATGCTCAGGTACCCGAGGCCCAGCTCGTCGAGTACGTCGATCCGGGCGACGAGGTCGGCGGCGATGGTGACCGCCGCCTCGCTCGCCTCGTTGGGTGTCTCCGGCCCGCCGGTGGGCGCCGGGTCGGTCAGCTCGGCGGTCGGCCGGAGCGTGGCGGCCAGGGACTCCAGCGGCAGCGCCGCCAGCGCCGCGATCTCGCGGCCGGCGAACGTCACGGCGAGTGACTCGGGCCGCAGCCGGCGGCCCCGGCACACCGGGCAGACGGAGGTGGTCAGGTACCGGAGCATCCGGGTGCGCTGCGTGGCGCTGGCCGAGTCGGCGAACGTGTGCCGCACATAGCGTTCCGCCGACTGGTACTTGCCCTGGTACGGACGCTGGATGCGGCCCGGTTCCCGCTCCGGGTGGACGGTGACGACCGGCTGCTCGTCGGTGAACAGGATCCAGTCCCGGTCGGAGCGGGGCAGCTCGGACCACGGCCGGTCGATGTCGTACCCGAGGGTGGCGAGGATGTCCCGCAGGTTCTTGCCCAGCCACGCGCCGGGCCACGCGGCGATGGCGCCCTGCCGGATCGTCAACGACGGATCGGGTACCAGGGAGTCCTCGGTGACCCGGTGCACGCTGCCGAGGCCGTGGCACTCCGGGCAGGCGCCGGCGGTGGTGTTGGGGGAGAACGCGTCGGAGTCGAGCCGCTCGGTGGTGCCCGGCGGGTAGGAGCCGGCCCGCGAGTACAGCATCCGCAGCAGGTTGGACAGCGTGGTGACCGTGCCGACCGAGGAGCGGGAGGTGGCGGCGCCGCGCCGCTGTTCGAGCGCGACGGCCGGCGGCAGGCCCGTGATCTCGTCCACCCGGGGCGCGCCGACCTGGTGGATGAGCCGCCGCGCGTACGGCGCGACCGACTCGAAGTAGCGCCGCTGCGCCTCGGCGTAGATGGTGCCGAACGCCAGCGAGGACTTGCCGGACCCGGACACCCCGGTGAACACCGCGATCGCGTCGCGGGGCACCGCTACGTCCACCGCCCGCAGGTTGTGCTCCCGGGCGCCGCGCACCCGCACGAAGGTGTCCTGCACCGGCGCCGCTCCTGCCCGTTCGAGGTACCCGGCGCGGTGCGACGCGCCGACGCTCAGCGTATCGGCCGGTCAGCCCGGTCGTGCGGCGTACCAGGAGGTCCGCCGGTACGCGTCGCCGAGCGAATCCAGCCCGACGGCGATGACCACGTCCTGGATGCGCCCGAAGCCGTCCCGGAACGCGCTCGGCCACGGCCCGCAGCACCCGATCGGCGCGGCATCCCGGTCGGCCAGCACGACCGCGTTGGTGGTCTCCCGGCGCGGTTTCTCGCGAGCTCCGCGGCCAGCCCACCGGCGCCGGCCAGCTCGTCGGCGAGGGCCCCGCATCCAGGATGGTCTGCGAGGCCACCGCGACCGCGGCCACCCGTCACCCAGGTACGAGGCGGCGAAGCGGGCCACACCCGGCGCAGCGTCGGGTTCGCCACCACGGGAACCTGCGCGACGTCCGCGTCCCGCGGAGCGCGGTCCGCGGGACGCAGGTCGGCGGGGTTTTGGGTACCGCCGGGCGGTTCCCGCGCGGGCCGGTCGGATAGGCTGACGGCCGCCGGGGCGGTAGCTCAGCTGGTTAGAGCAGGGGACTCATAATCCCTTGGCCGTGGGTTCGAGCCCCACCCGCCCCACTTCACTCTCCGCCAAACTCAGCCAGGCTCTGCCAGTCGCCCGTTCGAACACTGATGTACCTGCCTATTGGTTGAACTACTGGCATCAAGGTGTGTTAAGGACTGGCTGATTCAGGCCGACCTTGAAGATCGGGGCGGCTCGTCCAGATACACATCGGCGCGTCTCGCTGAGTGGTGCTTCGGGCACCCGACTTCCAGGTCGAGGTCCATCGGCCGTACTCGCGGTAGCCGAGCCTCTCGTGCAGGCTGCGCACGCAGGGTCCGACCTATCGACGTCGAGAGGTCGGGACGCTGAACGGCGGCTGCAAGAGCCGCTGGAGAAGGTGCGAGGCCGGCCGGCCGAGCCCGGAATCGATCGCGGTTCGGTTGATGCGGCCGGCCAGGGTTGGCTCTGTGATGCTGAAGCCGTAACATCACTGCCTCCGCAGAACGGCCCGGTAGAGCCAGATCGGCTCTACCGGGCCGTTCGTATCGCTGGCCCCTACAGCTCGCTGCGGGTCATGTCGGTCACCTTGCACGTGAACTTCGCGGGCATGCCATCGGTCTTCAGGCTCGGCGCATCCTGGTTGCTCGTCTGCCCGGCCCCGGGTTTCTGGCCTGCGGCGTTGCCGGTGTCGGCGTCTTGCCGTTGGCGCTGTACAAGGCCACGGTGATCAGCTGTGGCACGTTTGGCAGACGCGGTTGAACATCACGCGCGGTTCGTCCATGTCGGTCCCTCTGCTGCCAGGCTCCGCCGGTACAACGCCAGCGCCGGCTCTTGACCGCGTTGAGGCAGTGACACCCGGCGACATCCCCAAGAGGCCACTGCTGGAGTGCCCCGTTAATGATGCCATCGCGGCCCTCATTGCTACTGGCGCTGCTACTGGAGAAGCGGGCTTTGCGATCTGTGCGCCGCGGGTCGGCCGCTGAACAGGGGTTTTGTTGGTGCGCCCGGTAGGGATCGAACCTACGACCGTCTGCTTAGAAGGCAGCTGCTCTATCCGCTGAGCTACGGGCGCTGGGGCTCGCTGAGGGGATCAGCGCGCTGGTGAAGGCTACCGTGATCGGGCCAGGGCTCATCTTGGCGGAGTCGGGAGCGTGACGCCAGCCCCTTAAGTTCTCAGTTCGGTAAGGGTTGCGACGAGCGTGCGGAGACCGTACTGGAACTCGTCGTCGGCGCCCGCGGTTGCGATCATTGCCGGCGCCGTGGCGTTCAGGTAAGGGAAGTCACCGTCGGGGAGCGCGGCGAGCGCGCGTCGGGTGTCGGCGGGGTCCTGCCGGGCGTACGTCACGCAGCCCAGTGTGAACAGGTAGAGGGTGCGGTAGGCGCGGATCGCGGCGGTGTCGTCGAGTCCGGTGGCGCGCAGCTGGCCGACGGCGCGGTCGGCGAGACGCAGGACGCCGGGGCTGAGGAACGGGCGGGACATCCGGATCCGGTACAGGCCGGGGTGTTCGGCGAGCGTGGTGTGCAGCGCGGTGAACAGGGCGGTGAGGGAGGCGCGCGGGTCGTCGTCGGGGCGGTGGCGTTCGACGGCGCGGGCGGTGGCGGCGTCGACGACGGCGTCGAGCAGGTCGTCGCGGGAGCGGAAGTAGCCGTAGAGGGTCATGGTGCCGACGCCGAGGTGGTCGGCGAGGGCGCGCATGGTCAGCGCGTCGAGCCCGGCGGTGTCCATCAGGTCGAGGGCCGCGCTGGTGATGCGGTCGGGGGTGAGCCGTTGCGTCGGCATGCCGTACAGCGTACCGTACGTCGTACGATGAAGACACTGACGGGAACCGAGGCGTACGGGCCGGCGGCCGAGCTGCTGCGGGAGTACATGGCAGAGGTGGCGCGGCGGGTCGACGGGTTCGACGGCGGCGGGGCCGACCCGGACGTCGAGGCGCGCGACGGCACGATGATCGTGGTGTGCGGCGACGACGGCACGCCGCTCGGCTGCCTCGCGGTCCGCGAGATCGCCCCCGGCATCGGCGAGATCAAGCGGATGTACGTGCGGCCCACGGCGCGCGGTGCGGGCCTGGGCGGGCGGCTGATCGAGGTCGCCGAGCAGGCAGCGGAAAGGCTGGGCTGTACGGTGCTGCGGCTGGACACGGCGGGTGACCGGTTGCCCGAGGCGTACCGGCTCTACCTGCGGCACGGGTTCGTCGAGATCCCGCGCTACAACGACAATCCGTCCGCGACGCACTGGCTGGAGAAGCGGCTGATGGTGGCCGGGAACCGGTCATAGCACGGCAACACGGTCCGGGGGGCTGTTCGCAACACTTGGACGCACGCAGTACGTTTCCTTCGTGCAGCCGACTCTGTCCGCGATAATTCCCATGCCGATGTCCCGCGACGCCGCCGAGCAACACCCGGCGGTCGGGCCGGACGCGCCGCTGCTGGAGGAGTGGTACGCCGATCTGGTGGTCGGGTTCCTGCTCCTCCCGCAGTTCGGCGACCGGCTCATCACCACCGGGGACCTGGAGGCGCTCGACATGCGCCCGCGTTCGCTGCGGCGTACCGCCGCGGAGAACCTGGAGAAGCAGCTCGACCGCGTCGACGTCCACGGCCTGCCGCCGGTGTTCACGCTGTCGTTCGACGGCCTGGAGGCCGCGCTGCTCACCTCCGACGAGGTCTGGTCGAGCCTGGAGGCGCAGGTCGAGGGCGAGATCGTGGTCGGTGTGCCGGCCCGGGACGTCATGTTCGTGACCGGCAGCAAGTCGCAGGCGGGCCTGGAGAAGATCCACCGGGCCTGCGAGCGGATCTTCTTCGCCGGCCACGAGAACCTGCTCAGCCGGCACCTGCTGGTGCGCCGTCAGGGGATCTGGCACACGTTCTGACCGGTCAGTCCACAGTGGACCGACCGGTACTGGACGCGCGCACGACCAGTTCCGGGGCGAGTAGTCGACCGGCGGTCGGCGCTGGTGCCACGTCCGCGGGCGCGCCGGGCAACTGGGGCAGCAGCACCGCCATCATCGCCCGGGCCACGGCCTCCACCGGCTGCCGCACGCTCGTCAGGCCGAGTACCTCGGCGGTCGGGGTGTCGTCGAAGCCGGTGATCGCGAGGTCGCGGCCGGGGCGCAGGCCACGCCGCTCGGCCGCGCGCCACGCGCCCACCGCGAACACGTCGGTGGCGGCGACGATCGCGGACGGCGGGTGCGGCTCGGCGAGGAGTTCGGCCGCGGCCCGGTCGCCGGCGGCCATGCTGTCGGCCACCCGCCGGATCCGTCCCGGGTCGAGATCGTGCGCCGACATCGCGCGCAGCCACCCCGTGTGCCGGTCGTCGCCGATCCGGTCACCCGCCGGTACTCCCACGTAGCCGATGCGCCGGTGGCCCGCGGCGATCAGGTGCGCGGTGGCCGCCTCCGTACCGGCGGCGTTGTCGATGTCGACCCACGGATGGTCGTCGCCGGTCCGCCCGAACGACGCGAACGGGGCGCCCAGCGCGGCGATCGCCGCCGGCCGCGGGTCGCGGTAGTCGATGTCGGAGAGTACGAAACCGTCGACGGCGCCGCCGGACAGCAGCCGCCCGCAGGCCGCCACCTCGTCCGCGTCGTCCGCCGCGAACAGCAGCAGGTGGTGGTCCACCGCGCGCGCCGCCTCGGAGAACGCGTGCAGGAACCGGTCCAGGATCGCGACGAGCGCGTCCGGTCTGTTCGGCCGGATCCGGTACCCGATGAGTCGCGAGGCGTGCGCGCGGAGTGCCTGCGCGGCGCGGTTCGGCTGGTAGCCGAGGGCGGCGATGGCGGCCTTGACCCGCTCGCGGGTGGTCGGGTTGACCCGTTCGGGGGCGTTGAGCACGTTCGAGACGGTCTGCCGGGACACGCCCGCGGCGACCGCCACGTCGTGCACGGTCACCGGCCCGCTCCTCGTCCCGCCCACCGGCCCTTCCCACCTGCGCTGACGACTGTGTGCACCGACGCTACCGGACATGGCTCCATAGCACGGATCCGGCCGTACGCGGGGGTTGTCCACAGGCACTTTTCCGTCGTCCACAGGCGGTGGCGGCGGCCCCGGATCCGGGCGAGGGTGGCCGTGCAGCTTCGACCGGCCGTACGCCGGTCCGCCGACACGAGAGGGATCTTCAGCGATGTTCGAGACCCGGACGACCGTCGTCGGGACGGTCACCAGCGACGTGCGCTTCCTGCGTACCAGGAAGGGAAACGTGCCGTTGGCCAGCTTCCACCTCGGCAGCACGGCCCGCACGTTCAACCGGGAGAAGGCGCAGTGGGTCGACGGCAACTCGCTCTACCTGCGGGTCGTCTGCTGGCGCCGCCTCGGGGAGAACGTGTCGGTCTCGGTGCGGCGCGGCGATCCCGTCGTCGTCGCGGGCAACCTGTCGAGCCGTTCGTACCAGGGGAAGGACGGCACCCGCCGCTGGGCGTACGAGATCGACGCCGCGTCGGTCGGGCCGGACCTGAGCCGTGGCACCGCCACGTTCGAGCGGGTTCCCTTCGGTACCAACGGATATCCGGTGCCCGACGAGGATGACCGGGTGGAGGGGTTCGTGCTGTCGCTCGGCTCCGCGCTGATGCCGCTCGACGAGGGCGACCCGGCAACCACCGTCACGCCGCTCGACCTCGACCAGCCCCGTCCGGTACCGGTGACCGCGGGCGCGGCTGCGGACGACGCGCTGCCGGGTGCCGCGTGACCGGCGCATAGGCTCGCGCGTGGACGGGTTCTCGGGGAGGGGTTGACGATGGGCGGACGTGCCGGCAGAGCGTGGCGTACGGCGGCGGCGAACGGCGCCGGGCTCGCTGTTGGCGCGGCGCTCGACGCGCTGCTCGGCGACCCGCGCCGGCTGCACCCGGTGGCGGCGTTCGGCACGCTCGCGAACCGGCTGGAACACCGGCTGTACCAGCCGAACCGGCCCGCCGGGATCGGCTTCGTCGCCGCGGCTGTCGGGCTGCCCGTCGCCGCCGCGGCCGCCGTCACCCTCGCCACCCGGGACCGACCCGTCGCCCGCGCCGCCGCGGTCGCCGTCACCACCTGGACCGTTCTCGGTGGTACGTCGCTGCGGCGCGAGGCACGGTTGCTCGGCTCGGCGCTGGCCGAGGGTGACCTGGCCGCGGCCCGGGACCGCCTGCCGCACCTGTGCGGGCGCGACCCGGCCGCGCTCGACGAGGCCGGGATCGCCCGCGCCACCGTCGAATCCGTCGCGGAGAACACCTCCGACGCGGTCGTCGCGCCGCTGTGCTGGGGCGCGCTGGCCGGCCTGCCCGGCCTCGTCGGGTACCGCGCCGTCAACACGCTCGACGCGATGGTCGGCCACCGTTCCCCGCGGTACGAACGGTTCGGGTGGGCGGCGGCGCGGCTGGACGACCTGGCCAACCTCGTACCGTCGCGGCTCAGTGCCGTGTTGACGGTCGCGCTGGCGCCGACGGCCGGGGGCGGCAGAGGGGCCGCGCTCGGCACCTGGCTGCGGCACGGACACCGCCACCCGAGCCCGAACGCCGGCCAGTGCGAGGCGGCGATGGCCGGCGCCCTCGGAGTACGGCTGGGTGGCCGCAACGTGTACGCGGGGCGGGTCGAGGACCGGCCCGTCCTGGGCACCGGGCGGGCGCCCACCGTCGAGGACGTATCGCGGGCGGCGACGCTGTCGCGGGCGATCGGCGTGGCCGCCGTCGCGCTCACCGTCGGGCACGCCGTCGCCGCCCCGGCCCGCCGCGCCCTCGTCCGCTACCTGCGCACCCGGCGGCGGTCGCGGTGAGCACGCTGCGCGGTGCAGTGCTCGTCGCCGGTACGACCTCCGACGCCGGCAAGAGCACGCTGGTCGCCGGGATCTGCCGGTGGCTGCACCGGCAGGGCGTACGGGTCGCGCCGTTCAAGGCGCAGAACATGTCGAACAACTCGGCCGTCACCCCGGATGGCGGCGAGATCGGCCGCGCGCAGGCGATGCAGGCCGCCGCCTGTGGCCTGGAGCCGAGCGTCCGGTTCAACCCCGTGCTGCTCAAACCCGGCTCGGACGGCCGCAGCCAGGTCGTCGTGCTCGGCCACGCCCGGGGCCACACCGGCGCCGGCGACTACCGACAGGTCCGAGCCGGGCTGGCCGACACCGTCGCCGCCACCCTCGCCGACCTGCGCGCGGAGTACGACGTGGTGGTGTGCGAGGGCGCCGGCAGCCCGGCCGAGATCAACCTGCGCGCCGGCGACCTCGCCAACATGGGTCTCGCCCGCGCCGCGGGACTGCCCACCATCGTGGTGGGGGACATCGACCGCGGCGGGTTCTTCGCCTCGGCGTACGGGACGCTCGCGCTGCTGTCGCCCGCGGACCAGGCGCTGGTGGCCGGGTTCGTGGTCAACCGGTTCCGCGGCGACCGCGAACTGCTCCGGCCCGGTCTGGAGATGCTGACCGGTCTCACTGGACGCCCCACCCTCGGCGTCCTGCCGTACGAGCCGGATCTCTGGCTGGACACCGAGGACTCGCTCGGGTACACCGACGGCCGGCTCGTCGGGCGCCCCGCCGCGCCCCGCAGCAGCGAACCGTTGCGGGTCGCGGTCGTCCGGCTCCCGCGCATCTCCAACGCCACCGACGTCGAGGCGATCGCCGCCGAACCCGGCGTCCTGGTACGGCTGACCGCCTCGCCCGACGAGCTGATCGACGCCGACCTCGTCGTCCTGCCGGGCAGCAAGTCCACTGTGGACGATCTGGACTGGCTGCGCCGCCGTGGCCTGGCCGACGCCGTACGGGCGCGCGCCGCCGCCGGGCGCCCCGTGCTCGGCCTGTGCGGCGGGTACCAGATGCTCGCCGAGACCCTGGACGACCCGGTCGAGAGCGGCGCCGGGCGCGTCGACGGGCTGGGGCTGCTGCCGGTCGACGTGGTGTTCGAGCCGGACAAGACGCTCGCCCGACCGCACGGCACCGCCCTCGGCGCCCCCGTCACCGGCTACGAGATCCACCATGGCCGCGCCACCGTCCGGTACGACGACGCGCACCCCTCGTTCCTCACCAGCGCCGACGGTGCGCCGGAAGGCTGCCGTTCCGGCGCCGTGTTCGGTACGCACTGGCACGGTGCGTTCGAGTGCGACGAGTTCCGGCGGCGGTTCCTCACCGAGATCGCCGGACTCGCCGGGCGGCGCGGGTTCGAGGTCGCGCTGGACACCGACTTCCGGGCGCTGCGCGAGCGTTCCCTCGACCGGCTCGGCGACCTCGTCGAGCACCACCTGGACACGACCGCGCTGACCGACCTGATCCGCTGCGGCCCGCCCGCCACGCTCCCATTCGTACCCCCGGGCGCCCCGCCGGACCCGTCCGCCGACGGCGCTGTCCCGGAGCACGAATCCGTCTCCGGTCCCACGACCGCATCTCCTGCCGACAACGCCGCGGCCGTGCCTCCGACCTCTGACGGCAGCGTCCAACCCGGCCCGGTTGAGCCAACCGCAGACGGTCCGGGCGCGACCGACCCGGCGACGGACACCATCGCGGTACTCGCCGGCCAGACTCCGGACCCGCTCGCCGCCGGCCCACCACCCGCCCGGCCGCCGGAACCGTGGATCAGCGGCCGCCCGACGGTGGAGACGTACGCCGGGCTGGCCGACGAGATCCTCACCGCTCCGCCCCACCTCGGCCCCGTACGACTGGTCTCGGTGGACGGCCGCGCCGGCTCCGGCAAGACCACGTTCGCTGCCCGACTGACCGAGGCGCTCACCCACCGCGGCGCGCGTACCGAGCTGATCCACACCGACGACCTGCTACAGGGCTGGCTCGACATCGTGACGTTCTGGCCCCGCCTGGAGGAGTGGGTACTCGCACCGCTGCGCCGCGGCAAGCCCGCCGGCTACCACCGCTTCGACTGGCACGCCGGACGCTTCCGTACCGAACGGGTGGAGGTGGGGCTCCCCGACGTGCTGGTGTTGGAGGGGGTGACGACCGCGCGCGCGATCGTACGGCCGGAGTTGTCGAGGTCGGTGTTCGTGCAGGTGGCCCGCCGGACCCGGTTCGACCGCGGGGTCAGCCGGGACGGACCCGGCGTGGTGCCGGACTGGACCCGGTGGATGCAGGACGAGGACGTGCACTTCGCCGCCGACCGGACCAACGCCCACGTCGACGTCCTGGTGGACGGAGATCCCCGCACAGCGCACAGCCCGACATCGGAGTTTGTCCGGATCAATCCCGATCGGGCACCCGCCCGGGGTTGCCCGTAAGGGAAGGTTGCGGGCCGGGAAGCAGGCCGACGGTGGCCGGAACGACCTAGCGTAGGAGCAGAACCCGAGGCGAGCAGACGGAGGGGCACGATGACCGATTCCACCGGACGCGGACCGGACGGGGGTGCCGGCGGGGGCGAGGGCCGGTCGGACTCGACCGGATCGCAGGGCGGCAACCAGCCGACCCGCCGCCGGCTGACCCTGACCGGGATCAGCTCGCGCGCCTGGGAGCACCCCGCGGACCGCGGCGCCCTGGTGGCGTTGCGTGAGCTGCGCGGGTTCGACGAGATCCTGCGCAAGTTCTTCGGCCTGTTCAACGAGCGGTACTTCCGGATGAAGTACCTGGGCTCGGCGATCCGGGCCAACGGCTGGCAGTACTCGCGGGTCCACGGCATCTACCTGGAGGCCGCGGCGGCGCTGGACTTCGGCGAGCCGGCCGACCTGCCGGAGCTGTACGTCTCGCAGACGCCGTTCGCCAACGCGGGCGCGTTCGGTATGGACAAGCCGTTCATCGTGGTCAACAGCGCGACCGTGCAGATGATGGACGACGACGAGCTGCGGTTCGTGCTCGGCCACGAGCTGGGCCACATCCGGTCCGGCCACGCCGTCTACCACACGCTGCTGGTCTGGCTGGTCGAGCTGGTACGCGGGCTCAACTGGATCCCGCTGGGTGCGCTGGCGCTGCGCGGCATCGTCGCCGCGCTGATGGAGTGGTACCGGAAGGCCGAGCTGTCGTCCGACCGGGCCGGACTGCTGGCGGGACAGGACCCGGCGGCGGCGCTGCGGGTGCACATGAAGTTCGCCGGCGGTGGCGACCTGTCGGACATCGACACGGCGGCGTTCCTCGCCCAGGCCAACGAGTACGACCGGGCGAACGGCGACCTGCGCGACAGCTTCATCAAGCTGATGCTGCTGGAGGCGGCGACCCACCCGATGCCGGTGGCGCGCGCGGCGGAGCTGCGGCACTGGGTCGAGACGGGGGAGTACCGGCGGATCCTGTCCGGGGACTACGCGCGCCGCGAGGACGACGCGGACGCCTCGGTGAGCGAGGAGGTCAAGGCCGCGGCGAAGTCGTACCGGGACGCGTTCGCGCGCTCGCAGGACCCGCTGGCGGGGCTGCTGCGCCGGTTCGGTGACGGGGCGAACGTGGCGGGTGACTGGGCCAAGGCCGGCGCGGACAAGTTCCGTGCCTGGGTGGCGGGCGACGCCCGGCGCGGCGAGGACCCGGGTGGTGACGACGACTGACCTGGGCGCGCATACGATCCGGCTCATGACAACGCACCCCTGCCACCAGCCGAGCCCTGCCCCGTCGCACCTCGCCGGAGGTGCGGCATGAGCCCGCGCACCGATGCGGAGATCCGGGCCGCCGTCGACCGGGTCCTCCCCGACGTACGGCGGGACCTGGAGCGGCTGGTCCGGGTGCCGAGTGTCGCGTTCCCGGGCTTCGACCACGGCGAGGTACGCCGGTCGGCCGAGATGGTGGCGGAGCTGTGCCGGTCGGCGGGCGTGCCGGACGTGCAGATCCTGACCGTCGAGGGCGGCCAGCCGGCCGTCGTCGCGCGCATTCCGGCCCCGCCCGGCGCCCCCACCGTCCTGCTGTACGCGCACCACGACGTGCAGCCGGTCGGCGACACGAGCGACTGGCGTACCGAGCCGTTCGAGCCGACCGAGGACGGCGACCGGCTGTACGGGCGGGGTGCCGCCGACGACAAGGCCGGCGTGACCGCGCACCTCGCCGCGATCCGGGCGTACGACGGGCAGCCGCCGGTCGGCGTCACCCTGTTCATCGAGGGTGAGGAGGAGTGCGGTTCGCCGACGCTGGAGAAGTTCCTCCGGGAGTACTCGGATCTGCTGGCGGCGGACGTGCTGGTGCTGGCCGACTCGGGCAACTGGGACATCGGCACCCCGGCGCTGACCACGTCGCTGCGCGGCCTGGTCGACTGCTACGTCGAGGTGCGCACGCTGAGCCACGCCGTACACAGCGGGATGTTCGGCGGGGTGGTGCCGGACGCGCTGACCGGGCTGTGCCGGCTGCTCGCCACGCTGCACGACGACGCGGGCAACGTGGCCGTCGCCGGCCTGCACGACGCCGGCCCGACCGGCGTGGAGATGCCGGAGGAGCGGCTGCGCGCCGAGTCCGGCGTACTGCCCGGCGTCGAGCTGATCGGCTCCGGCTCCATCACCGAACGCAACTGGAACAAGCCGGCCATCAGCGTCATCGGCATCGACTGCCCCACGGTCAAGGACGCGTCGAACACCCTGGTACCGGCCGCCCGCGCCAAGGTCAGCCTGCGGCTGGCGCCCGGCCAGGACGCCGAGGCCGCGCTGACCGCGCTGGTCGAGCACCTCGAAGCGCGCGGCGAGTGGGGCGCGACGGTGACCGTGACGCGCGGTGAGGTCGGCGCGCCGTACCAGATCGACGCGACGGGCCCGGCGTACGAGGCGGCCCGCGACGCGTTCCGTACCGCGTGGGACGGGGCGGCGCCGGTGGACATGGGCATCGGCGGGTCGATCCCGTTCGTGGCCGAGTTCGCCGACGCGTTCCCGTCCGCGGCGATCCTGGTCACCGGCGTCGAGGACCCCGACTCCCGCGCGCACGGGGCCAACGAGAGCCTGCACCTCGGCGAGTGGCGTCGCGCGTGCCTCGCCGAGGCGCTGCTGTTGGCGAGATTGGCCCCGGCGGACCGGTGATCCCCGCGACCCATCCCCAGCGCCGCCCGTCCGCGATCTTCCTCGGCCTCGTGGCGCTGCTGCTGGTGTCCGGCTGGATGACCTGGGCCGGGTTCGGCAACGTCCGCGTCGACGCGTTCCTGATGGTCGCCGCGGGCTGGCTCGTCTCGCTGTGCCTGCACGAGTACGGGCACGCCTACCTGGCGTTCCGGTTCGGCGACGACGGCGTGGCCGAGCGCGGCTACCTGACACTCAACCCGCTCAAGTACTCGAACGTGTTGCTGTCCCTGGTGTTGCCGCTGGTGTTCGTGCTGCTCGGCGGGTTCGGCCTGCCGGGCGGCGCGGTCTGGGTGGACCATTCGCGGATCCGCGGCCGGCTGCGGAACAGCCTGATCTCCGCGGCCGGCCCGGCGATGAACGTGGTGTTCGTGATCGCGCTCGCCGTACCGTTCTGGCAGGACCTGTCGGCGTCGCGGCACGTCGACTTCTGGTCGGCGGTGGCGTTCCTGTGCTTCCTGCAGATCACCGCGAGCGTGCTGAACCTGCTGCCGATGCCCGGCCTCGACGGGTACGGGATCCTCGAACCGTGGCTGCCGGCGCACTGGCGGCGCGGCGCCCGGATGATCCAGCCGTACGGGATCCTGCTGGTGTTCGCGCTGCTGTGGGAGCCGCGGGTGAACGCGCTGTTCTTCGGCCTGGTGGACGCGATCAGCGGCGGGCTCGGCGTGCCGCAGGCCGCGATCTTCTACGGCGACCACCTGTTCCGCTTCTGGACCTGAACGATTCGCGTCACCACGCGTCGTCGGCTCACCTACCATCGGTGCAACTCGGCGATGAGGGGGGTCGATGGCGACGACACCTCCGCCGTACGAGCCGGGCCCGCAGCAGCCGGTCGGCCCGGCCGTCGGCAAGGACCGTACGACGATGTGGGGCGTGCTCGGCATCATCTTCGCCCTGTGCTGCGGCCCGCTCGGCGTCGTGTTCGGCGTGCTCAGCCTGATGAACGCGCGCCGGGTCGGCCGGCAGCCCACCCTCGGCATCATCGCGATCGTGATCGCCGCGCTGACGATCATCGGCAACATCGTCGCGAACGCCAAGGGCGCCTACCGCAACGTCTACTGACCCGGCGCGGCCCGGCTCAGGCGAGCGCCGCCTGCACGACGCGTTGCACCACATCCGGTGCGGCCACGGCGATCCCGGCCACGATCGCGACGATCACGAACAGCGGCAGCAGGAGTCGCCGCTCGACACCGCCACCCACCTCGACCGCGATGGCGTCCGGAATGCCGAACTCGCGCCAGGTGCGCCGCCCCGTCGGCAGCGGCCACAGGATCGGACACCCGGCCTTCGTGATCATGTCGCCGAACGTGTGCACGATCCCGCCCGCGGCGATCGCCGCGCCGATCACCGGATAACCGCGACCCGCCGGCAGCAACGCGTACGCCACGAAGGCGGCGGCCGCGGACAGCAGCGTCGTGATCAGCCAGCCGCGCTTCTTCGCCCATTCCGCCAGCACACCGCGGATCGCCAGCCCGAACATCACGAACAGCACACCGATCACGGCCCACTTGCCGAACCGCGTGCACAGCGCGCCCACGCCGAACCCGAGACCGATGTTGAACAGCCACGTGTGCGTCAGGGTGCGGTGTCCGTTGTGCCGCTGCGGATCCCGCTTCATCCGGGTCAGCTTGTACACCCCGAGCGAGAACTTCTCCACGCACTCGGCGAAGAACAGCGACACCACGCCGAACGTGTGCGCCACCGTCGCGCCGCCCTTGTTCGCCGTGACCCGGCCGGACAGGTCGAGATCGGGCAGCAGCGCGGCACCGGCGCACACCGCGGCACCGACGCCGAGCTCGACGGGGCCCGGGTGGTAGTGCCACCAGTGCCCGGCGGCCCAACATCCCGCCAGCCACGCAGCGGCACCCGACACCGCATGTGTCGGCCCCATCACCATCACGGCCTCCCGCGTCCCTTGATCAACCGTGGCCATCACTGTGCCAGATGGGTACGACGTTCCCCCCGTCCGGTATCCGACCCTCGCCACCCGTCCCACACCTCTCGCCCCGGTGCCACTTCCCCTTTTCGGTACTCCCGGGCACCGTCGGCGCTCGCCGTGGCCGGCGCCCACAAGCGGACAGTCCGGCGCCGCGCCTCCGGCGCCACCAACGCACCCCGGGGTCATCCCGCGGCGCCGCCGGTGCCGCCAACGCGCGCAGGGACCATTCCGGGTGTCAGCGCAGCCGCTTGCCGATCCGTCGCCTGGCCCGGCGGCGCGCCGGCATCCTCCCGACGCCGACAGATATCGGTCCAGCTTCCTAGGACGGCGAGGTTGGCAGTAACCCCATCCACGAGCGGCAACATCCTCGACGCAGTAGCCCCGTCCACGCGCGGCAACGCCCACAGCGCGGTAGCCGCACCACAGGCGACAAGAACCCCAACGCGGGGAGCCCCTCAGCCATAAGCGGTGATGACCATGGCGCAGGAACCCCAACCGTGGGCAGCTGCGGCCTGAGCCCATCCGGCGACCAGCGGCTGAACAAACCAGGCACGCGCAGGCCACCACACGGGCCATCGGGAGTAACCGCGACCGCGTGGCCGCCACCAAACGGCAGCAACCCCAGGCACAACGGCACGGCAGCGACACAGGCACAACTGAACGGCAGCAACCCCGGCCACGACCTCCAGACACGACCGAAGGGCAGCAACGCCAGGCACGACCGAGCGGCAGCAGTCCCGGCCACGACCGAAGGGCAGCAACCCAGCTACGACCGAAGGGCCGCAAGGACCGTAGGGCCGCAACCCCGGTGATGCGCGGCCGTCAACGCGGTCTGAGAGCGGCAGTGAAACCGCCCTCTGCGCTCGGGCAGTAGCGCCGACCGGCAGCTGCCCCGGCATGCGCCACGCGGCCGTCCCATCGATGACCACCGGCGAACCTGGCCGGACTGTCGTACCGAGCGGGCAGGATGGGGGCGTGCTGTTCGCCGATCTCGCGGCGGTCTCGGCCGGGGTGGCCGCGACCCGGTCGCGGCTTGCCAAGATCGATCTGTTGGCAGACTGTCTGCGCCGGTTGGAGCCGGACGAGGTGGCGGCTGGCGTGGCGTACCTGTCGGGTGAGTTGCGGCAGCGGCAGATCGGTGTGGGCTGGGCGGGTCTGCGGGAGCTGCCGGCGGCAGCGACCGAGCCGACGTTGTCGGTCGCGGCGGTGGACGCGACGTTGGAACGGATCGGTGAGCAGCGGGGCGCGGGGTCGGCGGGTCGCCGGCGGGCGCTGGTGGCGGAGCTGTTCGGCGCGGCGACCGAGGACGAGCGGCGGCTTCTGGCCGGCCTGATCACCGGTGAGGTACGCCAGGGTGCGCTGGCCGGCGTGATGACCGATGCGGTGGCGCGGGCGGCGGACGTGGCGGGTACGACGGTGCGCCGCGCGGTGCTGCTGTCGGGTGATCTGCGGGCGGTCGCGGCGGCGGCGTTGCGCGGTGGTGCGGCCGAGTTGGCGGAGTTCCGGCTGGCGGTGGGTCGGCCGCTGTCGCCGATGCTGGCGCAGCCCGCGACGGACATCGGCGACGCGGTGGGCCGGCTGGCGGCCGACGGCGCCGAGGTGGCGGTGGACGACAAGCTCGACGGCGTGCGCGTGCAGGCGCACCGCGACGGTGCCGACGTCGCGATCTTCACCCGCAGCCTGGACGACATCACCTCCCGGGTGCCGGAGCTGGTCGCCGCGGTCCGCGCGCTCCCCGTCGACTCGGCCGTACTCGACGGGGAAGCGTTGGCGCTGACGGAGTCTGGCCGGCCGGTGCCGTTCCAGGTGACGGCGAGCCGGGTGGGGCGCCGGTCGCCGGGCGCCGAGGTGCTGCCGCTCCGGCCGTACTTCTTCGATCTGCTGCACATCGACGGCGCGGACGTGCTCGACGAGCCGGCGGCGCGACGCTGGGCGGAGCTGGACCGGGTCGTACCGGGGGATCAGCGGGTCGGTCGTCGGATGGTGGGGACGGCGGAGGCGGCGGCGGAGCGGTTCGCCGCGGTGCTGGCGGCGGGGCACGAGGGCGTGGTGATCAAGTCGCCGACCGCGGCGTACGAGGCGGGCCGGCGAGGCGGGAGTTGGCTCAAGGTCAAGCCGCGCCACACCCTCGACCTGGTGGTACTGGCGGTGGAGTGGGGGCACGGCCGGCGCCGCGGCCTGCTGTCGAACCTGCACCTGGGCGCGGCCGGGCCGGACGGGTTCGTGATGCTGGGCAAGACGTTCAAGGGTCTGACCGACGCGATGCTGGCGTGGCAGACGGAGCGGTTGCAGCAGCTCGCCGTCCGCCGCGACGCCCACGTCGTGTACGTGCGGCCGGAGCTGGTGGTCGAGATCGCGTTCGACGGCGTGCAGACCAGTCCCCGGTACCCGGCGGGCATGGCGCTGCGGTTCGCCCGCGTCCTGCGGTACCGGGAGGACAAGTCGGCGGCGGAGGCGGACACGATCGACACGGTGCGCGCGATCTGGCGCGCGGCGGGAGGCGACGGCGAGCCCGGCGGTGTGCCCGGCGGCTGACGGCCGCCCCACTGAGCGGTTGGTGCCGTGCAGGATCCCTCCGATACCGGCGGGCGACGGCGCCCGCCGGTTGACGGCTGACCGCTCAGCGGGTGCTTTCGTGGAGGATGCGGGCGAGGTCGGCGGGGCGGCTGATCATGGGCCAGTGCCAGGTCGGCAGCTCCTCGTACTGCCAGCGTTCGCCGGCCATGTGGCGCATGAGCGGTACGTTCGCGGCCATGGCGCGTACCTGGTCGGCGGTGAAGCTGGACAGGATTCCCAGGCGTGGCAAGGGTTCCCAGGCTCCGGTGAGCCGGATCGGAGTGGTGGCGGTGGCGGCCGGGTGGCCGACCGAGAGCGCGGTCAGCCGGGCGACCGCGGCATCGTCCACTGTGGACACGTCGGCGGCGAGGGCGGCCCAGTCCGGGGGCGGCAGCAGCCCGTCGGCGTCGGGGGTCGCGGCCTGGTCGGCGGCGAAGTCCTGCTGGGTGGCGCCGTCCGGGAGCGGGCCGGTGTCGACGTACACGAGGCGGCTGACGCGCTCGGGCATCCGGTCGGCGGCGACGGTGACGACGGACCCGGCGTAGCTGTGGCCGACGAGTACGACGTCGTGCAGGTCCTCGTAGGTGAGCAGGTTGAGCACGTCGGTGACGTGGGTGTCGAGGTCGGTGTCGGTGCGGGCGAGGTGGGCGCGGTCCCCGAGGCCGGTGAGGCTGAGCGGGTACACGTCGTGGCCGTGGGCGCGGAGTGTGTCGGTGACCGGTCGCCAGGCCCAGCCGCCGAGCCAGAACCCCGGTACGAGTACGAACGTCGTCATGCCGGCCACGCTACGGTGAATACCGGACAGTTCCCGCCCGGTTGAGGGAGAGCGGTGACCCGCCCCACCACACGAGTCCTGGCGCTGCTGGAGATCCTGCAGACCGGCGCCGCGTTCACCGTCGGCGAGCTGGCCCGCCGGCTCGGCGTCGACGAGCGCACCGTCCGGCGCTACGTCGGGCATCTCGCCGACCTCGGCGTCCCCGTCGAGTCGCGCCGCGGCCGGTACGGCGGCTACCGGCTCGCGCCCGGCTACCGGCTGCCGCCGCTGATGCTGACCGACGACGAGGCCGTCGCGCTGGCGTTGGGCCTGGTCGCGGGCGAGCGGACCGGTCTCACCGCGGGCGAGGGGGTGGCCGCCGAGGGCGCCGCCGCCAAGCTCCGCCGCGTACTCCCGGCCGCGCTCGCCCGCCGCGTCGACTCGCTGCTCGCCACCGTCGAGCTCACCGCGCCCCGGCGTACCGCGCCGCCGACCGGGCTGGCGGCCGTCGCGGACCTGGCCGAGTCCGCCCGCGCCCGGCACCCCGTCACCATCGGGTACACGTCGTGGCAGGGCCGGGTCAGCGAGCGCCGGCTCGACCCGTACGGGTTGGTGTTCCACGCCGGCCGCTGGTACGTCACGGGATTCGACCACGACCGCGCCGCCGTGCGTACCTTCCGGGTCGACCGGATCACCGCCGTCGCCGCGGGCACCGGCACGTTCGAGATCCCCGAGGGCTTCGAACCCACCGCGACCGTACTGGCCGGCCTCGCCGCCGTGCCGTGGAAGTACGAGGTGTCGGTGGTGCTGCGTACCAGCCTCGCCGAGGCCCGGCACCGGATCCCGCCGTCCGTGGGCACGCTGACCGAACTGCCCGACGGAGTACGCCTGGTCACCCGCGCCGAACATCTGGACGGTGCCGCGCAGATGCTCGCCGGCCTCGGCTGGCCGTTCCGCATCGAGCACCCCACCGAACTCGCCGCCGAGGTCTGCGCGCTCGCCGACCGGCTGCGCGCCAACGCCACCTGACCGTTACGGTCGGTCCGGCACCCGATCCTCGGGCACCCGGTCTGGCACCCGATCCTCGGGCACGCGGTCGTCAGACACCCGCCGACTTTCGGACACCCGGTTCTCAGGCACCCGGTCCTCGGGAACGCGGTCCTCAAGAACGCGGTCCTCGGGAACCCTGTCGTCAGACACTCGGTCCTCAGGTACCCGGTCTTCGGGGACGCGGTCGTCCGAGCGCGGCGCCCGACGCTCCGGTACCCGGTCGTCGGAGAGGCGGTCGTCGGAGAGGCGGTCGGTGCGGGGGCGGGCCTGCGGGCGGGGCGTACGCGGGCTGCCGGGGACGGACAGGCCGACCCGCTTGCGGGACTCCCACCGGATCAGCAGCCCGTAGCCCACGAGCGCAATCCCGGAGAAAAGCCACCACTGCACGATGTACGACAGGTTCATCGCGGCGTTCTCGTGGTCGATCGGGATCGCGACGAAGGTGCCGGCGGCGGCGGGTGTCTGGTGGGTGAGCGTGACGTACCCGCCGGTGGCGGGGTAGGGGAGGGCGGTGGCGAGCTTCCGCGGGTCGATGCGGCGCACCTCGACGTGCCCGTTGCGCCAGGCGACGGGTCCGGCGCCGCTCTCCGGCAGCCGTACCTGACCGACGACGGTGACCTGGCCGGTCGGCGCGGCCGGGACCTTCGGCTCGGACACGGTGTCGCTGCCGCCCGGGGGCAGCCAGCCGCGGTCCACCAGCACGGCGGTGCCGTCGGCCCGCCGCAGCGGCGTGACCACCTCGTACCCGACGTTGCCGTTGACGGTGCGGGCGCGCACCAGCATCGTGCGGGCCGCGTCGTACCGCCCGGTCACGGTGACCCGCGTGTACTCGTCGGCGTCGGCGGGTGCGCGACCCACCGGCAGCACCCGTTCCGCCGGTACGGGAGCGGCCTTGGCGTGCGCGTCGATGCGCGCGTTGATGCCGCTGCGCAGCTCGTACCGGTGCAGTTGCCAGATGCCGAGGAAGATCATCGTGACGGCGAGGCCGATGGCGATCAGGCCGAACAGCAGCCACCGCGGCGTGCGGAGCACACCGAGTACGTTGGGCCGGGCCTGGCCTGGGTCGGGCACGGCTCCACGCTACCGACCCGCCGGCGCGCGTGGCGGTGGGGGCGGTGCGGCCGGGGTTGCGCGGGTTCCGCAGACTGTCGGTGGATCATTGCCCCTTTCGCCGAGGTAGGAGCCCCTCATGCGCACCGACGTAGCCGTCACCGCGGAGCCGGTGACATGACCGGAACGCCCCGTCTCGTGGTGGCCGCGCCCTCGTCCGGGCACGGCAAGACCGCGGTCGCCGTCGGACTGATCGCGGCGCTGGCCGCCCGCGGCCTCACGATCGGCGGATTCAAGATCGGTCCGGACTACGTCGACGCCGGCTATCTCGGGCTGGCGAGCGGCCGCGCCGGGCGCAACCTGGACCCGCGGCTGGTCGGCGGCGGCACGCTGCCGGGCCTGTTCCTGCACGGCGCGGCCGGTGCGGACGTCTCGGTCGTCGAGGGCACGATGGGCCTGTTCGACGGGCTTTCCGGGCGTTCCGACGAGGAGAACACGGCGCAGGTGGCCGGGATGCTGCGGGCGCCGGTGGTGCTGGTGGTCGACGCCGCGGCGATGGGCCAGTCGGTCGCCGCCCTGGTGCACGGCTTCCGGGCGTACGACGAGCTGTTGTGGCTGGGCGGCGTCGTCCTGACGCGGGTGTCGTCCGACCGGCACGAGCAGATCCTGCGCGCGGCGCTGGAGGAGATCGGCGTGCCGGTGCTGGGTGCGTTGCGCCGCAACGATCTCAGCCCGCTGCCGCCCCGCCAGCACGGCTTGGTGCCGGTGGTCGACCGCGCCGTCGACGCCGTCCGCGCCGTACGCCGGCTGGGTGAGCGGATGATGGACCGCCTGGACCTGGACCGGATCCTGGCGTTGGCCCGGTCGGCGCCGCCGCTGACGGCGGACCGCTGGTCGCCGGAGCAGGCGGTGGGCGGCCGGTCCGACGCGCCGACCTCGCCCGCCCCCTCCGACGCCACCGGGTACGCGACGGAGTCGCTGCCGGGTGAGCCGCCGGTGGTGGCGCTCGCCGGCGCCGGAGAGTACGCGTACTCGTACCCGGAGACGGCGGAGCTGCTGACGGCGGCGGGCGCCCGGGTCGTCACGTTCGATCCGCTGCGCGACGAGCGGCTGCCGGAGGGCACCCGGGCGATGGTGGTGGGCGGCGGCTTCCCGGAGGCGTTCGCCGACGAGCTGTCCGCCAACCGGATACTGCGCGACGAGGTGGTGGCGCTGGCCCGCGCCAACGGCCCGATCTACGCCGAGAACGCCGGTCTGCTCTGGTTGGTGAAGGATCTGGACGGCCGCGAGATGTGCGGCGTGTTCGACGCGTCCGCGCAGACCACCAACATGCTCGTCCTGGGATACCGGGAGGCGACGGCGCGGGCGTCGAGTTCGACGGTGAAGGTGGGTTCGCGGGTGCTGGGGCACAAGCACCACCGGACGATGGTCTCGCCGCGGGCCGGCGACAACGCCGCCTGGCAGTGGCAGGGCGGCCGTCCGGAGGGCTTCATCTGGCGCCGGGTCCACGCCTCGTTCCTGAACGTACACTGGGCCGGTTATCCCGAGATGGCCAGCCGGTTCGTCGCGGCGATCGGGTGATCTCCCGGGCGCTTTGTGGTCCGCACGATGCGTGAGTACTGTTGACGTGCTTTGGTCCCGCGGGGGCGGTATGACGGAGGCAGTTCCATGACCGCGCAGACGGCTGCGCCTGCCCGGTTCCCGGAGTTGACGGTGGTGACGCCACGGCTGGTGATCCGGCCGCTGACCGCCGACGACACCGTGGGAGTGGCGGCGGTGTTCGACGACCGGCAGACGCGCCGGTGGATGTCGCTGCCCACTCCGTACACGGAGTCGGACGCGAAGATGTGGTGCACGTGGATGGCCGCCGAGCGCCGTACCAGCGGCGACGGTGACCACTACGGCATCGTCCACCGGGACGACGACCGGCTGCTCGGCGTCGTGTGGACCAAGCGCACCGACTGGGCCACCATGAGCACCGAGATCTCGTACGCGGTGGCCCCGGACGCCCGCGGCTTCGGGTACACGGCGGAGGCGGCCGACGCGCTCGCCGTGGACCTGATCCTGGAGCACGGCTTCCAGCGGCTCGAACTGCGCGTCGCCGCGGGTAACGTGGCGTCCCGTCGGGTCGCCGAGAAGGCCGGCTTCGTGTACGAGGGGCTGCTGCGCAACGCCGGGACGGTCGAGTCCGGCCGGGTCGACCTGAGCGTCTGGTCGCTGGTCCCGGCCGACCTCCGCGGCGCCAGCTGACCGCCGCGTCCTGCAGTTCGGACGTGCGCGCCAGCGTGGCGGGACGCGGGCTGAACATCCGATCGCGCCGGACCTCCGCGGCGCCAGCTGACCCGTGCAGCTGACCGCCGAAGCGGTCAGGTGGTGGCGATGACGCCGGACTTGTCGTCGATGGCCAGGTGCAGCTTCGTCAGCCGCGCCCCGCGCGGAATGTCGTACGCCAGGCGGAAGGTGGCGCTGCTGCCCGGTTCGACGATCTCGTTGCGCAGGGCGAGCCAGTCGGAGACCGGCGCGACGCCGGTGAGGCCGACGTCGAGGTCCGCGGTCCAGGTACGCAGGTCGATGGACGCGGTGGAGTCGCCGTGGTTGCGGGCGTCGACGACGATCGCGCAGTAGAGGCCGCGCGGGGTGCCGCTGTTGCCGAACGGCGCGGTGTCCAGCCCGCACTTCACCGAGTCGGTGGTGAGGGTGAGGCCGTCGACGGTGGTGGAGCGGCCCGCGACGTACCCGAGGCCGTAGTAGGGGCCGAGGTAGCGGTATCCGGCGTAGCCGCCGCTGATCAGGACGGCGAGTACGACGGCGCCGACGATGCCGAGGATGGTGACCCGGCGACGCGTCCACCGGCTGGTCGGCGCCGGTTCCGCGGTGTGCCGCAGGCCGCGCAACGGGTCCGGCGCGGTGGCCGGGGCGGGCGTGGGGCGCTCGGCGGACAGGTCGGCGAGGGACCGGTAGCCGCTGTCGGCGGGCGGGGTCGGTGCGCTGCCGGTGGGGACGAAACCGTTGAAACGGTCGGCATCCCGCGGCGGCGGCCCGGGCTGCGGCGCCGGCCCCGGGTACTGCGGCGACCCGGGCTGCCCCTGGTACGGCGGCTGCCCCGGCTGCCCCGGGTACTGCGGCGGCTGGCCTTGCGGCCCGGACTGCGGCGGCCCCTGGAACTGGGGCGGAGCGGGGTACTGCGGTGGCGCGACCGGCTCCGACCGGTGCCGGCCGCGCGATCGTGCCGCGGCGCTGGGGTTCTCCGGCGGTGTGTTCTGCGGAGACGTCAACGCTGAATCCTCCCCGTACCGCGCTGGGCACGACTCGTACCGGTGGTGTCACGGTCCAGCGGGCACACTAGGACAGGCGAGCCCCGTGGGCACTCGGCCGTTCGTGTGGTTGTGAGAATGACGGCATGGACATCTGCGGTGGTGGGCCTCCGGGAAGCGTAGTCACGACGGCCGGGCTGCACCATCACGGTGACGTCGAGGCGACACCGGGGCTGGTCGACCTGGCCGTGAACGTACGGTCGGGGCCGGGCCCGGACTGGCTCCGCGCGGCGATTTCCGGTGCGGTGGCCGATCTGTCCCGCTACCCGGATCCGTCGGCGGCGCGCGCGTCGGTGGCCGCCCGCCATCGCCGCCCGGCCGACGAGGTCCTGCTCACCGCCGGTGCCGCGGAGGCGTTCGTCCTCCTCGCCCGGGTGCTGCGGCCCCGCCGCGCGGTCGTGGTGCACCCGCAGTTCACCGAGCCGGAGGCTGCGTTGCTGGCCGCCGGCCACACCGTCGACCGGGTCGTACTCCCGGAGCCGTTCGTGCTGGACGCCGCCCTGGTGCCGGACGACGCGGACCTGGTGATGGTCGGCAACCCCACCAACCCCACCTCGGTACTGCATCCGGCGGAGTCGCTGGCGGCGCTGTGCCGGCCGGGGCGCACGGTGGTGGTCGACGAGGCGTTCGCGGACACCGTGCCGGGCGAGCCGGCCTCGCTGTCGGCGCGGCGGGACCTGCCGGGGCTGGTCGTGGTGCGCAGCTTCACCAAGACGTGGGGGCTCGCCGGCCTGCGCGTCGGGTACCTGCTGGGCGACGCGGCCCTGGTCGCCCGGTGTGCCGCCGCGCAGCCGCTCTGGCCGGTGTCGGCCCCGGCGCTCGCCGCCGCGGAGGTACTCGGTACGCCGCGCGCGGTGGCCGCCGAGTACGGGATCGCGGTGGAACTGGCGGGGGACCGGGAGTACCTGGTGGAGCGGTTGGCGGCGGTGGGTGTGCCGGTGGCGGGCACGCCGGCGTCGTGCTTCGTGCTGGTACGGCTGCCGGGCGCGGACCGGGTGCGGCTCGCCCTGCGCGACGCCGGGTACGCGGTGCGCCGCGGCGACACGTTCCCGGGGCTGGGGCCGGACTGGCTGCGGATCGCAGTGCGGGACCGGGCGACGACCGACCGCTTCGTCGCCGCGCTCTCCGGCGTACTGGCGGTGGCCCGATGAGCGCCCTGTACCCGCTCGGGCTGCGGCTGGCCGGGCGGCGCGTCCTGGTCACCGGCGGCGGTACGGTCGCGCAGCGCCGGGTGCCGGTGCTCCTGGACGCCGGCGCGGACGTGGTACTGGTCGCGCCGGAGGTCACGCCGGCTCTGGAGGATCTGGCGACGGCCGGCCGGATCCGTTGGGAGCGAAGGGCTTTCGTACCGTCCGATGTGGACGGTGCGTGGCTGGTTGTGGCCGCCACCGACGACCCCGCCGCGAACGCCGATGCGTCCCGCGCCGCCGAGTCCGCCCGCACCTTCTGCGTACGGGCCGACGATGCGGACGCGGCGACCGCGTGGACGCCCGCCGTCGCCCGGCACGACGAGGTGACCGTCGCCGTACTCGGTGGCGGCGACCCGCGACGCGCCGCCTGGCTGCGGGACCGGATCGCCGCGGGGCTCGCCGACGGCGACCTCGACGCGCCGCGGTTCCGCCGCCCCGACCGCGACCGCCACGCCGATCCGCCACCGGACCGGCCCGGCGTGTTGCGCCCCGCCGATCCCCGCCCCGTACCCGGGGTCGCGCTGGTCGGCGCCGGCCCCGGCGACCCCGAGCTCATCACCGTACGTGGCCGGCGGCTGCTCGGCCGGGCCGACGTCGTCGTGGTCGACCGGCTCGCGCCGCAGCTGCTGCTCGACGGGCTGCGCCCGGACGTCGAGGTCGTCGACGCGGCCAAGATCCCGCACGGCCGGCAGCTCGCGCAGGAGGCCATCAACGCCACGATCGTCGAGCACGCCCTGGCCGGCCGGTACGTGGTGCGCCTCAAGGGCGGCGACCCGTTCGTGTTCGGCCGCGGCGGCGAGGAGGCCGACGCGTGCCTTGCCGCCGGCGTACCGGTGGAGGTGGTGCCGGGGGTGACCAGCGCGATCTCCGTACCGGGGCTGGCCGGCATCCCCGTCACCCACCGTGGTGTCACGCACGAACTCGTCATCGTCTCCGGCCACGTGCCGCCGGACCATCCGGACTCGCTCGTCGACTGGGCCGCGCTCGCCCGGCTGCGCGGCACCGTCGTACTGCTCATGGCCGTCCGTACCCTGCCCGCCATCTCCGCCACCCTGGTACGCCTCGGCCGCCCCGCCGACACCCCGGCCGCGGTCGTCCAGGAGGGCGGCACCGCGCACCAACGTACGGTCACCGGCACGCTCGACACCATCGCCGACATCGCCACCGCCGCCGGCATCACCGCCCCCGCCATCGTCGTACTCGGGGATGTCGTCACCGCCCTGCCCTGACACGCGTCGCCATCGTCCGGGGTGCCGGAACCATTGCGACGCAAGGACTCTGGCGCGCGTGGCCATCGTCAGGGGCGCGGGAGTCGTTGCGACACAAGTACCTGACGTGCATTGCCGTGGTCAGAGACGCCGGAGTCGTTGCGACACAAGGAAACGCGCGCCTGGATCGACGCGGCGGTGCCGGGAAACGTTGTGCTCCGGTGCTGGAGACCCGGCCGCGTTGGGGAACCTCCACGACGCGGCGTCGCCGGAAAGCGTTGCGGCGACGGGGAACGCCGTTGGTGGGAGACGCCGCGACGGCGGAAAGCGTTGCGGTGCCGGGTGACGCGGCGCGGTTGGGCGGTGTCGCGGCGCGGAAGTGCCGCGGCGCCGGGGAATGCCACGCTCCGCGACGGCCCGCGTGTCCGGAAACGGTGCGGTGACAGGGAACCCGGCGCCGCGCACGCGTCGGGGGCGTACCGCGCGAGGCGGGGAGGCGCGGGGCGCGCACCTTACCGAAGTCGGTGCCGGATGGCCAGGGTTTGTTTCGTTCTGATTTCTGTGGATTATGCCACAGTTTTCCTGAATACGTTGTGGCTACTGGGAATCCGGCCGCGGTCTGTGCACTTCCGGTTGAGCCTCCGGTGGGGTGCCGCTAAGGTCCAAATCATGACTGGGCAGCCGAAGGATTTCTCCGACACCGTGGCGGGAACGCCGAACGGGCGGTCGGAAATCGGCGCACCGGTCATGTTCCGCGCACCCGACATCGCGGACGGCGCGCGGATGTGGCGGCTGGCGGCCGATTCCGGCACGCTCGACGTCAATTCCCCGTACAGCTATCTGCTCTGGTGCCGCGATTTCGCGGACACCAGCGTGGTCGGCTGTGCGGGCGACCCGGTGGTCACGTTCGTCACCGGGTACCTGCGCCCCGGCGCGCCGGACACGCTGTTCGTCTGGCAGGTGGCGGTGGATGCCGCACACCGGCGCCGCGGGCTGGCCAGGCGCGCCTTGGACGCGCTGGTCGACCAGGTCGCGAGGCAGCACACCGTGGCGTACGTGGAAGCCACGGTCACACCCGACAACGTGCCCTCGGCGCGTCTGTTCGCTGGTTTCGCCCGAGGGCGGGGCGCCTCGCTGACGACCCAATCCCTGTTTACCGAAGAACGGTTTCCCGGCGACTCGCACGCGGAGGAGGTGCTCTACCGGATCGGTCCGCTACCGACGGCGACCGACTGACCGATGGCGATTCCCGCGCCGGGACGACAACTGAACACTTGACGGAGGATGATGAATCTCTTCGCCGAAATCGAATCCGAAGTACGCAGCTACTGCCGGACCTGGCCGGTCGTATTCGACCGTGCCGTCGGCAGCCGGATGTACGACGAGAACGGTCGTTCGTACATCGATTTCTTCGCGGGCGCGGGAGCGCTCAACTACGGACACAACCATCCGGAACTGAAACGTGCGCTGCTGGCGTACCTGGAGCGGGACTCGGTGACGCACGGGCTGGACATGCAGACCGTGGCGAAACGGGACCTGCTCGCCGCGATGCGGGAGTACGTGCTGGCGCCGCGCGGCATGGACTACAAGGTGCAGTTCCCGGGCCCGACCGGTACCAACGCGGTCGAGTCGGCGCTGAAGCTGGCGCGGAAGGTGACCGGACGCGAGTCGGTCGTCAGCTTCACCAACGCGTTCCACGGGATGACCCTCGGCTCGCTGTCGGTGACGGGCAACTCGATGAAACGCGGCGGTGCCGGGATTCCCTTGGTACACGCGACACCGATGCCGTTCGACCACTACCTGGACGACCAGGTGCCGGACTTCCTGTGGTTCGAACGGCTGCTCGACGACAGCGGCAGCGGGTTGAACACGCCGGCGGCGGTGATCGTCGAGACGGTGCAGGGCGAGGGCGGCATCAACGTGGCGCGGGCGGAGTGGCTGCGCGCGCTGGCCGACCTGTGTCACCGGCACGGCATCCTGCTGATCGTCGACGACGTGCAGATGGGCTGCGGGCGTACGGGGCCGTTCTTCAGCTTCGAGATCGCCGGCATCACGCCCGACATCGTGTGCCTGTCGAAGTCCATCGGCGGGTACGGCATGCCGCTGGCGCTCACGCTGCTCCGGCCGGAGCTGGACGTGTGGGAGCCGGGCGAGCACAACGGCACGTTCCGGGGCAACAACCCGGCGTTCGTCACGGCGACCCGCGCGCTGGAACTGTTCTGGGCCGACGACCTACTGCCGGCCCAGACCGCGACCAAGGGCGATGTCGTACGGGACGCGTTGACGTCGATCGCCGCGAAGCACGCCGACCTGGGCGCGTCCGTACGCGGGCGTGGGTTGGCGTGGGGGTTGGCGTTCGAGGACCCGTCCATCGCGCCGAAGGTGGCGACCGCCGCGTTCGACCGCGGCCTGCTGGTGGAGACGGCCGGCAGCGAGGGCGAGGTGGCGAAGCTGATGCCCGCCCTGACGATCGGCCACGACGAACTCGCCGAGGGCCTGTCGATCCTGGCCGACGCGGTCGCCGCCGCACGCTGAACATCCTGGAGGACAACCATGATCGTCCGTTCCCTGGCCGACGTGACCGGCACCGACCGGGACGTCGAGACGAAGACGTGGCGCAGCAAGCGTCTCGTCCTCGCCAAGGAGAGGGTCGGCTTCTCCCTGCACGAGACCGTCATGTACGCCGGCACCGAGACCCACATGTGGTACGCGAACCACATCGAGGCGGTGCTGTGCGTCGAGGGCGAGGCCGAGCTGACCAACGCCGAGACCGGCGAGGTCCACCACATCACCCCGGGCACCATGTACCTGCTCGACGGGCACGAACATCACGTCATGCGCCCGATTACCGACGTACGTACGATTTGCGTGTTCAACCCGCCGGTGACCGGCCGGGAAGTACATGACGCCGACGGCGTCTATCCGCTGATCGCCGAGGACGAGGAGGTTTCGGCATGACCGCCACGCTGCCCACGACGGTGCCCGACGAGTACCCGACCCGGAAGCGGCCCACCCCGAGCCTGATCTTCCGCCGCGACCCGGTCGTGTGGTCCACCGCGGCGGCCGGACCGATCGACGCCGAGACGCTGGAATCGTACGACCGCAACGGTTTCCTCGGTGTCGACCAGCTGCTCACCGACGCCGAGGTCGCCACGTACTCCGCCGAGCTGGACCGGCTGGCGGCCGACCCGGCGGTACGCGCGGACGAGCGCACCGTGGTGGAGAAGTCGTCGAACGAGGTCCGCTCGATCTTCGAGGTACACAAGATCAGCGAGCTGGTGGCCCGGCTCGTGGCCGACGAGCGGGTCGTCGGCCGCGCCCGCCAGATCCTCGGCACCGACGTGTACGTGCACCAGAGCCGGATCAACTACAAGCCGGGCTTCGGCGGCGGCTCGTTCTACTGGCACTCGGACTTCGAGACGTGGCACGCCGAGGACGGCATGCCGGCGATGCGCGCGTGCAGCATCTCGATCGCGCTGACCGAGAACTACGCGCAGAACGGCTGCCTGATGATCATGCCTGGCTCGCACCGTACGTTCGTGTCGTGCGTGGGCGAGACGCCGGCCGAGCACTACAAGCAGTCGTTGAAGGAACAGGAGATCGGCACGCCCGACCAGGACAGCCTGCGGCTGCTGGCGAACAAGCACGGCATCGAGCAGTTCACCGGCCGGGCGGGGTCGGCGGTCATGTTCGACTGCAACTGCATGCACGGCTCCAACGGCAACATCACGCCGTGGCCGCGGTCGAACATCTTCGTGGTGTTCAACAGCGTGGACAACACGCCGGTCGACCCGTTCGCGGCGCCGGACCGCCGGCCGCCGTTCATCGCCAGCCGCGACTTCACTCCGGTCCCCTGACCGGCCGATATCGCTGTGGCGCGCGGATGCCCGCATCGGTCATGCTGATCCGATGATGGGACAGGAGGAACCGGCCGGGCCGTCCGAACAGGACGCCCGGCCGGCGCGTCACGGCGCCGGTTCGGTGCGCGTGATGTTCGTGGTGATCGGATCTCTGATGGTCGTGGCGTGCCTGGTCGGCGCCGTCATGGCCTCCGGCCTCACCCGCTGAGGCCGCCGCCCCTCCGGTACGGCACGCGCCGCCTTGCGCTCGTCTGGCACGATCGGCGCGCACCGGAACCGGGAGGAGCGCACCACATGTCGCAGAGCCGGGCAGCGCTGATCGGGGTCAGCATCTGGCGGTTGGCCGTCGCCGCGAGCGCGTTCACCGGGCTCGGGCTGATCCTCGCGACCGGCGGCGGCTTCGCCGACTTCGCGTACCTGACGAACCAGGGGAACCTGGCGACCGGCGTGGTGTTCCTCGTGCTCGCCGGCTATCCGCTGGTGACCGGCCGGTTCGAGCCGGAGCGGCGCTGGGTGCGCGGCGCGACGGCGCTGCTGATGATCCTCATCTGCGTCACGTACCTGACGATGCTCGGCGGCGACCTGAGCCACCTGCGCGACCAGCTCGCGCACTTCCTCACGCCGGTCCTGGTCGTGGTCGACTGGGTCGCCGTCGGCTCCAGCCAGGCCCGCACGAGGTGGTGGTACCCGCTGACCTGGCTGCTGCCGCCGCTGGCGTACCTGGGCTTCTACGTCGCGTACGGGCAGCGGTTGTACGGGTTCCTCGACCCCGCCGCCCCCGACTTCCCCACGGTCGTCGGCTCGTTCCTCGTCGCCCTCACCGCCGTCGGCTTCCTGCTGTACGGCGTGGCCCGGCTCCGCGGCCTGCTCGTGCGGCGCGCCGTGGCGCCCGCGCAGTAGCGGGTCAGTGCTGGTCGGTGCGGCGCGGTCGCTTCGGCCGGGGCTTCGCCGGCCCGTCCGGGTTGATGACCGCGGCGAGCGCGTCGGTCGCCTCCGGTACGCCGAGCGTGGTCAGGAACGAGCGGGCCCACCGGTCCACGTCGTGGCCGCGCAGGTAGCGGCGCATCGCCCGCATCCGGCGCGCCGCCTCGGTCGGGTCCTCGGCCAGGGCCCGCAGCAGACCCTCCTTGAGCCCGTCGGCGTCGTGCGGGTTCACCAGGTACGCCTGGTGCAGGTCGGACGCGGCCCCGGCGAACTCGCTGAGGATCAGCGTGCCGCCCAGGTCCACCCGCGCCGCCACGTACTCCTTGGCGACGAGGTTCATGCCGTCGCGCAGCGGGGTCACCATCATCACGTCGGCCGCGCAGTACAGGGCGGTGAGTTCGGCGCGGTCGACGGACTGGTGCAGGTAGTGCACCGCCGGTACGCCGACCCGGGCGTGGTCGCCGTTGATCCGCCCGACCTGCAGCTCGACCGCGTCGCGCAGGGTCTGGTAGTGCTCGACGCGTTCCCGGCTGGGCGTGGCGACCTGCACCATCACCGCGTCCGGTACGGCGAGGCGCCCCTCCTCCAGCAGTTCCTCGAACGCGGTGAGCCGCCGGTCGATGCCCTTGGTGTAGTCGAGCCGGTCGACGCCGAGGATCACGTGCTTCGGGTCGCCGAGCTCGTGGCGGATCTCGGCGGCGCGGGCGCGGACGGGTTCGCTGGCGGCGAGCCGTTCGATCTCGCCGACGTCGATGGAGATGGGGAACGCCGCCGCCCGGACCGTACGGCCGTCGATCTCGACCTCCAGGCCCTTCGGGTGCAGGCCCAGCAGGTGCCGGGTGAGGCGCAGGAAGTTCTGCGCGGCGAGCGGCCGCTGGAAGCCGACGAGGTCCGCGCCGAGCAGCCCGCGCAGGATCTCCACCCGCCGCGGCAGCTGCATGTACAGCTCGACCGGCGGGAACGGGATGTGCAGGAAGAAGCCGATCCGCAGGTCCGGGCGCAGTTCGCGGAGCAGGGCGGGGACGAGCTGCAGCTGGTAGTCCTGCACCCACACCACGGCGCCGGGTGCGGCCACCTCCGCGGCGGCCGCGGCGAAGCGCTCGTTCACCTCGCGGTAGCTGTCCCACCAGTCCCGCTTGTACACGGGGGGTTCGACGGCGTCGTGGTAGAGCGGCCAGAGCGAGGAGTTGGAGAAGCCCTCGTAGTACTTCTCGATCTCGTCGTCGGACAGGCTGACCGGGTGCAGCCGCATCCCGTCCAGCTCGAACGGGTCGGCCGCCGGTCCGCTGCCGCCGGCCCAGCCGATCCAGGTGCCGTGCTCGGCGCGCATGATCGGGTGCAGTGCGGTGACGAGGCCGCCGGGACTGCGCCGCCACTCGCGTCCGCCGGCGGGCAGCTTCACCTCGTCGACCGGGAGTCGGTTGGCCACCACCACGAACGGGCTGCGCGTCGTCACGCCGTCGTCCTCCTCGTCGTACGCCCGGCCCGGGGGCGGCGGGCCGTGTGGTACGAGCGTACTGAAGATCGGCGGTCGGCGATCTCTGGAACGGCACTGATCGCGCGGTACTCGTCACATTCGGTGAGTCGGTGGGGCAAAAGCGACCGGGCGGCACCGCTCGCGACACGCGCGCGGTACCGCCCGGTCGGCGGAGGTCGGGGCTACTTCACGCCACCGGCGGTCAGCCCCTCGACGATGCGGCGCTGGAAGAACAGCACCAGGATCACCAGCGGCACGGTCACCACGACGCCGGCCGCCATCTGCGTACCGAACGGCTGGTCGTAGCCGTACTGGCCGGTGAACAGCGAGGTGATGACCGGCGCGGTGCGCATCGACTGCTTGTTGGTCACCGACAGCGCGATGATGAACTCGTTCCACGCCGCGATGAACGTCAGGATCGCGGTGGTGAACACGCCCGGCGCGGCCAGCGGCAGGATCACCTTGCGGAACGCCTGCATCGGCGACGCGCCGTCGATCTGCGCCGCCTCCTCCAACGCGAACGGCATCTGCTTGAAGAACGCCGTCAGGTTGAACACCGCCAGCGGCAGCGCGAAGCTCATGCTCGGCGCGATCATCGCCTGGTACGTGTTGATCCAGTCGATCGACACGAACAGCTCCAGCAGCGGTACCAGCAGGGAGATGCCGGGGAACATCGAGGTGGCGATGATCGCCGCCAGGATCACGTTCTTGAACCGGAACTCCAGCCGCGCCAGCACGTACGCCGCGGTGATGCCGATGATCAGCGTCAGCACCGTCGTCGTACCGGCGACGATCAGCGAGTTGAGCAGCGCCCGGGTGAACCCGTTCGCCGGCTTGAACGCCGAGACGAAGTTGTCCAGCGACATCGGCCACGGGATCAGCTTGTTCGAGAACTGGTCGGCCGGCCGGCGCAGCGCCGACACGACCATCCAGTAGAACGGCGCCAGGCAGTAGACGACGATCAGCGCGATCCCGACGTACGAGAAGGGGCTGGTCTTCACGCGCGGCGCGCCCCGCTTGCCGGGGGTGGTGGCCGTGACCGCGCTCATGACTTCCTCCCGGAGACGCCCCGGCCGACGAGGTCGGCGCCGAGGACCTTGACGAACACGAACGCGACGAGCGCGATGTACAGGAACAGCACCGTCGAGTACGCGGCGGCCGAGCCGTACCGCAGGTTCGACGCCTCGTACCAGGCGAAGGTGGAGAGCGTCTCGACCGAGTGTTTGTGCGCGCCGATCAGGACGAACGGCAGGTCGAACATGCGCAGCGCGTCGAGCATCCGGAACAGCACCGCGACGACCAGCGCCGGGCGCGCCAGCGGCAGCGTGATCCGCCAGAACGTACGCCACGGGCCGGAACCGTCGACCTTGGCCGCCTCGTACACGTCGCCGGGGATCATCTGGAGGCCGGCGAGCGCGAGCAGGCCGATGAACGGCGCGGTCTTCCACACGTCCGCGACCAGTACCGCGACCCAGGCGTGGAAGCCCTCGGTGGTCCACAGGATGTGCGTGTGCAGCAGCGTGTTCGCGATGCCCTCGGACTGGAAGATCCACTTCCAGAGCAGGCCGGAGATCGCGGTGGGGATCGCCCACGGGACGAGCACGCTGGCCCGGACCAGGCCGCGGCCGCGGAACGCCCGGTTCATGATCAGCGCCATCAGTACGCCGAGGACGGTCTCGACGAACACGCCGGCGACGGTGAACGTCGTGGTGTTCCAGAACGCGTTCCAGAACTGGCTGGCCGTGTCGCCGGAGAAGATCGCGGCGTAGTTGTCCACGCCGACGTGCGTCGTGTTCTCCACCATGCCGGTGGTGGGGTTGATGCCGTTGTGCGTCACGAGGAACGACAGCCGGACCGCGGAGACGATCGGGTACCCGATGACGAGCGCGAGTACCAGCACGGTGGGGGACAGCAGCAGCGCGGCGAACCGGCCGGTGCCGGCGTTCCGGCGGTTCTTGCGGGCGCGCCCGGCTGTCGCCGGTTTCCTCGGCGCCTGGACCGTGGTGGTCATGTGTGCCTTCCGAGTGGGAGCTCGGGCAAGAAAGGGGGGCCGGGCCCGGCGGGGGGATGCCGGGCCCGGCGTCGGGAGAGGTACCGGCCGGGCAGGGAACCGGCCGGCCACCCGCTACTGGTTCTTGACGATCTTCGCCAGGTTCGCCTGCAGGTCCTTCAGCGCCTGGTCACTCGTCTTGCTACCGCTGATCGCGGCGTACGCCTGCTCCTCGATCGCCGCCGTCGCGTCGCCGTAGTTCACGATCGCCGGCCGGGGCTCGGCGTTCTCGATCGACTTCTTCAGCGTCGGCAGGTACGGGAACTGCTTCTGCAGCGCCGGGTCGTCGTACAGCGAGCCGTACACGGGGGCCTGCGAGTTCTTGGTCAGCCAGACCCGCTCGTTCTTCTCGCTGGTGAACCACTTGATGAAGTCCAGCGCGGTCTTCTTGTTCTTGCCGAACTTGCTGATCGCCAGGTTGTGGCCACCGAGGCTCGACTTGCCGATGCCCGACAGGCCCGGCAGCGGGGACACCTCGTACTTGCCGGCGACCTTGTTGGCGCTGTCCTTCTTGTCGCCCATCAGCGCGTAGATGTACGGCCAGTTCCGCAGGAACACCACGTGGCCGCCCTCGAAGCCGCGGCGCGACTCCTCTTCCTTCCAGGTCAGCGCGTCCTTCGGGATCGTGCCGTCCTTCACGCCGTTGACGAGGAAGTCCAGACCCTTCTTGGCGTCCGGGGTGTTCACGTTCGGCTTGCCGTCCGAGCCGACGACCTGGCCGCCGGCCGAGTTCACGGCCTCGGAGAAGTTGACCGTCAGGCCCTCGTACTTGTCGAGCTGGCCGCCGTAGCAGGACATGCCCTTGCCGGCCGGCAGCTTGAGTACCTTCTTGCAGTCGGCGGTCATCTCCGCCCACGTGGTCGGCGGCTTCGCGATGCCGGCCTGCTTCAGCAGGTCGGAGCGGGAGTAGAGCATGCCGCCGTCGGACGCGTACGGCGCCGCGTACAGCTTCTTGAAGTACTGCGCGGTCTTGATGACCGGCGGCAGGTACCGGTCCATCGGGAACTGGTCCTCGGGCAGCTGCTCGACCCAGCCGTTCGCGGCGAACTCGCTGGTCCACACCACGTCCAGGTTCAGCACGGTGAACGCGTCGGACTTCGTCTTCGCGTTCTGCACCATCTGCTGGAGCTGCTGGTCGGCGTCCTCGGGGAGCTCGGTCAGCGTCACCTTCTGGTCCGGGTGCGCCTTGTTCCACTCGTCGAGGATCGAGTTCAGCGTGCCGGTGGTGTCCTTGCCGGTGGCGAGCGTGATCGGGCCGACGCCGTCGAGCTTGCCCGGCTTGGACCCGGCCGAGGAGTTGTTGTCCGAACTCCCGCAGGCGGCGACGCCGCCGGCGAGGGCGAGCGCGCCGAGTACTGCGACGGCGCGGCGTGCCATCGAACGCTTGATGCGCATTCTTGGCTGCTCCTTCTGACTTGAGACGAACGCGTACAGTTCGCCCCGGTCGAGTCAACCGTCCAGGGCCCGCGTTCGGGGTGATACACATCCCATCGGAGCCGTAACGCGCGGGCAACCGTCGTTACCTCGTCGTCATCTCGTCGTACGGTGCCGGCAGCTCGCCGCGAGGCGCCATCCCGGCTACACGGAATAACGGGCGACCTGAGACGATTACGGGTCGTGGGTCGGCGTACGCGTCGGGCCGGTCGCCGGGCTCGGAGTCGCTGAGTTCGGAGTTGCTGAGTCCAGAGTTCTCGTGCGGAGGTTGTGGCCACCGTGGCCCAGTACATCTACGTCCTGCGTAAGGCCCGCAAGGCCCACGGTGACAAGGTCATCCTCGATGACGTCACCCTGAGCTTCCTGCCCGGCGCCAAGATCGGCGTCGTCGGTCCGAACGGCGCCGGCAAGTCCACCCTGCTGAAGGTGATGGCCGGGCTGGAGCCGCTCAGCAACGGCGACGCGCAGCTCGCGCCGGACGCCACGGTCGGCATGCTGATGCAGGAACCGCCGCTCGACGAGTCGAAGACCGTCCTCGGCAACATCGAGGAGGCCGTCGCCGGTACGAAGGCGAAGCTGGCCCGGTTCAACGCCATCGCCGAGGAGATGGCGACGAACTACACCGACGAGCTGATGGCCGAGATGGGCCAGCTGCAGGAGGAGCTCGACCACGCCGACGCGTGGGAGATCGACTCCCGGCTGGAGCAGGCGATGGACGCGCTGCGCTGCCCGCCGGCCGACTCGCCCGTCACCGACCTGTCCGGTGGTGAGCGCCGGCGCGTCGCGCTGTGCAAGCTCCTGCTGGAGCAGCCCGACCTGCTGCTGCTCGACGAGCCCACCAACCACCTGGACGCGGAGAGCGTGCAGTGGCTGGAGCAGCACCTGGAGAAGTACCCCGGGGCCGTCATCGCCGTCACGCACGACCGGTACTTCCTGGACCACGTCGCGCAGTGGATCGCCGAGGTCGACCGCGGCCACGTCCACGGGTACGAGGGCAACTACTCGACGTACCTGGAGAAGAAGGCGGCGCGGCTGTCGGTCGAGGGGCGCAAGGACGCCAAGCTGCGCAAGCGGCTGTCCGACGAGCTGGAGTGGGTCCGGTCCAACGCGAAGGCCCGGCAGACCAAGAGCCGCGCCCGGCTCGGCCGGTACGAGGAGATGGCGGCGGAGGCGGAGAAGACCCGCAAGCTCGACTTCGAGGAGATCCAGATCCCGCCGGGCCCGCGGCTGGGCACCGTCGTGGTCGAGGTCGACGACCTGCACAAGGGCTTCAAGGACCCGGAGCAGGGCTTCCGCACGCTGTTCAACGGCCTGTCGTTCTCCCTGCCGCAGAACGGGCTGGTCGGCGTCATCGGCCCGAACGGCGTCGGCAAGACCACGCTGTTCAAGATGCTGGTGGGCGACGAGCAGCCGGACTCCGGGTCGATCCGGATCGGCGAGACCGTCCAGGTGTCGTACGTGGACCAGGGGCGGTCGGGCATCGACCCGAAGACGCCGCTGTGGGAGGTCGTGTCCGACGGGCTGGACCACCTGATGGTCGGCAAGGTCGAGATGCCGTCCCGGGCGTACGTGGCGGCCTTCGGGTTCAAGGGTCCGGACCAGCAGAAGCAGGCCGGCGTACTGTCCGGCGGCGAGCGTAACCGGCTGAACCTGGCGCTGACCCTCAAGCAGGGCGGCAACCTGCTGCTGCTCGACGAGCCGACGAACGACCTGGACGTCGAGACCCTCGGCAGCCTGGAGAACGCGCTGCTCGACTTCCCCGGCTGCGCCGTGATCACCAGCCACGACCGGATGTTCCTCGACCGCATCGCCACGCACATCCTGGCCTGGGAGGGCCTGGACGACGACGGCATGCCGCGCTGGTTCTGGTTCGAGGGCAACTTCGAGTCGTACGAGAAGAACAAGATCGAGCGCCTCGGACCGGACGCCGCCCGCCCGCACCGGGTCACGTACCGGAAGCTGACCCGCGACTGATGCGCGCGACGCACCACGTCCAGCTGCGCTGGGTCGACGCCGACACGCTGGGGCACGTCAACCACGCCCGCTACCTGTCGCTGTTCGAGGACGGGCGGATGGCGCTGCTGGCCGAGTCCCCGGGCGGGATGCCGGGTTCGCCGGACGACCGGGGCTGCATCGCGGCCCGGGTCGCCGTCGACTACCTCGCGCCCGTGCTGTACCGGCCGGGCCTGTCGCTGCGGGCGGAGACGTGGGTGTCGCGGGTCGGCACGACGTCGTGGACGCTGGAGGCGACGCTGTCCGACGGGGACACCCCGGTCGCGCGCTGCGAGTGCATCCTCGTCGCCTACTCGTACGTCGACGCCAAGCCGCGGCCGCTGGGCGACGACGAGCGCGCCTTCTGGTCGTCGTACCTGGAGGCGTGAGGGACGCGGCGCCGTCGCGGTCCGCGGACCGGCGGCGGGCGCCCGGCACGGGAGGCGATGCGTGGCGCGATTCGAGTACGACTGCCCGATCCGCTGGTCCGACCTGGACGCGTACCGGCACGTCAACAACGCCCGCTTCCTCACCCTGTACGAGGAGGCGCGCGCGGCGGTGATGTTCCTGGCCGCGCGGCGGGAGGGCATCACCACGCTGGAGGCCGGCACGGTCATCGTCCGGCACGAGGTGGACTACCTGCGCCAGGTCGACTTCGGCGACCCGGTACGCATCGAGCTGTGGATCGCCGACATCCGCAACGCGTCGTTCCGCGTGTCGTACGAGCTGTTCGACGACGGGCGGCTGGCGAGCCGCGCCACGTCCGTGCTCGCGCCGTACGACCTGGACGGCGGGCACCCGCGCCGGCTGAGTACGGCCGAGCGGGAGTTCCTGAACCGCTGGCGGGACGACGCGTGATCCATCCGGACTCGGTGGCCGACACCGGCGCGTTCCTGGCCCGGCTGGTCCGGCTCGACCCCGCCGCGCTGGTCCGGCTGCGCCCGGTCGACGGGCGCCCCGACCTGGTGACGCTGTGGGCGCGCCTGCCCTTCGACGTACTCGTGTCCCGCACGGTCCGCGGCGAGTTCACCGACGACGCCACCGTACGGGCCGGGCAGCTGCTCGCGGCGCTGCCGGACGGCCCGCTTCCGGCGCGCCGGGACGCCGACTGGCGGGGCGCGCTGCCCCCGCCGGCGGGCGCGGTCCGCGACGAGGTGCCCGCCGCCGAGGTCCGTCGGATCGCCGACGCGGCGGCGGCCACGTTGCGCCAGTCGACCGGCCGCGGCGTGGGGGAGCGGCGGCTGCGCGACGCGCTGCTGGACCACGTGGCGCTGACCCTGCACACCCCGGGTGAACCGGACATCGCGGTACCGACCCGTGTCGTCACCGCCCTGGTACGCATGGGTTTCGTCGGCCCGGACCCCGTCCGTTTCAGTACGGTCGGTCCCTGGTTGGCCGCGCACGGCCGGTTCGGGACCGCCTGGTACCGGAGCGCCGCCGGGCTGACCCTTGATCCCCTGAACGGCGGCTGACATCACACTCGGTGACGGGTGATGTGGCCAACAGCACGATCGCCGTTGCCCTCCGACGCCGGTACCGTCGGCTCGGAGCCCCCCACACCGGCGTCCCACCGGTCGGCTCACCCACAACCACATCGACCGCGCCCGGTAGCAGACGGGTGGTGAGCCGGCGTCAGCCGCGGCTCACTCCTCCGGGCGCTCAGGCGGGTGTGTGCCCGCGGTCGAGACCTCCCGACAGCGAGCAGGGGACGACGCGATGCCTTGGTGGCGCAGGAGCCAGGACGGCCGGAACAACGACGCCGGTCGTACGAACACCAGCCGCAACGCCGGCGGATTCGACGGATTCGCCGACGTCGAGGCGGCCACGATGAACCCGCCGATCCCGGCCGTGCGTACCGGCACGCACGACCTGATGCCGCTGCTCAAGGCGGCGAGCGCCGGCCCGAGCCCGGTCACCGCGCCGCGGCTGGCCGACGCGCTGCGCCGCATCGACGTCTACTTCCTGACCGATCCCGCATCCGGCAACCTGGTCGCGATGTGGGAGCGGCACGCGGTGATGTTCGCGCTGGAGGGCCCCGACCGGGACATCCTCATGGTGCGGGCCCGCGCGCACGGCACCGTTCCCGCCGACTTCGCCGACCGGGCGTACCCGGCGGTCAACGCGTGGAACCACGACCGGCGCTTCCTCAAGGCGTACCTGGGGGAGCCGACCGACTCGGGCCGACTCCCGCTGTACGCGGAGATGCAGGTGCCGCTGGTCCCCGGCGTGCACGAGGCGCTGCTGGACGAGCTGCTGGGCTGCGCGGTCGACGTGGCCGAGGCGTGGGCCGAGTGGCTGCACACCGACGGCGCCGTCCTCTGACCGGTCCCGCTCGGGATCGTTGCCGTTGAGCCGATCCCCGGGTACTCCCGGGCCGCTCACGGCAGCACCGGGGCGACGCGCCGCCGGCTCGTACGGCGGTGCAGGCGCCAGCCGAGGCCGGCGAGACCGGCCGCGACCTGGAGTACGCCGGCGACGGCGAGGGTGGCGGTCGATCCGGCCAGGCCGATGACGGTGCCGCCGGCGACGAGTCCCACGGACACCGCCCCGTCGTGGACGAACGCCGACGCGGCGAACGCGGTCCGCCGCTCCGCACCCGAGGTACGCGCGCTGATCAGCGCGTCCAGCGCGGCGTTCCCGAACGGGGTGAGGCAGCCGCCGACCGCGGCGACCGCCGCCACCACCGGTACGGACGGGCCGCAGACGGCGAGCGCCGCGAACGTCGACCCGAGCACCACGTACGCGGTGGCGGTGGTCGCGAGCCACGGGAGCCGGTGCAGCAGCCGCGGGCAGACGAGGGCGGCGATCACCGAGGTCACGCCGTACCCGGTCATGCCGGCGGCGATCAGCGCGCCCGGCTGGTGCGACTCGGCCCCGCGTACGGCGAGGCCCAGCGTGAACGCGAACCACACCAGGCCGCCGATCCCGTCCATGGCGACCGCCACCGCGATCGACGGATACCGGCGCAGCACCGCGCGCATCGTCGGCCCGGGCTCGGCCTTCGCGGCTCCGGGGACGTGCCGGACCCGCCCGCGTACGGTCGCGATCAGGATGGCGCCGACGGACACGCCGGCCGCCTCGCACCACAGCAGCGGTACCGGACCCCACGCGGTGACGGCGACGGCGCCGAGGGCGGGGGCGACGATCATCGACGCGCGGTGCGCGAAGTCCTGCCACGCCAGCGCGCGGGCCGCGGCGTACGGGCCGAGCGGCTCGGCGATCTCGGCGAGCAGGCCGCGCTGCGCCGGGCCGGCGAGGGCGCTCGCCGCACCCGACACCAGCCCGGTCGCGGCGAGCGCGGGCCACCGTACCGGACCGGCCAGTGCCGTACCGGGGACGATCAGCAGGCCGAGCACCTGGGCGACGAGTACCAGGGCGACGGCGCGGCCGGACATGAGGCGCTGCCAGCCGCGGCGCGCCCACCACGGCGAGGTGACCAGCGGCAGGCCGGCCATCCCGCCGACCAGGCCGGTGGCCCACGGGGAGTGCGTGGCGGCGAGGGCGACCAGCGGCATCGCCACCGCGGTCATCCGCTGCCCCCACCACACCACGAACGTGGTGGACAACATGATCGCTACGTCTCGTCTGGTACGCACGGGCACCATCGTCGGGCCGTACCGGCGGGGGCGGTAGCCGCGGGAAACGGTGCGCGGCTCATAGAATCGCGTTATGGCCACCCGTCCCGGAGTCGATGACCTGCAGCTGGTCGCGGAGATCGCGCGTACCGGGTCGATCGGCGCCGCCGCCCGCGCGCTGCGGGTCAGCCAGCCCGCCGCCAGCGCCCGGCTGTCCCGGCTGGAACGCGGCGTCGGGACACGCCTGTTCGAGCGGGACACCACCGGCGCGCGACCGACCGCGGCCGGCGCGGAACTGTCCCGGCAGGCCGCGCACATCCTCGGCCACCTCGACCGGGTCTTCGCCGACACGCGGACGGCAGGCGCCGGCCGGCCGCTGGTCGTCGGCACGTTCGCCAGCCTCGCCGCCTCCCTCTTCCCGGTACTCGACGCGCTGCCGGACGTGGCCGTCGACCAGCGCGTCGACCACGGCGACCTGCTCGTCGAATGGGTCGCGGAGGGCACGATGGACGCCGCGTTCGTCGCCATCGCCGACCAGATCGCGCTGCCCCGCGGCCTGCGCGCGCACCCCGTCGGCGCCGACGAGCTGGTGTTCCTCCGCGTCCCCGGCGTCCCCGCGGTACGCGCCGGCCGCCAGCCGTTGCGCGGCCGCCACGTCGTGCTCGCCACGTACGATCTGCGGCTCGCCGAGGTACGGCGACGGCTCGAACGGCTCGGCGCCGACGTACGGCTCGGCGCGACGCTCGCCACCACCCTCGGCATGGCGCGCCGCAGCGGCCACCTCGCCGTCCTGCCCCGCTCCGCCGTCGCGGCCGACCCGCGCCCCGACGAACGGATCGAGCCGCTGCCGTTCCGTACGCCGCTGAAGCTGTCACTGATCACGCCACGCCCCGGCGACCCGCGACTGCTCGCCGCGCTCCCCGACGTACGCGACGCGCTCGGGTTGCGCTGACGTACCCGGAAACGGGGCAGCTGCGCGGTTCCGGCCGCGTCGGGCGCCCTGCCGTGCCATCGTGGGGCATGGCGAATCACACATACCGGGTGTCCGAGATCGTGGGTACGTCGACCGAGTCGATCAACGACGCCATCAACAACGGCATCCGGCGCGCCTCGACCACGCTGCGGCACGTCAGCTGGTTCGAGGTCACCCAGGTACGCGGCCAGATCGAGGACGGCGCGGTCGCCCACTACCAGGTCGGCATGAAGATCGGCTTCCGCATCGAGGACTGACGGCCGGGTCGCACCCGCCGCCGGTCACGTTCCCGCCGCGGTACGCGTGGGTTCCGTACCCGACGGGTGCGGATCGACGGGCGCTGGTTGTGTTGCGGCGCTTGGGTTTGCGGGCGCCGGTCAGACGGGAAAGGCGCCGATCCGCCCGTGTCGCTCCGTTCCGCGCCGGGCCGCGCTGCGCCGCCCCGTGCCGCCCGCCCCGCGCCGCCTCGTGTCGTGCGGCCGCTGGCCCTCGGCCTTGGCCGGTGGTGCTGGTCGCTGGTCATAGGCCGCTGGCACACGGCCGCCGGCCATTGGCGCTGAGCCGTGACACTGTTTCGTTTGGTCGTTGGTCGTTGGTCGTTGGTCGTTGGTCGTTGGTCGTTGGTCGTTGGCCCTGGCCCGTGGTGCTGGTTGCTGGCCGCAGGCGCTGAGCCGCATCGCTGGTCGCTGGTCGTGCCGCGGGGCCGCGGTGACCGTGGGCCCGGCGCGGTGACGCCGGGCCCGGCGTACCGTCGGGCGGTGATCGTGCTGGTCAGGCGGCCAGGAGGGCGGCGACGGCGGTGTGGTCGTGGAAGTCGCGGGACCACTGGATCTTGCCGTCGCGTACCCGCATGACCTGGATGTTGCGGGCCACGGCGGTGCGGTCGCCGGCGGTGAACCGGTAGACCCACTCGCCGACGATCACCTCCGGGTCGGCGGTCTCGTGCACCTCGACGTCCTCGGCGGTGATCTCGATGCTGCGGGTCGCCGGGTTGGCGAAGTGCTCGCGCATGGTGGCGATCCCCTCGTACCTGGCGGGTTCGGGGCGCTGGAAGGGGACCTCGACGACGCAGTCCTCGGCGTACAGCTGCCAGAGGTCGTCGAAGTCGTGGTGGGTGATGCCGTGCAGGAGCCGTTCGAAGACCTGGCGCGGGGTGGCGGGTGCGGACATGGTGAACTCCCGGAGTGCGGAGACTAGAATACGGAGCCGTGACTCCGATTAGAGAATACGGACTGATCACTCCGGTTGTCCAGGGGGTGCCCGCATGACGCCGCGCGCCGACGCCACCCGCAACCGCGCCCGCGTACTCGACTCGGCCCACGCCGTGTTCGCCGAACACGGACTCGGCGCCTCCACCGAACAGATCGCCCGGCACGCCGGAGTCGGCGTCGGCACCGTGTTCCGCCACTTCCCGACCAAGGAAGCCCTGCTCTCCGCCGTACTCGCCGCCCGCCTCGACGCCCTCGCCGACGAAGCCGAAACCCTTGCCGCGCAAGGGGAATCCGGCGACGGGCTCTACCGGCTGATGCGCTCCGCGGTGGCCGCGTCGAGCCTCAAGACGGCGTTCGCCGAGGCGCTCCAACGGGCCGGCGTCGACGTCAGCGACGCCGTCGCCCCCGCCCGCGGGCGCCTCACGAACACCGTCGGTACCCTCCTCGATCAGGCCCAGCGCGCCGGCACCGCCCGCACCGACATCGAGGTACGCCAGGTCTTCGCGCTACTCGTCGCCGCCACCCACGCCGTCACGTACCTCGACGACGATCCGCTGCGCGAACGTACCCTCGACCTCATCCTGTCCGCCCTACGCCCCTGACCAGTTCCCTTACACAGCAACGTTCCCCTGTCGTACTGGGTCGGGACGGTCTCGGTTGCGTTGCCGTGGGGCGCCGCCCTCCGGTCGGGCCGAGCGGGGTCGACGGGGTGCGGCGAAAGCACTGTCGCAACGTTTCGTCCGTGCCCGTGCCCGTGCCTGTGCGTGTGCGTGTGCGTGTGCCTGTGCCCGGGTCCGTGCCCGTACCCGTGCCTGTGTCCGTGTCCGTGGCCGGGGCAGGTGCCGATCGGTCGCCGTGTGGCGGCAGCGATCCCAGCTGGGCATGGTCGCGGCGGTTTGGGTTGCTGCGCAACGTTTTCCGGGAGTCGTAGCCCGGCCGGACGATGGTGTGCGTTGCTGCGCCGTGGTTTCCGGACGAGTGGGCTGGCGACGAGTGGGGTGCAACGTTGCCCGGGATCCGGGGCTGGCGGACGGCAGGATCGCCACCATGATCAACTTCGGCGAGCGCCCGCTCGATTGTTCAACAATTGAACAATGAGACAATTGGACAATCTGCGCTGATGATCGTGTTCGAAGTCCTGGTCATGGTCAGGCAGGGGGCGGTCCGCGTTGCTCCGTCTGTCCGGTCGAGCCAAGGCGCGCGGTCGGTTCAGGACGCGTGTGCGGATGTCGGGAGGTAGCCGACGTCGCCGCCCGCCCTCCGCGCGCCGTCCCGCCCCATGCCGTCCCGCCCCAAGCCGCCCTGCCCCGTGCCGCGCTGCTTCGCTCCGTGCGCCGTTGCCCCGCCTCCCGCGCCGCGCCTCCCGCGCCGCCCGACCCGCCTCACACCGATCCGCCCGTGTCGCGCCGCGCCCCGCCGGCCCGTACCCGATCTGGCGGGGTGGGCCGGCGGGGGCTGGTTGTGTTGCGGCGCTTGGGTTTGCGGTCGCGCGGGGTCAGAGGGGGAAGGCGCCGATCCGCCCGTGGTACTCGTGGCCGAGCTGGTCGGTGTCGCTGCCGACGAGCAGCCCGCCCGGGTACCCGGATCCGGCGGGGTAGGTGACCATGGACTGGACGCCGACGCCGCGGCTGCGGGTGGGGTTCCAGGCCAGGGCCTTGCCGGTGGTGGGGTCGATGGCGCCGATGCCGGGTCGGGAGACGGCGCCGGGGCCGGCGGACTTGTCGCCGTGCGGGTTGTCGAGCCACTGTTCGTGGCCGCCGACGTACACGGCGGCGCCGGTGACGGCGACGGCGAACAGGGAGTTCCCGCCGGTGCGGTTGACCCAGACGGCGTCGTGCGCGCCGGTGCCGCCGGTGTCGAAGCGGGCGGCGGAGTTGCACATGGCCTTGTCGCCGGCCTGGTGCCCGGTGGTCACGACCACGAGGTACGACCCGTCGGGCGCGAAGTCGACGCCGCGCAGGTACGTGTTGTAGCCGGCGTGGCAGTCGGGCACGTACGCGGTGGTGTACCAGTTGCGGGCGGCGCCGCTGGCCGCGGACAGCAGGGCGAGCTGGTTGCGGTCGGCGCCGCCGGCGCGGGTGAACGTGCCGGCGGCGGCGAGGGTGGCGCCGTCGTTGGTGATGGCGAGCTTTTCCAGCCGCAGCCGGCCGGAGCGCTGCTGCGCGAGCCCGGCGTTGAAGTTCGTGTCGAGCGCGCCGCTGGTTCCGGACAGCTTCGCGAGCGCCGGCCGCGCCGTACCGTCGACGCCGGTGAACGAGCCGCCGACGTACAGGGCGCTGCCGTGGACGGCGACGGCCGTGACGTCGCCGCCGTCCACGCCGGGCGACGTGAACGCCGCGATGGGAGTACCGGAGGGGACGGCGAGTTGGGCGATGCCGCGGTGACCGGCGCCGCCGACCGTGCTGAAGTCGCCGCCGGCGTACACGGTGTTGTCGGGGCCGGCGGCGAGCGCGCGGACGGTGCCGTCCGGGGTCGGCGTGAACGACGACGAGATCTCCCCGGTACCGAGCCGGAACGCGAACAGCCCGTGCCGGCTCAGCGTCGTCGACCGGTCGGCGGTGGCGACGCGGGTGAAGTCGCCGCCGACGACGACCTCGGTGCCGACCACGGCGATCGCGTACACGGTGCCGTCGAGGACGTGCGGGGTCCAGCTCGCCGGCCGGTCGGACACGACGCGCGGCTGGGCGCCGGTGGCGGCGGCGGGCGTCGCGGTGAACACGACGGCGAGGACGGTGGCCAGGACGGCGGCCAGCAGGACAAGACAGCGGCGGCGCATCGCGTACCACCCTTCCGTGAAGATGATCACGGTGTCCAACGAGCGGCGAGCGGCGCGGATGCGTACCGTGCGGGCGGTGATACTGCTGGTGGTGACCGTGGTGGCGCTCGCGGCGTGGGTCTGGCTCGCCGTCGCGCGCGGCGGATACTGGCGTACCGACCAGCGGCTGCCCGCCGCGACGCCGCCGGAACGCTGGCCGGACCTCGCCGTCGTCGTACCGGCGCGGGACGAGGCCGCCGTGCTCGCCGCGACCGTGCCGGCGCTCGTGCACCAGGAGTACCCGGGGGTGGCGCGGGTGGTGCTCGTCGACGACGGCTCGACCGACGGGACCGCGGATGTCGCCCGTACGCTGGCCGCCGGTGCGCCGCTGCCGCTCACCGTCGTCGAACCGGGGGAGCCACCGCCCGGCTGGACCGGCAAGCTGTGGGCGCTGCACGCCGGCGTACGCGCGGCGGGTGACGCCGAGCTGTTCCTGTTCACCGACGCGGACATTGCGCACCGGCCCGGCTCGCTGCGCGCCCTGGTCACCGCCGCCGGCAGCCGCGACCTGGTGTCGCAGATGGCGAGGCTGCGCGTCGAGACCGGCTGGGAACGCCTCGTCGTCCCCGCCTTCGTGTACTTCTTCGCCCTGCTCTACCCGTTCCGCTGGGTGAACCGGCCGGGTGCCCGGACCGCCGCCGCGGCCGGTGGCTGCGTCCTCGTCCGGCGCGCCGCGCTCGACGCGGCCGGCGGCATCCCCGCGGTACGCGACGCGGTCATCGACGACGTCGCCCTCGGCCGCGCCGTCAAGCGCGCGGGCGGGCGGATCTGGCTCGGGCTGGGCGATCTGGTGCACAGTGTCCGGCCGTACCCGGGGCTCGGGCCGCTGTGGCGGATGGTGTCCCGCAGCGCCTTCCCGCAACTGCACTACTCGGTACCGCTGCTCGCCGGCACGGTGCTCGGGCTCGCCCTGCTGTTCCTCGTACCGCCGGCCGCGGTGGTCGCCGGGCTCGTCACCGCCTCCACCGCCACCCTCGTACTCGGTGGCGCCGGCTGGTTGCTGTCCGCCGCACTCTTCCTGCCCATGCTGCGGTACTACCGGCAGCCAGCGCCGCTCGCCGTGCTGCTCCCGCTCATCGCCACCCTGTACGGCGCGATGACCGTCGACTCCGCGCTCCAGTACGCCCGGGGCCGGAACGCGGCGTGGAAGGGCCGCACCTACCCGCGTACCTGACGCGGTCGCCGCTGCGGGGCGCGGACGTCAGGGGCGGGTGTCGGCGGCGAGGGCGAGCAGGTCCGGCAGCCAGTCGCCGCCCGGGGCGAGCAGCGCGGCGGCCTCGGCGAGCGGGGCCGCGCGCACCTCCTCGACCGGTTCGGCGTCGTGGTCGGGCACCGTCGGCGGACCCACCAGCCGTACGTCGGCGGCGCACCACAGCCACGCCTTGCGCGGATGCGGCTGGTGCGGCCGGTACGGCTCGGGTTTCGGGTCGTGGCAGTCGTGCGCGCCGAGGATCCGCACCGGTCCGGCCAGCTCGGCGCCCGCCTCCTCGACCAGCTCGCGCGCCAGGCACGCGTCGACCGTCTCACCGGCCTCCCGGGTACCGCCGGGCAGGAACCAGTGGCCCGGCGCGTCCCGGCAGATCACCACGTCCGCGCCGACGAACCCGACGAGGTGCACGTTCGTGACCAGCTCGTCGGGCATCGGCGTGACCGTGAACGCGGCGTCGATACCGCCCCACGCCCAGTGCGTCGGCGCGAACAGCCGCGGGTACCGCCCGGCCAGCGCCGTCACGACGCGGCGACGGTCAGCGTCGTCCAGGCACCCACGTGTACCCGGTCGCCGTCGTGCAGCGGCACCGGTACGTTCGCCTCGATCGGGTCGGCGCCGTCGTTGAGGTACGTGCCGTTCGCCGAGTCGAGGTCGACCACCGACCAGCCGTCCTCGCCGGCGACCAGCAGCGCGTGCGAGTGCGACACGCCCGGGTCCTCCGGCGGTCCGGACAGGTCGATCTGCGGATCGATCCCGCGGGACCGGCTGTGCCGCCCGATCAGCACCTGGCCGCCGGTGAGCCGGAACCGCCGCTCCGGGAAGAACTGCGGGAAGACCATCGCGTCGGCGTCCGGCCCGCCCATCGACAGCACCCGCTTGTGGTACTCGTGGTCCGCGGTCACCGCGACCTGCCACCCGGTACCCGCCGCGGGCGTGGCCGCCGCCTCGTCGCTGCCCGTACCCGGGTCGGGGTCGGATCCCGCGTCGTCCGGGTCGGGCCCAGCGGACTCGGGCTCGGGGCCGTCGGGCCCCGGCGTACCGGTGGCCTCGTCGGCGGGGTCCACTGTGGACGGTCCGCCGCCGAGGTCGGCGGCGACGAAGTCGTACCCGTCGACCTCGCAGAACCGGCCGGTCCGCGCCGTCCCGCACTGCGGGCAGGTCTGTGGCCCGCCGCCGGCCGGGGCGGCCGGCTCCGGCACGGGCGTCGCGGCCGGCGCCGCGGCACCGCCGATCGGGGCGCCGCAGTCGTCGCAGTAGTCCGCGGCGGTGGACGTGTGTCCCTTCGGACAGATGGGCATCTCGCTCAAACCCCTCTCGCGCGCCGTCAGGACTTCTTGACGCGGATCGTCTTGACCGACCGTACGTTGGTCAGCTCGGCGTCCACGTTCGACGCGTCGCGCCGCAGCCGGACCGTACCGGTGGGGGCGTCGACGACGTCGACCACCCGGTTCAGCAGCTTGGCGGTCTGCTCGTGCCCGGACTCGGTGGCGAGCTGCACCGCGCGGCCCAGCTTCGCCGTCGCCGTGTCCTCGTCGCCGGCCTCGCGCGCCGCCAGACCCTCCTGGATCGCCGACGCCAGCTCGGCCTGCCCGGTGTAGTGCGCGACCCGGTCGTTGATCTGCGTGGACAGCGCCTCGTCGTCGGTCCAGTTGGCCAGCACCAGCGACTGGGTCAGTACCGTGTCGCCGTCGACCAGGCTGACCCGCGCGGCCAGCAGCTCCTCGCCGACCGAACCCTGCGCCACCTGTACCGAGACGTGGTAGTCGCGGCTCTCCGCACCCCACGACCCCGTCGGGTACTCGCCGATCCGCGGGCTGACGTCCACCCGGCGCGCGGTCAGGTCCTCGACCTGCGGGTACACCTGCTTGACGAAGCGGATGGTGGACGAGGCCGGGGTCCACAGCCGGAGCCGTACGTCCGCGACGGCCTTGCCCATCGCCGACTCGGTCATCGACCGGAACGCGGCCGGCAGCTCTGCCGGATCCTCCAACCCGTCCGCCGTACCGAGCAGGCCGGAGGCGACGGCGCGCAGCTCGTCGGCCACCCAGTCGCCGCCGACGCCCCGGCTGTCGCAGGTGAACTTCCCCTCGCAGGTACGCAGCACCTGCATCAGGGTCTCGTGGCTCTCGTGCTGGTTACGCCCGTCGGTCAGCATGATCGCGTGCTTGACCTGCGCGTCCACCCCGGCGAACAGCCGGTTGGCCAGGCTCAGCCAGGAGCCGATCGCGGTGCCGCCCTCCGGCGTGAGCCGGCCGACCGCCTGCTTCGCCGCCGCCCGCGTCTCCGGGGACGCGGCCACCATCCCGTTGCCCGGGAACACCTGGGTGGCCATGCTGCGGCCGGCGACCACCGCGAACAGCACCCCGTCGCGCAGGGTGTCGATCGCGACGCCGGTCGCCTTGATCGCCTCCGTCATGCGGCTGCGCGGGTATCCCATCGACCCCGAGCAGTCGATCATGATGACCTCGGCGGCACTCGGCGCACCACCCGCCGGTACGGCGCCGGTCCCGTCGCCGGTCGCGGTCACGGTGACCATGGCGTCCACGGTGGTGGCGCCGGCCGCGAGGTACTGGTTCTGGTAGACGTCGGCGGTGAACGCGGGCTGCGTCATCTGCGGTCCCCTCGATCTCGGTGGGTCAGCGCGGCTCGGCCGGGCGCGCGTCGGGCTGCGGGGTCGTACCGGACTGCGCCGGCGGGTACGGCACGACGACGACGGTGATGTTGTCGACGCCGCCGGCGTCCAGCGCGAGCTTCGTCAGGTGGTGCGCCACCGGCAGCGGCGCGCCGGGCGGGGTCGACGCGGCCAGCTCCGCCGGCGCCGACCGGTACCGGGAGAGGCCGTCGCTGCACACGATCAGGCGGCCCGGCGTCTCCGGCGCGATCGTCACGACCTTCGGCGGGCCGTCGTCGGCGTCCACGCCCAGCCAGCGGACGAGCGCCCCGGCGTGCGGCGCCGCGTACGCGTCCGCCGGCGGGGTGCCCGCCGCGATCAGCTCGTTGGCCAGCGAGTCGTCGGTGGTGAGGCACACCGGGGCCGCCCCGTACGGCAGCCAGTAGGCGCGGCTGTCACCGATCCAGCCGACGGTCACCGTCCCCGCGGTCACCACGGCCGCCACGTACGTGCAGCTCGGCGGGTTGCCGGTCTCCGGGCCGGCCGCGGCGGCGACGGCGACCCGGGCGGCCTCGGCGGACAGCTCGATCGCCTTCTGCGCGCCCGCCCCGTCCCGTACCGCGTCGCGCAGCACCGGCAGCGCGGCGTCCACCGCGGCGTGCGAGGCGGCGTCACCGCGCGACGACGACGACACCCCGTCGCACACCACCGCGAGCGCCGTGCCCGGCAGTACGCCGAGGGCCATGGCGTCCTCGTTGCGCTGGTGCCGGTGGCCGATGTCGCTCACCCCGGCCAGCAGACCCAGGTCGTACGCCGAGCGGTCCGGGCCGGTGGGGCCGCGCTGGCCGCAGCCCTCGCAGTACCCCTCGGGGCTGAACGCGGTGCCGCCGCAGGCCGGGCACTCCTCCGGCGGCGCGGTCGAGGACACCCAGTCGGTGCCGCGCCGGGCGGGCGGCGCGTCGTCGCGCAGGGCGGCGCCGCACGCCTCGCAGAACCGGAACGAGGACAGCGCCGGCGCGCCGCAGCGCGGGCAGTCGACCGTACGCACGGTCGCCGGGTTGGTGGGCACGTCAGTACTCCTAGACGAGGGGCCGGAGACCGGCGCGGAACCCGGTCGGCAGTGGCGGGGGAGGGGTGGTCGGGCGGATGTCCGGCAGGGGTCCTCGCAGCGGGTGGTCGGGGGTGGTCGGCACGTCGCTCTCCTATACCAGGGTGCGCGGTCGCACCGCGTTGGCGCGATCGACCAGCGCGTAGCGGGCGAACGCGTCACGTTCCTGCGTGGCCAGGGCACGGTAGCCGGTCTCCAGCCCGAGCCGCAGCTCGCGCTCGGTGAGCTGGCGGCCGAGCAGCCGGCCCGTACCGGTCCGCGGCGGCGCGCCGGTCGCCCCGCGCGCCTCCAGCGGTACGCCGAGCCAGCGCAGCGCGGCGGTGAACAGTTCCACCGACAGGTGCGCGTGCCGGCCCGGGTCGAGGCGCAGCCGCTCCAGCCGGGTCGAGGCGTCCACCAGGTCGGCCTCGGACACCGCGCCGGCGTCGCCGATCCGGGCCCGCACGGCCGCGATCTGCGCCGGTACGTGCTGGCTCGACGAGTCGGGCACCTCGTCGAGTACGCCGATCGCGCCGGCCCGGTCGTGCCGCGCGAGCAGCAGCCGGGCCAGCCCGAACGCGGTGCTCACGTACCCGTGGTCGACGCGCCAGACCCGCGCGTACCGGGCGATGGCGAGGTCGGCGTTCCCGGCCAGTTCGGCCGCGACACCCTCCGCGAGCTGCGCGGCCGGCTCACCCGGCAGCGCCTCCGCCACCGACGCGAACGCCGCCAGCGCCTCCTGCGGCCGGCCCGCGACCAGACCGATCAGCCCGCTGTGCCAGCCGTGCCGCCAGTCCGCGTCGGCCGGCGCGAGAGTGCCCAGCTCGGTGTGCGCCTCCGCCGCGTCACCCGCCTCCGCCAGCGCCCGGACCAGCCGGTACGTCACCTCCGCGGTACGGTTCGGCGCGGCGCGCAGGGTGGCCACGACCTCGGCCGGGTTCGCCGCGCTCAACGTGGCGAGGAAGCCGGCCGCCGGGTCGGTCGGGTCGACCAGCGGCAGCGGCAGCGCGGTCACCACCTCGCGCGGCGACAGGGTGCGCCCGTCGTCCGGCACCGCACCCGCCGCCGTCCCGAACGCCCGCCGCTCGGCGGTGAACAGTGCCGACATCGACGGCCGCGGCACCCCGTCGGCCGCCGACAGTACCTCGCGCAGCACGCCGAGCACTTGGTCGGCCATCTCGCTCGCGGATGCGAAGCGCCGCAACGGATCCGGGTGCGTCACCCGCGTCAACAGCCGGTGGTACGAGGGCTCCCGGACGAACAGGTCCACGTCCGCCGGCGCCGGCATCGAGTCCGCGTACTTCGACGAGAAGCCGGTGAACTGGAAGCTCAGCACCGCCATCGCCCGACCCACCGTGTACAGGTCGGACTCGATCGACGGGCCGCGGGTCGCCACGTCCGCCGCCTGGTAGCCGGGGGTGCCGTAGATCGCGCCGGTCTGGTCGTCGATCCGGCGCACCGCGCCCAGGTCGATCAGCTTGAGCTGCTCCTCGGCCTGGATCACGTTGTCCGGCTTGAAGTCGCAGAACACCAGCCCGCGGTCGTGCAGGTAGCCCATCGCCGGCAGCACCTCCAGCGCGTACGCCAGGACCTGCGGCAGCGGCAGCGGCTCGCGCTGCCCGGTCGGCCCGCGGTGCGCCAGCGCCAAATCCTTCAGCGACTGTCCCCCCACGTACTCCATGACGATGTAGCCGACCAGCTCGCCGGTCTTCGGGTCCGGATGCCGGGCGAAGTCGTGGATCTTCACGATGTTCGGGTGGTCGACCTCGACCAGGAACCGGCGCTCCGCCATCGCCGACTCCATCGCGTGCGGGTCGCCGGTGTTGATCAGGCCCTTCAACACCACCCAGCGGTCCGCGCCGCCCTCGCTGACGTGCCGGTCCCGGGCCAGGTAGATCCACCCCAGCCCGCCGTACGCCAGGCAGCCGAGGATCTCGTACCGCCCGTCGACGAGGTCGCCGGTCGCCAGCCGCGGCACGAACGAGAACTGCGTCCCGCAGTGCGGGCAGAACCCCTCCGGCCGGCCCGGCTGCCCGTCCCGCCCGCGCCCCACCGGCTCGTCGCACTTCCCGCAGTACCGCCGGGGCTCCGGTACCTGCGGGTCGCTCATCACCGCGGTCGTCGGGTTGCGCAGCGGCACCGGCGGCACGTCCACCAGCCCGGCGCCGAGCCGACCCCGCGCCGACGCCCGGCTCCGCGTACTCCGGGTGCCGGTCAGGCCGGACGCCGTGCCACCCAACCCCGCCCCGGTACGCCCGGAGAACCCGGCGGTCATCGGCCCCGTCGCCACGCTCACCGGTCCGGCGGCCGGCACCGCGGGCGCCTTGTGCCCGCACTGGTCGCAGTAGCCGTCCGCGTCGTACCGCCCCGGGCAGCCGCCGCGCTGGCAGGGTGTTCCGGTCATGTGGCCTCCCTCGGTGCGGACAGCGCCTGCTGGTACGCGAAGACCGCGCGTGTCGCGGCCGGCAGGTCGCACGGCGCGGTGTAGAGCAGTGTCTGCGCGGCGGTGTGACGCCGGGCCAGGTCGGTGTCCTCCAGCAACCCCAGCCGCGCCGCCTTCGCCCGGTACGCGTCGAGCCGGCCGCGCAGCTCGTCCCGCCGGGCGAGCAGCCCGTCGGCCGCCGCCCGCAACTCCGCCGCCCGGGTACGCGCCTCGGTGATGTCGCGCTCCAGCCCGCGCGCCGCCGCGCCGAGCCGGCGCCAGGACCGGGTCGCGTGCAACCGGTCCAGCTCGTCGAAGCGGGATCCCAGCGGCCCCGCCGACGCCGGCGCCGCGGGCAGCCCCGGGTCCGCGATCTTCTCCGCGACCACCCGGTACGCCCCGCCCGCCGCCGTCTCCGCCTCGGCCACGGTCGCCAGCAGGTCGGTCAACCGGGCCCGTTCCGCCGGGTACCCCGCGCGCAGCGCGTCCAGCTGTTCCACCGCGGCCCGTACCGAGTGGAGTTCCGTGCGCAGCGCGGTGATCCGGTCGGTGACCGACGCCGGTGGGGTGCCGTCCGGTGCGGCGCCGAGCGGGTCGGACAGGATCTCGTCGCGCAGCGCCTCGTACGCCGCGGCCGGGCCGGCGACCAGCCCCGGCTCGCCCAGATCGGTTGCGGTGGAACGGATCCGGCCCAGTTCGTCGGACAGCGGGGCGAGCGCGGTGGCCAGCGCGGCGGCCGCGGCGTCCACTGTGGACAGCTCGGCCAGCAGCGCGTCCGCCTCGGTGGTGAGCCGGGGCAGCATGTCGACCAGGCAGACCCGCTCGTGCACCGGCCGCCCCGTACCGTCGGCGGGCAGGCCGTCGGCGTCCAGCGGGATGACCGGTTCGCGCAGCAGCGCGGTCAGCTCCACCAGGTCGTCGTCGCCGAGCCGGCCGCGCCGTCCGCGCACCCCGCGGGCCGCCTCCAGCAGGTCACCGACCGCGCTGAAATGGGCCCACAGCACGGTGATCCGCGGTTCGAGCGCGTCCCGGCGGCGCCGGGTCACGCCGGTCACCGTGCCGCCGCGGAGCAGCAGTACGGCCGGGTGGGCGTCGATCGCGTACATCGTGCCGGCGAGCCTGTCGTACGCGGTGCCCGCGTCGGCGAGCAGCTGGTCGGCCCTCTCGCGCGGGATGGGCTGAACGGGCACGGCTCAGTCCCGGTACCGCGCGGCCGGCGGGCTCGGCGCCGGCCCGAGCACCGTCAGCCACCGGTCGTAGATCGACTTCCAGGTACCGTCGCCGCGTATCTTCGCCAGCACCCCGTTGACGAACCGCACCAGGTCGGTGTCCGCCGAGTTCGCCGCGATCCCGTACGGCTCGCTGGTGAAGCGCGGGCCGACCACCTTGGTGTTCGGGTCCTGCTTGGCCAGCCCGGCGAGGATCGCGTTGTCCGTGGAGATCGCCGCGACCTGCCGCTGCTGCAGCATCACCAGGCAGTCGGTCCAGTCGTCGACGGCCACCGGCACCGGCTTCGCCGGGTCGGCCGCGATGGCCCGGATCGACGTCGAACCCTTGGCCGCGCACACCTTCCGCCCGCCCAGGTCGCCCAGCTTCGTCGCCGTGGAGTCCTTCAGCACCAGTACCCGCTGGCCGGCGTCGAAGTAGTCGGTGGAGAACGCGACGTCCTTCCACCGCTCGCAGTTGATGGTCATGACGTCCGCGACCAGGTCCACGTCGTGCTTCTGCAGCACCGGGATGCGCTGCGCCGACGTGATCGTCTTGTACTGGATGCGGTCCGGGTCGCCGAAGATCGCGCGCGACACCTCGCGCAGCATGTCCACGTCGAAGCCCTGGATCTTGTTGGTGGCCGGATCCCGGAACCCGAACAGGTACGTGTTCTGGTCGACGCCGACGACGAGCCGGCCGCGCTTGCGGATCCGCTCCATCGTGCTGCCGGCCGGCATGTGTCCCGGCGACGGCAGCGACCCCGGCCGGTAGCTGGCCAGCGGGTCACCGCACGACGTGTCGTCGCCGGGCGCCGCCGGTACCTTCGCCGGGTCCTGCACGCCGGCGGGCCGCGGCGGACCGGCCGCCTGCCGGCTCGTCGGCAGCTCCGTCGACCCGCAGCCGGCCGCCGCCGCGAGCAGCGCCGCCACGCCCAGTGCCGCCACGATCCTGCGCACCGTCACCCGCCCGTTCATCGGTACTCCGCCGCACGTCGCTGGATCCCCACCGCGGCGCCGACCACGACCACCACGGTCAGCAGGCCGAGCCCGACCGCCGCGCCGGTCTGCGTACCGTCGGCGGCGTCGGCGGCGCGCCCGGACCTGCCGTTGGCCGCGTCGATCGCGCCGCCGAGCCTGTCGTCCAGCGCACCGAACGCGGTCGCCGCGCTGCCCTTCTCCGCGCCGATCGCCAGGTCGACCGCCTCCGGGTAGCGCCCGCCGTCGTCGAGCGCGCGGACCTGCCGGTGCGCGCCCCGCCACGCGGCGACGTCGGCGACCGCGCCGTCCAGCGCCCGCCGCATGTCCGCGTCGGCCCCGTCGTACGCCGCGCCGAGCAGCCCGCCCTTGCCGTCCCTGCCGACCAGGTCGGTCATCCGCCGCTGGAAGTCCCGCTCGAACGACGCGCCGTTGCCGCGGGCGACCAGGGTCAGCGACTCGTCCGCCCGTGCCTGCAACGCGAGCAGCCGGGCCTGCGCGAACGTCTGCACCTGCGCGGAACCGTGCGTCTCGCCGTCGCGCAGGTCGGCGGCGAGCGCGCCCCACGAGACCGTCAGCCACAGCAGGCCGAGTACGGCGGCGACGGACGCGGCCAGCAGCCCCGGGTTGACCAGGCGGTTGGTGCGCCGGGTCAGCCAGACCTGGCCGACCACGAGCCCGGCGAGCAGCAGCAACCCGAGCGGCACCGCCACGAACGGGAACAGCGCCGCGCCGTCCCGGTCGTCGGCGAGCTGCGCGGTCTCCGCCCGGTACAGCCGCTGCGCGGCGGGCAGCAGCTTCTCGCGCATCAGCCCGGACGCCTCCCGCAGGTACGCCGCGCCGAGCGGCAACCCCTGCCGGTTGTACACCCGGGCGGTCTCGACCAGGCCCGTGTAGACGGGCAGCTGGGTGGTGAGCTGCTCGACCGCGTCGGCGTCCGCGCCACCCGAGCCGGCGGTGGTGGCCAGCGCCTTCGACGCGGCCGCGATGTCCTTCTGGTACCGCCGGGACGCGGCCGGCGTCTCGATCCCGCCGGACAGGAACGCGGTGGCCGCGGTGGCGTCGGCGTCCGACAGCGCACGGTAGAGCTGCTGGGACTGCACGGTCAGCGGGCCACTGCGGGTGCGTACGTCGTCGACCAGCCCGGACCGCTGGAGCACCCCGCTCACCGCGGCGACCCCGAAGCCGAGCCCGAGCAGCAGCGCCACGACGAGCAACCCCGTCAACCGCCCCGGCGTACTCCCGGCCCGGGCGGACAAACCGCGGCGGGCGGAGGCGAGGACCGGGGTGCGAGGGGAGGCGAGGGCGGTCATCGGGCCGCCGCCGGGGGACGGGTCCGGACGCTGACCGATACCAGGTCAGACTCGCAACGCATCGACGCCCTCCCGCATGTTTTCGGGCCAACATAGCCGGTCGTGTCAACATCAGCGCTCCACCTACGGGACGACTCCCGTCGGCCTCTGGTAGGGGGTCGGACCTGGCTCCGTCGTGTGATGGGGACATACCGGCCGGGCCCGTAGCTTCCGCCTCGACCTGATCGACGAGTACCGGAGGACGGGCCATGCTCACCGTCGACGACGTGACCCAGCTGTACGTCAAGCACCACGAGCAGTTGCGCGAGGTACGGGAGGAGCAGCGCGCGCTGCTGCGCGCCCGGCCCGGGATGCGCGCGCAGCTCGACGACATCGAGGCGGAGGTGACGTACCTGCTGCTGCGCGACCGGCGGCCGACCACGGTGGTCGAGATCGGGTCGCTGCACGGCTGGTCGACGAGCTGGCAGCTGCGCGCGCTGCGGGACAACGGCGCGGGCGCGCTGCACACGTACGACATCGTCGACCACGCGCGGCGCAACGTGCCGGACGAGCTGGCCGACCGCTGGACGTTCACCCAGGGCGACGTACGCACCCGGCGGCTCCCGTCCACTGTGGACTACCTGTTCCTGGACGCGGCGCACTCGGCCCGCTTCGCCCGCTGGTACACCCGGGCGCTGCTGCCCACCCTCGACCCGGGTACGCCGGTCAGCGTGCACGACGTCTTCCACGGCCGCCGCGCCAAGCCGTACTCGGAGGGCTCGGTGCTGCTGCGCTGGCTGCGCGCGGCGGACACGGGCTGGTTCACCGCGTCGGCGAAGCGGGCGCCGCAGACGTACCGGCTGGTGCAGGAGTGCCGGGCCGACCTCGGGCTCGGTGACCCGGTGCACCCGGGGCGGCACAACCCGATGATCTGGTTCACCCGCCGCTGACGCCCGCGTACCGGCTGCGTGGCGGCGGTGCGGCGCACCTTTAGGGTGTCCGGCATGGCGCTGTCGAACCTTCCCCGTCACCCCGTGTCGCGCTGGTTGCTGGTGCGCGGGCTGCCGCGGGACCCGTCCGCGTCGCCGCACCTGACCGCGATGCTCGTCGCCGCGGTCAGCACCGTACTGCTGGTCCGCGGTGGCCTCGCCCTCGCCGGGTACCCGCAGGTCGGCGGCGGCGGGCTGCACATCGCGCACGTGCTGTGGGGCGGGCTGCTGATGATGGTCGGCCTGGTGCTGCTGCTGTCGTTCGCCGGGCCGGTGATCCGGCCGCTCGCCGCGGTGCTCGCCGGCATCGGCATCGGACTGTTCATCGACGAGGTCGGCAAGTTCGTCACCAGCGACAACAACTACTTCTACCGCCCCGCCACCGCCATCATGTACGTGGTGCTCGCGTGCCTGGTGCTCGTCATCCACGCGGTGCACGGGCGGCGCCCGCACCACCCGTCGGAACACCTGGCCGGCGCGGTCGACCAGGCCGTCGCGGGGGTCGTCGGCGGGTTCACGCCGTCCCGCCGGGCCGCCGCCCGCCGGCAGCTCCGCCAGGCCGGCGACGCGGCCGGTACCACCGAGGCCGCCGCCCTGATCGCGGCGATCCCGGCGGACCCGGTCGAGCTGTTCGACCCGTTGCGCCTGGTCAACCCGCACCGACTGGTGGTACGGCTGCGCCGGGAGGTGCACGGCCGCGGTCGGCTGGCCCGGGTTCTGCCCACCATCACCTGTGTCGTCCTGCTCGTCCAGATCGCGTACTCCGGCGCCCAGTTCGGCGTCCGGCTGTTGACGCGCATCACCGCGCCGCCCGGCCCCGGCCCGTGGGACCTGCCCCCCGGCCCCATCCCGCTCGCCCTCGGCCTCGCGTCCACGATCGCCTGCCTGGTACTGGTGATCTCCGGGCTGCGCCTGCTGCGCAGCGACCGGTACCGCGGGTTCCTCCGGTTCCACCGCGCGCTGCTGGTGAACCTGCTGTTCACCCGGGTGTTCGAGTTCGACGTGACGCAGTTCGCGGCGACCGTCTCGGTACTGGTGGACCTGGTGATGCTCGGTGTGGTCGGCGCCGAGCTGGCCCGGCTGCGCCGGTCCGCGGAGGAACCGGTCGCGGCCTGACCGTCGGGCTCAACCCTTCTGGGTGGACAGAAACCGGTAGCGCCACAGGGCGCCGTCGTCGCTCGGCTGGTCGTCGCGGCGGTAGTTGAGCCGCCAGATGTCGGGCAGGCCGTCGACGGTGCTGTCGACGGTGGTCATCTCCAGATGGGGGGCCGGGATCCGGCCGTCCAACGGTACGGTGATGCGTTCCCCGTCGCGGGGTCCGCCGACGAGTTCGATCTCCACATCAGGCATCAGTCCGCCCTTCCCGCGCGTCGGCCGGGGGACAGGCCCCCGGGGAGCATGGCGGGCGATCGAGCGCCACCCGCCCTGGTGGAGCGGCCACCTGTTGGCGGCCATGCCGGCCTTCGAGGGCGAGGCGGGCGGAACCGGTCCGCACCGGTCGACCTCTCGTACGAGCGTAGCGGCGGGAACGGCGCCGTCCGCCCGACTTGCGGCACGCGCCGTTGCCCGAGTCACAGCAGGTCGACCCCGCCCGGCCCGGTGTCGTGTATTCTTCCGGTGTTGCAGTCGTCTGTTTCCCCGAACGTTTGGATGCGCACGCGGGATTTGTGACAGCGGGGCGTCTCGTTTTTCGGGAAGATCTCTCCGAAGGGTCGATGGTTCCCGCCGCAACAACGCGGCCACGCGGTGTGGACGCGGTCCGTTCCACAAGGAGAGTCATGGCACAGGGCACGGTCAAGTGGTTCAACCCGGACAAGGGCTTCGGCTTCATCACGCCTGACGGCGGCGAGCCGGACGTCTTCGTCCACTTCTCTGCCATCGAGGGCTCGGGCTACCGGAACCTTGAGGAGAACCAGCGCGTCGAGTTCGACGTGACGCAGGGCGCGAAGGGCCCGCAGGCCGAGCGCGTTCGCGGCATCTGAGCTGGTCTGAACCAACACGGCACGGCCCCGGTCTTCCGAGACCGGGGCCGTTTCGTGTCCGCTGGCGCGCCCAGCCGGCTCAGTTGGCGGGCCGCGCTGGCGCCGCCGTACGCCGGCCCGTTGCCCGTCGGGCCGGCGCGGGTGTCCGGCTAGGCCGCGTCGGCGACCGGTCGGCGCAGTGGGGCCCCCACGGCGTGCAGGTGGTCCAGCGCTTCCCGGTACGAACGGAACAGTCCGGTCTCGTAGTACGAGATGCCGTATTCGGTGCAGAACTCGCGGATCACCGGCTGGGACCGCCGCAGGCTGGGCCGCGGCATGCTCGGGAACAGGTGGTGCTCGATCTGGTAGTTGAGCCCGCCGAGGACGAAGTCGGTGAGCCGGCCGCCGCGGATGTTGCGCGACGTGAGCACCTGGCGACGCAGGAAGTCGACCTTGTCGGCCTTGCGCAGCGTCGGCATCCCCTTGTGGTTGGGCGCGAAGCTGCACCCCATGTACAGGCCGAACAGGCCCTGCTGGACGGCGGCGAAGGCCAGCGCGTGCAGCGGCGACATCACGAACAGCAGCACCGTCACGTACCCCGCGACGTGCAGCACGAACAGCGCGACCTCCAGGGCCTTGAGCCGGCCGGACGGACGCAGCAACGCCTTGATGCTGGCCACGTGCAGGTTCAGGCCCTCCAGCAGCAGCATCGGAAAGAACAGGTACGCCTGGGATCGGGTCAGCCAGTTGGCGAAGCCACGGCGACCTTCCGAGTGGCGTTCGACGAACACGAGCGCGCCGGGCTCGACGTCCGGGTCGTGGTCCTCGTCGTTGGGGTTGGCGTGGTGCTTGTTGTGCTTGCTGATCCACCAGCCGAACGACAGGCCGATGGCGAAGTTGCCGTGGATGATGCCGGCCAGCTTGTTCAGCTTGTGCGACGCGAAGATCTGGTGGTGGCCGGCGTCGTGGCCGACGAACGCGATCTGCGTGAACACCACCGCGAGGAAGCCGGCGACGATGAGCTGGTACCAGGAGTTGCCCAGGAGGAAGACCGCGACCCAGCCGGCGGCGAACAGGACCGCGTTGACGGCCATCTTGACCGCGTAGTACCCGGTGCGGCGGCGGAGCAGACCCGCGCTGCGGACCCGGCGGGAGAGTTCGGCGTAGTCGCTGCCGCGTTGCGCGGGCGGCGGCTCGGGAGCGGTCAGCAGTTTCGGGTACGACCTTGTCATCGTGGCCTCCGGCACGATTGTCGAGACGTGTCGTCCGGGCCAGACGCCACACGCCGCAAGCAGAGCTGGGTAGGGGGTCCGAGGGGCTCCGCGGCGCTGCCGAACAGTATGCACGGCGCGGTTGACCCTGCCCGCCGGGCCGACGAACCGGCAAGTTTCCGCGATCTGAGGACGCGACCCGGTACGAGCATCGATCATCAAGGATGACCGGCGCGTGGATGTCCTGACTGATCCACTTCTGTGTCATTCTTGACGGGAGATCATCCGGCCGGATCCCGAGTCCGAAGAGGTGGTGCGGGTGCGACGTCAACACACCCTGCTGGCGGATCTGGCTTCCCTACTGTTGTGCGGTGTGCTGGCCGGGGTTGTCGTCGCGCTGCTGGCGTTCCCCGGCTTCGGGTTGACCGGCCTGGCACTCAAGTCGGGCTCCGACGTGTTCGGCAAGACGCCCGACAAGCTCAGCATCCCCGAGCCCCCGCAGAACTCGTCGCTCTACGCCAACGACGGCAAGACGTTGCTGACGCAGTTCTACGCCGACGACCGGATGCCGACCGACATCGCGCACATCCCGACGGTCATGCAGCACGCCATCGTGGCCGCCGAGGACACCCGCTTCTACCAGCACCACGGCGTCGACCCGCGCGGCATCGTCCGGTCCCTGCTCGCCAACCGGCAGGCCGGCCGCGTCTCCGAGGGCGCGTCCACCCTGACCATGCAGTACGTGCGGAACGTGTTGATGTACTCAGCGCAGACGCCGGAGCAGTTGCAGCAGGCGACCGAGCAGACGATGGGCCGCAAGCTGCGCGAGATGCGTTACGCGCTGGCGCTGGAGCGCAAGTACACCAAGAGCCAGATCATGGAGCGCTACCTCAACATCATCTACTTCGGGCACCAGGCGTACGGGATCAAGGCGGCGGCGCGGATCTACTTCGACACGACGCCGGAGAAGCTGACGCTGCCGCAGGCCGCGCTGCTGGCCGGAGTGGTCAAGTCGCCGGACGCGTTCGACCCGGAGAGCGGCGTGGACGGGCGGAAGGCCGCGCTCGCGCGCCGGACGTACGTGCTGGACTCCATGCGCAAGCTGCACTACCTGACCCCCGCGCAGGACGCCGCGGCGAAGAAGGCGCCGATCGGCCTCAAGTCCGGCTCGGTGCCGAACGGCTGCACCGAGGTGCCGAGCAACCACCCCGACTGGGGCTTCTTCTGCGACTGGTTCGTGCAGTGGTGGGACCAGCAGCCGGCGTTCGGCGCCAACACCGCGGAGCGCGAGATGAAGCTCCGCACCGGCGGGTACAAGATCGTCACGTCGTTCAGCCCGCGGGTGCAACGGTCCGCCGAGCGCGCCTCCACCGCCGTGTACTCGAAGGACAACAGCAAGGCGCTGCCCATCGCCGCGGTCCAACCCGGCACCGGGCGGGTCGTCGCGATGGCGGTCAACCGCAACTACAGCCTGGCCAGCAACCCGAACGGCTGGGCCAACCGGCCCAACACCGTCGACCAGCTCATCGCCGGCGGCGGCGACATCGTCGGGTACCAGACCGGGTCGACGATGAAGATGTTCACCATGCTCGCCGCGCTGGAGTCCGGCTACTCGCTGGACACCGGGTTCAACGCGCCCGGCCGGCTCGCCACCGGCTATCCCGTGTCGTCGGGCGGCTGCGGCGGCTACTACTGCCCGGTCAACGACAACCCGCCGTGGATGGACGGCTACCGCACGATGTGGACGGGGTACGGCCGCTCGGTCAACACGTACTTCGTCTGGCTGGAGCAGAAGATCGGCGCGGAGAAGGCCGTGAACATGGCCAAGCGGCTGGGCATCCAGTTCCGGGCGTCCACCGACGAGGCGCTGTCGAAGCCGGGCCGCGCGCACGGCTGGGGCGCGTTCACCCTCGGCGTCGCCGACGTGACCCCGCTCGAACTCGCCAACGCGTACGCGACGGTCGCCGCGCAGGGCATGTACTGCAAGCCGCTGCCGGCCACGTCCATCACCGACGCCACCGGCAAGGCGTCACCGGCCGCGAAGCCGTCCTGCCACCGCGTACTGCGGGCCGACGTGGCGCGGGCGGCCACCGACGCGGCCCGCTGCCCGGTCGGTACGCAGGGCTTCTACCACAAGTGCGACGGCGGCACCGCGAACGAGGTCGGCGCCATGTTCGGCAGCCGCCCGGTCGCCGGCAAGACCGGAAGCTCGGAGACCAACGCGACCGAGTCGTTCGTCGGGTTCACCCCGCAGATCGCCGTCGCCGGCACCGCCTGCACCCCGGACAACCCGTGGGACTCGGTCGGCGCCGGGATCTCCAGCTCGGTCGACATCGCGGTCGCGAAGACGATGCTCTCCGCATTGCGCGGCCAGCCGATCAAGCACTTCCACAGACCGTCCGCGACCATCGCGTACGGGTCCTGACGACCGGCGCCCGCGGTACCGACCGCGGGCGCCGGCGCGTCCACCGGGCCCCACGGTCGGGCCCGGCGGTCGGGTGCGGCGGGCAGGCTCCATGATCGGGCTTCGCGGTCGAGCCCAGTGGGCTGGTTACGCGATCGGGCCAAGCGGTGGGCCCAGTGGGCGGGTTCCGCGGTCGGGCCAAGCGGGTGGGGTCAGCGGCGGGCGAGGCGGCGGCCCGACGAGGTCGGCGCCGGCACGTACGACAGCTGGTAGTGCGCGTAGATCGCGGGTTCCTGATCGGCCGGCAGCTCGTCACCGACGCCGATGGTCGGTGACCCCTTGACGATCGCCTTCTCGTACGGGACGCGCAGGTCGTCGCGGCCCACCGCGGCGCCGTCCAGCGGTACCAGGGCGATCTTGTGGAAGCCGGGCAGGCCGAGCTTGACCGCCCCGAACACCGGCTCGTCGGACGCGGCGTCCACGTAGACGGCTTCCAGCGTGCCGATCTTCCCGCCGTCGCGGTCGACGACCGGGGCGCCCTTCCACTGCGCGATGTCCTGGATGCCGATCATCGACGAAACCTCCTGACCTGCGGTTATCCGTGGATATTGTCCCGCCTCGGCCGTACCGCCGCACCGGATCGTCACCGCTTGTTGGTATTGACCTCATCGTCCGGTCGGTGCTACCCAATGATCCACTTGCACGCTGCTTCGCGGACGAGACGGACGGAGCACCGAACATGACGAGAACCCCCCGCCGGCTGCTGCTGGCACTGGCGGCGACCGCCGTCACCCTCCTCGGTACGGCCGGCGCCGCGACCGCCGGTGCCGCGCCAGCCACGGGTACGCGGCTCGCGCCCGGTGTCGAACTGGACCACTGGCAGGTCGCCACCGCCACCGGTACGGCAACCGGCGAGGTGGTCACGGTCGACCTCGCCGACCCGCACGTGTCGGTCGACCTGCTGCACCCGACCGACGTCGCCGCCCGCGAGAAGGTGTCGGACATGGTTGCCGACGCGCACGCGGTGGCCGGAGTCAACGCCGACTTCTTCAACATCGACGAGTCGCAGCACCCGGGCGTCGCCGCGACCGGCTCGTCCAACGGGCCCGAGATCACGCACGGCCGCGCCCTCAAGGCCGCCGTACCCGACTCGCAGCGGTTCGGCCCCGCCATGGCCCCCGGTACGTCCACCCGCGACGTGATCGGCGTCGGCGTCGACGGCCGCGCCCGGCTCGGCACGCTCACCCTGGCCGGCACCGTACGCATCGGCGCGGACAGCCACCCGCTCGCCGGACTCAACCAGTACGCCGTGGCGCAGAACGGGATCGACGCGTTCACCTCCGACTGGGGCACCGTCTCCCGGCAGCGCGCCGTCTGCGGCTCGGACGTCAGGCGCGGCGACCCCTGCGCCACCGACACCGCCGAGATCTCCGTACGCCACGGTCGCGTCGCCGCCGTCGCCGACACGCCCGGTGCGGGCGCGATCCCGGCCGACACCACCGTGCTCGTCGGCCGCGAGGCCGGTGCCGACACGCTCCGCGCGCTGCACGTCGGCGACCCGGTGAGCGTGCAGTACGGGCTGACCGGTGGACGGGTACCGTTCCGCGTCGCGGTGGGCGGCGCCCCGATCCTGCGCGACGGCGCCGTACTCCCGGGCGTCGACGACAAGGTGTCCGCGACCCGTACGGCGGCGGGCATCTCCGCGGACGGCCGGCGCCTCTACCTGGTGGCGCTGGACGGGCAGGCCGAGGCCGGCAGCGGCCTCACCCTGGCCCGACTGGCCATCCTGCTGTCCGACCTCGGCGCCGCCGACGGCATCAACCTGGACGGCGGCGGCTCCACCACCTGCGCCGTCGTACTCCCCGGCACCGACGGGGTGACGGTCGTCAACAACCACCCGGCCGGCGTGGCCGAACGCGCCGTCGCCAACGGCATCGGCGTCTTCAGACACTGACCGCCCCCGGCGGTCCGCCCGGCGCACCTGCCGGCGGGCCGCCGTACGGCGTCGTGCCGCGGGTCAGCCGGCGGCGAGGCGCTGCCGGTCCGCCTTCGGCAACCCGCGCACGACCAGGTCGTACGACCGGTCGAGCCACTCGACGAGCTCGTCGTCGGCGACCGCGTCGTCGAGCACAACGGTGTTCCAGTGCCGCTTGTTCAGGTGGTAGCCGGCGGTGACACCGGGATGCTGCTCGCGCAGCACGACGGCCAGCTCCGGGTCGCACTTGAGGCTGACCGAGCCGACCGGCCCGCCCAACGCCACCAGCGCGAACATCTTGCCGCACACCGTGAACACGGCCGCCTCGTCGCCGAACGGGTAGCCCTCGGCCGCCTCCGGCTGCGCCAGGCACGCCGCCAGCACCCGGTCCCGCTGCGTCCCCATCGCGTCCTCCCCGTACGTCGACCGGCCGTCACCCTCCCACCCGGGTACGACAGGAATCAGCGCGGGCCGGGTGCGCGGCGGATGACCTGGCCGAACACGCGCAGCGCGTCCAGGTTGCCGAGTACGGCGACCACGACCAGACCCCACAGCGGCAGGGACAGCGCCGCCGCCAGCGCACACACCAGCAGCCGTACGTCCCGGCGGAGCAGCCGCTGCGGCGCCCGCGGAGCCACCGCGTTGATGTACGAGATGAGCAGGCTCGCGGCGGCGGCGGCGAACGCCCAGATCCAGTCGGCGGGGCGGCCACCGGCGGCGAGCGCGAGCCCGGCGAGTACGGCGAGGTCGGCGTAGCGGTCGAGGGTGGTGTCGAGCAGCGCGCCGCGCCGGGACGAGCGCAGGCCGATCCGCGCGACCTCGCCGTCCACCCCGTCGAGCGCGTTGCCGGCCTGGATCAGGACGCCGCCGAGCAGCATCGTCCACCACCGCCCGCCGAACCCGACGACCGCCGCGCCGGCCACCGCGACCAGGAAACTGGCCAGCGTCAACGCATCCGGCCCGATCCGCATCCGGGTCAACAGCAACGTCACCGGGCGCGACAGCGGCCGGTTCAGGTAGCGGCAGACGAGCCCGTCGGTCGGCTTCGGCCCGTACCGCTGCCACAGCGCGCGTCGTACCCGGCGCAGGTCGCCCGGCCCGGCGAGGGTGGTGGCGAAGCCGGCCGCCGGCGCCAGCGGCCCCTCCGGTACTCCCGCGAACGAGCCGGCGTCCGCCGCGGCCGTCGCCGTCGCCGCGTCCACCACCGCCAGCGCCGCGTCGGTGCAGCGGACGTCGCCGCCGTGGTCCGCCAGCGACCGTACGGTCTCCGCGTCGAACAGCGCGTCCCCCGCGACCAGCAGGTACCGTCCAGCGGGCAACGGACCGCCCGGCACGTACGCCGAGGCGCCGAGCCGGCGCGCGGCATCCAGTACGGCGGGGCCGCCGGTCACCAGCACCCGCGGCACGCCCGCGGATCCGAGTACCGAGATGGCGCGGGCCAGGACCGTCGGGCCGCCGACCCGGACCAGCGCCCCCGGTCGGCCGCCGGGTGGTGGGTCCGCGGCCAGAACGATCGCCGCCGCCACCGGGTCCGCGTGCCGCTGCGCCACGCCCGGACCTGGTTCCGCGCTGCCCCGGGTCATCCATCACCTCCGCCGTGCCCGGACGCCACCGGGCACGGGTGGGCACGGCGGCGCCACAACGGATCTGTGGGATACCCATCGATCGTAGTCGTTGCGCGGCCCCACCCGGCTCCGCGCGAGAAAGCCGACACCGAACGACATCGGGCCGACCCAGGGAGGTAACCGGCGCGACGTCCGTCAGGTCCGGCGGTACCGCCGCATCGCAGCCGGATAGCCGACCGTACCGGCGTCGTACAGGGGGAGGCCCAGCTCGTCGGCGAGCTGACCGGCGACCTTCGGCGAGCCGACCCGGCGGCGGATCCACTCACCGTCCGTGGCCACCGCGGCGACCGTGGTGTCCGTCGCGGTCGTCTCCGGCTCCAGGTAGAACTCCACCCCGAGCCGCGTCGCCGCGAACGCCCGCAGCTCGTCCAGATCACGCACCGTCGCCTCGCGGTCCAACATCGACTGGTACCCGCCGCGCCGCGACCGGATCTGCCCCTGTGTCCGGATGCCGCCGGCCGCCGGCGCGCCGAACATCCGGCGCAGTCGCTCCCGCAGTCCCATCGCGACACCCCCGACAGAGTCGTCCGGACCCCGACGCTACCGAGCGTGGATGGAGCGAGGCTGTGACGTACCTGGGAACCCGCCGGGAGCGCCGTCGCCGCGCTGGCCCCGCGCCCGCGCGTACGCGACGATGGAATCCCCGGGTACGGGAGGCGGCGATGGGGACGGCAGCCGACCGCGTCACGCGGTACCTGTGCACCCAACGCGACGCCGTCCGGGCCGCCGCGCCACTGGTACCGGAAGGTGCGCCCGACTCCGTGCACCGGCTGCGCGTCGCCGTACGCCGGCTGCGGGCCACCCTGCGTACGTTCCGGCCACTGCTCGCCGCCCCCGCCGGACTCGCCGACGAACTCCGCGCCTTCGCCGGCGAACTCGCCGACCTCCGCGACCACGAAGTACTCGCCGACGTGCTCGCCGCCGCCCTCGCCGCCGAACCCGCCGACCTGCTGCCACCCGACGTCCGCACCCGCATCGACACCACCCTCGCCCGCGGTACCGCCGAAGGACGCGGGCGCGCCGTCGCCGCCCTGACCGACCCCGCGTACGCCCGGCTCGTCGACCGGCTCGACACGTTCGTCGCCGACCCCTGGTCCGGTACACCGCACGACGACGCGGTGGCCCACCGGGTCGACCGGGCGATCGCCGCACTCGACCGGCGGTTGCGCCGCGGAACCGACGACGAGGCGCTGCACCGGGCCCGCAAGGGCACCAAACGAGCCCGGTACGCCGTCGAGGCCACCGCCGGGGATCCCGCACTGCTGCGCCGACTCGCCGCCATCCAGGACGTACTCGGAGACCAGCACGACACCGTCGTCGCGCGCGAACTGCTGCGGCGGCTCGCTGCCGACGCCGACGCCGCCGGGGAGAGCTCATTCGGGTACGGGGTGCTGTACGCGGCGCAGCGTTCGCGGTCCGCTGCGCTCGTTGGGCGGCTGGCGGAGCTGACGCGGGCGGTACGGGCGGCGGCGCGCTGAGGGTGGGGTGCGAGCCGCGGCGCGCTGAGGGTGCGGTGTCGATCGCGGGGTGGTTGGGGGCAGCCTGTCGCGGGGCAGAGCGCCGCAGAGTGGATGCGGAACGTGGCTAGTCGCTGACTGAGAGCCCGATTGTTCAACTGTCTCATTGTTCAACAGTTCAACAATTGGACAATGAGACAATTGGACAATGTGCCGGAAAGTCGTCACGTACTAACTCCAAGTCCCCCAGATGTGCACCGGCGCCGCGACCCAACCCAGCCGCGGCGCCGGAACTCACGTACGTCAGGACCGGGAGAGTGCGGCGGACAGTGCCGGCGTGACGAGGTCGGCGTACCCGACGTGGCCGGACCGGTTGGGGTGGTACGACTCGCTGACCGGGTCGGACAGTCCGTTGAGCCATTCGGAGCTGGAGCAGATCTCGTGGGTGGAGAACGCGCTGCGCGGGTCCACGAACGAGAAGCTGTGCGCCGAGGCGCGCGCCGAGATGACCCCGGCGAGTACGTCGGCGGCGTGGTTGAGCTGGCCTTCCTCGGTGGCGGAGATGCGGGCGAGCGCGTTGCAGGTCTGGCCGTTGAACAGGCGCGGGTACCCGACGACCACGACGCGCGCGTTGGGTGCGTGGCTGCGGATCGCGGAGTACACGCTGTCGAGCCGGCCGGGCAGCGTGTTCTGCATGAAGCTGATGGCGTTGTTGATGTCGTTCGTGCAGTTGTACGGCCACGGGTACGCGCACTTGGTGATGACGTTGCTGAACCCGGCGTCGTTGCCGCCGATGGAGATCGTGACGAGGCTCGTGCCGGCGGTGAGGTGGCCGAGCTGGTTGTTGAGTACGTCGGCGGTCTTGGCGCCGGAGCAGGCGTCGAAGGTCAGGTTCGCGCCGAGCCGGGACGCCGCGAGTTCCGGGTACGCGTAGGTGGAGCGCTGGCAGCTGGTCCCGTCGTCGATGTAGCTGCGGGTACCGACGCCGGAGGAGTAGGAGTCGCCGAGGGCGACGTAGCTGGGGGTTGCGGCGTGCGCGGTGCCGACGCCGACGAGCAGGGTGGCGACGACCGCGGCGACGGCGACACTCGTCGCGCGTACTGCCCGCCGGACCGCGTGTCTGGGCACGGTCATGGATGGCGTCCTTTCCTCCCGCGACGGGTGGGCTCGGCCCGTCGCACCGTCCTTTGTGGATACGACCCTTGCAGGTGATCGATACCACAATCAAGACGCTATGGGAGGAAAGTTCAGACAAACACGCATCGCGACCTAAGTTTCCTTCACGTTCCGCCCGCCCCGGCCATCCCGCTCGCCGCACCACCTCGACCGCCCCGGTACGCCCCAGCAACGCCAGCCGGCTCAGCACCGCACCTGGCTCAGACGCCCGTGGCAAGGGAAACCCGCGCCGCAGCAACGCCCGCGGCCCGCGGTTCAGCACTGCACCTGGCTCGGCAACGTCCGTGGCTAAGCAACGTCCGCGACGCAGCAACGCCTGAGGCGCGCGACGGGACGCGCGGCTCAGCGACGCGGGGCGTGGGCGCCCGCCGCGGGAAGCCCCCGCATCGCAAGGGTCAGCAACGCCCGCGGCCGGCAGTTCAGCAACGCGAGCGACGCCAGGACTCCGGCGACGGGGGATCGCCAGCAGCTCAACAACGCAGGCGGGAACACGCGACGCGAGTACGCCCGCGGTTCAGCAACGCGAGCGACGCCAAGGCCGCCCGCGACGCGGGATCATCGCCAGCAGCTCAACAACGCAGGCGGGAACACGCGACGCGGGTACGTCCGCGGCTCGGCAACGCGAGCGACAGAGCCGCGGGCGACGCGGGATCGCCAGCGCCTCGACAACGCAGGCGGTTCAGGAGCGCGGGCGCTCGCGGCGGAGGGCGCCGAGGCTGCTGGTGACCGGCCAGATGAACCAGATCGCGAGCAGTACGCCCAGGCGTGGCAGCCAGGTGAGCAGCGCGTCGCCGCGGTGTCCGATCACGGCGGCCAGTCCCAGCAGGAGTACCGAGGCGATGGCGCTGGCGAGTACGGCCTTGCCCCACTCGCGCCACTCGTACGCGGCGCGGCGGGGTCCGGACTTGGGTGGTTTCACGGGTGCGGGTCCGCCGGCGAACCGGTGGGCGAAGCGCTGGTCGGCCCAGCGGATCATCGAGTGCCCGAACGCGACGGTGAACCCCAGGTACACCGCGGCGAGCCCGTGTCCGGCGCCGGCGACCGCGTGCCGCCCGACCAGGTCGACCGCCGTGGTCAGCAGGAGCACCAGGTCCACCAGCGGTACGCACGCGAGCAGCACCGTACTGAGGCGGCGTCGGCGGAGCAGGTAGCGGACGGCGAGGCCGGCTCCGACGAGTACCCAGAAGCCGATCTCGCAGGCGATGATCACGGTGACGAGCACGTCCTCCAGCCTGCCGTCCGGGCGCGGCGGGCGCGTCGTCGCCACCGACGAGACCGGCATGATCCGTTCGATGTACGAACCGGCCGCCCGCGCGCGGTCGGTGGATGTTGTGATGTGCGCATGACGTCGGCCGCGTGGTGGCCGCGGCGCAGGCCGCCGCGCCGGGACGTGCTCTGCGCCGCGGGGTTGTGTGCGGCGGGCGTCCTGCTGTTCGCCGTCGGCCTGTACGACTCGCGGATCGGGCATCCGGCGCTGTTGCTGGTGCCGCTGGCGGTGGCGGTGGGGGCGGACCTGCTGCGGGGTACGGCGCCGCTGCTGGCGCTGTGCGTCGGGGTGGCCGCGGTGACCGCGGACGCGCTGCTCGGCGGGTCGATCGGCACCTGGCTGGTGTTCACCGACCTGCTCTACGCCGCCTGCCTGTACGGGCCGCGCCGCGTCGCGACGTGGCTGCTGCGCGGCAGCGTCCTGCTGACGGTGGCGACCGTGGTGGCGATGCTGATCGTGCTCCAGGACCAGTCGTGGCGGCTGGTCATCCAGGGCTCCGTCGTACTCGGTGGGCTGGCGGCGTTGACCACGGTGGTCCCGGCGTCGACGGGCGAGGTGGTGCGGCACCACCGGGACCGCGCCGCCGAGCACCGCGAGCATGCCCGCCAGGTGGCGCGGCTGGCCGAGCTGGACCACCGTGCCGCGGTCGCCGCGGAACGTGCCCGGATGGCGCGCGAGCTGCACGACCTGGTCGCCAACCACCTGTCCGCGATCGCGATCCAGTCCACCGCCGCGCTGCGGGTGGCGACCGACTCGCCGGAACTCATGGCTGAGACGATGGGCGTGATCCGGGAGAACAGCGTGCAGGGCCTGGCCGAGATGCGCGCGATGATCGGCCTGTTGCGGGACACCGACGCGGCGGAGGAACCGGTGGCGAGCCCCGGCATGGCCGGCGTACCGGCGCTGGTGGACGCGGCGCGGCGGGACGGCCTGCGCGTCGACCTCCACCCGTACGAGGTGGGCGGGCCGCTGCCCGCGTCGGTCGAGCTGGCCGGGTACCGGATCGTGCAGGAGTCGCTGACGAACGCGCTGAAGCACGCCCGCCCCGGACCCGCCGAGGTGCGCCTGACGCGTACCGCGGAGGCGTTGTCGGTGTTGGTCAGCACCCCGCTCCGGGACGCCATCGACGCGGTACCGGGGGCCGGGGCCGGCCTGGTCGGTATGCGGGAGCGGGCGACGTTGCTGGGCGGCACGCTCACCGCCGGCCCGGAGGACGGGCACTGGGTGGTCCGCGCGTGCCTGCCCCTCACCCCCCGGAAGGAGAGCTGAGTGATCCGCGTCTTCGTCGCCGAGGACCAGCCCGCCGTACGCGCCGGCCTGGTGATGATCCTGTCCGCCGAACCCGACCTGACCGTGGTGGGCGAGGCCGCGGACGGCGCCGCCGCCGTACGCCTGGCCCGCGAGCTGCGCCCCGACGTGACGCTGATGGACATCCGGATGCCCGGCGTCGACGGCATCGCCGCCACCCGCACGCTGAGCGCCGAGCAGGTCACCGACGTCCTCGTGCTCACCACGTTCGACCTCGACGAGTACGTGTTCGGTGCGCTGCGCGCCGGTGCCGCGGGGTTCCTGCTGAAGAACACCGACGCGGAGCGCCTGGTCGACGCCGTACGGCTGGTGGCGGCGGGGGACGGGTTGGTCGCGCCGGCCGTGACGCGCCGGCTGATCGCCGCGTTCGCCGCGCAGCGCCCGGCCCCTGCCGAGCCGCCCGCCCTCGCCCAGCTCACCCCGCGGGAACGGGAGGTACTGGCGTGCCTCGGTCGCGGCGAGTCCAACGCCGAGATCGCCGCGCACCTCGGCATGGCGGAACCGACCACCAAGACCCACGTCAGCCGGGTACTGGCCAAACTGGACCTGCGGAACCGTACGCAGGCGGCCGTTCTGGCCCGGGAACTCGGCCTCGTGCGGTGACCCCGGGGCGCTGGCACGAATGGGTGATCACCGTGGTGGAGCGCGTGACCTAGGGTTACGCCCAACGGCGGCGCCGGAGAGGGCCGCAACGGACGACTACCTGGGGGATCCCCGCGATGAGCGACATCGACACCGGCGACACGACCGGCACCGACGACACCACCGGCAACGACGTCCACGTCGAGTACACGGATGGCACCTCCGCCGACGTCTACGACTCGAACCACGACGGCGTCGCGGACCAGGTCGACACGGACAGCAACGGCGACGGTCACACCGACACGTGGGCGTACGACTCGAACCACGACGGCAAGATCGACCAGGTCGACTGGGACACCAACGGCGACGGCAACCCCGACCACGGTGCGATGGACACCAACGGCGACGGGCACGCCGACTTCTACAGCGCCGACACGAACAACGACGGTTCCCCGGACGCGTACGCGGCGGACACGAACCACGACGGCACCATCGACACGTACGCGGCGGACACCAACAACGACGGCCGCGTCGACGCGGTGGCCGTGGACAAGAACGAGGACGGTCAGGTGGACGTGGTCGCCACCGACACCGACAACGACGGCAACGTCGACACGGTGCACTACACCAACGACAGCGCCAACCCGTACGCGTCCTGAGCCATCGGCACCACCTCAGGCACCACCCGACGCCCGCCGGTCACGCAGACCGGCGGGCGTCGACGTGTCAGGCGCCCGGCCAGGCCGGATCGGTACCCACGACGGTGAGCCGCTGGGTGGCGCGGGTGAGCACCACGTACAGGGTGCGGGCGCCGCCCGCCGCGGTCGCCTGGATCCGCCCCGGCTCCACCACCAGCACCCCGTCGTACTCCATGCCCTTGGCGGACAGCGGGCCGAGCAGGTCGACGCGCTCGTCGGCAGGCAGCCAGCCGCGGACGGCGTCGAGCAGGTCGTCCGGCGCGACCACCCCGACCGTCCCTGGTACCGCGGCGAGCAGCTCGGCGAGCGCCGTCCGGCAGGTATCGGGCAGGTCGGCGGCGGCGACCGCGTGGACGGCGGGCGGCGTGTCGGTGTGCCGGACCGCGGTGGGCAGCGGCAGGTCGGGTTCGGCGGCGCGAACCACCTGGGCGGCGAGCGCGAAGATCTCCGCCGAGTTCCGGTAGTTCGTGGTCAGCTCGAACGACCGGGTACGCCGGCCGCGCAGCGCCTCGTCCCGCGCCGCGGTCGCCTCGTCCGGATCGGGCCAGGCGCTCTGCGCGGGGTCGCCGACGATCGTCCAGCCCGCGTACCGCCCGCGCCGGCCCACCATCCGCCACTGCATCGGCGACAGGTCCTGCGCCTCGTCCACCACCACGTGCGCGTACTCGTCGTAGTCGGTGGGCCGCTCGGGTCGCTCCCGCGCCGGCATCGTGCGCTCCGCGTACGTGGACAGCTCGGCGATCTGGTACTCGTCGGGCTCCGGCTTCGGCGGCTTCGGCGGCGGCCCGAGCAGTACCCGCAGCTCGTCGGCCAGCGCCACGTCCGCCACCGTCGGCCCGTCCCCCGCCGGTACGTCGAACAGCGTGTCAGGCGCGGTGGGCGGCGCGATCGACGCCGCGACCAGGCGTACCTCCTCGGGGGTGAGCACCCGCCCGGCGTAGCGCCGCAGCCGGGACTCGTCGCCCAGCCACGACAGCACCTCGAACGGCGCCAGCACCGGCCACCACGCCGCCACGAACCGGTGGAACTCGCTCCGGTCGCCCACCTCGTCGGCGAACCGCTCCCGGTCCAGCGCGTACTCGTTCGCGGCCCGCCGGACGGCCTGCTGCCACAGCGCCTCGATCAGCTCGGCGCGGGCGTACCGCCGGGCCTGGTTGTGCGGCGTGCCCCGGCGCTGCGCCGCCCGCCGCACCCCGGCCAGCGCCTTCGCGTCGAGCGTCAACACCAGCCCCGCGTACACGAGGCGCAGGCGGTCGGGCGCGCCCGGCGGGACGTCGCGGACCGCGCGGCGCAGCACCTGCCGCATCCGCAGCGAACCCTTCACCGCGGCGACGGCGGGGGAGTCGCGCCGGTCGGTGGACGTGTCGTCCAGCACCTCGCCGAGCGCCCGCAACGTCACCGTGTCCTCGCCCAGCGACGGCAGCACCCGCTCGATGTACCGCATGAACACCGGCGCCGGGCCGACGATCAGCACCCCACCCGACTCGTACCGGTTGCGGTCCGAGTACAGCAGGTACGCGGCGCGGTGCAGCGCCACCGCCGTCTTCCCCGTACCGGGGCCGCCGGTGAGCAGCACCGCGCCGGAGGCGGGCGCGCGTACCGCCTCGTCCTGCTCGCGGGCGATGGTGGCGACGATGTCCCGCATCCGGTGGCCGGTGGCGCGCGCCATGCTCGCCAGCAGCGCGCCCTCGCCGACCACTGCCATGCCGTCCGGCGCCGCACCCGGGTCGAGCAGATCGTCCTGTACGTCGGCGACCCGCTGCCCCACGCACCGGATCACCCGGCGCCGGATCACACCCATCGGGTCGGTCGGCGTGGCACGGTAGAACGCGCCGGCCGCCGGCGCCCGCCAGTCCACCACCAGCGGCCGGTACTGCTCGTCCCGCAGCCCCAGCCGGCCGATGTGCAGCGTGGTGTCCGCGTCGCCGCGCGCCACCAGGTCCAGCCTTCCGAACACCAGCCCGTCGTACTCCGCGTCCAGCGCGCGCAGCCGCCGCGACATCTGGTACACCATCGCGTCCCGCTCGACGAGCGCGCCGAAGTTGCCGACCCGGGCCAGCGCGAAGCCGTTGCGGGTCGACTCGGCGGTCTCCTCGCGCAGCACGTCGAGCCGCGCGTACACCCGGTCGACGTGCCGCTGCTCGGCCGCGACCTCCGCCGCCGCCGTCGCCGCACCGTCCGCCATGCGTCCCCCTCGCCCCGAAGTTCCCCGCAGCGAGGTTAGAGACCCGCCCCCACCGGAAAACCCTGCACCGGGTCGATTTTCGCCCGACCCGGTCCGGATAGAATGGCGGGCAGGGTCAGGACTCCAGCATGGACCGCCCACCCTGGTCGGCGAGGTAGGCCGCCACGAACGACAGGTTGTCGCGCCAGGTCCGGGTGCTCACCGGCGGCAGGATGTCGTCCCACATCGACAGGAACGATCCGCGCAGCTGCAGCGCGCCCGCCGGCCGGGCCAGGAACCACAGGTGCAGGTGCGCCGCTCCGTCACCCCACCGGTTCACGTGGACGCGCGCCACGCCGTCGACCGAGCGCATCGCCCGCTCGATCCGTACGGTGAGCAGGCCGAGCTCCGCGGCCTCCAGGTTGGGCAGGTCGCCCAGGTCGAGGTGCATCCGCGGTTCGAGCAGCAGGACGAGCGGCAGGCCGGGCGGCTGTTCGGTGGCCCGGACGCGCCACCGGTCGTCCACCCAGATGTACGCGTCGTCGGGTGCCTGGCAGGCCCGGCAGCCGGCGATGTCCTCGCCGTCCCGGGGCGGCTCCGGCAGGGAAGGGGCGTCCAACGGCCGCACCCGCAGCTCGCCGCTGAACGGGAACGTGGGCCAGTTGACGAAATCGGGGAGGGGTGTATCCACGAAGGTCACCCTAGCCACCAGCCGCACCGGATTCACCGCCCGATCGCCCACGATTGGTGGACGGGACGGTGATCAGTGCCGCTTCCGTCGCCGTCGACTGGTCGCCGCGTGACCGCGTCGGCACTCTGGTACTCGTGCCACCACACCCCCCGACGGACGAGGTCGCCGCCGACCGCGCCGTCACACCGCCCGCGGCGCTGCGCAAGCTGATCGCCGGCAACCGCCGCTTCCTCGCCGGCCGTACCGACGGGGGCCGTCCCGGCGGGCGCCGCACCCTGCCCGCCCCGGAACCGTTCGCGCTGGTGGTGACGTGTCTGGACGGCGGGCTCGCGGCCGAGTCGCTCTTCGACGCCGGGTACGGGGACCTGTGCGTGGTCCGCTCCGCCGGCCACGTACTCGACCGCGGCGCCACCGCGTCCGTCGAACTGGCCGTGGCGACCCTCGGCGTCGCGCTCGTCATGGTGCTCGGCCACGAACACTGCGCCGCCGTCCGGTACGCCGTGGACACCGACGCGCCGACCGGCGACCTGGCGTACCTGGTGGACGAGGTGCGGCCGGCGGTGGCCGCGGCCGACCGGGCGGTGGACGGCGGGCACCACCGGCACGAGCGCGGCACCGACCGCTACGACCGGGTGATGCGCCACCACGTCGCCGGTACCGTCGCCCGCGTCGGCGCCCTCCCCGCCGTACGCGAGGGCCTGGACGCGGGCACGCTGTGGCTGGTCGGCGCCCGCCACGACCGTACGCATGGCCGCGTCCGCCTCATCGCCTGACCGGGATGATGATGACGGTGACGCTGTCGGTGGGTCTGACCCGTCGCTCGGCCACCCGTCGTCGCCCGGCCACCCGTCGTTGTCCGGACACGACGAAGCCCCGGCGCCGAGGGCACCGGGGCTTCGGGTGACGGGCCGGGATTCAGCTCTCGCCGAACACGCCCGCGTCCACCAGACGCTTGGTCGTGACGTCCCAACCGTGGTCGGGGAAGGACGTCTGCAGCACGTCCAGCTCGGCCTTGATCTTGACGCCGTGACCGCCGTCGGCCAGCGACTTGATCTCCTCGACGAACTTGTCCGAGTCGGTACGCACCCGCGAGGTCTTGCCGGTCAGCAGGTTGCGCACGTAGACGTTCTTCCCACCGTTCAGCGGGATGAGGTACTTGTACTCGCCGAGCACGCTGAGGGCGCCACCGGACGCCTGGCCGGCGCGAACCGAGGCGCGTGCGGTCTTTGACTGGGCCACGCGTGGTACTCCTTGCACTCCTTGACCGCCGTACAGGCGCAGAACGCCGGGCGATCGCTTGTCGGGTGGAACGACCGGATCGCGCGCGCCGCGGACGGCCCGCACGAGGGATGTCGACCGTCAGCCGGTCGACACCGAACCTGATTGTTCGTCGGGACAGTGGCCGGTCGTCGACCCTGCCCTCACCGTCGAGGGTATCCGATGACACGGTGCACCGGCTCGGTCGGGATGGGTGGTCGCCGGGTCATCTTGACCACTCCGGTTACGATGCGCCCGCCCTGGTGAACCCGACTCCGTTAGCATTTCCACCCGCGGTCAGACAACCGTTCCACCAAAATCCCGAGATCGCTGGCGTAACGGCAGCACCACAAGTCATCATGTTTCCGACCACTTGGCTGAGCGAGGACGCGGGGGAAGGCGCACCTCGTCAACCGGGAGGTCGATCGTGCCGACTAGAGGCGTCGTGTACGTCCATTCGAGCCCGCCTGCCGTGTGCCCGCACGTCGAGTGGGCCATCGCGCGTGTGCTGGGCACGCCGGTTCGACTGGAGTGGACCCAGCAGCCCGCCGATCCGACCACCGTGCGGGCCGAATGCTCGTGGACGGGACGAGCGGGTACCGGGTCGGAAATTGCTGCTGCGCTCCGGCAGTGGACGATGCTGCGCTTCGAGGTGACCGAGGAGCCCAGCCCCGGGGTCGACGGCGAGCGCATCATGTACGCGCCCGGCCGTGGCATCTTCCGTGCCTCGGTGAGCGCGAACGGCGACATCGTCGTACCCGAGGACCGGTTGCGGTCGCTGATGGCGACGGCCGCCGGACCGGAGGCGCTGGCGCACGGGCTGGAGCGGTTGCTGGGTGCGTCCTGGGACGCGGAGCTGGAGCCGTACCGGCATGCGGGCGACGGCGCACCGGTGACGTGGCTCACCCAGGTCGGGTGAGTACGAACCGTGAGGTACCGGTCGCTCGCCGAGTGGCGGCCGCTACCCCGATTGGACGCGGCGGCCGGTCGGCTGGTCTCCTTGCACGCGTGTCCCCCCACACGCGAACCCCCCGTGTCCTGACCGCCCTGGTGGCGCTCGGCTGTCTGCTCGCCGCCGCGGCGTGCGGCAAGTCGCCGAGCGCGGCCCACGAGCCGACCCACCGGTCGTCCAGCGCGCCGCCGACGCACGCACCGGTCGACCCGGCGAAGCGGGCCGCCGAGATCGTCCGGTCGATGTCCGACACCGAACTGATCGGCCAGGTGCTGATGCCGGTGGCGTACGGGTACCAGGCGGACAGGGTCTCGGCCGAGGCCGCCAGGCACAACCGGAACATCGCCGGCGCCGACACACCCGCACAGATCGTCCGGAAGTACAAGCTGGGCGGGTTGATGCTGGTCAACGAGGGTGACGGGAACGACCCGACCGCGGAGACCAACCCGACGAGCAACATCGCCACGCCGAAGCAGGTACGCGAGCTGACGACCGGGTTGCAGCGGGCCGGTACGGCGGACGGGTTGCCGATGCTGATCAGTACCGACCAGGAGTTCGGGACGGTGGTGCGGCTCGCGGACGGGGTGAGCCCGCTGCCGACCGGCCTCGGGGTCGGCGCCGCGCACGACCCGAAGCTCACCGAACGGGCCTGGGAGATGGCCGGGGGCGAGCTGTCCGCGGTCGGCGTCAACATGGACTTCGCGCCCGACGCCGACGTACTCGGTGGGCCGGGGAACCTGGTCATCGGTTCGCGGTCGTTCGGCTCGGACCCGCAGCAGGTGGCGGTGCAGACCGCCGCCGCCGTCAAGGGGCTCCAGACCGCGGGGGTCGCGGCCACGCCGAAGCACTTCCCCGGGCACGGGCACACCACGACCGACAGCCACCACGCGATGCCGGTACTGACGCAGACGCGCGGCACGCTGGACTCGCAGGACCTGCCGCCGTTCTCGGCCGCGATCGGCGCGGACACCTGGGCGATCATGGCCGGTCACCTGGACGTACAGGCGGTCGACCCGGGGATGCCGGCGACGCTGTCGCACAAGCTGCTGCACGACGTACTGCGGACGAAGATGAAGTTCAACGGCGTGGTCGTGTCCGACGCGCTGAACATGCAGCCCGTCACCGACCGGTACGACGGGGGCGAGGCGGCGGTGCACGCCCTGCTCGCCGGCAACGACCTGCTGCTCGAACCGCCGAACCTGCCCGCCGCGCAGAAGGGCCTGCTGGCCGGGCTCAAGTCCGGTGAGCTGCCGCGTAGCCGGCTGGTCGAGGCGGCCACCCGGGTCGTGACGCTGCGCGCCCGCCTCGCGGGCCACACCCAGCCGGCGCTGTCGACGCTGCGGTCCGCGGCGCACGAGAAGGTCGCCGGCGACATCGCCGCCGCCGCGGTCACCACCCTGCGCGGACAGTGCACGGGGCCGCTCGTGTCGGGCACCGTACGGCTCACCGGCGGTACCGACCAGAAGCGGTCCTGGCTCACGGATGCCTTGCGCGCCAACGGAATCACGGTCTCCACGAGCGGCGGCACGCAGGTGGCGCTGACCGGGTACGGCGACACCACCAGGGACCTGTCACCGAACGCGGACGTCACCGTCGGCATGGACGAGCCGTACCTGCTGAGCGAGGTGCGGTCGAAGACGGTGCTCGCCACGTTCGGCGCGACGAAGGAGTCGATGACCGCGCTCGCCGCCGTACTGGCGGGCAAGGCCACCGCGCCGGGTCGCTCGCCCGTCCCGATCCAGGGCCTGCCCCGCAGCGCCTGCGGCTGACCGCTCGCGGGTGCCGGCACCCACGCCCGACGGATCAGCTGCGGGGTTGGGATTCCGGTGGCAGGGTGGCGAAGTAGCGGCGGAGGCGGTCGTGCGGGAAGCGGTACCCGCCGCCGTCGCGTACCAGGAGCAGCCGGCGCGTCGCGTGGTCGAGGAAGTCGCCGTACCGTGCCGGGCCGAGTCCGCGGCGGTGCAGGATGCGGGCGGTGACGCGGTATCGGACGTACGTGCGGCCGCCGGAGAACCAGGCGGCGCCGAGCACGGCCAGCGGCACCATCTCCAGCGGGTGCAGCAGCATGTACGCGGTGCCGTACTGCGGGGCCTCCAGCCAGCCGAGCGCGATCTGGTGGACGAGGACGACGGCGGCGACGGCCAGCCCGACCAGCAGGCTGCGCCGCGGTACCGCGCGGATCTCCTCGCCCGGGGACCGCGGCTGGACGACCGTGAAGTCGAACCAGCGGGCGTGCACGAACACCATCACCGGTAGCAGCAGCGTGAGGAGCATGGCGCAGAGCGCCCGTACGTGCACCGGCTGGCCGAACAGCGCGGTGAACGCCGGGACCTGTACCGGGCCGATCCGCCAGCCGGCGACCAGGCCGACGGCGGCGAGCACGGTGAGCGGGTTGCGTGCCCAGGCGAGCAGGCCGCGGCCGAGCGTACCGGGGGTGATGCCGGCGGTGAACCGTTCGAGGGTGGCGGCGCGGCTGCCCAGTATCCAGGCGAACAGTGGCGGCCACACCACCAGCCAGAACGCGACCGTCAGGGGTTTGGCGTGGCCGACGGGAAACATCAGCGCGGCCTTCAGCCAGCCGCCGCCGAACGCGAGCACGGCGATCACCACGCGTTCCCAGCGCAGCGCCCGGTCCCGGTCGGCGCGGTCCGGCAGCCAGTCGGGGGAGAGCCGGTCGAGGTGGAACACCGGAGTGCGCCGCCGGCGCAGCGACCGCGCCAGCCAGGACAGCCAGCGCGTCACCTGCTCCGGCGCGAACCGTGGCAGCGAGCGCGGCACCGGCCGGCGGTACATGGCGGCGACGTAGTCGGCGAACACGCCGTCGGCGCCGGTCGGCGGGCGCGCCGCCCCGTCGTCCGAGCCGTACGCCTGGACCATGAAGGTGACGAACAGCGGTGAGCCGAGCAGCCGCCGCAACCCGGGGTCCGCGGCGAGCATCCGCCGCAGCCCCGCCGCCTTCGACCCCAGCCCCTCCAGGTACGACTCGGTCTCGGCCGGCGTCGGTGGTTCGATCAGCACCGCGCCGTCCAGGGCGAGCCGCACACCGGTCGCCTCGTACTCGGTGGGTCGGGTGCAGACGACGAGCGGGACATCGCCGTGCCGGTCGCGGAACTCGTCGATCGCCCGCGCGCAGCCGTTCCGGTGGGCCCGGTCGACCTCGTCGAGGCCGTCGAGCAGCAGGACGACCTCGGCCTCGATGATCTGCTTCAGGTCGAACTTGGCCGGCACCTTGAACACCCGGCCCAGCTCGGCCGCCGCCCACGCCAGCAGCGACCCGGACGACCTCGTCCACGAACCGAGGTGCAGGTACACCGGCATCCGCAGGCTGTCGTCGCGCTCGGCGGCGGCGAGCAGGTCACCCGCCAACCGCAGCACCTGGTACGTCTTGCCCGCGCCGGGCGCGCCGAGTACGAGCAGGTTGCCGCCGATCTCGTCGCGGACGTCGGACAGCGTGGCGCCGGCCGGGAACGTACGCCGGGGCGGGTCGGTGGTGACGAGTACCGCGTCGCGCGGCGTCACCACCGCCTCCGGCCGCTCGGTGAACCGCACCGGCAGGTACCCGTCGTCGCGGCGGATCCAGTGCTGCCGCATCACGTCGGCGAGCATCCGCCGCACCCGCGCGCGTACCTGCGGGCCGCCGCCGCGGTGCCACAGCCCGAACAGCGACAGGTACCGCCGGTTGTCCGCGTACGTCTGGTAGATGGAGCGACGGTCGATGACGATGTCCCGGCCCGCCGCGTACGTCCCGGAGACGTGCACGTCGCCGCCGCCGACCGCCGCGGCACCGTGCACCGTCACCCGCTCCGGCCCGGTACCGGCAGGTGGCGGGTCGTCGGGGTCGGTCACCGGTCGCGCGTCTCCTCGGGGTCGGCGCGGACGACGACGTCGCGGCCCGCCGCGTACCTCCCGCGGATCGTCACGTTGCCGCCGACCGCCGCCGCGCCCTCGACGTGGCCGATCCCCGCCGCCGGGGCGTCCAGCCAGCCGGCCTCGCGGAGGATGTCGGCGAGTTCCGCGGCGGTGGCCGGGTCCGCCTCGACGACCTCACGTACCGCGGTGACGAGGTCCGCGGCCGGCGGCGCCTCCGGGGAGTCCTCGGTCGCGTCGAGCGCCGCCTCGTGGTCCGTGCCCCGCAGCGCCCTTCGCAGTACCCGGTGCAGGCGGGACGCCAGCGGCAGCACGCCGTCCGCGATCGTCTGCGCCGCACGGTCCGCGACCAGGCCACCGATCCGCTGCAGGTACGCGTGGAGGAACGACACGGCGGTGTCGGCGAGCGTGCCGGGATCCATGGGCGGCTCCGTTCGGTACGAGGTACGGACGAGCCGTGCCATCGTGCCCCGCCCGGTTCGTCATCGTCCAGTGCCGTACGGGGCCGGCGTCCCACCCGGGTACGCGACACGGCCCCGTCCTCGATCGGACGGGGCCGTGTCCCGTGTTCCTGCCGGCCGACGCGGGGACCGGACGCGGCGCCGCGGTGCCCGGCCGCCACCGGGCGCGACGCCGCGCACTCCGCTCAGCCGCGTACGAAGGCCAGCGCGGCGTTGTGCCCACCGAAGCCGAACGAGTTGTTCAGCGCGGCGGGGACCGCCATCGTCCGGGCGACGTTCGCCGCGACGTCGAGGGTCAGCTCGTCGTCGGGGTCGTCCAGGTTGATGGTCGGCGGCACGACCCCGTGGTACACCGCGAGGATCGTCGCGATCGACTCGACCGCGCCGGCCGCGCCCAGCAGGTGACCGGTCATCGACTTCGTCGACGTGACCACCGGACGGTCGCCGACCGCCTTGCGGATCGCCGCGATCTCGCCCATGTCCCCGACCGGGGTCGAGGTGGCGTGCGCGTTGACGTGGGCGACGTCCGCCGGGTCCAGCCCCGCGTCCCGGATCGCCAGCGTCATCGCCCGCGCCTGCTGCGTACCCTCCGGGTCGGGCGCGACGATGTCGTACCCGTCGGAGGTGAGCGCCGCGCCGGCGAGCCGTGCGTACACGTGGGCACCGCGGGCCGCGGCGTGGTCGGCACGTTCCAGGACGACGATGCCGGCGCCCTCACCGAGCACGAACCCGTCCCGCCCCTTGTCGAACGGCCGGCTCGCCCGCTCCGGCTCGTCGTTGCGGGTGGACATCGCGCGCATCGACGCGAACCCGGCGATCGGCAGCGGGAACACCACCGACTCGGTACCGCCGGCGACGACCACGTCCGCCCGGCCGGACCGGATGATGTCCAGCCCCCAGGCGATCGCCTCCGAACTCGTCGCGCAGGCGCTCGCCGGCGAGTGCACGCCACCGTGCACCCCGAACTCCAGCCCCACGTACGCCGCGGCGCCGTTCGGCATGAGCATCGGCACGGTGTGCGGGCTGACCAGCCGCGCACCCTTGGTCATCAGCCGGTCGTGCTGGTCGACGAGGGTCTTCGCCCCGCCGATGCCGGTGCCGACGCTGACCGCCACCCGCTCCTTGTCGATGTCGTCCGGAATGCCGGCGTCCGCCCAGGCCTGCCGGGCGGCCACCACGGCCGCCTGCTCGGAGCGGTCCATCCGCCGGGTCTTGACCCGGTCGATGTGGTTGGCCGGGTCGTCGACCATCAAACCGGCGATGCGTACCGGAAGCATCTCGGCCCAGTCGGTGTCCAGCTTCCGGATGCCGGACCGGCCGTTGACCAGTCCGTCCCAGGTGGACGCGACGTCCCCGCCGAGCGGGGTCGTCGCGCCGAGCCCGGTGACCACCACATCCGGTCTGGTGTGGCTCGTCATCTCGTCGTTCGCCTCCCGCAGATCCGGCTCAGGCAGCGTTCTTCTCGATGTAGCTGACGGCGTCGCCGACGGTCTTCAGGTTCGGCACCTCGTCGTCCGGGATCTTCACGCCGAACTTCTCCTCGGCCGCCACCACGACCTCGACCATCGACAACGAGTCGACGTCCAGCTCATCGGTGAACGACTTCTCGTCGGCGACGTCCGCCTTGTCCACGCCGGCCACCTCTTCGAGGATGTCGGCCAGCCCGGAGCGAATCTCGTCGCGGTTTGCCATCGGTGTTCCCTCTCTCGTTTCGTTCGTGCCCCGGCGATCCTGCCGTGGCACGGCCGTTCATGGTGCCGTACCGACCTGGTACGACATGGGTCAGGGGCAGCGCACGACCTGCCCGGCGTACGTCAGGCCGCCGCCGAAGCCGAACAGCAGCACCGGCGAACCGGACGCGACCTCGCCGCGCTCCAGCAGCTTCGACAACGCCAGCGGTACGGACGCCGCCGAGGTGTTGCCGGACTCGACGATGTCCCGGGCGATCACCGCGTTCGTGGCGCCCAGCTTGCGCGCCAGCGGCTCGATGATCCGCAGGTTCGCCTGGTGCGCGACGAACGCGCCCAGCTCCTCCGGCCGTACGCCGGCCTTCTCGCAGGTCTCCTTCGCGAACGCCGGCAGCTCCGTGGTCGCCCAGCGGAAGACCGCCTGACCGTCCTGCACGATGTACGGGCGCCAGCCCTCGATCGTGAGTACCGGGCCCATCTCGGGGCGGCTGCCCCACAGCACCGGCCCGATGCCCGGCTCCTCGTCCGCGTCCACGCCCGCCACGACGGCCGCACCCGCGCCGTCGCCGAACAGGATGCACGAGGTCCGGTCGGTGTAGTCGGTGACGTCGGTCAGCTTCTCCGCGCCGATCACCAGCGCCCGGGTCGACGCGCCGGCCCGGATCGCGTGGTCCGCCGTCGCCAGCGCGTACTCGAAGCCCGAGCAGCCCGTGTTCAGGTCGTACGCCGCGGGCGCGCTGATGCCGAGGTTGTGCGCGACGCGGGTCGCCACGTTCGGGCAGCGGTCGACCGACGAGCAGGTCGCGACGACGACCTGGTCGATGTCGGCGGCGGACAGCCCGGCGTTCGCGAGCGCCTTGCCGGCGGCGGCGGTGGCCATGTCGGCGACCGTCTCGTGCTCGGCGACGCGGCGTTCCTTGATACCGACCCGGGTGGTGATCCACTCGTCGGTGGTGTCCACGATCCGGGTCAGGTCCTCGTTGGTGAGTACCTTGGCGGGCTGGTAGTGGCCCATCGCCAGGATCTTGCTGCCTGCGGTCATGCTCGCTCCGTCGCTCGGCGCTCGTCGTGGTCTGCGGTCCGGGCCGTCGTCGGGCGGCTCCGCGCGGGCGCGCTCATCCGTGGTCTCCGGTCCCGGCGGCGCGCGACGCGCCGTGCCGGGCGATCAGGTCGCGGGCGGCCGGCAGGTCGTCCGGGGTGTTCAGGGTGACGATCTCCGGCTTCCGGTCGCCCTTCAGCTCCCGCTTCACCAGACCGGCGAGTACGCCGGCCGGCGGAAGTTCGAGGACGCCGGTGACGCCGAGGTCGGCGAGCGTGGCCATGCACAGGTCCCACCGCACCGAGGTGGTCACCTGCCGCACCAGCCGCCCCACCAGTTCCGCCCCGGTACGCACGGCGCCACCGTCGGCGTTGGACAGCAGCGTGCGTACCGGATCGGTGGGGGTGATGCCGCCGGCCAGTGCCTCCAGCGCCCGCTCCGCCGGCGCCATGTACGGGGTGTGGAACGCGCCGGCCACCGCGAGCGCCCGTACCCGGGCACCGGCCGGCGGCTCCGCCGCGAACTTCTCCAGCGCCGGCAGCGCACCGGCGGCGACGATCTGGCCGGCACCGTTGCGGTTGGCCGGGGTGAGGCCGGCGGCGTCGATCGCGGCGACCACCTCGTCCGGGTCGCCACCGAGTACGGCGCTCATGCCGGTGGGTTCCAGCGCGCACGCCGCCGCCATCTCCCGCCCGCGTACGCCGGCCAGCATCATCGCGGACTCGGTGGACAGCGACCCGGCGACGGCCGCGGCGGTCAGCTCGCCGATGCTGTGCCCGGCGACGACGTCCACGTCGGCCAGCGGCAGGTGCCCGGCGGCGAGCAGCCCGGCGGCCACCAGCAGCGGCTGGGTACGCGCGGTGTCCTTGATCTCGTCGGCGTCCGCCTCGGTCCCCAGGTGTACGAGATCGACGCCGGCGGCGGTCGACCACCAGCGGAGCCGGGACTCGGCACCGTCGACATCGAGCCACGGGGTCAGGAACCCGGGCTTCTGAGACCCCTGTCCGGGGGCGAGTATGGCCAGCACGGCTTAAGACTGTGACGGATCGACCCGGTCTGGCGAGGAGTTCTGATCAACCAAACCCGACGACGGACGTTGTAGGGAGTCGACAAAACGAGCGTTCAAACCGGCTGTTTCGGGGACTTCGGTCAGTGCGCGGGCGGTGTGAGTTCGGTCGCCCCACGCGCACCTTCGGCACGATGCGTATGCCCTGCAACGACTCCGGGTGGCTCGTCCGGTATCTCCACGGCCGTCTCACCCAGCGGCGGTGCGGGCAGCGGCGGCCGCGGCGCCGCCTGGTCCAGCCGGCCCACCACCAGCGCCACCCGCAGCGCGAACGAGTCCCGCGGCTGTGTCGCCGTGAACCCGGTCAGATCGGCGATCCGGCGCAACCGGTACCGCACCGTGTTCGGGTGTACGTAGAGCGTCCGGGCCGTCGACTCCAGTACGCCACCGGTCGCGAAGAACGCGTCCAGTGTGTCGACCAGCTCCCCGGTGCGCTGGAGCACCCCGTACACGTCGGTGCGCAGTACGCGGCGGGCCTCCGGGTCGCCGGCCAGCGCACGCTCCGGCAGCAGGTCGGCCGCCGACACCGGCCGCGGCGCGTCCGGCCAGGTGTGCGCCGCCCGGTACCCGGCGAGCGCCGCCCGCGCCGACTCCGTCGCCTCGTCCAGCGACGGTACGGGCGGGCCGACCACCACCGGCCCCGGCCCGAAGTCCTCCAGCAGCTTCCCGGTCGCCGCGACCGGATCCGCCGCACCACCGAGTACGGCGACGAGCCGGTTGCCGTGCACCCCACCGAGCACCTCGACCCCGATCCGCCGCGCCGTACGGTGCAGCCCGTGCAGTACGGTGGTGGCGTCGGTCTCGGGCGAGTTGCCGACGGCGACCGCGACCGGGGTGGCGTCCGACCAGCCCAGCGCGGCGGCCCGGCTGGCCATCGCGTCCCCGACCTCGCCGCGCAGCAGCGCGTCCACCAGCATCGCCTGGAGCCGGGCGTCCCACGCGCCGCGCGACTCGGCGGCCCGCGCGTACACCCGGGCGGAGGCGAACGCGACCTCGCGGGAGAACCGCAGCAGCGCCTCCCGCAGCGTCGACTCCTCGCCCGGTGCCGCCAGCTCCGGTACGCGCTCCTCGACCACGTCGATCGTCACCTTGATCAGCGCGACCGTGTGCTGGAGGCTGATCGACCGGGCCAGCTCGCGCGGCGCGGCGGCGAACACCTCGTCGCCGAACTCCGGCGGCTTCGCCGGATCCCGCGTCCACCGGACGAACGAGTTCACGCCCGACTGGCACACGAGCATCACCCAGGACCGGCGGTCCGCCGGCAGTTCGGAGAACCACGGCAGGGTCGCGTCCATCCGGGCCACGCTCTCCGTGGCCAGCGCCCCCGCGGCGCGCTCGACCCGCCGCAGCGTCGCCGCCAGCGGCCGGGACTGGTCCGGTGCAGTGCTCACACCGTGCAGCCTGCCATGCCCCCGAACCCGTCGCCCGGCACGGCCGTCCCGCGGTGAGGTCGCGGACAGTGACGCGGGTCGTGCCGGGGGTCGCGCACCGCCTGTTGTACGACTAGGTTCTCGGCATGAGCGAAACGTCCGACTCGGCCGACCCGGGTACCCCGGACCGGGCCGCCATCCTCATCCCGGGCAACGGGTACACCACCGACTTCCCCCTGTTGCACTTCACCAGCGAAGCCGCCGACCTGCGCGCCGCGTACGTCGAGCCCATCCGGTGGACGCCACCGGAGAAGGAGCAGGCCGAGTTCCGTGCCTGGCTGTCCGGTACCGAGGCGGAAGCCTGGGCGTGCGGGCAGGTCGCCGACGCGCTCAGCCGCGTCGAGAAACTCGCGCCCGGCGCGCGGACCGTCCTCGTCGGCAAGTCGCTCGGCAGCCGCGCCGCGCCCGTCGCCGCCGACCGGAGCCTGCCCGCGGTCTGGTTCACCCCGCTGCTGAGTACGCCCGGGACGGTCGCGGCACTGCGCCGCTGCACCGCACCGTTCCTGCTGGTCGGCGGGTCGGACGACGAGACCTGGGACGGCGCGCTCGCCCGCGAGCTGACCCCGCACGTGGTGGAGATCCCCGGCGCCGACCACGGCCTCTTCGTACCGGGGCCGCTGGCCGCGACGCTCGCCGCGCACGCCGTCGCGCTCACCGCCGTCGAGACGTTCCTCGACACCGTCGCCTGGTCCTGACCGCCCATCGTCACAAGGCCGCCGGCCGGGAGGAGTGTCCCGGCCGGCTTTCTCGTGCGCTGATGACGGGACCGGCGACGCCGTTCGGGGACCTGTTCGCGGCAGAGCAAACGACGCGGCGAAGGTCCCCGACGCCCGGGCCGGCACGACCGGCCCGGGTCAGCCGCCGTCGGTGGGGGCGGGGCTCGGGGACGACGGCGACGGCGACCCGCTGGGCTGGTCGCCGTCCCCGGGAGTCGGTCCCGTGCCGCCCTGCAGATCCACCGTGAACTGTTGCGACGCCGACGCCACCTGCGTACCGCCCTCGTCGGTGACCGTCACTTCGACCGTGCCCGGCGGCGGTGCGCTCGGTGCCTCGGTGCTGTCCGCCGAGACCCCCGCGTACGTCAGGGTGCCGGAGACGCTGCGTTCCGCGCCGGGTGCCAGGTCCTCCAGCGTCCGCAGCTCGCAGGCGCCGCCGCTGCACGACACGTCCTCCGCGCGGAACCCCAGGTCGCCGGGCACGGTCAGGCGGATCGTGGCCCGCGCGATCGGCTCCGTACCGGAGTTGCGGACGGTGAGGCGCACGGGCCCGGAGTACCGGCCGGAGGAGTCGGGGGTGAGTGGGACCGGGTCGGCGGACATCGCCAGTACGACGCGGTCCGGGCCGTTCGGGTTGCCGGCCTGGTTGCCGCTGTCGCTGGGCGTGGGGCTCGGCGTACCGCCGGATCGGTCGCCGGTGGGCGGTGACGCGGACGGGCCGGTCGTGACCCGGGTGCCCGCGGACGACGCCGCGGCGGTGACCGGCGGTCGGTCCTGCCCGTGCTGGGTGAGCAGCACCCCGCCGCCGATCATCGCGACCAGCGCCACCGCGGCGGCGGCACTGCCCACCGCGATGTGGGTACGGTGCCGGTGCCGCGCCGCGGCCCGGACCGCATCGGCGCTCGGCGGCGCCACCGAGTCGAGCGCGTCGGACCGGAAACTCTCGAACGCGGCGCGCAGCTCGCGGTCGTCCGGTTCGTGCTCAGGCATCGTCCACCTCCTCACCGGAACGGTCGCTCAGCCGGTCCGCCAGCGCCGCACGGGCCCGGTGCAGCCAGGACTTCACCGTGCCCGGCGCGACACCTTCCCGCTTCGCGATCTCCGCGACGCTCAGATCGGCCAGATAATGCAGCACGACGGCCCGGCGCTGCCGCTCGGGGAGGGTGGCGAGCGCCGTGGTCAGGGCCACGTGGTCGGGGCTGGGCCCGGGGATGTGCTCCTCGCGCTGCTTGCGCGCGAACCGCATCGCGGTCCGCATCCGGCGCCACTTGCTGGTCGCCAGGTTCCACGCGACGCGGCGTACCCAGGCCACCGGGTCGTCGTACCCGCGGAGCGTCTCCCACTTCGGGTACGCCCGGCAGAACGCCTCCTGCACCACGTCCTGCGCGTCCGAGACGTTTCCGAAGTACGCGTAGATCTGGACCGTGATGCCGCGCACGTTGGCCGCGTAGAACTCGTCGAAACTCGGCGCCTTCGCCGCCGCGTCGTCCGTGGCACTCACCAGTCGCAGCCTACGGGCGCCCGGAACCGCGCCTGACGGCGAGGTCGGACGTACGGCGATCTGCGGGGCATTCATCCTCGGTGTGCGCTCCGGGCTGGGGGTCGCGGCGCCCACAACACGCCGTGCCACGCGGGCCGGTTGCGCGCTACCGTGCTGGACTCATGACCGACTACCTCACACCAGCCCAGGTCGTCGAGCGTTTCTCGTTCAGCCACGACACCCTCCGGTACTACGAGCGCATCGGCGTCCTCAACCCGGTGCGGCGCTCGTCCAGCGGACACCGGCGGTACGCCGCGGCCGACGTCGAACTGCTCGACCTCGTCCGGTGCCTGCGCGACACCGGGATGCCGGTGGCCGCCATGCGCGCGTTCGCCGACCTGGTACGCGGCGGGGACACCACGATCCCGGACCGCATCGACCTGCTCGCCGACCACGACGCCCAGCTCGCCGCCCACATCGACCTGCTCCAGGAACGCCAGCGCCACATCCGCCACAAGATCGACTGGTACCGGTCGGTGCTGGCCGGCGACGACTGACGTCAGGGGAGCAGGATCACGTCGAGGTGGCGGGGGCCGTGCACGCCCTCGACCCGGTTGAACTCGATGTCCGAGGTCGCCGACGGGCCCGAGATGAACGTCAGCGGCCGGGTGCCGTCCAGCCGGGCCAACGCCTCCGGTACGGTCGCCGCCACCTGCTCGGACTCCACCACGCAGATGTGGTGGTCCGGTACGAGGGTGATCGCGCGCCGGCCCTGCGTCAGCCCGGAGTCGAGGACCAGGGTGCCGGTCTCGGCGATCGCCACCGCGCAGCCGGTGAGTACGGAGTCGGTCTCGTCGAGCGTGGCCAGCGGGTACGGGAAGTTCGCGGAGTCGCGGTAGACGGTGCCGGTGTACCCGGCGTGCCAGTCCTCGGGTACGTCGTGCGGGACGAGCAGGGTGCCGCTGCCGCGCTCGGTGAGCAGCCGGGTGACGGTGGCGCCCAGGTCGTCCAGCGTGCAGCGGTGCACGGCGGCGCGGTAGTCGGAGACCCGCTCGTCGAGCAGGTCGAGCAGCCGGGCCGGGTCGCTCTCGCCGGCGTGCCGGTAGTCGCGGGCCACCGGTACCTGGTCGGCGGTCTCGTCGGCCGGTACGTCCCGCAGCGCGATCGCCAGCCGCGTCATGATCTCCTCGCGCGCGGTGCTCATCGCGCCTCCCCGTGGGTCTTGCGCCACCAGTCGCGGAACGACTGGCGGGCCGGCAGCGGCGCGTCCCGGGACACCGTCCACGCGGACAGCGGCCACGGCAGGTGGCCGAGAGTACCGGCGGGACCGCCCGGAGGTGTGCGCTTCCCGGCGAGCAGTCCGGCGATCGGCCCGGTCGCGGTACGCGCGGCGCGCAACGCGTTCTCGTACCGGCGCTGGTCGGACATGACCCAGGCGAGCGTACGCATGGCGGTGCGTTCGGCGGACGGGCGTTCGCGGGCGCCGTCCACGCCGGTCTGCCGCAGGTGGACGAGTACCTCCGGGATGTTGATCTTGACGGGGCACACGTCGTAGCAGGCGCCGCACAACGACGACGCGTACGGCAGGGACTTGTTGCGCTCGACGCCGGTGAGCTGCGGCGAGATGATCGCGCCGATCGGCCCCGGATACACCGAGCCGTACGCGATACCGCCGGTGCGCTCGTACACGGGGCAGACGTTGAGACAGGCGGAGCAGCGGATGCAGGCGAGGGCCTGCCGGCCGACGGTGTCCGCGAGCGTCGCCGAACGTCCGTTGTCGAGCAGCACGATGTGCACGTCCTGCGGACCGTCGCCCTCGCGTACGCCGGTCCAGGTGGAGGTGTAGGGGTTCATCCGCTCCGCCGTCGACGACCGCGGCAGCAGCTGCAGGAACACCTCCAGGTCGGCGAACGTCGGCACGATCTTCTCGATGCCGACCACGCTGATCAGCGTCTCCGGCAACGTCAGGCACATCCGCCCGTTGCCCTCGGACTCCAGTACGACCAGGGTGCCGGTGTCGGCGACGGCGAAGTTCGCCCCCGACACCGCGACCTTCGTCGACAGGAACTTGCGGCGCAGGTGCCGGCGCGCCGCCTCCGCGAGTACGGCCGGGTCGCTGGTGAGCGCGTCGTCCGTGTCCGGCATCTCGCGGCGGAAGATCTCCCGGATCTCCGTACGGTTGTAGTGGATCGCCGGTACCAGGATGTGCGACTGCTCGCCGCGGTCCAGCTGGACGATCAGCTCCGCCAGATCCGTTTCGTACGCGGTGATGCCGGCGCGTTCGAGCGCGTCGTTGAGCTCGATCTCCTGGGTGACCATCGACTTGACCTTGACCACCTCGTCGCTGCCGGTGGCCCGGACCAGCTCCGTGACGATCCGGTTCGCCTCCGCGGCGTCCCGCGCCCAGTGCACCGTCGCGCCCGCCGCGGTCGCCGCCTGCTCGAACCGTTCCAGCAGCTCGGGCAGGTGCCGCGCGACGCGTTCCTTCAGCGCCCGGCCGGCCTCGCGCAGCTCCTCCCAGTCGTCGACCTCGTCGACCACGTGCGCGCGCTTGTCCCGGATGGTGTGCGTGGCGCGGCGGATGTTCGCGCGCAACTGCGTGTCGCCCACCGCGACCTTCGCCCGCCGCGGGAACGCCTGCGGCGGCGCCAGGTGGCCGGATCCGTGCGGTAGCAACGGAAGCATCCTGCGTTCGGTCATGTCGCCTCCGCGGTCGTCAGTCGGTGGGCGTCGCGGTCGGTGCCGCCGGCGCCGGCTCCGTACGCGGCGGCAGCGTGCCGTCGGTGGCCGCGAGGATCTCCGCGTAGTGCACCGACCGCACCCCCGTACGGAGCCGGCCCAGGCCGCCGGAGATGTGCGCGAGGCACGAGTTGTCCGCCGCGGCCAGTACCTCGGCGTCGGTGTCCAGCACGTGCCGCACCTTGTCGGCCAGCATCGCCGTCGACACGTCCGGGTTCTTCACCGCGAACGTGCCGCCGAAGCCGCAACACTCGTCCGCCGCCGGCAACTCCACCAGATCGATGCCGGACACGTTGCGCAGCAACCGTTCCGGCCGGTCGCCGAGCCGCAGCATCCGCAACCCGTGACACGTCGTGTGGTACGTGACCCGGTGCGGGAACACCGCGCCCAGCTCCGTCACCCCGAGCACGTCCACCAGCAGCTCGGACAGCTCGTACACCCGCGGGGCCAGCTCGGCGACCCGCGCCGACAGCGCCGCGTCCCCCTCCGCCAACCTCGGGTACGAGTCGCGCACCATCGCCACGCACGAACCCGACGGCGCCACGACCGCCTCGTACCCCTCGAAGACGTCGACGAAGCGCCGCACCAGCGGCAACGCCTCCGCGCGGTACCCCGAGTTCGCGTGCATCTGACCGCAGCACGTCTGCGCGGCCGGGAACTCCACCGTGTGGCCGAGACGCTCCAGGATCGTCACGACCGCCTGCCCGGTCCCCGGGTACATCAGGTCGTTCACGCACGTGACGAACAGTCCGATCCGCAACGCCTCACTCCTCCGTCGAGTTTCGGCCGGTGACAACATCCTGCCCGCTCCCGCCGGTGAACACGACGATATGGCGGGTACGCGCGGCCGTCAGGTGGTCGGTCATCGCCGCCGCCGCCGCATCCGGATCACCCGCCGCGACCGCCTCCGCCACCCGGTGGTGCTCCGCGCCCGTGTCCGCCACCGGCCGACCCGGCAGGTACAACCGGTGCAGGTGCAGATGGGCGTGCAGCCGGCGGATCGCCTCCGCCAGCATCGGGTTCCCCGACAGGTCCGCCACCAGCTCGTGGAACCGCGCGTCGTGCGCCGTGAACGCCGCGTACCGCCGGTAGCTCGGCCGCGCGCCACCCGGATCCGTCCACGCCGGCGGCTCGTCACCCGCCTCGTCCGGTGGAACCGCCGCCGCCCGCAACCCCGGGAACGCCGCCGCCGGCGCGCGCGCCGCCGCCAGCCGCGCCGCCGGAACCTCCAACAGCAGACGCATCTCGAACAGGTGCGCGAACTCCGCCGCCGTCAACAACGGCGTCGTGCTGTACCCCGACATCGGCCGCTTGCGTACCAGACCGTCGGACTCCAGGCGCGCCAACGCCTCCCGTACCGGAGTGGGGGAGACGGTCAGCTCGCGCGCCAGGGCGTCGATGTTGACCCGCTCGCCCGGGGCGATCGCCAGATCCATCACCTGGGCCTTGACCGACTCGTACACGTCGTCGGCCAGGCTGGACCGGGGCGTGGGTCGGTCGGGCATCGTCTCCACCGGGGTTGGGTGATTTGGGCGGTGTGTCGGCTGGGGTCCGCTTTCGCGGATTGTTCAATTGTCTCATTGTTCAACAGTGTCATTGTCCAATTGTTGACTTGTTGAACAAGTGCACAATCGGCGCTCGCTCCAGGATCCTATAGGATCTGGGCCGCACCCGAGGAGCGAGGAGTGGCCATGGACCCCACGAGTACGGCCCGGCTCGGTCGTACCGAGCTGTCGGTGACGCGGCTCGGCCTCGGCACCGCACCGCTGGGCGGCCTGTTCGACCGGGTGGGTGACGAGGCGGCGGAGGCGACGGTCCGCCGCGCCTGGGACCTGGGCCTCCGCCTGTACGACACGGCCCCCCTGTACGGCTACGGTCTGGCGGAACGCCGCCTGGGCGCCGGCCTCGCGGGCCGCCCCCGTGCCGACTACGTCCTGGCGACGAAGGTGGGCCGCATGCTCGTACCGGCGGGCAGTGCGGGCGAGTCGGCGGGCCAGGACGTGTACGTGGAGGAGTCCGGGCTGGAGCCGGTCTTCGACTACTCGTACGACGCGACGCTGCGCAGCATCGACGACAGCCTGAGCCGGCTCGGGGTGGACCGGATCGACGTGGCGCACATCCACGACCCGGACGAGCACTTCGCGGAGGCGCTGGCCGGGTCGTACCGGGCGTTGGCGGAGTTGCGGTCGCAGGGCGTGATCGGCGCGGTGAGCGCGGGGATGAACCAGTCGGCGATGTTGACGCGGTTCGCGCGGGAGGCGGACTTCGACTGTTTCCTGCTGGCGGGGCGGTACACGCTGCTGGACACGTCGGGGCTGGCGGATCTGTTGCCGGTGGCGGCGGAGCGGCGGATCTCGGTGGTCGCGGGCGGTGTGTACAACTCGGGCTTGCTGGCGGATCCGCGGCCGGGCGCGATGTTCGACTACGCGCCGGCGCCGGCGGAGCTGGTGGACCGGGCGCTGGCGGTGCGCGCGGTGTGTCAGCGCCACGGCGTACCGCTGAAGGCGGCGGCGATCCAGTTCCCGTTGGGGCATCCGGCGGTGGCGTCGGTGGTGATCGGTGCGCGGAGTGTGGCCGAGATCGAGGAGAACGTGGCCATGTTCACCCATCCGATCCCTGAGCAGCTATGGTCCGAGCTGAAGTCGGAGAAACTGCTCGCGGAAGAGGTGCCGACCCCGTGATGCCGCGTAAGACATCCGATCATCTGGTGGTCGACGCGCATCACCACCTGTGGGATCCCGCCCGGGGGTACGAGTGGCTGGAGGCGCCGGAGCTGGCGCCGATCCGGCGGGTGTTCACGGCGGACGAGCTGCGGGTCGAGCTGGCCGCGCACGGGGTGCACCGGACCGTACTGGTCGAGGGCGGCCGGTGCCACGCCGACGAGGTGGCCGAGCACCTGGCGATCGCGGACAGTACGCCGCAGATCGCCGGCGTGGTCGCCTGGGCGGACCTCACCGATCCGCGGCTGGCCGACACGATCTCGGCGTACCGGCGGCTGCCGGGGGCGCGGAAGCTGGTCGGCATCCGGGACCAGGTGCAGGGCCGGCCGGCGCCGGGCTTCCTTGCCGAGCCGGTCGCCGCGAAGGGCCTGGCCACGGTCGGCGCCGCCGGTCTCGCCTTCGACCTGGTGGTACGGGTGGACCAGGTGCCGGCCGCCGCGCTGGCCGCCGCGGCCGCGCCGGACGTGCGGTTCGTGCTGGACCACCTGGGCAAGCCGCGGATCGCGGCCGGGAGCCGTGGCCTCGCCGAGTGGCGTACGGCGGTGGCGCCGCTGGCGGCGTGCCGGAACGTCACGGCGAAGCTGTCCGGTCTCGTCACCGAGGCCGACTGGAGTACGTGGACGGTCGACGACCTGCGGCCGTTCGTGGCCACCGCGGTCGAGCTGTTCGGGCCGGACCGGCTGATGTTCGGGTCGGACTGGCCGGTGTGCACCACCGTCGCCAGCTACGGCCGGGTACTCGCCGCGTTGCGCGAGGCCCTGCCCCCGTTGACCGACGCCGAACGCGCGGACGTGTTCGGCGGTACCGCGATCCGTACGTACCGACTGGAGGTTGGAAGCACGTGAAGCTGATGCGGGTGGGCCCGGAGGGCTCGGAGCGACCGGTACTGCGCACGGACGAGGGCACGTACCTCGACCTGACGCCGGTCACCGCCGACATCGACGGCGCGTTCCTCGCCGGCGGCGGCGTCGAGCGGGTGCGCGCCGCGTACGCCGCCGGCGAACTGTCCGAAGTGGACATTGCCGGGCAGCGGATCGGTGCGCCCGTCGCCCGGCCCGGTGCCGTGCTGTGCATCGGGCAGAACTACGCGGCGCACGCCGCCGAGTCCGGTGCCGAGCCGCCGACCGTGCCGATCCTGTTCTACAAGGGCAGCAACACCGTGGTCGGTCCGTACGACGACGTGCTGATCCCGCGGCGCAGCGTGCAGACCGACTGGGAGGTGGAGCTGGCGGTCGTCATCGGCAAGCGGGCGTCCTATGTGGACTCGCCGGAGTCGGCCCTGGAGTACGTGGCGGGCTACGCGGTCTCGAACGACGTGTCGGAGCGGACGTTCCAGATCGGCGAGTCCGGCGGGCAGTGGTCGAAGGGCAAGAGCTGCGCCACGTTCAACCCGCTGGGGCCGTGGCTGGTGACCGCGGACGAGGTCGGCGACCCGCAGCAGCTCGGCCTGCGCTCGACCGTCAACGGCGAGCCGCGCCAGGACTCCAGCACCGCCGACATGATCTTCTCCGTGGCGTACCTGGTGCACCACCTCTCCCAGTACCTGGTGCTGGAGCCGGGCGACGTCATCAACACCGGTACGCCGCAGGGCGTCGCGCTGTCCGGCCGCTTCCCGTACCTGGTGGCCGGTGACGTGATGGAGCTGTCCATCGACGGTCTCGGCGACCAGCGCCAGTCCCTCAAGAACGCGTAAGGAACCCCTCATGGCGACGATCATCGCGGTGGACACCGAGGACATCCGGTTCCCCACCTCGCGCGAGCTGGACGGCTCGGACGCGATGAACCCCGACCCCGACTACTCCGCCGCGTACGTGGTGCTGCGCACCGACGACCCGGCCGTACCGGACGGGCACGGGTTCACGTTCACCATCGGGCGCGGCAACGACGTGGTGTGCGCGGCGATCCGCGCGCTCGCACCGCTGGTCGTCGGGTCCGATGTGGACGGTCTGGTCGCCGACCTCGGCGAGTTCGGCCGGCGGTTGACGCACGACTCGCAGTTCCGGTGGCTGGGCCCGGAGAAGGGCGTCATGCACCTCGCCGCCGCGGCGATCGTCAACGCCGCCTGGGATCTCGCCGGGAAGCTCGCCGGCAAGCCGGTGTGGCGGCTGCTGTCGGACATGAGCCCGGAGCAGATCGTCGACCTCGTCGACTGGCGGTACCTGACCGACGCGCTCACCCCGGCCGAGGCGCTGGACATGTTGCGGGACAAGGTGTCCGGTCGCCCGGAGCGGATCGAGCGGCTGCTCGCCGGCGGGTACCCGGCGTACACGACGTCGCCCGGCTGGCTCGGGTACGACGACGAGAAGGTGGTGCGGCTGGCGAAGCAGGCGGTCGCCGACGGCTTCACGCAGATCAAGCTGAAGGTCGGCGCGGACCTGGCCGACGACGTACGCCGGTTCAAGGTGGCGCGGGAGGCGGTCGGGCCGGACGTGCCGATCGCCGTCGACGCCAACCAGCGCTGGGACGTACCGGACGCGATCGAGTGGATGGCGGCGCTCGCACCGTACAAGCCGTACTGGATCGAGGAGCCGACCAGCCCGGACGACATCCTCGGGCACGCGGCGATCCGGCGGGGCGTCGCGCCGGTCAAGGTCGCCACCGGCGAGCACGTGCAGAACCGGGTGGTCTTCAAGCAGCTGCTCCAGGCGCAGGCCGTGGACATCGTGCAGATCGACGCTGCCCGGGTCGGCGGCGTCACCGAGAACGTGGCGATCCTGTTGCTGGCGGCCAAGTTCGGCGTACCGGTGTGCCCGCACGCGGGCGGCGTCGGCCTGTGCGAGCTGGTGTGCCACCTGTCGATGTTCGACTACGTCGCGGTGTCCGGGTCGCTGTCCGGCCGGGTCATCGAGTACGTCGACCACCTGCACGAGCACTTCGTCGACCCGGCCCGCATCGAGCGCGGCTCGTACGTGGCGCCCACCGCACCCGGGTACTCGGCGGAGCTGCTGCCCGCATCGATCGCGACGTACCGCTACCCGGACGGGCCGGCGTGGCGCTGACGGTCGACACCGGTCGCGGTGCGGAACCCGGTCCGCTGACGGCGCTGCGCGTACTGCGCGGCGCCGTCGACGCCGGGCACCGCGACCCGGACGACCCGGCCGTACCGGTGGTGTTCACGGCGGGGCCGCTGACCGGCTCCGGCGCACCGGGTACGGCCCGGGTCGCCGCGGTCGGGCTGTCCCCGCTGTCCGGCTGCGTCGCGGAGACGCGCGCCGAGGGCCCGTTCGGCCCGGCGCTGGTCGCGGCCGGCGCACCCGTGCTCACCCTCACCGGCCGCGCCGAGCACCCGTCGTACGTGCTGGTTCGGGACGGCGTGGCGACCGTGCACGACGCCCGGCACCTGTGGGGCCTCGGCACCGGGGCGGCCACCGACGCGCTGGCCGCCGAGTACGGTGGCGTTGCGGGGATCGCGGTGATCGGGCCCGCCGGCGAGCGTCGCGCCCGGTACGCCTCGGTCGTCACCGCGCGCCACTTTCCCTTGCCGCGCCTGGGTTTCGGCGCGATCCTCGGCGCCCGCAACGTCAAGGCGATCGTGTGCGTCGGCGCCGCCGCCCCGCCCGTCGCCGACCCGGCCGCGCTCGCCGCCCTCGCCACCGGGTACGCCGTGGCGCAGGTCGACAACCCGCTGACCGCCTGGCAGCACGACCCGCCCGGGTTCGGCGTGTGGGCCGGCGCGGTCACCGATCCCGGGTACGGCGCGGTCCGCAACTACGGCGACACCCGCTCGCTGCCCGGCCCCGGGCTCGCCCCGAACCGCTTCTCCCGCCGGCTGACCGACGTCGGCGCCTGCCCCGGCTGCCCCACCGACTGCATCAAGATCTTCACCCCCGCCGACCCCGGAATCCGAGTCGCCGCACCGCATCCCGCCGCGGATGTCGACCAGCCCGGCATTCACGCCACCGCCGCGGAGGTCGACCGCGAACCGGCCGCACGTTCCACCGGGTCCGGGATGCACGCCCCCGCAACGGATTCCGCCCCGGACACCGGCCAGCCCGGGATGCGTGGCACCGCAACGCCTGTCGCCACCGCCGACGTGTCGTCTACTGTGGACATTGCGGCGGCTGGGACCGACGGCGCCGCAACGCATTCCGGCGCGGGAGCGGCGGGGTTGCATCAGGAGGCGGTGGCGGCGCTCGGCCCGAACCTCGGGATCGACGACGCCGACACGGTTCTCGCCGCGAACGCGCGCTGTCAGGATCTCGGCCTCGACCCGGTGTCCGCCGGCGGCACCCTCGCCTGCCTGTACGAGGCGGCCGAGGCCGGCCTGACCCCGCCGGAGTGGCGCGTTCGGGGGTTCGGCGCGGATCCGGTGCCGTACCTGGCGGAGATCGCCACCGGTACGGGCGAGCTGGCCGAGGCGCTGCGCGACGGCGCCGCCCGCCTGGCCGTACGGTTGGGCGCGCCGCACCTGGCGATGACCGTACGCGGGGTGGAGTTGCCGCCGTTCGAGCCGCGGATCCAGCCGGGGCTGGCGCTGGCGTACGCGATGGCGCCGACCGGCCCGCGCTACGACGCGGTCGAGCACGACCTGGACTTCGACCCGGACGAGGGCGCCCCGCACAGCTACCCGGAGTTGCGGCGGCTGGGGCTGTCCGTACCGGAGCCGGCGCGGCGGCTGGACACCGCGCGGGCCGAGCGGACCGCGACGTTGATGTGCCTGTGGTCGGCGCTGGACGCGCTGGTGGTCTGCCCGTACGCGAGCACGCCGACCCGGCCGTTGACGGTCGCGCGGATCGGCGAACTGGTCCGCGCCGTGACCGGCCGTACGGTCGGCACCGACGAACTGCTGGCGCTGGGTGCGGCGCGACTGCGCGCCCAGCACGGGATCAACGTGTCGCTCGGCATCGGTACCGCGGCGGCGTTGCCGGACCGGATGCACACCGAGCCGGTCGCGACCGGCCGGTACGCCGGTGCGGTGCTGGACCGGGACGCGTTCACCGCGGCGCTCGGCGTACTCGCCGGGCGGCTCGGACTCACCACGACGAACGAGGAGTAGCAGACATGGCGGAACTGGACGGTCTGGTCGCGGTCGTGACCGGCGGCGGCTCGGGCATCGGCCGGGCGTGCGCGGAGGCGTTCGTGGGGGCGGGTGCGCGGGTCGGCGTGCTCGACATCGACCCGGGCGACGGCACCGACGCGGTACTCCCGGTGCCCGCCGACGTGACCGACCAGGCGTCGCTGGACCGGGCGATGGCCGCGGTGGCGGAGCGGTTCGGCGGGATCGACATCGTGGTCAACAACGCCGGCATCAGCTCGGTGGGCACGGTCGCGGACAACGACGACGCCGAGTGGCACCGCAACCTCGACGTGAACGTGGTCGGCATCGCGCGCACCACCAAGGCCGCCCTGCCGTACCTGCGGCGCAGCTCGCACGCGGCGGTCGTCAACACGTCGTCGATCGCCGCGACCGCCGGCCTCCCGCAGCGCGTCCTGTACTCCGCGACCAAGGGCGCGGTGCACGCGATGACGCTGGCGATGGCCGCGGACTTCGTCGGTGAGGGCATCCGGGTCAACTGCATCGAGCCGGGCACGGTGGACACCCCGTGGGTGGGCCGGTTGCTGGCGCGTACCGAGGATCCGGCGGGGGAGCGCGCACGGTTGGAGGCGCGGCAGCCGATCGGCCGGCTCGTCGCCGCGGACGAGGTGGCGCGGGCGGTGCTGTACCTGGCGTCCCCGGCGTCGGGTTCGACCACGGCGACCGCGCTGCCCGTCGACGGCGGCATGTTTGGGCTCCGGCTGCCCCGCGCCTGACCCGCCGCTGACCCGCGGTCCGTACGGTGGTGTGGTACCGGGTCGACGCCGGACCACACCACCCGTCCGGTAGGGGTACGACGTCGAAGAGTGATGTCCGCGGCGTGCTAGCGTCTTCGGCGACCAGGGCAGCAGGGAGAGCAGTGACGATGCAGGTGTTGGTGACCGGCGGCGCCGGATTCGTCGGAAGCCGGCTCGTCCGGGGTCTCCTCGGGGAGTACGGGGACATCCGGATCATCTCGGTGGACAACTACTTCACCGGCACCGAGGCGAACCACGTCGCCGACGAGCGGGTGACCTACCTGCACGACAGCACGGTCAACATCCGCAAGCTGTGGGCCAACCACGGTTTCGGCGACCTCGACGCCGTCTTCCACCTCGGTGAGTACTCGCGGATCCCGCAGTCGTTCGACGAGCCGGACCGGGTGTGGGAGTACAACCTGCACGGGACGAAGGAGGTCGTGAGCCTCGCCCACGAGCACGGGGCGAAGCTCGTGTACGCGGGCTCCAGCTCCAAGTTCGGCAACGGCGGCCAGGACGAGCACCTGAACCCGTACGCGTGGACCAAGGCGAAGAACGTCGAGTACATCCGCAACTTCTCGACGTGGTACGGCCTGGACCACGTCATCACGTACTTCTACAACGTGTACGGGCCGGGGCAGATCACCGACGGGCCGTACGCCACGGTCATCGGCATCTTCGAGACGCAGTACGCCAAGGGTGAGCCGCTGACCGTCGTGGAGCCGGGCACCCAGACCCGCGACTTCACGCACATCGACGACATCGTCGCCGGCATCCTCACCTGCCACCGTTCCGGTTCCGGCGACGGCTACCTCCTCGGGTACGGCAAGGAGCGCAGCCTCGTCGAGGTCGCCGAGATGTTCGGCGCGCCGTACGTGCTGGTGCCGGCGCGGCGCGGGGAGCGTACCCGGGGGCAGGCCGACACCGACAAGGCGCGCGCCCTCGGCTGGCGGCCGACCATCGACCTGCCCGACTACATCGAGCAGGTCAAGCGCGACCTGCGCTAACCGTCGCGGTGCTGGGCCAGCGCGGGGGACCTCCGGCCCGCGCCGGCCACGACGGGCGCCGCCGGCAGCCGTACGGTGAAGGTCGCGCCGCGGCCCGGCGTGCCCGCCGCGGCGATCGTGCCGCCGTGGCTGGTGACCACCTCCCGGACCAGCGCGAGCCCCAGCCCGAAGCGGCGCCCGGCCCCGTGCTCGCCGCGGGCGAACCGGGCGAAGATCCGTTCCGCCTCGCCGGGGTCCAGCCCGACGCCGTCGTCCGCGACGCGCAGCACGACCTCGCCGGAGTCGTACGCGAGGGTGAGGGTGACGGTGCCGCCCGCCGGGGTGTGCCCGATCGCGTTGTCCACCAGGGCGTTCACGACCCGGCGCAGCGACGCGGCGACACCCGTGACCGGGCAGCTCTCCGGTACGTCGACGGTCAACGTCAGGCCGCGCCGGTCGGTGCGCGCCGACTCGGCCGCGGCCACCTCGCGCACCAGCCCGGCCAGGTCCACCGGTACCGGATGGGCACCGTCCGGGCCGAGCTGCGCGGCCAGCAGCAGATCGTCGAGTACCTCGCCGAACTGGCGGGTGCCGGCGACGACGCGGGCCGTGTCCTCGGCGAGTACGGCCGGGTCGGCGCCGGAGTGCAGGCGCCGTTCGAGGAGCTGGGCGCGGGTGTGGATCTGGGTGAGCGGGGTGCGCAGCTCGTGGCTGGCGTCGGCGACGAACGACCGCTGCCGGCGCAGCGCCTCGGCGAGCGGCCGGATCGCCCGCCCCGACAGCAGCCGGCCGCCGGCGAGCGCGCCGAGCAGCCCGGCCACCTCGGCCAGCGCGAGCGCCAGGTAGAGCCGGTCCCGTTCGGTCGCCTGGTACCGCAGGTCGAGCGTGGCCTGCGCGACCCGCCCCGGATGCCACTCGGTACGCACCAGGTAGTCGATGCCGCCGACCCGGTGCCGGGCCACGAGTACGGGGTGCTGGCGGGAGACGGCGGTCAGGTCGGTGGTGACGGGCAGCGCGTCCGGTGCCGCCGGCGTACGCAGGGTCGTGGTGCCGCGGCGTTCGAACATCCACACGCACGGCCAGGGGTGCGTGACCGACGCGGTGGACAGCGATCCGGCGAGTTCGCGCCGGCCGTCCACGTACTGGCCGCGGACCATCAGGCCCCAGGCGATCGCGCCGACGAGCAGGACGACGACGGTGATGATCGCCGCGATCTGGCCGGTGAGTACCCAGCGGCCGCGGCGGATCAGCCGTTCCTCGGGGCCGTCCGCGACCGGCCGCCGCCTCACAGCGCGCCCGCCTGGTACCCGATCCCGCGTACGGTGCGGACCGCGTCGCGGCCGAGCTTGCGGCGCAGGTAGTAGACGTACGTGTCGACGATGGACTCGGCGGGCGCGTCCTCGAAGACGCGGCGGCGCAGTTCCTCCCGGCCGAACACCATGCGCGGCCGGGCGGCGAGCACGTGCAGCAGCTCGAACTCCCGCCCGGACAGCGCCACCTCCCGGTCGCCGAGTACCGCGACCCGGCGCCCGGTGTCGAGCAGCCCGGCGCCGAGCGGAAGGCGTTCGGCGGTGTCGTGGTGCCGGCGGACCAGGGCGCGCACCCGGGCCAGCAGTTCGGCCAGCTCGAACGGTTTCACCAGGTAGTCCTCGGCGCCGGCGTCCAGCCCGGCCACCCGGTCCGCGACCGTCCCGTACGCGGTGAGGAACAGCACGGCGGACTGCACGCCCTGCCGCCGCAACCGTACGAGCAGGTCGAGTCCGTCGATCGCGGGCAGCCCCCGGTCGATGATCATCCCGTCGTACGTGGCGGTCAGGCCGAGGTGCAGCCCGCGCTGGCCGTCCGGCGCCAGGGCCACCTCGTACCCCTCGTCGCCGAGCAGGTCGGACAGCATCGGCCCGAGTTCCGGGTCGTCCTCCACCAGCAGCAGTCGCGTCACGCGTACGACCGTAACCGGCCGGGGGCGCCCCGGTTCTGAATGGATTCTGAGATTCCGTCCGGAAAGTGGTGATGTCTCATCGACGAGAGAACGGAGCAGCATGAACAGCGACCGGAGTGGGACCGCCGGCGGACCGACCGGATCGACCGTGACCCGGCACGCCCGAGCCGTGGTGGCGTTGGTCGCCCGGGTCGGCCTCGGCGTGGTGTTCGTCGCGCACGGCTGGCAGAAGCTGGTCACCGACGGGATTCCGGCCACCGCCAAGGGTTTCACCGCGATGGGCGTCCCCGCCCCCACCCTCTCCGCCTGGTACGCCGGGCTGATCGAACTGGCCGGCGGCATCGCGCTGATCGTCGGCCTGGCGCTGCCGGTCGTCGGCGTGCTGCTGTTCCTGGACATGGCCGGGGCGTTCGTGTTCGTACACGTGACGCACGGGGTGTTCGCCGGGCAGGGCGGCTTCGAGCTGGTCCTCGCGCTCGGCGTCGCCAGCCTGTACGTCGGGTTCGCGGGCGGTCCGCTCGCCCTCGACTCGCTCGTCTCCCGGTTCCGCCGACGTACTCCGGCGCCGGTCACGGGGTGAGCCGATGACATCCCATCTCGACGCATCGTGACGAACGGCCAGCTCAGCGGGCGCGGTCGCCGGGTTGGCGTACACCGGGGCTGTTGACAGCGATGCCGGCGTGGGCCTACGGTCCTTCCGGTTCGAGGACATCCCATGTCGTCGGGATGGCGCGGGGCGTTCATCGGACCGCCCAGTGCCCCCCGTCGGAAGGGACCGCGCATCATGAGACATCCGCAGCGCCGGTCGGTCCTGGCCGGTCTGATCGCGGTGGTGGCGGCCGGCGCGCTCGCCGTCACCTCCGCACCGGTCGCCGCGCAGCCCGGCGCCACCGGTGCGCGGACGCCCGCCACCACCGCGCCGGAGTTCGACCAGCAGGTACTGTTCCGGGCGCCGACCGATCTCGCGCACGGCTGCTACCGCATCCCCGCGATCGTCCGCAGTACGCACGGCACGCTGCTGGCGTTCGCCGAGCACCGGCTCGACAACTGCGGCGACGCCGGCGACATCGACCTCGTCGTCAGGCGCTCCACCGACGGCGGCCGTACGTGGGGGCCCGAGCAGGTCGTCAACCCGGGAAACGGTGACACGCATGGCAACCCGGTGCCGATCGTGGACAGCCGGACCGGCCGGATCCTGCTCGTCACCACGTACAACGCGGGCCGCAGCGACAGCGCCGGGTGCGCCGTACCGTGCCCGCGCACCCCGCACCTCCAGTACTCCGACGACGACGGGCGCACGTGGTCCGCGCCGCGCGACATCAGCGACCAGGTGCAGCGCCCCGACTGGGACTCCTGGTACGCGTCCGGCCCCAACCACGGCATCCAGCTGGCGTACGGGGCGCACGCCGGTCGGCTCGTGTTCGGCGTCAACGCCGAGACGAGCGACGGGCAGGGGCACCCGATCGCCAACCACGCCGCCCTCGTGTACTCCGACGACGACGGCGACACGTGGCACATCGGCGCGACCGACACGTACCGGTTCCCGGCGGGTGGGAACGCCACGCAGAAGCCGTCCGAGCTGAGCGTGGCGGAACGTACCGACGGGTCGATCTACGTGGCGGGCCGCGAGCAGGGCGGCACCGACATCGGCAACCGGGACTACGCGGTCAGCAGCGACGGCGGTGCGACGTTCTCGACGCGGTTCACCACGATCCCGGACCTGGTGACGCCGATGGTCGAGGGCGCCGTACTCCGGCTCGCCGGCTCGCACCGGATGCTGTTCTCGTCCCCGGCCGACACCGACCGGCGGCGCTGGATGATGGTCCGCTCCTCGTACGACGAGGGCCGCACGTGGGAGAACGCCGACCAGGGCCGGCTCGTCACCAGCGACTGGGCCGGCTACTCCGACCTGGTGCAGATCGCCGACGACAGCATCGGCCTGCTGTACGAGGGCGGCACGGTCGACGCCCGCGACGAGATCCGCTTCGCCCGCTTCAACACCGAGTACCTGGGGTTCCACAACCCGGCGGGGCCGAGTACGCCGGACACCTCGGGCAACCACGCCGACGCGCACCTGCTCGGCACCCCCGGCGGCCTCGTCCCCGGCCGGTACGGCACCGGCATCGCGCTCAACGGCACCGACAACTACGTGCGCGTGCCGTACTCCCCGGCGCAGCCGCCGGGCGCCGGTGACCTGACCTTCACCACCTGGTTCCGGTACGGGTCGAGTTCGGGCAACCAGGCGCTGTTCTGGCTGGGCGGGATGGGCGGCACCGCGCCGCAGCTCTGGCTGCGCGGCGAACCGGGCAACCACCGGCTCATCGCGATGATGACCACGTCCGCCGGCAGCGCCTCGATCGCCAGCACCTCCGCGTACGACGACCAGCAGTGGCACCACGTCGCGCTGGAACGTACCGCCGGCACGTTGCGGATGTACGTGGACGGCCAGCTCGTCGCGTCCGGCCCGGACGTCGCCGGCTCGGTGAGCCAGACCGTGTCGTTCCAGCTGCAGCTAGGTCAGCGGCTGGACAACGGGTTCCGGTTCGCCGGCACCCTCGACGAGGTCCGCCTGTACCACCGGGCGCTCGGCGCCGCCGACCTCGCCGCGGTCCGCGCCGACGCCCCGGTACGCGACGGTCTGGTGCTCGACCTGCCCTTCACCACCCTGCACTGACCACCTCCCCGAAGGCGGCCCGGCATCCCCAGGTGCCGGGCCGCCGCCCTGTCCGTCCACTGTGGACTCACACTTCTCGCGAGTCTCACTGAGCAGGACGACTCTCCTAGATCTTGGGAACAGCTGCTACGGTCGAACCGTACCGGAAGGAGCGTGATCCCTTGTCCAGCAAGCAGACCGTGTACACGCACGGCCACCACGAGTCGGTGCTGCGGTCGCACCGCTGGCGTACCGCGGAGAACTCGGCGGCCCACCTGCTGCCGCACCTCGACCCCGGGCAGTCGCTCCTCGACGTGGGCTGCGGTCCCGGCACCATCACCGCCGACCTCGCCACCCGGGTACGCGCGGTGACCGCGGTCGAGACGTCCGAGGACGCGCTCGCCCCGGCGCGGCAGGAGATCGCGGCCCGCGGCGTCGACAACGTCTCGTTCGCGGTCGGCGACGTGCACGCCCTCGACGTACCGGACGGCGCGTTCGACGTCGTCCACGCCCACCAGGTACTCCAGCACGTCGCCGACCCGGTGCGCGCGCTGCGCGAGATGCGCCGGGTGTGCGCGCCCGGCGGGGTCGTCGCCGCCCGCGACAGCGACTACGCCGGCTTCGTCTGGTACCCGGAGGTGCCGGAACTGACCGAATGGCTGGCGCTGTACCGGATCCTGGCCCGCGCCAACGGCGGCGAACCGGACGCCGGGCGCCGGCTGCTGTCCTGGGCCCGGCAGGCCGGGTTCACCGACGTCACCGCCACGTCGAGTACGTGGTGCTTCGCCACGCCGGCGGACCGGGCCTGGTGGGGCGGCATGTGGGCGGACCGCATCCTCGACTCCGCCATCGCCCGGCAGGCCGTCGACGGCGGCCACGCCACCCGCGCCGACCTGGAACGCATCTCGGCGGCGTGGCGCGCCTGGGCCGCCGACGAGGACGGCTGGATCTCCCTCGTACACGGCGAGATCGTCTGCCGCGCCTGACGATCCGCGCCCGTCCCTCCACAGTGGACGAAGCGGCGACGGGAAACGGCGAACGGCCCCGGCACGGTGCCGGGGCCGTTCACTGTCTACTGTGGAGAGTGCCTAGCTGTCGCCGCCGGCCTCCGCCTGCGGTGCCGCGTTCACATCGTCCACCTGGTACTTCTTGAACGCCTGCGCCGGGACGTCCGCCGGCACCTCGCCACGTCGGGCGAGCTGCCGCAGCGCCGCCACGACGACCGTCTCCGCGTCGACGTGGTAGTGCCGGCGCAGCGCGCCGCGGGTGTCCGAGTGGCCGAAGCCGTCGGTACCCAGCGAGGTGTAGTCGGTCGGCACCCAGCGGGCGATCAGGTCCGGCACCGCCCGCATGTAGTCGCTGACCGCGACGGCCGGACCGGGCGCACCGGTCAGCGCGGTCGTCACGTACGGCACCTGCGCCTCGGCCTCCGGGTGCATGAGGTTGTGCTCCTCGACCCGGTCGGCGTCGCGGCGCAGCTCCGTCCACGACGTCACCGACCACACGTCGGCCGACACGCCCCAGTCGTCGGCGAGCAGCTGCTGCGCCTTGACCGCCCACGGCATCGCCACACCGGACGCCATCAGCTGCACCTTCGGCCCGTCGCCGGCACCCTGCGAGTACCGGTAGATGCCGCGGAGCAGGCCGTCGACGTCCAGGCCCGCGGGCTGCGGGGGCTGGATGATCGGCTCGTTGTAGATGGTGAAGTAGTAGTAGATGTTCTCGGGGTCGTCCCCGTACATCCGGCGCAGGCCGTCCTTCACCAGGTGCGCGATCTCGTACGCGTACGCCGGGTCGTAGCCGACGACCGCCGGGTTCGTGTACGCCAGCAGCGGCGAGTGCCCGTCCTGGTGCTGGAGGCCCTCACCGTTCAGCGTGGTGCGGCCTGCGGTGGCGCCGAGCACGAAGCCGCGCGCCATCTGGTCGGACGCCGCCCAGAACCCGTCACCGGTGCGCTGGAACCCGAACATCGAGTAGAAGATGTAGATCGGGATCATCGGCACGCCGTGCGTGGCGTACGAGGTGCCGACGGCGGTGAAGGACGCGACCGAGCCGGACTCGTTGATCCCCTCGTGCAGGATCTGCCCGTTCGTCGCCTCCTTGTACGCCAGGAACAGCTCCCGGTCGACCGGCGTGTACGTCTGGCCGTGCGGCGAGTAGATCTTCGCCGTCGGGAACAGCGAGTCCATCCCGAACGTCCGCGCCTCGTCCGGGATGACCGGCACGACGTGCTTGCCGAAGTCCTTGTCCTTCATCAGCTCCTTGAACAGCCGGACGATCGCCATCGTGGTGGCGACCTTCTGCTTGCCGGAGCCGGCGGCGAACATGTCGTACCGCTCGGGTTTCGGTTGCGGCATCGGGATGACCGTGTGCCGCCGCTCGGGCAGGAACCCGCCGAGCTGCTTGCGGCGCTCCATCATGTACTGCCACTCGTCGGACTTCTCGCCGGGGTGGAAGTACGGCGGGAGCACCGGGTCGAGCGCCGAGTCGGGGATGTCCAGGTACAGCCGGTCCCGGAACATCTTCAGGTCGTCGGCCTTGAGCTTCTTCATCTGGTGCGTGGCGTTCCGGGCCTCGAAGTGGCTGCCCAGCGTCCAGCCCTTGATGGTCTTGGCCAGGATGACCGTCGGCTGCCCGGTGTGCTCCGTCGCCGCCTTGTACGCCGCGTACAGCTTGCGGTAGTCGTGGCCGCCGCGCTTGAGGTTCCAGATCTCGTCGTCGGTGTAGTTCTCCACCATCCGACGGGTACGCGGGTCGCGCCCGAAGAAGTGCTCCCGGACGTACGCCCCGGACTCGGCCTTGTAGGTCTGGTAGTCGCCGTCGGGCGTCACGTTCATCAGGTTGACGAGCGCGCCGTCGGCGTCGGCGGCGAGCAGCGGATCCCACTCGCGGCCCCAGATCACCTTGATGACGTTCCAGCCGGCGCCGCGGAACAGACCCTCCAGTTCCTGGATGATCTTGCCGTTGCCGCGCACCGGGCCGTCGAGCCGCTGCAGGTTGCAGTTGACCACGAAGGTCAGGTTGTCCAGCTCCTCGCGGGCGGCGAGGGTGATCGCGCCGAGCGTCTCCGGCTCGTCCATCTCACCGTCGCCCAGGTACGCCCAGACGTGCTGCTGGCTGGTGTCCTTGAGCCCGCGGTTGTGCAGGTAGCGGTTGAACCGGGCCTGGTAGATCGCGCCGAGCGGGCCGAGGCCCATCGAGACGGTCGGGAACTCCCAGAAGTCGGGCAGCAGCCGCGGGTGCGGGTAGCTCGGCAGTCCACCGCCGGGATGCGAGAACTCCTGCCGGAAGCCGTCGAGCTGCTGCTCGGTCAGCCGCCCCTCCAGGAACGCCCGCGCGTACATGCCGGGGGAGGCGTGGCCCTGGAAGTAGACCTGGTCGCCGCCGCCGGGGTGGTTCTTGCCGCGGAAGAAGTGGTTGAAGCCCACCTCGTACAGCGAGGCGGCGCTGGCGTACGTGGAGATGTGGCCGCCGACCTCGACGCCGGGGCGCTGCGCCCGGTGCACCTGGATCGCGGCGTTCCACCGGATGTACGCCCGGATGCGTCGCTCGATGTACTCGTCGCCGGGGAACCACGGCTCCTGCTCCGGCGGAATGGTGTTGATGTAGTCGGTACTCGTCAGAGCGGGCACCCCGACCTGACGCTCCCGGGCCCGTTCCAACATGCGCAGCATGACATAGCGCGCGCGCTGCCGGCCGCGGTTGTCCACGACCGCGTCCAGCGACTCGACCCATTCGTTGGTCTCGTCCGGGTCGATGTCCGGAATCTGGCTCGGGAGCCCGTCGCTGATGACCGGGCGCTTACGTTCCGTGGCCACGGGCCGTCCCTCGTCGTCTCTTGTGGAGTGGTTTCTCGACCACCATCCTGCCCCCGATCTCCGGTGAGCGTCACGCGGGTCCGGCAGGTGGGCGACGATCGACACATGTACTCGCAGGAGATCACGATTCGTACCGGCTCGGTTCCCACAGTCCGGGACATCACCGACCGGGCCCGCAGTTTCGTCACCGCCAGCGGCCGGGTGTCCGGCCTGCTCCACGTGTTCGTACCGCACGCGACGGCCGGGGTGGCGATCCTGGAGACCGGGGCCGGCAGCGACGAGGACCTGCTCGCCGCGCTCGCCGACCTGCTGCCCGCCGACGACCGCTGGCGGCACCGGCACGGCAGCCCCGGCCACGGCCGCGACCACGTCCTGCCCGCACTCATCCCGCCGTACGCGACGCTCCCGGTCGTGGACGGGCGCATCGCGCTCGGCACCTGGCAGTCGATCTGCCTGGTCGACACGAACGTCGACAACCACACCCGGACCGTACGGTTCAGCCTGCTGCACGGCTGAGGCCACCGCCCGCCGTCGGGTACGTGCCCGGGTGCCCTACGGTGGGCGGCGTGTTCATGAATCCCGTCCGTACCGTCGGCTGGCTGATCATCGCGCTGCTGGTCACGGTCATCTTCGGTGGCATCGGCGTCTACCAGGCGCGCACGTACTTCGGGGGCGAGACGGTCAGCGCCCACGTGGACCACTGCGAGACCCATCGCGTCTACTCGCGGCACGGCAGCCACAACGAGACGGACTGCTCCGGCACCTGGACCACCAAGGACGGGTCGAAGCACGAGGGCGACATCCCCGGCACCGACTTCTCCGACGAGGGGCACGACGTGCAGCTGCGGGCCCTCGGCGACAGCGTCGTCGAGGACAACGCGGTCGGCGCGCTGTGGCCGTTCATCGTGTCCGGTATCGGCGTGCTGCTCACCATCGGCGCCGCGTTCGCCGTGCGCAGCGCCCGCCGGCGGTCCCGCGAGATGCGCGCCGCCCCCGCGTACGCCGGCCCGCCGCCCGGCTACCGGCCGCCCACGCAGTACGGGCCGCCGCCGCCCGCGTACCCCCAGCAGTACGGCCAGCCGTACCAGGGACCCCCGCAGGGACGCCCGCAGCCGGGGCCGCCGCAGTACGGCGCGCCGCAGTACGGGCCGCCCGCGTACCCGCCGCAGGGTCAGCCACCACAAGGGGGATACCCGCCTCCTGGTTACCCGCAACAGCCCGGTGGGTACCCGCGTACCTGAGGGGGTGGGTCTCCCGCTCACCGCGTGGTACGGGTTACTCTCCCGCCAGCCGGCGCGTTCCATCCGGATCGGTGCCGGGGATTCGCCGGACCTGACGGGCCCGGGGAACGTAACTTGGTCGGTGCGCCACCAGCGGTGGTGGCGTGTGGGAACATCCGCTGCGGCGCCCGACCGGGTGCCGCGGGGGCGACGACGAGGAGGCACTCGACTGTGAGCGCGACGGCTGGTCAGGCCGACGGCGTGACGAGCATGGTGGATCGGCTGGGGATCGAACCGAGCTCCATCGTGATGGAGATCGGTTATGACGAGGACGTCGACGAGGAGCTCCGCGACGCGGTCATCGACCGCTGCGGCGAGATCGTCGACGAGGACACCGACGAGGTGGTCGACATCGTCCTGCTGTGGTGGCGGGAGGAGGACGGCGACCTGGTCGAGACCCTGATGGACGCGCGGAGTCCGCTGGCGGACACGGGGACCATCTGGCTGCTGACTCCGAAGCCCGGCCGCGACGGCCACACCGAGCCCAGCGAGATCTCAGAGGCCGTGCTCACCGTCGGCTTCCAGCAGACCAGCAGCATCAACGCCGCCCGGGACTGGTCCGGCGCACGCCTGGTCACGCCGAAGGCGGGCCGCGGCAAGAAGTGAGCCCGTCCGCGCGCCGTCGCCGGCCGCGGGCGGGTGCCCCGTGCGCCGGTACCGGTGGGCGGTGACATGCTTGCCGTGATCCGCGCTGTCGAGTATCTGACGTAAGGAGTCGGAGTCCATGCCGATCGAGGTAGGTGCGCAGGCGCCCGATTTCACCCTCAAGGACCAGAACAACCAGGAAGTACGGCTCGCCGACTTCCAGGGTACGAAGAACGTGCTGGTCGTCTTCTACCCGCTCACGTTCACCGGGGTCTGCCAGGGCGAGCTGTGCGAGGTCCAGGAGAACCTCACGCAGTACCAGTCGGACGACGCCCAGGTGCTGGCCGTCAGCGTCGACTCGCCGTACGCGCACAAGGTGTGGGCCGAGCGCGAGGGGTACGACTTCCCTATCCTCGCCGACTTCTGGCCGCACGGCGCCGTGGCCCAGGCGTACGGGGTGTTCAACGACGCGGCGGGCATCGCCAACCGCGGCACGTTCCTGATCGACAAGGCGGGCGTGGTCCGCTTCGCCGAGATGAACATGCCCGGCGAGGCACGCGACCAGACGGTCTGGCGCAAGGCGTTGGCCGACCTGGCCTGACCCGGCCGCTGGCGACCGGGTAGCCTCGTCGCCAGTCCGGGCGCGTAGCTCAGCGGGAGAGCATCCGCCTTACAAGCGGAGGGTCGCAGGTTCGATCCCTGCCGCGCCCACGACACACGGAGCCCCGATCCTCGGTTGCGAGGGTCGGGGCTTTGTCCGTTCTGCGCGGTCCGGGCGGCGAGGAGTGGCGATGGGTGACGCGTTCCAGGAGTACCTCGACGCGTCGGCGGACATGGGGTACGTGCCGGCGACGGTGTGCCTGCGGCACGGTCGGCACGTGCCCTGCCGCCGTGACGAGGAGGACTGCCTGCTCACGTCGGAGTCGGCCGCGGTCGCCGCCGTCGCCGGGTACCAGCAGGGCACGGACCCGGGCGAGCGCTGGGACTGGCGCCGGCAGGTACTCGGGTGGGTGGCGCGGCAGGAGGCGAAGCGCTGAGGTCCGGCGCGGGTCGACGCCGCCCGGTACGGTGGCGCGGATGCGTGTCGTACGGGGTGTGCTGTGGGTGCTGGTGCTCGTCGTGCTGGCCTGGGCGGCCGTACGGGTGACGGGGGTGCTGCCGCCGTGGCCGGGGCTGGTGGTGCTGGCGCTGACGCCGTGGGCGGTGCTGTTCGGCGCGCTGGTCGCGGTGCTGGCGTTGCTGGCGCGGGCGACGTGGGGCGGGCTGGTCGCCGCGGTCGCGGTGGTGGCGCTGGCGGCGGTGGTGGTGCCGCGGGTGTGGGGTGCGGGCGAGGAGCGCACCGGCCGCACCGTACGGGTGATGACGGTGAACCTGCGGGTCGGCGGCGCGGACCCGGCCGCCGTGGTCCGGCTGGTACGTGACGAGCGGATCGACGTGCTGGCGGTGCAGGAGTACACGGGGCCGGCGGCGGAGCGGTTGACCCGGGCGGGGCTGGGGCGGCTGCTGCGGCACCACGTGGCCGATCCGGAGCCGTACGCGGCGGGTTCGGCTCTGTGGTCGCGTTTCCCGTTGCGGGACGCGGCGACCCCGACGGGCGAGGGCGGGTTCACGCAGGCGTCCGCGACCGTCGACCTGCCCGGTGGCCGGACGCTCGCGGTGCGTTCGGTGCACCCGTGCTCGCCGTACACGCGGGAGCACCAGGGCTGCTGGGCGCGCGGGATCGCCGCCGAACCGGTCGCGACCACGCGCGGCACGCCGCGGGTGCTGCTCGGCGACTTCAACGCGACGCTGGACCACCCGCCGCTGCGCCACCTGCTCGGCACCGGCTACCGCGACGCGGCGGACGTGACCGGCTCGGGGCTGCGCTTCACCTGGCCGGCCGACCGGTTCCCGGTGACCACGCTGGACCACGTGCTCGCCGACCGCCGCATCGCCATCCACTCGTACGCGGTGCGTCAGGTGCCGGGCACCGACCACCGCGCCGTCGTCGCCGCCCTCACCGTTCCCTGATCCGCCGCGTCACCGGGTCGCGGTGACGGGGCGGCGCATCGGTACGCGGGTGGCGGGGTCGATGCCGAACCTCCGTTCGGCGCGCAGCAGCCAGGCGAGTTCGGGGCCGGGCGGTGCGGTGATCTCGCGGAACCCGAGGCGCGCGTAGTACGGGGCGTTCCACGGCACGGCGCGGAACGTACACAGGGTGAGGGCGGGCAGGCCGCGGTCCGCCGCCCACCGGTCGACCCGGTCGATCAGCCGCCGGCCGATGCCCTGCCCGGCGTGGTCCGGGTGCACGCTGACCTGCTCGACGTGCGCGCACCCGTCGACCACGTCGACGAGTACGAACGCCACCGGGCCGGGGTCGTCCGCCACCCAGGCGCGGCCTTCCCGCACGTACTCCGCGTACACGTCGTCGGTGGGCACCGGGTTGTCCGCCGCCCACGCGAGCCCGACCGTACGGAACGCCGCGCCCGCGGCGAGCTGGATCGCGCCGAGCCGTACGACGTCGGCGGCGCGCGCCTCCCGGATCTCCATGCCCGCATCCCAGCACGCCGGCCGCCGCGCCGCCACACCGTTCCGGGGTGTGTTGGTACGACAGGGTTTCCGGCGGGTGGTGTGCCGTTCCGGGATCGGGGTGTGGCCGGGGCGTGACCGGGCGCGGCGAGGCTGTCGACCATGCGTACCGTCGGGGTGGCGACACGGTGGGTGGGGCATCCGGTGAGCCCGGATCGGCTCTGTTGTGCCGATCCGGGACGCGCGGAGAGGTCCACCCCGCGCTGACGGCGCGGGTACCGGCAGGTCTCCGGTGTGCTCGCCCGCGCCGTCGGACGATCCCCGGATCGGCTCTGTTGAGGCGGATGGCGGGGAGTAGAAGCCTCGGGTCAGCCGGCGTACGGGAGGGGCGGCAGGCCGCCGACGGTCGGGTGGTGCGCGAAGAGCGCGCCGGCGCGGCCGTACTCGTCGGGCGTGGCGTCCACCGTGGACGTGGTGACGTACAGGGTGTCGAGGCCGGGGCCGCCGAACGTGCAGGCGGTGACGTGCCGGACCGGTACCGGCAGGTGCTGTTCGAGCTCGCCGTCGGGGGAGTAGCGGCGGACGGCGCCGCCGCCCCACAGCGCGACCCACAGGTGCCCGTCGGCGTCGAGGGTGAGGCCGTCCGGCGCACCGTCCGCGGCCGGTACGACGACGACGGGGCGCCGGTCGAGGAGTTCGCCGTCGAGTACGGAGAAGGCGTCGACGCGGCCGGTCTCGGTGTCGGCGTAGTACGCGGTGGTGCCGTCGGGGGTGAACGCGAGGCCGTTGGAGACGGTGACGCCGGTGAGGACGGTGTGCACGGTGCCGTCGGGGTCGAGGCGGTACAGGGCGGCGGCGCCGGGTGTCGCGTCGTACGCCATGGAGCCGCAGTAGAAGCGGCCGTGCGGGTCGCAGCCGCCGTCGTTCATCCGGACGGCCGGGTCGGTCCAGACCTCGGGCAGCTGGCGCACCGGGCCGTCGGGGTCGTCGAGGAGCGCGAAGCCGCGTTCGGTGGCGACGACGAGCCCGCCACCGGTACGGGGGCGCAGCGCGGCGGCGACCGTACCGACGTGGTGCCGGGTCACGGGGCCGCCGCCGGGCGCGACGGCGAGGAGGTCGCCGCGGAGCATGTCCACCCAGCGCAGCACCCCGGCGGTCGCGTCCCAGCACGGCCCCTCGCCGTGCTCGGCCGCCGGCGCGTCCACCTGCTCCACCATCCGACTTTCCCCTTCCGGTACGCCACGCCGCCGTTGTCGTTCGCTCGTGTCGCCGCCGTCCGGATGCGGCGCCGCGGGCCGCCGGTGCGTATCGTACTTCCTTGTCGTACCAAGGAAAGCGGGTCGGCGCGGTCAGTCGGCGAGGAAGCGGGCGCGCAGGTCGGGTCGCAGGTACGCGGCGGGCGAGGCGATCGACAACCCGCCGTCGACCGGCAGTACGGCACCGGTGACGAAGCCCGCCGCGTCGGACGCCAGGTACGCGACGGCCGAGGCGACGTCCGCCGGCGTACCGACGCGGCCGAGCGGGTAGCCGTCGGTGACGTGCGGCAGGTCGGCGTTGCCGATCATGCCGGGCGCGACGGCGTTGACCCGCACCCCGACCGGCCCGTACTCCAGCGCGAGCTGCCGGACGAGTCCCTCCACGCCCGCCTTGGCCGCCGCGTACGCGGGGAGGCCGGGGGCGGCGAGCGTGGCGTTGACGGAGGTGACGGCGACGATCGCGGAGCCGCGCCCCAGGTACGGCAGCGCGGCGCGGCTGACCGCGAACGCGCTTCCGAGCGTGGCGTCGACGCCGGCCCGCCACTGCTCGTCGGTGGTGGCGGTGACGGGGGCGACCGGCATGACGGCCGCGGCGAGCACCACCACGTCGAGCCGGCCGAACGCGGACCGCGCCGCCTCGACCGCGGTACCGGCGCCGTCCGCGGTGGCGCAGTCGGCCACCACGCCCACCTCGTGCGGCGGGGTGGGTGGTCGGTCGAGCGCCACGCCCGCGACCCGGTGCCCGGTCGCGGCGAACTCCGCCGCGATGGCCACGCCGATCGGCGAGGTGGCGCCGACCACGAGTACGCCGCGCGCGGTCATTGCGGCAGCGTCCGGTCGGGCGCGGCCTGCCCGGGCGTCCAGGCCGGGAGCCGAAGGTCGGCGAGGATCCGGTCCAGGGCGGCGAGCGTGCCGGGGTCGGCGTCGCGCGCGGGCGAGCGTACGGCGGGGGAGTCGAGCACCCCGCGGCGTACCAGGACGTGCTTGTGAACGGACCAGGCGAGGCCGGGCTGGAGGCCGAACCGGATGAGCGGCAGCAGCCGGTCGAACCCGGCCCGGTCGGCGTCGCGCAGCACCGCGGCCAGCGCGTCCGCGAACTCGCACGCCGGCATCGTGCCGACCGCGCCCCGCTCGTACTCGTCGAGGGCGAACAGCGCGTTCTGGCCACCGAGTACGAGGAAGTCGGGGTCGGTGGCGTCGACGACCGCGCCGATCTTCGGCACCGTCGGCTGCGGTTCGATCTTGACCGCGGTCACACCGTCCAATGTGGACAGCTCGGTGATCAGGTCGACGGGCATGGTGACGCCGGTCGAGCCGGGCGCGTCCTGCACCATCACCGGCAGCCCGCTCTCCGCGGCCACGCTGCCGTAGAAGTCGACGATCTGCGCCGCGCTCGGCTTCACCTGGTACGGCGGGATCACCATCAGCGCGCTCGCGCCGGCGTCCGCGCACGCCAGCGCCTGCTCCACGGCCGGCCGGGTGGCGGTCGCGTTGACGCCGGCGACCAGCGGCGCGTCCGGCGCGAGTTCCTTGTCGGTGACGCGCAGGATGGTGTCCCGCTCGCCGGCGGTGAGCGTGAACCCCTCGCTCGCGAAGCCGAACACGGCCACCCCGTCCACCCCGCACCACTGCTGGAACTCGACCAGCCGGCGCAACCCGTCGGCGTCCAGGTCGCCGTTCGCCGCGAACGGCGTGGCCAGCACCGGGATCAGCCCCCGGGTGTCCCCGCTCCTCATCGCTGGTCCTTTCCGGCGGCCTCGACCGCGTCCACGTCGACGGTGATCCCGAGCCCCGGCCCGGCCGGTACGTCGAAGCCGTCCGGGCCGCCCGAGATCGGCGCGGTCAGGATCCGGTTGGCGACCGGCAGCGTGCCCGGCTGGTACTCGAAGGCGGGCAACGACTCGACGGCCGCGGCCAGGTGGATCCCGGCGGCGAGCGCGACCCCGAGCCCGACCGAGTGGTGCGGCGCCACCGGTACGTGGTGCGCGGCGGCCAGCTCCACCACCGACATCGCCTCCGTCAACCCGGTACGGGCCACGTCCGGTTGGCACAGGTCCAGCGCGCGGCGCGCCAGCCACTCGCGGAACTCGTACCGGTTGCGGAGGGACTCGCCGATCGCGACGGGCGTGACGAGCGCGGCGGCCAGCTCGGTGTGCGCGGTGACGTCCTCCGGTACCAGCGGCGCCTCCAGGAACCAGGCGCGCCGCTCGTCCAGCGCCCGGCCCAGCCGCAACGCGTCGGCCAGGTCGTACGCCCAGTGCGCGTCGATCGCGACCCGCAGGTCCGGGTGCACCGCGGCGACCGCGTCGTACGTGGCGAGGTCGGCGTCGACGCCGTGCCCGAGCGCCAGCTTGACGTGCCGTACGCCCTTCGCCACCCACTCGCGTGCCAGCTCGACCCGCTCGGCGTCGGTCGGCCGCGGCAGCCCCGACACGTACGTCGGCACGTGCGTCCGGTACGCGCCGCCGAGCAGTTCGGCGACCGGGCGCCCGGTCGTCCGGCCGCGCAGGTCCCACAGCGCGATGTCGACGGCGGCGAGCGCATCGGCCTGGTGCCCGACCAGGTGCCCGCGCTCGCGCATCAGCCCGGACAGCATCGTCCACAGTGGACGGATCTGGGTCTCGTCCGCGCCGACCAGCGCCGGCGCGAGCAGCCGGTCGACGACCGCGGCGACGATCTCCGGGCCGACCGGGGCGAGCGCCTCACCCCACCCCGTGTACCCGTCGGCGGTGTCGACGCGCACCAGCACCGTCTCGAAGGCCGGCGAGTACAGGCTGCGCCAGGGCGGGCGGACGAAGTAGCCGTCACCGGCGCCGGCCGGCGGCGCCCCGAGGTACGACTCGGGGCCGGCGAGCCGGAGCGGGTAGGCGCGGACCGCGGTGATCGTCATGCGCCGACCACCGCTGAGCGGTTGACTGTCTTCAACATGGGCATTAGGTTTCCACATATTGCAAGCCAGTTACAAGAGGGGTCCGGTCAGTGGCCGAAGTTGGAAGCAATCAGTCGGTGGAGCGCGCGTTCACCGTGCTCCGGGCGTTCACGGCGGGGCAGCCGGAGCAGCGCGTCTCCGACGTGGCGAAGGCCGCCGGCCTGGGCCTGTCCACCACGTCCCGGCTGCTCACCACGCTGGAGGCGGCCGGCGCCGTCGAACGCGACCCGGTCAGCGGGCTGTACCGGCTGGGGCCGGAGCTGATCACGTTCGCGGGCGTCGCGCTCAACCAGGACCGGGTGCACCGGGCCGCCCGGCAGGTGGCGCAGGAGCTGGCCGCCCGCCTCGGCCTCGGCGCCAACGTCGCGGTCCGCCGCGGCGACACCCTCTTCTACCTCCTGAACTTCGAGGGCCGGCTCGCGCCGCGCTCGTTCGTACTCGCGGGGCAGCGGAATCCCTTGCACGCCACCGGTCTCGGCAAGTGCCTGCTGTCCGAGCTGGACGGTGCGGCGCGGCGCGAGCTGCTGCCCGCCGCCTCGCTCCTCGGGTACACGCCGCGCACGGTCACCGACCACGAGCAGCTCGACAAGCAGCTCGACGCGTTGGCGCACGACGGGTACGCGACGGAGATCGAGGAACTGGCGCTGAGCCGGGCGTGCGTCGCCGCGCCCGTACGGGACCAGGCGGGCGCGGTGGTCGCGGCGCTCAGCGTCTCCGGCCCGCTGTCCGCGATCGACCTGCCCGCCCGCGAAGCCGAACTGTCCCGCGCCGTCATCGAGGCCGCCGACCAGATCAGCGTCGCCCTCGGGTACGCGGGGCCGCACCGCCACCCGGAGGGGACATGACCGCGCCGGACGCGTCCCGCGGGGTGCGGCCGCGGAGCCTGCCCGACGGTGTCGTCGGGATCCTGCTGACCGTGCCGGCGCTGGTACTGCTGGCCGCGGTGGTCTGCTACCCGCTGATCGCCGGGCTGGTCAGCAGCCTGTTCAAGCAGAGCCTGGTACTGCCGGGCCGCAGTTTCGTCGGTCTGTCGAACTTCGGCGACGAGCTGTCCGGCGACTTCCTGCCGGCGCTCGGGCACACGATGGTGTTCACGGTGGCCACCACGGCGCTGTCGTTCGTGCTGGGGTTCGGGCTGGCGCTGGCGTTGAACGTGGGGATCCGCGGCCGGGCCGTGCTGCGCGGCCTGTTCCTGTTCCCCTGGGTACTGCCCAGCGTCGTGGTGTCGTTCCTGTGGCTGTGGATCTTCAACGCCAACTACGGCGTACTGAACGGGCTGCTGATGCGGCTGCACCTGATCGGCGAACCGGTCGCGTGGCTCGGCCAGCCCGGTACGGCGATGCTCGCGGTGATCGTCGCGAAGACCTGGAACAGCTTCCCGTGGATGATGGTGATGCTGCTCGCCGGCCTGCAGACCGTACCGCGGGACCTGCACGAGGTGGCCGCGCTCGATGGTGCGGGCGCGCTGCGCCGGTTCCGTTCGGTCACGCTGCCGCACCTGCGGCCGATGATCGGCATGGTGCTGCTGCTGGAGATGATCTGGAACTTCCAGCACTTCGACACCATCTACGTGATGACCGGCGGCGGCCCGGCCGGCGCCACCACCACCTTCGCGGTCTCCGTGTACGACACCGCGTTCAAGGGCTTCGACCTCGGCGGCGCGGGCGCGATCGGCGCCCTGTGGATGCTCATCCTCAGCGTCTTCGTCGTCGGGTACGTGTGGCTCTCGGAGAGGCGGTCGGCATGACCACGGCGACGGCGGCACCGGAACGTACGGCGGCGGCCGGGATCGCGCGGCGCGCGGCCCGGCGGCGCGGCCGGGGCGGGCGGATCGGCGCGGTGGCCGCGGTCGTGGTGATCGGCTGCTTCGGCCTGCTCCCCGTGTACTGGTTGGTCGTGACCGCGTTCAGCCCGACCGGCGACGTGTTCGCGTTCCCGCCGCGGCTGGTGCCGGCGCACCTCACCCTGGCGCACTTCGACAGCCTCCTGCACACCCCGAAACTGGTGCGGTACCTGGTGAACAGCGTGGTCGTCTCGCTGGTCACCGCCGTCCTCAGCGTCGTCGTCTCGGCCTACTGCGCGTACTCGTTCTCGAAGTTCCGGTACCGCGGCCGGCGTTCCCTGATGTACCTGGTGCTCGCCTCGCAGATGTTCCCGCAGGCGCTGCTGCTCATCACGATCTACCTGGTGTTCAGCGCGACCGGGCTGCTCAACAGCTACGGCGCGCTCGTCCTGTCGTTCACCACGTTCACCCTGCCCCTGTGTATCTGGATGTTGAAGGGCTTCTTCGACACCATCCCGGACGAGCTGATCGAGGCGGCGCGGGTGGACGGCGCGGCGCACCGCGTCGTCATCCACCGGATCATGATGCCGATCGCCACGCCCGGACTGATCGCGGCCGGACTGTTCGCGTTCATCCGGGGCTGGAACGACTTCATCTTCGCGCTCACGCTCGCCGGTCCCGACCGGCAGACGCTGCCGCCCGGCCTCGTCAACACGTACGTCGGCGAGTTCCAGACCGCGTGGCCGGACCTGATGGCCGCCTCGCTCGTCTCCTCGCTTCCCGTCGTCGTCGCCTTCATCGTGCTGCAGCGCCACCTCGTCGCGGGGCTGGCCAGCGGCGCGGTGAAGGGCTGAACCGAAAGAGAAGAGCCATGTCCCAGACCAACTCCCTGTCCCGGCGCGGCATGCTCGGCCTGGTCGGCGCGGGCGCGCTGGCCCTGACCGGTGCCGCTGCCTGCGCACCCTCCGCCGGCGGTACCGGCGCCGCGAAGGGCGTCAGCGACGACGGCGTCAAGGACTTCACGTTCAACGGGTGGTCGTTGAACGAGGCGGCCACGAAGGACGCGGTGGCCGCGATCGTCGCCGGGTACGAGAAGTCGTCCGGCGCGCACGTCAAGACCGTGTCGTACCCGTACAACGACTACCTGAACCAGCTGCTCCTCCAGGTACGCGGGGGCAACGCGAGCGGTGTCGCGCAGTGCGACGGCGCGTGGCTGGCGACGCTCGCGGCGACCGGCAAGCTCACCGACCTCGGGAAGGTGGCGGCGGGCGCCGGGTACACCGACGCGAGCCTGGCGCTGGGCCGGGTGAAGGGCACCCAGTACGGGCTGCCGTGGACGTCCGGCGCGATCGGCATGGTCGGCAACCAGCGGCTGCTCGACAAGGCCGGCGTGAAGGCGCTGCCGACCACGGTGGACGACTTCGAGGCGATGCTGGAGTCGTTGAAGGCGCTGGGCAACGGGATCGTGCCGTACGCGGCGATGACGAAGGTCGACCAGCTCAAGGACATCATCCCGTGGATGTGGACGTTCGGCAGCCCGGTCGTGGAGAACGGCAAGGTGACCGTCGGCGACGACGGCAGCGTCGAGGCCGTCACCTGGTACAAGAAGCTGTACGACAAGAAGCTGATCGCGCCGGCGCTGGACCGGTTCGACGCCCGCGCGCTGTTCGGCCAGGGCAAGGTCGGCGTGTACGAGGACGCGCCGGTGGGCCGGGGTGCCGTGGTCACCGCGGCCAAGGACAAGTCGATCGAGAAGGTGCTGACCCCGTTCGCGCGGCCGGTGCGGTCGGCGGGGGACAAGCCGGTGGCGTTCGCCTGGGGTGGCGTGCTGGTCGTGTTGCAGGGCAAGGGATCCGGCGCCGCGGCGAAGTTCGCGAAGTACGTGACGAGCGACCTGAGGACCACCACCGGGTACTTCGCCAAGACCGGCAACCCGCCGACCACCACGAAGGCGCTGGCCGACCCGGCGCTGACCGCCGACCGGTTCGTCACCGAGTTCACCAAGCGGGTGACGACCACTGCCCGGACCGACCCGTTCTGGGCCTTCCCGCAGTACGCGCAGATCGAGCAGGCGCTCGCCACCCAGGTCCAGGCCGTACTCACGGGGAAGTCGTCGCCGAAGCAGGCGATGGCCGACGCCCGCACGGCGATGCAGAAGCTCGTGACGAGCTGAACCCACGGGTACCGGTGGCGAGCGCCGCCGGTACCTGGGCACGCGGGGCCGGTGGACGTGCCGCCGGTACCCGGGCACGGGCGGGGCGCCGACGGCCGCCGCCCCGCGATCCGGTGACGTGGCAAGACTTCTCCCCAGGAGGTTCGTCCCATGTCCAGGTACGCACGAACGTTCGCGGTGGCCGGTTTCGCGGCCCTGCTCGCCGCGGCGGTCGCCCTCCCCGGCACCGCCGCACCACACCCGTCCGCCGCACCGGCCGACGGTACGGTCACGACCCCGGCCGGGTCCGGGTACGCGCTGGTGTTCGACGACGAGTTCAATGGGTCCACAGTGGACAGTACGGTGTGGAACTTCCGTACCGACGAGAAGGCGAAGAGCGCGCAGCTGGCGCGCAACGTGTCCGAGGGCGGCGGCGTGCTGTCCGTCGCGCTGAAGAAGGAAGCCTACGACGGCTACGCGTACACCGCGGGCGGCGTCGTCAGCCGGCGCTCCTTCCGTTACGGCTACTACGAAACGCGGGCGAAGACGCCGGCCGGCGCCGGCTGGCACACGTCGTTCTGGGCGATGTCCGGCGACGGCAGCGACACGTACACGCCGGCGCGGCGTACCGAGATCGACCAGTTCGAGATCAACTCCAGTCACCCGGCGGACGTCAGCCAGGGCGTGATCGCCTGGCAGCCGGGCGGCGCGTCGACCAGCATCGGCCGCAGGACCACGCAGCCCGGGTTCGACACCTCCGCCGGCTGGCACACGTACGGCTTCGACTGGCGCGAGGACCGCGTCGACTTCTACGTCGACGGCACGCTCACCAACACCGCGACGTACCCGCCGAGCGCCGACACGCACGACTACGTCAACATCTGGCTCACCTCCATCGGGTACGAGACGGTCGACGAGACCAAGCTGCCGGCCACCGCGCAGTTCGACTACGTCCGCTACTACCAGCGCGACTACTACGTCGACAACGACACCCCCGCGAACTACGGCTACAGCGAGACCGGCACCTGGGCCGACAGCACCCTCCCCGGCTACACCGTCGGTACGACGAGCCGGTGGTCGGCGTCGCCCGGCGCGACCGCGACGTGGCGGCCGACGCTGCGCGCCGCCGGCACCTACCAGGTGTACGTGCACCGCATCGGGTATCCGGGCAGCGACACCGATTCCCGGCTCGACGTCGTGCACGGCGGGGTCACCAGCACCACGCACCTGGACTACGCGACCGGCCCGACCGGCTGGGTCTCGCTCGGCACCTGGGACTTCCCCGCCGGCACCGCCGGGTCGGTGACGCTGACCCGGGGCAACGGCAACGCGCGCGCCGACGCCGTCAAGTTCGTACGGGTGGGGTGAGGACATGGTGGAGAGACGGGACCTCCTGAAGCTGGCCGGCGCGGGCGCGGCGGGCCTGACCGCGCCGGCGCTGCTCGCCGGTACGTCGGGTGCGGCGCCGGCCGCCGGCGTCGCCCTGGCCAACGACTCGGTACACCTGGAGTGGGCCGGTTCCGGTGCGCTGCAACGGATCCGGGCCCGGGTCGGGGGCGCCTGGCTGGACCTGCCGAACCCGTCCGGGGAGTACGCGGTGCTCGTCGCGGAGGCGGCACCCACCCAGGACGCGGTCGTGCACGGTACGGCCGGGACGGCGCTGCGCGCGCTGCCGGAGTCGGTGCGGCGCACCGCGACCGGGGTCCGCTGCACGGTCCCGACCGGCCGCGGCACGCTCGTCGCGGACTGGACCCTGCGCGGCGCGGACGTCGCGGTGTCGGTCGAGTTCACCGCCACCGCCGACGGCTGGTACTCGGTGGCCACCCCGACCCTCGCCCGCCTCGACGCCGGCGACCTCACCCGCGGCGTCATCCCCGGGTACTGGACGGGCACGGCGCCGCAGCACGACCCGACCCTCGCCGAGCGGTACGGGCTGGGCATCCCCGCGATGCCTTTGGTGGCAAGGGAACGCAGCGCCACCACACCGATGTCGCTGCTGTCCGTACGGTCCGGGCCGACCGTGGCGGTGATCGCCGAACCCGGCACCGGCCGCGACCCGTGGCCGGCCGGTACGTCCGCGCAGACCCGCTGGCTGCTGGGGTTGTCGAGCACCGACGCGGGCGGCGCGTACTGCCCGACGGCGTACCATCCGGTGCTCGGGCAGGACGGGTCGAGGCTGGCCGCGGGCGAGCGGATCCGCTTCGCCTTCCGGTACGTGCTGACCGCGCCCGACTGGTTCGCCGCCCTGCGGTACGCGGTGGACGACGTCTACCCGGTCGGCCGGTACCTCGACCTGGCGCGCAACACCCGGTCGCTGTCCTGGCGGGTCGACACCTCGCAGGACTTCCTCGCCGGCCCGGACTCGCAGTGGCACACCTGGGAGTACCGGGGGCGCACGCTCGGCGCGGAGAGCGCGAAGCTGTCCGACGTGGGCGCGATGTGGATGCTGGCGCGGCTGTCGGGCGACCCGGTGATCGAGCACGAGCGCCTGCCGTACGCGCGGAACTTCAAACTGGCGCAGCAGCAGAGCGACGGCGGACCGTTCCAGGGCGCGGCGCTCGGCGAGTACTTCGGGCAGTACCACGGGCAGGGCGACTGGATCAGCGAGAACTTCCGCTCCGGCCAGTCCGCGAACTACGTGTCGCCGATGTTCACCACGTTCTACGCGCTCGCCGACATGGGCAACATCCTGCTGTTCGACCCGGACGACGACGAACTCCGCGACCGGGTACGGCTGGCCGCGGACCGGCTGCTCGCCTGGCAGCGCGCCGACGGCGGCTTCGACGTCGGCTACCTGCGCGACGACCCGACCACCCTGATGTACCCGGAACTGACCGACCTGCGCGCCACCTGGTACGGCCTGTTCGTGGCGTACCGGGTGCTCGGGGACCGGCGGTACCTGGCGGCGGCGCGCCGCGGCGCGGACTGGTACCTGGCCCACGCTGTCCACAGTGGACAGTACCTGGGGGTGTGCGACGACGCGCGGCTGATCCCGGACTTCCACCTGGTGTTCGGCGCGCAGGCGCTGCTGGACCTGGCCGAGGAGACCGGCGTCGCCGCGTACCGGACGGCCGCCGTCGAGGTCGCCCGCACGTACGTCACGCACGTGGTGACGCACCCGGCGGCCACCGACGGTCCCCGTACGTTCGAGGGGCGGCCGGTCGAGCAGTGGCAGGTCAGCCAGGCCGGCCTGAACTACGAGCACGCCGGCTACCGCGGCACCGCCAACGACCGCGGCCCGATCCTGCTCGCCTGCCACACCGGCGCGTTCGTCCGGTTCCACCGCCTCACCGGCGAACGGGTCTTCCTCGACCTGGCCCGTGCCGCGGCGCGCGGCCGGGACGCGTTCGTCGACCCCGCCAGCGGCATCCCCTCGTACTACTGGTTCGCCGGCAGCGGCGGCGCTCACACGTACCCCTGGCACGGGTGGTGGCACCTCGGCTGGCTGGTGGACTACCTCGTGGCGGAGGCGGAACTGCGGTCCGGCGGCGCGATCGCGTTCCCGCGCGGGTTCATGACCGCGAAGGTGGGCGCCAGCAAGCCGACCGGCTTCGCCACCGGCCGCCTGTACGGGCGGGACGCGCGGCTGTGCCGGCCGCACGGGCTGGTGTCCGTCGCCGACAGCGACGTGGACTGGCTGGCCGCCCGCTCACCCGACGGCGGCACGCTGCATCTGGTACTGCTGAACGGATCGCCGCGCACGGTGACCACCACCGCGACGCTCGACCCGCGTGCCCTGGCACCGGGCAGCCGCGCCGAGTGGGGCGCCACCACCGTGCACACCGGCGACGCCGTACGCGACGGTGCCGCGGTGTCGGTCACCCTGGGCGGCAACGGCATCGCCGTACTCTCGGTCGACGTGGCGCTGCGCACCGACCCGGACGGCCCGGCCCTGCGCACCCGTACGGTCACCGGCGACGCGGCCCGGCCGACCGTCACCTGGTCGTACCGGGCGGCGACGACGTCGTGGCTGCGCTGGCGTCCCGCTGGGGGAGACTGGCACGCCACCGACCCGACCACCGGGTACTCGTTCCGCCAGCAGCTGGACCTCTCCGGGGTGACCGGGACCGTCGAGATCGGCACGGTCACCCGCGCCGACGACGGCACCGTCGCGTACGGCCCGACCGTCCCGCTCTGATCCGCTCGGCGACGGGCCTCAGCCCTCCTCGCCGACCGCCTGGTCGTACAGCTTCTTGACGTCCTTGTCGAAGTAGACGGAGTACGAGGTGTCGGCGGTGCTGCCGCCCGCCTCGTACCCGCCGATCACGCCGATCACGGTGCCGGTGCGGGTGATCGGGTCCAGGTCGGTCAGCCACGGGCTGCCGCTCGTCCCGCCGGTGAAGTCCGTGCAGTCGATCGTCAACTGCGTCGTCGAGTACTTCCTCGTGGTGTTGACGCAGGAGATCGGCGACTCCTTCGCCGACGGGTACCCGGTGATCTTGACCCGCTTGGTGTACGACTCGTTCCAGCCGAGCCGGTTCGCGCCGAGCACGTCGGCGATCCGCTTGCCCTTGACCGTGCCCAGGTCCACGAACGCCACGTCGTAGTCCGGGTCGTTGTTGCTGGCCCAGTGCGGGTCGACGATCACGTGCCGCACCGGCCACGTCCCGTACGGCGCGTCGCCGTCCCGGTACGCGGGGACGAACGCGAGGTCGCTGCGGGCCTGACCGTCGCCGTACACGCAGTGCGCGGCGGTGATCAGTACCGACTTCTTCGGGCTGTCGACCACGCTCGCGGTGCAGAAGTGGTTGCCGCTGCCGCTGCCCGAGAACAGCGCGCCGACCCGCGCGTTGCCCACGGTCGGCGGCGCCGTGTGCCCGACCCCCGGCGTACCGAACGGGGACGCCTGCTCCATGCGCTTCCGGTCCCAGTAGGTGACCTGCGGGGACGACCGGGTCGACGGCCCGGACGCCGCCACCCCGCAACCGCCCAGCAACGCGACGAGTACCGCTCCCAGCACCACGACCCTGACCCGCACGCACCGAACCCTAGCGACCGCGGCCGGCGGTTCACACCTTTCCCTCGAACGCCGGCCGCATTCACAGCCCCCGCCCAGCCGAAGCGGGCACCAGTGCCGGTACTACGGCGCGATGTTCTGGTTGTCGTGGAAGAAGTTGTCCGGATCGTACTTTTTCTTGGTGTCGACCAGCCGCTGGTAGTTCGCGCCGAACGCGTCGCGCAGCGCGTCCTGGTCGTCGCCCGCCATGAAGTTCGTGTACCCGCCCGGGTCGGACAGCGGGCGCAGCGCCGCGTAGTAGTCCCGGACCCACTGGATGTTCGCGTCGTTCGCCGCCGGGTCCGGCCACATCCCCGCCACCACCGTCGCGTACCTGGCGTCCCGGTGCCCGAACGCCGTCGCGTCCGCCGCCACCCGGTGGCACGCGCCGTTGATCGGGTACACGTGCATCGTCGACTGCAGCGCCGGTACCTTCGGGCCGTGCTCGGCGTGCACCGCGATCACCTCGGGCGTCAGCGGTGGCGAGAACACCGTCTTCCAGTAGTGCTGGAGCCCGGCCGGCAGCAGCTCGTCGAACAGCGTGTTGAGCACCGGGTACGGCATCGGCGCGACCATCTCGGCGACCAGCGGCGCGGCGTCCCGCAGCGGTGCGAGTACCTTCTCGCCCTGGTCGATCGGGCCGGACCAGCACGACACGATCGCCGCGAACGGCTTGCCGTGCTCGCTCTCCGGGATGAACGGCAGCGGCGGCGCGATCTGGAACGCCGGGAACGCGCCCAGCTGCTCCGGCGCGTCCGCGATGTACGCGTCGTACGTGGCGAACACGTCCGGTACCCGGTCCAGCGGGAAGAAGAAGATCCCGGCCAGCACGTCCTTCACCGGGTGCATCCGGTACTCGAACGACGTGACGACGCCGAAGTTGCCGCCGCCGCCGCGCAGCGCCCAGTACAGGTCGGGTTCGGAGTCGGCGCTGGCGCGGACGATCCGGCCGTCCGCGGTGACCACCGTCGCGGCCAGCAGGTTGTCGATCGTCAGGCCGCAGCCGCGGGCGAGGTAGCCGATCCCGCCGCCGAGCGTCAGCCCGCCGATACCGGTGCTGCCGATGATCCCGCCGGTGGTCGCCAGCCCGTACGGGTAGGTGGCGTGGTTGAAGCTGCCCCACGTGTTGCCGCCCTGCGCCCGCGCGATCCGGTTGTCCGGGTCGACCTGGACGCCGGTCATCGGCGACAGGTCGCAGACCACGCCGCCGTCGTTCGTACCGAAGCCGGGGACGCTGTGGCTCCCGCCGCGGACGGCGAGGTCCAGCCCGGTGTCCCGGGCGTACGCCAGGGTGGCGAGGACGTCGGCGTCGTCGACGCAGCGCACCACCACCTGGGGGTGCCGGTCGATCATCCCGTTGTAGACCCGCCTGGCCTGCTCGTACCCGTCGTCCTGCGAGGTCAGTACCGTTCCGCGGACCTGCTCGCGCAGGTCGTCCAGCGTGCTCATGGTGCACCGTGCCCTCCGCCCGGCGGCACCACGACCGGTACCCGCTGGGCCATGTTGTTCGCCATGCCCTGCACGTTCCACGGCGGCTCGACCGGTTGGGCCCGACCCGTCGCGTCGATCGCCCGGACGCTCAGCTGGTAGCTGCCCGGCTCCGCCCACCACGGCACCCGGAACTCCCGCCACGCCCAGTGCCCCGCCACCGGACCGAGTTCCGCGTCGGTCCAGTCGCCGCCGGCGGAGAACAGCACCCGCACCACCGGACCCGTACCGGACCAGGCGCGCCCGGACAGCAGGTGCGAACCCGGTGCCACGACCCGGATCCGGGACATGAAGTCCGGGTACCCGGGTGGCGCCAGCAGCGCCCGCGGCCGGATCCGCGTCACCGGCTCGCCCGCGTCCTCCGCCCGATCTTTCAGCCGGTACGCCACCGCGTTCTGGAACCCGTCGAACTCGCCCGTCAGTACGGTGATCTCGCGGAGCCACTTCACGTGCGCCATCCCGTACCAGCCGGGGACGACGAGGCGCAGCGGGAAGCCGTGCTGCGGCGGCAGCGGCGCGCCGTTCATGGTGTCGGCCAGCAGCACTTCCGGGCGCATCGCCTCGACCAGCGGCAGGGCCCGCTGGTAGTCCTGCTCGACGCCGCGCTCGGTGCCGTGGTCGGCGCCGGTGAACACCACCGTGTGCGCGCCGTCCGGCAGGCCCACGTCGCGCAGCAGCGCCGCCAGCGGCGTACCGGTCCAGTCGGCGGTGCCGACCGCCTCGTCCAGCCACGGCTGGCTGACCGGCCGCGGTTCGAGCCGGGCCCGGCCGTTGCCCGCGCACTCCAGCGTCACCCGCAGCGTACGGCGCGGGCGGGCGCGGAGTTCGGCGGCGGTCAGCGCGACGGGCCGGCGTACGGCGCCGTCGACGGTCAGCCGCCACCCGCCCGGCTCCACGTACGGGATGTCGTAGTGGACCAGCACGTAGTGCAGCCCCGGCGGGGTCACGTCGTACCGGAGGGCCTCCAGGGGCATCCCGTGGTTCCGTGTGGCCAGGCGCAGCTCGTCCGGGCCGATCGGTTCGCCGGGCCGGGCCACCCGCGCCGGTGCGCCGAGTCCCGTGTCCACCAGCGCCAGGGTGCGCCGTCCCGCCCGGTCGCGGACCGTACGCGGGCACCGTTGCGCCCGAACGTCCACCCGATCGGCCCGTCCGGCCGGGCACCGCCGGCCGGCAGTACTTCGGGGTCGTCCGGTTCGCCGCCGCGTTCGCGACGTGGCTAGACTTGTCGCGGCCGTGATGGGGACAGGTAGCGGCGTCGGCGGTCGCCCAGCGAGCCGGGGGCGGTGGGAGCCCGGCGGATGCGCGCGTCGCGAGATCACCCCGGAGCCGTCGGAAGAAAACCGGTCACCGGTGAGTAGACCCGGCACGCACCACAACGAGAGGGTCGCCAGCCGGCGGCCAAGGAGGGTGGTACCGCGGGGGCGCGAGCTCTCGTCCCTCCGACGGAACGCACACTCCGCCGGAGGACACCCGATGACGTCGTACAACGCGGTACCCGCGCAGGTCGACCTGCCCGCCCTGGAGCACGAGGTGCTCGACCGCTGGCGGGCCGACAAGATCTTCGCCCGCTCGCTGGAGCAGACCGCCGGCCGCCCCGAATGGGTCTTCTACGAGGGCCCGCCGACCGCGAACGGCATGCCCGGCGCGCACCACATCGAGGCCCGCGTCTTCAAGGACGTGTTCCCGCGGTTCAAGACCATGAAGGGGTTCCACGTCGGGCGCAAGGCCGGCTGGGACTGCCACGGCCTGCCGGTGGAGCTGGCCGTGGAGAAGGAGCTGGGGTTCCGCGGCAAGCCCGACATCGAGGCGTACGGGGTCGCCGAGTTCAACGCGCGCTGCCGCGAGTCGGTACTGCGGCACGTGGACGCGTTCCAGACCCTCACCGACCGGATGGGCTACTGGACGGACATGTCCGATCCGTACCGGACGATGGACCCGGAGTACATCGAGTCGGTGTGGTGGTCGCTGAAGCAGATCTTCGACAGGGGCCTGCTGACGCAGTCGTTCCGGGTGGCGCCGTGGTGCCCGCGGTGCGGCACCGGGCTGTCCGACCACGAGCTTGCCCAGGGGTACGAGACGGTCGTCGACCCGTCGGTGTACGTGCGGTTCCCGCTCACGTCCGGCCCGCTGGCCGGCACCGCGAGCCTGCTGGTGTGGACGACGACGCCGTGGACGTTGGTGTCGAACACCGCGGTCGCCGCCCACCCGACCGTCGAGTACGTGGTGGCCACGGACGGCAGCGAGCGGCTGGTGGTCGCCGAGCCGCTGGTGTCGGCGGTGCTGGGGGAGGGCTGGACGCTCACCGGCGAGCGGTTCACCGGCGCCGAGATGGAGCGCTGGACGTACTCCCGGCCGTTCGCTCTGGTGGACATCCCGGACGCGCACTTCGTCGTGAACGCGGAGTACGTGACGACCGAGGACGGCACCGGCCTGGTGCACCAGTCGCCGGCGTTCGGTGAGGACGACCTCGCCACCTGCCGGGCGTACGGGCTGCCGGTGGTGAACCCGGTGCGCCCGGACGGCACGTTCGACGCGGACCTGCCGCTGGTCGGCGGCGTGTTCTTCAAGACCGCCGACGACGCGCTCGTCGCCGACCTCGAAACGCGCGGCCTGCTGTTCCGGCACCTGCCGTACGAGCACTCGTACCCGCACTGCTGGCGCTGCCACACCGCCCTGCTGTACTACGCGCAGCCGTCCTGGTACATCCGGACCACCGCGGTCAAGGACGCGCTGCTGCGCGAGAACGAGCGCACCACCTGGCACCCGGAGACCGTCAAGCACGGCCGGTACGGCGACTGGCTGAACAACAACGTCGACTGGGCGCTGTCCCGCAACCGGTACTGGGGCACGCCGCTGCCGATCTGGCGCTGTACCGCCGACGAGGCGCACCTGACCTGTGTCGGCTCGCTGACCGAACTGGCGGAGCTGGCCGGCCGCGACCTGTCCGGCCTCGACCCGCACCGGCCGTACATCGACGAGGTGACGCTCGCCTGCCCGCAGTGCGGCGGCGAGGCCCGGCGCGTACCCGAGGTCATCGACGCCTGGTACGACTCGGGCTCGATGCCGTTCGCGCAGTGGGGCTACCCGCACCGCAACGCGGAGGTGTTCGAGCGCACGTACCCGGCGCAGTTCATCTGCGAGGCGATCGACCAGACCCGCGGCTGGTTCTACACCCTGATGGCGGTCGGCACGCTCGTCTTCGACCGCTCCTCGTACGAGAACGTGGTGTGTCTCGGGCACATCCTGGCCGAGGACGGCCGGAAGATGTCGAAGCACCTGGGCAACATCCTCGACCCGATCGACCTGATGGAGCGGCACGGCGCCGACGCGGTCCGCTGGTTCATGGCGGCCGGCGGGTCGCCGTGGGCGGCGCGGCGCGTCGGGCACGGCACCATCCAGGAGGTCGTCCGCAAGACGCTGATGACGTACTGGAACACCGTCTCCTTCCAGTCCCTGTACGCGCGGCTCGCCGACTGGTCCCCCTCCGCCGCGACCTCTACGGCCTCCGCGGCGGAGAGTGCGTCGGCCGGCGACCCCGCCCCGGCGCAGCGGTCCGCGCTCGACCGCTGGCTGCTGTCCGAACTGAACGTCCTGGTACGCGAGGTCGACGCGGCGCTGGAGGCGTTCGACACCCAGCGCGCCGGCCGGCTGCTGTCCGCCTTCGTCGACGACCTCTCCAACTGGTACGTGCGGCGCTCGCGGCGGCGCGCCTGGCGCGGTGACGCCGCCGCGCTCGCCACCCTGCACGAGGCGATCGAGACGGTGACGCGGCTGCTGGCGCCGATCGTTCCGTTCATCACCGAACGGGTCTGGCAGGACCTCGTCCGGCCGGTCACCCCGGGCGCGCCGGAGTCGGTGCACCTGGCGTCCTGGCCGGTCGCCGACGAGTCGCTGATCGACCCGGCGCTGTCCGCCCAGATGGACCTGGCCCGCCGGCTCGTCGAGCTGGGCCGCTCGGCCCGCGCCGACTCGAAGGTCAAGACCCGGCAGCCGCTGTCCCGCGCGCTCGTCGCCGCGGCCGGCTTCGCGGACCTGCCCGCCGAACTGCGCGCCGAGGTCTGCGCCGAGCTGAACGTCACCGAGCTGGGCGCGCTCGCCGAGGTCGGCGGCTCGCTCGTGGACACCACCGCCAAGGCGAACTTCCGGGCCCTCGGCAAGCGGTTCGGCAAGGGTACGCAGCCGGTCGCGAAGGCCATCGCCGCGGCGGACGCGGCGGCGCTGTCCGCGGCGCTGCGTACCGGGGAGGCCACGGTCGAGGTGGACGGCGAGACCGTGTCGCTGTCCGCGGACGAGGTGATCGTCACCGAGACGCCGCGGGAGGGCTGGGCCGTCGCGTCCGAGGGCGGCGCCACCGTCGCGCTCGACCTCGCCATCACCCCCGAACTGCGCCGCGCCGGGCTCGCCCGCGAGGCCATCCGGCTGATCCAGGAGGCCCGCAAGTCGGCCGGCCTGGACGTCGCCGACCGGATCGCGTTGCGTTGGGAGGCAACGGATCCCGACACCGCGGCGGCGCTGTCCGAGCACGCGGCGCTGGTCGCCGACGAGGTGCTCGCCGTCGACTTCGCCCGCGGCGAGCCGGCCGGCGACACCGTCACGGACGAGGGTCTCGGCCTCCGCTTCGCCCTCCGCCGCGCCTGACCCGCCGCCGCACCGGTACCCGGCCGGGTACCGGTGCGGCGCCGGCGGGTGATCCGCCCGAAACGCACCGGCCGTTACGCTGCTTGCTCGTACGAGGACGCGCCGGGCGAAGGGTGGACGATGGACGGTGCACGGGACGTGGCAGCCGGGCGGCCGACGCTGCGCCAGGTCGCGGCCGAGGCCGGGGTGAGCCTCAAGACCGCGTCCCGGGTGCTCAACGGCCACCCGCACGTCACCGAGGCCACCGCCGCCCGGGTACGCCAGGCCGCGGACCGGCTCGGCTTCCGGCTCAACCGCATCGCCCGCGAGCTGCGGTCCGGCGCCACCTCCACCTCGGTCGGCCTGATCATCTCCGACCTGGCCAACCCGTTCTACTCGCGCATCGCCCGCGGCGCGGAACGCGTACTGCGCGCCGGTGGGCTGCAACTGGTGACCGCGAGTACGGACGAGGACGCCGAGCAGGAACGCTCCCTGGTCGAGGAACTGCTGGAACGCCGGGTCCGCGCGCTGCTGCTGGTACCGAGCGCCGCCGACCACGGATACCTGGCGGCGGAGCGCGGCCGTACCCCGGTGGTGTTCCTCGACCGACCGCCCGTGAACCTGGACGCCGACACCGTACTGGTCGACAACCGGGCCGGCGCCCGCGCCGCCGTCGCGCACCTGCTGGCCGGCGGGCACCGGCGCATCGGCCTCGTCGGCGACCTGTCCCGGCTGTCCACCCACCGCGAACGGATGGCCGGCTTCGCCGACGCCATGAGCGACGCGGGCATCACCTTCTGGCAGCGGTACGTCCGGGCCGACTCGCACGACGCCGCCACCGCGACCCGGAGTACGGCGGAGCTGCTGGCGGTGGACCCGCCGCCGACGGCGCTGTTCACCACCAACAACGTCAACACGGCTGGCGCGCTGCGGGCGCTCGCCGACCGGGCCGACCCGCCGGCACTCGTCGGCTTCGACGACTTCGACCTCGCCGACGTCCTCGGCATCACCGTCGTCGGCAACGAACCCGAGGAGATGGGCCGGATCGCCGCCGAGATGGTCGTGGCGCGGCTCGCCGGCGACCACACGCCGGCCCGTACGGTGGTGCTGCCGACCAAGCTCGTACCCCGCGGCTCCGGCGAACGCTGACCCCGGATCTCCTTACTACGCAACCGGACCGGACCGCCGACGTTTCCGCCGCGCCCGCGGATCCGGGCCGCGCCGCCGCGCCCGCGACGTTGGCCGGGGAGTACCGGGTGACATCGGATCTGCGGTGGTCGGATCGGGGGACAGGCCGGGGCGGAGCGGACCGATCGGGTCTTGTCATCGGATGAATGCGTGGTTAGGGTCCTGCTTCGACACCGATCGGGTCGAAGGGGTTGATTCGCGTGAGCATGGCGCGGCGGATCGCCGGGGCGGTCGTGGCGGTGGTACTCGTGGCCGGGGCGGCGGCGTGCTCGGAGTCCGGGCCGGGCGGCTCGGCCGGCGGCAAGGCCGCGAAGCTGGGTGCGGGCGAGACGTTCAAGCTGGGTGTCTCGCTCACCTTCAACAACACGGACTTCTGGACGTCGTACATCTCCTACGAGAAGCAGTTCGCGGGGAAGTACCACGCGAAGCTGATCGGGCCGCTGGTGGCGAACAACGACTCGGGCAAGCAGATCAGCGACATCCGTACGTTGATCGCGCAGGGCGCGCAGGCGCTGGTGGTGAACCCGGTCGACTCGGCGGCGATCGCGCCGGCGCTGGACTACGCCAAGAGCAAGGGGATCCCGGTCGTCTCGGTGGACGTGGCGCCGAGCGCGGGCGACGTGTACATGATCGTGCGCGCCGACAACGAGCTGTACGGCCGGGAGGCGTGCGACTACATCGGCGGCCACGCGAAGTCCGGTACCGTCGCCGAACTCCAGGGTGACCTGTCGTCGCTGAACGGCCGCGACCGGTCGACCGCGTTCGAGGGGTGCATGAAGCGGAAGTACCCGAAGCTGAAGGTGGTCAAGTACCCGACGAAGTGGGACACGCCGACGGCGACGACGGCCGCGTCCACCGCGATGTCCACGTACAAGGATCTGGTCGGGATCTACACGCAGTGGTCAGGCCCGGTGTCGGGCATCATCCAGGCGGAGCGCAGCGCCGGGAAGTTCACCACGGTCGGGTCGGCGAAGCACGTCATCCTGGTCAGCAACGACGGTGTCCCGTTCGAGATGAAGGACGTCAAGGACGGCACGCTCGACGCCACGATCTCCCAACCCGCCAACCTGTACGCGCAGTTCGCGGTGAAGTACGCGCGGGACGCGCTGAGCGGGAAGACGTACGCGAAGGGGCAGCAGGCGGCGTCCGGCGCCGGCCCGCTGGTGACGGTGGCGAAGAACCTGGAGGACCCGATCAAGGCGCCGCTGGTCACGAAGGACAACGTCGACGACCCGCACCTGTGGGGCAACCAGGCCGGCAGCTGACACCGGGATCCGTTGCCGCGCAACGGATCCACGACCTGTCCTGAGCGGGAGGCGCGGTGAGTGGTGACCCGGGGCGGCCGGCGCCGCCGTACGTGATCGAGGGTGTGGGGCTGTCGCAGAGCTTCGGGCACACCCGCGCGCTGACCGACGTGAGCCTCGCGATCCAGCCCGGCGAGTGCCTGGGCCTGGTCGGGCGCAACGGCGCCGGCAAGTCGACCGTCGTGTCGATCCTGTCCGGCCTGCGCCGCCCCGACACCGGCGTCGTACGCCTCGGCGGCGAACCGGCGCCCCCGGTCGGCGACCCGGCCGCGTGGCGCCGCCGGGTGGCCACCGTCCACCAGCACTCGATGCTGGTACCGACGCTGACGGTCGCCGAGAACATGTACCTCGACCGGCAGCCGCGCCGTACCGGGCTCGGCCGGGTGCTGCCGGGACCGCTGCACTGGTCGGCGATGCGTACCGGGGCGGCGGAGGTGCTGCGGGAGTGGGGCGTCGACGTCGACGTGACCGCGCCGGCCGGGGCGATCTCGGTGGAGCAGCGGCAGATCGTGGAGATCGCCCGCGCGCTGTCCACCGGCACCCGCTGCCTGATCCTCGACGAACCGACCGCCGCCCTGGAACGCGCCGGCGTACGGCGGCTGTTCGGCCGGCTGCGCCCGCTGCTCGCGCAGGGCGTCGGCATCCTCTACATCTCCCACCACCTGGAGGAGGTGTACGAGATCTGCGACCGGGTGACGGTGCTGCGCGACGGCCGGCACGTCCGTACCGGGGCGGTCGGCGGCATCGGGCAGGACGAGCTGGTGACCGCGATGGTCGGCCCGGAGGACCCGCTCGCCGGCACCACCACCATCGACGCGGCACCCACCCCGGACCCGGACGCCGCCCCGGTGCTCGCCGTCCGGCACCTGACCGCCGCCGACGCCCGCGGCAGCCTCACCGACGTCTCCCTCGTCGTACGCCCCGGCGAGTGCGTCGGCGTCCTCGGCCTCGCCGGCTCCGGTACGACGACGCTCGCGGACGCGGTCGCCGGGCTCGTCCGGCCCACCGCCGGCGCGGTACTGGTCGCGGGCGTACCGCTGCCGGCGGGGCGGCCGGACGTGGCGCTGCGACACGGCATCGGGTACGTGCCCGAGGACCGGCACGCCCGCGGGTACGTGCCGATGCTCGGGGTCGGCGACAACATCACCATGACGATCACCGACCGCCTCACCCGGTACGGGGTGCTGTCGCCGCGCCGGCACCTGGCCGCGGCACGCCGGCTCGCCGAACGCCTCGGCGTGGTGTCCGCCGGTACCGCACAGCCCGTCGTCGAACTGTCCGGCGGCAACCAGCAGAAGGTCGTCGTCGGCCGGGCGCTCGCCCGCGACCCGCGCGTCGTCGTCGCCGTCGCACCCACCCAGGGCGTCGACGTCGCCTCCAAACGCGCGCTGCTCGGCGCACTCGACGAGGTACGCGGGGCCGGCGCCGGCGTCCTGCTCGTCTCCGACGACCTCGCCGACCTGGCCATCGCCAACCGCATCGTCGTCCTCGTCCGCGGCCGTACGTTCGCCGAGTTCGTCGAGCCGCCCTGGGACCGGGAGGCGCTCATCGCCGCGTCCGAGGGCCTCGGCGCCCGAGACGACGACCCGCCGGGTACCGGCATCACGGGCGGCGACACCGCAGCCGGCGACACCACGAGCGGCAGTACCGCGAGCGGCGGCGGGATGGGCGGCACCACCGGCGCCAGTGCCGCGGGCGGCACAACGGGCGCCAGTGCCGCGGGCGGCACAACGGGCGACAGTGCCGCGGGCGGCACAACGGGCGACAGCGCCGCGCGCGGCGGTACCGATGAGGGAGGGGCGGCGCAGTGACGAACACGAGCCTGGAACCGGTCGTCGCCGCGGGGTGGACCCGCCGGCGGGGCGCGGCGGTGAGCCTGGTGCAGCAGTTCGCGCTGATCCCGGTGATCGTGGTGCTGTGCGTGGTCGGCGCGTTCGTCAGCGACTCGTTCCTGACGCTGGCCAACTTCACGAACGTCGGTCAGCAGGTGTCCGCGCTCGGCGTGGTCGTGGTGGCGGAGACGCTGATCCTGGTCACCGGCAGCATGGACCTGTCGCTCCAGTCGAACTACGGGCTGTCGGCGATGGTGGCCGCGTGGCTGGTCGCGCCGGTCGCGCAGTTCGGGCTGGGGGTGGAGCTGAACCCGCTGCTCGGGCTCGCCGCCGGGATCGTGGTGGGCGGCCTGATCGGCGCGTTCAACGGCACCCTGATCGTCAAGGCGAAGATCAACGGCTTCATCCTGACGCTGGCCATGTACATCCTGCTGGCGGGCGTACAGACGGGGATCGTCTCGGGGCACACGATCTACCACCTGCCGAAGGCGTTCATCGCGCTCGGCGCGTTCTACTTCGCGGACCTGCCGGTGTCGGTGTGGGTCGCCGCCGCCGTCTTCGTCGCCGCCGGCCTGTACCTGCGGTACACCCGCACCGGCCGCGCCCTGTACGCGATCGGCGGCAACCGGGAGGCGGCGCGGGCCGCCGGCATCAAGGTGGACCGGATCCGGATCGGCGTGTTCGTGGTGGGCGGCGCGCTCGCCGCGCTCGGCGGCCTGATGGAGGCGGGCCGGGTCGTCGCGGTCACCGCCAACCAGGGTACGAACCTGATCTTCACGGTGTTCGCCGCCGCGGTCATCGGCGGCGTCAGCCTGAACGGCGGGCGCGGCAACATGCTCGGCGCCGCGACCGGTGTCGTACTGCTCGGTCTGGTGCAGAACATCCTCGCGCTGGCCCAGGTGCAGAGCTACTGGATCGACGCGGTGGACGGCGCGGTCATCCTCGTCGCGCTGGCGCTGTCCCGGGTGGTCGGGGGCGAGCGCAGCACCGAGTAGCCTGCCCGCGTGGACATCCCGGACCCCGGTACGTGGCCGTCGACGGTCGCCGAGGCCGAGGCGGTACAGGACCGGCTGCGCCCGCTGGTGGTACGGGAGGGCGAGCTGCCCGCGCCGCTGCGTACGGTCGCCGGCCTGGACGTGTCGTACGGTCCGGACGACCGGCTGGCCGCCGCGGTGGTCGTCCTGGACGCCGACACGCTGGCACCGGTGGACCGGGCGACGCGCGTTGGGCGCGCCGCGTTCGGGTACGTGCCGGGGCTGTTCGCGTTCCGGGAGCTGCCGGCGCTGCTCGGCGCACTGGCCGACCTGCGCACCACGCCCGACGTCCTGCTCTGCGACGGGTACGGGCTCGCGCACCCGCGCCGCTTCGGCCTGGCCTGCCACCTCGGCGTACTCACCGGGCTGCCGACGATCGGGATCGCCAAGACCCCCTTCGTCGGCCGGTACGAGGAGCCCGGGCGGCGGCGGGGTGACTGGGCGCCGCTGACCGACGGCGGCGAGGTGGTGGGCCGGGTGCTGCGCACCCGCGACGGCGTACGCCCGGTGTACGTGTCGGTCGGGCACCGGCTGGGCCTGGACGCGGCGTGCGCGCTGGCGTTGCGGCTGACCCCGGCGTACCGGTTGCCGGAGACGACGCGGCGCGCCGACCGGCTGTCCCGGGACGTACTCGCCGGCGTCTGAGCGCGGGCCCGGCCGCGGCGCAATCGGGCATTTCGGGTGCAACGCCGCCCGGTCCGGGGGCCAACCCGGGCCGAACCCGTCGGATGATGACGGCGGCCGAGGCGGTGCATCTAGCATGTGCGGCGTGTCGATCTCCACTTCCGCGCGTGCCGACTCCGACGCGACCACCGAGCAGGACGTCCCTCCGCTGTACGTGGTGGGTGACGTACACGGGCAGGCCGGGCCGCTGGTGGCGGCGCTGACGGAGGCGGCGCTGGTCGACGACGACGGGCACTGGGCGGCCGGGCGTACCCGGTTGTGGTTCCTGGGCGACCTGACCGACCGCGGCCCGGACGGTGTCGGCGTGGTCGAGCTGGTGCGCCGGCTCGGCGTGGAGGCCCGCGAGGTGGGCGGCATGGTCGACACGCTGCTCGGCAACCACGAGATCCTGCTGCTGGGCAGCCGCAAGTTCGGCGACGAGCTGATCGACATGCCGGCCGGCGCGCGCAGCTTCCTGACGACCTGGCAGCTCAACGGCGGGCGGGACTCCGACCTGGCGGCGCTCACCGACGAGCAGGCCGACTGGCTGCGGTCGCGGCCGGCGCTGGCGCTCGCCGACAACCACCTGCTCGCGCACTCCGACACCCTCGCGTACCTGGAGTACGGGGACACGGTGGGGTCGGTGAACCGGGCGCTGCGCGCGGAGCTGGACGGCGACGACGCGACCCGCTGGTGGGACTGCTTCCGGCAGCTGACCCGGCGGCACGACTTCCGCGGCGAGGGCGGCGAGGAGCGGGTCGGGCGGCTGCTCGACATCCTGGGCGGCAGCCGGCTCGTGCACGGGCACAGTCCGATCCCGGAGCAGCTCGCGGTGGATCCGGCGGAGGTCACCGAGCCGCTCTCGTACGCGGGGGGTCGCGCACTCTCCGTCGACGGTGGGCTGTTCGCCGGCGGGCCGTGCCTGGTCACCCGGCTGCCGTACCCGGGCTGACCGGGCTTCGTACCGGCTGACCTGCGCGTTGGTCACCCGGGGCGGTCGGTCAATCACCGCCGCGGGTGACAGCTCCCGAATCTTTCTCGTTACTGCCCCACTTTCCGGTCGTTGCGCCATATGAAGTGGTCAACCGCAGTGGTACAACTTAGGGGAAATGACCACTACGAGTTGTTTGCGCACCGCGATCGCAGAGCGACTCGGGCACGTGAGGTCGGTACCAGAGGGGCACGGTCGGCGACACCGCGAACGGACCGCCGCACGTGACCCGCTGAGCCGGTAGCGACGCACAGGGGGTCAGGATGGACGAGCTGCCAATCGGGCGCCGGGTCGCCTACTGGCGGGCGCGGCGGAAGATGTCGCAGCAGTTGTTCGCCGATCAGATCGGCAAGTCCAAGAGCTGGGTCGACAAGGTCGAGCGCGGCGTCCGGCGACTGGACAAGTTCTCCGTCCTGTACGAGATCGCGGACGTGCTGCGCATCGACGTGCAGCTGCTGTGCGGCGAGATGCACCGCCAGCCGGACAGCGTGAACTGCGTCGACCAGGTCGAGGTGGAGGAGATCCGCGCCGCCCTGGAGAACTACGACCAGGTCGTCGCGTTCTTCGAGCCGCCGCACGTCGACGAGGTGGAGCTGGACGAGCTGCGCAAGGCGGTGTGGCACGCCTGGGCGTCCTTCCAGCACGCCAAGTACGGGATGGTGGCCCGGTCGTTGCCGAAGCTGCTGCGGGACGCGCAGAGCGCCGACGCGGCGTACGACGAGGGCATGGTGACGGTGACGGACACCGGCGCCCGGGTGAACGCGGCGCACCTGCTGGCGCAGACGTACCAGATCGCGGCGTCGGTGATGCGCAAGCTGGGCGAGCACGAGCTGGGGTGGCTCGCCGCGGACCGGGCGATCGGCGTGTCGCACCGGGCGGGTGACCCGCTGCTCGCCGGGGTGGCGACGACCCGGGTGGCGAACGCGATGCTCGCGCTCGGTCGTACCCGGCCCGCGCTGGACCTGAACGTGCAGGTCGCGCACCGGCTCGCGCCGTCGAGCGACAAGGAGGCGACGCCGGCCCGGCTCAGCGTGTACGGGCAGCTGCTGTTGCAGGGGGCGATGGCGGCCGCGCGCGGCGGTGACCTGGCGACGAGCCGGGACCTGCTGCGTGCCGCGGACGAGGCGGCGGAGCGGCTGGGCCGCGACGCCAACCACTACTGGACGGTCTTCGGCCCGACGAACGTCGCGCTGCACCGGGCGTGCGCCGCGGTCGAGCTGGGCGAGCACGGCACCGCGATCGGTACGCACGAGGGCCTGGACCCGGAGGCGTTCGCGGCGCTGCTGCCCGAGCGGCGCGCGCACCACCTGGTCGACGTGTGCCGGGCGTACACGCAGACGGGTGACCTGGACACGGCGTCGGAGCTGCTGGTCGAGGCGGACCGGCTGGCCCCGTCGGAGATCCGCTGCCGGCCGCACGCGCACGAGGTCATGACCGGCGTACTGCGGCGCCGGCACGGTTCGCCGACCGGCCCGCTGGCCGAACTGGCCGACCACCTCGGCGTGGCGGTGTGACCCTGGCCGGCACCGGCGGGCCGGTGCTGTACGCGATCGTGTGCGGCTCGCCGGTGGCCCGCAACGTCGGCACCCTCGTCGAGGCGGCGCAGCGGGACGGGTGGCGGGTGTGCGTGGTGGCGTCGCCGACCGCGACCCGGTTCGTGGACGTACCGGGGTTGGCGGCGCGTACCGGGTTTCCGGTGCGCAGCGAGTACAAGCTGCCGGGGACGCCGGACCTGCTGCCGGACGCGGACGCGATCGTGGTCGCTCCGGCCACCTGCAACACCGTCAACAAGTGGGTGGCGGGGATCAGCGACACGCTGCCGCTCGGCATCCTGACTGAGGCGTACGGCCGGGGCGTGCCGATCGTGGCCGTGCCGTACTCGAACCGTTTCCATGCGGCGCACCCGGCGTTCGTGGCGAACGTGGCGCGGCTGCGGTCCTGGGGCGTACGGGTGCTGTTCGGTGACGACGTGTGCCCGCTGCCCGCGCCCGGCGGCGCGGCCACCGCGGACCTGCCGTGGCGGCTCGCGCTGGACGCGGTTCCCGTTGTCCCGCAACGGAACTGACCACCCGCGCGTCGTGCTCCGCACGTGCCGCCGAGCTGCCCCGCCCCGGGTACGCACCGGGCGGGCGCGGCGCAGCGGGTAGCCTGCCCGGGATGGTGACAGTGGCGGACGTGGCCGGGGCGCTGTGCCGGTGGTACCCGGAGGAATGGGCCGAGCCGTGGGACCGGGTGGGCCTGGTCGTGGGCGAGCCGACGGCGCCGGTGCGGCGCGTGCTGTTCACGGTGGACTGCCTGCCGGAGACGGTCGAGCAGGCGGTCGACGCGGGCGCCGAGCTGGTCGTCGCGCACCACCCGCTGCTGCTGCGCGGGGTGTCGAGCGTGGCGACCACGACGTACAAGGGGCGGGTGGTGCACGGGCTGATCCGCGCCGGCGTCGCCCTGTACGTGGCGCACACGAACGCCGACGTGGCCGCCCCCGGGGTGTCCGACGCGCTGGCGGAGACGTTGGGGTTGACCGGACTGCGGCCGCTGCGGGCCGCGTCCGGCGCGGCGGAGGGCGGCGGCCGGGGGATCGGGCGGGTCGGTTCGCTGCCCGTTCCGGTGCCGCTGGCCCGGTTCGCCCGGACCGTCGCGGATGCCCTGCCCGCCACCGCCTGGGGCGTACGCGGGGCCGGCGACCCGGACCGCCTGCTGCGTACGGTGGCGGTGTGCGGCGGGTCGGGTGACGAGTTCCTGGCCGACGCGCGGGCCGCCGGTGCCGACGCGTACGTGACGGCGGACCTGCGGCACCACCCGGCCAGCGAGTACCTGGCGGAGGGTGGTCCGGCGCTGCTGGACGCGGCGCACTGGGCGACGGAGTGGCCGTGGCTGGGGCAGGTGTCCGCACGGCTGACGGCGGAGCTGCCGGTGGAAGGCATAATCTCGTCCCGGGTGACGGATCCGTGGACTGTCCACGCCCGCCCCGGGATGCCGCGCGACGACGAGGAGTACCGCCCGTGAAGGCCGACCCGGCTGCGCAACGCCGACTGCTGGACCTGCAGGCGACCGACACCGCACTGACCCAGCTCGCGCACCGCCGGGGGCACCTGCCGGAGCTGGCCGAACTGGAGCGGCTCGACGCCGAGCTGCGCGACGCGACCGACGAGCAGGTCCGCGCGGAGACCGCGGTGCAGGACCTGGACCGCGACATCGCCCGCCTGGAACGCGACATCGACCAGGTACGCCAGCGCGCCGCGCGGGACCGGCAGCGGCTGGAGTCCGGCTCGGGCGGGGCGAAGGAGCTGGAGTCGCTGCAGCACGAGCTGACCTCGTTGGGCCGCCGGCAGAGCGAGCTGGAGGACGGCGAGCTGGAACTGATGGAGGAACGCGAGGGCGCCGAGCGTACGTTGGCCGCCGCGACCAGCCGGCAGTCCCAGGTACGCGGCGAGCGCGAGGGCGTCGAACAGCGCCGGGACGCCGCAGTACTGGAGATCTCGACGGAGGAGGAGCGCCGCCGCAGCGAGCGTGACCCGCTGGCGTCGGTACTGCCGGCGGATCTGCTCGCCCTGTACGAGCGGATCCGCGCCAACACCGGCATCGGCGCGGCACTGCTGCGGGGCCGGCGCTGCGAGGGCTGCCGCCTCGAACTGTCCGGTTCGGAGCTGTCCGCGGTGCGGTCCGCCCCGCCGAACGAGGTGATCCGGCACGAGGAGTGCGGCGTCATCCTCGTCCGGACGAACGAGTCGGGGCTGTGACCGTCGAGCGCGTCGTCGTCGAAGCGGACGGCGGGTCGCGGGGCAACCCGGGCCCGGCCGGATTCGGCGCGCTGGTGCGCGATCCCGCCACCGGCACGGTACTCGCCGAGCGCGCCGAGTTCCTGGGCGTCACCACCAACAACGTCGCCGAGTACGCGGGGCTCGTGGCCGGGCTGCGCGCGGCGGCCGAACTGGGCGCCCGGCGGGTGGACGTCCGGATGGACTCGAAGCTGGTCGTGGAGCAGATGGCCGGCCGGTGGAAGGTCAAGCACCCCGGCCTGCGCCCCCGGTACGAGGAGGCCACCAGGCTGGTCGCCGGCTTCGCCGAGGTGACCTTCACGTGGATCCCGCGGGCGCGCAACAAGCACGCGGACGCGCTGGCGAACGCGGCCATGGACGCCGGCGTACGCGGGGTGCCGGTCAGCCTCGACACCGTCGAGACGGTCGCCCTCGACAGTCCCGGTACGCCCGAGGTCGCGGTGGCGTCGACGCCGCCCGCCGGGACCGCGGCGCCGGATCCGTTGCGTACCAGGATGATCCTGGTGCGGCACGCGGCGACCGAGCAGACCCGGCAGGGCGTGTTCTGCGGCCGCGACTGCGATCCCGAACTCAGCGACATCGGCCGGATGCAGGCCGTCGCGCTTGCCGACCGGCTCGCCGTCCTCGCACCCGGCGCCGCCGTCCTCACTTCGCCGCTGACCCGCGCCCGCGACACCGCCGCCGTCGTCGCCTCCCGCTCCGGTACGACCGTGGTCGTGGAACCGGACCTCGCCGAATGCTCCTTCGGCGCGTGGGACGGCCGGACGTTCGCCGAGATCCAGCAGGAATGGCCGGACGAACTGGCCGGCTGGCTCGCCTCCACCGCGGTCGCGCCGCCCGGCGGCGAGAGCATCGACGACGCCGCCGCCCGGTTCACGCCGGTCCTCGACGCCGCCCGCACCCGGTACGCCGGCGGCACCGTCATCGTCGTCGGCCACGGCACCATGGTGAAGCTCGCGCTGCGCGACGTACTGGGCGCGGGAAAGCGGTTCCTGGACAGCATCCAGACCAGCCCCGCCGGACTGTCCATCGTGGACACCTGGCCGGACGGCACCGCCGCGGTGCGTACCGTGAACGAAACCACGCATCTCTGAGGCGCCGCTGGTGATGTCGTAGGTGGGGCGTGCTGGTTGCTGGTGGCGCTTGTTGCCGTTCGCGTCGGTGGCCCGGGTGTGAGCGTGTGGCCGGGCGTCGTGTGCGGTGGCGGGATGTTGGCCGTCACGGGGTTGCTTGCGTGTGGGTGGTGGCAGTGCGGCGGATGGCGTGCGCCGGGCCGGGATCGGGGTCGGGCTTGGGATCAGCGGTCGGCGCGTTGGACGGGTGGGGCGTGCGTTGGCGTGCCTTTGCTCTGAGCACCGGACGCACTGGGTTCTACCGGCTGAGCCGCGTAGCGGGGCGGGCGTGCAGCGCCGGATCCCGGCCGGTGCCGCGCCAGGGCGGGTAGCGCCCCGGATCTGGACCGCCTACCACGTTGGTACGCCTGGGTGGTGGCGCTGTCCACAGGAGTACCGGGCTGTCCACAGGGAGAGGCGGGCGGGGGTGCGCGACGGTAGGATCGTGTCGGGGTTCGCCCCCCAGGGTGGGCGGGGGCTGCCTTGAGCGCGTCGCAGATACTGCCTTTCGCGCGTGTCACCAGAGTCGCCTTTCGCGCGCGTCACGGAGGCTGTTCAGCCGCGTATCACGGAGCCTGCCCACCCGCACGTCGCGGAGCCCGCGTGTCATGGAGCCCGCCCGTCACGGGGCACGAGGACTGCCTTACCCCGCGTGAGTTACCACCGCCTTTGCCGCAACGGATTTGCGCTGTTCCCCTGGAGGCGCGGCGCTTTCCAGGCGCAGCACGCCCGGCTCAGGCGTGGACCACAGCCGCCGCACTCGAAAGCGATTGGCATCCGGAGCGCCGAGCTGAGCCCCAACGTCCTCACTGCGTGGAACGCATCCCCGAACTCCCAAGCGACAGCCATCCCCGAACTCGGAAGCCAGCCGCAGTCTCCGGCCTCGGAGGCGAACCGCACCCCCGGAACTCGGGCCGCACCCCCGGAACTCGGGCCGCACCCCCGGAACTCGGGCCGCACCCCCGGAACTCGGGAAGCAGACCGCAACTCCGGATCCCGGAAGTAGAACCGCAACCCCGAGCCAGGAGGCCCGCAACCTCCCCGGGACTCGGAAGCCAACCACACCACCGGAACTTGGACCGCAACCTCCCCGGAACGCGGAACCTGATTGCAACCACCCGGATCCCGGAAGCAGACCGCAACCCCGAACCCCGGAAGCCACAACCCCGGGAACGCGGAGACGAACAGACACCCGCGAATGCCGGGGCCGGCGCACAAAGCCGGCACGAAGTACGCGCTCGAACCCGCGCATGACTCAGCGCCCGGGAGGCCATGCCCGCCCACCGTCCATTGTGTACAGAAGTGCGCCGCGCCCACGCCTCGCCTACGTGGAGCCAGGCAGATGCAACAAGACCGGAAGTACCCCGCCCGACTAGCGGCGCGGTCGGAGGCGGGTTGCGAGCCAGGTGCGGAGGTACTGTTCGTCGTCGCGCATCCAGCGCACGCCGACGGCGATCATGCCGAGTGCGGCGAGGAGCATGCCGGGCAGGATGAGCATGGGCGGCCGGTACGTGAGGGTGCCGTGCGCGATGCGGCTGGCGACGACGAGTGTCGCGAATCCGGGTATGGCGAGCATGGCGACGGTGGCGAGGATGCTGGCGGGGTGCCAGTGGAACCGTCCGGTGAGTTCGGCGCCGCCGGGCTCGGAGGTGATCCGGGCGGTGAGGACGCAGCGCCACACGCTGCGTCGGTCGGGGCGGTTGACGGTGAGTTCGAGGCGGTCGGTTCGTACGGTGCCGACGATGGTGACCGGTGTGGGCGGTATGCCGGGCGGAAGTTCGCCGCCGAGGGTGAACGCCTCGGCGGGGTACGTGGGGCGTCGGCCGGTGACGCCGCGGGCGATGGTACGGATCGCGGCGTGGCGGTCGAGGCGGGTGTGGAGGGTGATGCGGCGGGCGTCGCGGATGCGGCGGAGCGGCGACATGGTGGTGGTCACGGGTGGGAGTATCGAGGGGGGAGGACACGGGACGGTCTCACGTACCATGGGCGTCCACTGTGGAGCGAGGGGGTACGGGTGCGGGACAAGTCGCTGGGCCTGGCGTACGTGTTGTGGTTCTTCTTCGGGTTGTTGGGGATCCATCAGTTCTACCTGGGGAAGGTCGGGCGCGGCCTGCTGTACCTGTTGACGGGCGGCGTGCTGGGCATCGGGTGGCTCGTCGACCTGTTCACGTTGCCGTCGCAGACCCGCCGGGTGAACGCGGAGCGGCGCGTCGGCCTCTGAGTCCATTGTGGACATCACGGCGGCAGCGGCCAGCCGGGGGAGCGGGCGCGCAGCGCGGCGGCGCGTACGACGAGGGTGACCTCGCGCAGGTCGTCGGCGGGGAGCCGCCAGCCGCGCAGCCGCAGCCAGCCGGGCCGGTTCAGCAGTCCCCGCGCCGCGACCACCCGGAACCCGAACCACACCGTGTACTCGGGCCCGCACGGCAGCTCGCCGCACGGTGGACCGATCCGCACGACCGCGCCGACGAGCGCCCGCCGGTCGGGTGGGCCGGATCGGCTCAGCGCCACCATTCCACGACCTCCAGGTCGCCTGTGTCGGTACGCCGCAGCCGGCGCCGGATCGCCTCGTGTGCCAGCCGCTGCCGCCGGGCGAGTTCGACCGCCGCGTCGAACGGGTCGGTCGGTGGCCGGTCGTCGTCGCGGATCCGGCTCAACCAGGCCGACAGCGCGCGCAGCGCACGTCGCATCGCGTCCTCCTCGCGTGGCGGGGGAAGCTCCCCGCGGCGTCACGTGTCTGGCCCCTGACGCCGCGGGGAGGCGGCGGCCCCGGGTACGGCGGGGTCGCCGGCCGGTGCCGGATCCTTCGCAGGCGGGGGGCCACCTGCCCGCAGGCGGAGTCCGCCCGCGATCGTCCGGTACCGCTGTGTGGCGCGGACGGGTCCGCGCCGGTACGGGCGACGGCTCGGAGGCCCGTACCGGTCGGTGGTGACGCTCCGACTCGCGCTGACTCGGTACCGTCACCTCCGACGCCCTCGATGAGATCATTGCCCCGACTACTGCGGCAATCTGCCCCGGCAGTGTTTCCGCAGCACATAGGCAGGTTTTGTGTTGATTCCAGAGGCGGATGACGCACCGTGCGACACGGTGCGGACGCCGTGCAACATCGCCCACCGGGAGTGCAACGATGCCCGACACCGGTTCCACCGTTCCGCGCCGTCAGCTCGGCCGGCAGGCCAGGGCGCTGCGCCGCGCCGCCGGCTACACCGCGGAGATCGCCGCCGACGAACTCGGCTGGTCCCGCCACAAGATCTGGCGCATCGAGAAAGGAAAGGTCTCCGCCACGAAGAGCGACATGATCGCCATGGCGAGCCTCTACCGCGCCGATGCCGAAACCACGGAACTTCTGATCGCGCTCGCCGCCGAGTCGCGCGCAAAAGGTTGGTGGCACTCAACACTGGAAGGTGCGCCGACCTTCAAACATCTCTACGTGGACCTGGAAAGGGTCGCCGGGTCGATCCGCGAATACTCCGCGAACCTCGTCTGCGGCCTCTTGCAGACGAAGGACTACTGCTGGGCGATATCGCGGGTCGCGTCGACCGCGAGCCGCGAGACGATCGAGGAACGCGTTTCGTTCCGGATGAAGCGACAGGCCATCCTCACGCGGGAGGACCCGCCCGCGCCGCGGCTGAGCGTCATCCTCGACGAGCCCGCGATTCGCCGCCCCATCGGCGGAACAAGGGTGATGGAGAAGCAGATCCACGCGCTGATCGAGGCGACCGATCTGCCCAACGTCGACGTGCGGGTCCTGCCCTTCGCCGCCGGCGCACACGCTTCGCTGGACACGAACTTCATCATCTTGGAGTTCCCGGAGAACCGGGAGTCACCCATTGTCTACCTTGAACCGAAGACTGGCGGCTTGTACCTTGACAAGCCGCGGGAGGTCACCGCGTACAACTTCGCCATGCGCGACCTGGAGGAGCGAGCGTTGAGCGCCCGCGAATCCCGGGACTTCCTGGCGAGAGCGGCTAAGGAGTTGTGAGCGTGAGACCGACCCACACGACGTGGCGAAAGAGCAGTCGTAGTAGTGGAAGTGGCGCTGCCTGTGTCGAGGTTGCGGGCGGGGCGACGGTCGTCGGGGTGCGGGACAGCAAGGATCGGGACGGCGGGACGCTGGTGGTGGGTGCGGCGGCGTTCGCGGCGTTCACGGAGCTGGTGAAGGCCGGCCGGCTGGACGGCTGACCCGCACGGTCCACAGTGGACAGTGCGGGGTCCGGCTCACGCCAGGGTCGCGTCCGCGAACACCAGCGGGGACCACTCGGGCGCGGCGTGCCGGCCGTGCCGCGGATCCACGCCGACGAGCGGGATCCCCGCCACCGTACGGGTCTGGTGCCGGGCGTGCCGGTCGATGGCCAGGCCGGGCACGTCGGCGTCCCAGCGGGCGGCCTGGCTGTGCCCGTACACCTGCGCGAACGGCGGCGGCGCACCGCGCTCGGCGTACCGGTCCAGCCAGGAGGGGTGCAGTTCGCTGGCGGCGTCGGCCCACACGGGTCCGGCCCAGCGGTCGGGACTGCCGGTGAGCTTGGCGCCGGGCCGCCAGAGGCGTTCGTCGAAACGCAGCGCGTCGATCGCCTCGGCCGCCTCCCGCGCCGTGCCCGGCCGCCCCAACACGTCCCGCCGGTACTCCGCGGTCAGCCCGCCGTGGCAGGCCAGCCAGCCGAGCCCGGACGCGTCGGTGAACGCCACCGCCGCCCGCATCGTCCCGGTACGCCACCAGCGGACCAGCGTCGCCGCCGAGTCCGGGTCGAGCGTCTCCGGCCAGCGGAACACCGCCCGGTGCACGTACCGCTGCTCGTGGTTGCCGACGAGCTGCACCCACTGCGCGGGCTGCCGGGTCAGTACGCCGTCGACCAGGCGGAGCACGCCCGCGCTGTCCGGGCCGCGGTCGATCAGGTCGCCGACCTGCACCACCACCAGGTCCGGCGGGAGTACGGGACCGTCGTCGCCGTCGGCGGCGCCGAGTGCGCGCAGCGCCGACGCCAGCTCGTCCCGGTGCCCGCCGACGTCGCCGACGACCGCGATCCTCGTCATGGCCGGCAGGGTACGCGGCTCGGCTCAGGCGAGGCCGGCGACGAGCAGGCCGCACCACAACGCGACCGCGCCGAGTACCAGGCAGGCGGGGACGGTCAGCAGGCCCAGCCGCAGGAACTCGCCGCCCCGCGGCCGGATGTCGTGCGCGTGCACCACCCGCCGCCACAGCAGCGTCGCCAACGACCCCGCGTACGTGAGGTTCGGGCCGATGTTGACGCCGAGCAGCACCGCCAGCACCAGACCCGGCCGGTCCGCCACCGCCGGTACCAGGGCGAGCGTGGCCGGCAGGTTGTTGAGCAGGTTCGCCAGTACGGCGGCGAGGACGGCGACGGCGAGCAGCGCGGCCAGCCCCGTACCGTCCGGCAGGACCGCGTTCACCAGCGTCGACAGCCCGTTGTCGCGCACCGCAAGCACCACCACGCCCAGCGCGAACACGAACACCAGGAACGACGGATGCGCCGCCCGCGCCAGCTCCCGGGCCAGCCCCGGGCGCCGGGTGCGGCGTACCGCGAGGACCGCCGCACCCGCCGCCGCCACCCAGCCCGGCGCGATCCCGAACGGCTCCGCCACCCCGAACCCGACCAGCGTCGCCGCCAGCACCGTCAGCGCGAACACCGGCGGCCGCGGCACCTCCGCCTCGTACGGCACCGCAGGGGTCGCCAGGTCCGCGGCGAAGAACCGCCGGAACACCACGTACTCCACGGCCACCACCACCAGCCACGGCAACGCCATCAGCCCCGCGAACGCCCCGAACGACAGCCCCGTCGCCGAGAACGCCAGCAGGTTCGTCAGGTTCGACACCGGCAGCAGCAGCGATGCCGAGTTCGCCAGATGCGTGCACGCGTACGCGTACGGCCGCGCCCGTACCTTCGCCAGCGCCGCCGTGTGGAACACCACCGGCGTCAGGAGTACGACCGTGGCGTCCAGGCTGAGGACCGCCGTGACCACCGCGGCCACCCCGAACACCACCGCCAGCAGCCGGCGCGGCGAGCCCCGGCCCGCCGCACCCGCCAGCGCCCCCGCGTACGCGAAGACGCCCTCGTCGGCGCACAGCCGGGCCAGCACCAGCACCGCCGCGAGGAACCCGACGGTCGGCGCGAGGAAGGCGATCTCGTGCCAGGCGTCCCGCAACGGGACGAGCCCGATCAGTACGACCAGCGCCGCGGCCGGCACCGCGGCGACGGCCTCGGGCAGCCGGCGCGGCCTGGCGATCGCGAACGCCAGCACGGCCAGCAGTACGGCCACCGCGACCACCGTCCGCATGCCGGCAGGCTACGCGAGGTCGACCGGTTCCAGCCCCGTCCCGTGGCACGCCTCGCACTGCCGGGATCTTGGGCCTACTATTCGGCCTGCCCACGTGTGATGGTGGTCATGTGAACCGGTTCGGTACGCCGGGGTCGCGAGTCGTCGGGCGGTGCGCCCCACCCGCCGCGACGGACACCCCGACCGCCGCGCCGGCACCCCGGAAGAGGAGGCGGTCCCCGTGACCGGACCAGACCCGGGCGGCGCGCACGACGCCGCCGGGAACGACACCGAGGGAGGGCGGCCCCGCCGCACCGACCGCAGCCCCTGGAACTGGCTGCTCGTCATCCCCGTCGTCGTCCCGCTGCTCACCCCGCTCTACAACTACGCCAAGCCGACATTCATCGGCATACCGCTGTTCTACTGGCTCCAGATGCTGTTCATCGTGCTCGGCGTCGGCGCGACCACCCTCGTCTACCAGGTCGCGAAGAGGAGGCGCTGAGCCATGACGACCAGCCAGACCGTCGAACTGACGATCTTCATCGTGCTGTTCCTCGCGGTGTCCGCGATCGGCTTCGTCGCCGCCCGCTGGCGCCGGCCCACCGACATGCTGCACCTCGACGAGTGGGGCCTCGGCGGCCGCAGCTTCGGCACCTGGATCACCTGGTTCCTCGTCGGCGGCGACCTCTACACCGCGTACACGTTCGTCGCCGTGCCCGCGCTCGTGTTCGCCTCCGGCGCCCTCGGCTTCTACGCCGTGCCGTACACGGTCGTGGTGTATCCGTTGGTGTTCCTGGTCCTGATCCGGCTCTGGTCGGTGTCGCACCGGCACGGGTTCGTCACCCCCGCCGACTTCGTCCGCGCCCGGTTCGGCTCACCGACCCTCGCGCTGCTCGTCGCGATCACCGGCATCGTCGCGACCATGCCGTACATCGCGCTCCAGCTCGTCGGCATCCAGGCCGTCCTCAAGACCATGGGCCTCGGCTCGCACTGGCCGCTGATCATCGCCTTCCTGATCCTCGCCGCGTACACCTACCAGTCCGGCCTGCGGGCGCCCGCGCTCATCGCGTTCGTCAAGGACCTGCTGATCTACGCCGTCATCCTCGTCACCGTCATCTACATCCCGTACAAGCTCGGCGGGTTCGGCCACATCTTCGACAGCGCAACCGCGCACTTCGACAAGCTCAACGCGGCCGCCGCCAAGGCCGGGAAGCCGCCCGTCGGCTCCACCATCCTCGGCCCCGCCAACCAGCTCAACTACGCCACGCTCGCGTTCGGCTCCGCGCTCGCCCTGTTCCTCTACCCGCACAGCGTCACCGGCGTACTCGCCTCCAAGGGCCGCAACGTGGTCAAGCGCAACATGTCCGCCCTGCCCGCGTACTCGTTCCTGCTCGGGCTCATCGCGCTGCTCGGCTTCATGGCCATCGCCGCCGGCACCACCCCCATCGGCACCGACGGCAACACCATCGTGCCGCGGCTGTTCGACCAGGAGTTCCCGAGCTGGTTCGCCGGCATCGCGTTCGCCGCCATCGGCATCGGCGCCCTCGTACCGGCCGCCATCATGTCCATCGCCGCCGCCAACCTGTTCACCCGCAACATCTTCAAGGAGTACCTGAAGCGGGACGCCACCCCGCGGCAGGAGGCGTGGACCTCGAAGATCGTCTCGCTCGTCGTGAAGTTCGGTGCGCTGCTGTTCATCATCTTCCTGAACCCGCAGTTCTCCATCGACCTCCAGCTCATCGGCGGCGTGATCATCCTCCAGACCCTGCCGTCGGTCGCCCTCGGCCTGCTCACCCGCTGGTTCCACCGGTGGGCGCTCGTCGCCGGCTGGATCGCCGGCATGGCCGCCGGCATGTGGATGCTCTACACCATCCCCAACCCGAAGACGCAGCACCTGCACTTCGGCGGCTCCGCGTTCGCGCTGTCCAAGCTCGGCTTCGACACCACGTGGACGATCTACACCGGGTTCGTCGCCGTCGTCGTCAACCTCGTCGTCGCGGTCCTCTTCACCCTGCTGTTCAAGGCGCTGAAGGCACCCGACGGTACGGACGCCACGGCCAAGGACGACTACACCGCCGACGAGAACGACCCCCGGGTCACCGCCACCCCGCACCTCGTCGAAGGCTGACCGGTACGGGCCGGGCCGGCTGTGGGCCGGCCCGGCCCCTCGCGCCGTACTGCCCCGGCACGGGGCCACCGGTGATCTTCCGACCCGGCCCCCGACGTACGATGGGGGCACGGCGGACGAGCCGGCCAGGCGGTCGCGTCGCCGGGGGAAACCCCGGCGCCGAGGAACGTCCGGGCTCCACAGGGCAGGGTGGTTGCTAACGGCAACCCGGGGTGACCCGCGGGACAGTGCCACAGAAAACAGACCGCCCGACCGCTCCGGCGGCCGGGTAAGGGTGAAACGGTGGTGTAAGAGACCACCAGCGCCCCGGGTGACCGGGGCGGCTCGGTAAACCCCACCCGGAGCAAGGTCGAGAAGGACGGTCTCCGGACCGTCCGCGCAGGCGTTCGAGGGCGGCCCGCCCGATGCCTGCGGGTAGACCGCTAGAGCCCGTCGGCGACGGCGGGCGTAGATGGATGGCCGCCGGCCGGGGCAGTGCCGCAAGGCGCCCCGGCCACAGAACCCGGCGTACCGGCCGACTCGTCCGCCGCCCATTGCGTGGTCAAGCCCCTGACCGCCATGAACATTGAGCATCGCTGGTCTGAGCGGGCACTGACGGGCGTCGTTTGACGGCCCAACCACCGCCCAGACGGCCCCGCGACGGCCCAGCCTCGCCCCATCGAACAGTCCCCGGTGGAACACCCGCCGGGGCGTCACTGGTGTCGACCCGTCGGTGTGCCAGCCGTAGACCGTGACTGCGAACTGGCGACCTCGTTCGGCGGCGCTTGTCAGCGCGGAAAGCTAAGCCTTCACGGCCTGGATGCGCTGTGTCCATTCGAGGAGACGGACCACGTGGTACCGGCCGACGGTGCCTACGGTCGGAGCTGGATCCTCGTACTCCAGTACCGCGTGATGGCTGTCGAACTCCACCACGTACTCACGGTTGCTGGGGAAGACGTGAGTGACGGTCGCCGTCACGGTCGAGCCGACCGGGTACCTGGCGCTGACAGCTGCCCAGTCTGGCCCCGACAGCCGGAAGCGGGTGTTCCGCCGTGTGCGCATGCTGGCGTCCAGAGGGTAGAGGCGGACCTGTCCAGGGCGGTGCTGTAGCACCTCGAACAGTCCTTCCTGGCCGATCTCCGGCCACGGCCGCGGTTCCTCCGGCAGGTTCAGCACGTCGACGAACCCCGTCGGGCGAGCGCCCAGGTCCACGAAGAGGCCCGTGATCCCGTCTCCCCACGGTTTGGCGACGATGCGTCCCCGTACTCGTTCGCCGGTCGGGAACCGGAGGCGGGCTGCTGCCAACTCGTCGAGGTCTGGCACGCTGCAACCTTTGTCCACGTGGCCCCGGTCGTCAACCGCCCGGCGCGGCGCTGTTCCTCGCCCTCGATGGCTTTGGCAGCAAGGAGAGGACGCCGCACGCCAACGCGGGCGGGCGCGTCGGTAGCCCGTGGTACCGAGCGGGGGAGACCGGCCTGAGGTGATCCCGGGTGGGCGGTGGGGTGGTCAGTCGAGGGTGACGCCGAGTTCGGCGGCGAGTACGGCGAACGCGGTCGGGTCGGCGAAGACGTGGCCGGAGTCGCCGTCGGCGTCCAGTACGCAGGTGAACACCCGGGGATCGGTGTCGGCGCGGGGCGTGAGCGAGTCGGCGATCTCGAAGACCATGAGCGTGTCGAGGTAGCGGCGGCTGTCGCCGTGTTCGACGTGCCAGTCGAGTACGTCGCCGTCGACGAGCATCCGGATGCGTTCGCCGGCGTTGCCCTCGTACAGCTCGATGTCGGTGATGGTGACGGCGCCGCCCGTGCACGCGGCGAACGAGTCGAAGAGGCTCCGGTAGCCGTCGAGCAGGTCGCCGCCCGACTTGGCGTCGACGCGGACGGCGACGCCCAGCTCCGCCAGCAGGTCGACGAGCGCCGCGGCGGGGTCGTCGTCGTAGTACGACAGGGGTTCGCGCAGGTCGTCGGCGTCGAGCGCGGTCAACGCCCCGGGCGCGACGATGCCCAGTTCCACGGCCCGCTCCGCCACCTGGCCGACGGTCTCCAACTGTCCTCCCGGTCCCGACGTACGACCGGCCGCCCCGCGTACGCCGGTCGGCAGGTACTGGCCCGGCAGCGTAGCCGGCGCGCGCACCCGAGACGCCGCAACGGATTCTGCGCAGGGGTCGGCCGGGTGGCCGATTGACGCCGTACCGCGCGGGCCGCGAGGATGGCGCCGGTGCGCCGATCGGTGCCCACCCGGGTGACCGGACACCACCCGCCTCGTGCGAGCGTCACCTGGGGAGCGCTCGCCCACCCCCCGCGAGAGGGCTGATGAGAAGCACGATCCGGTGGGTACCGCGCGCGGTACTCGCACTTTCGGCGGCGACGATCGCCGTCGGCGCACCGGCGGCGGCCCTGGCCGCCCCGCCCGGTGACAACGGCACGGTGAAGATCCACGCGGTCGGTACTCCGGTCGACGACCGGCGGAACGAGCCGCACGTCTGCGTGTTCTACCTGGACGCGTTCGGGTTCGACGCCGGGCAGTCGGTGACGTGGGAGATCGACCAGCACCCGCCGACGGGACGTACGGAGGTCGGCAGCGGCACGATCACGCTGCCCGACGGTTCCGGGCGTACCAAGGACATGCGGTTGCCGGACGGCCACTACAAGCTGTTCTGGACCTTCGCCGGTGAGCACGGCAAGGCGAAGCAGAAGGTGTTCTGGGTGGACTGCGCGGAGAGTTCCGCGTCGCCCAGCCCGAGCACGTCGCCCAGTACGGGGCCGAGTTCGGGCCCGAGCGGCTCGCCTAGTACGGCGCCCAGCGACAGCACGGCGCCGAGCAGCAGCCCGACCGGTGGTGCGGGTGGCGGTGTGCCCACGCCGTCGCCCAGCCAGGCCGGCAGCGAACTGCCGGTGACCGGCGCCCCGCTCGGCATCCTCGCCGGTGCGGCCGCCACGCTCATCGCGGTCGGCATCCTGCTGCGTACCCGCATCACGCGGTTGTTCCGCCGGTGATCCGTCGGCGCGCCACCCGCCCGGGTGGCGCGCCCTCGGCGGTCAACCGAGCCGGCCGGCGGCGTGCAGCTCGTCGAAGATGATCTGGTCCACCGGCGACACCCGGCTCCTGTCCGCGTACGTCAGCCAGACGACCTCGGCGATCTCGCTGCTCGCCCGCAACTTCCCGGTGTACTCCGCCGTGTAGCACGTCATCCGTACGGTGACGCCGTCCGCGTGGCCGTGCGCCTGCGCCTCGTACGTCCCGGCGTGCGCGGCGGTCTCCGGCGCGACGGTCACCGCCAGCTCCTCGGTGATCTCGCGGCACAGCGTCTCGACGTCGCTCTCACCCGGCTCGCGCTTCCCGCCGGGCAGGTAGTAGACGTCCTTGCCGTGCGACCGGGTGCTCAGGATCCGCCCGTCCTCCACCCGGATCCACGCGACCTTGTCGATGACCTTCACCGTGTCCTCCCTTGCGCCCGCGTCACCGTACCGAGCCGGCCCCGTCGTACCGGCGGGGGTGGTGTTCTGGCGGTTGTCGCCTACCGTGCCCGGCGTCAGGCCCCGCAGTGGATCGGGCTCAACCGCGCCGTACTGGCGTCCGGCGTGCTGGACCGTACCGCCCTGCTCGACGGCTACCCGCACAACTACCTGTCGGTCGTGGGGGACCGGGATCCGCACGTGGCGTGGGCGCTGATGGCGGCCGAGTACCTGCAGCGGTTCGGGTGGCGGCTCGTCACCATGCTGAGCGTCGAGCACCTGCGGGAGGTGCACGCCGTGCTGTACCGGGAGTCGCCGCGGCCGGCCGGCGGTTGGCCGCTCCCGCCGGGCCAGCCGGCACCGCCGCCCGCCGCCGGTCCGCCGCCGAACGCCGCGCCGCCGACCGATCCCGTGGCGGACACGCCCGGCTGGAACCCGTGACCGGTTCGTACCGGCGCCGACCGGTGCGGTCCGCCCGACCCCTTTGCGCCGACGGGCGTCCCGCGCGCGGAAGCGTTGCGCCTCAGGGCATCCGCTCGTACGCGGGGAGGGTGAGGAAGTCGACGAAGTCGTCGGCGAGCGCCACCTCGACGAACAGGTCGCGGGCCGCGGCGTACCCGGGCTCGTCGTAGCGGGGGCCGGCCTCGGCGCGGATCTCGGCCAGCGCCTCCTCGACGACCCGCTCGACCAGCTCGCGGGTGACCTTCTCGCCGCCGTCCAGCGTGACGTCGTTGTGCAGCCACTGCCAGATCTGCGACCGCGAGATCTCCGCGGTGGCGGCGTCCTCCATCAGGTTGAAGATGGCGACGGCGCCGGACCCGCCGAGCCACGCCGCCAGGTACCGGAGGGCGACGCTGACCGCGTTGCGCAGCCCGTCGAGCGTCTTCGCGCCGGGCGTGGCGGCGACGTCGAGCAGCTGGGCGCCGGTGACCGTCACCTCGTCCCGGGTACGGGCGAGCTGGTTGGGCCGGTCGCCGAGCACGCCGTCGAACACCTCGCGGCACACCGGTACCAGGTCGGGGTGGGCGACCCACGAGCCGTCGAACCCGTCGCCGGCCTCGCGTTCCTTGTCGGCGCGCACCTTGGCCAGGGCGGTCGCGTTCACCTCTGGGTCGCGGCGGCTCGGGATGAACGCGGCCATCCCGCCGATCGCGTGCGCCCCGCGCTTGTGGCACGTCCGCACCAGCAGCTCCGTGTACGCCCGCATGAACGGCGCGGTCATCGTCACCGCGTTCCGGTCCGGGAGCAGGAAGTCGGCGCCGCGGCTGCGGAACTTCTTGATGATGCTGAACAGGTAGTCCCAGCGGCCGGCGTTGAGGCCCGCGGAGTGCTCGCGCAGCTCGTACAGGATCTCCTCCATGCGGAACGCGGCCGGGATCGTCTCGATGAGCACCGTGGCGCGCACCGTGCCGCGGGGGAACCCGAGCGCGTCCTCGGCGTGCGAGAACACGTCGTTCCAGAGCCGCGCCTCCAGGTGGCTCTCCATCTTCGGCAGGTAGTAGTACGGGCCGCGGCCGTGGTCGAGCTGCCGCCGCGCGCAGCCCACCAGGTACAGGGTGAAGTCGAAGAGGCTGCCGGAGACGCGCTCGCCGTCGACCAGGACGTGCTTCTCGGGCAGGTGCCAGCCGCGCGGCCGGACCACGATGGTCGCCAGGTCGTCACCCAGCTCGTACCGCTTGCCCTCGGGGCTGGTGAAGTCGATGGTGCGGTCGAGCGCGTCGCGCAGGTTGAGCTGGCCCTCGACCATGTTCGGCCACAGCGGCGTGTTCGCGTCCTCGAAGTCGGCGAGCCACACCTTCGCGCCCGAGTTGAGCGCGTTGACGGTCATCTTGCGGTCGGTGGGGCCGGTGATCTCGACCCGCCGGTCGACGAGGCCGGGCGCGGGCGGCGCGACGGTCCACTCCCCGGTACGCACGTCGGCGGTGTCGGCGGCGAAGTCGAGCAGTTCGCCCGCGTGCAGCCGGCGTTGCTGGTCGGCGCGGGCGGCGAGCAGTTCGCGCCGGCGCGCGTCGAAGCGGCGGTGCAGGTCGGCCAGCAGGCCCAGCGCCTCCGCGGTGAGCACCTCGTCGTACCGATCGCCGATCGGTCCGGTGACCTCGACCCCGTCGGGCGTCGCCATCGTCGTCATGGCCCGCTCCAATTTCGTGATGTGGAATGTGCTTCCCTGATGTGGAATACTTCCCGCAACATACCCGGGGCGGTGGCCACGGACAACCGGAACGGGCCCAACCCGGCCCACGACAACGGGAACCCGTGCAACGGGAACCCGCGAAACGGGAGTCACGGCAACGGGAACGGCGACGAGCGAAGCGAGGTGGCCCGGATGAGCGCGGAACCGGCGGCCGACCGCACACGGTCCGGTGCGGAGACCGAGCGCGGCGGCGTGCAGTCGGTCGACCGCACGCTGCGGCTGCTCGACGCGCTCGGCGACGCCGACACCCCGCGTACGTTGTCCGACCTCGCCGCCGCCACCGGACTCGCCGCACCCACCGCGCACCGGCTCATCCGCAGCCTCGTGCGCTACGGGTACGTGCGGCAGGAACCGTCCCGGCGGTACACGCTCGGTCCGCGGCTCGTGTTCCTCGGCGAACGCGCCGCGACACTCCTCGGCGGCTGGGCCGAGCCGTACCTCGCGGAACTGCGCGACGCCACCGGTGAGACGACGAACCTCGCACTGCTCGACGGCGACGAGATGGTGTACGTGACGCAGGCGGCCGGCCGGCACCAGATGCGCATGTTCACCGAACCGGGCCGCCGGGTACCGCCGCACGCGACCGCGGTCGGCAAGGCGCTGCTCGCCAACCTGCCCGACGCCGACGTACGGGATCTGTTGTCCCGCACCGGAATGCCCGCGCGTACGGCGGCGACGCTCACCGATCCGGCCGCGATGCTCACCCACCTCGCACAGGTACGGCTGCGCGGGTACGCGGTGGACGACGAGGAGCAGGAAACCGGCGTACGGTGCCTCGCCGTCGCGATTCCGGCCGCACCGCGCGCGATGGCGGTCTCCGTTTCCGGTCCGTCGGGCCGCATCACCGACACCGCGATCGAACGGTTCGTACCGCAGTTGACACGCGTCGCGTCCCGCATGGGCGCGGCGTTGTCCGCGAACCGGGAATGACCGTTCGGCATCGACGCGGGCGAATTCCCTTTCGGCGCAAGGAAATGCACGCGCCAGCCCCGGGACGCCTATCGGCCACAGTGGACCGTGGGAAGAACGAATATCCCGAAGCAGTAGCGCGATGCGGGTGCAGGGTGCACAGTGGACACATGAGTGACAGTGGTGAACCGCCGCGCTACTACTGGTGCCTGCGGCATCAGCGGGTCGAGTCGGACGACTCGAAGTGCCCGGTGCGTTTCCTGCTCGGGCCGTACCCGACACGGGAAGCAGCCACCGACGCTCTGGAGCAGGTCCAGCAACGAAACGACGAGTGGGACGCCGAAGATGCCCGCTGGAGGGGATCGGCGGAGTAGCCGCCGATGGCATCACGGACGCGCCGCGGACACCGGTAACCATGAACGACGCGACGCGTCGGCGCCCGACGACATAACCACAACTTCAGACGGTCACCAGTAGCCGTAAAGGCAACTCGTCACGGACCACGGGCACCGGCGAAACGGATTCGCCGGACACTGCCCGGGGCCCGACAAGGGGGAGACGGGAAACATGGCGACAGCGACGAAGACCACCGGTTCCGCGACCCGTAAGGCCGCGCCCGCACGCAAGACCGCCGCGCGAAAGGCGACACCCGCGCGCAAGACGGCGAAGAAGACCACGACCTCGCGTACGACGACGGCGAAGCGCGCGCCCGCGAAGCGCGCGACGGCGGCACGGAAGACCGCGCCGGCGCGGAAGACCACCGCGAAGAAGGCGCCGGCCCGCAAGACGGCCACCCGCGCCACCGCGGCCCGCAAGACGACCGCGGCCCGCAAGACGACGACCGCGCGGAAGGCCACCACGGCGCGGAAGACGACCGCGAAGAAGGCGCCGGCGCGCAAGACGACGGCAGCCCGCAAGACGACGGCGGCTCGTAAGACGACCACCGCGCGGAAGACGGCACCGGCGCGCAAGACCACCGCGAAGCGGGCACCGGCCAAGAAGGCGACCGCGGTCCGCAGTACCGCCGCGCGCAAGACGACGGCGCGGAAGAGTACGGCGGCGAAGAAGGCGCCGGCACGCAAGACGACCGCGCGCAAGACGACGGCGCGGAAGACCGCCGCCACGAAGGCGACCGGGGCGCGCAAGGCCACCGCGAAGAAGACCGCGGCGAAGCGCACCACCGCGGCGAAGAAGACCGCGGCGAAGCGCACCACTGCGGCGAAGCGCACCACCGCGAAGAAGGCGCCGGCCACGCGCACGGCGGCGAAGAAGGCGCCGGCCCGTAAGACGGCCACGTCGCGTACGACCGCGGCGGCGCGGCCGCGCAAGACGACCGCGCGCAAGACCGCCGCCAAGAAGACGACCGCGCGCAAGACGACGGCCGCACGTAAGACGACGGCCGCGCGTAAGACCGCGGCCAGGAAGACGGCCGCCAAGAAGACCGCGGCACGCGGGACGGCGGCCAAACGCACCACCGCGGCCCGCAAGACGGCCTCCGCGCGGAAGACGGCCACGCGGAAGACGGCGCCGGCGCGGAACACGGCGGCCAAGCGGGCGCCGGCGAAGCGGGCGCCGGCCCGCAAGACGGCCGCACGCAAGACGACCGCGAAGCGGGCGCCGGCCCGCAAGTCGACCGCGGCGCGGAAGACGACGGCCGCGCGGAAGACGACCGCGGCGCGGAAGACGGCGACCGCGCGGAAGTCCGCGGCGAAGAAGACCGCGACCGTACGGAAATCCGCGGCCCGCGCCACGAAACGGGCACCGGCCGGCCGGACCGGTACCGCCAAGCGCGCGCCGGCGCGGAAGGCGGCGACCGGGGCCAGGACGACCGGGGCCAGGACGACCGCGGCGCGTACGCCGGCGCGGAAGGCTGGCGTACGGAAGGCTGCGGGGGCGGCGCGGACGACGGCGTCGCGGCGGCCGGCGGTGAAGCGGGCGGCGGCGCGGCCGGCGGCGAGGCGGACGGTGGCGCGGCGGAGTACGCGGACCACCGCGCGGCGCACGGGCCGTACGGTGGCGAAGAAGTCCGCCACACCGCGCAAGACCGCCACGAAGCGGGCGACGGCGCGTCGTACCGGGGCGTCGCGAACCCGGTGACGGGGCACGGATCCTGGCAGGGTCGCCGCGGCGGGTGGAGACTACTCGGGTGGTGACCCGAGGGGTACAGAGAGCCAGGATCCACGCGCCGCGGATCGACTTCGGCGCGCTGCGCCGCGAGCTGGAACTGCCCGACGAGTTCCCGCCCGAGGTGCGGCGCGCCGCCGAGGAGGCGGCGACCGCGGGCCGGCCGCCCGCGCGGGACCGCACGGACGTACCGCTGGTGACGCTCGATCCGGTCGGCTCGCGGGACCTGGACCAGGCGATGGGGCTGGTCCGGCGGCGCGGCGGGTACCGGCTGCACTACGCGATCGCGGACGTGGCCTCGTTCGTCGCGCCGGGCGGCGCGCTGGACGGCGAGGCGTGGCGCCGGTCGCAGACGATCTACTTCCCGGACGCCCGGGTGCCGCTGCATCCCGCGGTACTCAGCGAGGGTGCGGCGAGCCTGCTGCCCGGCGTGGACCGTCCGGCGCTGCTGTGGACGATCGACCTGGACGACGCCGCCGAACCCACCGACGTACGCCTGGAGCGGGTGGTGGTGCGCTCGCGCGCGCAGCTCGACTACCCGGCGATGGCGCGGGCGGTGGCGGACGGCGGGCTGCCCGCGGAGATCGCGCTGCTGCCCGAGGTGGGGCGGCTGCGCCGGGCGGCGGCGATCGGCCGCGGCGCCATCGAGCTGAACGCGCCGGAGGCCGAGGTCGAGCCGGACGGTACGGGCTGGCGCCTGGTGCTGCGCTCCGCGGCGCCGATCGAGGAGTACAACGCGCAGGTGTCGCTGTTGACGGGGATGTGCGCGGCGGAGATCATGCTGGCCGGCGGCGTCGGCGTGCTGCGTACGCTGCCGGCGGCGCAGCCGGCGGACGTCTCCCGGGTCCGCGCCGGCGCGCACGCGCTCGGCATCGACTGGCCGCCCGACGCCACCCCCGCCGAGGTACTCGCCGGCGTCGACGCGGGCACCCCGCGCGGCGCCGCGTTCCTGGACCTGGCGGCGAGCCTGCTGCGCGGCGCCGGGTACACCCCCTTCGACGGTACGGCGCCGAAACGGACCGGCCACGCCGGCGTCGGCTCCTCGTACGCGCACGTCACGGCGCCGCTGCGGCGCCTCGTCGACCGGTACGCGCTGGAGGTGTGCCTGGCGCTGTCGGCGGGCCGGGAGGTGCCGGACTGGGCGCGGCAGGGGCTCGCCCGGCTGCCCCCGGTGATGTCCGCGGGCGATCAGCGCGCGGCCGCGGCCGAACGTGCCGTGGTCGACCTGACCGAGGCGGTCCTGCTCGCCGGGCGGGTCGGCGAGACGTTCGAGGTGGCCGTGGTCGACGAGGGCACGGTCGCGGTCGACGACCCGCCGGTCCGCGCCCGCTGCGAGGGCACCGACCTGCCCGTCGGCCAGCGCATCCGGGTACGCCTGGTCGAGGCCGACCCCGCCACCCGCCGCGTACTCTTCCGCCGCTGAGCCGCGCCGCCGCGTACGCGCAGGGAGCGGCGGTGTGACAGTGGTCGCGGGGTGATGCGCTGCCACGGCGCGGCCGGTGCGGTTGAATGGGCCCATGCCGTACGACTCCAGCATCCTGCCGGACGTGTCCACCCTGACCGTCGGTGTCCTCGGTGGCACCGGGCCGCAGGGCCGCGGCCTGGCGTACCGGTTGGCGCGGGCCGGCCAGTCCGTCGTGCTCGGTTCGCGCAGCCCGGAGCGGGGCGCGGCCGCCGCGGCCGAGCTGGCCGCGCTGCCCGGCGCCGACGGCGGGCCGGTGCCCGGCACGGTGACGGGCGGGGACAACGCGCTCGCCGCCGCCACGGACGTCGTGATCGCCGCGCTGCCGTACGAGGGGCATGCGGAGACGCTGAGCACGCTGCGCGCCGAGCTGGCCGGGCGGATCCTGGTCGACTGCGTCAACCCGCTGGGGTTCGACCAGCGCGGCCCGCACGCCCTCGCCGTACCGGAGGGGAGTGCGGCGGAGCAGGCGGCCGCGCTGCTGCCGGACACCCGGGTGACGGCCGCGTTCCACCACGTCAGCGCGGTGCTGCTGACCGATCCCGGGGTCGCCGAGATCGAGACCGACGTGCTGGTACTCGGGGACGACCGCGCCGCGACGGACGCGGTGCAGGCGCTCGCCGCCCGCATCACCGGCATGCGCGGGGTGTACGCGGGGCGGTTGCGCAACGCCGGTCAGATCGAGGCGCTGACCGCGAACCTGATCGCGATCAACAAGCGGTACAAGGCGCACGCCGGCATCCGGATCACGGACGTGTAGATGCTGCGGGTGGTGTCGCTTGTGCCGTCGCTGACCGAGTCGGTGGCGGTCACGGCGCCCGAGCTGCTGGTCGGCGCGACGGACTGGTGCACCGAACCGGCCGGGCTGGCGGTCGCGCGGATCGGCGGCAGCAAGTACCCGCGGGTGGCGGACGTGTTGGCGCTGGAGCCGGATCTGGTGCTGGCCAACCAGGAGGAGAACCGCCGCGAGGACGTCGAGGCGCTGCGCGCGGCCGGGATCGACGTCTGGGTCAGCTTTCCACGTACCGTCGACACGGCTCTGTCCACATTGGACGAGATGTTCGGCGTACTCGGGATCGCGCGGCCGGGGTGGCTGGATGACGCGGCCCGCGCCTGGTCGGCGCCACCGGCGGGGCCGGACCGGCGCGCCGTCGTACCGGTGTGGCGGCGGCCGTGGGTGTGGCTGGGCTCCGACACGTTCGCCGCGGACGTGCTGCGCCGCCTCGGCGTCGTCGTGCCGCCGCTGGCCGGCGACGACCGGTACCCGCGGGTCGACGTGCCGACCGCGCTGGCCACCGCGCCCGACCTCGTCGTCCTGCCCGACGAGCCGTACCGGTTCACCGCCGACGACGGGCCCGAGTCGTTCCCCGGCCTGCCGTGCGCGCTGGTCTCCGGCCGGCACCTCACCTGGTACGGCCCGTCGCTCGCGGCGGCGCCCGCCGTGCTGGGCGCCGCGCTGCGTACCTGACTTCCCTTGCGGGACAAGGGAAGTCAGCAGGCGAGGGACCGCTCGGCGTTGCCCGCCATGACCGCCAGCACCCGCACCACCTCCGCGTACTCCCCGGGCGCGAGGCCCGCGGTCAGCGTCTCCCGGTCGCGCCCGATCCGTTCCGCCACCCCGTCGTACGCGGTGCGGCCGGTGGCGGTCAGGGTGACCGGGTCGCCGAGGTCGAGCCAGCCGCGCGCGGCGAGGTCGCTGAGTACGCCGTCGGCGTCGCGCTCGTCGTCGGTCCAGAACGGCGCGAGCGCGGCGGCGACCCCGGCCCGGTCGCGCGGCTGCCGGGCGACGGTGTTGAGCACCTGCCAGTCGCGCCGGACGAGGCCGATATCGCCGAGGGTGGCGGCGAACCGGCGTTCGATCAGGGTGTCGAGGTGCCGCAGCCAGTACCCGATCGGGCGCTCCGGAGTGTCCATGACCCGCTCCATGTTCATGTAGGATGACATGTAATTGCCTCCCACTATGGATCAGGTACCCGATGGTCGACAAGTCGACGAGCGTCACCGAGATCGAGCGCGCCCTGGTCGCGATCCGCCGCAGTCAGGCGCGTCGCAGCCTGGCCCGGCTGTCCCGCCGGCGTGCCGGCCGCTCCGACGTACCGGACGCGGTCGTGGACCTGCTCGACGCCGTCGACGGCGCCGGCCCGCTGACCGTCACCGAGGCCGCCGCGGCGCTCGGCGTCGACCAGCCGCGCGCCAGCCGGCTCGCCGCGCAGGCCCTCGACGCCGGGCTGCTCCGCCGCGGCGCCGACCCCGCCGACGGCCGGCGTTCGCCGCTGACCCTCGCCGCCGCCGGCCGCCGCCTCCTCGACCGGGTCCGCGCGTTCCGCCGCGACGTGGTGGCCGAGGCGACCGCCGGCTGGTCCGCCGCCGACCGCGCCGCCCTCGGCCGGCTCCTCACCCGCTTCGTCACCGACTTCGCCGCCCTGACAAGGGATCCGTGACCGTCCCGCGGCCCGCCGGTACAGAACACCGGCGGGCCGCGGGACGGGCGTACTACTGCTGGAAGGTGTGCTCGGCGGCGGGGAACGCGCCGGACGTGACCTCGTCGGCGAAGGCGCGCGCGGCCTTGCCGAGGACGGTGTTGAGGTCCGCGTACCGCTTCACGAAGCGCGGCGTACGCCCCGGGCGCAGGCCCGCCATGTCCTGCCATACCAGGACCTGCGCGTCGCAGTCCGGGCCGGCGCCGATGCCGACGGTCGGGATCGCCAGCTCGTGCGTAATCCGCTTGGCGACCTGACCCGGCACCATCTCCAGCACCACCGCGAACGCGCCGGCCTCGCACACCGCGCGGGCGTCCGCGACGAGCGAGTCGGCCGCCTCGCCGCGTCCCTGCACCCGGTACCCGCCGAGCATGTGCTCGGACTGCGGAGTGAACCCGATGTGCGCCATGACCGGGATGCCGGCGTGGGTGAGCGCCTCGATCTGCGGCCGCATCCGTTGGCCGCCCTCCAGTTTGACGGCCTGCGCGCCGCCCTCCTTCATCAGCCGTACCGAGGACTCCAGGGCCTGCGCGGGGCCCGCCTCGTACGTGCCGAACGGCAGATCGGCCACCACCAGCGCCCGCGACGTGGCCCGGGTGACGGCCTTCACCAGCGGCAGCATCTCGTCGAGGTCGACCCGCAGGGTGGTGTCGTAGCCGTACACGTTGTTGGCGGCGGAGTCGCCGACGAGCAGCACCGGAATGCCGATCTCGTCGAAGACCGCCGCCGAGTACTGGTCGTAGCTGGTCAGCATCGGCCAGCGTTCGCCGCGCTCCTTGGCCTCGCGGAGGTGGGCGATGCGGACCCGCTTGATGCTCGGCCCGCCGTACAGGCTGGCCTCGGCCGTCCCGTCGGCGTACTTGTCGGACATCTGTGTGCTCCCTTCCCTCGGGGCCCGTTCGGGTCCCCGGGCGGGGAGACGCCGGTACGCCGACGATGCTCGCCGACGCTGGCGTGCTCCTCCAGGCCGATCCTCACACCAGAATGCGCCGCGACGGCAGTACCCGATGCGGAATGTCACATACCGTCGCGTAGGTAGAGTGGGCGGGGACAGCGGTGACGGGGAGGTGAGCCTGGTGGGAGCGCTGCCGAGTCACGTGCCGCCGTTCGATGGCTTCACGGTCGAGATGGCGGAGCACCTGCTGCCCGAGCACGCACGGTTCGAGCTGCATGGGGGACGGATCGTCGTGATGAGCCCGGCTCGGGTTTGGCACACCGAGGCGCAGCGTCGGATCGCGAACCTGTTGATCCGACAAGGCCGTATCGGCCGGATCGAGGTCGGTTTGGCGATCGCGCCGGGTGAGACCCGCGTCCTCGACGTGGCCGCGTTCGTCGACGAGCCGGACGAGGACAGCGCGTACTTCCAGCCAGGCGAGATCGAGCTGGCCGTCGAGGTCGTGTCGCCGAGCAGCCGGGACGACGACTACATCGACAAGCCCGCGCTGTACGCGAGGCTGGGGATCGCCGAGTTCTGGCGGGCGGACCGCGACGGGAGCGGAACCGTGCACGTGGCGCAGTTCCGCCTCGACCCCGACCGCCGGGTGTACGTGCCGGCCGGGGTGGTCCCGCTGGACGAGCTGGACGGTTAGCTGTCGCGGAAGCGGTTGGTGATGGGCAGCCGCCGGTCCCGGCCGAACGCCTTCGGGCTGATCTTCGGGCCGGGCGCCGACTGCCGCCGCTTGTACTCGGCGAGGTCGACGAGCCGGATCACCCGGTCCACCACGGCCGGGTCGTGCCCGGCGGCGACCAGGTCGGCGCGTCCGGCGTCGCCGTCCACGTACCCGGCGAGGATGGTGTCCAGCTCGTCGTACGGCGGGAGCGAGTCGGTGTCGAGCTGGCCGGGCCGCAGCTCCGCGCTGGGCGGCTTGGTGATGGAGTTCTCCGGGATGGGCGGGGTGGTGCCGCGCTTCTCGGCGTCCGCGTTGCGCCACCGCGCCAGCCGGAACACCCACGTCTTCGGTACGTCCTTGAGCGGGTTGAAGCCGCCGACCGAGTCGCCGTAGAGCGTGGAGTAGCCGACGGCCAGCTCGCTCTTGTTGCCGGTGGTGAGGACCAGGTGGCCCTCCTGGTTGGACAGCGCCATCAGCAGCACGCCGCGCACCCGCGCCTGCAGGTTCTCCACGGCCATCCCGGACAGCGTCAGCTGCGCCAGGTACGAGTCGACCATCGGCGCGATCGGCTCGGTGCGGTAGTGCAGCCCGGTACGGTCGGCGAGGTCGGCGGCGTCCGACCGGGAGTGCTCCGACGAGTACTCGCTGGGCATGGAGACGCCGAACACGCGCTCCGGCCCGAGCGCGTCGCAGGCGACCGCGGCGACGACGGACGAGTCGATGCCGCCGGACAGGCCGAGCACGACCGACCGGAACCCGTTCTTCCGGACGTAGTCGCGCAGCCCGGTGACGAGCGCCGCCCACACCTCGGCCTCGTCGGCGATCCGCTCCGTCAACTCCCCGGTACGCCGCGGCCCGGTCGGCGCCGCGGGCGTCGCCCCGAGCGTCACCCGGTCGATCCGCATCCCGGCCGCCTCCGCGGGCGCCGGCCCGTCCGACGCGGCCGGCAGGTCGAGATCCAGTACCACCAGGTCCTCGGCGAACTGCGGCGCCCGCGCCAGCAGCTCCCCGTCGGCGGTGACGACCAGCGAGTCCCCGTCGTACACCAGCTCGTCCTGCGCGCCGACCATGTTCACGTACGCCAGCGTGGCGCCCGCCTCGGCCGCGCGCCGCCTGCACAGTTCCAGCCGGAGGTCGTCCTTCGCCAGCTCGTACGGCGAGCCGTTGACGTTGACGACGAGCCCGGCGCCCGCACCGCGGGCCGCGGCGAACGGCCCGCCCGCCTGCCACAGGTCCTCGCAGACGGTCAGCGCCACGTCGACCCCGCCGACCCGGACGAGGGTGAGCGTGTCGCCGGAGACGAAGTACCGGTCCTCGTCGAAGACGCCGTAGTTCGGCAGGTGGTGCTTGAAGTACCGGGCGGCGACGGTGCCGCCGTGCAGGACGGCGAGCGCGTTGCGGGGGCCGCGGTCCGGTTCGGCCTCGGCGCTCATCCGCGGCGGGCCGTCGGCGTCCAGGTAGCCCACGAGTACCGGGAGGTCGGCGAGGTCGTCGGCGGCGAGGTCGGCGGCGAGCCGCTCCACCGCGGACCGGCTGGCCGCCACGAACGAGGCCCGGAAGACCAGATCCTCCACCGGGTACCCGGTCAGCATCATCTCCGGGAACGCGACCAGCTGGGCGCCCTCGTCGGCGGCACGGCGGGCGGTCCGGCGGACCAGCTCGGCGTTGCCGGCGAGGTCGCCGACCGTGGGATCCACCTGGGCGAGGGCGATGCGCAACGTCGGCATGTCCCCATCCTCGCGCACCCGCCCGGCGCGGCCGAGCGTCCCCCGCCGACCGAAGCGGCGAGTTCCCTCACGTACCGGCGGGTGGGGTTCAGAGCCGGCGGGTGGGGGACCAGCCGAGCGCGGCCCGGGTGGGCGCCATGTCGATCACGGTGTCGGTGGTGTCGCCGGTGAGCGGCAGCGTACGGACGCCGTCCGGGCGGTCGAGCGCGGCCAGCAGCGCCGCGGTCAGGTCGGACGCGGCGAGCGCGGCGAGCGGCCGACCGTCCCGCATCCGTACCGGCGGGCGCGGGTCGTCCGGCTCCGCCGTCGCGTACGTGCGGCCCGGGCCGGGGCCGTCGTCGAGGCCCACCTGCCACGCCGGCCAGGACGCGTCCGGGGTCGGCCAGGCGAGCCGCAGGATGGTCAGCGCCTTCCCCGTCTCGCCGGCGGCGGCCGTCGCGGCCTGCTCGCCCAGCCGTTTCGTCAGCCCGTACGGGTCGGTCGCGTCGGCCGGCTCGTCCGCCGCCAGCGTCCGTACGCGTAGGTCGCGGTGCACCGACAGGCTCGACACGAACACCAGGTGGCCGGCGTCCCGGGCCGCCCGGACCGTCAGGTACGGCGACTTCACGTGCACGTCGAAGGCCGTGCCCAGGTCGGTCTCGCCGCGCGCGTTGGTCGGCGCCATCGCCATGTGCACGACCGCCGCCATCCCGGCGCACGCCTCCGCCAGGACGTCCGGATCGGTCGCCGAGCCCGCCACGTACTCGCAGTCGGTGTCGGGTCGACGCAGGTCGAGCACCCGGACCTGGTGCCGGGCGGCGAGACCGGGCAGAACCAGCCGGCCGACGTAGCCGGCACCACCGATGACCAGCAACCGCATCCGCGTTCCTCCTCCGTACGGGTGCCGACAGCCTGGCACACGGCGGAGTTGGCGTGCCGGTTACCCGCCCGGCGCGGGGAAGAGGCAGACTGCGGGCATGGACCGTCAGCAGGAGTTCGTGCTACGTACCCTGGAGGAGCGCGACATCCGGTTCCTCCGGCTCTGGTTCACCGACGTGCTGGGCACGTTGAAGAGCGTGTCGGTGGCGCCGGCCGAGCTGGAGGCCGCCTTCGAGGAGGGCATCGGCTTCGACGGCTCGGCGATCGAGGGCTTCGCCCGGGTACACGAGTCGGACATGATCGCCATACCGGACCCGGCGACGTTCCAGGTGTTCCCGTTCGAGGGCGGGGCGAACGGCGAGAGCGCCCGGATGTTCTGCGACATCGCGATGCCCGACGGGGCGCCGTCCTGGGCCGACCCGCGGCACGTGCTGCGCCGCACCCTGGCGAAGGCGGCGGAGAAGGGCTTCACCTTCTACACCCACCCGGAGATCGAGTTCTTCCTGGTCACCGACATGCCGGAGGACGGCTCCGAGCCGACCCCCGTCGACTCCGGCGGCTACTTCGACAACACCACGCACGCCGCGGCCCGCGACTTCCGCCGGCAGGCCGTCCTCGCCCTGGAACGCATCGGCATCTCCGTCGAGTTCAGCCACCACGAGGTGGCTCCCGGCCAGCAGGAGATCGACCTGCGGTACGCCGACGCGCTGACCACCGCCGACAACATCATGACGTTCCGGCACGTGGTGAAGGAGGTGGCGGTGTCGCAGGGGGTGCGCGCCACGTTCATGCCGAAGCCGTTCACCGAACAGCCCGGCAGCGGCATGCACACCCACCTGTCGCTGTTCGAGGGCGAACGCAACGCGTTCCACGACCCGACCGACCCGATGAAGCTGTCCAAGGTCGCGCGCTCGTTCATCGCCGGGCTGCTGCACCACGCGCGGGAGTACACGGCGATCACGAACCAGTGGGTCAACTCGTACAAGCGGCTGTTCCCGGCGCCGCTGCCGGACACCACCAACGAGGTGCCGGCGTTCGTCTCGTGGGGCCACCTCAACCGGTCCGCGCTCGTCCGCGTCCCCGCGTACGGCAAGCCCAACTCCGCCCGCGTCGAGGTCCGCTCCATCGACACCGCCTGCAACCCCTACCTCGCGTACGCGGTGCTCCTCGCGGCCGGCATGAAGGGCATCGAGGAAGGGTACGAGCTGCCGCCCGGCGCCGAGGACGACATCTGGGCGCTCACCGACGCCGAGCGGCGCGCCATGGGGTACGAGCCGCTGCCGCACGACCTGTCCGAGGCGCTCGACGTCCTCGCCCGCTCCGAGTTCGTCGCCGAAACCCTCGGCGAGGGCGTGTTCGACTTCTTCTGCAAGAACAAGCGCTCCGAGTGGGACGCGTACGCCAGCCGCGTCACCCCGTACGAGCGGCGGCGCTACCTGAACGTCCTCTAGCCCCCGTACCGGCGTCGGCGCTCCCGCCTTTCCCCGGTACCGGTCGCCCGCGTGCCGCACCACCCCTCCGCGCTCGGCCGTGCCTCCGCCCGGCGCTCCGGTGGGTGGGCTCCGCGGTGCTGTGGGCTGGGCCGAGCCTGCTCGCCCGGGACGTACCGTGATGGTTGGTTGTGGGGTGCGCCGAGCGGTTCGGGGGTGGCGGCGGCGTTGGTGGGGATCCGATACGGTCTCGGATTGCGTGGGGTGCGCGGGGGAGGGGACCTGATGTCGGAGCGGCAGCCGGACGAGCTGAGGCACCACCTGCGGGTGGAGCCGCGGGCCAGCGGCGACCGGTACGAGGTGGGCGACGACGCGATCTTCACCCGGGCCGCCGACTTCGCCGCGCTGATCGCCACCGATCTCCGCGGCCGCGTCAGGCGCAACTTCACGAGTTCGCTGGAGGTGGCGGCGATGAAGGCGGGAGCCGGCCACACGCACACGCCGTTCGGTCGGTTCGCCGAGGCGGACCGGCTCGTCGAGCGGCACGGCGAGCTGCGGGCGCGGATGGCCGACGACCTCCGGGCGCTCGCCGCCGACTTCGACCAGATCGCGAAAGCGTTGCGGTTGAGCCAACAGAACTATCTGGAGACCGAGGACGCCGCGCACCGCTCCTTCGGCACGTACGACCCGCACCACCGGCTGAGCGCCGCCGACCGCCGTACCCTCGACGCCGCGCTCGGCCTCGGCGCCGACCCGGCCGGGAAGGCGTGACGATGGGCGACGGCACCTGGGAGGCCGCCGTACGGCAGGTCACCCTGCCCGGCCGCGTCGACGACATCCAGGCCATGAAACGCCCCTGGCACACCCTCTTCGGCGAACTCGACGTGGTCCGCGACCGCGCCACCGAGCTCCAGACCAACATGACCACGCAGTGGAAGGGGCCCGCGGCCACCGAGTTCGCCCGCAAGGCCAAGCAGATCGTCGACCGCATCGACCAGCTCAACCAGGAATACTCGGCGGTCCTCGACCGGCTCGACACCCAGGCCACCGCCCTCTCCGACGCCGTACGCGCCATTCCCGTGCCGACGTTCGGCGGCCAGCTGCCCGCCGGCCGCGACGACGACGGCACCGGCGGCCGGCTCTACGACGACTACGGCGACGACCGCGGGCGGTACACCGACTTCGAGGCGCTCGCCGTCGACTACCTCTGGCAGCGGTACGCCGCCGCCGAAGCCGACGCCACCCTCGGCACCCGCGGATCCGGCCGCGGCGCCAGTACCGACGAGTGGTCCGTGGACATGGGCTCCCGGCACGGCCCGCTGTCCGAACAGGCCAGCCGCGACGCCGCCGCGAAGAAGTACTTCCGCGACGTCGCCCGCACCTGGTACGGCATGAACAAGGAGGTCGCGCACGCCGCCTTCGACACCCTCCGTACGGACTGGGACCGCGAAGCCCACCACATGCCCACCCCGACCGGTCCGGTGCGGAGCCGGGATGGGGAGCACCCGGACGACCGCCACGCTCACCAGGCCGGAGGCAGTGACGTCAGCGCGAACGGAATGGCCGGCGGAGCGGCCGGGCTCGGCGGCGGTATGTCGCTGGGCGCTGCTGGATCGTCGCCACCCGGTCGGTACCAGTTGCATTTCGGCTCCGGTCGGATGCCGGTCTCCGCGGCCGGTGGCGTCGGCTCGTCCCTGGCCGGCGGCGGGCAAGGTTCGGTCCCGTCGGTGTCCGATGGAGTCGTCGGCACCGGCGCCGGGTACGGGACGGGCTCGGGCGCGGCGTCCGCTGGTCCGGTTGCAGGAGCGGGGACGGCGGGCGGTGCCGGCATCGGCGGCTACGGAGCCGGGGCCGGCGCGGTCGGTGTCGGAGCAGGCACCGCGGCGGGCGTGGGCGCCAGACCGAGCGCGGCCGAGCCGGTCGGGCCGCGCAGCGACATCCGAGATCAGCTACCAGGCCAGCGGGCCGCGTCGGCCATGGGCCGGGGCGCGAACGGCGCCGCTGGGATGGTGCAGCCGGGCGCCGGCAAGACACAGGAGCGCGACGAGCGGCAGACGTGGCTGATCGAGGACGACGACGGTATCTGGCAGCCGAAGGAACGGCCGAGTCACACCGGGTTGATCGAGTAGCGGGGGTTGATGAGAGTGCGATCGGCTCGGCTACGCACGCGGCCGGTTCTGGCCCGCGCAGGCGTGATCCTGGCGTTTCTCCTTGCGGCACCCGTTCTTCTGCCCGGAGTGGCAGTTGCTGAGACGCCGCGGGACCAGCAGTGGTGGGTGGATGCGCTGCACATACCGGCTGCTCAGCGGATCGCAACCGGTCGGGGAGTGACGGTCGCTGTCATCGACTCCGGCGTCGACTCGGGCAATCCCGTCTTCGGCGGCCGCGTCCGTGGCGGCACCAGTCTGCTGATCGGTGACGCCGACCGCGGCATCGACCGGGACGGCCACGGCACGGGAATGGCGAGCGACATCGGTTCTTCCGGTGGTGACGGTCGTCCGTTGGGTGTCGCGCCCCGTGTCGGCATCATGCCGATCAGAGTGGACGTCAAGAGCATCAGCGATCAGGACCGTGCGATCAGGTACGCCGTGGACCACGGCGCGGGCGTCATCAACATCTCGCAGGGCGGATCCGGCAAGGCGCTCGCGTCGGATTCGGCCGCGCTGAAGTATGCGTTCGACCATGACGTTGTCGTCGTTGCTGCCGCTGGCAACACGAGTTCCGGCAACTCGACGGTCAGCGTGCCGGCGAATGTTCCTGGCGTCGTCGCCGTCTCCGGGGTGACCGAGTCGATGCGGTTCTGGTCCGGCTCGGCGCATGGCCCGGAGACGGTGCTGGCCGCGCCCGCGACGAACATCGTCTCGGTGACGAGCCGGCAGGCACATCAGCAGGGCGACTACGTCACCGCCGACGGGACGAGTGATGCGGCGGCGATCGTGTCGGGGGTGGCGGCGCTGGTGCGGAGCAGGTACCCGGGGATGAGCGCGGCGAACGTCATCAACCGGCTGATCCGTACGGCGCGGAACCCGGACGGTGCTGGGCGCAACGAGAAGTACGGCTTCGGGATCGTGGACCCGGTGCGGGCGCTGACCGCGGACGTACCGAAGGTGGACCGTAATCCGTTGCTGCCGGCGGCGGAGCCGTCACCGTCCACATCGGACAGTCCAGCCGCGGCGGCGGGTACGACCGGGTCACCGGTGCCGTGGGTCCTGGCCGGCGCCGCCGTACTCGTCGTGGCGGTGCTGGCGGGTGTGCTGATCGCCGTCGTACGCCGCCGCGGTGCCGCGGCCCGCTCGCGTACCGTCGACCGCCCGTCCCTCGGCGCCCCACCTCCCCGCGCCTGACCCGCCGCGTTCGCGGACTGATTGTCCGGATGACGGGGGATGGCACGATGTGCGGGCCGGCGGAGCCGAGACGCCGCCGGACCCGTCGAAGCGTGTAGCGAAGGGCTGTGTGCAGCGTGCGTGTCGTCCGGTTCGTGGCGGTCGTGTTGCTGGTGGTCGCGGGTCTGCTGGTGGCCACGACGACGCCGACCGCGACGGGTGCCGACCTGCGGGCGACGGTGGCGAGTTACGTCGCGGCCGCGGCGCTGGTGGTGCTCGCGCTCGCCGCGATCGTCGTGACCTGGCGCATCGAGCGGTCGCGGCGGGAACGGCGTGCGGCGACCAGCTCCGGCACCGGTGCCCCGGTGCCGATGCGCGACGCGGCGCCCCAGCTACCGGACGAGGCGTACCGGCGGCCGACCGGACCGGCCGTCCCGCCACCGTCCGACTGGCCGGCACCGCCCGGGTACCACGCGGGGCCGCTCGCCCCGGCACCCACGTCGTCGCAACCCACCACGGCATCGGCGTTCCCGCCCGGACCCGACCCGGTGGAGCCAGCGTCGGCGGCACCAGGACCCGCGCCCGCACCGGCGTTCCCGGCTGGGCCTGCCCCGGCACCGACGACTCCCGGGGCACCAGGACCCGCGTCAGTGTTCCCGCCGGAGCCTGCCCCGGCACCGACGGCCCCCGAAGCACTAGGACCCGCGTCAGCGTTCCCGGCTGGGCCTGCCCCGGCAGCGACGGCCCCCGGAGCGTCAGGATCGGCGTCGGTGTTCCCGGGTGGGCCTGCCCCGGCAGCGACGACGCCGGCCGCCCCAGCACCGGCGGGCCCGGCCCCGGCCGCACCCGTACCGGCGGCCGGAGCGGCGCGGTTGGCGGTGGACTTCGGGACGTACAACACGGTGGCGGCGCTGTCGGACGGGGAGCGGGTGCTGCTGTTCGACGGGATGCCGCTGCTGTCGTCGGCGGTGTACGCGGACCGTTCGGGTGCGCTGGTGGCCGGGCGGGACGCGGCGCACCTGGCGCGGCTGGACCCGGCCGGCTTCGAGCCGAACCCGAAGCGCCGCATCGACGACACGAGCGTGCTGCTCGGCGGCCGGGAGTACCCGGTGGTCGAGGTGGTGGCGGCGGTGCTGGGCCGGGTCGCGGACGAGGCGCGGCGGGTGGTGGGGCGGGTGCCGGAGACGGTACTGACGTACCCGGCGGCGTGGGGTCGGCGGCGGCAGGGCCTGCTGGTGGCGGCGGCGCGGCGGGCCGGGCTGCCGGTGGCGGGGGTGGTAAGTGAGCCGGTGGCGGCGGCGTACCGGTTCGCGGCGTTGGAGGGTGTCGCGGCGGGGCGCACGCTGGTGGTGTTCGACTTCGGCGCGGGCACGCTGGACGTGGCGGCGGTACGGGCGGCCGACGGCGGCTACCAGGTCGTGGCGTACGACGGGGTCGAGGACCTGGGCGGGCTCGACATCGACGAGGCCGTCGTCCGGCACGTCGGCCGTACGGTGGCCGAGCGGGCGCCGGCGGCGTGGGCGCGCCTCACCGCACCCGGCACGGCGGAGGAGTTCCGGGCGCGGCGCCTGCTGTGGGACGACGCCCGCGCGGCCAAGGAGATGCTGTCCCGCACGAGCCTCGCGCCGCTCCCCGTCCCCGGGTACGAGCCCGGCGTCCACCTCACCCGCGACGAGCTGAACGACCTCTGCCGGCCCCTGCTCGACCGCGCCATGCGCACCCTCCACGGGGTACTCGCCGCGGCCCGGGTGGCGCCGCCCGACCTGGCCGGCATCGTACTGGTCGGTGGGTCGAGCCGGCTGCCGCTGGTCGCCGACCGGATCCTCCGCGAACTGGGCGTGGCCGCCACGGTCACCGACCAGCCCGAGGTCGTCGTCGCGCACGGCGCCCTCACCGCCCACCCCCTCCCGCTACCGGCCTGACCGGCCGGCCCAGCCCGAGTTTCCTGCCCGGTACGCACCGCTGGCTCTGCGCACGTTCGCTTGATGCGTACGGGTGCTCGGGGCAAGGGCCGGCGAAGGCATGGACCCCAGCCTCGGTTCCTGGATGCGCCGGGGGGCGTCGTGGCGCCGACCTGGCTCAACCGTCGCGGTTCTCGGCCGTGCGCTGATCGCGGGTGATGTGTCTGCACCCTCTGGGGAACGCCGGCGAAGCCATGGGTACGGGCCTCGGTTCGTGGATGCGTACGGGGCATGGTGTCGTTGACCTGGCTCAACCGTCGCGTTTCCCGGCCGTGCGCTGGTCGCGGTGAGGTGTCTGCGGGTTCGGGGCAAAGAGTGGCGAGGGCATGGACGCCAGCCCGGTTCGTGGATGCACGGCGCCCACCTGGCTCGACGGCTTGGCGGCGTGCGCGTCGCGCAGGAGCGTCGGCTCACGGTACCGGCGGGTCAGCGGGTGGGGCGGGGGGAGGTGCGGCGGGTGACGGGGGCCGCGGTGGCGGCGGCGATGTCGGCGACGGCGGTGCAGGTGTCGGCGACGGGGTCGGCGGCGTCGAGGGCGGTGGCGAGCCGGCGCAGCAGCGACTTCAGCGCGGTACGGTCGGCGGCGGGCAGGCCGGCGAGGATGCGCGTTTCGAGGGTGTGGAAGGCGTCGTCGAGGCGGGCGAGGCGGCGCCGGCCGGACGGGGTGGCGACGACGAGCCGGGTACGCCGGTCGGCGGGGTCGGGCCGGCGGCGGACGAGGCCGGCGTGTTCCATGTCGTCGAGCAGGTACGTCATGACGGTGCGGTCGATGCCGAGCCGGCTGGCGATGGCGGTCTGGGTGGCGGGTGGTGTGCCGCACGCGGCGGTGAGCAGCTGGTATCCGCGGTGCCCGCCGGGGATCCCGTCGGTGACCGCCGCGGAGGCCCGGACGTAGCTGCGGAAGACGACGCCGAGGGCCCAGCCGAGGTCCTCCTCGACCCCGCTTCCGGTACGTGACGCCACCATGCCGCCATCCTAGCGTGTGCGGTACGACATACCTTCTGTCGGACAGAACATCTGCGCGGCATACTGTACCGGGCCCGCCGAGGTACGCGGGCGTCGACGCGGCGCGGGAGGTGGCTGGTGCCCGACTACGGTCACGAGCTGGAGTTCGGGGTCTTCGTGCCGCCGGCGGCGGAGTCCGCCGACGCGGTGGTGGAGCTGGCGCGGCTGGCCGACCGGCTCGGGCTGGACCTGGTGAGCGCGCAGGACCATCCGTACCAGCCGGCGTTCCTGGACGTGTGGACGCTGCTGTCGGTGGTGGCGGCGCGTACCGAGCGGGTCCGGGTCTTTCCGAACGTGGCGAACCTGCCGCTGCGGCCGCCCGCCGTGCTGGCCCGCGCCGCCGCGAGCCTGGACGTACTGACCGGCGGACGGGTCGAGCTGGGGCTCGGCGCCGGCGCGTTCCCGGACGGTGTGGCGGCCCTGGGCGGACCGCGGCGTACGGCAGCGGAATCCGTTGCGGCGCTTGCCGAAGCGATCGCCGTGGTTCGCGCGCTGTGGACGCCGGGCCCGGCGCGTACGGTAGACGGCGAGCACTACCGGCTGGCCGGCGCGCGACCCGGTCCGACGCCGGCGCACGACATCGGCATCTGGCTCGGGGCGTACAAGAGGCGGATGTTGGAGCTGACGGGGCGGCTCGCCGACGGCTGGCTCCCGTCGTACGGGTACGCCGCGCCCGAGGAGCTGGCCGCGATGAACGCGGTCATCGACAAGGCCGCCGCCGACGCCGGCCGTGACCCGGGCGCGATCCGCCGGCTGTACAACGTGTCCGGCTCGTTCGACGGCGACGGCGGCTGGTTCGCCGGGCCGCCCGCGGTGTGGGCCGAGCAGCTCGCCGAGCTGGCCCTGTCCGAGGGCGTCAGCGGCTTCGTCCTCGCCGTCGGCAACGACACCGACCTCCGCCGGTACGCCGAGGAGGTGGCGCCCGCCGTCCGCGCCCTGGTCGCCGCCGAACGCGCCGCACCACCCGCCCAGCCCGGCACCGCAACGCCACCCGGCACCGCAACGCCACCCGACGGTGCCACGCCACGCGACAACGCCACGCAATCCGGCAGCGCCATGCCATCCGGCGGTGCCACGTCACCCGGCAGGGCCACCGACCGGGCCGCTGAGCCAGGCGTACCAAGGGATTCCGGGGTGCGCGAGGTGGCCGGCGTGGTGCCGGGGGTGGTGCCGACGGCGGACGACGTGCCGCGGCGCTCGACCGAGACGCTGTGGGACGAGGCGGAGCGGCCGACCGGGCCGGCGCCGGATCCGACCGTGCGGTACGCGCCGGACGGCCGGACGCACGCCCGGCACCTGATCGACATCCACGACCACCTGCGCGGCGAGCTGACGGAGCTGCTCGGCATGGTGCGGCAGGTGGCGGACGGTTCGCTGTCGGCGGGTGCGGCCCGCTCGCACCTGAACACGCTGACCATGCGGCAGAACAACTGGACGCTCGGGGCGTACTGCGAGAGCTACTGCCGGGTCCTGGCGGTGCACCACACGATCGAGGACGAGTCGCTGTTCCCGCACCTGCGGCGGCGCGATCCGCGGCTGGCGCCGGTACTCGACCGGTTGGAGTCGGAGCACCACGCGATTGCCGGCCTGCTGGACCGGATCGACGCCGCGCTCGTCGCCACCCTGCACGACCCGGCCCGGATCGACGCGCTGTCCGCCGCGGCCGACCTGCTCGCCGACGCGTTGCTGTCGCACCTGTCGTACGAGGAGCGGGAGCTCGTCGAGCCGCTCGCCCGGCTGCGGCTGCCGGTGTGACCGCCCACCGGGTGACCCCGCACATCACCGAACCGCCCGCTCGTCCGTTGTACGCAGGGTGTGTGACGAACCGAGGTCGGGGGGCCTGGTGGACGCTGGTCGGTGTGCGTACCCGTTGAAGGTCGTGGTGTTGGGCGGGCGCGCGGTGGGGTCGTCGTTCGTCGGGCTGGTGTCCGACGGGGAGGGCGGCGCCGCGGTCCTGCCGTACGGGCGGTGCGCGGTGACCGACCGCGTCTCCGTGCACCTGTACGGAATGCCCGCGCAGCACCGGTACTGGTTCATGTGGGACGCGCTGTCCCGGGGCGCGGTCGCCGCGCTCGTGCTCGCCGACGCGGGGCGGCTGCGGGACAGCTTCGCCGCCCTGGACTACGCGGCGGCGCGCGGCCTGCCGCACCTCGTCGCCGTCGCCAACGCCGACCGGTACGAGCTGGGTGAGGTGCGCGAGGCGCTGTCGGTGGGCCCGGAGGTTCCGGTGCTGTTGACCGAATCCGACCGGTCGCGGCCCGCCCGCGAGGTCCTGCACGCCGTCGTACGGTACGCGGTGGCCCGGCGAAACTCGGCCGCCGCCTGAGGTATCGCTTGCGCCGCAACGGTTTCCGGCTCGGCCGCGGGGCTGGTTTCGGACGCTTCCGGTTGCCGATACCGGCAGGTGGAGTCAGGGTGGGTGGATTGGCCGAACCCACGTGAGGAGAGTCGAGTGCTCGCCCTGACCGAGAACGCGGTGGCCGTCATCCGCACCCTGACCGAGCAGACCGGCGACCCGACCGGCGCCGGCCTGCGGATCGCCGCTGACACCGTGCCGGACGACACCGCCGAGGCGGTACCCGACGACGCGCACGCGCTGACGTTGGCCGTCACCCAGGCGCCCGAGTCGGGCGACCAGGTGCTCGACGCGGACGGCGCGCGGCTGTTCCTGGAGTCCGGCGCCGCGGCGTACCTGGACGACAAGGCGCTGGACGCCGAGGTCGACCAGAACGGCAACGTCAGCTTCGCCGTCGCGCTGCGCCCGGAGTAACAGCCGGAGGCCGGATTCCCGTGTGGTGCCGGGGATCCGGTGCGCGAAGCGGTCGCGTTCGGCCCGTCCGGTACGGGACCGGACGGGCGGGTCCGCGGACGGCGAAAGTGTCATACCCCGGTCGTACTGTCTGGGTATGAACCGGACCGAACGACTCCATGCACTCGTCGACGAACTTCGTGCCGCGGCACCGTCGCCGCGCACCACGCGCCAGCTCGCCGAGCGTTTCGCGGTGAGCGTGCGCACCATCGAGCGCGACACGGCAGCGCTCGCCGCCAGCGGTGTCCCGGTCTATGCCGTACCTGGACCGGAGGGTGGGTTCGCGGTGGACGCGACCGCCCGCGACCTGCCCCCGATGTCGGTCACGCCGGAGGAGGCCGTCGCGCTCGCGGTCGCCCTGTCCCGGCTGGCGGGCACCCCGTTCCAGCAGGCCGCCGACGGTGTACTGGACAAGCTGCGCGCGCGGTACCCGGGGGTGACCGGTGCCGCCGCCGAGGCGGTCGCCGCGCACGCCGGCATCGAGGTCGAGACCGCCGGCCAGTTCCCGGCCGTACCGGTGGTGTTGCAGGAGGCGCTCACCGCCGAGCGCGTCCTCGACCTCGACTACGCGGACCGCCGCGGCCGGCTCAGCCACCGCACCGTCGAGCCGATCGGCTTCGTCGGCGCCCGCGAGCACTGGCTGCTGCTGGCGTGGTGCCGGCTGCGGCACGACGTCCGCGCGTTCCGGATCGACCGGATCCGGCACGCGCGGCTGGGCACCGAGCACGTGCCCGCCCGCCGCGATCTGCCGGCGCTGGACATTCCGGAGCAAGTGGTGCGCCGACTCTCCGCCGTCTGAGCCGTTTCCGTCGAACGAGCGGCCGTGTGCACGGCCGAGTGTGTCGGTTTCCACCCGCGGTCCGCGGACCGGCCGCGGGTGGGGATCGATAGCCTCGTGAGCGTGACGACTGTACGCACGCTCGTGGTGGAGAACGATCCGACCGACGACGTCCGCGTCCTCGGTGAGTGGCTGACCGAGGCCGGGCTGGAACTTTCCGTCATCCGGCCGCACGCCGGGGAGGAGCTGCCCGCCGGCGACCTCTCCGGGTACGCGGGGCTCGTGGTGCTGGGCGGCGGCCTCCCCGACACCTCCTGGTACGCGGCGGAGGAGAACCTGTTCCGCACCGCCGTACGGCAGAAGGTGCCGACCCTGGCGATCTGCCTCGGCGCGCAGATCATGGCCAACGCGCTCGGCGGGTACGTGGCGCGCGCCGAGGCCGGGCCGGAGCTGGGGCCGCGGCTCGTCGCCAAGCGCGACGCGGCGAACAACGACGTACTGTTCGCCGACGTACCGCTGATGCCCGACGTGATCCAGTTCCACCACGACGAGATCGTCGAACTGCCCGAGGGCGCGGTGCTGCTCGCCGCCTCGCCGAGCTACCCCAACCAGGCCTTCCGGTACGGCGACCGCGCCTGGGCGGTGCAGTTCCACATCGAGTGCGACGCCGACATGCTGGCCGGCTGGATCGCCGGATCCGCCGACGTCGCCGCGACCGGCGCCGACCCCGCCGACCTGACCGCCCGGTGCGCCGCGGCGCTGCCCGACGTCGCCGAGACCTGGCGGCCGTTCGCGCACCGCTTCGCCGACCTCGTGTCCGGCCGTACGTCGGCGCGCACCGAGTTACCCCTCCTCGGCTCGTGACCGCCGTGGACCGGACGGGCACGCCGAGACGAAGACGGAGGGCTGGCATGAGCGAGGACCGGAGG
>NZ_BOMB01000011.1 GCF_016861975.1 Actinocatenispora rupis | reverse complement strand
TGTACCTGCCGGAGGTCGGAGCGAATCGCCTCTTCCGGGTGGGGCTTCGGGGGCGGGATCCGTTGGGGCGGAAGCGGATCCGGGGCATTCGGTTGTACCGGGGGGTGAGCCGGCGTCGGTGGTGGCGGCGGTGCGGGCCGGGGCGTCGGGCGGTCTGGTGTCGCGGCCGGAGTCGGCGCGTCGGCGGGGTGACCGGCTGAGCCGGTACGGGTTCGCCGACGTGGCGCGGGCGGCGGCGTTGCTCGGCCCGGACGGGCTGGGCTGGTGGGATGCGGGCGCGGGCGGGCCGACGGACGACGGGGCGGCGGCGCTGGTGCGTACGGTGGGGTCGACGGCGGACCCGGACCTGGCGCTGCACCAGGTGCACCGGTTGGTGGCGGTGGCGCCGGAGGTGCCGGCGGCGTTGCGCGCCGACCCGGGGCTCGCCGCGCGGCTGCTGGCCGTACTCGGGGCGTCGGAGGCGTTGGGGGACCATCTCGTCGGTGCGCCGACGCACTGGGCGCAGTTGGCTTCGGACACCGATCCGGACACGTTCCGGGGCGCGGAGGCGTTGCGGGCGGAGCTGTCCCCGGCGGGCGGCGGTACGGCGGCGGTGGAGGAGCTGCGCCTGGCGTACCGGGGGGTGTTGTTGCGGATCGCCGCGGCGGACCTGACCGGGGCGCGGACCGTGGACGAGGTGATGGCGGAGCTGGCGGCGCTGGCGGACGGGACGCTCGCCGCGGCGTTGCGGATCTCCGAGGCGGAGGCGCCGGGCGAGCTGCCGCGGCTGGCGGTGGTCGCGATGGGCAAGTGCGGCGGCCGCGAGCTGAACTACGTGAGCGACGTGGACGTGCTGTTCGTGGCGGAGCCGGTCGGCGACGGGGACACGGACGCGGCGCTGCGGGCGGCGACCGCGATCGCGGTACGGCTGATCGACGTGTGCCGGCAGGTGGCGTGGCAGGTGGACGCGGGGCTGCGGCCGGAGGGCCGGGACGGCCCGCTGGTGCGTACGGTCGCGAGCTACCGGGCGTACTACACGCGCTGGGCGAAGGGCTGGGAGTTCCAGGCGCTGTTGAAGGCGCGGCCGGTGACGGGGGACGCGGCGCTGGCCGAGGAGTGGCTGGACTGCGTACGGCCGCTGGTGTGGCAGGCGACGGACGCGGCGCAGCGGCCGAAGATGGTCGCCGAGGTGCGGGCGATGCGCCGCCGGGTCGAGGACCAGCTGTCCGCGGCGGACGTGGAGCGCGAGATCAAGCTGGGGCGCGGCGGGCTGCGCGACATCGAGTTCGCGGTGCAGCTGCTCCAGCTCGTACACGGGCGGTCGGATCCGGAACTGCGCGAGCCGAACACGCTCGCCGCGCTCGCCGCGCTGACCGCCGGCGGGTACGTGGGGCGCGCCGACGGCGAGGAGCTGGCCGGGTCGTACCGGTTCCTGCGGACGGTGGAGCACCGGCTGCAGTTGCAGCACCTCCGGCGTACGCACCGGATCCCGGACGACGAGGCGGGGCTGCGCTGGCTGGCGCACGCGCTGGGCTACCGGGCGGAGGGCGACCGTACGGTGGTGCAGGCGTTCCTGCGCGACTGGTCCCGGCTGGCCCGCAACGTCCGGCGGCTGCACGAGAAGCTGCTGTACCGGCCGCTGCTGGAGGCGGTCGCGAAGGTGCCGACCGAGGCGCTGCGGCTGACCAGCGGCGCGGCCGAGTCGCGGCTGGCGGCGCTCGGGTTCGAGGACCCGGCCGGGGCGCTGCGCCACATCGGCGCGCTGACCGGCGGCGTGTCGCGTACGGCGGCGATCCAGCGGACGCTGCTGCCGGCGCTGCTGCCCGAGTTCGCGGACGCGCCGGAGCCGGACCACGGGCTGCTGGCGTACCGGCGGGTGTCGGAGAAGCTCGGCCGTACCCCGTGGTACCTGCGGCTGCTGCGCGACTCGGGCCCGGTCGCGATCCGGCTCGCCCGGCTCCTCGGCACCAGCCGGTACGTGACGGACCTGCTCGCCCGCGACCCGGAGGCGCTGCGGCTGCTTGCCGACGACGCCGAACTCGTACCGCGGGAGCCGGCGGCGCTCACCGAAGCCATGTCCGCCGCGGTACGCCGGCACGACCGGCCGGACGACGCGGTGGGTGCGCTGCGCGCGCTGCGCCGGCGCGAACTGTTCCGGATCGCCTGCGCGGACCTGCTCGGCCGGCTCGACGTGGTCGCCGTCGGCCGCGCCCTGTCGGACGTGACCGACGCGGTACTCGCCGCGGCGCTCCGGGTCGCCCGCGCCGCCGTCGACGCGCCCGCCGACCTGCGGTTCACGGTGATCGGGATGGGCCGGCTGGGCGGCGCGGAGATGAGCTACGGCTCGGACGCCGACGTGCTGTTCGTCCACTCCGGCGGCGACGACGCGCAGTCCCGGGCGCACGCGGTCGCGGAGAAGCTGCGCGCGCTGCTGTCCGCGCCGGCGCCCGACCCGCCGCTGCCGATCGACGCCGGCCTGCGCCCCGAGGGCCGCCAGGGCCCGCTGGTCCGCAGCCTCGCCGCGTACCGGAGCTACTACGCGCGCTGGTCGCGGGTGTGGGAGTCGCAGGCGCTGCTGCGCGCCCGGTACGTGGCCGGCGACGCCGCGCTGGGCGACGAGTTCCTCGCGGTCGCCGACCCGGTGCGGTACCCGGCGAAGGGCCTGGACACCGCGCAGGTACGGGAGATCCTGCGGATCAAGGCCCGGGTCGACGCCGAACGGCTGCCGCGCGGTGCCGACCCGGCGACGCACACCAAGCTCGGCCGCGGCGGGCTCGCCGACGTCGAGTGGACCGTGCAGCTCCTCCAGCTCCGGTACGCCGGCGCGACGCCGACCCTGCGTACCACCCGGACGTTGGACGCGCTGGACGCCGCGGTCGGCGCGGGGCTGCTGACCGCCGCCGACGCGATGGAACTGTCCGCCGCGTGGCGCCTCGCCGGTTCGGTACGCAACGCGATGATGCTGGTGCGGGGCCGCCCGTCGGACCAGCTTCCGCGGCACGGCGTCGAGCTGGCCGGGGTGGTCCGGGCGTTGCGCTTCGACGGCGAGGACCCGGGCGAGTTCGTTGACGAGTACCTGCGCACCGCGCGCCGCGCCCGGCACGTGGTGGCCGACCGGATGGAGGCCGAGGTCCCGTGACCGCCACCGTCCCCGTACGCCGGAGCGTGGTGCGCCGCCGGTCGTTGTTCGGGTGTGGTCATGGGTAGGGACGAGGCGCGTGGCATGTCCGTACCGGCCGGGCGCCGCCCGCCGGACGACGATCCGCCGCGCCCCGCCGGCGACCTGGGCAGTACGCAGCCCATCGACGCCGTGCACGACCTGGGCGGTACGCAGGGCATGGACGCGGTGGACGACCTGGGCGGTACGCAGGGGATGGACGCTGTCGAGGAGGGGGTGGACGACCGGCGGGAGCGGTCGGACCCCGTGGACGCGGGGCTGCCGGAGCGGGCCGGGCCGTACGTGGAGCCGACGCCGACGGCGATGATCCCGAAGGTACGCCGGGACTGGGTGGACCTGGTCGACCACTGGTTCCCGGAGCGGTACCGGGTGCCGACGATCGCGACGACGGCGGTGTCGCTGACGCTGACGGTGGCGTTCCTGTTCCTGCCGCTGGCCGGCACGGACCTGTCCGCGCAGGTCGCCCGCGGCCACTTCTTCGAGACGTACGGCTGGCACACGATCGACTTCCGCTGGTACGGCGGGGTCTACCCGTTCGGGTACAGCCTGCTGGCGGGGCCGCTGAACGCGCTGATCGGCGCGCGCGGGGTCGGCGCCGTCTCCTGCGTACTCACCTCGGCGGCGTTCGCGTGGCTGCTCGCCCGCTACCGGGTGCCCCGCCCGACCGTCGGCGGCGTACTGGCGGCGCTGGTCGGGGTGTTCAACCTGGTGAGCGGGCGGACCACGTTCGCGCTGGGGTTGGCGGTCGCGATGTTCGCGGTGGTGGCGGTGTCGCTGCCGCGCGCGCCCCGCCGGGTACGGCTGCCGCTCGGTTTCGTACTGGCCACGGGGTCGGTGGCGGGCAGTCCGGTGTCCGGGCTCTTCCTCGGGCTCGCCGGCACCGCGGTACTGATCGCCGGCCTGCGCCGCCGTACGCCGGAGGGTGGGGTGCCCGTCGGGCCGCGGCTGCCGGGCGGGTGGCACCTGACCGGCGCCTGGCGGGAGGGCCTGGTGCTGTGCCTGGGCGCGCTGCTCGGGCTGACGCCGAGCCTGATGTTCGCCGACGGCGGGGTGCAGCCGTTCAACGGCGACTCGATGAAGGTGTTCGTCGCGGTCGGGGTGGCGTCGTTCTTCCTGGTCCCGGCGCGGTACCGGGCGCTGCGGGTGGGCGCGGTGCTGCTCGTACTGGCGATCCTGCTGTCGTACTTCGTACCCAGCCCGATCGGGTCGAACGTGACGCGCCTGCCGATGCTGTTCTGCGCGCCGCTGGTCGCCGCGGTCAGCCAGGTACGCCGGCTCAAGCTGGCCGGCGCGATCGTCGCGCTGACCCTGTGGCAGCCGCCGCTGGTGGCGAGCGACCTGGGCAGCGCCGGCGACCCGGCCGCGCAGTCCGTCTTCTACCAGCCGCTGATCGAGCGGCTCGACACCCTGCGCCCGGTGGGCCGGATCGAGGTCGTCCCGCTGTACGACCACTGGGAGTCCACGTACGTGGCGGAGGCGGTGCCGCTGGCGCGCGGCTGGGAGCGGCAGGTCGACGTGGAGCGCAACCCGCTCTTCTACGACGACAGCCTCACTCCCGGCAACTACCTGACCTGGCTGTACCGCAACGCGGTGTCGTACGTGGCGGTGCCGCGACAGGTCAAGCTCGACAAGTACGGGCGGGAGGAGGCGGCGCTGATCGCCGCCGGCCTGCCGTACCTGCGGCTGTCCTGGTCGAACGCGGACTGGCTGGTCTACCGGGTGCTCGGCGCGCAGCAGCTGGTGTCCGGGGTGGGCGTGCTGGTCGACTCGGGGCCGACCGGGGTGACGTTCGACGCGACGTCCGCGGGCCGCGCCACGGTACGGGTGCGGTGGAGTCACTGGCTGACCCTGTCCGGGCCGGATGCCTGTTTCGCCCCGGAACCGGACGGCTGGACGTCGGTCACCGTGGGCAAACCCGGGCGGTACCGGATTTCCAGTGGGTGGCACCTGCGGCAGGGCCACCGCTGCTGAAGTTTTTCGCCGTCGTACCGTCATGGCGTGCAGGTCGGTTACCAGGGCGTGGGTCGCCTGGTGACCGTGGGCTCCACCCGCAACGACCCACCACCCCGTACAGGAGGGGCGCGTGGCCACACTCGTCGAGCGGCTGACCTCGATCGTCGGCGCCGCACACGTCCGGACCGCCGCCGGCGAACTGGAGGTGTACGCCCGCGACGCCACCCCGCTGTTCCACCACCGGCCGGACGTCGTGGTCTTCCCCGGCAGTACGGCCGAGGTGGCGGAGGTGCTGCGGCTGGCGACCGAGCTGCGGATCCCCGTCGTACCGCGGGGCGCCGGGTCGAACCTGTGCGCCGCGACCGTACCGCTGGCCGGCGGGATCGTGCTGGTGCTGACCCGGCTCGACGAGATCCTGGAAGTCTCCGGACCCGAACTCCTCGCCCGGGTCCAACCGGGCGTGTCCACGCAGGCGCTCGCCACGGCCGCCGCCGCCCAGGGCCTGCTGTACGTGCCGGATCCCGGCTCCAAGGTCGTCTCCACGGTCGGCGGCAACGTCGCCACCTGCGCGGGTGGCCTCCGCGGCCTCAAGTACGGGGTGACCCGCAACTACGTACTGGGGCTGGAGGTCGTGCTGCCGACCGGCGAGGTGGTCCGTACCGGCGGGCGGCTCTGGAAGGACGTCGCCGGCTACGACCTGACCCGGCTGCTCACCGGCTCCGAGGGCACGCTCGGCGTGATCACCGAGGTCACCGTGGCGCTGCTGCCCGCACCCGCCGCGACCCGTACCGGGGTGGCGTACTTCGCGGACCTGGCCGCCGCGGGCCGTGCCGTCGACGCCGTCATCGGCGCCGGGATCACGCCCGCCACCTGCGAGTTCCTCGACCGTACGTGCGTCGCCGCGGTCGAGGACTACGCGCACCTCGGGCTGGACACCGAGGCCGGCGCGCTGCTGCTGTTCGGTGACGACGGCGACCCGGAACTCGTCGACAGGAGCCTTGGCCGGATCGCCGACGTCTGCACGGAGCACGGCGCCACCGGCGTCACGCTCGCCGCCGACGTCGCCGCGTCCGAGGACCTGCTCGCCGCCCGCCGCTGCTCGCTGCCGGCGCTGTCCCGGCTCGGCTCGCTGACCATCCTGGAGGACGCGACCGTACCGAGGCCGCGGTTGGCGGAGATGGCCGACCGGATCACCGCGATCGCCGCGAAGCACGAGCTGACCATCGGCACGTTCGGCCACGCCGGCGACGGCAACCTCCACCCCACCTGCGTACTCGACGCCTCGGACGCGGCGGCGGTGGAACGCTCGCACGCCGCGTTCGGCGAGATCTTCGGCGCGGCGATCGACCTCGGCGGCACGATCACCGGCGAGCACGGCGTCGGCGCCGCCAAGCTGCCGTACCTGTCGCGCCGGCTCGGCAACGACCAGATGGCCCTGTTGAGCCGGATCAAGACCGCGTTCGACCCGGCCGGCATCCTCAACCCGGGGAAGCTCGGCTCGACCGGCGACCAGACCACCGAGGCGGGTACGGCATGAGCGACGAGCCGCGCACCGCCGCGGGTACCGGGGACGTGTTCGATCCGGACCTGCTGAGCCGGTGCATGTCGTGCGGGTTCTGCCTGCCGTCGTGCCCCACGTACCGGATGACGGGGGAGGAGGCGTCGTCGCCGCGCGGCCGCATCACCCTGATGCGGGCGGTACAGGACGGCCGGCTCGACGTCACCGACCCGACCGTACTGGCGCAGTCGCAGTTCTGCCTCGGCTGCCGCGCCTGCGAACCGGTGTGCCCCGCGGGCGTGCAGTACGGCGAGCTGCTGGAGGAGTGGCGCGACACCGCCTGGCAGGGCCGGAACCGCCCCGTACTGGCGAAGCTGCTGATGCTGATGATGTCCCGGCTCGGCATGGTCGGCATCACGCTCGCCGGCCTGGTCCGCCGCGCCGCCCGCACCCGCCGCGGTACGCCAGCGGCACCCAACCTGATGCTCGGCTGCGTCGAACGCGTCCTGTACCCGAAGGTGTCGCGCGCGGCGCGCCGGGCGGACCCGTCGCTCGTGGCGCCCGCCGTACAGGGCTGCTGCGGCGCGCTGCACGCGCACAACGGCGAGTCCGGACTCGGCAGGCGGATGGCGCGCCGGCTCGGCCGGCAGCTGCCCGGCACGATCGTCACCACGTCCGGCGGCTGCTCCGCGCACCTCGCCGCCGAACTCGGCGCCGACCGGGTACAGGAGTTCTCCGCCTGGCTCGCCGCCGGCCACGGCCCCGACCTGGCCGACCTCACGCCCATCCAGGTGGACGGCCGGCGCGCCCGCCTCGGCCTCCAGGACTCCTGCCACCTGCGCAACGCCCTCGGCGTCTGGCGCGAGCCCCGCGAGGTCCTCGCCCACCTCGGCGACTACGTCGAGGTACCGGACGCCGGGTCGTGCTGCGGCGCCGCCGGCTCGTACTCGGTGCTCCGGCCGGCCGACTCGCGCGAGGTACTGGCCCCGAAGGTCGCCGCGATCGCCGAGCTCGACCTCGACTACCTCGTCGTGGTCAACCCCGGCTGCTACCGGCAGATGGCGGCCGGGCTGCGCGGCTCCGGCACCCGCGTCGTGCACCTCGCGGAACTCGTCGCGCGGGCGCTCTGACCCGGCGCCCGTCACCGGATTCCCGCCGGCTGTGGCAGCATCACGTGGCGTGAGTGTCGTGGGGGTGTGGGTACGCCGCATGCAGGGGCGCGACCCGGGCGAGCAGCACCGGGCGTCGACCCCGCTGGAACTGCTGTTCGACCTGTGCTTCGTGGTCGCCGTCGCGCAGGCGTCCGGCCAGCTGCACCACGGCCTGGCCGAAGGCCACCCGAGCGTGATCCTCGGGTACGCGATGGTGTTCTTCGCGATCTGGTGGGCCTGGATGAACTTCACCTGGTTCGCCTCCGCGTACGACACGGACGACGTGCTCTACCGGCTGCTGACGCTCGTGCAGATCGCCGGCGGGCTGGTGCTCGCCGCCGGCGTACCGCGGGCGTTCGAGCACTACGACTTCACCGTCATCACCATCGGGTACGTGGTGATGCGGGTGGCGCTCGTCGCGCAGTGGCTGCGCGCCGCACGCCAGGACCCGGCCGGCCGCGCCGCCGCCCTCCGGTACGCGGTCGGCATCGTCGTGGTCCAGATCGGCTGGCTGCTGCGGCTCCTGCTCCCCGGCGACGCCGCGTACGTCGGGTTCGCGGTGCTCGTCGTCGCCGAACTCGCCGTCCCCGTGTGGGCGGAGGCGCGCGGCCGCCGCACGTCCTGGCACCCCGGCCACATCAACGAACGGTACGGCCTGTTCACGCTGATCGTGCTCGGCGAGTGCGTGTCCGCGTCGACCCTGGCCGTACAGGGGGCGACCACCCGGCACGGGCTGTCCACCGGCCTGCTCGTCACCGCCGCCGGCGGCCTCGTCCTCCTCTTCGCCATGTGGTGGTCGTACTTCAAGCACGAGGCCACCGCCGCCCTCCGCGTCAGCCAGTTCACCAACATGCTCTGGGGCTACGCGCATTACGTGATCTTCGCGGCGGTGGCCGCCGTCGGTGCCGGCCTGTCCGTCGTCGCCGCCGGGAGCGACATCCCGCCCGCCGCGACCGCCGCCACCGTCGCCGTCCCCGTCGTCGGGTACCTGCTCGTCAGCGGGCTGCTGCACGCCCGGATGCGCCCCGGCTCGGTGCAGCTCATCCCGCTGCTCGTGGCCGCCGCGCTCATCCTGCTGACCGCGGGCGGCGCCGGCGTTCTCGGCGTACCGGCCGCGATCCTCGTCATCGGGCTGCTCGTCGCCGCCCTCGTCGGCCTCGGTGTCGTCACCGCCAACCGCACCGCCACCCGCACCTGACCCCGGGCGGCGGCGCGCTCGCCCGCTTTTCGCAACCGGAAACCGGGCCCGCGGCAGGGCATAACGGCCGGCGGCGGCGGGCTGCGGCCCGCTGGGTACCGTGTGCGTGCCGTCCGCCGACGACAGGAGCGCCAGGCCGTGCACGAGATCGCCGTGTTCTCCGGGTCCGCCCATCCCGAGCTGGCGACGGAGATCTGCCAGCACCTTGAGGTACCGCTGCGGCCCTCGCGGGTCACCCGGTTCGCGAACGACTGCCTCGAAGTGCAGCTGGAGGCCAACTGCCGGGAGCGCGACGTCTACCTGGTGCAGCCGCTCGTCCCGCCCGTACAGGAGCATCTCGTCGAGCTGCTGCTGATGGCCGACGCGGCGCGCGGTGCCTCGGCCGCGCGTACCACGGTGGTCATGCCGCACTACGCCTACGCCCGGTCCGACAAGAAGGACGCGCCGCGCATCTCCATCGGCGCCCGCCTCGTCGCCGACCTGCTCGTCACCGCCGGCGTCGACCGCGTCCTCACCATGACGCTGCACTCCCCGCAGGTGCACGGCTTCTTCGGCGTACCGGTCGACCACCTGCACGCGCTGCGCGAACTCGCCCGCCACTTCCGGCAGTACGACCTGTCCGACGCCGTCGTCGTCTCCCCGGACCTCGGCAACGCCAAACCCGCGTCCGCGTTCGCCCGGCTGCTCGGCGTCGGCGTCGCCGCCGGCGCCAAGCAACGCTTCTCCGACGACCGCGTCGAGATCACCTCCGTCATCGGCGACGTCGCCGGCCGCGACGTGATCGTCCTCGACGACGAGATCGCCAAGGGCAGCACCATCCTCGAACTCCTCGACCGGCTCCGCGAACTCAAGGTCCGCTCCGTCCGCGTCGCCTGCACCCACGGACTCTTCGCCGCCGGAGCCCTCGACCGGCTCGCCGCCCAACCCGACGTCACCGAGATCGTCTGCACCAACACCGTTCCGGTACCGCACGAGCGCCGTACCGACAAGCTCCGCGTACTGTCGATCGCCCCCGCGCTCGCCGAGGCGATGCGCCGCATCCACAACGGCGAGTCCGTCAGCGCCCTCTTCGACACCCCCTGACCCACAGCTTCCACTCCGCCGGAACCCTTGCCACCACACCATTTCCGGTACTCCGCCGCGCGCCGGCCAAGGGGAGCGCGCGCCTACAGTGATGTGGTGCCGCGCCGATCCGTGTCGTGTGCGCCGGGATCGGTTGGGACACCACGGTCGGGCGTGCGCCGGGGGTCGGTTGTGTCACCGCGGTCGCGTGTGGTGTGCGCCGGGATCGGTTGTGTCACCGCGACCCTGTGTCGCGCCTCAGGTCGCCGCGGCCGTGTCGTCCACGCCGGGATCCCTTGCGCCGCCCAGTTCCGTGTCGGGTATGCCGGGGTTCGTTCCGCGGGTTGCGTGTCGCGTGCCGGGGATCCGTTGTGCCAACGGGAACCTCGCGTCGAGGGCGCCCGGTTCGTTGTTCCGTGGCGGTCTTTCGTTGGAGCCCCGAGAGCTGTTGCCGTCGCGCCGTTCAACGCCTTGGTGAGTGGGATCCGTTGCTGTTGCGGCTCTCCCGCGTGACCCCATGCTGCGTTCCGCAGTCAGGGCCCATGCCGAGTTCGTGGCGGGCGCCGCTCTGCCGCGTAACGGTCGGTCGGTGGTGACCGTGGTGGGGGCGATCGCGGGGTAGGGCGGCGGGCAGTGATCGCCCGGTGGGCGGGCGTTGCCGACTGCCAGGAGCGGGGACTGTCACGAGCGTGGCTGACAGCACAGGGTCGGCCATGAGCGGGGTCCTCGCGGGCGGGGCGGTCGCGGCGACGACACGTGGTCGCTGGTGGGGACGGTTCTGTGCGGGGGCACGGGTTGGCTGTCGGTCGGATCGGACTGGGTGGCGGGGTTCGTTCGGTGCTGGCGGCGGGTTGGCGGTGGGGTGGAGCTGGGCTGGCTGGCGGTCGTGGCGGTACGGATCCCTTGCAGGGCAAGGGGTTTCGGGGGTGGTGGGGGAGCGGGTACCGGCTGGGGCGTTGGCGGGCTGGTGGGGACGGTGTTGACGGGCCGCCGGTCGTACGGTAAACAAACCTAACATTTGAAATGCGGCAAATCCGCTGCATTGAACGGGTTGTCGGGAGCGCACTGAAGTGCCCCCGGCAACCCGGACGTACGAAGGGGAGGCTCCATGCTCAGAAGACGCTGGTGGACCGCGCTCGCCCTCACCGTCGGCGCGGCCGGCGCGGTCGTCCTCGGTACCGCCGAACCCGGGCTGGCCGCCGCCGGCACCGTCGCGCCGTACGTCGACATGTCGAACTCGCAGGTCGGCATGCTGGACCAGGCCGCCGGAGCCGGGCTGAAGACGTACACGGCGGCGTTCGTGATCGGGTCCGGCTGCAACCAGATCTGGGGCGACACGCTGCCCGTCGGCAACGACCCCAACGTCGACGGCGAGATCGACAAGGCCCGCTCCGAAGGCGCCGAACCCATCATCTCCAGCGGTGGCGCCGCCGGCCTCCCCCTCGCCTGGACCTGCACCGACCAGGCGTCCATCGTCGCCGGGTACCAGAACCTGATCGACACGTACCACGTGACGGCGCTCGACTTCGACATCGAAGGCGCCGCCATCGCCGACACCGCGTCCATCCAGCGGAACATGCAGGCGCTGAAAACGTTGAAGGACAAGGACTCCGGGCTCACCTTCTCCGTCACCCTGCCGGTACTGCCCAACGGGCTCACCGCCGACGGCGTCAACCTCGTCAAGGCCGCGCACGACGCCGGCGTCAAGCTCGACATCGTCAACGTCATGGCCATGGACTACTACCAGGGCGACCAGGACATGGGCAAAGCCGCCACCGACGCCGCCAGTGCCACCCTCGGCCAGATCCAGGGCGTCGACAGCAGCTACACGTACGGCAACATCGGGATCACCCCGATGATCGGTACCAACGACGACGGCTCCACGTTCAGCCTCGACAACGCGCAGTCCGTCGCGTCATGGGCCCGGACGCAGGGCGTCGGGAGACTCGCGTTCTGGTCCGTCGACCGGGACCAGTCGTGCGGATCGCTCGCCGGTGACGTACACCCGGACGCGTCCTCGACGTGCAGCGGCGTCAGTCAGAACCCGCTCGACTTCACGAAGGCGTTCGTCGGGTAGGGGTGGGGGCCTCGCCTGGGCGGTTGGGATGTCGTTCGGGCGGGGCCCACTGATCTGTCTGTCTACAGTGGACAGACTTAATCGATTGTCCAACTGTCTCATTGTTCAACTGTTCAACAATTGAACAATGAGACAATTGAACAATAATCGGTCGGACCGTTCGGCTCGGTTGTGACCCGATCCGCCAGCTGCGTGACGGGTCGGCAAGCCGGCCCGTCACGCCCGACTCGCCCCGGCCGCCAACCCACTCAGCCGCCGAGTCACCCAGGTCCAGGCAGCAACTCGGCCTTGCGAAAGCAACCCAGCCCTACGAGGCAATCCAGCCCTGCGAAGCAACCCCGCCCCGCGAAGCAATCCGGCGCGCCACCGGGTTCGTACAGCCGTCATCGGCCACGCCATCCAGCTTCGCGCCGCCTCACCCCAGCCCGCCTCGGCCGACCCGCCTCGCGCGTCTGTCACGTCATCCGGATCCCGCCCAGCCGCGACGCCGTCACGTCACCCGGACACGGCCGAGGCGCGACGCCGCCCGCGCCACCCGACCGCGAAGCCGCCGCCCAACCCGTACCCCGATCAGTACCGGGTGCCGTTCAGGTACGCCAGCACGGCGAGTACCCGGCGGTTGTCGTCGTCGGAGGCGGCGAGGTCGAGTTTGGTGAAGATGCTGGTGGTGTACTTGCTGACGGCGCCTTCGCTGAGGTGGAGCTGCGCGGCGATGGCGGCGTTGGAGCGGCCTTCGGCCATGAGCCCGAGTACGTCGCGTTCGCGCGGGGTGAGGCGGCTGAGTGGCTGGTCGTGGTGGGTGAGGAGGGTGGCGATGACGTCGGGGTCCATGGCGGTGCCGCCGGCGGCGACGCGGCGTACGGCGTCGATGAACTGGTCGGCGTTGAACACCCGGTCCTTGAGCAGGTAGCCGATGGCGCCGGTGCCGTCGGCGAGGAGTTCGCGGGCGTAGAGCTGTTCGACGTGCTGGGAGAGTACGAGGATGGGGAGGCCGGGGCGGGCGCGGCGGGCGGTGAGGGCGGCCTGGAGTCCTTCGTCGGTGAAGGTGGGCGGGAGCCGTACGTCGACGATGGCGACGTCGGGCGGGTCGCCGCCGGTGAGGGCGGCGAGCAGGTCGGGCCCGGTCTCGACGGATGCCGTGACGTCGAACCCGTGTGCGCGCAGCAGGTGGGTCAGTCCCTCCCGGAGGAGGTAGAGGTCTTCGGCGAGGACAACGCGCACGGGATCTCCAGGGTGGCCCGGGTGGGTCCGCCCGGCGGACTGTCCAGCGCGAGCGTCCCGTCGAACGTACCCAATCGGCGTCGGAGGCCGCGCAGCCCGGTCCCGGCGCTGTCGGTGGCGCCGCCGCGGCCGTCGTCGGTGACTTCGATGCGCAGCACGTTCGCCGCGTACTCGGCGGTCAGGGTGACGTGGGCGGCGCGGGCGTGTTTGGCGGTGTTGGTGAGGAGCTCGGCGACGGCGAAGTACGCGGCGGACTCGATGGGTGCGGACAGCCGCCCGGGTACGTCGATGCGGGCCTGGACGGGGGTGGGCCCGTCGAGGGCGAGCGCGCGGAGGGCGTCGGCGAGGCCACGTTCGGCGAGTACGGGCGGGTGGATGCCGCGGACGAGGTCGCGGAGTTCGGTGAGGGCCTGGGCGGACGCCTCGCGGGACCTGGCGAGGAGTTCGCGGGCGGCGGCGGGGTCGGTGTCGAGGAGGCGTTCGATGGCGCCGAGGGTGAGGCCGAGCGCGACGAGCCGGGCCTGCGCGCCGTCGTGCAGGTCGCGTTCGATCCGGCGCAGTTCGGTGGCCTGCGCGTCGGTCGCGTCGGTACGGGTCTGGGTGAGTCGCGCGACCCGGGTACGCAGCCGGCTGCGTTCGGTCGGGGCGAGCAGCCAGCGGGCGGTGAGGCCGTGCCAGGACAGCATCTGCTTCGGCGACACGTACGCGAAGACGAGGGCGGCGCCGGCGGCTGCCCCGGCCACCACGTACGAGCCGAAGAACAGGGGGTCGAGGGCGGTGGCGCCGCACAGCCGCACCACCGCGAGCGTGCCGTACACGCAGGCGGCGGCGGGCAGCACGACGACGCTGAGCGGGATGCCGAGGATCTGCCAGCACAGGTCGCGCCAGGTGGCCGGGTCGTTGCCGCGCCAGCGCAGCCACAGGTTGATCCGCGACAGCCACCGGTACTTGTTGTAGTCGTGGCCGTTCCAGTACCAGCCGTGTTCGGTGCGTTCGAGGCGCGGCCGTTCCCGGTACGGGTCGGGGATCTGCACGCCGCACCACTCGGCGACGAGCCGACGGTGGACGCGCAGCAGGCCCCGGCTGACGACGAGGAACACCGCGGACGCCGGGACGAACCACAGCCACAGCAGCCCGCCGACGGCCGCGCCGTGCAGCAGTACCACCGGCCAGATCGCCGGTACGACGATCGCCGAGGCCGGCAGGCCGAGCAACGCCAGCTCGGCCGCGGTCAGCGCGAAGAGCGCGATCACGCGGCCGAGCAGGCACATCCGCTGGCGTACGGCGGTCCGGAAGGCGGTCACCCCACCAGTCTCGCCGAGCGGCGCACGGGGCCGACAGCCTGCTCGACCCCGTTCGGGGGTGGGCCTGGCCCCACCTCAGCGGCGGCGCGTACCGACCGTGGGGTTGCGGGTGAGTCGCCGGGAGATCGGTTGCTGCGCCGCGGGCTTCGCCGGTTGGGCGGCCGGCGTGCCGGGCTGCGCCGGGGGCGGCAGTACGGACTCGGACTGGGGGCGCGGGCCGGTCCAGCGTTCCGCGGCGAGCCGCTCGCGTTCCTCGACGCTGCGCTCCAGGCGGGCGGCGAACGCGGCGTCCTCGACCAGTTCGGCCGGCGACGCGGAGAACGCCACGAAGATCAGCAGGACGACGGTGACGATGCTGGTGACCAGCAGTACCGGCGGGAGCAGGTTGTTGAACGTGGTGCCGACGCTGATGTCGGCCTGCGCGTCGGGGGTGAGCCGCATCGCGGCCATGCCGACGTAGTGCATGCCGCACACGGCGACGCCCATCACGGCGGCGGCGGCCAGCGTCGCGGCGCGCCCCTTGATGACGAGCGTGAACCACAGCGCGACGGCGGACGCCACGACCGCGATCAGGACGGACAGCGTGAACAGGATCGGCTCGTAGCTGATCGACGCCGGCATGACGATGGCGGCGATGCCGAGGTAGTGCATCCCGGCGACCCCGATGCCGGTCAGTACGCCGGCGAGCGCGATGCGGTGCAGCTTGCGCGCGTCGTTGCCGACGACACCGAGACCCGCGCCGACGGCGACGATCGCGACCAGCGCGCTGACGACGGTCAGCAGCATGTTGTACCGGATGACGGTGTCGTTGATGGAGAAGCCGAGCATCGCGATGAAGTGCATGACCCAGATGCCGGTACCACCGAGCGAGACCGCGGCGACGGTGAGCCATCCCCGGCGGCCCGGTCCGGTCAGGACGCGGGCGCGCGCGGCGCACATCAGGCCGAGCAGACAGCCCACGTACGACGCCGCGTACGCCAGGATCGGCGTGAGCGCTCCGTAACTGAAGTGATGCATGAGCACGGCGACAGCCGCCTTTCGCAGATCGGTTCCGCGTCCCCCACCGAGACGCCTACCGGTATGACCCCCGTACGTAGTCCTCGGACCTGCGGGACTCTGCGTTACGAGGGAAGTTTGGCAGGACTGTAGACGATGCGCCAGGGTCGCACCATTGTGGGCGTTGAGTGGAACCGGCAATGCGTACCGTGATCGGTCGCCTGATCTTCACGTGGTCTTCATTACTTGATTTGCATGCATGGATGGAACATCGCTAGCGTCACGCCTCGTGCGCCTGCTACTGCTCGTGTCCGCGTTCAACGGCCTGACCCAACGCCTGTGGGACGAACTGCGGGAGAGGGGTCACGACGTCGCCGTCGAGTTCGCGCTCGACGAGCGCACCATCTGTGACGGCGTGTACCAGGCCCAGCCCGACCTCATCCTGTGCCCGTACCTGAAGGAGCGGGTGCCGGCCGAGGTGTGGACGAAGTGGCGCACCGTGATCATCCACCCGGGTCCGGTCGGCGACCGGGGACCGTCCTCTTTGGACTACGCCATCGCCGAGGGCGCGCCGCGCTGGGGCGTGACCGCGCTGTCGGCCGTCGAGGAGATGGACGCGGGGCCGATCTGGGCGCACCGCGAGTTCGACCTGCCGGCCGACCCGCCGCGCAAGTCCGCGCTGTACACGGGCCCGGTGGCGGACGCGGCGATCGCGTGCGCGCTGGAGGTCGTGGAGCGCGCCGCCGACCCGGACTTCGTACCGACGCCGCTGGCCGAGGCGGCGCGGCCGATCCCGGACGCGCGGCTGCGCCCGCTGATGAAGCAGGCGGAGCGGGCGTTCGACTGGTCCGACGACGCGGCCGACATCATCCGGAAGATCCGCGCCGCGGACGGGTTCCCCGGCGTACGGACCGAGCTGGCGGGCGTGCCGGTGAACGCGTTCGACGCGCACCCCGGCACCGGTACGGGTCGGCCCGGCGAGATCATCGGTCGCCAGGACGGGTACGTGCTCGTCGCCGCCGGTACCGGTGCGGTGTGGCTGGGGCACCTGCGGCAGCGCGGCGGCGTGAAGCTGCCCGCGGCGACGGTGCTGCGGGAGGCGCTGGACCGCGTCCCGGTGCGTACGGACGGGCCGCCGGAGATCAGCTACCGGCGGCGCGGACCGGTCGGCGAGCTGACGTTCCGCTTCTACAACGGCGCCGCGGGTGTCGACCAGTGCCGCCGGCTGCGCCGCGAGCTGCACCGTGCCGCCCGCCAGGACACCCGGGTACTCGTGCTGCGCGGTGGACCGGACGTGTTCTGCAACGGCGTGCACCTGACCGAGATCTCGGCCGCTGCCGACCCCGCGGCGTACGCGTGGGAGAACATCAAGGCGATCAACCTGGTGTGCCGCGAGCTGATCGAGGCGGCCGAGGACCAGGTGACGATCGCCGCGTTCACCGGGAACGCGGGCGCCGGCGGCGTGATGCTCGGCCTCGGTGCCGACGTGGTCGCCGCCCGCGCCGGCGTCGTCCTCAACCCGTACTACGACATCGGGCTGTACGGCTCGGAGCTGCACTCGTACGCGCTGCCGCGGCGGGTCGGCATCGAGACCGCGGAACGGCTGCTGTCCGAGTGCCTGCCCGTCGGCGCCGGTACGGCCGCGCGGCTCGGCATGGTGGACCTGGTCGGCCCGGGCGACCCGGCGACGTTCGACTCGTGGCTGTCCGACCTGGCCGACCAGTACGCGCAGCCGGGGATGTGGCGGGACGTGGTCGAGTCGCGCAAGCCCGCGCCGCGCCCGCTGGACTACCACGAGACGCTGGAACTGGCCGAGATGGCGCGCGACATCTTCGACGACCGGTCCGGCTTCGTCGAGGCCCGCGAGTCGTTCGTCCGCAAGGTGGCGCCGGTCGCCACCCCGGCGAAGCTCGCCGTCCACCGCCGGTAGCACCCCGGCCTCGCTCAGTCGGGGACCGGCGCGAGGCGTACGTCGGTGGGCAGGTCGGGGGCGAGGAACGCGGCGAGCCGGCCGGCCTCCGCGGTGACGGCGGACTCGTGCCGGCGGGACAGCGCACGGTACGGGGTGACGGTGAGCGTCGCCGCTGTGCGCGTGGCGGTGTGCGCCCACTCGCCGCGGACCAGACCGTCGACCAGTACGGTGCCGGGCACCATGCCGTTGGCGCTGGCGAACACCCGCGGCCGGTACTCGTCGGGCAGCACGCGGCTGCGGTCGGCGTACGAGAGCAGCAGGTTGTCCCACTGCGGCAGGAACCGTACGGGCACGGCGGTGTCGGCGTCGGGGCGGGGCGCGTCGGGCAGGTCGAACAGTTCGGCGCCGTCCTCCGTGACGTACGTGACGAGCCGCGGGCGCAGCCGCTCCACTACCTCGCGCAGCCGCGTCAGGCCGGACCACGTCTGCACGTCGGCCACGGTCGCCGGGCCGAACGCCGCGAGATACCGCAGTACCAGGGGATCCGGGGTGTCGTCGGTGCCGGACGGCGCGTCCAGCCACGACTCTGCGGTGGTGTGCGCCGCCTTCCCGGAGCGGCCCCACAGCCCGCGCGGCGGGACCTGCACGAGCGTCACGTCGGTGCGGACCACGTGCCCGAGCAGCTCGCTCTTCGTCCCCGGGAAGCGCTCCGCGAGCGCCGCACCCAGCTCCGCGTACGTCAGCGGCCGGTCCTCGACCAGCACGCGTCCGGCGGCGGCGACCGCGGCCCGGTCCAGCCCGTCGAACCGCCCGCGGAACTGGCCGGCGAGCTGCCGGTCGAGTACGGGGCGGAGGCGGGCGCGCAGGTCGAGGCAGTCGGCGGCGGTGAGGGTGTGGATCGTGCCGCGCATCGCGACCACCCGTACGACGCGGCGGTCGGCCATCGCGTCCGACAGGTCCGCGGCGGTGAACCCGGCGAGCCGCGACCACAGCCCCACGTACGGCGGGGCCGGTGCCTGCGCCTGGAGTCCCACCAGGTGCCCGACCGCCGCGGTCACCGGCACGTCGGCCCGTTCCACCAGGTACTGCCGGGCCAGCGTGGCCCGGTTGAGCGCGCGTCGACCGATCGTCCGTGTCACGCCGCCGAGCCTAGCGAGCGCCGCGGTCGGATCCTGACCGCGATGCCGGCCCCGCGGTGGGACCGGCACCTCGTCAGCTCGGGAGCTTCGACGCCAGCTCCGGATGCGACAGCAGCAGGTCGTCGACCTTGTCCGTCCGCATCGCCCTGAACAGCTCGTTGCCGAGCGGCTGCTGCAACCCCTCACCCTGGTACGCGTCGCCTTGGCCGATCGCGTAGTGCGGCACCTGCAGGGTGGTGATCTTGTCGGCGGTGATGCCGTGCAGCGCCAGCGCCAGATCGGCGACGCTGTACCCGCCGAGGTCCAGCCGGACCGCCTTGCCGGCCGCCGTGATCACGTCGTTCAGCTTGGCCGGGTTGCTCACCACACCCTTGCTGGTGGCCTGCTTCAGGATCTGCTTCACGTACTGCTGCTGGAGTTTCTGCCGCCCGTAGTCGCCACCCGGTACGTCGTCGCGCTGGCGTACCAGTTTGAGGGCCTTGTCGGCGTCGTAGTGGTGGCAGCCCTTGGGGAACGTCAGCGGCGGGCCGTTGGTGAAGCCGGGCTGGTGCGAGGTGAAGCCCTGGTCGAGGCACATCGTGACGCCGCCGAGCGCGGTGGTGATGTCCTTGAACCCGTCCCAGTTGACGAGGCCGGCCATGTCCCACTCGACCCCGGTGAGTTTGCTCGTGGTCCGGCTCAACAGAGCCATTCCGCCGGCGATGTCGTTGACGGACTTCATCCCGTTCGGGAACGACGCGTTCAGCTTGTCCTGCCCGCCCTGGTACTGGCTGTGCGGGTCGGCCGGGATCGTCACCCGCATGTCGCGCGGCAGCGACAGCAGGTACGCCCGGTCGAGGGTGGCCGGGATGTGCAGCCACATGATCGAGTCGGTGCGGGGCTTCTCGCCGGTCGACTTCCACGAGTCACGCAGGTCGCTGCCGGCGAGCAGCATGTCGATCGGGCCCTTCACGTCGGACCCGGTCTTGTGCTTGCGGGCGTCTCCACCGATCAGGCTGGTCTGCGGGATCGCGTTGTCCACCTTGTCGAGCACGATGGAGCCGGCGGCCAGGCTCGCGCCGCTGAGTACGACGAACACGACACCCAGCACCAGCGACACTCTCGCCCACCACGGGGCGTGCCGGCGCTTCATTCGGGACGGTCGGTGACCACCCAACGGGACCTCCTCACACCTGTACCCGGGCCCGAACCTCTCGGGCGGCACTCCCGTCACCGCACCGCCCTGAAACGCCCATCCAGGTGGGAATCGCCGCGGGGGGTGATGACGGCTCCGGGCAAGATACTCCGCCTAGCTGAGAAGCGCCTGGAGGGTGTCGGTTTCGCGGCGGTTCACCCGGTCGAGTACGCGGCGACGTGCACCGGACAGCCGGCGTAGCTCTCCAGCGCGCGGGCCGGGCAGTGGTGGAAGCCGCGCGCCCACCACGGACGGGGCCGCGCCGCCAGGTGGATCGACCGCACCGGGTACTCCTCGGCCACCGCGCGCAGCGCCCGCGCCGGCTCGCCCTCGCGTACCAGGAACTGCCAGCGCAGGCCGGCGGTCTCCAGCGTCTGCACGCAGTCCAGCCAGGCGGTCAGCTCGCCGTCGTCGCGGCAGTCGAGCCAGCAGCCGCCGGCCGCACCGGCGAACGTCGCGCCCAGCGCCTCCACCGGACTCAGCCCGCGGCGTACGTGCACGGCGATGACGCCGAGCCCGTCGGCGGCCGCCTCGGTACGCGCGGCGAGGAGTGCGGCGCGTCCGGCCGGACTGCCGTCCACGCCGACCATGATCCGGCGCAGCGTGCCCCCGGTCCGGGAGCCGGCGTCGGGGCGCCGGCCGCTGTCCACGGTCATCATCGATCACCCGTTTCGGCCGTGTTTCGTACGGCGTCGGCGTGCAATGTAGATAGCAGGCTATGGACTTGACCGTCCCGCCGCAAGGGCCGGTTCACCACCTGGCAACCCGCCGGACCGCGCGGCGTCGCCCGACCTCGCCGTACGCTGCCGGCCCGGCCATGCAGGATGATCGGGAGCGTGACGACGACGCGGGGCGACGACGGGCCGGTACCGGAGTTCGCCATGGCGCTCACCGGCCTCATGCAGGCCGCCCGGCGTACCCGCGGGCGGGTGCAGCGGCAGCTGACCGACCTGTCCGCCGCGCAGCTCATCGCGCTGCAGGCGGTCGACCGGGTCGGGGAGAAGGGCGTGGTCGCCGTCGCGGCCGACATCGGGATCGCCCAGCCGACCGCCACGCGTACCGTGCGGGCACTGGTGGAACGCGGACTGGTGGAGCGGGCGACCGACCCGAGCGACGGCCGCGGCAGCGTCCTGCGGCTCACCGACGCCGGCGGTACGACGCTCGCCGCGGCGCGCGGGCTGTTCCTCGACCTGCTCGACGGGGTGTGGCAGGACATGACGGCGGCCGAACGGGACATCTGCGTACCGTTGCTGCACAAACTGACCGCCCTGCTCGACCGGCTCAACTCCGCCGACGGGAGTACCCATGGACATGGTTGAGGAAACCGGGCCGGTGGCCGTCGCCGACGGGATCGGGTCGGCGGACACCGTGCTCGACCCGGCCGACGTACGGCGGTTCGTGCTGGACCGGCTCGCCGCCGACGACTACACCGGCCGCCGCGTGCTGGTCCTCGTACCGGACGCGACGCGGAGCTGCCCGCTGCCGCTGCTGGTCGGCGCGGTGCACGAGGCGCTCGCCGGCCGGGCCACCGCGCTCGACGTCCTCGTCGCCCTCGGTACGCACGCGCCGCTCGGCGCGGCCCGGCGCACCGCACTGGTCGGCGGGCCGTACCCGGGGACGACGGTGCGGGACCACGACCGGCGCGAGCTGACCACGGTCGGGCGGATCGACGGGTCGCGGCTCGCGGAACTGTCCGGCGGGCGGCTGACCGAGGGCGTGGACGTCACCGTCAACCGCGCCGTACTCGACCACGACGTGGTCCTGGTCGTCGGGCCGGTGTTCCCGCACGAGGTGGTGGGCTTCTCGGGCGGTAACAAGTACCTGTTCCCGGGGATCTCCGGGCCGGACGTGATCGACGTGTCGCACTGGCTCGGCGCGCTGATCACCTCCGCCGCGCTCATCGGCACCCCCGGTACGACACCGGTGCGGGCGCTGATCGACGAGGCAGCGGCGCTGGTACCGGCGGAGCGGCGGGCGCTGTCGGTGGTCGTCCGTTCCGGCGGCACCGACCTGCACTCCGTCGCGTACGGATCGGCCGAGGAGTCGTGGGCGCGGGCCGCCGAGGTGGCCGCCGCCGCGCACGTGACGTACCTGGACCGGCCGGTGCGGCGGGTGCTGTCGCTCGTGTCCGACCGGTACGACGAGCTGTGGACCGGCGCGAAGGGCATGTACAAGGTGGAGCCGGTCGTCGCGGACGGCGGCGAGGTCGTGCTGTACGCGCCGGGCATCCGCACGATCAGCCACACCCACCCGGAGATCGCCGACATCGGCTACCACTGCCGGGACTACTTCACCGGCCAGTGGGACCGCTACCGGCACCACCCGTGGGGCGTCCTCGCGCACTCCACCCACCTGCGCGGCGACGGTACGTGGAGCGCCGAGCGCGGCGAGAGCTGCCGGCTCACCGTGACCCTGGCGACGGGCATCGACGAGGCGACCACCCGCGCCGTGGGGCTGGAGTACCGGGATCCGGCGGGGATCGACGTGGCCTCGTGGCTGGCCGACCCGGACGCCCTCGTCGTCCGGGACGCGGGCGAGGACCTCTACCGCCTGCGTACCTGAGGCGTGCGTACCTGGTGCGCCGTTCAACCGGAATCGGCCGTGGCGCGTGCAACCGGTGCCGCTGCGCGACCTGCACGCCGGGGCCGGTGGGGGACCACCCGGCCGGTACGGGCACGTGGAGCGCGGCGGGCACGGGGCGGCGGCACGCTGCGGCCCCGTGGCGCGGCGGGCGGATGAATCGCGGGATCCTCGCCACCCCAAGGGTTTTCCTCGACTACCGTCGCGGGCGGGGAGGACGTGCGATGGAGTCCGTGGCGGCGCTGGCCGGGTCGGCGGTGGTACTGGGCGAGGTCTGGCTCGGTGCCGGCGTGTCGATCGGGCACGGCGTCGTGGTGCGCGCGCACGACCGGGCGGTGCAGATCGGCCACCACAGCGTGGTCCGGGAGAACGCGACGGTCTGGGGCGACGCCCGCCATCCGGTACGGATCGGCCGGCGCACCGTGGTCGGGCACCGGGTGAGCGTGTCCGGCGCCCGGGTGGGTGACCTGTGCGAGATCGGTACGGGCTCGATCCTGCTGCCCGGTTCGTGGCTGGGCGACGGCTGCATCCTCGCGGAGGGCACCGTGATCCCGGCCGGCATGGTCGTCCCCGCCGGTACGGTCCTGGCCGGCCGGCCACCGCACGCGGTGCGGTCGGCGACGGACGCGGACCGGGCCCGGCTGGCGCGACTGCGCGGGCACCGTACCGGGCTGACCGACCACGGCTACCAGCGCCTCGCGGCGCGCCCCGTCTCGGGAGCGACCATGGGTCATCTGTACGCGTACGACGGGAAGCGGCCGTGGGTGCACGAGTCGGCCGTGCTGTTCGACTCGGCCGAGGTGACCGGCGACGTCGAGATCGGGCCGGACTGCGTGCTCGCCGCGGGCGTGAAGATCGCCGCGGACGGCGGCGGCCCGATCCGGCTCGGCCGCAACGTGCAGATCCTGGAGAACGCGGTGCTGCACCTGCTGCCCGACGAGGAACTCGTCGTCGAGGACGACGTGGTGATCGGGCCCGGCGCGCTGGTGCACGGCGGCCGGATCGGCGCGCACTCGGTGATCGAGTCCGGCGCGATCGTGTGCGACGGCGCCCGGCTCGGTCCGGGCACCCTGGTCCGCGCCGGCGCCTGCGTACGCCAGCGCAGCGCGTTCGGTCCGCTCGCCGTACTCGACGGGATCCCGGCCCGCGTCACCGACGTACTCGACGGCCGGCCGTCGCGCCCGCCGTGGGCGTTCACGCCGACCACGCTGGCCGCGGTCACCAAGTACTGAGGCGGGTCACCAGCGCCAGCGGGTGCGCGCGACGACCTCGTCGGCGGTGGCGTCGGCGAACAGCGCGACCTCGCCGAGGCGTACCGCGGTGACGGTGTCGGCGAGGTGCGCGCCGAGCGCGTCGGCGGGCACCGGGTCGGCGCCGAACGCGGCGACCGCGGCGGCGAGGTCCCGCGGCAGCGGCTCGACCGTACCGGCGGGCAGGGTTGCGGGGTCGACGTCGACGGGCGCGGGGAGCGTGGCGCCGGCGGCGAGCCCGGCGTGCCCGGCGGCGAGCAGCCCGGCGACCGCCAGGTACGGGTTGGCGGCCTGGTCGAAGCACTTCACCTCGATGTTCGCCGCGCGGTGCCGTTCCCCGGCGGCGCCGGTCACGAGGCGCAGCGCGGCCTCCCGGTTCTCCCGCCCCCAGCACCGGTACGCCCCGGCCCAGTGCGACGGGATCAGCCGCAGGTAGCTGGCGACCGACGGCGCGCCGAGGGCGAGCAGCGCGGGCAGGTGGTCGAGGATCCCGGCCGCGAACGCCTCGCCGGCCGCGGTCGTCCCGTACCGCCGGTCGCCGCCGGCGAACAGGTTCGCGCCGTCCCGCCACAGGCTCAGGTGCACGTGCCCGCCGTTGCCGACCCCGTCCGCGAGCACCTTCGGCGCGTACGTGACGCGCAGCCCGGCGCGCGCCGCCACCGCCCGCACCGTCTCCCGTACGAGGACGGCGGTGTCGGCGGCGGCGACCGGTGACCCGGCGGCGACGGACACCTCGCACTGGCCCGCCGCGTACTCGGGATGGATCTGTTCGACGGCGACGCCCTCGGCGCGCAGCGCGGTGACCACGTCGCGCAGGTGGTCGGCGAGCCCGGCCAGCCGACCCGTCCCGTACGCGGGGCCGGTGGCGGCGGGCACGAACCCGTCCCCGTCGCCGCGGGACACGCACCACTCCACCTCGAACGCCGCGCGCACCTCGTACCCGTCGGCGGCGAGCCGGGCGACCGCGCGCCGGGCCGCGTCCCGGGCGTCACCCGGATGCGGCGCACCGTCCTGGTCGTACCTGTCGGCGGGCGCCCACGCCCAGCCCGGGTGCGCGGCGAGCACGGTCAGCCGGGCCAGGTCCGGGTGCAGGCGCAGGTCGCCGACCGGGCCCCCGGCGTACCCGCCGACCACGGCCGAGTCGTCCACCAGGAACGTGTCGAACACCGGCGACGCGCCGACTCCCCACGCCGCCGCGTGTTCCAGCCGCTCCACCGGTACCGCCTTGACCCGGGTCAGTCCGCTGGTGTCCACCCAGGTCAGCGCGACCACCTCGACGCCCTGCCCGGCGAGTGCCGCCGCCCGCTGCCGGGCCTGCGCGCCCCGGGCCGCCCGTTCCGCTGCATCCACGGCGCCTCCCCGTCTTCGTCAGCGCCACCGTAGGACACCTCCGCGCACTCCGCGGCCGGTTCGCCCGTCGCGCGTCCGGGGCGCGGCGGCCCCGCGATGCTGTGCCCCGGGGCGCCGTGAGCCCGGGATACCGTGGGGCGATGCGGGTCACGGAGCCTCTCGCCCTGTTCGACCACCACTGCCACGGCGTCGTACGCCGGGACCTGGACCGGGCCGGGTTCGAGGCGTTGCTGACCGAGGGTGGTGCCGCGGGGCGGTGGGGCGGCAGCCGCTTCGACACCCGCGTCGGCCTCGCCGTACGACGCTGGTGCGCACCGGTACTCGACCTGCCGCCCGACGTACCGGCGGGGGAGTACCTGGCGCGGCGCGCCGAGCTGGGGTACGCGGAGGTGACGCGGCGGTTCCTCGGCGCCGCCGTGCTGTCCGGGCTGTGCGTGGACACCGGGTACGAGCCGGAGCCGTTGACGTCGCCGGCCGAGCTGGGCGCCGCGGCGGGCGCGCCGGCGTACCGGATCGGACGGTTGGAGACGATCGCCGAGGGGGTGCTGGCCGGGACGTCGGCGGCGGGGTTCGCGGCCGGTGTCGCCGACCGGATCGCCGCGGTGGCACCGGACGTCGTGGGGTGGAAGTCGATCGCCGCGTACCGGGGTGGGCTGGCGTTGCCGGGCGCGCGGCCGGGCGCCGCGGAGGTGACCGCGGCCGCGGACCGCTGCCTCCGTGGTACGGGCCGGATCGCGGATCCGGTGCTGCACGCGTACCTGGTGTGGACGGCGGTGGACACCGGGCTGCCGGTGCAGTTCCACACCGGTTTCGGCGACGCCGATCTCGACCTGGCGCGCGCGGATCCGTTGCTGCTGACCGATCTGCTGCGCGCGCTCGCCCCGGCCGGCGTACCGGTCCTGCTGCTGCACACCTACCCGTACCACCGGCAGGCGGGTTACCTGGCGCTGGCGTACGACCCGGTGTTCGTGGACGTGGGGCTCGCCGGGCACGGCGCCGCCGGGCGTACCGCGGAGATCCTGGCGGAGGTCACCGAACTCGCCCCCCTCACCAAGCTCCTGTACTCCTCCGACGCGTACGCCCTGGCCGAGCACCACCATCTCGCCGCGCTGCTGTACCGCGACGCGCTCGCCGCCGTACTCGACGGGTTGCCCGACGCCGAGCGCCTCGCCGGTCTCGTCGCCGACGGCACCGCCCGCCGCGTCTACCTGCCCTGACCCGGCCGGGTCACCGGCGCCAGGGCAGGCCGGCGTCGCGCCAGGCGCGGAAGCCGCCGGCCACGTCGGTCGCGTGCCGCAGCCCCAGATCCTGCAGGCTCGCCGCGGCCAGCGACGACGTGTACCCCTCCGAGCACAGCACCACCACGCGGACGTCGTGGTCGGTGGCCTCGGCGAGCCGGTGCGGCGAGGTCGGGTCGAACCGCCACTCCAGCACGTTGCGCTCGACCATCAACGCCCCCGGTACGACGCCCTCCTCGGCGCGCTGCCCGGCCGGCCGGATGTCCACCAGTACGGCGCCGTCGTGCACCGCCTCGTACGCCCGCTCGGGTGTCAGCCGGTCGAGCCGTGCGCGGGCCTGCGCGAGCATCCGGTCGATCGTGGCCGTCACCAGTCCACCCCCGCCCGGTCGGTACGCACCAGCGTCAGTTCGCCGTTGGCGTAGGAGTACTGGGACATGGCGGTGAGGCCGGGGGCGTACACGTGCAGGGTGACGGCGGGCGCGTCGCCGGCGTTGTGTACCCGGTGCACGTGGTGCGGTCCGAACGGGCGGACCTCGCGTTCGGTCCAGCTGACCGTGGTGAGCCCGTTCGGGGCGACGACGTCCTCGGCGATCGTGCCGCGCAGGACCGTGAACGCGCCGGACGCGCCGCCGTGGTCGTGCAGGTCGGTGCCCTGGCCGGGCAGCCAGGTGAGCAGCCACGCCTCGTGGTCGGCGTCCGCGTGCAGCCGCCGGAACCAGCGGTTCTCCGCGTCGAAGACGGGCGTGTACCCGACCGCGGCGTACCGGCGGACGAGCGTGGCGGGGTTCGTGGATGTACTGGTGGGCAAGGGAAGTCTCCGGATCGCTGGGTGCGGCGGTGCCGCGGTGGTCACGCCGCGGGGCGGCGCGCGGGGACGGCGGCGAGGGCGGCGGCGATCGTGTCGGCCTGGGCGCGGATCTCCGGGATCGCGGTGGTCTCCCAGGAGTCGCCGAGCCGGGGCGGTCCGAGCGCGAAGACCCGACCGCTGCCGGCGAGCCGGCCGTACGCGTCGCAGCGCAGCCCCGTCGCGGAGTCGTCGAGCCGGGCGAGGCCGGTGCCGCGGACCGACACCGCGAGCGGATCGGTTCCGGTGGCCCACCTGCCCGGCCCGGTACAGTTCACCAACAGTCCACAGTGGACCGTACTGCCGTCCGCGCAGGTCGCGGTGAGGCCGTTCCGGCCGGACTCGACCCGGGCGAGGGTGCCGCGGGTGACGGTGAGCGTGCCGGCGTCGCGCATCGCGTCGACCGCGGTCGCGACCGGCGGCGCCATCCGGTGCCGGTGCACCTGCCAGTACCGGTCGACGTGGCGGCGGAAGCGGTCCCGCTCGACCGGGGACAGCGCCTGCCACGCGGGGCCGGCGTCGCAGCGCAGCCCGTCGACGACCGCACGCCAGTCGGCGCCGGCCGCGACCGCCCGCCGTACCGCACGCAGCAGTCCCGTGGTGGTCGTCGGGATCCGACTCAACCGCACCGTTTCCGGCGGGTCGGTACGGTGCGCGGCGGGCAGCAGGCCGTGCCGGCTCAGCGCCCGCAGCCGCCCGTCCGGCCGCCGCCGGTGTACGACGAGCGCCACGTCGACGGCGGTCAGCCCGGTACCGAGCAGGACGACGCGGTCGGCTGAGGTGATCCGGTCGAGCGCGCCCGGCGCCCACGGATCCGCCACGTACCAGGGGTTTCCGGCCAGCCCGGGTACGCGCGGGGTGGCCGGGGCGGCGTGCCCGACGGCGAGCACGGCCGCGTCACCGCCGATCCGGCGCCCGTCGGCGAGCGTCACCTCGACCGCGCCGGCGTCCTCGCGCAGCCCGACGGCCCGGCCGGCGACCCGGTCGGTGCCGGGCAGCGAGCCGAGCCGGTCCGCCAGGTATCCCGCGTACCGCCGGCGGGGCAGGAACGCGTCGGCGTCGACGGGCCGGCTCGTGGTCCGGCTCCACCCCACCAGATCGTCCGGTACGTCGGCCCGCGCGCTCATCGTCCCCGCGCGCGCGTTGAGCAGGTGGTACGGCTCGGTGGTCCCGTACGCGCAGCCGGCGCCGGGGGTGCTGCCGTCGCCGACGAGCAGCACGGGGCCGACGCCGCGGCGCGACAGGGCGAGCGCGACCAGCACCCCGCTGGCCCCGTCGCCGATCACCACCACCGGTCGCGCCACGCGCACTCCTCGACCACCCGTCGGCACATTCCCCATCAAAACTGTAGGGTTAATCGGGAATGCTACCCGACGCCGGCGGCCGCCCGCCAGGAACCGCCGGAATCAGCCGGCGAGTCGCGCGAGGTCCGCGCCGGTCAGTACGAGGTCGGCCGCCGCCAGGTTCTCCGCCAGGTGCGCCGGCGACGACGTACCGGGGATGGCGAGGACGACCGGGGAGCGCGCGAGCAGCCAGGCCAGCGCCACCTGCGCGGCGGTCGCCCCGTGCCGCGCCGCCACCGCCGACACCGCCGCCGACCCGATCGACGTACGCCCACCGCCGAGCGGGAAGTACGGCACGTACGCGATGCCCGCCGCCGCGCAGGCCGCGAGTACCGCGTCGTCGGAACGGTCCGCCACGTGGAACTCGTTCTGCACCGCGACCACCGGCGCGATCGCCCGCGCCTCCGCCAGGTGCCCCGCGTGTACGTTGCTCAGCCCGAGGTGCCGGACCAGCCCGCGCTCGCGCAGGCCGGCGAGTACCGCGAAACGGTCGGCGACCGACTCGTCCGGCGGGCCGTCGATCCCACCCACCCGCAGGTACACCAGGTCGAGGTGGTCGCGCCCCAGCTCGCGCAGGTTCCGCTCGACCGACGGGACCAGGTCGTCGATCGTGCCCTCCCGCGGGAACCCGTTCGGCCGGCCCGGGATCGGGCCGACCTTCGTCGCGATCACCAACCCTTTCCGGTACGGCCGCAGCGCGGCGCCGATCAGTTCGTTGGCGGCCTGGCCGTTCCACCGGTAGAAGTCGGCCGTGTCGATGTGGTCGACCCCCGACTCCACCGCGGTACGCAGTACCGCGAGCGCGGTCTCCCGGTCCGCCATCGGCGTCCGCATCGCGCCGAACCCCATCCGCCGCACCGTCAGGTCACCCAACCGGAACTCGTTCGTCATGCCCCCACCGTGCCCCGGTACGCCCGTCCGTGCCGCGGTCTGGCAGCAACGTGCCACGTAGACTCGGGTACGTGACGGACGTGGTGACGGTGCGGGGCGAGGACGAGCTGGTCGCCCGCGCCGGACACCTGCTCGTCGCGCCGCGCGAGGAGTTCCTGTGCGCCGCGACCGACCTGAACACCTGGGACCGCAGCGGCATCCGGGAGCGGCTCGCCGACCGGATGCGGATGACCGCGCCACCCACCGGCATCGTGCGGAAGCTGTTCAGCCCGGCCGTACTCGACGACGACCGCTCCGTCGCGCACCTCGCCACCGTGGCCGCCGGCGGCGCCCGGATCCGTATCTGCCGGGCCGATCTGCCGCGCGAGACCATCGTCGTCGACCACCGCCTCGCCGTACTCGCCGACACCGGCGCCGACGCCGCGCGCACCTTCACCCTCGTCACGTCCCCCGGCGTCGTCGCCGGCGTACGGGCGCTGTTCGACGCCGCGTGGGAGCAGGCCGTCCCGCTCGCCGAGTACGCACGGGCGGGGATTCCCGCGCTGCGCCCCGAAACCCGCGCCATCCTCCGCGAGCTTGCCGCCGGCCGAAAGGACGAGGCCGCCGCCCGCACTCTCGGCCTTTCCCTTCGTACCTACCGGCGCCGGGTCGCCGAACTGATGGATCTGCTCGGCGCCGAATCGCGCTTCCAGGCCGGCGCCCGCGCCCGCGCACTCGGCCTCTAGAACCGTTGCGGGCAAACGGTTCCGGCCTTTCACCGTCGCATTAGGACACATCTCCGCGGGCCGATCGTCCATAGCCACGCGGAATTCCGCGAGCTGTCCTATGTGGTCAGTTGAGCAATCTGTGTGCATACTGTTCCACAAGGCAGCCACATGCTCACCGACCTCGTATGGGAGATGTCGTGAACAAGGCAGAGCTCGTCACCGCGCTGACCGCGCGCATCGGCGACAAGAAGCAGGCCACCGAGGCGCTCGACGCCGTACTCAACGAGATCCAACGCACCGTTGCCAAGGGTGGCACCATTTCCATCGCCGGCTTCGGCGTCTTCGAGAAACGCGCCCGTTCCGCTCGTACGGCACGGAACCCGCGTACCGGAGCGCCGGTGAAACTGCGGAAGACGTCCGTTCCGGCGTTCCGTCCGGGCCAGACGTTCAAGGATCTGGTGACCGGAAAGAAGAAACCACCCAAGGCCCCGACCACGAAGACCGCCCGCCCCGCGACCAAGACCGCCACCAAGGCGACGAAGTCCGCGGCCAAGGCGACGAAGGCGGCCGCCACCAAGGCAACCAAGGCGGCGACCGCCAAGGCGACGAAGGCCGCAACGGCGGCGAAGTCCGCCACCGCCAAGGCCACCCGCGCGACGGCGAAGACGACGACGAAGGCCACGCCCGCGACGAAGTCGACCCGCGCGACGGCGAAGACCGCGCCGGCCAAGACGACCCGCGCAGCCGCCAAGGCTCCCGCGAAGTCCACCCGTACCGCCAAGGCCACGACCCGCAAGGCCGCTACGACCAAGGCCGCGGCGAAGACGACCACGAAGGTGGCACCCGCAAAGGCAAGTACCACAAGGAAGACGGCGGCGGCGAAGACCACGGCCAAGCGCGCAACGAAGTCCGCGGCGAAGGCTCCGGCCAAGCGTGCGACGAAGTCGGCCACCCGTACGGCGCCCGCGAAGAAGGCGACGGTCACGAAGGCCGCGGCGAAGGCCCCGGCAACGAAGTCGGCCAAGGCAACCAGCCGCACTCCCGCCAAGCGCCCGACGAAGTCGGCCGCCAAGCGGCCCACCAAGTCGGCCGCGAAGCGCGCCGCGACCTCCAGGAAACCGCGCCGCTGAGCGGAAGTAGAACGTCGAGGGCCCGGCACCGGTGCACGGGCAACACCCGGGGAGACGGTGACCGGGCAAGGAAGAACCCCGCTTACGTCGGGATCACACGGAGCCCGTTGGGACAGGAGAGAGTGCGGGAGAGGGTGGCGCCCTTTCCCGCACTTCCCGCGCCGGCACCCGCGCCCGGCACCGAGGTGGACACCGCACAGCGAGGCGCCGCAACGAAAGTAGCCGGTACGACAGGACGTGGGCGGCGCCCAGCGACGCCGCCCACGTACCGGATGGGTCAGAGGACGTCGTGTCCGGGGTGCGGCTCGGCGGGGATGGATCCGAGCCGGCCGGCCTGGTAGTCCTCGAACGCCTGGATCAGTTCGCGGCGGGTGTTCATGACGAACGGCCCGTACGCGGCGACGGGTTCGCGGATCGGCGCCCCGCCCAGCACCAGTACTTCCAGGGCCGGGCTGCGCGACTCCTGCGTGTCGGCGGCGTCGACGGTGATCGTGTCGCCGGGGCCGAACACCGCGAGCTGGCCGGATTCGACGGGTCGCCGGGACGGTCCGACGGTGCCGCGCCCGGCGAGCACGTACACGAGGGCGTTGAAGTCGGTGCGCCACGGCATCCGCAGCCGCGCGCCGGCGGCGACGGTGGCGTGTACGAGGGTGATCGGGGTGTGGGTGACGCCGGGGCCGTCGTGGTCGCCGACGGAGCCGGCGATGACGCGGACGAGCGCCCCGCCGTCGGTCGACGACAGCAGCGCGACCTCGCCGCCCCGGATGTCCTGGTACCGCGGCTGCGTCATCTTGAGGCTGGCGGGCAGGTTGACCCAGAGCTGGAAGCCGTGGAACAGCCCGCCGGACACGACGAGCGACTCCGGCGGCTTCTCGATGTGCAGGATGCCGCCGCCGGCGGTCATCCACTGGGTGTCGCCGTCGGTGATGAGCCCGCCGCCGCCGTTCGAGTCGTGGTGCTGGAACGTCCCGTCGATCATGTACGTGACGGTCTCGAAGCCGCGGTGCGGGTGCCACGGCGTACCCTTGGGCTCGCCCGGCGCGTACTCCACCTCGCCCATCTGGTCCATGTGGATGAACGGGTCGAGGTCCTTCAGGTCGACGCCGGCGAACGCGCGCCGGACCGGGAAGCCTTCGCCCTCGAAGCCGGCGGGCGCGGTCGTGACGGAGCGGACCTCGCGGTCGACCTGGGTCGGGGCGATCTCGGGTACGCGGGGCAGAACCAGAAGATTCTCCACGGTGACCGCTGGCATGGCGTGCTCCTCGGTGTCGTCGCTGCGGACCCCTTCGGTCCTGCCGGCACCAACTATAGTTGCCTAAGCAATATTCCACGAATCAAAGTGTGGCCGGCGGCACCCGGGCGTCGCTCCCTCCACCGTGCGCCGGCGCCGGCCCGCTGTCCGCCGAACCGCGCGGTCATTTGCCGTACCGGCAACGAAGCTTGTCGACTCCGCGCCACGCCCGGCACGCTCGCGGCGGAGGTGACACACGATGGATCACGACGTACTGGTGGTCGGCGGTGGCGCGGCGGGGCTCAGCGCGGCGCTCGTCCTCACCCGGGCCCGCCGCCGCGTACTGGTGGTGGACGCCGGAAACCCGCGCAACGCACCCGCCGCCCACCTGCACGGGTACCTGTCCCGGGACGGCGCCGCGCCGGCCGAGCTGCTGTCCGCCGGCCGCGCCGAGGTCGCCGGCTACGGCGGCGAGATCAGGACCGGCACCGTCACCGCGGTGACCCGCACCGGCGACGGCTTCCACGCCGTACTGGCCGGCGGCTCCGCGGTCACCGCGCGCCGCCTGGTACTCGCCGGCGGCGTACGCGACGAGCTGCCGGACATCCCGGGCCTGGCCGAGCGCTGGGGACGCGACGTCCTGCACTGCCCGTACTGCCACGGGTACGAGGTGGCGGACCGGCCGATCGGCGTACTCGGTGGGCCGATGACCACGCACCGCGCGCAGCTGCTCCGGCAGTGGTCGGCCGACGTGGTGCTGTTCCCGCACACCGCGGAGGTGTCGGCGGAGGACCGCGCCATGCTCGACGCGATCGGCGTACGGGTGGTCGACGGGCGCGTCACCGGCGTCACCGTCGAGGACGACCACCTGACCGCGGTACGGCTCGCCGACGGTACCGAACACCCGCGTGCGGCGCTGTTCGCCGGCAGCCGGATGCAGGTGGACCGGACGCTGCCGGACGCGCTGGGCCTGGCGCTGCGCGAGGGCCCGACGGGTACCTGGATCGACACCGACGAGACCGGTCGGGCCAGCGTGCCGGGGGTGTGGGCGGTCGGCAACGCCGCGGACCCGCCCGGGCAGCTCATCACCGCGGCGGCCGCGGGCGCCCGCGCGGGCGCGATGGTCAACGCCGACCTGATCGAGCAGGACGCCGCGACGGCGGTCCGGGCGCGACAGTCCACATCGGACGATCGCACCCGGACCTCGGCGGCGGTACTCCCCGCGTGACGCCGACCGTCCACGCGGGGCGCCGCACGCCGCCCCGGCCTCTCACCGGGGCGGCACGTCAGGCCGGTACGGGCTCGGGATCGGTGACCACGGCGACGCGTACCGAGTCGGGGTCGTAGCGCAGCCGCGGTACCGCGAACACCGCCGTGGCGGCGGAATCCGTGCGGTAGCAGACGATCCGCCACTCGCCCTCGTCCCAGTGGTCGAGCACGTCGCTGCGCAACCGGCCACCCACCTCCCGGTACGCGGGGCTGCGTTCGAGCTGCCGCACCGTGGACGCGAGCGGCAGGTCGTACGCCAGGCCGGCGAGCGGGTGCGGCCGGACCCGGAGTACCAGGCGGCGCACCGGGAACAGCCACCGCTCGTCGAGTTCCGGCGACAGCAGCGCCACCGCGGCGAGCTCCACCACGAGCACCCCGACCGCCAGGTACGGCCGGGCGACCGCCGCCGGCCACGGGGTGCCGGCGACCAGCGCCACCACCGACGCGGCGAGCAGCAGTACGGCCCGCGCGAACGACCGCCACCGGATCGGCGCCTGCCGCGCGCTGACGCAGCCGCACGACGAGTCCGGCGCGAACAGCCGCGCGTAGCCGAGGTAGCCGACGAAAGCGGTGCTCGCCGCGACCGCCAGCGCCGCCCCGATCCGTTGCGGCACAACGGGAACACCGCCGGCGAGCAGCGCCAGTGCGACGACCGCCTCGACCCCGCCGACCATCCCGTACGCCAGCGGGGCGCGGCGCTTGCCCACGATCGCCGCCAGCGCCGTACCGGTCGCGCGGCTGCGGGCCGTACGGCTGGTCAGCTTGACGCGGGCGGAGGCGGCGAGGACGAGGGCCAGCAGCAGCGGCTGGACGGCGGCCGGCACGGTCATCCCGCCACCGTGCCCGCGTAGACGGTGGCCAGGTCGACCTCGTTGGTGTCCGGCCGCCACGCGCCGATGATGTGCGCGTGGCGGCCGACCCGCAGCTTCGACAGGTCACCGGTGGTCGGCGCGTCCCGGTACACCGCGGCGGTACGCCCCGGCACGACCCGGCCGACGATCCGCTTGTTGTCGTGGTCCAGGTGCAGCCAGCCGTTGCCGATCGCGGTGATCTGCACCGACATGCTGACGATGTTGACCCACAACGAATCCGCGGCGAGCGTCCCGTCCGCCATCCGTACGCCGCGGGCGTAGAGGCCGTCGCCGACGTCGACCGCGTCGAACGTCGTCGGGTACAGCTTCCAGATGCTCGTACCGTTGGTGACCCGGATCCGGTGCAGCACCGTGTCCGAGCCGGTCACGAGCAGCATGGTGCCGGAGATGCCGGTGATCCGGCCCTCGGCGAAGTTCGGGTCCTCCACGACCGGCTCCGTCGCGGGAAGCGCGGGGGAGGCGTGCGCGGGCTCCGGCGACAGCGGGCCGAGCGCGGTGGCGGTGGCGAGCCCGGCGGTCCCGAGTACGGCGGAGGTCAGCAGCCGCCGACGGTCCATGGCGTCCATGTCGTCCCCCTCCTCAACTGTCGATCCGGCACGGCAGGAGGCCGCTGGACAGGCTGGCGATGGCGCTGAACGCCGACGGCGTGAGGTCGATCAGCCGGTCGGTACCGCAGGTGGAGCCGCAGCAGTGCGACTCGCCGCAGAACTGGTGCGTGTTCGGGCCGCAGTCGGCGACGCTGGCGCTGACGCAGGAACCGTTGCACCGGTTCGTGACGTAGAAGACGTGGCCGCAGCCGCGGAGCGCGAGGTTGTGGCCGCAGGCGTACGGCTGGGTGATGTTGTAGCAGGCGTCGGAGGCGTGCGGCCATGCGCACTGGTGCGAGCCGGAGTTGCAGGTACCGCAGGCGCCGCCGCCGGCGGAACCGCACGGACCCCAGGCGGCGCCGCAGCAGAACCACGACATCTCGCCGTACGCGGGGGATGCGCTGTTGGAACAGCCCATGACGGGAAACCCTTTCGTGCCAGGCGATCCGGCCGTACCACGGGCACGCCGTACCGCCCGGTCGGGGGATCGGCGCGACCGGTGCGGCGGTACGGCGTGCCGGTGCGCGACCGGCACCGCGAGGATGGGTACGGACAGTCCACAGTGGACTGTGTGGACCCGGGGCGGGCCACCGCGTGCCGAGGGGCAGGGCGCGGTGGTGGTGCGGCGCCGTGGGGATCGGCGCGCGGATCTGGTGCTACCGGGGGATCTGGTGGGTCTGTCGCATGTGACCTCCGAGGGGTGTGGTCATCGCCATGGCGACAGGTACGGGGGCGAATGGGGCAATGATGTCAACGGCGATCTCATGCGTCAAGACATCAAACGCCGTAACTTTCCTACCAAAAGGGGCGGTCGATCGCCGCGTTTCCCGCCGTTCGCGCGGCCCATCGGAGGATGATGACGGGCAACCGGCGCATCTGTGGGGGAGTGCGATGGCAGTCAAGCGGACGCATCCGGTCGGGCGGCCGGATCTCGACATCAACCCGATGTACGCACGGACCGCGGAGACGAGGTCCGTGTCGCGGAACCGGTTGCCGGACAACGAGATGCTGCCCGCGACCGCTGCCGAGATCATCCACGACGAACTGATGCTCGACGGCAACGCGCGGCTCAACCTCGCCACGTTCGTCACCACGTGGATGGAACCCGAGGCCCGCGTACTGATGACCGAGTCGTTCGACAAGAACATGATCGACAAGGACGAGTACCCGCAGACCGCAGAGCTGGAGGCGCGCTGCGTCTCGATGCTCGCGCACCTGTGGCACAGCCCGGACCACACGCACGCCACCGGCTGCTCCACCACCGGGTCGAGCGAGGCGGCGATGCTCGGCGGGCTCGCGCTCAAGCGCCGCTGGCAGCACGCGCGCCGCGCCGCGGGCAAGTCGACCGACCGGCCCAACCTCGTCATGGGCGTCAACGTCCAGGTCTGCTGGGAGAAGTTCGCCAACTACTTCGAGGTCGAGCCGCGGTACGTGCCGATGTCCGGCGAACGGTTCCACCTGGACGCCGCCGAAGCCGTGGCGCACTGCGACGAGAACACCATCGGCGTGGTCGCCGTCCTCGGCTCCACGTTCGACGGCTCGTACGAGCCGGTCGCCGAGATCGCCGGCGTACTCGACGATCTGGCCGCGCGCGGCGGCCCGGACGTACCGGTGCACGTGGACGGCGCGTCCGGCGCGATGATCGCCCCGTTCATCGATCCCGAGCTGCCGTGGGACTTCCGGCTGCGGCGGGTCGCGTCCATCAACACCTCCGGCCACAAGTACGGGCTGGTGTACCCGGGTGTGGGGTGGATCGTGTGGCGCAACGAGGAGGCGCTGCCGGACGACCTGGTGTTCAAGGTGAACTACCTCGGCGGCGAGATGCCGACGTTCGCGCTGAACTTCTCGCGGCCCGGCGCGCAGGTCGTCGCCCAGTACTACAACTTCCTGCGGCTCGGCCGGGCCGGGTACAAGGCGGTGCAGCAGGCGTGCCGCGACGTCGCCATGTACCTGTCCGGCCGGATCGCCGCGCTGCCCCAGTTCGAGCTGGTCACCGACGGTTCCGAGCTGCCGGTCTTCGCGGTACGCCTCGCCGACGGTGTCACCGGCTACGACGTGTTCGACGTGTCGCGCGGGCTGCGCGAGGGCGGTTGGCTGGTGCCGGCGTACACCTTCCCGGAGAACCGGACCGACCTCGCCGTGCTGCGTGTGGTGGTGCGCAACAGTTTCAGCCGGGACCTCGCCGACCTGTTGCTGGACACCCTGACGCGTACGGTGGCGCAGTTGGAGCGGGACGGTGGCCGCCGCTCGGGTGGCGGCATGCACGCCTTCCACCACTGAACGGCGGGGGCCCGACCGGAGCGGTCGGGCCCGTGCGTCAGTCCTCGGCGCGGTGCGCGCCACCGTCCCGGCGCTCGCCCTCCGGCCCCGAACCCTCCGGCCGCGAACCCTCCACAGTGGAGTGTTCGGCCGCGGCGACGTCCGCCATCGTGGTCGCGGTGGTCGGCGGCTCGTCGCGCAGTTCCGGGAACTTCAGGTCGAACGCCGGCCGCTCGCTGCGGATCCGTACCATCCGGTCGAAGTTGCGCAGCGGCGGCGGGCAGCTCGTCGCCCACTCCAGCGAGTTGCCGTAGCCCCAGGGGTCGTCGACCTCCACGATGGGGCCGGACTTGTAGGACTTGTAGACGTTCCACAGGAACGGCAGGAGCGAGATCCCGAGGATGAACGAGCCGATCGTCGACACCATGTTGAGCGTGGTGAAGCCGTCGGACGGCAGATAGTCCGCGTACCGGCGCGGCATGCCCTCGGCGCCCAGCCAGTGCTGCACCAGGAACGTCGTGTGGAACCCGATGAACGTCAGCCAGAAGTGCAGCTTCCCGAGCCGGTCGTCCATCATCCGGCCGGTCATCTTGGGGAACCAGAAGTAGACCCCGGCGTACACGGCGAAGACGATGGTGCCGAAGAGTACGTAGTGGAAGTGCGCGACGACGAAGTACGAGTCGGTGACGTGGAAGTCGATCGGCGGCGAGGCGAGCAGCACGCCGGACAGCCCGCCGAGCAGGAACGTGACGAGGAAGCCGAGACAGAACAGCATCGGCGACTCGAACGTCACCGATCCCCGCCACATCGTCCCGATCCAGTTGAAGAACTTCATGCCGGTCGGGATCGCGATGAGGAAGGTGAGGAACGAGAAGAACGGCAGCAGCACCTGGCCGGTGGCGAACATGTGGTGCGCCCACACCGTCATCGACAGCGCCGCGATCCCGATCAGCGCGCCGACCATCCCCTTGTACCCGAACAGCGGCTTGCGGCTGAACACCGGGATCACCTCGGAGATGATCCCGAAGAACGGCAACGCCACCACGTACACCTCGGGATGGCCGAAGAACCAGAACAGGTGCTGCCACAGGATTCCGCCCTTGGTGGCGGAGTCGAACACGTGCGCGCCGAGTATCCGGTCGGCGAGGGCGCCGGCGAGCGTGGCGGCGAGGATCGGGAACACCATCAGTACGAGCAGGCTGGTGATGAGGATGGCCCAGGTGAACAGCGGCATCCGGAACATCGTCATGCCCGGCGCGCGCAGCGTCAGGATCGTGGTGACCATGTTGACGCCGCCGAGGATCGTACCGAGGCCGGAGATGGCGAGCCCGACGTACCAGAGGTTGCCGCCGACGCCGGGCGAGTTGGTCGCGTCGGCGAGCGGTTGGTACGCGGTCCAGCCGAAGTCGGCCGCGCCGCCGGGCGCGACGAAGCCGGCGAGGACGAGCAGGCCGCCGAACAGGTACGCCCAGTACGCGAAGGCGTTGAGGCGGGGGAACGCCACGTCGGGCGCGCCGACCTGCAACGGCACGATGTAGTTGGCGAAGGCGAACAGGATCGGCGTCGCGAACAGCAGCAGCATGATGGTGCCGTGCATGGTGAACAGCTGGTTGTACTGCTCCGTCGACAGGAACTGGAGGCCGGGGCGGGCCAGCTCGGCGCGCATCAGCAGGGCCATCACGCCGGCGACGATGAAGAAGCCGAACGCGGTGACCATGTACATGATCCCGATCTGCTTCGCGTCGGTGGTCCGGAGCGTACGGGCGAGCCAGGAGCCGCGTACGCCCTGGTACACCGGGTACGGCCGGGACACGATGGGCCGCGGGGTGAGTTCACCGCCGGGTTTCGGTGCCGTGACGGTCATGGCCAGCCTCCGCAAGCATGGTCCGGTCTGGCGAAATGGCTCTGCGACTGGGTTTTCGAGGCGCTGCGGGCTGGCCGTTTTGCGCGAATCGCCCCGCGACCGCGCCCTAACCATGGACCATAGTCCTGCTCGGTCTCCCGGGCACGGTTTTGCCGGATCGACGGCGGGCGCCCGTCGAGCCGCCGTTTGCACATATAGCAATGTGCGCATATATTGGCCGGCGTGGGAGCGGGACACGAACACGGAGTCACGGCAGGTGCCGACCGGCGCTGGCTGACCGCCGCGCTGGTGCTGATCGTCGCGTTCATGGCCGCCGAGGTCGTCCTCGGCGTCCTCGCCGGGTCGCTGGCACTGCTGTCCGACGCGGCGCACATGCTCACCGACGCCGCGTCCATCGCGCTCGCCCTGATCGCCATGCGGCTCGCCGCCCGCCCGCCGCGCGGCGGCTTCACCTACGGGTTCCGGCGCGCCGAGATCCTGTCCGCCCAGGCGAACGGGCTCACCCTGCTGCTCCTCGCCGTCTGGCTCGGGTACGAGTCGGTCCGGCGGCTCGTCAACCCGCCCGAGGTCACCGGTGGGCTCGTGCTCGGCACCGCGCTCGCCGGCGTCGTCGTCAACATCGCCGCCACCTGGCTGCTCAGCCGCGCCAACCGCACCAGCCTGAACGTGCGCGGCGCGTACCAGCACATCCTGAACGACCTGTTCGCGTTCATCGGCACGGCGGTCGCCGGGCTGGTCATCGTCCTCACCGGGTACGCCCGCGCGGACGCCATCGCCACCCTCGTCGTCGTCGTACTCATGGCCCGCGCGGGCATCGGACTGCTCCGCGACTCCGGCCGGGTCTTCCTGGAGGCCGCGCCCGCCGGGCTCGACACCACCGCGCTCGGCCACCGCCTCGCCGGGCTCGACGGGGTCGACGAGGTCCACGACCTGCACGTCTGGACCATCACGTCCGGCGAGCCGGCGCTGTCCGCGCACGTCCTCGTTCGTCCCGGCCACGACTGCCACGGAGTACGGCGGGACATGGAGCGGACGCTGCGCGACGGCTACCACATCGAACACACCACGCTGCAGGTCGACCACGCCGACGACCTCGCGCGCACCGAGGCCGAGCCGTACTGCGAGCAGTCGCACGGGCCGGTGCACCGCAACGTGACCGCCCCGGACCGGACCGGCTGACCGCCGCTGTCCACCTTGGACAGTCCGATGTGGACGGAACAGGCGTCGCGTCCGCGCCCCGCGTACCGTAACGCGCGAACACGCACGAGGTGTCGGATTCGTTGCGCCCCAAGCGAAAAGGACGGGCCCGTCCCCCGGTGCACCCCCCAGAACATCGGGGGACGGGCTCATCGGACCAGGTACCCGGACCGGCGACGTGTCACGCCTCGATCCTCGAACGAGACCCAGCTCATCCAGCCGTGTCAGCACCCGATCGTGGCGGTCGTACCGCGCCCCACCCCCCAGAAGAGCCCGGCCGACGCCGCTGGGAACAGCCTAGGCACGCGTGGCGGGTGACGGTGCTGACCGTTCGGCCCCAACCGTTGGGACCAAAGACCCCCCACCCCCTGGCTGAGCGGTGGGCGGATTCGGATGGTCGGCGACGTTCCGCCTTGGTACCCGCCGTTTCCCGGGTTCGCCGCTCTTGTGCCCCGCCGCTCCGTCCCGTACCCGACGTACCCCGCGATGGCGCCGTTTCGCCCCGCTATGCCCCGACCCACCAAGCGCTGCCAGTACGAGGAAAGCTCGCGTTTCCCCGCACATCTCGGCGCCTGCGGAAACCCCCGAGAACAGGCCAGTACCCACCTGCTACGTCGAACGTCCCGATGCCAGCCCCACGCCTCGATTCCCACGCCCTGGTACCCCTCAGCTCGCATGTCGGGCCAGGGCGATCACCGCGCCCAACCGTGGTACTGCGCCGGCGTCGAAGGCGGGGCATCGAGCCCAGCATGGCCGGTCGGATCGAGTCAGCCGAGCAGCCCGCCCATCCGACGGCGGTACCAAGCAGAGCCCGGTAGGTCGGCCCAAGCGCGATGGGTGCCTGACGATCCCGACGCGGGTCATCTGGACAGGGCCGGTCGGTGGATGCAGTTCGAGTGGGGCGGGTGCAGTTCGGTCGAGGTGCCAGACGTTCCGCCGCGGGCAACCGTGGCATGGCCTGGTGGGCCGGGTCGTGGGTCCGATGGAGGCGCCCGGCCGCCCGCGGCGGCCTACCGGAAGGCCGGACAGGTCGCGTGGGGTGACAGCGGCCCGGTGGTCGGGGAACCGATGGCTGGAGCGGGGTGTCGCGGGCTGAGCCCCCGGTAAGCGCAGCGGAGCGGGACGCTCCGGTCAGTCGGGTGAGGTGCAGCCCGGTGAAGGCAGCGGACAACCGGACAGGCCCCCGGTACGGACGGTGGTCGGGGAACCGGTGACGGGAGCGGGGGTGCCGGGGGGCGAAGCCCCGCCGGCGCGGGGCCCGGGGCTGCGCCCCCGGGAAGCACAGCGGAGCGGGACGCTCCGGTCAGTCGGGTGAGTGCAGCCCGGTGAAGGCAGCGGACTACCGGGCAGGCCCCCGGTACGGACGGTGGTTGGGGAACCGGTGACGGGAGCGGGGGTGCCGGGGGGCGAAGCCCCGCCGGCGCGGGGCCCGGGGGCTGCGCCCCCGGAAAGAAAACCGGAGCGAGATGGTCCGCGTACTGTGCGGACACATCTCGCCCCGAGAGAAGGGTGACTGATGGGACTTGAACCCACGACACCCGGGACCACAACCCGGTGCTCTACCAGCTGAGCTACAGCCACCATCGCGCGCCTGGCTCAGGTGCGCCGGTTCATGATAGCGGGTGTTCGGATGGGGTCGGCTACGGGGTTTCGGTGGGGTCGGGGAGGGCGGCGGCGAGGGCCTTGGCGGTCTCGACGTCGGGGCCGGGCGGGGGTACGAAGATGGCCTGCCGGTAGTACGCGAGCTCGCGGATGCTTTCCTTGATGTCGGCGAGGGCGCGGTGGGCGAGGCCCTTCTGCGGCTGCCCGAAGTACGCCCGGGGGTACCACCGGCGGCACAGTTCCTTGACCGACGAGACGTCGATCATGCGGTAGTGCAGGTGGTCGTCGAGGCGGGGCATGTCGCGGGCGAGGAAGCCGCGGTCGGTGGCGATGGAGTTGCCGCAGAGCGGCGCGGTCCGCCGGTCGGGGACGTGTGTGGTGATGTAGTCGAGGATGGTGTCCTCGGCTTCGGCCATCGAGATGCTGGAGGCGCGGACCTCCTCGGTGAGGCCGGACTTGGCGTGCATGTCCCGGACGACCTCGGTCATTCCGTCGAGCAGCGCGTCGTCCGCCTTGATCACGATGTCCACGCCCTCGCCGAGCACGGTCAGCTCGGCGTCCGTGACCAGCGCCGCGACCTCGATGAGAGCGTCGCGGCGCAGGTCCAGGCCGGTCATTTCACAGTCGATCCAGACGAGGTGTCCTGTCACGGCGGTAAGCCTATGCCTAAGTGGCGGGTGACTGGCTGGCCCGTTCCTGCAGGACCTCCTTGAGTACTTCGGCCTGGCTGTGCTCGGGGTCCTTGGTGGCGGTGAGCAGGGTCAGCGTGCCGGACTCGGCGAGCCGGGCGAGCCGTTCGACCGCCTCGGCGCGGTCCGGCGAGGTCAGTTCCTCCCGGTACCGCCGGGTGAATTCGGCGAACCGCTCCGGGGTGTGGCCGTACCACATGCGGAGCGCGTCGGACGGCGCGACGGCTTTCTCCCAGTCGAAGTCGGCGTCTTGCGAGGCGAGCCCGCGCGGCCAGAGCCGGTCGACCAGGACCCGCTTGCCGTCGGCGCTCGCCGCTTCCTCGTACACGCGCTTGAGGACGATCATCTTTCGATCCTGGCGCGCGGAACGGCTCGATGTACCGGAAACGGCCGGAACGGTCGGGCTGCTTTTCCGGTGCGTCCCGCGGATTCCGCTGTCGGCGTATCCGCTGCCGGCGAACGTACCGGGCGTGGCGGGGTCCGGGCGGCGAGCATCGGGTGACCGTACGACGAGGAGAGGGCGACCCGATGCGAACGCTGGTACTGGGAGGAACCGCGATGCTGTCGCGGACGGTGGCCGAGGCGGCCCGGGACGCCGGGCACGACGTGACGTGCCTGGCCCGCGGCCGGTCCGGGGAGCCGCCGGAGGGTGTCCGGTTCGTCCGGGCGGACCGCGCGGAACCCGGCGGGTACGACGGGCTGACTGGTGAGTTCGACGCGGTGGTGGACGTGGCGCGGCGGCCGAGCGAGGTGCGGTCGGCGCTGGCCGCGCTGGCCGGCCGGGTCGGGCACTGGACGTTCGTGTCGACCTGCAACGTGTACTCGGACGACGCGACGCCCGGTCAGGTCGCCGACACCGCGCCGCTGGTGGCGCCGGCGCCCGCCGACGTCGACGAGTCGGACCAGGAGAACTACGGGATCTGCAAGCGCGCCTGCGAGGTGGCGGTCGTCGACGCGATGGGCGCCGACCGGTCGTTCCTGTGCCGGGCGGGGCTGATCGTCGGGCCGCGCGACTCCGTCGTCCGCTTCGGGTACTGGCCGGACCGGCTGGCCCGTGGCGGCGAGGTGCTGGCGCCCGGCGACCCGGACCGGCCGGTCCAGGTGATCGACGTACGGGATCTGTCCGACTGGATCGTCCGGGCGGGCGTCGACGGCCTCGCCGGTGCGTACGACGGGACGGGCGCGCCGGTGCCGATGCGCGAGTTCCTGGCCCGGATCGCCGCCGGGGTCGGCGTCGAGCCGAAGCTGACCTGGGTGGACCAGGAGTTCCTGGTGGAGCAGGGCGTCAACCCGTGGGCGGGGAAGCGGTCGCTGCCGCTGTGGCTGCCGCTCCCGGAGTACGGCGGGTTCCTGCGGCGGGACGTGACGCGGTCGCTGGCCGCCGGCCTGCGTACGCGGGACCTGGCGGAGACGGCGCGGGACACGCTGGCCTGGACCCGCGAGTCGTGGCGCCCGCACGAGCGCGACGGCGGCATCACGGCCGAGGACGAGTCGGCGCTGCTGGCCGCCTGGCACGCCCGCCCCTGACCGCCGGTACCCGGGGTGCGTGGACCCGCGCCCCGGGTACCGCGGTGACCTGCTGTGCCGTACCGGTGGGGCGTGAGCTTTACTTGTCCCCTACACCCGGGAACGGTGGATCGGGGTGGCCTGATGCCCACGACCTCTCGCTGTCCGGTTGTCGCGTCGGCGCGCCGGCGGGCCGAAGTTTGACCTGTACCCGAGAGTGAAAGTACGTTCGCGAGTGTCGAAGAATGCGAAGGATTCCGCCGACGACGCGTCGGACGCGCGCGGCGGGGCGCAGGGCGGGCTGATCGTCCACGTCACCGGGTTGCTGCCGTCGCTGTCGCCGGCGGAGCAGCGGGTCGCCCGCCTGGTCACGGCCGATCCGGCCGCCGCGGCGCGGCAGACCATCACCGAGCTTGCCTCCGCGGCCGGTACGTCCGAGGCCACCGTCATCCGGTTCTGCCGGTCCGTCGGCATGGCCGGATACCCGCAGCTCCGGATCCGGCTGGCCGCCGAGGCCGCCCGCCGGGTCGAGCCGCCGGACGCGCGGGTCGTCGGCGGTGACATCCCGCCGGGTGCCGACATGGCGCAGATCGTCGCGACGATCGCGTTCAACGACGCCCGCGCCGTCGAGGAGACCGCCGACCAGCTCGACGTACGGGCGTGCGAGGAGGCGGTCGCGGCGCTCGCCTCGGCCGGCCGCATCGACGTGTTCGGCGTCGGTGCGAGCGGTTTCGTCGCGGCCGACTTCCAGCAGAAGCTGCACCGCATCGGCCGCACCGCGTACTACTGGCCCGACACGCACACCGCGCTGACGAGTGCCGCGCTGCTCGGCAAGGGCGACGTGGCGTTCGGGATCTCGCACTCCGGCGCGACCACCGACTGTGTCGACGTACTGGCCGAGGCGCGCGAGCGGGGCGCGACGACGATCGGCCTGACGAACTTTCCGCGCTCGGCCATCGCCGACGTGGCCGACCTGGTGCTGACCACCGCCGCGCGCGAGACCACGTACCGGTCGGGGGCGACGGCGAGCCGGCTGGCGCAGCTGACCGTGGTGGACTGCCTGTTCGTCGGGGTCGCCGCACGCAACCGGGGACGTACCCGGCGGAACCTGGAGTCGACGGCCGCGGCGGTGAAGTCGCGCCGTACCACGCGGGGCGGGCGTCGGCGGGGCTGATTGCGGGGCGAGGCCGGACAAATCCCGCTAGGATCGCCGGTCTGAGGCCGTCCGCGGGACATGCGTCGGTGTTCCGCACCGGGCGGCCGGACCCGACCGCGGGAGGTCGCCATGCGGAAGCGTTCCGTTCTCGCCCGGCGGTACTGTCTGGCCGCCGCCGGGGTGGTCCTCCTGACCGGCCTGGCCGCCGGTTGCGGCAGGCAGGGCGGCACCGGCGCCGCGTCGGGCGGATCCGGGACGCCGTCGACGGCGCCGTCGAAGGGCGACCCGACGTCCGCGTCGCCGTCGCCGACCGCGGCGGGCCCGGACCGCTGCCACACCGCCGCGCTGAAGATCGTCACGAAGGCGATGGGCGCCGCCGCGGGCACGCACTACGCCGCCGTCGTCCTCACCAACACCGGCGGCACCGCCTGCCGGGCGTACGGGTACCCGGGGATGCAGTTGCTCACCGGCTCCGGCGACAAGATCAAGACCACCGTCGTACGGGACGGCAGCGTGAAACCGACGCTGGTGTCCGTACCGGCCGGCGCGAGCGTGTACGCGACGGCCAGCTGGGCGGCCATCCCGGCCGGCGACGAGTCGCAGAGCGGCAACTGCGAGCCGGTGCCGGCCTCGACGGAGGTCACGCCGCCCGACGAGACCCGGTACAAGGTGGCGACCTGGTCGTTCGGCCCGGTCTGCCAGCACGGCAAGGTGACCGTCACCCCGCTGCGCGCCGGTACCGGGCCCAAGAGGTCCTAACAGTAAGGACCGTCGGCGCCCTGTCAGGACGTCTAAGCAGTGACCCGCTGACCGGTGCCGCGCGACCCCGTCCGGGCCCGCGCGGCGGCGCCGG